>NZ_JBKBPF010000006.1:0-196297 GCF_046293315.1 Brevundimonas sp.
ATGGTCCATCCCTATCTGCGCCGCCGCAAGGGTCAGGAAGACGTGGTCTACGCCAGCCCGGCGCCGCCCCATGACCCGGACGAGCTGAAGACCATTTTGCACCGGACCCTGGGCGTGCCCCTGTTTCAGGAACAGGCCATGAAGGTGGCCATGGTCGCCGCCGAGTTCAGCGACCGCGAGGCCAACGGCCTGCGAAAGGCCATGGGCACCTTCCGGGGCGACGGGACCCTGCACACCTATGAGGACCGCATGGTCGGGCGGATGATCGCGCGCGGCTATGATCCCGACTTCGCCCGGCGCTGCTTCGAACAGATCAAGGGTTTCGGCTCATACGGCTTTCCGGAAAGCCACGCCGCCAGCTTCGCCCGGCTGGTCTATGTGTCCAGCTACATCAAGTGCCGGCACCCCGCCGCCTTTGCCGCCGCCCTGCTGAACAGCCAGCCCATGGGCTTCTACGCCCCGGCCCAGATCGTGCGCGACGCCCGCGAGCACGGGGTCGAGGTGCGGGTGATCGATGTGAACCATTCGCTGTGGGACAATACCCTGGAGGGCCCGGCCGAGGCCCTGTGCCTGCGTCTGGGCCTGCGCCAGATCGACGGCTTCCGGAAGGAGTGGGCCCAAGCCCTGGCCACCGCACGCACCCGCCCGTTCGACGGCGTCGAGGGCCTGATGCGCCGCGCCCGGCTGCCCGTGGCGGCGCTGCGCAAGCTGGCCGACGCCGACGCCTTCCGCTCCATGGGTCTGGACCGGCGCGAGGCCCTGTGGGCGGTGCGCCGCCTGCCCGACGACGACGCCCTGCCTCTGTTCGCCGCCGCCGGCGCAAGGGAGCTGGGCGAGGAGCCGGGCGCCGCCCTGCCCGTGATGGCCCTCAGCGAACACGTGGCCGCCGACTACCAGACCACGCGTCTGTCCCTGAAGGCCCACCCCATGGCCGTCCTGCGCCCGGTGTTCGCGGAGGAAGGGTTCCTCACCTGCGCCCAGGTGGAGGCGAAGCGGTCCGGCTCGCGGGTGCGCACCGCCGGCATCGTGCTGGTGCGTCAGAGGCCCGGCAACGGCAAGGCCATCTTCATCACCCTGGAGGACGAGACCGGCGTCACCAATCTGGTCCTGTGGGTGCGCACCTTCGAGACCTATCGCCGCGTGGTCATGGGCGCGCGCCTGCTGGGCGTGGAGGGCGTGGTGGAAAAGAGCGTCGAGGGCGTGGTCCACCTGATGGCCGATCGCCTCTACGACCGCTCCGCCGACCTCAACCGTCTGTCGCCGGACCATGAGCCGGTGCTGCAGCTCTCCGGCGCGGACGAGTTCGTCCATCCCCAGCACCCTCGCGACCTGCGCATGCTGCCCGGCTCAAGGGATTTCCACTGACGCCGCCCTGCCCGCTCCTGCCCTGCCCGGCTATTGTCCCGGCGAGGATCAGGGCCCACCATTCGTCCGTCTGTCCAAGGGAGGCCGCAATCCTGTTCGCTGACCCCGAAAAGCCGCAGGGCCGCGTCGCCCCGTCCAGCCTGCATGAGGGCCGCATCCAGGCTGTCGTCGACGCCCTGATTCGATGTAGCGCACGGCGGGTCGCCGATCTGGGCTGCGGGCCCGGGCCGCTGTTCGAGCGGCTGATTCAGGAGGACCGGTTCGAGGCCCTTACGGGGGTTGAGTTGCGCCTCGGCGATCTGGACACCCTGAAGACGAGGGTTGCACCCATCGACACCCGGACCGAGCTGCGTTTTGTTCACGGGTCTTTCCTGGACTCCGCTCTGGACCTCACGGGGCACGACACCTTCGTCATGCTCGAGACGCTGGAGCATATCGAGCCCGACGCCCTGTCGCAGGTGGAGCGCGCCTTTTTCGTGCTCCGACAGCCGCGCACGGTGATCATCACAACGCCCAACGCCGACTACAATCCCGTGCTGGGTCTGAAGCCGGGACGTCGGCGGCATTGGGATCACCGGTTCGAGTGGGGCCGTGAACGCTTCCGGCACTGGGCGACCGGAGTGGCCGGCCGCAACGACTGTACGGTCCGTTTCGATGACGTCGGGCCGTGCGCGTCCGGGCTGGGTGCGCCGACGCAGATGGCGACCTTCGAGCGTCGCGCGCCCGGGCGCTGACTCTGCCTCATCAAGCGCACCCAAGGCGGGCTCTCCGTTGACACCGCCGCCACCTTGCTCGAAGCACAGTCGTGATCGGCGAAGCCAGCAACACTTCGCCGGGACTGGAAACGAGGAGACGTCATGGCCGTGAAGTGGTTCTACACCCCGGCCGGCGACCCGGCCTTCTACCAGTCGGATGAGTACGTCTGGGACACACAGGCCAAAACCTGCCTGTACTGGGAGGCCAACGGCTGGTGGTTCCGCATGGAGGACAGCGCGCCCGCCTACTTCCTGAAGGGACCGTGGGTCTACAACCTCATGGGCGAGCAGGCCTTCTACACCGGCTAGCTCCGCCTCAGGCCGACAGGGCCCCCTCCACCGCCTGACGAATCTCGTCGGCTGTGGGTGTGGTGGTCGACGGGAAGGTCGCGATCAGACGGCCCTGACGGTCGATCAGCAGCTTGTGGAAATTCCACGCGGGCACGGCCGACCGGCCCATCTCGGCCCGCGCCCACTGATAGAACGGGTGGGCGTCATCGCCGGTCACGCGGGTGCGGCCCGCCATGGGGAAGGTGACACCGAAGTTCAGGGTGCAGAACTCGCGGATCTCCTCGGCGTCCTCCAGCTCCTGATTCAGGAAGTCGCCCGACGGCACCCCGACCACGACAAAGCCTTGCGACCCATATTCCTCGTAAAGGGTCTGAAGCCCCTCGTACTGGGGCGTGAAGCCGCATTTTGAGGCGGTGTTGACCACCAGCACCACGTCACCCTGGAACGCCGTCATGGGCAGGCTGGGCGTCGACAGGCCGTCGAAGGCGAAGCGGTACGCCGTGCCCTCGGGGGCCTGTTCCACCGGCGACGCGGCGGCGAACAGGGCCTGATGCTCGGCGACAGCGGCGTTGACGGCCTCGGTCGGGGCCAGGTTCTGCTCTTCCGTCTGGGCGGTTTCGGCGCCGGCGGCGGGTTCGGCCCGGTCACAGGCGGCCAGAACAGCGATCAGGGCGATACCCGTCAGTGAGATGCGCGACATGTTGGACCCTCCATCCTCAAGCGTGAGGATAAGCCCAAATACGCGCCGCGCCCAGAGCTGGACGCCTGACGGGATCAGCCGCCGTACAGGGTCCGCGCTCGCGCCTCGAAGCAGCGGATCAGGGCGTTCACCGCCCGGTCGAAATTGGCGCTCAGCATCATGTCCAGCATGCGCGACTTGAAGGCGAAGTCGATCATGAACTCCAGCCGCGCGCCGTCGGGGTGCGGATGGAACTCCCACCGGTTCTTAAGGTGTTTGAAAGGCCCGCGGATCAGGCCCACCTCGACCACATTGCGGTTGGCGTCGCGCCGGACCCAGGTGGAGAATTTCTCGCGCAGCACGGCGAAGCCCACCCCCGCCTCGGCGTCCAGCAGGGTCACGCCGGGCCCCTCCTCCCGCTCGTTCCACACGCGCATGGCGGTGACCCACGGCACGAACGCGGGATAGGCGCGCACGTCGGCGACCAGATCCAGCAACTGGTCGGGCGTGTAGGGCAGGATGCGGGTGACGCGGTGAACAGCCAAGCGGAACGGCGCCTCAGCGGCCCAGTTGGGCCATGCGCGCGGCCCTCAGCCGGGCGAAGTCGTCGCCGGCGTGGTGCGAGCTGCGGGTCAGGGGCGAGGACGACACCATCAGGAAGCCCTTGGCCCGGGCAATGGCCTCATAGGCCTTGAACTCGTCCGGCGTGACGAAGCGATCGATGGGGGCGTGCTTGCGGGTCGGCTGCAGATACTGGCCGATGGTGATGAAGTCGACGCCGGCCGAGCGCATGTCGTCCATCACCTGCATGACCTCTTCGCGGGTCTCGCCCAGGCCGACCATGATGCCGGACTTGGTGAACTGGTTGGGGTCGCGCTCCTTGACCATCTGCAGCAGGCGCAGGGAGTGGAAGTAGCGGGCTCCGGGCCGGATCTTCAGATACAGCCGCGGCACGGTCTCGAGGTTGTGGTTGAAGACGTCGGGCGTGGCATCGATCATCACCTCGGCCGCCCCGTCCTTGCGCAGGAAATCGGGCGTCAGGATCTCGATGGTGGTGTTCGGCGCCTGCAGGCGGATCTGGCGCACCACCTCGGCGAAATGGGCCGCGCCGCCGTCGGCCACGTCATCGCGGTCCACCGACGTGATGACCACATGGTTCAGGCCCAGTTGGGCCACGGCCAGACCGACCTTGCCCGGCTCTTCCGGATCCAGCGGCTGCGGCAGGCCCGTCTTGACGTTGCAGAAGGCGCAGGCCCGCGTGCAGGTGTCGCCCATGATCATGAGGGTGGCGTGCTTCTGGCTCCAGCACTCGCCGATGTTCGGGCAGGCCGCCTCCTCACACACGGTGACGAGGCCCTTGTCCTTCACGATGGCCCTGGTCGCATTGTACTGGCCCGAGCCGGGCGCCTTGACGCGCAGCCAGTCGGGCTTGCGCAGCACAGGGCTTTCCGGCCGGTTCTGCTTTTCCGGGTGGCGAAGCTCGGACGGCTTCCGGGCCAGGGTGTCGATCAGCGTCACCATCGGCGTGACGGAACTCCTTGCAACGAAGGCGCTATGTCGGGCTTTCGGCCCTTAAAGGCAAGGCCCGCCCCGGTCACGAAGCCTTTCACGTCCCCGGATGTTACAGACCTTTTCAACGGTGTGACCCGCCTCTAGTTTACGCTGCGAAAAGACAGAGGGCCGCCACAGGCCTCCAGGGAGACGCACGCTTGCCGGTACTGTTTGATGAGAAGGCTGTTCGCCAGTCCATGTTCGACGCCCTGATCGGGGCGCGCGAGCAGTTCGGCGACAAGGAGATCATCGAGGATCAGGACAGGAAGCCCCTGACCTACACCGGCCTGATCCGGGCGGCCTTCGTGCTGGGCCGCAAGATCGCGGCCATCACCGGGCCCGGCGAGCGGGTGGCGATCATGCTGCCGTCCAGCATGGGCATGGTGGTGACCTTCTTCGGTCTGCACGCCTTTGGCCGGACCCCGGTGATGCTGAACTTCACCTCCGGGGTGAGCAATCTGAAGGCCGCCTGCGCCACCGCCGGCGTCAAGAAGATCCTGACCGCCCGTCGCTTCATCGAACAGGCCAAGCTGGACAGCCTGGTCACGGCGCTGGAACCGGTGGCCGAGATCGTCTGGCTGGACGACATCCGCCAGACCGTGGGACTTCAGGACAAACTGTTCGGCCTGATGGCCGGCCTCTTCCCCCGCCGCTTCCGCGCCGAGACCAGCCCCGACGATCCGGGCGTGATCCTGTTCACCTCGGGCAGCTTCGGCGCGCCCAAGGGCGTGGTGCTGACCCAGGCCAATCTGGTGGCCAACGCCCTGCAGATCGCCTCGCACATCCAGCTCGACCCGGATTGGGTGTTCTTCAACCCCCTGCCCACCTTCCACTGCTTCGGCCTGACCGGCGGGGTGATCCTGCCCATGTTGCAGGGCCTGAAGTCCTTCCAGTACCCCTCCCCGCTTCACGCCAAGCAGATCACCGACCTGCTGCCCCAGGTGAACGCCTCGGTGCTGATGACCACCGACACCTTCCTGAACCAGTATGCGCGGGTGGCCGGACCGGACGACTTCTCGACGGTCCAGTTCGTGGTCGCCGGCGCCGAGCGGGTGCGCGACGAGACCCGGGAGATGTTCAACCAGCGCTTCGGCGGGCTGGAGTTGCTGGAGGGCTACGGCGCCACCGAGGCTGCACCCGTCGTCGCTGTGAACCGGCCCGGGACCAACCGTTTCGGCACCGTGGGCCAGATCCTGCCCGGGATGGAATGGCGGCTCGAGCCCGTCGAGGGCATCGATCAGGGCGGCCGGCTGTTCCTGCGCGGACCCAATGTTATGGCCGGCTATCTGTCGCCCAACGATCCGGAGGGCCTGGAGGCGCTGCCCGACGGCTGGCACGACACCGGTGACATCGTGGATCTCGACGCCGAGGGCTTTGTCACCATCCTCGGCCGGGTCAAGCGCTTCGCCAAGATCGGCGGCGAGATGGTCAGCCTGACCGCCGTCGAGGGCATCGCCGACGCCGTCTGGCCCGAGGGTCGCCACGCGGTTGTCTCGATCCCCGACAGCCGCAAGGGCGAGCGTCTGGTTCTGGTCACTGACCGCGAGGACGCCGAGGTGGCGCCCCTGGCCGAATGGGCGCGCAGTAACGGCGCGCCCGAGCTGGCGGTGCCCAAGCGCATCGTCAAGGTCGTCGAGCTTCCGGTGCTGGGCACCGGCAAGACCGACTATGTGGCCATCCAGAAGATGGCGGAGGCTCAGCCGAAGGCGGCCTGAACCTTCCAGTTGATCTGAAACCGGCTTGGGCCCAGGCTCCCCCTATCGATCAAGCTTGGGAGGGTTTCATGTTCGACAGATTTTCCGCGTTTCGACCGCAGTTGCTCAGCGTTCTTCGCATCATGTCGGGCCTGCTGCTGCTGCAGCACGGCACGGCCAAGGTGCTCGGGTTCCCCGTTGTCGAAGGCGTGCCCCCGCCGGGCTTCAGTCTCGCGGGCCTGTCCGGTCCGCTGGAGCTGATCTTCGGCGTTCTGCTGGTGCTGGGCCTGTTCACCCGCCCCGTCGCCTTCCTCGCCGCCGGCTTCTGCGCCGTGGGCTACTGGGTGGTGCACGGAACGGGCAATGTCTTCCCGATCCTGAACGGCGGCGAGACCATCGCGCTGTATTGCTTCGTGTTCCTGTATCTCGCGGCGGCGGGCGCCGGTCCCTGGAGCGTCGATGCGGTCATGAGCAGGCGCGCCTAGACCGAAATCAGGCTCTGGCCGATCCGGACACCCGTCATCGAGATCGAGCCGCCCTCGATCCGGTCGTTGAAGAAGGCGACCGGATCGTCGGGCCGCGCCTGGGCCGCCACATAGAGCAGCGGCAGGAAATGCTCGTCCGTGGGCACGCTCAACTGTGCGTCTTCCGCCAGGTTCACCCAGTCGACCAGACGGTCGTGGTCGCCCGCGACCAGAGCCGCCTTGACCGCTTCGTTGAAGTTGACAGCCCAGTCGTAGGGTTCCCCGCCGTCGCGCTTCCAGGTCCTCAGATTGTGCACAAAGTCGCCCGAGCCCGCGATGATGACGCCCTCGTCCCGCAGGGGATTGAGGCGCCTGGCCAGCTCCAGATGACCGCGCGCGTCCAGATCCCGGTTCAGGGACAGTTGCACGATCGGCACGTCCGCGTCGGGCCAGACGTGGGCCAGCACGGACCAGGTCCCGTGATCCAGTCCCCACTCGTGCGTCTGCGCCGCTCCGGTCAGGGCCGACACCCGCGCCGCCAGTGCGGGCGACCCCGGGGCGGGATACTGCATCTCATGCAGCGCGCGCGGGAAGGCGCCGAAATCATGAATGGTTTTCGGTCGCTCCTGCGCCGTGACCGCCAGCCCGCGCGTCTCCCAGTGAGCGGACACCATCACGACGCCGCGCGGCTTGCCGACAGCGCGGCCCACGTCGCCCCAGGCGTCCGCGAAGGGACCGCCGAGGGCGTTCATGGGAGAACCATGTCCAAAGAAGACGGCGGGCTGGGTCATGATCGTCAGCCGTGCAGCTTCTTCGCCGTCTCGGCCACATAGCGGCCCTGCCAGCGGGCGCCTTCCAGCTCGTTGTCGCTGGGCATGCGCGAGCCGTCGCCGCCGGTGATGGTGGTGGCCCCATAGGGGCTCCCGCCGGTCACTTCGTCGATACGCAGCTGGCCCTGCCAGGCGTAGGGCAGACCCGCCACCACCATGCCATGGTGCAGCAGCGTCTGGATCATGCCGATCAGGGTGGTTTCCTGGCCGCCGTGCTGCGAGGCGGTCGAGGTGAAGGCCGAGCCGACCTTGCCCGCGAACGCGCCGCTGGCCCACAGGCCGCCGGTCTGGTCGAGGAAATTGCGCAGCTGCGACGCGGCCGTGCCGAAGCGGGTGCCGGCGCCGATGATGATGGCGTCATAGCCGCTCAGCTCGTCGATGGTGGCGATGGGTGCGGCCTGGTCCAGCTTGTAGCCGGACTTCTTCGCCAGCTCTTCGGGCACCAGTTCCGGAACCCGCTTGATGTCGACCTGGGCGCCCTCGACCTGGCGCGCCCCTTCGGCGACGGCCTCGGCCATCTTCTCGATGTGGCCGTAGGTGGAGTGGTAGAGGACGAGAATCTTGGGCATGGGAAGCTCCGTGACTGAATGACCGCGGCCCGGTACTGCAACCGGTCCAGTTGCTGATCTGGGCGCCCGTCCCGCGGGTTTCAAGCTGCTCCGTCAGAAAAGATGGTCAGGCGCCG
Source organism: Brevundimonas sp. (assembly GCF_046293315.1). Classification (GTDB taxonomy): domain Bacteria; phylum Pseudomonadota; class Alphaproteobacteria; order Caulobacterales; family Caulobacteraceae; genus Brevundimonas. The sequence goes on from NZ_JBKBPF010000006.1 coordinate 8,315, forward strand.
GTCAGGCCGCAGGGAAACGGCGCGACCGCCCGATAGAACGCCGCGTCCCCCGGAACCACCCCGCCCCGGCTGAGGCGAAAGGCGTGCTCCACCGCCGAGGCCTGCTGCTCGATGTTCAGCCCGCCCCACGTGCAGGCTTCCAGCGGATAGGTGTAGGCGGCCCGGTCGTCGCCCGCCTTCAGCTTCGCCAGCAGCAGGTTCACGCACTGTTGCGCCTGCCACACGTGCACCAGTTCATGAATGAAGGTGGCCTGGATCGTCACCGGTGCGGCCGCCATGTCGTGGGGCAGCACCCGGCGCGGCCAGACGATCCAGTCGCGCCCGAACCATCCGCCCGCCACGAAGGCGCGCGGAAACGGCGAGGCCAGGATGCGGACCGGGTCGAGCGCCAGGGCGTCGCCGAATACTTCAACGGCCAAATCCCTTTCGCCCGCAGTGAGAGGCCGGGTCACCATCGTCCCTCTCCCATTGGGAGAGGGCTGCGCGCACGGGTGCGCCAGCATCCGTGCCTCGCGCGCAGGGTGAGGGTCGGCTCTCTACTGACTGGCCGGACGGCCCTCATCCCCCGCGCGAGGATCGTCGCGCTACGCACGCCGATGCGCGGGTTCCCCCTTCTCCCAATGGGAGAAGGACGGATCATGGCCCGACCCATTCCCAGTGCCACGGCTCATACACATAGGGCACGAAGCCGAACCGGCGGGCGTTGGCCACCAGCCAGCGATAGGTGGCCCCCCGGGTCTGGTGCAGCCGATTGTAGGCGTCGGTGGAATCCACGCCGTAGCCATGGGCGTGGCCCACATACAGGTCGATCGCTGTGCCCGTCCGGTGCGGCGAACAGACCGCGCGGCGCAGCCCGTCGCAGTTGCGCTCGGCGGCGCAGCGCGCCGCGTCGGCGGCGGGGTCGCGCAGGCCCGAGAAGATCTGCAGCAGCTCGGGATCAGCCGCGATCTCCGGAACCTCGGCCCGGGCGGCGGCGGCCATGCGGCGGTAGGCCTCCAGCACGTCCCGGCGCAGCATGCGGGTGATGCGGTCGGCGTGCTCTTCCTCGGGCAGCAGATAGGCCCAGGTGTTGATGGGCGGCGGCTCGGGGCATTCGCCGGCGACCCGCGCCATGACGAACGGCCGCCGCTCCTGCCACACGCCGCGAAACACCTGAAACGTGGCCGCGTCGAACACCCCGGTGGGCGCCAGGGCGTAGCGGGTCTGGAACGCCGCCAGGGCCGAGGCGAAGCCGGGCGAACCGGGCGAACACGGGGTCGCCAGCTCCTGCTGGAGCAGCGGCGCATAGGTCTCCCACCCTGTCTCAACGGCCGCGAACGGCGCCCATTCCAGGCCCAGCACCGACTGACCGTTGGCCACGGCCGCGTCGCTGAACGCGTCCAGCTCGACCCAGCAGGGATCGTCCGGCGACTGCGCGCGGGCGGTCGTCGCCAGCCCGAAGGCGATCAGCAGGGTCACGATCAGGCGCAAGGAAATCATGACCGCACATTCGATCAGCCCGCGCGCGCCCGCAAGCCGCTTGCCGAGGATCATCCGCAGCGCTCAGATGCCGGAGACCGCGACTCAGCGGCCGTCTCAGGCTCGTCCATGACCCAGCCCGCCGCCTCGTCTGCTGCCTCATCGCCCACGCCCACGCCCGCGCCGCGCCGCAGCAACGGCGTGCTCGCCGCCTTCTCGGCCGCCTGCCTGCCCTACGCGGCGCTGGGCCTGCCGGTCTATGTGACCCTGCCGGAGTTCTACGCCAGCCATGTGGGCGTCGATCTGGGTCTGGTGGGCATCATCTTCCTCGTCATCCGCATGGCCGACATCTTTGTCGACCCGGCGCTGGGCATGGTCATCGACCGCACCCACAGTCGCTTCGGGCGCTACCGCCTGTGGATGGGGCTGGCCGCGCCGGTGCTGATGCTGGCGGTGGCCATGCTGTTCATGGTGCGGCCGGGCGCCGGCGCCGGCCATTTGGCCCTGTGGCTGATCGTCATGTCGCTGGGCTTTTCGGTCAGCATCCTGTCGCAGATCAGCTGGGCCTCGGCCCTGTCGTCCGACTACGACCAGCGCTCGCGCATCTACGGCTGGTGGCAGACCGCCAACATCGTCGGCGTTCTGACCGTGCTGCTGATCCCGGTGCTGGTCCAGTCCATGGGCTGGGGCGACTACGCCGCCGCCGTGCGCTGGCAGGGGTGGTTCATCGTCATCGCCCTGCCCGTAACCCTGGCCATCACCTTCGCCTTCACCCCCGAGCCGCCCCCCGGCCCGCCCGCCGACAAGGCCTCGCGCTTCGCCTATCTCAGCCTGTTCAAGCTGCCCGTGATGCAACGCCTGCTGGGCGCCGACCTGATGCTGGGCATTGCGCGCGGCGTCGTGGGGGCGCTGTTCTTCTACTTTTTCGAAGCGGTGCAAGGGTTCGAGCGGGCCCAGACCTCGATCCTGCTGCTGGTCTATTTCGTGGCCGGCCTGATCGGCGCCCCGGTCTGGAGCGCGCTGGCGGTGCGGCTGGGCAAGCACGCCGCCCTGATCCTGGCCTGCGTCTATTTCGCCGTGACCCTGCTGCTGGCCAGCTTTGGTGCGCCGGTTCTGGCCACGGCGCTCGGCGTCGCGCCCCTGATCATGGCGGCGATCATGGTGGCGCTGGTGGGCCTCGCCTTCGCCTCCGGCGACCTCCTGCTGCGGGCCATGATGGCCGACGTGGCTGATCAGGTGCAACTGGAGCAGGGCGCGGACCGCACCGGCCTGCTGTTCTCGATCCTTACAGCCACCTCCAAGCTCGGCTATGCGGTGTCGGTGCTGACCTTCACCGGCCTGCAGTTCGCCGGCTTCAACCCTGCGCTGGTTGAGAACAACAGTCCCGCGGCCCTGATGTGGCTTCAGGTCATGTTCGCGGGTCTGCCGGCCCTGTGCCTGATCCTCGGCGCCTGGGCGCTCTACCGCTATCCCCTCACCCAGGCCCGCCACGCCGAAATCCGCGCCGCTCTGGATGCGGCCAGCGCAGCCCGATAAGCCCCCGCCATGACCGCACCCCGCCCCATCGACCGCCTGATCCAGATCATGGAGCGCCTGCGCGATCCCGACGGCGGCTGTCCGTGGGATGTGGCCCAGACCTTCGCCACCATCGCCCCCTACACCATCGAGGAAGCCTATGAGGTGGCCGACGCCATCGAGCGCGGCGACCTGGACGAGTTGAAGGGCGAGCTGGGCGACCTGCTGTTCCAGGTGGTGTTCCACGCCCGCATGGCCGAGGAACAGGGTCTGTTCGCCTTCGACGATGTGGCCGTCGCCATGGCCGACAAGCTGGAGCGTCGCCATCCCCACGTCTTCGGCGACGAGGCGGCCAGAACGGATGCCGTTTCCCAGAAGGCGCGCTGGGAAGACATCAAGGCCGGGGAACGGGTGGCCAAGGCCCAGCACGGGGTGCTGGACGACGTGCCGGTGGGCCTGCCCGCCCTCGCCCGCGCCGCCAAACTGACGAAGCGCGCGGGCCGCGTCGGCTTCGACTGGCCCTCCACCGACGAGGTTTTCGACAAGCTGCACGAGGAAGTGGCCGAGCTGCGCGCCGAGATCGCAGCGGGCGATCTCGACAAGGCCCGCGAGGAGATGGGCGACCTGCTGTTCGTGGTGGCCAATCTGGCGCGCAAGCTGGAGGTGGAGCCCGAGGACGCCCTGCGCGGCGCCAACGCCAAATTCATCCGCCGCTTCGCCTTCATCGAGGCCGAACTGGCGAAGGACGGCCGCACGCCGGACCAGTCGAATCTGGCGGAAATGGACGCCCTGTGGAACGCGGCCAAGGCGGCGGAAAAGGCGGGCTAAGGTCTATTTGCGCCCACGCCCTTCCGGCGGCCCTATAATGAGGCCGATATCAGGAAACCTCGGAGCCCATTTCGGACAATTCGGACAATTCGGACACTGTTTTTTCGGCCCGGATGTCTGAAATCCTCGGCCGATCCGATCAGGCCGCCCGGATGATTCCCAGGAAATCCGGGGCCTTCAGGGAGGCCCCGCCCACCAGCGCCCCGCCCACCTCGGGGGTGCGCAGGATTTCGGCGGCGTTCGACGGCTTCACCGAGCCTCCGTACAGGATCGGCGCCGCGCGGGCTGTTTCGCCCAGTTGCGCGACCATCGCCGTCCGCACGGCCCGGTGGACCGCCTCGATCTGCTCAAGCGTGGGGGTCAGGCCGGTCCCGATGGCCCAGACCGGCTCATAGGCGACAGCAAAAGTTTTATTAATCAATGACTTGGGAAGCGATCCGGCAACCTGCGCCTGAACCACCGCCACGGCCTGTCCGGCCTCGCGCTGTTCCAGGGTCTCGCCGACGCAGATGATCGGCTCCAGCCCGGCCGCCAGCGCCGCCTCCACCTTGGCCGCCACGTCTGCGTCGGTCTCGCCGTGCTGGGCGCGCCGCTCCGAATGGCCCAGAATCGCCAGTCCCGCCCCGGCATCCGCCAGCATCCCGGCCGAGACGTCCCCGGTGAAGGCGCCCGATGCCTCGCCATGGCAGTTCTGCCCGCCCACCTCGACGACCGAGCCCTCCACAGTCCGCGCCAGCCGCTCGATCAGGGTCGCGGGCGGGCACAGGGCCACGCGCACGGCGGCGGGTTCGCTCGTCAGAGCCTCGGCCAGCGCCTTGGCCTCATCCAGGGACGCGCCGGTCCCGTTCATCTTCCAGTTTCCGGCGATCAGCCGTCGCATTTCGGTCATGAGGGCTGTTTAGGCGGGCCATAAGGCCAAGCCAAGGGGCTGCCCGCTTGCGGGACCGCCGCCCCCTCCCCTATACGGCCAGTCTGCGCACTCCTGCGCTTCGCGATCCAGGGCCCGCCGCATGATCTCCTCGTTCCGCAAGCTCTCGAAGTCGTGGGTCGCTCCCATCATCGTGGGCCTGATCGCCCTCAGCTTCGTGATCGTCGGCACGACCGACTTCCTGGGCGGGGGCGCCCGGACGGGTCCTGTGATCAAGGCCGGATCGCGCGAGGTGAGCCAGGCGGACTACCGCCGCATCGTTGATCAACAGTTGCAGAACTATCGCGAGCAGTCGGGCCAGTCCCTGACCATGGAGGATCTGGTCGCCCAAGGCGGCCACATCCAGATTCTGGACGGCCTCGCCGAAACCGAAGGCTTCTTCGCCTGGACCTGGCGCGCGGGCCTGCGCCCCGGCGCCGAGCTGATTGCCGAACAGATCCGCGAGTTCCCCGTGTTCTTCAACCAGATTACCGGCGCGTTCGATCGGACCCAGTACGCCCAGGCCCTGGCCGAACAGAACCTGACCGAGGCCCAGTTCGAGCAGGAGATCCGCGACCAGCTGGCCGCCAACCACTACGGCGCAGCCCTCTACGCCGGCATGCGTCTGCCGCGCATCTACGGCGCGGCACTGGCGGCCCAGGCTCTGCACACCCGGGATGGCAGCTGGTTCGTGGTCACTTCCGCCATGGCCGGCGAGACGCCCGCTCCTACCGAAGAACAGCTTCAGGCCTTCCTGACCGAAAACGCTGACCGGCTGCGCCAGCCGGAGTTCCGCAGCATCTCGCTGGTCGTCTTCGGCCCCGCCCCGGACGCCGCCCCGCCCGCCGTAACCGATGCGCAGATCCAGGAGCGCTTCGAGTTCCGTCGTGAGTCCCTGTCGCAGGCTGAGACCCGCACCTTCACCACCCTGACCGCCCGCGACGCCGAAACTGCGGCTTCGGTCGCTGCCGCCCTGCGCGCCGGACAGAGCGTGGCCCAGGTGGCCGGGGCCAACGACATCCAGCCGGTGGAGTACGACAACCGCCCCCGCTCGGCCGTCACCGACGCGGCCGTCGCCGCCGCCGCCTTCGGCCTGCAGGCCGGGCAGGTTTCCGACCCCGTCGCCAGCGGCCTGGGGCAGACCGTCATCCAGGTCCGGTCGGTGACGCCCGGCCAGGCGGCCACCCTGGAAAACAGCCGCGAGGCCATCGTCGCCGAGCTGCGCGAGGAAGCCGTGCGCGGCGCCACCTACAACTCGGTGGAGCGCTTCGAACAGTCCCGTCAGGACGGCGGCTCGCTGGCCGAGGCGGTGGAAGCCGCCGGCGCCCGCATCATCGATCTGCCGCCCTTCACCGAAGACGGCAGGCTGCCCAACGGCCAGCCGCTGAACGCCCCACAACCGGTTCTTCGCAACGCCTTCACCCTTGAGGAAGGCGGCGAGAGCGATGTCATCGACGCCGGCCAGGGCCAGTATTTCGTGGTTCGCGTCAACGATGTCCGCCCGGCTGCCATGCCCGAGCTCGATGATGTGCGCGACATGCTGACCCAGGGCTGGATGCAGCGGGAAACCAGCCGCCGGCTGGCCGCCCTCACCGATCAGCTGGCGGGTCGGATCCGCGGCGGTGAAGCCATCGCCGATGTGGCTGCTTCGGTGAACGCCCCGATGACCACGCGCACCGGTCTGCAACAGACCGAAGAGGTGCAGACGCAGGTCGGCCAGGGCGTGCTGAGGGGCCTGTTCAGCCAGGGCGTCGATCAGGTCTTCTCCGGTCAGCAGGACGCGCAGAGCTTTGTCATCGGCCGCGTGGACCGGGTCCGCGCCCCGGTCGCGACCCTGGCCGCGCCGATCGCCGAGCAGGCCCGCCCCCGCCTGACCATGCAGCTGGCCGAGGCGCTGGGGCAAGACTCTCGCGCCGCCGCGGGTCGTACTGTCGAGGCCCGCACCTGGCCTGAGCGCGCCTTGAACGCCCTGGGCATCAATCCGTCGCAGGCGCCCGCAGCGCCTGCCGAGCCCGCCGCCGGGGAAGAATGAGTCAGGGCGCCGCTTCGCCCTCGCCCGAGGACTTCGCACAAGGCTGGGGCGAAGGCCGGGCGCAGGTGGTGGTCCGCCGCCTGATCGACGATCTGGAGACCCCCGTCTCGGCCTGCCTCAAGCTGGGCCGGGGCGAGCCTTACGCCTTCCTGTTCGAGTCGGTGGAGGGCGGCGCCTGGCGCGGCCGCTATTCCATCCTGGCCCTGGCGCCCGATCTGGTCTGGCGTTGTCGCGGCGACAAGGCCGAGGTCGCCCGCGGCGACGATATCGCGGCGGACCGCTTCACGGCCGAACCGGACGGCGCCGTGGCCTCCATGAAGCGTCTGGTGGACGAGGCGCGCATCCCTCTGCCCGAAGGCTTGCCGCCCATGGCCGCGGGCGTGTTCGGGGTCTTCGGCTATGATCTGGTGCGCCTGTTCGAGCCCATCGGCGAGGCCAATCCCGACCCGCTGGACCTGCCCGACGCCGTCCTGACCCGCCCCTCCATCGTGGCCATCTTCGACGGCGTGGCCCAGGAGATCATCCTCGCCACCCCCGCCTGGCAGGATGGCGGCGACGCCGGGACCGCCTACACCGCCGCCGTGGCCCGACTGGACGCCGTGGTCGAGCGCCTTAACCAGCCCACCCCGCGTCCCGCCCCCGGCGCGCCCGATCCTGTGGTCTTTGAGGCCTCCGAGACCGAAGCCGGCTTCGCCGCCATCGTCGGCCGGGCCAAGGACTACATCGCCGCGGGCGACATCTTCCAGGTGGTGCCCAGCCAGCGGTTAAGCGCGCCGTTCGCCCGGGAGTCCTTCGCCTTCTACCGCTCCCTGCGCCGCACCAACCCGTCGCCCTTCCTGTTTCACATGAACTTTGGCGACTTCCAGCTGGCGGGTTCCAGCCCCGAGATCCTGGTGCGCCTGCGCGACGGCGAACTGACCATCCGCCCGTTGGCCGGCACACGCCCGCGCGGCAAGACGCCGGAAGAGGATCAGGCGCTGGAGGCCGAACTGCTGGCCGATCCCAAGGAGCGGGCCGAGCATCTGATGCTTGTGGATCTGGGCCGCAATGACGTGGGCCGTGTGGCCGAGCCTGCCTCGGTCAAGGTGACGAAGAGCTTCTTCGTGGAGCGCTACAGCCACGTCATGCATCTGGTCTCCAACGTCACGGGCAAGGCCCGGCCGGACCTGCATCCGGTGGACATCCTGCTGGCCGCCCTGCCCGCCGGCACCCTGTCCGGCGCGCCCAAGGTGCGGGCCATGGAGATCATCGATGAGCTGGAGCCGGTCAAGCGCGGTGTCGGCTATGCGGGGGCGGCGGGCTATATCTCGTCAGGCGGAGAGATCGACGCCTGCATCGTCCTGCGCACCGCTCTGTTCAAGGACGGCATGATGCACGTTCAGGCCGGCGCCGGCGTGGTCGCCGACAGCGACCCGAAGGCCGAGTACCAGGAGACCCTGCACAAGTCCCGCGCCCTCAAGGCCGCAGCTGAGGAAGCCTGGCGCTTTGGCTGATCAGTAGAACGGCTCGGGGCCTGCGTCGGGATAGGGCGGCCGGGGCTGCGGCGACGGGACAGGCGGCGGTCCGGCGCGCGGCGCCTCGAACGGCGGCGGCTCGAACCGCGGCGATTCGGCGTAGGGCCCGGGGTAGGACGGGTATCCCGATGTGTCCGGATACGGAGCGGACCGGTGCGGCGCGCGCGGCGCCTCGCGCTCTACGATCACGCCGCCAGTGATGTAGGTCTCCTCGGTCATCATCTCGCGGCTCTCGTAGCTGGAGCCGCCGCGGACCGAATGGCGCCGATCGCCCCATGAATAGCCGTCCGGGTACCCCTGGACGCGCGCTCCCTGGCCATAGGCCTCATACTCGTAGCCGTACCGGTCATCGTAACCCGGCGGCGGGCCTTGGGGCGCAGGGCCTCGATAGTCCTGCCCGGATCCGTGATCGCCGGGACCGGGGCCATAGGAGCCATACGCCGGTCCGGATCCGTGATCGCCGGGACCGGGGCCATAGGAGCCATACGCCGGTCCGGGCGCATAGACCGGTCCGGTACGGCCGAAGCCCTGCGGACCGCTGCGATAGCGGTAATCCGTCCCCGGAGCCGGCACGTGCAGCAGATAGGGTGCCTCGGCGACCGGATAGGCGTGCGGACGCGGCGCGCAGGCGGCGGCCAGAACGACGACGGCTGAGAGTGTCAGAATGGTGCGCATGGATGCCGCTCCAGCAAGCGCCGGGCCAGACTCAGTCAAAGCCGCGCATCACGCCCGGCGAGGACGGATCCACTTCAAACCCTGGCCCCACGATCACCGCCCCGGCCATCATCAGGGCGGACACGGCCGCCAGCAGGGCCGCGCCCAGCGCGCCGATGGCCGGATCGCGGACCGGAGGCGGTCCCAGCAGGTCACGCGCACGTTCGATGGCGTCGGCCTCGGTCATGGCCCTTCTCCGCTTGTTGCCCGCAGAGACTAGGACGCACCCGTTAGCTTTCCCTTTCCGGGACAGGAGCATTCTCCTTGGCGAGGCGACGCACCCGGCCTAGAACAGCCGGATCATGATCCTGGTCGTCGATAACTACGACAGCTTCACCTACAACCTGGTCCACTATCTGGCGGAACTGGGCGCGCCCACGCACGTCATCCGCAATGACGACATGAGCGCCGACGAGGCGCTGGCGCTGAACCCTGACGCTGTACTGCTGTCCCCCGGCCCCTGCGCGCCGGATCAGGCAGGCATCTGCCTGGACGTGCTGACTCGCGCCCCTGAAAGCCTTCCCATCTTCGGCGTCTGTCTCGGCCATCAGGCCATGGGCCAGGCGTTCGGCGGCAAGGTGATCCGGGCCAAGACGCTGATGCACGGCAAGACCTCGCCCATCCGCCATGAGGGCGCGAGCGTGTTCCGGGGCCTTCCCGATCCCTTCACCGCCACCCGCTATCACAGCCTGGCGGTTGAGCGCGAAAGTCTGCCCGACGTGCTGGAGGTCACCGCCTGGACCGCCGACGGCGAGATCATGGGGCTGGCGCACCGCACCCGCCCGATCCACGGGGTCCAGTTTCACCCTGAATCCATCGCCACCGAGCGCGGGCACGACCTGCTGGCCAACTTCCTCGACATCGCCGGCGTGCGCCGTCTGGCCGCCGCCTGAGCCATGTCGGACGCCTTCAAGCCCATCCTGTCCAAACTGGCTGACGGCCGCGCCCTGACGGCGGAAGAGGCCCGGGCATTCTTCGCCGCCTGCCTGCGCGGCGAGCCCACCCCCGCCCAGATGGCCGCCGCCGTCACCGCCCTGCGCCTGCGCGGCGAGACGGTGGAGGAGATCGCCGCCTTCGCCACGGAAATGCGCGCCGCCGCCCTGAAGCTGGACCTGCCCTATGAGGTGATCGACACCTGCGGCACCGGCGGATCGGGCCTGCACACCTTCAACATCTCCACTGCCTCGGCCCTCGTGCTGGCCGGTGCGGGGCTGAAGGTGGCCAAGCACGGCAATCGGGCGGTCAGCTCCAAATCCGGCTCATCCGACGTGCTGGCAGCGCTGGGCGTCAACCTCGCCGCTTCGCCTACCCAGCAGCGCCGCGCTCTGGATGAAGCGGGCATCGCCTTCCTGTTCGCCCCAGCCCACCACAGCGCCATGAAGCACGTGGCGCCGGTGCGCGCCGACATCGGCTTCCGCACGGTTTTCAACCTCTTGGGCCCGCTTTCGAACCCAGCGACGGCAAGGCGGCAGGTCATGGGCGTCTATGATCCGCGCCTGCTGGAGCCGCTGGCCGAGGTGCTGGGCCGTCTGGGCGCGGTGCGCGCCTGGACCGTGCATGGGCAGGGTCTGGACGAACTGACCACCACGGGGCCCACCGAGATCGCCGAATGGCGGGACGGGACCGTGCGCCGCTTCACCGTCACCGCCGCCGACGCCGGCCTGCCCGAAGCCGACATGAGCGACCTGATGGGCGGCGACGGCCCCCACAACGCTCGCGCCCTGACCTCCTTGCTGGAGGGCGCTGCCGGTCCCTACCGCGACATCGTGCTGCTGAACGCCGCCGCAGCCCTTGTCGTCAGCGACCGGGCCGAGGACCTGGCGCAGGGCGCAGCCCTGGCCGCCGCCGCCATCTACGACGGACGCGCCCGCGCCGCCCTCGACGCTCTGGTGCGCATCACCAACGAGGAAGAGGCCGCCGCGTGACCGACGTTCTGAACCGCATCGCCGCCTACAAGCGCGAGGACGTGGCGGCGCGCAAGGCCGCCCGTTCCCAGGCCGGCATCGAGGCGCTGGCCGCGGCCGCCTCGCCCCCGCGCGGCTTTCGTCAGGCGCTGGAGGACAAGGCTGCGCCCGACCGTCCGGCCCTGATCGCCGAGATCAAGAAGGCCAGCCCGTCAAAAGGCCTGATCCGTCCGGACTTCGACCCGCCAGCGCTGGCGAAAGCGTACGAAGCCGGCGGCGCGGCCTGCCTGTCGGTGCTGACCGACGGCCCCAGTTTTCAGGGAGACGACGCCTATCTGGGCGCCGCCCGCGAGGCCACCCCCCTTCCCTGTCTGCGCAAGGACTTTCTGGTCGACCCGTGGCAGGTGGCCGAGAGTCGGGCGCTCGGCGCCGATTGTATCCTCGTCATCCTGGCCATGATCGACGACACCCTTGCCGCCGAACTCATGGCCGAGGCGACGCGCTTCGGCATGGACGTCCTGGTCGAAACCCACGACGAAGCCGAAATGGCGAGAGCCTGCGGGCTGAAGGCCGATCTGGTGGGGATCAACAACCGCTCGCTGCGGACCTTCGAGGTCGATCTGGAAACGACCGAGCGGCTGGCCTTGCTGCGCCCGTCCAACGCCCTGCTGGTGGCCGAAAGCGGCATCTTCACGTCTGCCGACGTGGCCCGCGTGGCCAACGCCCGGGCCCGCGCCATTCTCGTGGGCGAGAGCCTGATGCGTCAGGACGACGTCACGGCCGCGACGAAAGCGTTGCTGTCGGTAAGTTGACATTAACGAAGAACACTTACAGAACATCGGCATCAGTTCACGGCTTGTTCCCGGAGTGATTCCCGGAGCCGGCCTGCGGGGAAAGTCGCCGATGCTCACGCGCAAGCAGCACGAACTCCTGATGTTCATTCATGAACGCATCAAGGAGACGGGCGTCTCGCCCTCGTTCGACGAGATGAAGGAGGCGCTGGATCTGGCGTCCAAGTCCGGCATTCACCGGCTGATCACGGCGCTGGAGGAGCGTGGCTTCATCCGCCGTCTCGCGCACCGCGCGAGGGCGCTGGAAGTGCTCAAGATGCCGGAACAGGCCACCGCCTCGGCCCCGTCACGCGGCCGCGCCGCCTTCACGCCACAGGTGATCGAAGGCGCCGGCCGCCCCGCGGCCATCCAGCCCGCCAATGACACCCGCGAACTGCCCTTGCTGGGCAAGATCGCCGCCGGCACGCCCATCGCCGCCATCCAGCACGAGCGCGACCGCCTGATGGTGCCCGAAAGCATGCTCGGCGCCGGGGAGCACTATGTGCTGGAGATCGAGGGCGACTCCATGATCGAGGCCGGCATCCTCGACGGCGACCTGGTGGTCATCAAGCGCGTCGACACGGCCAGCTCCGGCGAGATCGTCGTGGCTCTGGTGGAAGGCGAGGAAGCCACCCTCAAGCGCCTGAGAAAGAAGGGCGCCTCCATCGCCCTGGAGCCCGCCAACCGCGCCTACGAAACCCGTATCTTCGGCCCCGACCAGGTCGAGGTCCAGGGCAAGCTGGTCGGCCTCATGCGCCGGTATCACTAATCCTCCCCCATCGGGGGAGGGGGACCATCCGAAGGATGGTGGAGGGGGTGCTTCCGCATCCCCTTTTTTGTTGGTTGATGAACGGATCGGCTGGCGCGTGCCGCCGTCAGGACTGGTGAAGCGGAACGACCCCCTCCACCGCTTCGCGGTCCCCCTCCCCCATGGGGGGAGGATTGGCCTTACGCATCCTCCAGCATCACCACGCCCGGCGCCGACTTCAGCGCCCCGCGCAGCGAGGCGTCCAGCCGGTAACGGCCGGGCAGCTTCATATCCACCTCGGTGCGGCCTTCCAGCGAGGCGACCAGAACCACCTCCCCGCCCCGGTCGCTGACCGCGCGGTCCAGCCGCGAGCGCAGGGCCTCCAGCTCGGAGGCGCGCGGCGACACATGGATGCGCAGGCCCACGACCGCCTGTTCCATGGCCGTGTCGATCGGGCTGGCGGAATCGCCGAAGAAGCGCACCTCCCCGTCCGCCGCCTTGGCCCGCACCCGCACCAGCACTGCGGCGCCGGGCTCCAGCACCTCGCGGCAGTTGCGCAGCTGTTCGGGCGGGAACAGGCATTCGAACTCGCCGGTGGGGTCCGAGAAGGTGACGAAGGCGAACTTTTCCCCCGTCCGGGCGCTGGCGCGCTCCTGACGGCGGCGCACCACTCCGGCCATGTTGAACGCCTCGTGCCCCGCCTCGGCCAGACCCAGGGCCTCGGCTACGAAGGTCACGCGCTTGCGGCGCTTCAGCACCTCGGCCATGTCCTCCAGCGGGTGGCCGGACAGGTAGAAGCCGACGGCCGACAACTCCTCGTCCAGCTTCTCCGGACCCACCCACGGCTCCACCGCCGCCAGACGCGGCCGCGCGGCGCCCGCCTGATCCCCGCCGAACAGGCTGACCTGCGACGAGGCGCGCTCGGCGGCGACGCTCTGGCAATATGCCATCAGCTTGTCGGCCTGATCAAACAGCTGCCGCCGGTTCGGGTGGATGGTGTCGAAGGCGCCCGACCGCGCAAGGTTCTCCAAGGCCCGCTTGTTGACGCTGCGCGGATCGACTCGCTCGAGGAAGTCGAAGATGTCGGCGAACGGCCCGCCTTCGTCCCGCACGGCCTGCACGTGGCGCATGGCCTCCAGCCCCACATTGCGGATGGCGCCCAGGGCATAGAGCACCGCGCCCTTGCCCTCGTCGTCGAAGGCCACGTCGAAATCGGCCGACGAGGCGTTGATATCCGGCGAGCGGATCGGCACCTCGAAGCGGCGCGCGTCCTGATAGAACACCGCCAGCTTGTCGGTGTTGGAGATATCCAGGCTCATGGAGGCGGCGAAGAACTCCACCGGATGGTTGGCCTTCAGCCAGCCGGTCTGGAACGAGATCATGGCGTAGGCGGCGGCGTGCGACTTGTTGAAGCCATAGCCGGCGAACTTGGCCACCAGATCGAAGATGCCGCCTGACTGCTCCTCCGGGACTCCCTTTTCCGACGCGCCCTTGGCGAAGCGCGCCCGCTGGAAGTCCATCTCCTCCTTCTTCTTCTTGCCCATAGCCCGACGCAGCAGGTCGGCCTCGCCCAGGCTGTATCCGGCCAGAATCTGGGCGATCTTCATCACCTGCTCCTGGTAGATGATGACGCCGTAGGTCTCGGTCAGCACCTCGGTCAGGCTGGGGTGCAGATAATCCACCTCGGCCCGCCCGAATTTGCGGTCGATATAGGTGTCGATCATCTCCATCGGGCCCGGCCGATACAGGGAGATCAGGGCGGTGATCTCCTCGATGGAGCCGCAGCGCATCTTGCGCAGGGTGTCGCGCATGCCTTGGGATTCCAGCTGGAACACCCCCACCGTCTGACCCGAGGCCATCAGCTCATAGGTGCGGGCGTCGTCCAGCGGCAGGCGGCTCCAGTCCTGCGCCGCGCCCCGCCGCTCCAGATATCCCCGCGCCCGGTCCAGCACGGTCAGGGTCTTCAGGCCGAGGAAGTCGAACTTCACCAGACCCGCAGGCTCGACCCACTTCATGTTGAACTGGGTGGCGGGAATGTCCGACCGCGGATCCTGATACAGCGGCACCAGCTGGGTCAGCGGCCGGTCGGCGATGACCACGCCCGCCGCGTGGGTCGAGGCGTTGCGGTACAAGCCTTCCAGCTCCAGCGCCGTGTCCAGCAGGTGGCGCACCGACGCCTCGGCGGCGCGCGCCTCCTTCAGGCGCGGCTCGATCTCGATGGCCTGGGCCAGGGTCACCGGGTTGGCGGGGTTGGCCGGCACCATCTTGGCCAGCCGATCCACCTGCCCCAGCGGCATCTGCAGCACCCGGCCCACGTCGCGCAGCACGGCCCGCGCCTGCAGGGTGCCGAAGGTGATGATCTGGGCCACCCGGTCGGCGCCGTAGTGCTGCTGGACGTAGGTGATGACCTCTTCGCGCCGCTCCTGACAGAAGTCGATGTCGAAGTCGGGCATGGACACCCGCTCGGGGTTCAGGAACCGCTCGAACAGCAGGCCGAAGCGGATAGGGTCAAGGTCGGTGATGGTCAGCGACCAGGCCACCAGCGACCCGGCGCCCGAACCCCGGCCCGGCCCCACGGGGATGCCGTGGGCCTTGGCCCATTTGATGAAGTCCGACACGATCAGGAAGTAGCCGGGGAAGCCCATCTGCTGGATGATGGACACTTCCCACTCCAGCCGCGTCCAGTATTCCTCTTCCGGCGCCGCCAGCGTCAGGCCGTCCAGCCGCGCCTTCAGCCCCTCGCGCGCCTGGTAGGCCAGTTCATCAGCCTCGTTGCGCCCCGCGCCGGTGTCGAACCGGGGAAGGATCGGTGCGCGGGTCGACACCAGAAACGCACAGCGCCGCGCGATCTCGATGGTGTTGTCGCAGGCCTCCGGCAGATCGGCGAACAGGGCCCGCATGTCGGCGGCGGGCTTGAACCAGTGCTGGCCGGTGACGCGGCGGCGGTCGTCCTGACCAACGAAGGCGCCGTCGGCGATGCACATCAGGGCGTCGTGGGACTTCGCCTGCCGCGCCTCTGCGTAATGGACGTCGTTGGTGGCCACCAGCGGCACGTCGCTGTCATAGGCCCAGCGCACCAGCCCCGGCTCGGCGGCCTTTTCGGCGTCCATGCCGTGGCGCTGAAGCTCCACATAGAAGCGGTCGCCGAAGGTCGCCTTCATGGCGTCGAGCGCGGCGCGCGCCTCGGCTGTCCTGCCCCCCGCGAACAGGCAGTCCACCGGTCCGTCCGGCCCGCCGGACAGAAGGATCAGACCCTCGGCGTGCTGCTCAACCAGCGACCACGGCACACCCGGCTCGGCCAGCTCCATGGAGCCCAGATACGCCGCCGACGAAAGGGCGCACAGGTTCAGCCAGCCGGCCTCGTTCTGGGCGATGAGGACGACTGTGGGCGTCTTGGCCCAGCGCTGGCTCATCCGCCCGCCGATCTCCAGCACCGGCAGCGCGCAGGCGATGATCGGCTGAACTCCGGCGTCGCGCGCCGCCTGGCTGAACTCCAGCGCCCCGAACAGGTTGGCTCGGTCCGCAACGCCCACGGCGGGCATGCCCTGCCCGGCCGCCAGCTGGCCCACCTTGCCAGCCTTGATCGCGCCTTCCAGCAGCGAATAGGCCGACTTGACCCGAAGATGAATGAACCCGTTACCGGCCTCGTGCGCCACGCCTTGCTCCGAAACTCATGGGCCGGGGCGGCGTCACGTCACCAGAAAAGCGACCTGCCAGACCACCCAGACGACCCCGGCGCACGATGCCAGAGACAGCGATTCCCGAACCAGACGCGTCATGCCTTATCCCCAGAAGTGATGTTCTGGCTATGTTCTATGTTCTGTTTTTGTTTCGGTCAATCACGGATTTTCCCCGGGCAGCCCCACCGACCTGATGTATAATGCCGCCAACGCCCTTCCCCGCCCTTCCGGCGGTCCCCGGCGCACGGAGAGCCCGCCATGGCCAAGGGTCAGAAACGCAGCACCAAGGAAATCCGCAAACCCAAGGCGGAGAAGACCAAGCCCCCGATCACCGTCGGCGCCTCGCCCTTCACCACGCCCCCCGGCAAGAAGTAGCGCTTCAGTAGGCCTGGCTCTGCGCCGGGCGCTCTTCCAGATGCCCGTCGCGCAGGGCGAAGACCCGGTCCATGTGGCCGGCCAGCTCCATGTTGTGGGTGGCGATCAGGGCGGCGACGCCCGTGGTCTTGGCCAGTTCGCGCAGGGATTCGAACACCGCCTGGCTGGTGGCCGGGTCCAGGTTGCCGGTGGGCTCGTCGGCCAGCAGCAGGCGCGGCTGGTTGGCCAGCGCCCGGGCCACGGCGACCCGCTGCTGCTCGCCGCCCGACAGCTGGGCCGGCTGGTGGGTCAGTCGTTCGCCCAGACCCAGGGCCGTCAGCAGCTCTGAGGCCCGCACCCGCGCGGCGGCGTGCGACACCCCGTTGATGCGCATGGGCAGGGCCACGTTGTCGCCCGCGTCGAACTCGGGCAGCAGGTGGTGGAACTGGTAGACGAAACCCACCTTGGCCAGGCGAATGCGGGTGCGCGCCCGCTCCGGCAAGGCGCCCACGTCCTGACCGTCGATCATCACCTGGCCATCGGTGGGCCGCTCCAGCAGGCCGGCGGCGTGCAGCAGCGACGACTTGCCCGAGCCCGAGGGCCCGATCAGGCCGACCACCTCGCCCGGAAACACGTCCAGATCGACGCCTTTCAACACCTGCAGCCCGCCTTGCGCGGTGTCATAGGTGCGGGTCACGCCCCGCAGGGACAGCACGGGGCTACTCATAGCGAAGGGCCTCAACAGGATCGATGCGCGAGGCGTTCCACGACGGCGGCAGGCTGGCCACGCAGGACATCAGCAGCGACCACACCGTGACCCAGAACACGTCCGTCGGATCCACCAGCGCCGGAACCCCGTCCAGCATATAGACGTCGGCCGGGAACAGCTGGACCCCCAGAATCCACTCGAGGAAGCTCTGGATGGCCCCGATGTTCCAGCAGAACAGCAGCCCCAGGACGAGGCCCGCCAGCGTCCCCGCGACGCCGATGGTGGCTCCGGCCATGAAGAAGATGCGCAGGATCGACGAGGGGCTGGCGCCGATGGTGCGCAGGATGGCGATGTCGCGGCCCTTGTTCTTCACCAGCATGACGATGCCGGAAATGATGTTCATGGCGGCAATCGCCACCACGAGGCCCAGGATGATGCCCATCGCCACACGCTCGATCTTCAGGGCGCTCCAGAAGGCCGCCATGGTGTTGCGCCAGTCGCTGACCATCGCACCCTGCCCCGCCGCCTCGGCCACCGGCTGGACATAGCGGGCCACCTGATCAGGCTGATCCACCTTGAGTTCGATAACGTCCCACAGGCCTTCCTTGCCGAAGAACAGCTGCGCCTGCTCCAGGGGCATGAACACGAAGGCGCGATCATAGTCGGCCGCGCCAGACTGGAAGATACCCCCCACCACATAGGTCTTGGACGTCCCCAGATCGCCGAAGGCGGTGGCCCCGCCCTGCGGCGAAATCAGGGTCATCAGGTCGCCGATGCGCAGGCCCATCTGGTCCGCCAGCGCTTGGCCGATCAGGATGTTGTCGCCGCCGTACGCGCCTTGACCGAAGCGGGCGCGGGCCTCCTCGTCCAGGCTCTGATAGACGAAGCTCATGGAGTCGAGATTGTCGGCCGAGATGCCCCGCACCACCCCGCCGGTCGTGCGGCCGTGGGCGGTGAACATGGCCGGGGACTCGGTCAGGGGCGTGACGCTGACCACCCCGGGCACGGCGCGGATGCGGTCGATGGCCTCATTGCGATCCGGCGCCTGCAGCACCTGGCCATGCACATACATATGCCCGTTGAACGACAGCATCCGGTTCAACAGCTCTGTGCGGAAGCCGGACATGATGCTCATGACGCTGATCAGCACCGCCACGGCCAGCATGATGCCGATGAAGCTGATCACGGCGATCAGCGCCACCCCGCCCTCCTTGCGCTTGGCGCGCAGGTAGCGAAGGGCCAGACCGATCTCCCAGGCGCTGAACGCCCCGGCGGGCTTGGCGGGCTTCCCGGCGGTCGCGTCGGTCATGCGGTCAGCTTCTGAAGAGCCGCATCCAGCGACAGGGTCTCGCGTTCGCCCGTGGCGCGGCGCTTCAGCTCCACCACCCCGTCGGCCAGGCCCTTGGGCCCGATGATCAGCTGCCACGGCAGACCGATCAGATCGGCGGTGGCGAATTTGCCCCCCGGCCGGTCGTCGCGGTCATCGTACAGCACCGTCTTGCCGGCCGCCTTCAGCTTCGCCCAGGCGTCCTCGCAGGCAGCCGAAACCGCCTCGTCATTGGGCCGCAGGTTAATGACGCCAACGTCGAACGGGGCCACGGCCTCGGGCCAGATGATGCCGGCCTCGTCGTGGCTGGCCTCGATGATGGCGCCGATCAGGCGCGAGACGCCGACGCCGTAGCTGCCCATGTGCACGGGCAGGTCCTTGCCGTCCGGCCCGGCCACGATGGCCTTCATGGGCTTGGAATACTTGGTCCCGAAATAGAAGATGTGGCCCACCTCGATGCCGCGCGCGGTGAGGCGATCGCCCTCGCCCACCTCGGCATCGAAACGGTCCGCCTCGTGCATCTCGTCGGTGGCGGCATAAAGCGCAGTTCGCTGATCAACGATTGACTGAAGGTCGTCCCAGTCCACGTCCGGGCCGGGCGCCGGCATGTCCACCAGACGGCGGTCGCAGAACACCTGGCTTTCGCCCGTGTCGGCCAGGATGATGAACTCGTGGCTCAGGTCGCCGCCGATGGGCCCCGTGTCGGCGCGCATGGGAACGGCCTTCAGGCCCAGCCGCGCGAAGGTGTTCAGATAGGCCACGAACATGCGGTTGTAGGAGCGCCGCGCCGCCGCCTCGTCCACGTCGAAGGAATAGGCATCCTTCATCAGGAACTCGCGCCCGCGCATAACGCCGAACCGGGGCCGCTGCTCGTCGCGGAACTTCCACTGGATGTTGAACAGGTTCAGCGGCAGGTCGCGATAGCTCTTCACGAACCCGCGGAAGATGTCGGTGACCACCTCCTCGGCCGTGGGCCCGTACAGCATGTCGCGCTTGTGCCGGTCGACGATGCGCAGCATCTCGGGGCCATAGGCGTCATAACGGCCGGACTCGCGCCACAGGTCGGCCAGCTGGATCGTCGGCATCAGGATCTCGACGGCGCCCGCCCGCTCCTGCTCCTCGCGCACGATCTGCTCGATCTTCTTGAGCACCCGCAGGCCCAGCGGCAGCCAGGCGTAGATTCCAGCCGCCTCCTGCCGGATCAGTCCGGCGCGCAGCATCAGCCGGTGCGAGACGATCTGGGCCTCGGAGGGCGTCTCCTTGAGGGTGGGCAGGAAGTAGCGCGAAAGACGCATCGGGAATCCGTTTGAAACTGAGCCTTACGCCTTTAGCCGGGGCGCCGGGGGATAGGCAATCAAAGTCGACTCGGTTCCGTCCCTGGGGACAATCAACGCGGGCCCGGTATCTCCGGAAGGGGCAGAATGCCCGTGAAGATGATCACCATGATCACAACCCAGACGATGGCCGAAATCCAGGTCGTTGTGATGAACTTCTTCTTCAGGTTCGGATTGACCGGCGCCCCCCAGTCGCCGCCGTCGGTCTGACGTTCGCGAGGCCCCTGGCTCATGCCCAGCGGCAGAACGGCGAACAGCACGGTCCACCAGACTACGAAATAGATGGCGATGGCCGTGGTTGGTCCGATCATCGGTGCGGCTCCTTCGAGGTTTCCATCAGCTCCACCAGCACCCCGCCCATGTCTTTCGGATGCACGAAGATGATGGGCGTGCCATGGGCGCCGATGCGCGGTTCACCGGTGCCCAGAATGGTCGCCCCCCTGGCGCGCAGGGCGTCGCGGGCGGCGATGATGTCCTCGACCTCGTAGCAGACGTGGTGCTGGCCGCCCCTGGGGGTCTTCGCCAGAAAGCCGTGGATCGGCGACTCATCGCCCAGCGGCTCGATCAGTTCGATCTGGCTGTTGGGCAGGTCGATGAAGCAGACCCGCACCCCCTGCGCTGGCAGGTCGAACGGTTCCCCCGCACGCGTGGCCCCCAGCACGTCCCGATACATGGCCACTGAGGATTCGATAGAGGGCGTGGCCACCCCCACATGGTTCAGTCGTCCGATCATGGCCTTGGCTTAGCCGGTTTGGCGGGCCGGGGCGAGGCTCAGCACGCGGGCTGCGACGACGCATCCTCGCCCGCATCCGCACCTGCGAGATCCAGCAGGTTCCAGTCGTTCTGGACGCTGCGCACGTCTGTGATCCGCCATTCGCCATTCTCGCGGCGACACAGGTCATAGGCCATGGAAACCGGCCGCCCGGCGCGGTTAAAGCGCGCCACGATGGCCGACCCCTCGGGGCCGGATGCGGTCTCCTCGACCACCAGATCCGTGATGACCCCGTCCTGGGCGTCGAGGCGATAGTCGAAGCCGATCCCCTCCTCGCCCGACAGCCCGTCCACCAGCGCTTCGGCGAAGTACAGCCGCACGTGGGGGCCGGCGGTGGGGATGGTCGGCTCCATGTACAGGGCCCGCACCAGCCCCTCGGGCGTCAGGGCCTCTGGCGCGGCCGCCGGCACTGGATCGGCCGCGGGGACGGCCTCATTGGCCTCGATCCGTTCGGGCCGGTCACAGGCGGCGACGGCCAGAAACCCGGCAAGAAGCGCGATGCGAACCCTGGCGCTCATGATAATCTCCCTCTGGAGGTTCAGGCTGGGCGCAAAGCCCGCCCCTGTCCACCGTCAAACGCAGTCCGCACCGAGCCCGGGCGCCCGTAGGGCCAGAAGCGCGCCAGACCGTTCCGCGCGGGTCATAACGTCCGCGTCCTCCAGCAGACACCCTATGACCGTGTTGGAGTTCGGCGCCAGCACACCATAGGTGACCTGAGCCTCCTCAAGCCGCTCCACTGCCGTCTCCAGACGCTCCAGAGCATCACTCGCCACCTCATCGGAGATGCGAATCATCAGATGGATGGCCTGCCCTGAAGCCGGGAAATCATAGGCGTCCATATCGTAGGCCTGAAGCGTCGCGCGCAGGTGATCGGGATTGTCGACGTCGTCTCCCAGCTTGTCGTTGACGCTGGCCGAAAAGGCCCTGGCCTCACCGTGCTCGGGCACCACCAGAATGTAGGCGTGCCTGGGAAAGAACATGAAGTGCGCGAGATGCCGGGTGACATAGACCATGGGCGCCTCGTCCGGTCCTATGGCGCGCAGTCCAACGTAGACTCCGGTCGGAAACACCCTCGCGTCCAGCCCGCCGTTGACGGTCAGCATGCGCTGAACCATCACGTGCTCCAGCACGAACTGCTCGCGCCGAACCTGAGCTTCAAAGTAGGTGCGAATAGCGGTCGCGTCGGGATCGGCGCCCAGGACGTCGCCGTACAGGGCGGTGAAGGCGTGATCCGGCGCCTGGTCGCCGTCCAGCGGACTGTAGAACAGCGCCTCCGCCTCCCACAGCGCCTGACGGACCGGGCCACCGGGGCGATCTATGGAAAACCACAAGGCCAGGTTCACCAGGGCGAAGAGCAGCAACAGCCCGACCGCCGCCTGAATGGCGATAACCGCCCAGCGCCGCCAGCCATGCAGCGGATGGCGGGCATGCCGCACCCGCTCCAGCGCGCGCTGGCCCTGCTCACGACAGCGAACAGGGATCTGGCGAAAGTCCGGCATGGGGCGCTCCGCGCAGGCTCAGCGAAGCCTACAGCCGCAGGACGATGGTTTCCACGATGGGGCGGCGGTCCCAGATCTGCTGACTGGCCTTCTTCAGCGCGCGGGCCACGGCCTGTTCGACCACCAGCTCGTCCTGAAGCGCCTCGCCCTTGAGGCCGCGCACCACGTCCTCGACCCGTTCGGCCAGGCCATCCAGCGCATCGCCCAGCGGCGTGCCCTCATCGCCCGGCAAGCCGATGCCGCGCACGTCGATGTCGCTGACGATGCGGCCGCCCTTGTCCAGCACGAAGCTGACCACCAGCACGCCGTTGCCTGCGGCGTGGCGGCGTTCGCGGATCGCTTCGCCCGCCTCGGTCACCAGCATGCCGCCGTCCACATAAAGGCGGCCGGAGGGGACCTCGTCGATAATCGCGGCCGGACCGGGGGCCAGACGCACCAGATCGCCGTTGCGGGGCGTCACTGCCTCGGGGACCCCCATGTCCTTGGCCAGGTTGGCGTGTTCCATCAGATGGCGGCGCATGCCGTGGGTGGGCACCGCGATGCGCGGGCGTACCCAGTCGTACATCTGTCTCAGCTCATCGCGGCACGGGTGGCCGGACACGTGGATGCCGGGGTGGTCCTTCTCGGTGTAGAGCCGCACGCCCCGGTCCGCGAGACGGTCCTGCAGATCGCCGATGGCCAGTTCGTTGCCGGGGATGACCCGTGACGAGAAGATGCAGTGGTCGCCCGACCCCAGCTTGATCAGGGGGTGGGTGCCGTCCGCGACGCGCGACAGGGCCGCGCGCGCCTCGCCCTGGCTGCCGGTGCACAGGTACAGGATTTCCTCGGCCGGCCAGACGCGGGCCTCGTCGTCCGTCAGAAAGGGCGGCAGGTCGCCCAGCAGGCCCACGTGCTTGGCCGCTGCGGTGATGCGGTGCATCGACCGCCCGGCCAGCACCACGCGCCGGCCCGCCGCCTTGGCGGCCATCGCGACGCTGTGGACCCGCGCCACATTGGAGGCGAAACAGCCCACGGCCACGCGTCCGCGCAGGGGCTTGATCAGCTCGGCCAGCGCCCCGGCCACATCCCCTTCCGAACCCGCCACGCCGTCGACGAAGACATTGGTGGAATCGCCCACCATGGCCAGCACGCCTGCGTCACCCAGACGGTTCAGGGCCGTGCCGTCCGTGCGTGCGCCGACGACGGGGGTGTCATCAATCTTCCAGTCGCCGGTGTGCAGCACCGTGCCCAGCGGGGTCTTGATGGCGATGCCGTTCGGCTCGGCGATGGAGTGCGTCATGGTGACGAATTCGCACTCGAACGGCCCCAGATTGATCGTACCGCCCAGCGGCACCTCGTGCAGCTTGGCTTCCTGCAACAGGTTCTGCTCGCGCAGCTTGTCGCGGATCAGATAGGCCGTGAACGGCGTGGCGTAGAGCGGCGCCTGGATGCGCGGCCACAGCCAGCCCAGGGCGCCGATGTGGTCCTCATGGGCATGGGTCAGCAGGATGCCGAGAATCTTCTCGCCCTTCAGGGCTTCGGGATCGGGCACGATGATGTCGACGCCGGGCGTCGACAGGTCGCCGAAGGTCACGCCCACATCGACGATGATCCACTTGCGGTCATGCGCCGGGCCGAAGCCGTAGGCGTTGAGGTTCATGCCGATCTCTCCGGAACCGCCGAGCGGCAGGAAGACCAGTTCGTCTTGATTTGATTTTTTCATGTCGTTTTCAGATGGGCGTTGCGACGCCAGATTTCCAGAAGGCCGCGGATGGTCAGATCCGCGTCGAAGTGATCGATGCTGTCGGTTGCGCCTTCGAACAGGCTGGCTACGCCGCCGGTTCCGATGACGGTCATGGGTTTCGCCCATTCGGCCTTCATGCGCGCCACCATGCCCTCGATCAGCGAGACATAGCCCCAGAACACGCCGGACTGCATGTTGGACACGGTGTCCTTGCCGATGACCCGGTCAGGCTTCTGGATGGCGATGCGCGGCAGCATGGCCGCCGCCTCGTGCAGGGCCTGAAGGCTGAGGTTGATGCCCGGCGCGATCACCCCGCCCTCGAACGCGCCGTCGGCGGCGATGACGTCGAAGGTGGTGGCGGTGCCGGAGTCGATGACGATCAGGTCGCCGGAATATTTCAAATGGGCCCCGATGGCGTTGACCAGCCGGTCGGCCCCCGCCTCGCTGGGCTTGGTGATGCGCACCGGAATGCCCAGCTCCACATTGTCCCCGATCACCAGCGGCTCGACGCCCAGATAGCGGCGCGACAGGTTCTTCAGGTTGAAGATCGACTGGGGCACCACGCTGGAGATGATGCAGCCGTCCAGCACCGCGATCTTCAGGTCGCGCATGGACAGCAGCTGGCTCAGCCAGACAGCGTATTCGTCGGCGGTGCGGGTGGACTCGGTGGCCGTGCGCCACTGGGCGATCCATTCGGTCCCGTCATGCACCGCGAACAGGGTGTTGGTGTTGCCTTGCTCGATGGCCAGAAGCATCAGGCCGCCTCCCCGAAGAACACGTCGCCCGCCGAAATGCGCCGCAGTTCGCCCGAGGGCAAGCGCAGGCGCAGCGCCCCGTCCGGCTCGACGCCCTCGGCCCGGCCGCTGACCGTCTCATGGCCCAGTCGCGCGGTGCAGGGCCCATCCAGCCCCGGCGTCCGCGCCGCCCAGGCGTCCAGCACCGGCTGGAAGCCCATGCTCGTCCAGCGCTCCATCCACACGGCGAAGGCGTCCGCCAGATGCTCCGCGGCCCGTTCGATGGACGGCGGCGCCGCCACGTCCCCGCGCAGGTGGTCGGCCAGCGCCGTGGCGGGCCGCTCGGTGTCGCCCGGTGCATGGACCAGATTGACCCCGATGCCGACCGCCAGCCACAGGCCGCCGCTGTCGTGAGCGCCGGATTCCAGCAGGATGCCGCTGGCTTTCTTTCCGTCCAGCATCACGTCATTGGGCCATTTGATGCTAACCAGGGCCGGCGGCGCATAAACGTCCAGCAGGTCCGCCGCGGCCAGGGCCGCCACGAAGGTCAGTTGCGCCGCCTCGGCGGGCGGGCGGTGAACCACGGTCAGCAGGGTCGCAGCCAGATTGCCGGTCTCGCTGGACCAGACCCGGCCGCGCCGTCCCCGGCCCGCCGACTGGCGCCGCGCCACGATCCACAGCGGCCCGGTCTCGCCGCGCTCGGCCATGCGCCGGGCCTCGGCGTTGGTGGAGTCCGCTTCGTCGAGGATCAGGCGCGGGGCGGCCTCGGCCAATCAGCCGGCCCCGAAGCTGGTGGCGGCGTTGCGGGCCAGCGGCTCGAGCCAGGTCAGGGCAATCAGCACCAGCGGGAACGAGAAGGCCGCAGCGGCCCAGCCGATCCACTGGGCGTCCCTTGGCGACGGATCCACCGCCCCCTCGCCTTCCGGCGGCGCGTCGAACCACATCACCTTGATGATGCGCAGGTAGTAGAAGGCCGCCACGACCGAGGCCACAAGACCCAGCGCCGCCACGATCCAGTAACCCGCCTGCAGCGCCGCGCCGAACACATAGAACTTGCCCCAGAACCCGGCGAAGGGCGGCATGCCCAGCACCGACAGGGACAGCACCGTGATGGCGATGGTGGTGACCGGCTTGTCCTTGCGCAGGCCCGCCAGGTCGGCGATGCGGCGGATCGGACGACCGCTGCGCGACAGGGCCATCAGCAGGGCGAAGAAGCCCAGGGTGTCGACCATGTAGAAGGTCATGAACAGCAGCAGGGCCTGCAGCCCCGCCTGCGTCCCCGCCGTGATGGCCAGCAGCGCATAGCCGATGTTGGCGATGGACGAATAGGCCAGCAGCCGCGGGATGTCCCGCTGGGCCAGACCGCCGAAGGCGCCCACGGCGAACGAGATCAGCGAGATGATCACCAGCACCTGGGCCCACTGGTCGTGGGCGCCGCCGAAGCCTTCGGACAGGGCGCGGGCGAACAGCACCATGGCCGCGAACTTGGGCGCCGTGGCGAAGAAGGCCACGACCGGGGTGGGCGCGCCCTCATAGACGTCGGGCGTCCACATGTGGAACGGTGCGGCCGACACCTTGAAGGCCAGGCCGCAGATCAGGAACACAAGGCCGAAGATCAGGCCGGGCCCGGCGCCGCCCGCAGCCACCGCCGCGATCTCGTCGAAGCGCATGGAGCCGGTGAAGCCGTAGATCAGGCTGGAGCCATACAGCAGCAGGCCCGACGACAGGGCGCCCAGCACGAAATACTTCAGGCCCGCCTCCGACGCCCGGCCGTCGTCCCGGTGGAAGGCGGCCAGCACGTACAGGGCCAGCGATTGCAGCTCGACGCCCACGTACAGCGACATCAGGTCGCCCGCCGACACCATCATGCCCATGCCCACCGCCGACAGCACGATCAGCACCGGGTACTCGAACCGGGCGATGCCGTTGCGGCGCGTCCAGCCGTCGCCCAGCACCACGGCCAGGGCGCTGGCCAGATAGATGGCCACCTTGGCGTAGACCGACATGGTGTCCGAGACGAACGCCCCGTTGAAGACCATGCCCAGCGGCGCATTGGCGGCGACGCCGGCAGCGCCGATCAGCAGGGCGACGGCCAGCAGACTGACCACCCGGCCCAGCTTCTCGCCGCCATAGGCGCCGAGCATCAGCAGGACCATCGACCCGACGGCCAGAATGGCTTCGGGAGCGGCGATGTGAAGGGCGAGATTGATGTCGAACATGGTCGTCTTATCCGCCGATCGAGGTCTGATAGGCGGTCGTCACCGCGCTGACCGAAGCCTGGGTGATGTCCAGCACGGCGGCGGGATACACGCCCAGCCAGATCGTGCCGATGATGAGGGGCACAAAGACCAGCAACTCGCGCCGGTCGATGTCGGTGATGGCCTTCAGGGCCGGATTGGTGATCTCGCCGAACATGACGTTGCGGTACAGCGTCAGCGCATAGACCGCCGACAGGATCACGCCCGAGGCCGCGGCGAACACCGCCCAGGTGGAGACCTGATAGGCGCCGACCATGGTCAGCACCTCACCGATGAAGCCCGAGGTGCCGGGCAGGCCCACATTGGCCATAGTGAACATCAGGAAGATGGCCGCGAACCACGGCATGCGCGATGTCAGGCCGCCGTAGAAGGCGATCTCGCGGGTGTGCATCCGGTCATAGACCACGCCCACGCACAGGAAGAGGGCCGAGGAGATCAGCCCGTGGCTGATCATCTGGAACACCGCACCCTGCACTCCCTGATCGTTGCCGGCGAAGATGCCCATGGTCACGAAGCCCATGTGGGCCACAGACGAATAGGCGATCAGCTTCTTGATGTCCGTCTGACGGAAAGCCACCAGCGAGGTGTAGATGATGGCGATCACGGATAGCACCATCACCAGCGGGGTGAAGTACTCGGACGCATCCGGGAACATGGGCAGATTGAAGCGGATGAAGCCGTAGCCGCCCAGCTTAAGCAGGATGCCCGCAAGGATCACAGACCCCGCCGTCGGCGCCTGCACGTGGGCGTCGGGCAACCAGGTGTGCACCGGCCACATGGGCATCTTCACCGCGAACGAGGCGAAGAAGGCCAGCCACAGGAAGGTCTGCACCCCGACCGGCCAGTCATAGGCGGTCAGCTCGGGAATGCTGGAGGTGCCGGCCGTGGTCGCCATGTACAGCATGGCCGCCAGCATCAGCACCGATCCCAGCAGGGTGTAGAGGAACAGCTTGTAGGCCGCATAGATGCGGTTCGCCCCACCCCACACCCCGATGATGATGAACATCGGCACCAGGGTGCCTTCGAAGAAGATGTAGAACAGGAACAGATCCAGCGCCGTGAACACGCCGATCAGCAGCGTCTCCAGGATAAGGAAGGCGATCATGTACTCCGCCACCCGCTCCTTGATGGAGGACCAGCTGGCGATGATGCAGATGGGCAGCAGGAACGCGCTCAGCAGCACGAACAGGATCGAGATCCCGTCCACACCCAGGTGATAGCTGGCCCCGGCGAACCAGGGGACCATCTCCACGAACTGATAGGCGGGGTTCGACGGATCGAACCCGGCCACCAGCACGACCGAGACGGCCAGCACGGCCAGGCTGGCGATCAGGGCGATCCAGCGGGCCGGACCGGCGGCGGCTTCCTCGGACCTGGCCATGACGCGCGCGATCAGCACGGCCAGGGCGCCGACCAACGGCAGGAAGGTGACGATGCTCAGGATGTAGGGCACGGGCTCAGGCTCCCCACGTCGCGATGGCGAAGGCGAGAAGACCCGCCACACCCAGCAGCATCACGAACGCATAGTGATAGACATAGCCGGACTGGACCCTGGCCAGCCGGGCGGCCGATTTCAGCGAGGCCCATGCCGCGCCGTTCGGGCCGAGGCCGTCGATGATCTTCACGTCCCCCACCTTCCAGAAGAAGTCCCCGATGGCCCGGGCGCTCTTGACGAAGATCACGTCGTACAGCTCGTCGAAGAACCACTTGTTGTAGAAGAAGGTGTGCAGGATGTTGCCCCGCTCGGCCATGCGTCGGGCCATGCCTTCCTTCATCACATAGACCCAGAACGCCACGAAGGTGCCCAGCAGGGTCAGCACCACGGGGGCCCACAGCACCCAGCGCGGCACATAGTGACTGTCGTGCAGCACGTGGTTGGCTTCGGCGGTGAAGATCGCCCCACGCCAGAACTCGGCCTCGTGGTGGCCCACGAAGTTGTCGTAGAACACAAAGCCAGCCGCCACCGCGCCGATCGACAGCAGGATCAGCGGGATCAGCATGGTCCACGGGCTCTCGTGCGGCTTCAACGGGCCATGGTGGCCGTGGTCGTCGTGATGAGCGTCATGGTGCGCATCCGTATGCGCGGCCACGGCGTCGTCCATCAGCGGCTCGGTGTGGGTTTCCTTCTGGGCGTCCGTCGCGTGGTCGTCATGATGATGCTCGACCGGCGCGTGCGCGTCCTTCCACACAGGCTTGTTGTGGAAGGTCATGAAGATCAGACGCCACGAATAGTAGGCCGTCAGCCCGGCCGCGAACAGGCCGATGAAGAAGACGAACAGGCCCGCGGGACTGTAGTCCGCCGAGGCGAAGGCGCTCTCAAGGATCGAGTCCTTGGAATAGAAGCCGGCGAAGCCCCACTTCAGCTCGGGAATGCCGAGGCCGGTGATGGCGATGGTGCCGATCATCATCGCGCCGTAGGTGATGGGCAGCAGCCTGGCCAGCCCGCCCATGTTCCGCATGTCCTGCTCGTGGTGCATGCCATGGATCACCGAGCCCGCGCCCAGGAACAGCAGCGCCTTGAAGAAGGCGTGGGTGAACAGGTGGAACATGGCGGCCTGATAGGCGCCGACGCCCGCCGCGAAGAACATGTAACCCAGCTGCGAACAGGTCGAATAGGCGATGACCCGCTTGATGTCGTTCTGCGCCAGACCGACGGTGGCGGCGAACAGGGCGGTGATGCCGCCGATGATGGCCACGATCAGCGACGCGGTCGGCGCGTACTCATAGATCGGCGACAGCAGGCAGACCATGTAGACGCCGGCCGTCACCATGGTGGCGGCGTGGATCAGCGCCGACACGGGCGTCGGGCCCTCCATGGCGTCGGGCAGCCAGGTGTGCAGGAAGAACTGGGCCGACTTGCCCATGGCGCCGATGAACAGCAGGAACGCCGCCAGATCCAGCGCCGACCAGCGCTGGCCGATGAAGTCCCAGCCCGCGCCCGACTGGGCCGCGATCAGCGGGAACAGCTCGGCGAACTTGATGGTGCCGAACATCCAGAACACGGTGATGATGCCCAGCACGAAGCCGAAGTCGCCCACCCGGTTGACGACGAAGGCCTTGATGGCGGCGGCGCTGGCGGTCGGCTTCTTGTACCAGAACCCGATCAGCAGATAGGACGCCAGCCCCACGCCTTCCCAGCCGAAGAACAGCTGCATGAAGTCGGCGGCCGTCACCAGCGCCAGCATCATGAAGGTGAACAGGGACAGATAGGCGAAGAAGCGCGGCCGGGAGTCGTCCTCGGCCATGTAACCCCAGGAATACAGGTGCACCAGCGACGATACCGAGGTCACCACCACCAGCATCACCGCCGACAGGGCGTCCACCCGCACCGACCAGGTCGACTGGAAATCGCCCACATTGATGAAGGGGAACAGCTCAACCGTGAAGGCCTCCATGTGCCCCCAGGTGTGCTGGCCGAACACCACCCAGGCGATGATGCACGACACGAATAGCAGGCCTGTGGTCACCGCCTGTGAGGCGATGTTGCCGATGCGGCGGCCGAAGAAGCCGGCGATGACTGCGCCCAGCAGCGGGGCGAAGACGCCGATTGTGACGAGGGTCTCGATGGTCACGCGGTCAGCCCTTCATCATGGACGCGTCATCCACGGCGATATCGCCGCGGTTGCGGAAGAAGGTCACCAGGATGGCTAGGCCGATGGCCGCCTCAGCGGCGGCGACGGTCAGGATGAACATGGCCATGATCTGCCCTGAGATGTCGTTCAGATAGGCCGAGAAGGCGACGAAATTGATGTTCACCGACAGCAGGATCAGCTCGATCGACATCAGGATGATGATGATGTTCTTGCGGTTCACGAAGATGCCGAACACCCCGATGGTGAACAGGATCGCGGCGACCGCCAGATAGTGCGGCAGACCGATCATTTCAGATCCTCCAGGGTGACGCCCTTGCCGCTCTCGACCTGGACGTTGGCGTAGGCGTCGGACTGGCGCCGGTTGACCTGGCGACCGATGTCCTGACGCTTGATGTTGGGCTTGTAGCGCAGGGTCAGGACGATGGCGCCGATCATGGCCACCAGCAGCACCAGACCCGCCGCCTGGAAGATGTAGACGTACTCGGTGTAGAGCACCCGCCCGATGGCCTCGACGTTCGACACGTCCGTGGCCGGGATCAACTCGGCGCCGCGCGCCGCGCCGCCCTGGGCCGCCGCCACCGCCACCACGATCATCTCGGCCAGCAGGATCAGGCCCACGATGGCCGCCAGCGGGAAGTATTTCGCATAGCCCTCGCGCAGCTGCACGAAGTCCACGTCCAGCATCATGACGACGAACAGGAACAGCACCGCCACGGCGCCGACGTAGACGACCACCAGCAGCATGGCCAGGAACTCGGCCCCCAGCATCACGAACAACCCGGCGGCCGAGAAGAAGGTGGTGATCAGCCACAGCACCGAATGCACGGGATTCCTGGCCGTAACGACCAGCAACGCCGACACCACGCTTACCGTAGCCAGCAGATAGAAGGCGATCGCCTGTATCATCGGCGGGACCAAGCCCCTCTCAAAAACCGTACGGAGTCCGGGACGCCCCGAAGTCCTTGTGAAATCCCCTGCCCGCCCCCGAAGGCGACGCGGCAGACCTGATGCCTGGAATCGGCGCCCCTCTTATCGGTAGGGGGCGTCCAGTTCCAGATTCTTCGCGATCACCCGCTCCCAACGATCCCCGTTGGCCAGCAGGCGGTCCTTGTCGAAATACAGCTCCTCGCGCGTCTCTGTGGCGTATTCGCTGTTCGGCCCCTCCACGATGGCGTCCACCGGGCAGGCCTCCTGGCACAGGCCGCAGTAGATGCACTTCACCATGTCGATGTCATAGCGCGTGGTGCGGCGGCTGCCGTCCGAGCGCGGCTCGGACTCGATGGTGATAGCCTGGGCCGGGCAGATGGCCTCGCACAGCTTGCACGCGATGCAGCGTTCCTCGCCGCTGGGATAGCGGCGCAGGGCGTGCTCGCCCCGGAAGCGCGGCGACTGCGGCCCGCGCTCGAACGGATAGTTCACCGTCGCCTTGGGCCTCATCATGTACTTGAGCGACAGGCCGACGGCGCCGATCACGTCGATCAGCAGCGCGCCCTTCACCGCCTGTCCGATACGGTTCAACATCACTCGGTCTCTCTCAGGTCGGCGCACTCGCGGGCGAAGCGCTCGCTGTCGGGGTTCATGGTGCGGCAGCGCTCCACGCGCTGGGCATGGGCGCGCTCGATGCCGTCCTGGCGGCGCTCCCACTGATAGACGGACGTAGGCTCCGCCTCATAGGGCGCGCACGAGGCCAGCAGGCCCGCCGCGATCAGTCCCGTGACGATCCGCATGCTCATCTGGGCACCCCGTCACGACATTGGCGGTCGTCGCGCTTCACGCCCGTCTCGCCCATCTGACAGCGGCGCAGGCGTTCGGCCTCGGCGCCCGCGCGGGCTTCCTGGCGTTCCAGCGCCACCTCGGCCGGAATAGGCGCGGGCGTCAACAGGGGCCCGAACACCACGGGCCCGCAGCCGGTCAGCAGCACCGCACAGACGACAGTCACGGGCAGACCGGTGCGCATCAGATCGCGCCCCCGAACACCCGCCACGCGGCCACCAGCACCACGGCTGCCAGCGAATAGGGCAGGAACACCTTCCAGCCCAGGCGCATCAGCTGGTCGTAGCGGTAGCGGGGCACGAAGGCCTTCACCATGGCGATCATGGCGAACCAGAACACCGTCTTGAAGAGGAAGACCCCGAAGTAGAACAGGTTCGCCAGGAACTGCGGCGCGCCGTCCAGGAAGGGCGTCGGGAAGCCCGGGTTCCACCCGCCGAAGAACAGCAGGGTGATCATGGCGCACATCAGCACGATGTTGGCGTACTCGCCGATCATGAACAGCAGGTACGGCGTGGACGAGTATTCCACCTGATACCCGGCCACCAGTTCGGACTCCGCCTCGGGCAGGTCGAAGGGCGGGCGGTTGGTCTCGGCCAGCGCCGAGATGAAGAACACGATCGACATGGGGAACATGAGGATCAGCAGCGGCAGGTTGGCGAGGCCGCCGCCGAAGGCGTGCCAGTTCCAGATCCAGCCGGCCTGATTGTCCACGATGGTGGTCAGGTTCATGCTGCCGGCCAGCAGGATCACCGTGACGATGATCAGGCCCAGCGACACTTCATAGCTGACCATCTGGGCCGCCGAGCGCAGCGAGCCCAGGAACGGGTACTTCGAGTTGGAGGCCCAGCCGCCCATGATGATGCCGTAGACGCCCAGCGACGACACGGCGAACAGGTAAAGCACGCCCACGTTCAGGTCCGACACCACCCATCCGGGGGCGAACGGGATCACGGCCCAGGCGATGAAGGCCAGGACGAAAGTCAGCAGCGGCGCCAGCAGGAACACGATCTTGTCCGCGCCCGCCGGAACCACGATCTCCTTCAGCACGAACTTGAAGAAGTCGGCGAAGGACTGCAGCAAGCCGAACGGCCCCACCACATTGGGCCCCTTGCGCATCTGCACGCCCGCCCAGATCTTGCGGTCGGCCAGCAGCAGGAACGCCAGCGAGATCAGGATCCCGACGGTGACCAGCAGGATCCCGCCCGCGGTCATCAGGGTCCAGCCAACCGGCGTGCTCCAGAACGATGTCGTGGTCGCTTCCATCACTTACTCCGCCGCCATCAGCTGGGGCGCCGAACGCTGGGCCGACAGTTCGGCCATGGTCTCGGACGCGCGCGCGATCGGGTTGGTCAGATACGGGTCCTTCAGGGCCGGGGCGAACACCATGTCGCCCAGCTCGCCCCTGGCGCCCAGCTTGTCGACGGCGAACACCCGCGCCGGGGCCAGATAGTCCACCCGGCCGAAGGTCGGATGATCGGCCATCAGCACGGCCCGCAGCTGGTTCAGGCTGTCATACGGCAGGGTCTGGCCCAAGCGCTCCGACAGGGCCCGCAGGATGGCCCAGTCTTCCTTGGCCTCGCCCTTGGGGAACACGACCCGCTCGGTCATCTGCACCCGGCCCTCGGTATTCACATAAAGGCCCGACTTCTCGGTATAGGCCGCGCCCGGCAGGATCACGTCCGCCCCGTGGGCGCCCGCGTCGCCGTGGCTGCCCAGATAGATCTTGAAGGCCCTGGACTGCGACGCGTCGATCTCGTCGGCGCCCAGCAGGAACAGCACGTCCACCGCGCCCTTCTGCACCATCTCCACCGCCGACAGGCCGCCTTGGCCGGGCGTGAAGCCCATATCCAGACCGCCCACCCGCGCCGCCGCATTATGCAGCACGTTGAAGCCGTTCCAGCCGTCCGCAACCACACCAACCTTGGCCGCCAACTTGCCCAGCGCGCCCAGAACCGCCGGACCCGTCTCGCCGGTCAGGGCGGCGGAGCCGACGATGATCGCCGGACGCTCGGCCCTGGTCAGAAGGTCCATGGCCGCCTTGGGCAGCTTGCCGACCGTCTTGGTCCCGGCGCCCAGATACTGATAGCCGTAGGTCAGCTCGGCCTGCTCGCCGATCACCATCACCTCGGTGCGGCCCGCCAGCCAGCCCTTGCGGATGCGGGCGTTCAGCAGGGGCGCCTCGACGCGCGGATTGACGCCCACCATCAGGATGGCGTCGGCGTTCTCGATGCCCGCCAGACCGCTGTTGAACAGCCAGCCCTCGCGCTCGGTCCCGCCCAGCGCCGCGCCGTCCTGGCGGCAGTCGGTGTTGGCCGACCCCAGCGCCCGGAACAGGTCCAGCGTCGCCTTCATCGACTCCGCGTCCTGCAGGTCACCGGCGATGGCGCCGATCTTCTCGGGCTTGGCCGCCTTCAGCTTGCCGGCCACGACGCCCAGCGCCTCGTCCCAGGTGGCGGGGCGCAGCTTGCCGCCCTCACGCACCCACGGGCGGTCCAGACGGCGCTTCGTCAGCCCGTCCACCACATAGCGGCTGCGGTCAGACAGCCATTCCTCGTTGATGCCCTCGTGCACCCGCGGCAGCACGCGCATGACCTCGGAGCCCCGGCTGTCGGCGCGGATGTTGGAGCCCAGGGCGTCCATGACGTCGATGGTTTCGGTCTTCTTCAACTCCCACGGGCGGTAGTGGTACTGCCACGGCCGGTGCGTCAGGGCGCCCACGGGGCACAGGTCGTTGACGTTGCCCGACAGTTCGGAGTCCACCGACTTTTCCAGATAGGTGGTGATCTCGGCGCTCTCGCCGCGAGAGATCATGCCGATGTCCGGCACGCCCGCCACCTCGGTGATGAATCGCACACAGCGCGTGCACTGGATGCAGCGCGTCATGAAGGTCTTGATGGTCGGACCCATGTGCTTTTCTTCGACCGCGCGCTTGTTCTCGGCATAGCGCGAGGCGTCCCGGCCGAAATACATCGACTGGTCCTGCAGGTCGCATTCCCCGCCCTGGTCGCAGATCGGGCAATCCAGCGGGTGGTTGATCAGCAGGAACTCCATCACCCCCTTGCGGGCCTTCTCGACCATGGGGGTGTTGGTGAAGATCTCCTGCCCGTCGGCAGCCGGCAGGGCGCACGAGGCCTGCGGCTTGGGCGGCCCCGGCTTCACCTCGACCAGACACATGCGGCAGTTGCCGGCGATGGACAGCCGCTCATGATAGCAGAAGCGCGGAATCTCCTGCCCCGCCTTCTCGGCGACCTGGAGCACGGTCATGCCGGGCTCGAACTCGACTTCTACGCCGTTGACCTTGGCGACGGGCATCAGCGGGCCTCTTCTTCAACATTCACAGACACCTGGGTCTGCGAACTCGTCCCATCCGGGAGGGTCTGGATGATCGTGATCCGGTCGGTCTCGCGCACATAGCGGACGATCGGATCGGCAAGTCCGGTGCGCCAAACCTGAGCCGCGGGGTCCGGCAGTCCTGTCAGGCGCCACACCACCACATCCCCCTCGACGCGGCACTGGGCCTGGGCGCGGCCCCCGTCCACCGGCGCGCGCCAGGACAGGTTCACGGCCTCGCCTTCGTCCAGCGTCTCGACGCCGTCCACATCGATCAGAGCCACCGGCAGTTCGTTCACCGTGGCGATGGCCGCGCGGCACACGTCGCGCAGCCCCGCCTGATCCAGGGGCTCGGGCGAGGCCTGGGTCACCACGGTCGGCTCGGCCGCCGTCTCCGGAGCCGAAGCAGGCTCCTCAGCCTGACCGCAGGCGGCGAGCGTCAGGGCGGCGGCGACAACCGCGATCCTTCTCCCGATGGGAGAAGGGGGAACCCGCGCACTGGACCGCGCAGCGGGCGGGTCCTGGCGCGGGGGATGAGGGTCGGATGCTTCAGAAGCAACCACCGGACCCTCACCCTGCGCGCGAAGAAGCGAGCCGCTGTCGCAGCTCCCTGCGCGCAGCCCTCTCCCATCGGGAGAGGGACGCCTTGATCTGGAAACGCGAAGTCCCATCCCCTACTCCGCCGCGATCGAATGGCCGGCGTAGGCGCCGCGCGCGTTGCGATAGCTGCTGATGCGGTCCTCGATCTCGTGGCGGAAGTGCCGGATCAGGCCCTGCACCGGCCATGCCGCGGCGTCGCCCAGGGCGCAGATGGTGTGCCCTTCCACCTGACCGGCCACGTCCAGCAGCAGGTCGATTTCCGACGGATCGGCATCGCCCACGGACATGCGCTCCAGCACCCGCCACATCCAGCCGGTGCCCTCGCGGCAAGGCGTGCACTGGCCGCAGCTCTCGTGCTTGTAGAAATAGGCGATGCGGGCGATGGCCTTCACCAGATCGGTGGACTGGTCCATCACGATCACCGCCGCCGTGCCCAGACCCGAGCGCATGTCGCGCAGGCTGTCGAAGTCCATCAGGGCCGATTCCGCCATCTCGCGGGTGATCATCGGCACAGACGACCCGCCGGGGATGATGGCCTTAAGGTTGTCCCAGCCGCCCCGCACGCCGCCGCAGTGATCCTCGATCAGCTGGCGCAGCGGAATGGACATGGCCTCTTCCACATTGCATGGGCGGTTCACGTGGCCCGAGATCGACATGATCTTGGTGCCGGTGTTGTTCGGACGGCCGAAGCCCGCGAACCATTCGGCCCCGCGGCGCAGGATCGTGCCCACGACCGCAATGGACTCCACATTGTTCACCGTGGTGGGACAGCCATAAAGGCCCGCACCCGCCGGGAACGGCGGCTTCAGCCGCGGCTGGCCCTTCTTGCCCTCGAGCGACTCCAGCAGAGCCGTCTCCTCGCCGCAGATATAGGCGCCGGCGCCGTGGTGGATATAGACGTCGAAATCCCAGCCGTGGACGTTGTTCTTGCCGATCAGGCGGGCGTCATAGGCCTGCTTGACCGCCGCCTCCATGCGCTCGCGCTCCAGCACATATTCGCCGCGCAGATAGATGTAGCAGGCGTGCGCCTGCATGGCGAAGCTGGCGATCAGGCACCCTTCGATCAGCAGGTGCGGATCGTGGCGCATGATCTCCCGGTCCTTGCAGGTGCCCGGTTCGGATTCGTCGGCGTTGACCACCAGATAGTGCGGCCGGTCCTTCACTTCCTTGGGCATGAAGGACCACTTCAGCCCGGTCGGGAAACCGGCGCCGCCCCGGCCGCGCAGGCCCGAGTTCTTGACGTTGGTGATGACCCAGTCGCGGCCCAGCGCCAGCATGTCCGCCGTCGCGTTCCACGCACCGCGCGTCTTCGCCCCATCCAGCGTCCAGTCATGGAAGCCGTACAGGTTGGTGAAGATGCGGTCCTTGTCTTCGAGAATGCCGACCATGTCTTACAGTCCCTGCGCCATGCGGCGCTTGTGGTGGCGCGTCCGAAGGAACGTCGCGGTCAGAAACAGAACCCAGCCGATGGCCAGGGCGCCGTAGCCCCAGACCTGGGCGCTCTCGGTCAGGCCGGCCCAACCGCGGGTGGAGCCCCACAGCACGAAGGCGCCGATCACGATGAACACCAGCCCGCCCCAACGGTACGGCCGCGCCACGCCATTCAGCTCGTCGCGATAGGCCTTGCGGCCCTGGGCGCTGTCCAGATCCACCCTGTCCATCACGCCGGCTCCTTCGCCGGCTCGCTGT
Organism: Brevundimonas sp.; assembly: GCF_046293315.1. Classification (GTDB taxonomy): domain Bacteria; phylum Pseudomonadota; class Alphaproteobacteria; order Caulobacterales; family Caulobacteraceae; genus Brevundimonas. The sequence goes on from NZ_JBKBPF010000006.1 coordinate 46,140, forward strand.
TGGGCACCTTCTTGATGGGTCTGGCCGCCGACCCGTCGTACAGCTTGGGATCGTTCAGGGTCGTGGCCCCGCCCTCGGGCTCCGACGAGGTGCGGCCCACATAGGAGCCGGCCTTGGGCGCCTTGCCCGCGGCGAAGTCGTCGATGATCTGGGCCAAAATCTCCGGCGTCAGGTCTTCGAAATAGTAGTCGTTGATCTGGGCCATGGGCGCGTTGGCGCAGGCGCCCAGGCACTCCACTTCCTGCCAGGTGAAGCGGCCGTCGGCCGACAGATGGTCCTTGGCCCCGATCTTCTCGCGGCAGGTGGCCATCAGCTCATTGGCCCCGCGCAGCATGCACGGCGTGGTGCCGCACACCTGGATCAGGGCGGTCCGGCCCACCGGTTCCAGCTGGAACATGGTGTAGAAGGTCGCCACCTCCAGCACCCGGATGTAGGGCATGGCCAGCAGCTCGGCGATGGCGCGCAGGGCGGGCTCGGAGACCCAGCCTTCCTGCTTCTGCACCAGCCACAGGATCGGGATCACCGCCGAAGCCTTCCGCTCCGCCGGATATTTGCTCATCCACCAATCGGCCTTCTTCTTCGTGTCCTTCGAAAAGGCGAACGAGGCCGGTTGTTCTTTTGCCAGACGTCGGACGCTCATCGGTCCACCTCTCCGAACACGATGTCGAGCGAACCCAGAATGGCGGACACGTCGGCCAGCATGTGGCCGCGGTTCATCCAGTCCATGGCCTGCAGGTGCTTGAAGCCGGGCGCCACGATCTTGCAGCGGTACGGCTTGTTGGTGCCGTCGGACACCAGATAGACGGCGAACTCGCCCTTGGGGGCCTCGACCGCCGCATAGACCTCGCCGGCCGGCGTATGGAAGCCCTCGGTGTACAGCTTGAAGTGATGGATCAGCGCTTCCATCGAGCGCTTCATCTCACCCCGGCGCGGCGGCACGACCTTGTTGTTCTCGGTCATCACCGGGCCGCGGAAATTGCGCAGCTTGTGGATGCACTGCTCCATGATCCGCACCGACTGCTTCATCTCCTCGATGCGGCAGAGGTATCGATCCCAGCAGTCGCCGTTCTTGCCCACGACGATGTCGAATTCCATCTCGGCGTAGCATTCGTACGGCTGGGACTTGCGCAGGTCCCACGGAATGTCCGAGCCGCGCAGCAGCACGCCCGAGAAGCCCCACGCCAGGGCCTCATCCTTGGACACCACGCCGATGTCCACGTTGCGCTGCTTGAAGATGCGGTTCTCGGTGACCAGGCTCTCGATGTCCTTCAGGGCCGCCGGGAAGGCCTCGCACCACTTCGAGATGTCGTTGATCAGGTCGTCGGGCAGGTCCTGGTGAACGCCGCCGGGACGAAAATAGTTGGCGTGCAGGCGCGAGCCCGAGGCGCGCTCATAGAACACCATCAGCTGTTCGCGCTGCTCGAAGCCCCACAGCGGCGGGGTCAGGGCGCCCACGTCCATGGCCTGGGTGGTGATGTTCAGCAGGTGGCTGAGGATCCGGCCGATTTCCGAGTACAGCACCCGGATCAGCTGGGCCCGGTATGGCACCTCGATGTCCACCAGCTTCTCGATGGCCAGGCAGAACGCGTGCTCCTGGTTCATCGGCGCCACATAGTCGAGGCGGTCGAAGTACGGGATGTTCTGAAGGTAGGTCCGCGCCTCCATCAGCTTTTCCGTGCCCCGGTGCAGCAGGCCGATGTGCGGGTCCACCCGCGTCACCACCTCCCCGTCCAGATCCAGCACCAGACGCAGCACCCCGTGCGCGGCCGGGTGCTGAGGCCCGAAATTGATGGTGAACTTGCGGTCGTCCATGTCCTTCACCGGCGCGGCGAAGGCGACAGCGCCGGTTTCCAGCGCCGTCTCGTCTCGCGCGTCCAGGTCGGCCTTGCGCACCGTGTCGTGACCGTCAGCCATTACGCCTTGCCTCCGCTGGGCTTGCCGGCCGAGCCGATCGCCTTCTCGTCGCCCGGCAGCACCGGCGCGGCATACTCGGCGCCTTCCCACGGCGACAGGAAGTCGAAATTCCGGAACTCCTGCTGCAGACGCACGGGTTCATAGACCACCCGCTTCTGCGCCTCGTCGTAGCGGACCTCCACATAGCCGGTCATGGGGAAGTCCTTGCGCAGGGGATAGCCCTGGAAACCGTAGTCGGTCAGCAGCCGGCGCAGGTCCGGGTGGCCCGAGAACAGCATGCCGTACATGTCGAACGCCTCGCGCTCGAACCAGTCCGCCACCGGATAGACGCCGGTGATGCTGGGCACGGGCGCGCGCTCGTCGGTCATGACCCGCACGCGCACCCGCAGGTTCTTCGTCAGCGACAGCAGGTGATAGACCACGTCGAAGCGCTCGACCCGCTCGGGATAGTCCACCCCGGCCAGATCGGTCATCTGCTGGAACTCGAACTGGTCGCGCAGCGTCGTCATCACCGCCACGATGTCGTCGCGGCGCGCCTCAATGGTCAGTTCGCCGAACGCCACGCTCCAGCCGGTCACGGCCTTGCCGCTCGCCTTCTGAATGGCGCGGCCCAGTGTGCCGAGCGCCTTGTCCGCCTTGCTCATCACATCGGTCATCGGTCGATCGTCCCGGTGCGGCGAATTTTCTTCTGCAGCTGCAGCAGCCCGTACAGCAGCGCCTCCGCCGTCGGCGGGCACCCCGGCACATAGACGTCCACAGGTACAACGCGGTCACAACCGCGAACAACACTGTAACTATAGTGGTAGTACCCGCCGCCGTTGGCGCACGAACCCATCGAAAGCACGTAACGCGGATCCGGCATCTGGTCGTAAACCTTGCGCAAAGCCGGAGCCATCTTGTTGGTCAGGGTGCCGGCCACGATCATCAGGTCCGACTGACGCGGGCTGGCGCGCGGAGCCATGCCGAAGCGCTCCATGTCATAGCGCGGCATGGACGCCTGCATCATCTCCACGGCGCAGCACGCCAGGCCGAAGGTCATCCACATCAGGCTGCCGGTGCGAGCCCAGGTGATGACGTCGTCCAGCGGCGCGGTGATGAAGCCGCGCTGGTCCAGCTCATCGCTGACCTGCTCGAAGAAGCGATCATGTTTCTTGGGATCGTATCCCTCGACCGTCGAGCGGGCGCCGTCGCCGTATGCGGGCGGCAACACCAGGCCCGAGGCCGTCTTTGCGGTCACTGCCATTCCAGGGCCCCCTTCTTCCATTCGTAAAGGAACCCGATGGCCAGCACGCCCAGGAACACAATCATCGACCAGAAGGCGAACACCATGTGCTCGCCGGGCATGCCCATCATCGCCACCGCCCAGGGGAACAGGAAGGCGATTTCGAGATCAAAGATGATGAACAGGATCGACACCAGATAGAACCGCACGTCGAACTTCATCCGCGCATCGTCGAAGGCGTTGAAGCCGCACTCATAGGCGGACAGCTTTTCCGTGTCGGGATTCTTGGGCGCCAGCACCCAGGCGGCGAGCATGAACCCGAGCCCAAGCACCGTCGCGATCCCGAAGAAGACCACGATCGGCAGATATTCCAGAAGAAATTCGTTCATCGAGACCACGCCTGGTTCGCCGGGGGAGGCGGCGGATTCGGGCGTCTTCTAGACCCAAGACGCCAGCGGTTCAAACCCATGTCGCATAAGGATTTTATTGAGAACGGTTCGCAACCTTGAGGGTTGATTTTTCACCTTAACGCCTCTCCCTTTGGGTCGAACAGGCCTGACAGGCTGAAGATCGGGAAAATGGGCGCATGGGCATCGGCAACTGGCTGCTGAACGGCATCGAGAAAGCGGGCAACAAGCTGCCCGACCCGGTGTTCATCTTTGTGTGGCTCATCGCCATCCTGATGGGCGTCAGCGTGTTTGCCGCCTATTCGGGCTGGGCTGCGGTCAATCCCATCACCGCCGAACCCATCATCGCGGAAAATCTGCTGTCATCGGACAACCTCCGCCGACTGCTGGTGGAGATGCCGCGAACCCTGACCGGCTTCGCCCCCCTGGGCTATGTGCTGGTGGTCATGCTGGGCGCAGGGGTGGCCGAACGTACGGGCCTCTTCTCCGCCGCCATGCGCGCGGGCGTGCGTCGGGCGCCGACCGCGCTCCTGACCCCCATCGTCATCTTCATCGCCATCCTGAGCAGCCACGCAGTGGATGCGGGCTATGTGGTCCTGGTGCCCCTGGCCGGCGTGCTCTACGCGGCGGCGGGCCGTCACCCCATCGTCGGTATTTCCGCCGCCTTCGCGGGGGTTTCCGCCGCCTTCTCGTCCAACATCGTGCCGGGCCAGCTGGACGTGCTGCTGCTGGGCATCACCGAGACGGCCGCCCATCTGATTGATCCCTCCTGGCAGATGAACCCGGCCGGCAACTGGTTCTTCATCATCGCCATGACCTTCATGTTCGTGCCGCTGGGCTGGTGGGTGACGGACAAGATCATCGAACCCCGTCTGGGCAAGTGGACGCCCTCCGCCGATTCACCGATCAAGCTGGAAGAAGGCGAACTGGGCCCGCGCGAGCGCAAGGGCCTGATCTGGGCTGGCCTCGTGCTGCTGCTGGTCATCGCCGCCTGGGCGGCCATGCTGCTGGCCCCCGGCGCGCCGCTCTATGATCCTGAAGGTGCGGACCCCGCCGCGCGCATGGCGCCCTTCTTCAACTCTCTTGTGGCGGCCTTCTTCACCCTCTTCATCGCCACCGGCGCCGCCTACGGCGTCGCTGCGGGCACGGTGACGACGCACCGCGACATCGTGCGGATGACTTCCCAGGCCATGGCCGACATGGCGCCCTATGTGGTGCTGGCCTTCGTGGCGGCCCACTTCGTGGCCATGTTCAACTGGTCGAACCTCGGGGCGATCATGGCCATCGGCGGCGCCGAGGTCATCAGCCAGTCCGGCCTGAACACCTTCGGCCTGCTGGTCGCCCTGGTCCTGGTGAGCGGCTTCATCAATTTGTTCGTGGGATCCGCTGCCGCCAAGTGGGCCATGCTGGCCCCGGTGCTGGTGCCCATGCTGATGCTGCTGGGAATCAGCCCCGAAATGACGACGGCCGCCTACCGCATGGGCGATTCGGTCACCAACATCATCACGCCCCTGATGGTCTATTTCCCGCTTGTGCTGGCCTTCTGCCAACGGTGGGACAAGGACTTCGGTCTGGGCAGCCTGATGGCGCTCATGGTGCCCTACTCTCTCGTCTTCATGATCTTCGGCACCCTGATGACCGGCGCCTGGGCGGCCATGGCCCTGCCGCTGGGCCCGGGCGTGGGTGTCCACTACGACATCCCGACCCCGGCCGAGGCGTCGCAGGTCGTCAATCCGATGGGTCCGGCGGCGCCGGAATCCGACGCACGGTAATTTCGTGACTCATGCCGCTTGACGGCGCGAGGGGCGCCGCCTAAACGACGCCCCTCGCCGCGACGCACTGCTTCGCGCCGAGGGAATACGCGGGTGTAGCTCAGTTGGTTAGAGTGCCGGCCTGTCACGCCGGAGGTCGCGGGTTCGAGCCCCGTCACTCGCGCCATTCCTTCTCTCGAGGGAATGGCGCTTTTCGTTTCCCCCACAGTCAGCCGTAAATCACGCCTTTCTCCGCGCCAGGCCGGCGCGTGGCAAGGCGTGGCGAGGGCTTTCTCGCGTTCTGCGAATTCCTGCGTTTGAGTCTGACCGTCCTAGTGGACCGGATAGGCCTGCTTCGGCTGCACGAAGGCCGGCTGGCCGCTGACGTCGCCATAGACCATGCACAGGTCCTCGAAGACCCGCCCCCAGGAAAACCGTTCGACCGCCCGCAGCCGCGCCGCCTGGCCGATGGCCTCGACGTCGCGCGCGAAAAGGGCCTCTACGGCGGCTGCAAAAGCGACCGGCTCGGCGGCCTCGGCCAGTTCGCCGACTTCGCGGTCCACCGTCTCCGCCACGCCGCCGGCGTTCACCCCCACCACAGGGCGGCCACAGGCCATGGCCTCCAGCACGATCAGGCCGAATGGCTCGCGGTCGTTGGCGTGAACGAAGGCGTCGCAGCTGGCCACGATCCGCGCCACGGCTCGGGGATCTGTTTCGTAGGGCAGCGAGATCACTCGATCCTCGCGGGGCAGGCCCATGCCCGCGCCCACCAGCACCAGATGATACGGCGCGCCCAGCTTCTGGACCGCCCGGATCAGGACATCGATGTTCTTCTCCCGTGCCGGCCGCCCGGCGAACACCAGCAGCCGCGCGTCGGAATTAAGGCCCAACTGCTTCAGCAGGCCGGCCCGGTCGGCGCGCTCCGGTCGGAAGGTATCGATCTCGACCCCCAGGGGCTGGACCACGATATTGGCCACCCTCGCCTCTTCGAGCCGCCGGGCGATGTAGCGACTGGGCGAAACGACCCGGTCAAACTGGCAGAACAGCTTCGACCAGCGCTTCTCCACGGGCTTCTTCGCCCATTCGCCGAAATGCAGTGCCGCCAGGGCGGCGGGGTCCGAGTGACAGAATCCGATCACCGGACAGCCGGCCCGCTGCCCGGCCTCCAGCGCCGCCTGTCCCGGGGTATAGGGGTCGCCCGCCTCGATCAGGTGGGGGTTGGTGGCCGCCACCCATGCGCTCCAGCGCTTGATGGATGTGGGCCAGCGATAGCCGTCGCCGAACGGCAGCTTGGGCGCCTGCAGGGTCACCAGACCCGCCCTGGCGTGATAACGCGCGCCTGGCACGACAAGCGTGTGCGCCACTTCTGGCCGATTGGCCTCAAGCCAGCCCTTCTTGGCCAGCAGGTAACGCTTCACCCCGCCGGAACGGGGCGCATAGAGCATGGTCGTGTCGACCATCCGGATCCTGGAATCAGACGAAGAGCCCTTCACGGTGCTGAAGGTGTTCGCGACCTTCTCGTCCCGGCCGGGAATCAGCTGAACTTCGCTTTCCTGGACGTCGATCATTTCCTGCTCCGCCTTGACGACGAGGCTTAACGCCAAGCGTGAATGATGGATGCGTGCGCCTGGCTGTGACGATGGTCAAGCTTTCTTGGGGCCATTAATGCGTCGCATGGCTTTGCACGTCGGCCCCATCACCTCTATGAGGGATCGGCCTTGCAATCGCCTCAAATTCGAGAAATTTGAGGCGTGTCGTTCCGTCCCGACCTCGGGGCCAGATGTATTTGGGCGCGCGCCGCCAAGGGGTTCCTGATCCATGCGTAAATTGCTCGCGACCGCCGTCGCGCTCGCCCCTCTGGCCATCGCCGCCGGAGCCGTCCAGGCCGACACCACGATCTCGAACTCGCGCACCACGCCGATTCTGACCGCCAACGCCAATAATGGTGCGGCAGATAATGTGATCATCGCAAACGGTGGATCGATCCGCGTTACGTCCGGCGTCGCGGCGACGTTGAACTCTGACCACGACATCACGATCAACCAGGGCGGTTCGATCGTGATGGAAAACGCCGCCAATGGCGCGACGGCCATCCTGGCCCAGGGTGGAAGGGCGGGATCCATCGTCGTGGGCGGCAGTATCTCGATAACCGAGGACTACGAGGCCAAAGACACCGACAATGATGGGGACCTCGACGGACCATTCGCCACAGGCGAGAATCGCTATGGCATTCGCGTCACAGGCGCGCAGGCGCTTGATGGCGATCTGACCCTTAGCCGCCAGGGCTCGATCCGGGTCGAGGGCAACAACTCTTATGGCATTTCCAATGAAGGCGGCCTCACCGGCGATCTGGTTTCGCGCGGCTCAATCTCCATCCTTGGAGATGACTCCTATGCCGTGCGCAGCACCGGCGACGTTGCCGGCGACGTCTGGGTTGGGGGCAGCATCAGTGTCCAGGGCGAGAACTCTGTCGGCCTTTCTCTGGAAGGCGACATCGACGGGGCTGTCCGGATCGACGGAACGATCGTAGCGACGGGCTTCCGTTACACGGCCCGACCGACCAACCAGGAGGCTCTGGAGGGGCTGGACCCCGATGACTTGCTGGCTGGCGGACCCGCCGTACGTATCGCCAGCGACGTCAGCGGCGGCGTGCTCCTGGCCACTGTCGCCCCGCCGGTGGAAGACGACGACGACGACGACGAGGAAAACCCGGATACCGACGGCGACGGCGTGCCCGACGCCGAGCAGACAACCGCCAGCATAACCGTTTTTGGCTCTGCGCCCGCGCTGGAGATCGGTTCCGCGACCCGGGATGTAACGCTCGGCGTGGTCGGCGACGGTGACATGGCCTACGGCTTTATCAACCGTGGAGGAATAACCGCCAACGGGCTTTATGACGGGTTTGAGGCCACCGGCATCCTCATTGGGGTGGACGGCGGCCAGGCGGTTACGATCGACGGCGGCTTCCGCAATGAAGGCGGGGTCAGTGCGCAGTCCCGTGAAGCCAGCGCGACCGCGGTACGCTTCGCCGACGGATCTGGAACGCCGACGGTCTATAACTCTGGCACGCTCAGCGCCGTAGCTGTCAGCGAGGGCGCCGATGAGGCGACAGCCCTGCTCGTTGAATCGGGAGCTACCCTGCCGTCACTTTATAACGCCGGTCGGATTCAGGCCGGGTTCACCGGCCTGACGGGAGACGCTGTTGCGATCCGGGACCTCAGCGGTTCTCTCACCTCGATCGACAACATTGGCATCATCCAGGCCGTGACAGCCGGGGTCGCCGATGATGATGGCGTATTGCAGAACCCGGGCGGCGACCAGATAGCCATCGACGTCAGCGCGAATACGACGGGCTTCACCCTCAGGCAGCTCGTGCTTGACACCGATCCTGACGATCCACCCGCCAGCGGCATCACCGAGCCGATCATCGCCGGAAATATCCTGCTCGGGTCGGGCGCCGACACGCTGGACATCCGCGACGGATTTGTTTTCGGCGACATCGATTTCGGAGCTGGAGCGGACACCCTTCTGATCAGCGGCGACGCGGAGGTCCGCGGAGCCCTGTCGGGAACCGGCGGGCTGCTGTCGATCAATGTGGCCAGCGGGTTGCTGGATGCTCGACAGGCTTCGATGCTGGATATCAGCAACCTGTCGGTCGGCGCCGAAGGCGACCTGATCGTCACTATCGATCCCACGGCGGGCACCTCGGGTGGTTTCAATGTCTCGGGGACCGCAACGCTCGCCGATGGTGCAGGCCTTGGTGCACGGTTCACCTCGCTTGTGGATGATCCATCGCGCTATGTGGTGATCGAAGCCGGTGTCCTGGACATCGGCAACCTCGACGAAACCTCGCTTGAAGAGAACTCTCCATTCCTTTTTGTCGTCGAGGCTGGCGCTGACCAGGCCGCCGGGCAGGTCTATCTGGATGTCCGCCGTCGTACGGCGGATGAGATCGGCATGATCGCCTCCGAAACCGCTGCCTATGACGCGGTGTATGACGCGCTTCGGGACGACGAAGAGCTGCGCGAAGCCTTCCTGAACCAGAACAGCCGCGAAACCCTGCTGGGGCTGTACGAGCAGATGCTGCCCGATCACTCGGGCGGCGCCCTGATCTCCCTGGCCACCGGCGTCGATGCGGTGACCCGCGCCCTCTCCGGCCGCAACAACAGCGCGGCTCGCGGAGAAACCAGCGCCTGGCTCCAGGAGATTAATTTCTACGCCGACAAGGAAACAGGCGACGCCTACGGCTTCAAGTCCGAGGGCTTCGGCTTTGCCGGCGGCGTCGAGCGGGGAACAAGCTTCGGCGCTATCGGGGTCTCCACTGCCTTCACCTCGTCTGACCTCGAGGATCCGGCGGCTGCAGCCGAGGAGCGCCTGTCCGCCAGCCTGATCGAGTTGGGCCTGTACTGGCGCGCGCAAGGCGGCAACTGGACCACCTGGGCCCGCGCGGCCGGCGGCTACGCCTCGTTCGAGTCGGTGCGCCAGTTCGTCGGCGAGGGCATCCTTCGCCGTGCCGACGCCGACTGGAATGGCTACACGGTCACGGCTGCGGCCGGCGCGTCCTACGAGCGCAATTTCGGCCGTTACAGCCTGCGCCCCGAAGTGATTGTCGAGTACTTCGGCCTCAATGAGGACGGCTTCGAGGAAACGGGGGGCGGCGACGGCTTCGACCTCGCCGTCGAGGACCGCGAAGGCCACATCTTCTCCTCCACCGCGGCCCTGAACTTCGGCATGGGCTTTGGCGAGAACCAGTGGCTCCGCCCGGAGATTCGCGTCGGATGGCGCCAGATCATCTCTCACGACGGCGGCATCACCACGGCCCGATTCCTGAGCGGCGGCTCGCCGTTCGACCTGGCGGCCGACAGCCTGGAAGGCGGGGGCCCCATCGTCGGCCTGCGACTGAACGTTGGCAACGATCTTGGCATGCTGGCCATCGAGGCGGATGCGGAGTTCCTGGACGATTACGTCCGCTACGCCCTGTTGCTGCGGGCGAGCTTCCGGTTCTGATCAGGCCCGAAGGCCGACGGCGGCCGAGTTCGGAATCCCGGCAGGCGGGGGGTCAGCCCCCGCCCACCAGCTGGACGATCTCGATCCGGTCGCCGTCCGCCAGCGCCGTTTCGGGGTGCAGGGACCGGGGCACGATCTCCAGGTTTCGCTCGACGGCCACGTTTTTCGGGTTCAGGCCGAGCATCTCGACCAAATCCAGAATGGTCCCCGCCTCAACCTCGCGGGGTTCGCCGTTGACTTCGATACGCATGACGTCAGGTCAGCCTCTTCTGCGGCGGCACTTTGCCCCAGCCGCGCGTTCGGTTAAAAGGCCGCCCGGAATCGCGAGCGGCGGAGCCCATGGCCCGATCTGACATCATCTACGTGCTGAACGGGCCCAACCTCAACCTGCTGGGGCAGCGCGAGCCGGAAATCTATGGACGTCAGACTCTGTCCGACATCGAGGCCCTGTGCCGGGCCGCCGCGCCGGACGCTGAAATCGTCTTTCACCAGTCCAACCATGAGGGCGAACTGGTGGACTGGATTCACCAGGCGCGCGGCAAGGCCTCGGCGCTCGTGATCAACCCGGCCGCCTTTACCCACACTTCGGTGGCCCTGCTGGATGCCCTCAAGACCTTGGACATTCCGGTCATTGAGTGCCATTTGAGCAATCCTGCGGCGCGGGAGGAGTTCCGGCGCCATTCCTATGTTTCGCTGGCCGCGACCGGCGTCATTTCGGGCCTTGGCCCGCACGGCTACGAGCTGGCGGTCAGGTCCGCCTTGCGGCTGGCGCAGGAACGCGCCGGCGGTTCGGCTCGTTCTTAAAGACTCACACGAAGGCTTATCGACCTCATGGCTGACAGCAAGACCGACAAGAAATTGCCGAACGACCCGGCGGGCGAGATCGACACGGCGCTGGTGCGCCAGCTGGCCGACATCCTCAACGACACCGAGCTGACCGAGATCGAGGTGGAGCGCGGCGATCTGAAGATTCGCGTGGCCCGCGAGCTGACCGTGGCCGCCGCCCCGGTCCAGTACGCCGCTGCCCCGGTTCACGCGGCTCCGGCCCCGGCCGCCGCCCCCGTCTCCATGCCGTCGGACCCGGCCACCATCGTCGCGCGCAAGGGCGAAGAGGTGAAGTCGCCCATGGTCGGCACCGCCTATCTGAAGCCCTCTCCGGAGGCCCCGCCCTTCGTGCAGGCGGGCGACAAGGTCAAGAAGGGCCAGACCCTGCTGATCGTCGAGGCCATGAAGACCATGAACCCGATCTCCGCGCCCCGCGACGGGGTGGTGGTCGACATCATGGTCGGCGACGCCCAGCCGGTGGAATTCGGCGAAGCCCTCGTCCTGCTCGAGGAGTAGGGCATGTTCACCAAGGTCCTGATCGCGAACCGGGGCGAAATCGCCCTGCGGATCCATCGTGCCTGCAAGGAGATGGGAATCTCCACCGTGGCGGTGCACTCCGAGGCGGACCGGGGCGCCATGTGGGTGCGTCTGGCCGACGAGAGCGTCTGTATCGGCCCGGCCCCAGCGGCCAGGTCCTATCTGAATATCCCCTCGATCATCGCCGCGGCCGAGATCACCGGCGCCCAGGCCATCCACCCCGGCTATGGCTTCCTGTCGGAGAACGCCCGCTTCGCCGAGATCGTCGAAGCCCACGGCATGACCTTCATCGGGCCGCGCCCCGATCACATCCGCATCATGGGCGACAAGATCACCGCCAAGCAGACGGTGCTGGAGGCGGGTATCCCCTGCGTGCCCGGCTCGGACGGTGAAGTGGAAACCGTCGAGGCGGCCATCGAGGCGTCAAAGGCCATCGGCTTCCCGCTTATCGTCAAGGCGGCTGCGGGCGGCGGCGGACGCGGCATGAAGGTGGCACTGACTGCCGACGACCTGGTCGAGGCCGTCCAGACCGCCCAATCGGAGGCCCTGGCCGCCTTCGGCAACGGCGCGGTCTACATGGAGCGCTACCTCCAGAAGCCCCGCCACATCGAGATCCAGGTCATCGCCGACAGCCACGGCAACGTGGTCCATCTGGGCGAGCGCGACTGCTCCCTGCAGCGACGTCACCAGAAGGTGCTGGAGGAGGCGCCCTCCCCGGCCCTGACGGCGAAGGAGCGCGCCGCCATCGGCGAGACGGTCAACAAGGCCATCGGCAAGATCGGCTATCTGGGCGTCGGCACCATCGAGTTCCTGTGGGAGGACGGCGAGTTCTTCTTCATCGAGATGAACACCCGCCTGCAAGTTGAGCATCCGGTTACGGAAATGATCACCGGGGTCGACCTGGTGCGCGAGCAGATCCGCATCGCCGCCGGCTTGCCGCTCAGCTTCACCCAGGACGAGGTCACCTTCGACGGCCACGCCATCGAGGTGCGCATCAACGCCGAGAATTCCGAGACCTTCACCCCGTCGCCGGGTCTGGTGAAAGATTTCCACGCCCCGGGCGGCCTGGGTGTGCGGCTGGATAGCGCCCTCTACGCCGGCTATACGATCCCGCCCTACTATGACAGCCTGATCGGCAAGCTGATCGTGCACGGCCGCGACCGCGCCGAATGCGTGGCCCGTCTGAAGCGCAGCCTCAATGAGATGGTCGTTGGCGGCATCGACACCACCATTCCCCTGTTCCAGAAGCTGTTGAACGAGCCCGACATCCTGTCTGGCGACTACGACATCCACTGGCTGGAGAACTGGGCCAGGCGCCAGAAGGGCGAGGGCTGATCGGGGCCATGCCCCCTTTCGGACCGGACGAGCTTCTGGCCGCCTATGCCGCCGGCGTTTTTCCCATGGCGGACAGCCGCAACGACCCGGAAATCTATCTGGTCGAGCCGCAACTGCGGGCCGTCCTGCCGCCGGACTGTTTCCGCCTGTCGGCGCGGATGGCGCGCACCGTGCGGAATGATCGTTTCGCCGTCACCGTCAGCACCGACTTCGAGGCGGTGCTCGACGCTTGCGCGGCGCCCGGGCCGGGCCGCGAGGACACCTGGATCAACGCCGCAATCCGCCAGCTCTACCTGACCCTGCACGCGCGTGGCGCGGCGCACAGCGTAGAGTGCCGCATCGACGGTGAACTGGTCGGCGGCCTCTACGGCGTGACCCTGGGCGGCGCCTTTTTCGGCGAAAGCATGTTCAGCCGGGTGACCGACGCGTCAAAGGTCGCGCTCGTCCATCTGGTGGCGCGGATGAAAAAGGGCGGATGGCGGCTGCTGGACGCCCAGTTCATGACCGACCACCTGTCGCAGTTCGGTTTCGTGGAAACGCCGCAGGCCGCCTATCTGCGGGCGCTCAGGGACATTCTGGATGTGACGCCCGATCTCGCCGCCCTCATGGCGCCGTTGACCGGCGCGCAAGCCGTCGACTACGCCCGGCAGCCCACGACCCAGGCGTCATAATTGGGGTGCTGCAACGGATTGACCGCCGGAGCCGAGGCGAACATCCAGCCCCTGAACACCTGTCGCGCCTGCGTCGGCTGGTTGGTGCCGCTGGGCTGGGAGCGGATCTCCAGGTAGGCAGCGGCCTCGACCTGCGGGTCGTCGTCGGCATTTACCTCGCAGGCCCGCGCCGTGAAGATCAGGCTATTGCGAAAGCGGACGGGCGGTCCCCCCACACGCACCTCGAAGCGCATGGTCTCGGCCGTGGTCTTGTCCAGCGCCTGGATAATGGCCACGGGGCGACGCTCCCGGGCGGGCGGCTCCCCCGGTTCTTCCAGCGTCTCCGGACCGCCGGTGTCGGCTTCGGCGAGTTCCGTATCCGGCGTTTCGTCTTCCTCGACCGCCTCGGCCTGTTCCACAGGTGCGGCGGGACGGGGCTGGGCCTGGATCAAGGCGCCCGGCGGCGCCCGATTCAGGGCCTCGGTGGCGCGACGGGCGGCGTCCTGCTCCTGCTGCTGCCGGATCAGGATATCCGCCACGGGATCGGACGATGCCGGTTGCTCAGACTGGGGAGCCGGCTGGGCGTCCTGCGGCTGCTGTTCGGTCTGGGCCACGCCGATTCCGGCGGCCGCCAGTCCGATGGCCACGACGCCCGCCAGAAGTCTGCCGCGACGGGTCATCCCTCGGGCGTCCAGGGCTGGTAGTCGCCCGTGGCCGCGGGGCGGCGGCCCTCCGACGCCAGCGAGCCCTTGGGACGCCAGGCCATGGGCGTTCCGGTCAGGTTGGGCAGGTGCGGGCGCTCCCACGACCGGCGCGGCAAGCCGCCCTCGGCCGGCGGCTCGTCGAAGGTGTAGCGCAGCCACCCGTGCCAGTCGGGCGCGACCTTGGTCGCCTCGGCGTAGCCGTCGTAGATCACCCAGCGGCGCTTGCGGCCGTCGTAGCTGGTGGTGTCCCGGGACTGGTAATAGCGGTTGCCGAACTCGTCCGTGCCCACCAGCTCTCCGCGCTTGGCGACGGTGAACAGGGTGCCGATGGTGGCCCCGTTCCACCAGGTGAAGGTCTTGGCCAGCAGGTTCAGCACTTGGGACGCTTTCGTGATGGGAGACGGGGCGGCGACGCACCCCTTGAACGGCCGCGAATATAGAAACCGCGCCGCCCCGCGTCCAGCATTCCGATCGTGGCCGGTATTCGCAATATGTTGTGGGTAAGCGGCCGCGAGTAACCACATTTATTGTCGTGCCCACGGTGATGGCCGTAATCTCCGGCCATGGCCGCGGAGACATCAATGCGCTTTTCATCCCGGTTCGCTGATTCCGCCGCCGCCGTAGCTTTGGAGCCGCGCACCGTGGAGCGGCCAGACCGCGTCCAGACCGTCGTGGCGCCCGCCGGCTGGTCCTCCGCCCGCGTCGAGGCCTGGCTGGACTGGGCCGAGACATTGCCCGGGGACCTGCCCAATCTCGCCCCCGAAGCCCTGACCGCGCCCCTGCATCCTGGACTGCTGGATGGCGGACCCGGCCGCTGGGCGGTTCGCCTGGCCGCCTGGGGCCACGCCCTGGGCCTGTTCGAGAGCGTCGGCGTCGCGCGAGGCTTCGCTGAGGAACTGATCGGCGCCGTGCAGATGGGGCTCGCCGCCCCGGGCGCCACAGCACCCGGCGGTCACCGCATCCATCCGGTCGCCGACGACGAAGGCCTGGTGACGGCGGACCGCTACGTGATCGACCTGGCCGATCCCGCCGCCGCCGCACGACTGAGCCGCCATGCCGGCGAGGCTCAGACCCGGCGGCTCAGCCAGGACGCGATGGACGCCCTGCGCCGCAAGCTTGGCGCGGTCGCCGACGCCGTGGACCGCTGCGAGGGCCCCGACCTGGATTGCGCCGACCCCCGACACAATCCCGCTCTGGCCCGGGCCGCGCACGCAGCCCGCGCGGCCGGCGCACGGGACGCCGACATCCTTCTGGCGGCGCGCGGACGCCTGCCGGAGATCGGCCTCATCGAAGCGCCCGCCCCTCGCCCGGTCGTCGCCCTTTCCGACCGCGCCCTCGCCGCGTCCGGGGCCCCCGAGACCCGTCCCGCCGTCGAGGCGGCGCTGGTTTCCGGTCGCGTCACGCTGGCGTTCGACCCCCGTGACGCCGCCGCGCTCGACGGCGCCCTTGCGGCGCCCACGGCCGCCATCAACCTCGCGGCCGCATACGATCCTGTGGCCCTAGAGCCCCTGGCGCGCCTCATGACCACGGCGCTGGAGATCGAGGCGGCCTGCGGCTTCACCGGCGCAGCCGACGACGCCGCGTGGCGCTTCGGCGTCCGTCAGATCACCCTGGGGCTTGCGGGTGTGGGCGAAGCCCTCATGGCTCAGGGGCTGGCGACCGGCGGCGAACCCGGTCACGCCTGGATCGCCGGTCGTGCGGCTCTTGTCCATGCCTCGGCCATGGCCGCCTCAGCGGACATGGCGGCCCGGATCCGCGCCTGCCCCGACTGGCCCGATCACGCCGAGGAGACGCTTGCCCTCACGACGGCGCGCGCGGAGGCGGCCGCGGCACTCGGCGTCGACGGCGAGCCGGCCGCCAGGCTGTACGATCACGCCCTGAAAATCGCGCGCAAGCACGGCCTTCGCCACGCGCTCATTGGTCTGGTCTGCGACGACCCCGAACTGGCGCTCCGGCTCGGCGCGCATCTGGAGCACGCGGCGCCCCACCGTATCCTCATCGAGACCGCCGAGGGCGAAACCTCCCACGCGCTGTCGCCCCATGCGGCCACGGCCATAGCGAGGCTGGGTGGCGACGTCGAGGCTGCCGAGCGTCAACTGCTGGGGCGGCGCGCCCTGGTGGAGGCGCCGGGCCTGGACCATGCTGCCCTGCGGGCGTTCGGCTTCACGGATCTTGAGCTTCAGGCTGTAGAGACCGCCCTCGCGACGGTTCACCGGCTCGAGGACGCCTTCCTTCCTGTGCTGGACGCGGGCTTCCTGCATGACGTGCTTGGGATCACCGCCCAGGACCGCGAAAACCCGGGCTTCGACCTCCTTGCCCATCTGGGCGTCAGCGACGAGGACCGGGCCTGCGCCGCCGCCTACGCCTTCGGCCATTCCGACCTGACGGACTGGAACGAAGCGTCGCCTGACCTGCGCGCCGTTCTCGGTGTCGACCCGGCGGCCGTCGCCGCCGCCGTCTCGCCGTTCAGCGACCTGCCGGACCTGACGCCGGAGCGTCTGGACTGGGACGCGACCAGCGAACAGGCCATGCGGGCCGTGTCGCGCCGGGCCTTGGCCGGGGCGCGCGCCATCCGCCTCGTCGCGGACCCCGCCCCGCCCGGCGATCTCCTCGACCTGCCTCCAGCTGACACGCCCGGGCTCCGCCCGCCCCAGTCTGACAACGTCGAGCGCCATGTTTCGGAGCGGGTCGTCGAGAAGGTGGTCGAACGCGACCGCACCCGCCGCAAGCTGCCCGACCGCCGCAAGGGTTACATCCAGAAAGCCGCCGTAGGCGGCCACAAGGTCTACATCCACACCGGGGAATACGACGACGGGGAGCTGGGCGAGATCTTCATCGACATGCACAAGGAAGGCGCCGCCTTCCGCAGCCTGATGAACAATTTCGCCATCGCCATCTCTATCGGCCTGCAATACGGCGTCCCACTGGACGAGTTCGTGGACGCCTTCGTCTTCACCCGTTTCGAGCCTGCGGGCCGCGTCACCGGCAACGACTCCATCAAGTCGGCGACCTCCATTCTGGACTACATTTTCCGCGAACTGGCGGTGAGCTATCTGGACCGCTCCGAGCTGGCTAACGCTGACCCGGACGCCCTGAACGCCGATGGCCTCGGCGGGGGCGAAGGCGGCGACGCGGAAGCCGTCCCCGCCGCCCGATTCATCTCCAAGGGCTTTGCCCGGGGCGCCGCGCCTGACAATCTGGTGGTCCTGCCATTCGGGCAGAAGAAGGACGCGACTCAGGCGCCCTCCGCCCCTGCCGAGCCCTTGGCCGCAGCCTGCCCGTCGTGCGGGGATTTCGCCCTCCAGCGCAAGGGGCCGGGCTATGAATGCGATTCCTGCGGGGCCGCGCCACAGCTGAATGAAACGGGGCGTTAGGCCCTGATCTTGCATGATGGCAGCCGTCATTCGCGGAGTCCCGTCATGAGAATTGTCATCGCCGCCCTCGCTGTCCTGGCGCTCGCCTCGCCGGCTGCGGCGCAAAACGCCGGCCAGGTCGGCCGTGCGGTGTCCGGCTCCAGCTGCCCGGGGTGCAATCTGTTCCAGGCGGACTTCAACGGACTGGAGCGATCCGGACTGGATTTCAGCCGGGCGCGCCTGCGTCAGGCCGACCTCAGCCTGACCATCCTGAACGGCGCGCGATTTTCCAACGCGGACCTCCGGGACATCGAAGCCTACGGCGGGGTGTTCGCCTCGGCCAGCTTCGCGGGTGCTGATCTGACCAACGCCAGCCTCGTCGGCACGCACCTGCGCGGCGCCAATTTCGCGGGCGCGACCCTGACCGGCGCGAATCTGTCAGGGGCCGACCTGGGCGGCGCGCGCGGTCTGACCCAGACCCAGCTGGACCGCGCGTGTGGCGACGCCACGACCGCTCTTCCCGCCGGCCTTCACATTCCGCCTTGCTGAGGACGCGCGCAGGGCGCGGACGTTACCGCGATTTAAGTGGTTCCTCATGCACTTAAGCGGCATGGATTAGGCGTGATGAAACCCGCCGCCCGCACTTTTCGCCGTTTCGCCGTCGCCTTCGCGGGCGTCGCTGCGGCCATGGCTGCAACCGGCGCCGCCGCCGAGATAACCCTTCAGGATCGCGACGTGGCCCGCCTGGTCTCGCTGGGCGGGGCTTGCCGGGGCTGCGAGCTGTCGGGTCGCGACCTGGGCGGCGCCAGCTTCACCGGCGCGAATTTTTCCGGCTCGGCCCTGGTGGGCGCCAATCTGCGCGGCGCCCAGCTCGTGGGCTCCAATTTCAGCGGCGCAGACTTCACTCGCGCCGACCTGCGCGGCGTGACTATCGTCGGCGCCAACTTCACGGGCGCGGCGTTCGACAACGCTAACCTGGCCGGCGCCACCGCCCAGGGGGCCCTGTTCACCGGCGCCAGTCTCAACAACGCGAGTCTGACCGATGGGGAACTGGTGGGCGTGAATTTCCGGGGCGCGGAACTGGCCGGCGCGCGGCTACGCGGCAGCGAGCTGTTCGGCGCGGACTTCAGCCACGCCGAGGCCCCCCGCGCCGATTTCAGCAACACCCAGTTGACCGCCGCCAATTTCCGCGGCGGCGATTTCCGCAACGCCAGCTTCCGGGACGCCAACCTCAGCGCCGCACAGCTGGGCGACGGCGATTTCGCGGGCGCGGACTTTTCCGGCGCCGACCTGTCCCGCGCCGATATCCGGGGATCGGACCTGTCCCGCGTTCGCAACCTGACACAGGGTCAGGTGAACGACGCATGCGCCGACACCTCCACCAGATTGCCGTCGCGCCTGAGCAACGCCGCCGGCTGCTCGGGGACCCGGCGCCATGTCCGCATGCCCGTGCCGCCGCGCCCGCCCGTGGCTCCGGCGCCCCGACACATCATCGGTTACGGCGCCGACTAGCGTCAGACCTTGATGGGCGGAGCCCGGCGGATGTGCAGCTCCTTGAGCTGACGCTCCTCGACCTCGGACGGCGCGTTCATCAGCAGATCCTGCCCCTGCTGGTTCAGCGGGAAGGCGATGACCTCGCGGATGGCGCTCTCGCCCGCCAGCAGCATGACGATGCGGTCGATGCCCGGCGCCAGACCGCCATGCGGGGGCGCGCCGTAGCGGAAGGCGTTCAGCATGCCGCCGAACTCCGCCTCGACCACCTCGGGGCCATAGCCCGCGATCTCGAAGGCCTTCAGCATGATCTCCGGCTTGTGGTTCCGGATTGCGCCCGAGCACAGCTCATAGCCGTTGCAGACGATATCGTACTGGTAGGCCAGGATATCCAGCGGGTCCTTGCTCTCCAGCGCCTCCAGCTCGCCCTGCGGCATGGAGAAGGGGTTGTGGCTGAAGTCGACCTTCTTCTCTTCCTCGGACCACTCGAACATGGGGAAGTCCACGATCCAGCAGAAGCGGAACGCGTCGTCCTTGACCAGGTTCAGGTCCAGACCCAGCTTGATCCGGGCATTGCCTGCGAACTTGTGGAAGGCGGCGGGATCGCCGGCGGCGAAGAACACCGCATCGCCCTGCCCCAGACCCAGCGCTGTCATCAGGACGTCGGTGGCGTCGCCGCCCAGGTTCTTGGCGATGGGACCGCCCCAGGCGCCCTGATCCTCGGACCAGAACACATAGCCCAGCCCCGGCTGGCCCTCGCCCTGCGCCCACGAGTTCATGCGGTCGCAGAAGGCGCGCGAGCCGCCGCCGGGCGCCGGGATGGCCCAGACCGCGTTCTTGGCGTCGGCCGCGAGGATCTTGTTGAACAGGCCGAACCCGCCGTCGCGGAAGTGATCGGACACGTCCTGCATCTCGATGGGGTTGCGCAGGTCCGGCTTGTCGGTGCCGTACTTGGCGATGGACTCGCGATAGGGGATGCGCACGAACGGATAGGGATCGACCTCCTTGCCGTTGGAAAACTCCTCGAACACGCCATGCATGACGGGCTCGATCGTCGCGAAAACATCCTCTTGCGTGACGAAGCTCATCTCCACGTCGAGCTGGTAGAACTCCAGCGACCGGTCGGCCCGCAGGTCCTCGTCCCGGAAGCAGGGCGCGATCTGGAAATAGCGATCGAAGCCCGACACCATCAGCAACTGCTTGAACTGCTGCGGCGCCTGCGGCAGCGCATAGAACTTCGACGGATGCAGCCGGCTGGGCACCAGGAAGTCCCGCGCGCCCTCGGGCGACGAAGCGGTCAGGATCGGCGTCTGGAACTCCAGGAAGCCCTGCCCCACCATGCGCTGACGGATCGAATGGATCACCTTCGACCGCAGCACGATGTTGCGGTGAAGGGTCTCGCGGCGCAGGTCCAGATAGCGGTGCTTCAGCCGGATTTCCTCGGGATACTCGGGCTCTCCGAACACCGGCAGAGGCAGCTCGGCGGCCTCGGACAGCACCTGCACCGCCTTGACCTGCACCTCGATCTCGCCGGTAGGCAGGTTGGCGTTCGCGGTTTCCGGTGTGCGGTTCACCACCTCCCCGTCGACGGAGATGACGCTCTCGGCCCGCAGCCGCTCCACCGCCTCGAAGCCCGGCGTGGCGGGGTGCAGCACCAGCTGCGTCAGGCCATAATGGTCGCGCAGGTCGATGAACAGCAGGCCGCCGTGGTCGCGCTTTCTGTGCACCCAGCCGGACAGACGGACGGTGGAGCCCGCGTCAGTCGCGCGAAGGGCGCCGCAGGTGTGGGAGCGATAGGCGTGCATGGTGGTATCCGGGGCCGAAAATCAGCAGAAAAGGAAGGCGCGGAAGGGCGCATTATCCCCCCGGAAAGTCAAGGTGGGCCCATGTTCCGCCACGGCATTTCAAGGGACTGGGGCTATGAAATCATCCACAGACCGCTGACGATCCTCCACCACCCCGTCGGGTTGTGTTCTGGCGCGGCGGCGGGGCCGTTCTGATATAGGGCGGGGATGACCGCCGACCGGACCGATCAGCTGAAACTGGAACTGGAGCGCGACACGCCGTTCCGGGCGGATGATTTCGTCGTGTCCGACTGCAACCGCGCGGCCGCCCTGACCCTGGCAGGGTGGCCCGACGCGGCTGCCGGACTAGGCGGGGGCGTGCTGTCCCTGTGCGGACCGGCCGGATCGGGCAAGAGCCATCTGGCCGCCGTGTGGGCCGAACGGGTGGGCGCGGTGCCCCTGCACGGCGCCGAGGCCGCCCTCGTCGATCCCATGGAGCTGGAAGGCCGCCCTGTCCTGCTGGACCGCGCACCCGAGGCCGATGACGAGACCCTGTTCCACCTGCTGAACCTGGCGCAATCGCGCGGCGGGGCCTTGCTTCTGGTGTCGCGGAAGTCGCCCGCCCTCTGGCCGGTCACGCTGCCGGATCTGCACTCCCGCCTGAACGCCATCCGCAACGTGGCGCTTGAGGAGCCCGACGAGGCCGTGCTGGCCGCCATGCTGGAGCGTGCCTTTGATCGCCGCAGCATCCGTCCCCATCCGGACGTGATCCCCTATCTGGTGCGCCGCATCGAGCGCTCGGCCCAGTCGGCCGAGACCGTCGTGGATCGCCTCGACGCCCTGCACCGGCCGGTCACCCGCCGCCTCGCAGCCCAGATCGTCGACACGCTGACCTGAGCCGGGAAGCCCGTCGGCGCCCGGGAACCCGGAGGAGCGCCGCGCCACGGTGCAACTGAACCTCAGCTTGACCGTTGACGAGGCTCAATCGAGGAGGATTGCCATGCGTTTGATGATCGTCGCCGCGAGCGTCGCGGTTCTGGGCCTTGCGGCCTGCAATCAGCAAGAAGAAGCCCCGGCCATGGACGAGACCGTCGCGGCCGAGGATGTGGCGGTGGACACCGCTGCGACCGAGCCTGCGCCGCAAGGCGCGCCGGTCGTGGACTCCGCCATGCAGGACACCGCCGTTCCCGCCCCGGCCAGCGGGCCCGGTCCGGTGACCGACGACGTCCGCGCGGACGCCCAGACCGAGGCGGAATCCACCAATCTTCACCCGCGCACCGAATAGGCGCACCATTCTGGCAGGCACAAAAAAGGGCGGGTCTCGCGAGAGGCCCGCCCTTTGATTGTCTGTGGTCGAGCCGCGATCAGGCGGCGCCGTCCTGCTGCTTCTTTGGCTTTTCGGCGTAGATCAGCAGCGGCTGAGCGCGGCCCTCGACCACCTCGGCGTTGACCACCACCTCTTCCACACCCTCATAGGTGGGCAGTTCGAACATGGTCTCGAGCAGGATGCCCTCCATGATCGAGCGCAGGCCCCGGGCGCCGGTCTTGCGCGTAATGGCTTTCTTGGCGATCGCCGTCAGGGCGTCGTCGGTGAAGGTCAGGCCCACATTCTCCATCTCGAACAGACGGCCGTACTGCTTGATCAGGGCGTTCTTGGGCTCGGTCAGGATGGTGACCAGCGCCGTTTCGTCCAGATCTTCCAGCGTCGCCAGCACCGGCAGACGGCCGATGAACTCGGGGATCAGGCCGAAGCGCATCAGATCGTCGGGCTCGACCTCCTTGAGGATGTCGCCCATGCGGCGCTCGTCGATTTCCTTGACCTTGGCGCCGAAGCCGATGGAGGCCCCCACGCCGCGCGCCGAAATGACCTTCTCAAGGCCCGCGAAAGCGCCGCCGACGATGAACAGGATGTTGGCCGTGTCCACCTGCAGGAACTCCTGCTGCGGGTGCTTGCGGCCGCCCTGGGGCGGCACGGAGGCCACGGTGCCCTCCATGATCTTCAGCAGGGCCTGCTGCACGCCCTCCCCGCTTACGTCGCGGGTGATGGAAGGGTTGTCGGACTTGCGGCTGATCTTGTCGATTTCGTCGATGTAGACGATGCCGCGCTGGGCCCGCTCGACGTTGTAGTCGGACGCCTGCAGCAGCTTCAGGATGATGTTCTCCACGTCCTCGCCCACATAACCGGCTTCGGTCAGGGTGGTGGCGTCGGCCATGGTGAAGGGCACGTCGATGATGCGCGCCAGCGTCTGGGCCAGCAGCGTCTTGCCCGAGCCCGTAGGCCCGATCAGCATGATGTTGGACTTGGCCAGTTCCACGTCGTTGTTCTTCGTGGCGTGGTTCAGGCGCTTGTAGTGGTTGTGGACGGCGACGCTCAGCACCTTCTTGGCGTGGCTCTGGCCGATCACGTAATCGTCAAGGACTTCGCGGATTTCCTTGGGCGTGGGCACGCCGTCCTTGGACTTCACGAAGGCGATCTTGTGCTCTTCACGGATGATATCCATGCAGAGCTCGACGCACTCATCGCAGATGAACACGGTCGGTCCGGCGATGAGTTTACGCACCTCATGCTGGCTCTTCCCGCAGAAGGAGCAGTAAAGGGTGCTCTTGGCGTCGCCACTGGCGGCTTTGGTCATCGGCCTTCTCACTCTCGCGTCCCGAAACGGTCCGGGCGCGCCTCCTTCCGTCACGATTCGCAAATCCTGCGCCGGAAGGTCTTCAAAAAATGACAATCACCCATCCGAAGGCCCATCACAACCCCGACGAGGCGAACCGGCGCCGGGTTTTCACGGGATGGACGAAGCGGGGGAAAGGTCGTTACGGTCATTCCCAGATGGGAAATCTCGCACCACTTCGCCAGCCCCTGATCACGGGTCCCGCGCCGGGCCAGCCTGTTGTCGCCTTCGATTTCGACGGGACCATGACCGTGAAGGACAGTTTCACCGATTTCCTGCGCTGGCGCGTGGGCACGGTCGGCTATCTGTTCGGCATGGTCCGACTGGCCCCGGCCGCCCTGTCCTATCTGCGTACGAAGGACCGGGGCGCCATCAAGGCCGCAGCGGTTGCGGAATTCCTCGACGGCGTGGATCGAAAGACCCTGAAGGGCCTGGCCGAGACCTTCGCCGGGCAGGCCTGGGGCCGGCTGATGCGTCCCGACGCCCTGGCTTGCTGGAACGACTGGGGCGCAAAGGGCGCGCACCGGGTCATCGTCACCGCCTCGCCCGAGATCACTGTGGCCCCCTTCGCCCACCGCCTGGGCGCCGAGGCCCTGCTGGGCACCCGGCTGGCCTTCGATCACGACGACCGCATCACCGGCGCCTTCGTCGGCGAAAACTGCCGGGGCCCCGAGAAGGTCACACGGCTCAAGGCCGCCTATGGCGAAGAGGTCCGTCTGACCGCCGCCTACGGCGACACCTCGGGCGATACCGAAATGCTGGCCATCGCTGACCAGCCCGGCTTTCAGGTGTTCACGGCCAAGCCCTAGCTCTTCTTGGGTTCTTCGGCCGCCGCTTCCTCGCGCTGCTCATAGACGTGGTCCACCAGACCCCAGTCCTTGGCTTCCTGGGCGCTCATGAAGTGGTCGCGGTCCAGGGTGCGTTCGACTTCTTCATAGGTCCGGCCGGTGTGCTGAACGTAGATTTCGTTCAGGCGGCGCTTGGTCTTGATGATGTCCTCGGCGTGGCGCTCGATGTCCGAGGCCTGGCCGCGGAAGCCGCCAGAGGGCTGGTGCACCATGATGCGGGCGTTGGGCAGCGACACCCGCTGGCCCGCCGCACCCGCCGTAAGGATCAGCGAACCGGCCGAGGCCGCCATGCCCATGCACACCGTCGAAACCGGCGACTTGATGTACTGCATGGTGTCGTAGATCGCGAGCGCCGACGTGACGATGCCGCCGGGGCTGTTGATGTACATGGAGATTTCCTTCTTGGGGTTCTCGGACTCCAGGAAGAGAAGCTGGGCGCAGATCAAACTGGCCATGCCGTCATCGAACGGACCGGTCAGGAAGATGATGCGCTCGCGCAGCAGGCGCGAGAAAATGTCGAAGGCCCGTTCACCCCGGCTGGATTGCTCCACCACCATGGGGACGAGGTTGCTCTGGATGTAGTCGATCGGATCGCGCATGAAGGCCTTCTCGAAGCTGCGTGCGTGCGCGACTCGGGCGCCGCGCATCGTTGCATCCTGATATCGCGTTCCGGGGCGGCCGTTGCAAGGTGGGCGTCGCCCGTCACGGCGCCTGCGACGAAAAAGGCCCCGAACCGATCCGGTCCGGGGCCTCAGAAAGCGGGTTTCAGCCCGGTCCTATTCCTCGTCGTCCTTCAGCAGCTCTTCCTTGCTGATGGGCTCATCCTTGACCTCGGCCTGGTCGAAGATCAGGTCGCAGACCTTTTCCTCATAGATTGGGGCGCGCATGCCCGCCGCGGCGTTGGGGTTCTGGCGATAGAAGTTCAGCACCGCCTGCTCCTGGCCCGGATAGTTGCGGGCCTCGGCGAGGATGGCGTTGTTCAGTTCCTGGTCCGTCACGGTGACGTTATTCTCGCGGCCGATCTCGGCCAGAACCAGGCCCAGACGCACGCGGCGCTCGGCGATCTTGCGGTACTCTTCCTTGAGCTTCTTGTCCGACTTCTTGGCGTCCGCCTCGGTCAGACGACCGGCTTCCTTGTCGGCCTCCACCTGTTGCCAGATGCCGTCGAACTCGGCCTCGACCATCTTGGGCGGCAGGTCGAAGGAGTGCTTCTCGTCCAGCTGGTCCAGAAGGGCGCGCTTCAGCTTGAAGCGGGCGGCGCCCTTGTATTGCTGGTTCAGGTTGTCGCGCAGCAGCTCCTTGAGCTTGTCCAGCGATTCCAGGCCCAGACGCTTGGCGAAGTCGTCATCGACCTTGCTGTCCTTGGGGGCCTTCAGCGCCTTGACCGTGACGTCGAAGGTCGCGGCCTTGCCGGCCAGATGGGCGGCTTGATACTGCTCGGGGAAGGTGACCTCGATGGTCTTCTCCTCGCCGACCTTGGCGCCGGTCAGCTGCTCCTCGAAGCCGGGGATGAAACGGTTGGAGCCGATGATCAGGTCGGCGTCCTCGGCCGAACCGCCCTCGAACGCCTCGCCGTCGATCTTGCCGACGAAATCGATGGTCAGCTGGTCGCCTTCGGCGGCCTTGGGAGCCTTGCCGCCCTTGTCCTCATAGGTCTTGGCCTGGCCGGCCAGTTCCTTCAGCGCCTCGTCCAGATCGGAATCGGCCGCCTCATAGACCGGGCGGGTCAGCTTCAGCGACTTGGGATCTACCGGCTTGAACTCCGGCATGACTTCCAGCGCCATCTCGTAGGAAAGATCTTCCTGGCCCGCGACCACCTTGTCCATGTCGGACACCAGCTTCATCTCGGCAGGAGCGGCCGGACGCAGCTTGGCGTCGTCCAAGGCCTTCTGGCTGGACTGGTTCAGGGCGTCATTGACGATCTCGCCCATCAGGTCGCGGCCGTAGGTCTTGCGCACGTGCGACACCGGCACCTTGCCGGGACGGAAGCCCTTCAGCTTCATCTGCGGGGCGACTTCGGCCGCCTTGGCGTCCAGCTTGGCGTTCAGCTCGGAAGCGGGGATGGTCACCGCGATCACGCGGCTGAGACCTTCGGCGGACTTTTCGACAACTTGCATGGACGTGTCTGACGCTCTGTGGCGGCGCTGTGAAAACGAGCGCGCGCGGATGGAAAATGCGAAAAGGGCCGCCCCGTGCGGAAGCGGCTCCTCGAAGCCCGCCCTTATGTCGGCAAGGGCGGTTCAGGTCAACGACCGGGTTTCGTTTGGCGCCGTGCGTGGCTATCTGAAAGTCATGACCCAGCCCGCTTCTCCCCCCACGTCGCCAATCGGCGTCTTCATCGCCCCCGTCACCCCGCTGCAGCAGAACTGCACCGTCGTCTGGTGCACCGCCACCAGCAAGGCGGCGGTGATCGATCCGGGCGGCGGCGTGGACATCATCCTGGCCGAGGTCAAACAGCGCGGCCTGATCCTGGATCAGATCTGGATCACCCACGGCCACATCGACCATGCGGGCGGGGCGGCGGAGATGAAGGAGAAATCCGGCGTCTGCATCGAGGGCCCCCACCCCGAGGATCTGTTCCTGATCGAGGGCCTCGCCGCCCAGGGTCAGATGTACGGCATGCCCGAGGCCCGGTCCTTCGAGACGGACCGCTGGCTGGACGAGGGTGATGTGATGACGCTCGGTGAAACCACGTGGGAGGTCCGCCACTGCCCCGGGCACACGCCGGGCCATGTGATCTTCTTCAACCGGGCGGCGCGGTTTGCCCAGGTGGGCGATGTATTATTCAAGGGCTCTATCGGCCGCACGGACTTCCCGCGCGGCGACCACCAGACCCTGCTGAATTCGGTGGTGACCAAGCTATGGCCGCTGGGAGACGATGTCACCTTCGCCCCCGGCCACGGGCCGGTCTCGACGCTCGGAGAGGAGCGTCGGACCAACCCGTTTGTCTCGGACGCGGCGCTGCAACGCGCCGGACGCGCTTAGCGGCGCAGAAGCATTCCCAGCACGACGCCGACGCCGACGGCGCCGAGGCTGCTGCGCACGGGATGGGCGCGAATGGTTTCGCCTGCGCGCTGCGTGCGGTCTTCCGCCCAGCTGCGGCCTTCACGAAGGCGACGCTCTACCCGCGCCGTCATGGGCGCACGACCTTCAACGGTGTCCGGCTGCGCCGACGTCAGGTCGGGGCGCGGCGCAAGGTCGGTGTCATAGGCGTTGGTGGTGGTGTCGTTCTGGTTGAACGTATCGGTCATGGAAATCTCCTGGAGGTCGGGATGGGACGCCCCATCAACCCGAAGCCGGCGCCGCCGGTTCCAGCTTGGCGGTGAACATGCACGATCGCGGCGCGTTGCTCTCCGGACAAAGGAGATCATCATGACCTACATCGAACCCACGCCTCCGGGCGGACCGTCCCCCGAGATCGAACCCGGCAATGTTCCCGGCCCGGAGATTGATCCCGCAGATACGCCCACCGAAATGCCCCCGCTCGAGCCGGGCGGCGGCGAGGATGGGGACTCCCGGCCTCACGACTGACGACCCGCGAATTACGATCCGCAAGCGGAACCATGGCGGGGGCCCGGGGTTCAGTTTTCAACAGCAAAGCACGCCTGACAGGCGAACCGAAAGGAGCCCCCGACATGGCTGAAGGACAGACCCCGCGCGCGTCCGGCGTATCCAAGCGCGGCTTCGCGTCCATGGATCCCGAACGTCAGCGCGAAATCGCCCGCAAGGGCGGCGCCAGCGTCCCCAGCGAGAAGCGCAGCTTCTCCCAGGACCGCAGCCTGGCCGCACAGGCCGGCCGCAAGGGCGGTGAGGCGTCTCACGGCGCCCGCAAGCCCGAGAAGAACGCCCAGGGCTGATCCGGCTCTGCCGCTGACGATCAGGCCCCGAGCAGCACCAGCGCAACGCTGGGCTCGGGGCCGACGTACAGATCCCGCACCCTCCATCCTGCAGACTCCGCCAGCGCCGTCACCCGGTCCGGCGTGAATTTGCGCGAGTTCTCGGTGTGAATGGTTTCGCCCTCGCGGAACCGGAACTTGCACCCCGCTGCCGTCACGACCTGATCGCGGCGTGCACGCAGATGCATCTCGATACGCGACTCGTCTTCATTCCAGAGCGCCAGATGCTCAAAGGCCGACAGATCGAAGCCCGCGTCCGCCTCGGTGTTCGCCCGCTCCAGAAGATTGAGATTGAACGCCGCCGTCACCCCGGCTGAATCGTCATAGGCGGCGATCAGCACCGCAGGGTCCTTGACCAGATCCACGCCCAGGATGAACAAGGCGCCCTCCCCCAGCATGGCGCGCGCGTCCGTCAGGAACGCTCGCGCCTCCTCCGGGTCCAGATTGCCGATGGTCGAGCCCGGGAAGAAGCCGACGCGACACCCCCCCGGCAGGCCGTCCGGCAGCGCCGCCGGATGCAGGAAGTCGCCCTCCACGGGTCGGACATCCAGCCTGGGATAACGCGCCCGGATCCGGACGGCCGCCGCCTCCAGCGCCGTCTGGCTGATGTCGATGGGCACATAGGCGGCCACGCCGGAAGCGGCGTCCAGCAGCACCTCGGTCTTCTCGCTGGCCCCGCTGCCGAATTCTACCAGCACCGCGTCCTCGCCGATGGCCTCGGCCAGCCGTGGTGAGACCTCTTCCAGCAGGGCCGCTTCCTGCCGGGTCGGATAGTATTCCGGCAGGCGGGTGATGTCCTCGAACAGGCGCGAACCGGCCGCGTCATAGAACCACTTCGGCGACATGGCCTTGGGCGAGGCGGACAGCCCCTCGATCAAGGCCCGGGCGAACGGCTCCAGATCATCGGTCCCTTGCGAGCGTCGCGCGGGCGCGTCCTCGGCCAGTCTCAGTCCCATAAGTTGCCACCTCTGGTGCGGATAGAAAAAGTTGCGGTAGGTCGCCCGCGAATGCTCCGCCGCCGTGGCCCAGGAGCCGCCGCGCGCCACCATCTGGTTGGCCATGAACTTGCCGTTGTACTCGGCCGCCGTGCCCCCCGTGGCGCGAAAGCCGGGATAGGGCAGGTAGGCGCTGCCGGTCCATTGCCAGACCTGATCGAAGGCGTTGTCCAGCGCCCCCTGCCCCGCCGCGTGCTCCCACTCGAACTCGGTGGGCAGACGCTTGCCGGACCAGCGGGCGAAGGCGTCGGCCTCGTAGAAGCTGACGTGGCGCACCGGGGCGTGGGAATCAATGGCCTGAGGGCCCGCCAGGGTGAAGACCCGCCAGTCGTCCCCCTCGCCGCGCCAGTAATCGGGCGCGGTCCAGCCGTGGGCCTGAACCGCCACCCACCCGTCGGCCAGCCAAAGCTCGGGCCGGCGATAACCGCCGTCGGCCATGAAGCCCAGCCAGTCGCCATTGGTCACCAGCGACCGGGCGATCCGGTACGGCGCCAGCATGACCGGGTGCGCCGGCCCCTCATTGTCGAAGGCGAAGCCCGCACCGTCGTGGCCCGCGCTGACGAGCCCGCCGTCGAAATCCGTCCATCCCCGATCCGCGCTTGCCGCCTGCGGTCCGTCCGGCTCGGCAGCGTAGGCCGCCGGCTCCAGCGGCGAGCAGGACATCAGATGCAGCAGGTCGGTCAGGAACAGCTCCTGATGTTGCTGGTCGTGATTCAGGCCCAGGTCGAACAGATAACGCTCGTGCGGATCCGCCAGCCCCTCGCCCAGAAAGGCGATCATGCGACGGTCGATCTCGCGGCGATAGGCCAGCACCTCGTCCAGCGACGGGCGCGTCATCAGGCCCCGGCTCGGCCGCGCCACCCTCGCCCCCAGCGCCTCATAGTAGGAGTTGAACAGCCGCCCGAAACGCTCGTCCACCGGCTGATAACCGGGCCGTCGGGCCAGCAGCATCACCTCGAAGAACCAGCTGGTGTGGGCCAGGTGCCACTTGCCCGGGCTGGCGTCGGCCATGGACTGGGCGCCCAGGTCCTCGGCGGACAATCCGGCGGCCAGATCGGTCATGCGCGAACGCACGGCGCGGTAGCGATCCGTGTCCTGACGGGATGCGCCGTCGATCCTGCTGGCGATGGTCATGGCGTGACGCCCCCCATGTGCTGAACGTCCATTCGCCCTTCCGCCTGAAGTCTAACTCCCCGGCTTCAGGCGCGTTCCCCAAATGTGCCGAGCGGCCGGAACACTCTGTTTGGCCTCGCGTTCTCAGCATCGTCCGCCGGATGTGGCGGTCCTCGTTCCTGTCCGCAAGGTTGCGCCCATGTCCGCTCGCGCGTCTGTTGTTGATTCGCGCCCTGAAGAGGACGCTGAGACTGACACCGGCATCGCTGAGCCCGCGGCGTGGCGCGAACAGGTCATCGCCTTGATCCCGTCCCTGCGCGCCTTCGCCTGGTCCCTGTCACGCGACCCGTCCGACGCCGACGACATGGTGCAGGAGACCCTGACCAAGGCGTGGACCCATCGCGACAAGTTCCAGCCCGGCACCAATCTGCGCGCCTGGCTTTTCACCATCCTGCGCAACAGCTGGTACACCGCACTCTCCAAGCACCGTCGCGAGACGGCGGACGAGGACGGCAAGATGGCCGCCACCCTGACCAGCCAGCCGTCCCAGGAATGGTCCGTGGAGTTGCACCAGCTTCAGGCCGCCCTGAACCGTTTGCCGCCGGAGCACCGCGAGGCGCTGATCATGGTCGGCGCGGCAGGCCTGTCCTACGAAGAGGCCGCCGAGATCGCGGGCTGCGCCCTGGGCACCATCAAGAGCAGGGTCAACCGGGCGCGCAACCGTCTGGCGCAGATCATGGGCATAGACCGCGAGATGGAAGACGCCGCCTAGCTGCGCCCGCCTAGTTTCTTTTGTCGCCCTTTGCCGACGGCGCGCCGCTGAGCCGCCGGGCATGGTCTTCCAGAAACACGGGCGTCCCCTCGGCTTCGATTCGGCGGACAGCCGCCTTCAGCACCGCGTCGGCGCGCATGGGCGCGGTTTTCCCGCGCTTTTCCGAGTCTTTGGCCAAACCGTCCCCCGACGCGCTGCAATGGCCAAGCCTGACACGATCCGCCGCCCGTGTCGCGGACAGATGAGGGAACGACGGTCCGCCTATTTCACAGCGTGCCTGGCGTATTCCAGCCGCGCGATGGTGCGGTTGTGGACCTCGTCCGGGCCGTCGGCGATGCGCAGGGTGCGGACCATGGCGTACATGGCCGCCAGATCGGTGTCGCCCGACACGCCCGCCCCGCCGAACGCCTGTATGGCGTCATCGATGACCTGCAGCGCCATCTTCGGCGCCGCCACCTTGATCTGGGCGATTTCGGATCGGGCGTTCTTGACCCCTACCTCGTCCATCATCCAGGCGGCCTTCATAACCAGCAGGCGGCACATCTCGATATTGGTGCGCGCCTCGCCCACCCGTTGCTCCCACACCGAATGCTCGGCGATGGTCTTGCGGAAGGCGGTGCGGGTCAGAAGCCGGCCGACCATCAGCTCCAGCGCCGCCTCCGCACAGCCGATGGTCCGCATGCAGTGGTGGATGCGGCCCGGCCCCAGCCGCCCCTGGGCGATCTCGAAGCCCCGGCCCTCGCCCGCGATCAGGTTCTCGGCCGGAACGCGCACGTTCTCCAGCACCACCTCGGCGTGGCCGATGGGAACCTCGTCATAGCCGAACACCGTCAGCATCCGCTCCACCCGGAAACCGGGCGTGTCCGCCGGTACGATGACCATGGACTGCTGGGCGTGGGTGGAGGCGTCCGGATCCGTCTTGCCCATGACGATGGTCACGGCCAGATTCGGGTGCGCCATGTTGGTGGACCACCACTTGCGCCCGTTGACCACATAGTGATCGCCGTCCCGCTCGATGCGGGTCTGGATGTTGGTGGCGTCCGACGAGGCCACTTCCGGCTCGGTCATCAGGAAGGCCGAGCGGATCTCGCCGGCCAGCAGGGGCTTCAGCCAGCGATCCTGCTGGGCCGCGTCCCCGAACATGTGCAGCACTTCCATGTTGCCGGTGTCGGGGGCGTTGCAGTTGAACACCTCCGCCGACCACAGCGCCCGGCCCATGATCTCGGCCAGCGGCGCATACTCCATATTGGTCAGGCCCGCGCCGTCCTCGCCGGGCAGGAACAGGTTCCACAACCCCTCCGCCCTCGCCTCGGCCTTGAGCCGCTCCATGGTGTGCGGCTGGGTCTTGGGCTCGGCCCGCACCTCGGCCCAGTAGTCGGCGGCGGCGGGCAGGACGCGCGCGTCCATGAAGCGCTTCAGGCGATCCTGCCAGTCAAGCGCGCGGTCGGAATGCTGGAAATGCATGAGGTCAGGCTCCGTTATCTCCCTCCCCCTGCGGGGGAGGGTCGTCAGCGCGGAGCGATGACGGGGTGGGGACGCCTCAAGCGAAAAAGCGCGGGCCTTTCGCCGAGCCCTCCCCACCCGGTCGCTTCGCGACCGCCCTCCCCGTACGGGGAGGGAGAATGTTCTGGCGCTTAAGCCTTAGCGCTTCAGCAGCGGGGCCAGCTTCTGGGCGATCATCATGTCGCCGGCGATCTTCAGCTTGCCCTGCATGAAGGCCATCATGGGATCCAGCTTGCCTTCCGACAGGGCCATGAAGTCATCCCAGCTGATGGTCACGACGGCGTCGGCGGGCTTGTCCTCATTGGTCACGGTGTTCGGGACCGAGGCGCCGTCGATGTAGATCTGGCCGGTGTCGCCCAGGTCGATCTTGACGGTCTTGCCCAGACCCGAGTTCTCGCCGACGGCGCTGCGGATATGTTCGGTAACGGAAGCCAGATCGGCCATGGTCGTCTCCCTTGTTCTAGGTTTGATGCGATGGGTAGCCCCCGGCGCGGCGGGCCACAAGATCACCTAGCGTCAAGACCGCAACAGTTTCGTGAGGCGCTCACCCCGCCAGCGTCCGGGCCAGACGCAGGTCGTCGACGAACTGAGCGTGGGCCGCCGCCTTCACTGCGGGGTCCGGGACCCGCAGCAGATAGGACGGGTGGTAGGTGATCACCCCGCGGCGATTGTCGAAGCGGGCCTCTCCCCGGCATCGGATGATCGGCTGCGGCTTCCCGGTCAGGGCCAGGGCCGCCGTGGCGCCCAGGGCCACGATCACGCGGGGCCGCACCAGCTCCAGTTCCTTGTCCAGCCACCATCGATAGTGCTTCACCTCCCCCGCCGTGGGCGACTTGTGCAGCCGCCGCTTGCCGTCCTGCACGAACTTGAAATGCTTGACCGCATTGGTGACGTACAGGTCCGCCCGATCCAGTCCGGCCTCGGCCAGCGCCCGGTCCAGCAACTGCCCCGCCGGCCCCACGAAGGGCCGTCCCTGCACATCCTCCTGATCCCCCGGCTGCTCGCCCACCAGAGCGATGGCGGGGGTCAGCGGCCCCTCCCCCCGCACCGCCCGCACGCCCCCGCTGACAAACGGGTCCGCCGCCGCGATGATGCGGTTCAGCGCCTCCAGCGTCGTCGGCTTCTGGTCCGCCATGGCGGCCACCGCCTTCTCGGGGTTGCGCTTGAGAGGCGTCGACGCCTCCCGCTCGATCATCTCGCGCACCCGCGCCGGCGCGCCCCGGATCAGCTCGGGGATCGACGCGGCCTCGGGCAGGTTGCGCCAGTATCGGCGCGGCATCTCCGACGCCATCATGCGCGGATTGACCCGCGCCGGATTGAAGGTGCTCTCGTAATAGGCGCGCCAGCCGTCCTCGAACGGGTCGCCGTCGGGCGCATCCTCCCGCCGCGCGGGCGGACCGAAGCTCAGCGCCGCCCCGTCCCAGCAAACCGACCCCAGCGGCGTCAGGATCGACCAGCGCATGGAGCGAAACCGGTCCACGAAGAACGGCGCCGCCGACTCCAGCACGAAATGCTCCGGCTCGAACCAGGCGGCGAACCGCTCGCCCCCCTCCCCCTCAATGCGGCGAAAGCGGACAAAGGCGTGCATCTTGTGGATCTCGCGCCGCACCGCCTTGTCCATCTGCTCCAGCCGGTGGACCAGCGGATCGCTGGCGATCTCGGCCAGCGCCCGCTCACCCCGGTGGATGCGCCAGACCAGCTGGTACAACAGGGCGAACCGCTGCGGGTCCGCGTGGCGCACGCACGACTGGATCAGCGCCCCGGCCCGGCGCGGCAGGATCAGCGGCGGGCCGTCCGGCGGCGCCTGGCCGAACAGGGCGCTCCCGCTCCAGTCCACCGCCTCTGGCTTCGCCTCCGCCGCCACCAGCCCGCGCGCCGCCCGGCGAAATCCGTCCAGATCAGCGCCCGGCGCCAGGGCCACCGCCCAGTCCATCAGAACAGGCTCAGCTGCCGCGCCGGCGGCGTCAGCATCTCGCGCAGGTCCGCCCGGTCGGTCAGCTTCAGGGGGCTGTGGTCCGAGGCGATCAGGAAGGGCCGCGCCCGCTTCAGCGCCGGCGACAGCCGCGCCAGATCCGCCATGCCCAGCCGCGTGTGCCGCCGCGCCTTCAGAATGCGGTCCACCGCCCGAACCCCCAGCCCCGGCACCCGCAATAGCAACTCCCGATCCGCCGTGTTCACATCGGCGGGAAAGCGGTCCCGGTTCTTCAGCGCCCAGGCCAGCTTGGGATCGATCTCCAGATCCAGCATGCCGCCGTCCCCGCCCTCGGCTACTTCGAGCGGCGTGAAGCCATAGAACCGCAGCAGCCAGTCCGCCTGATACAGCCGGTTCTCCCGCTGCAGCGGCGGCGCCTTGATGGGCAGGGCGGCGCTGGCCTCCGGAATGGGACTGAAGGCCGAATAATAGACCCGCTTGAGCCCGTAATCCCCGTACATGCGCGCCGAGGACTGCAGCACGTCCGCATCCGTCGCCGCATCGGCGCCCACGATCACCTGGGTGCTTTGTCCGGCGGGCGAGAACCGCCGCCGCTCCGCCTTCGCCTCCGTGATCCGCTCGCGCATCTGGCCCATGGCCTGGCGGATGGTCCCGCTGTCCTTTTCCGGCGCAAACGCCTTCAGCCCCGCATCGGTGGGCAGCTCCACATTGATGGACAGCCGGTCCGCCCACAGCCCCGCCTGTTCGATCAGCCAGGGACTGGCCTCCGGTATGGTCTTCAGATGGATGTAGCCGGCGAATCCGTGGTCCTGACGCAGCGATTTGGCCACCCGCACCAGTTCCTCCATGGTGTGGTCCGGCGAGCGGATAATGCCCGACGACAGGAACAGCCCCTCGATGTAGTTCCGGCGATAGAACTCGACCGTCAGCCGCACCACCTCCTCCACCGTGAACCGCGCGCGGGGCGTGTTGGAGGAGCGCCGGTTGATGCAATAGGCGCAGTCGAACAGGCAGTAGTTGGTCAGCAGCACCTTGAGCAGCGAGACGCAGCGCCCGTCCGGCGTATAGGCGTGGCAGATGCCGGCCCCTGTGGTGGACCCCAGCCCGCCGGGCGGCGCCTTGCGCTTCTTCGCCCCCGACGACGCGCACGAGGCGTCGTACTTGGCGGCGTCAGCCAGAATTCTGAGTTTTTTCGAGAGCTTCTCGTCCATGCGGGGACAATGGCACGCGTTCTTCCTTTGTTCCAGTCGCCACACAGTCCGTCTTGCGTTCGGGCGGTCACATCTGCTTCATGACCGCATTGGATGCGTTCGGGGGCCGTCGTCCTTGCTGACGCCGGTGCATCCGTGAAGGCCGCGCAGCCGCCGGAGGGCTGAGGCGCGCCGCCCTTCTCCTCACCATGGTTTCAAGACTCAGGACGACTGCATGACCCTGGACAGCGACTCCGTTGACGAACGTCCGCGCAGCCTTGCACACCGCTACTGGTTCGGGGTCGTGCTGTGGAAGCGCATCCTGCTGGCGCTGGTCCTGGGCGTCATCGTCGGCCTGATCTGGGGCGAAGGCGCCGGCCAGATCCGCTGGCTGGGCGACCTGTTCGTGCGTCTGATCCAGATGGTCGTGGCGCCGCTGGTGTTTGTCACCATCGTCTCCGGCGTGATCAGCCTCAGCGACCCCAAACGTCTAGGCTCCATCGGGGTGAAGGCGGTGTCGCTTTACGTGCTCACCAGCCTGACGGCCATCACGGTCGGCATAACCCTGGCGCTCCTCATCCAGCCCGGCGCCGGTGTGGACTTCTCGGACGCGATTCCCCGCGAAGGTCTTGAGGCGGCCCAGCCGTTCGCGGGCATGATCGAGATGATCGTGCCGACCAATCCCATCGCGGCCCTGGCCTCGGGCCAGATTCTGGCGGTGATCTTCTTCGCCCTGCTTCTGGGCGCGGCCATTCTGGTTTCCGGCGAGGCGGGCAAGCCGCTGGCCGACGTGTTCAACTCCGCGTCCGAAGCCATGCTCAAGCTGGTCGGCTTCATCATGGAAGTGGCGCCCTTCGGCGTCTTCGCCCTGATCGCCTGGGTCATGGGCACCACGGGCCTGTCCGCCTTCGTCAATGTGGCCCTGCTGGCCCTGTGCGTCGTGGTCGGCTGTATGGTCCAGATCCTTGTTTTCCATGGGGGGATCATCAAGCTGTTCGCCCGGCTTCCGGCCTGGCCGTTCTTCCGCGACGTGACCGACGCGGGGCTGGTGGCCTTCTCCACCTCCTCGTCCTCGGCCACCCTGCCGGTGACCATGGCGGTGGCCGAGCAGAATCTGGGCATCAAGAAGCCGGTCTTCTCCACCGTCCTGCCGCTGGGCATGACCGTGTCCATGGACGGCACCGCCCTGTACATCGGCATCCTCGCCGTCTTCGCCGCCCAGGCCTTCGGCATCACCCTCAGCGCGTCCGACTACGCCCTGATCGTGATCACGACCCTGCTGGTGTCCATCGGCACCGCCCCCGTCCCCTCGGCCTCGCTGTTCATGCTGGCGGCGGTGCTTCAGGGGATCGGCGTCGATCCGATGCAGACCGCCCTGCTGGTGGGCTTCGTCCTGCCGTTCGACCGCATCCTCGACATGACCCGCACCGTGACCAACGTCATCAGCGACCTGGCCGTCGCCACCGTCGTCGGCAAGTGGGAGAACGAGATCGACGTCGAGGCCTACATCGCCCCGCCGGTGAAGTAGCGGCGCGGCGGCGGGTCTACGCTCGTCGCCCGCCCCGCACCGCCAGCGCCACCACGGCCACGCCGGCCGCAACGATCAGCGCGTCCTCGATCAGGCCGCTGCGGGTCTGCCCGATCCGCCGGATGCCCGCCTTGCGCCCCGCCAGGGTGGCGTAGGCCAGCGGCACGGCTGTCCCGACCGCCAGCCCGGCCCCCAGCCGCTCATGGCCGCGCGGCGCCAGGGCCGCCCCGGCGATGCCGGCGCTCATCACCCGCGCCAGCAGGCCCAGAAACACCGTCCGGTCCGGCGCCGAGCGCATCTTGTCGCCCAGCAGCTCGCCAACGCCCATGAACAGGGCCCCGCCCTTGAACAGCGGATGATCCAGCAACAACAGCCGCCCCGGCGTCCTGCGCCGCATCAGCCGCGCGCCGGCGATGGCGGCCATGGGCGTCATGGACCGCGCACTGGCGACCGCGCCGATGAGGACGGAGGGGAGCAGGTTGAGAGGGTTCATGCTGCGTCAACAGCGAAGGGCGAAGGAAGTTCACCGGAATCGCTGGCGGGGCCCGGAGGGCCCGTCCTGCGCAGCGTGCAGCGCGAAGCAGGATGGCGGAGACGGAGGGATTCGAACCCTCGGTACCCCTTACAGGGTACGACGATTTAGCAAACCGTTGCCTTCAGCCACTCGGCCACGTCTCCGGTTCGGCTCCGATAGCGGCTCGTGCGCGCCGACGCAATCCGGGTTTGCGACGTTAACGCGAAATCCACGGCGGAATGGTTTTCTGACGGCCTGACCAGAATGGCCGCCATGCTCTCGACCCAGACCAGACCCGACGACGCGCCCGCTGCGGACGCGCCCGCAACCCTCGACGCCGCCGGTCTTCAGGCCCTGGCCTCCGGGGCCGTGGCGCGTGGCGCGGGCAAGGCGTCAGACGCCCGCGCCCGGCGCGGCCCCTTCCGGCCCGAGGTCTGGCTGAACGCGCGCCAGCGCCACGCCTCGCGCCTCGCCGCCCACTGGTTCCGCGCCATCGACGGTCTCGCGGTGATCGCCCTGACCCTGTTATGCGCTGCGGTGGTCAGCCCCTCCGGCCTGCTGGGCGCACCTCTGTCAGCCATCATGCCCTTCGTCATCGGCGCCGTCGTCCTGCTGGCGGCGTTGAAGGGGTCCGGCGTCTATGGCTTCTCCCGCAACCGGCGGCTGGTGGTGCACATGGGGCTGGTCAGCGCCTCGGCGGCCGGCGCCGGGCTGGTCGCCGTGCTGCTCGCGGTCCTCCTCGCGCCCGCCCTCACCGGGGCCGTTCTGGTGTGGAGCGGCCTCAATCTCATCGTCCTGTACGGCCTGCACATGGTCTGGTGCGAGCGGGTCCGGGGCTGGCGCGCCGACGGGACCCTGACCCCCAATGTGGTGGTGGTCGGCGCCACCAAACACGCCGAAAAGCTGATCCGCGAGGCCCTGCAACGCCGCGACCTGAACGTGCTGGGGGTGTTCGATGACCGGCTGGCCCGCTCGCCCGACAGCGTCGAGGGCGTGCCGGTGCTGGGCGACACCGAGGCCCTGCTGACCCACCGCATGACCCCCTATGTGGATCACATCGTGCTGGCCGTGGATCCCGCCGCCCGCGAGCGGGTGCGCGACCTGATGCGCCGCCTCGGCGGTCTGCCCAACGAGGTCACCCTGCTGGTGGACCCGAAGGCGGCCGAAGACCGCAACGCCGCGCTGGAGAAGCTGGCCCGCGCGCCCCTGGCCTCGCTCAGCAACCCCGACCCGGACCGCGCCGCCTTCAACAAGCGGTTGCAGGACCTGATCATCGGCGGGCTGATGCTGATCGGCCTGATGCCGGTGTTCGCCGTCGTCGCCCTGATGGTGCGGCTGGACAGCCCCGGCCCGATCCTGTTCCGCCAGCGCCGCCACGGCTTCAACAACGAAGAGATCGTGGTGTGGAAATTCCGCAGCATGCGCCACGAGGCCGCCGACGCCACCGCCTCGCGCCAGGTCACCGCCGACGACGACCGCATCACCCGCGTGGGCCGGTTCCTGCGCGCCACCAGCCTCGATGAGCTGCCCCAGCTCATCAATGTGCTGAAGGGCGAGATGTCGCTGGTCGGCCCCCGCCCCCACGCCATCGGCATGAAGACCGGCCAGATCGAATCCGCCCGCCTCGTGGCCGAATACGCCCACCGCCACCGCATCAAGCCCGGCATGACCGGCTGGGCCGCCATCAAGGGCTCGCGCGGCCCCCTGCACACCGCCGCCGAGGTGCGCCGTCGGGTGCAGCTGGACGTGGACTATGTGGAGCGCCAGTCGTTCTGGCTGGACCTGTGGATCATGGCCGTCACCGTGCCCGTGCTGCTGGGCGACCGGGTCGCGGTGCGCTGATGTTCTGGCGCGGCGTCTGGGGCTATCTGCCCGCCAACATCGTGCAGGGCGTGGTGGGCTTTCTGGCCATCGTGGTCTTCACCCGCCTGCTCAGCCCAGAGGATTTCGGCCGCTACGCCCTGGCCTATTCGGTGTTCACCCTGGCCCATGTGGCGGTGTTCACCTGGCTTGAGGCGGCCATGGCCCGCTACTGGGCCGCCGAGACCCCCGAAACCGGCCTCGCCGACCATTTCGCCAGCCTGTACCGCGCCGCCTTCTGGCTGTCCGCCGCCTTCATTCCGCTGGTCATCCTCGGCGTCATGCTGTGGCCGGTGGAGCCCGCCTTCCGCCTGGCCCTCGGCGTCGCCCTGATCGGCGTGCCGGTCCGCTGTTTCGCCAAGCTGGCGCAGGAGCGGTTCCGCGCCTCGGGCGAGGTGTCAAAGGCCGCCGGCCTCGACATGGCCACCGTCATCGGCGGCTTCCTGATCGGCGTCATCTTCGCCCTTGCCGGTCTCGGCGGCGCGGCGCCCCTGCTGGGCCTGCTCCTCGCCCCCCTGTTCGCCCTGCCCTTCATCCTGCCCGGCGAGCTGAAGCACGCCCGGGGCGGACGGCCCGACCCGGCCCGGCTCAGGCGCTACGCCACATTCGGCTATCCCATCGCCGCGTCGCTGATCCTGTCGCTGGTGCTGGCCTCCACCGACCGCTTCCTGCTGGCCGTGTTCATGGACGCAGCGGCGGTGGGCGCCTATCACGCCGGCTATTCCATCGCCAACCGCACCCTCGACGTCATGTTCATCTGGCTCGGCGCCGCCGGCGCGCCCGCCATGGTCATGGCGCTGGAGCGGGGCGGTCGCGAGGCCCTTCAGACCGCCGCGCGGGAGCAGGCGGGCCTGTTCGTCCTGATGGGCCTGCCCGCCGCCGTCGGCGTCATGCTGGTGGCCCAGCCGCTGGCCGAGGTGCTGATCGGCCAGGACCTGCGCTCCGCCGCCGCCCTCATCACCCCCTGGATCGCCCTCGGCGCGGCCCTCTCAGGCGTGACGGTCTATTATTTCAATCAGGTCTTCACCCTCGGCCACCGCACCGACCGCATGCTGCTGACCATGGCGGTCCCCGCCCTCGCCAACGTCATCCTCAACCTGATGCTGATCCCCCGCTTCGGCGTGCTGGGCGCGGCCTGGGCCACGGCGGCCAGCTTCGCCCTGGGCCTTGCCGCCTCCATCCTCATCGGCCGCACGGTCATGCGCCTGCCCATCCCGTGGGAGGCCCTGATCCGCTGCGGCGTGGCCTGCGCCGTCATGGCCGGCGTGGTGTCCCTGATCCCGGCCGTGGGCGGCCCGGTGGAGCTGATCGCCAAGGCGGCCATCGGCGGCGCGGTCTACGCCGTCGTCGCCCTGACCCTCAACGCCGCCGGGGTGCGTGACACCGGCCGCCGCCTCCTCACCGCCTGGAGAACCCGGGGAGCCGAAGCATGAGCCGCACCGTCGCCAACGCCCGCTGGCGGGGCAAGCGCCCGGCCCTGTCGGTGCTGATCCCGTTCTACCGGGACGACCCCTGCGACCTGCTGCGCGACCTCAACGATGAGGCCGGCCAGCTCGGCCGCTCGGTGGAGGTCATTGTCCTGTCCGACGGCGGCGGCGACGCCGATCTGGTCGCCCGGATCGAGGCCGTCATCAAGACCATGGCCCTGCCCGCCCGCCTGATCGATCTGAAAAGGAACGAGGGCCGTTCCAAAGGCCGCAACCGTCTTGCCGCCGCCGCCCGGGGCGGCAGTTTCCTCTTTCTGGACAGCGACATGCGGCCGGATCATCGCCGCTTTCTTCAGGTCTGGGCCGATCTGGCGGCCAGCGAGGATCCGCCCGTCGCCTTCGGCGGCTTCTCCCTGCTGCAGGCCCCGGACGAGCCGCGCTTCGCCGTCCACCGTGCCCTCGCGGCCCGGTCCGAATGCGTCCCGTATCAGGAGCGCGCCCGCCAGCCCGAGAAGTACGTCTACACCTCCAACCTGCTGGTCCGCCGCGACGTGTTTGCGGCCGAGGCCTTCGACAGCGCCTTCACCGGCTGGGGCTGGGAGGACGTGGAGTGGGCCATGCGCGTGTCGCGCCGCTTCCGCGTGGTCCATCTGGACAACCCGGCCACCCACATGGGTCTGGACACCGCCGGGGCCCTGGCCGCCAAATACGAACAGTCCGCGCCCAATTTCGCCCGCGTGGTCGCCCGCCACCCTGACATCGTCTCCACCTATCCCAGCTACAAGGCCGCCCGCCTGCTCAAGCGCGCCCCGGGCATGGGCCTGGCCCGGCCCTTGCTGAAGACCGTGGCGATGACCGACTGGCTGCCCGCCGGCCCGCGCGCCTTCTCGCTGCGGCTCTACCGGGCCGCCCTCTATGCGGAGGCCGTCTGATGCAGCAAACCCAGGCCCAGCCCTACAACGCCGACTCCAGCCTGTTTGGCAAGGTGCGCCGCCGCGTCGTGCGCCTCATGCACCGTCGCCCAGCCCGCCTGTCCCACACTGGCTCCGTGGTCAGCTTCACCTTCGACGATGTGCCGATTTCGGGCGCCGAGACGGGCGCAGCCATTCTCGAGAAAGCCGGAGCGCACGGCACCTACTATGTCTGCGCCGGCCTGTTCGATCAGCCGGGCGACATGGGCCGCTACGCCAATACCGCAGAGATCGCCCGTCTGGCCGACGCCGGCCACGAGATCGCCTGCCACACCTGGTCCCATCTGGACTGCGGCCTGTCGGGTGAAGCCGCCATCGGCGCCGACGCCGACCGCAACGCCGAAGCCCTGACCGCCTTCGGCGCACCGCCCCGCCATTTCGCCTATCCCTATGGCGAGGTCTCGCCCCAGGCCAAGGCGGCGCTGAAAGGCCGCTACGGCTCCCTGCGCGCCGTCCACTCGGGCATCGTCAGGAACGGCTCCGACCTGAACCAGCTGCCCGCCGTGGGCATCGAGGGTCCGGACGGCGAGGCCGAGGCCATGCGCTGGATCGACCGCGCGGTGGATCAGGGCGCCTGGGTCATCCTCTACACCCACGATGTGCGCGACAATCCGTCGAAATACGGCTGCACCCCCGCCGCGCTGGCGCGCATCGTAGCCCACGCCCGGGCGCGCGGCGCGGCCATCCGGACGGTGGGCGAGGTGCTGTCATGACCCACGACGTGGCCGTCATCGTCCCCACCCTGCGCCGCCCCGACAGTCTGGAGCGCGCGCTGCGCTCCCTGTTCGCGCAAGCGCGGGTGGCCGACCGGGTGTGCGAGATCGTCATCGCCGACAACGACCCCGAGGGCTCCGCCCGCGACCGGGTCGAGGCCCTGCGCGCCCACAGCCCCTGGCCTTTGGTCTATATCCACGTGCCCACGCCCGGCGTGGCCACCGCGCGCAACGCCGCCCTGCGCGCGACCGACGCCTCCCTGATCGCCTTCCTCGACGACGACGAGGCCGCGGCCCCCGACTGGCTCGCGCGCATCATCGTGGCCCACGAGGCCTCCGGCGCCGACGTCACCTTCAGCCCCATCCACGGCCGCGCCGAGGGCGCGCCGGTCTGGCTCAAGCCCTATCTGGAGCGGTTCTTCGGCCGCGAGGGCCCGGCCAGAAGCGGCCTGATCGATCACGCCTACGGCTGCGGGGCCTCCCTGATGACCCGCGCCACGGCCCTGCCCGGCGCCGCGCCCTTCGACGTTTCGGCGGATCAGTCCGGCGGCGAGGACGACGCCCTGTTCGCGGGTCTGGCCGCGCGCGGCGGCCGCTTCGGCTGGGCCGCCGACGCCTGTGTCGAGGAGTTCGCCCCGCCCCACCGCGCCACCCTGCGCTACGCCCTGACCCGCGCCTTCGCCTACGGCCAGGGGCCGTCCCAGACCGCGGCCAGGGAGAAGAACTGGCCCGCCGTCGCCCGCTGGATGATCGTCGGCGCCGCCCAGGCCGCCGTGTTCGGCGCCACCGCCCTGGTCATGACCCTGATCGGCCACTCCCGCCGCGCCTTCTGGATGGACCGCGCCGCCCGCGGCCTCGGCAAGCTCGCCTGGATGCCCGGCCTCGAGCCCCGGTTCTACGGCGCCAGCGAACTCAAACGCCTCAACCGGGCCTGACCACTTTCCTTCTCCCAATGGGAGAAGGGGGGAACCCGCGCACGGATGCGCCAGCATCCGTCCTTGCGCGGGAGGATGAGGGGCGAGCGGATCAGAAGGCCACCACCCAACCCTCACCCTGCGCGCAAAGAAGCGGTCTGCTCCGCATCCCGCTGCTCGCAGGCCTCTCCCAACGGGAGAGGGGCCGATAATCCCGCATTTCCCGCGCCCACTCCCTTGCTGCACAAGGGACCAGCGCGCCAAACACCCTTATTTCGCCAGCCTGCTTTCCGGTGCCCCTACAATGCCTCTCCATCGGCCCCGAGCCGCGACAAGGAAGGGAGACGCCACATTGCACTCGAAATTCGACGACCACTGTTTTCGCTGAACAATTCCGCCCGAATGAGACTCTCATTGCACTCTTTTTTTCGTCCCGGAGTCTCACGCG
Organism: Brevundimonas sp.; assembly: GCF_046293315.1. Classification (GTDB taxonomy): domain Bacteria; phylum Pseudomonadota; class Alphaproteobacteria; order Caulobacterales; family Caulobacteraceae; genus Brevundimonas. The sequence continues at coordinate 90,417 of NZ_JBKBPF010000006.1, forward strand.
GGCCCCGACAACGGCCCTCCTTGTCATCCCGGAAGCGCCGCAGGCGCTATCCGGGACGGGACGGCCAATCGTCCTCCAGGAGGCCCGGACGGCGCAACGCGACGATCCGGACCAAGGGCTGGAAAACCACCACCAGTCGCCCGGCCCAGCCCTGCGGGTGTCCGGGCGGGAGATCATGGACTGCGGCCCGTCCCGGCTCTCCGCTTCGCTTCGGCCGGGATGACAAGTGCAAGGTCACGACTGTTTTTCTTGAATAATTCCGCCGCCGTTGCACTCCAATTGCACTCTTTTTCGGCTCGGCAGTCTAACCCAGCACCTTCTTCAGGAACCCGGGCGGCTGGTAGGTGGAGCGGTTCATGACCACCCCGGCGATGCGGCCGCCGACCGCCTCGATCTCGTCGCGCAGGGCGATGGGCTCCGACGCCCGGGTGGTCTCGGCGGCGACCACCAGAACGGTGGCGTCCACATAGGGGGCGAGGTTCACGGCCATGTCCGAGCGGTCGGCGGACGGGGCGTCCACCACCACGGTCTCGGCGTGCTTGCGCAGGGCGTCCCAGTAGGCGGCGTCATGCAGGGCCTCGACCCGCTGGCCGGACTTCAGCACCTCGCCCCGGAACCGGGTGATCCACAGCCGGCCGCCCAGACACGGCTGGGCGATCAGCAGCCGGGCCGGCGCCACCGGGCGTCCGTCCTTGGCCGTCAGCCGCGGGGACACGGTGAAGAAGCACGACCCGTCGGGCGAGGCGTAGGCGGTCTTGCCCAGCTTGCCGAAGCGGTCCGGCTGGGCGCCCACGGCCTCCAGTTGCTGCTGGGCGTTGAGGTCGGCGTCAACCAGCCAGACCGGGCGGCGGGCCCGCACGGCGGCCAGGCGGGCGAACTCGCGCGCCACGGTGGAGGTCCCCTCCCCGTGGTTGGCGGCCACGAACTGGATGACGCGGCCGCGATGGCCCGACGCCGGACCCAGCGCCGCCCAAAGTCCCGCCATTTCCGCAGTGAGGTCGACCATCGAATCGTTACGCGCACCTGTTTGGCCGAAGCTATCACAACCCCCGACCGAAATCGGCCTGGTTGGACGCAGTCCAACCAGGCTCAGATTTCGGTCCAATTTAAACTGGGAGCCTGATTCACGGCATCGGCGGAATCGCGAAGCGATTCCACCTCAACCGATCAGGCTCTCAGGGGAACGGATGAACTCAGCGGGCCTTCATGGGGGCCACCGCCAGCACCGGCAGCTCCAGCGTCCGCCCCGCCGACGCCGGCGTGGTGAAGCCGGGCCTCAGGAAGATGCGGATCAGCCCGACGCACAGGGCCGTGAAGCCGGCGAACAGGATCACCAGCAGCATGCCGGGCATGCGCAGGCTGGTCCCGCGCGTGGGCGGCGAGGCGCGCTCCACGATGCGGATGTTGTCGGCCCCGCTCTGGGCCAGCGAGGTGGCCGCGCGGCTCTGGCTTTCGCGCAGGGCGAACTCGCGGATGTTGCTGGTCAGCACCTCCCGGTCCGCCGACAGGGTGGCGTTGCGGGATTCCAGCTCGGTCAGGCGGGACTGGCGGTTGCGCAGGTCGTTCAGCTGGGCCTCCAGCACCGAGCGGCGCCCGATCAGCGAGTCGCGCTCGGCGGTTAGCTGGATCCGCTCGGTGTCCAGCGACACCCAGATGGGGTTCGGCCCGGTCTGCACCTCGCGCGGCCCCACGGCGGTGCCGGTGTTCACGAAGGCCTGCATCTGGGCGATGCGCTCCTCGATGTCGCGCACCGGCTGGGCGTCGGGCTGATAGCGGGCCAGCAGGTTTTCCCGTTCGGTCCGCAGCAGCAGCACCTGATCCTGGGCCGCCACGTTCAGCTGCTGGTTCAGCACGATCTCGGCCGGCACCGAGCCCAGCTCCAGCCTCAGCCGGGCCAGCCGGTTCGACACCTGGGCCAGTTGGGCGTCCACCCCCAGCCGCTCGGCGAAGACGGTCTGGTAGGACGCGCCCAGGCTCGCGCGCGCCGTGTTGAAGTCGCCGATGGCATTGGTGCGCAGGAAGGCTTCATAGGCGCTGTCGGCGTCCATCAGCTCGTCCTCGAACACCTCCCGCTGCTCCTGCAGAGCCGGCGTCATGCGGTCCTGGAACACCTCGCGGCGATAGATCAGGTACTGGTCCAGCATGCCGTTGAGCACCGCCGCCGCCGTGTCCGCGTCGCGCGCCTCATAGCTCAGCTGGATGACTCCGCTGAGCGGCGCCGTGGAGACGTTCAGGTCGCGGATCATGGTGCGCAGCGCGCTCCGCTCCGCCGCCTCGGCGCTGGCCGCCCGGGACGCCGCCCGCTCGCCCAGCACGGTCTCCACGCCGACAGCCTGAATGACCCGGCGTTTCAGCTCGCTGCTGTTCAGGATCGCCGCCTCGGCCTGGGCGATCTCGTTGACCTGGGGCACATTGGTGCTGTTGCGCTCGGTCCCCACGGTCGGCTGATAGACGTACTCCTGCCCCACCGTGGCGACGATCCCGGCCCGGGCCGTGTAGGTCTTGTTGACCGTGGTCAGGATCAGGATCAGGCCCAGGATGCAGATCGCCAGAAACACGGCGACCATGATCCAAAGCTCGCGGAACAGCAGGGCCGCCAGGTCCAGCAACCCATAGCGCGGGCGGGTCGACAGATAGGCGGACGTGCGCATGAACGGCGAATCCCAGCAAACAGGGTTAACAGGTCCACAGTTCGCCGTTCCGCGTTAACCATCGGTTACGATTGGGGGGCCAGCCTGACGCCCGAAGCCGCCGCACGAGTCGTTGATGTCCATGGATCGCCGCCATCTTCTGATCGCCCTGGCCTCCACCGGCGCCCTGGCGGGCTGTTCCGGCGGCGCGGGTCTGGGTCGCTCTGCGCAGACGCCCGACTTCCCCGACATCGCCTTTGCCGACTGGACCGACGCCGAGCCGGAGTATCTGATCTATCCCGGCGATGAACTGGACATCCAGACGCCCACGGCGCCCGAGCTGAACCGCGCGGTGCGCGTGGGCCCCGACGGTCGCATCTCCATGCCGCTGGTGGGGCAGGTGATGGCGGCCGACCGCTCCCTGCCCGAACTGGAGTCGGCGCTGGCCACGGCCTACGCCAGCCAGCTGCGTCATCCGATGGTGGAGGTCACCCTCACCCAGGCCGGGCCGCTCAAGGTGTGGGTGGACGGCGAGGTCCGGACCCCCGGCGTCTATGACATGCCCGGCGACATCGAGGCCTGGCAGGCCGTGATCATGGCCGGCGGCTTCCTGCCTACGGCGCGGCGGTCACAGGTGGCGCTGATCCGGCGGGGACCGGGCAATGTGCGCATGATGCGGGTGGTGGACCTCAGCGGACCGCGCACCACGGCCGTGGCCCTGCGGCGGTCCGACATCCTGTACGTGCCCCGCACCACCCTCGCGGAGCTCGCGGTGTTCTTCAGCCAGATCCGCGACAGCCTGCCGGTCAGCTTCAGCTATTCGATCAACAATCGCGCCTACACGCAGTTCTGATCGACCCAAGCCTCAGGCGCAGCCTCAAGCGGCCAGGCTGACCACGCCCTGATCGATCCAGCGCCGGGCGGCGCGCTGGGCCTCCGCCAGATCCTCGCGCTCCATCTCCGCCGACAGCTCCTTGCGGTAGATGCGGGCTTCCTGAGAGCCCTTCATGGCGGCGAGGTTGAAGATCATGTGGGCGCTGACCAGATCGACGGGCGCGCCGCCCTGCCCGGTCGAATACATCACACCCAGCCGGAACAGGGCGTCGCCGTCCATGTCCGGAGTGGGCAGCGGCAGACCGCCGTCCACGTGGGCTTCACAGTCGTGCGCGAGTTCTTGCGCGATCATCACCGTATCTCCTTGCGGGAGCCGTTCTGGCTCCGTGCTGTGACACGATCAAAGACCGACGCTATTGAAGTTAAAGTTAACGCCGAAAAGGCCCGCAAACTCTTTTCAGTAAAGGAGTTCTGAATACTGCCGGGCCGATTCAGACCTCATCAATCCGGTTGAAAGGTCTCGTTTACCGGGCCCGCTGGCCGAACAGCATCTTGCGGGCCTGCTCGGCCTGTTTTCCGGACGCGCCCAGGTCGCCGCGCAGCTCGTTTCCGACCGCCCTGCCCGCCTGGACCGCAGGCCGCGCGCCGACACGCTCCATCCAGGCCTTCAGGTGCGGAAAGGCCTCCAGATCCTGTCCCTGTGGCCCGGGCAGGATCCACGGCCAGATAGCCATGTCGGCGATGGAATAGTCCCCGGCCACATAGTCCCGATCAGCCAGCCGCTTGTTCAGCACGCCATACAGGCGGTTGGTCTCGTCGGTGTAGCGACGGACCCCGTAGGCGATCTGGCGCTGGTCCTTGATCAACGCCGGGGCGTACTGGCGGAAATGATGGGTCTGGCCCGCCATGGGCCCCAGCCCGCCCACCTGCCAGAACAGCCACTGATCCACATCGGCCCGGGCCCTGATGTCCGTCGGATAGAACTGGCCGCTCTTGTTCGCCAGATACTGCAGGATCGCCCCGGACTCGAAGATCGACAGCGGCTTGCCGTCCGGCCCTGCGGGATCGACCAGGGCCGGCATCCGGTTGTTGGGGCTGATCGCGAGGAACTCGGGCGTGAACTGCTCGCCCGCGCCGATGTTCACCGGCTTGACCTCATAGGGCAGGCCCATCTCCTCAAGAGCGATGGAGACCTTCCAGCCGTTGGGCGTGGGCCAGTACCAGAGTTCCAGGGGCTTGGTCATGATGATCCTTTCCAGCGTCACGGTTCGATCTGGGAAGGGTGAGGCGGCCTCGCAACAGGCGCGCGGAATTAACCTGAACCGTCCGTTCAGGGTGAATTCATGTGGATGGCGAGACCTTGGCGACACAGTTCAACGGCCGCTCACGCGAATTCCGTCGCGGCCCCTTCGAGAGGATCGCCATGAAAACCCTCGCCAAGGCCGCCGCCGTCGCCATCGGCCTGATCACCGTTTCCGCCCCCCTCGCCGCCGAGGCCCAGTCCCGACAGGACCGCCGGGAGTGGCGTCAGGACCATCGGGAGGATCGACGGGATAACCGCCGTGACAATCGTCAGGACCGCCGCGAGTGGCGCGACGACCGTCGCGATGATCGCCGCGACTGGCGTCAGGACAACCGCCATGACCGCCGGGACTTCCGTCAGGACCGCCGCGCCGATCGCTGGGACCGGGGCAATCCCAACTGGTGGCGCGGCCGCCCCGAGTTCCGCAGCTACAGCGGCCCCCGTCGCGGCTACTATTTCGCCCCCAGCTATGGCTACTACCGGGTCGAGCCGCGCTACTACGGCTACCGCTGGCAGCGAGGCCATTCCCTGCCCTACGCCTACCGCAGCTACCATGTGCGGGATCCCTATTTCTACGGACTGAGGCCCGCGCCGCGCGGCTATCGCTGGGTGCACGCCAACAACGACATCGTCCTGATCGCCCTCGCCACCGGCCTGATCGCCGACATCGTGCTTAACGTTTACTGATCATCCCACCTCATCGAGAGGAGCCCCGCCACCCGGCGGGGCTTTTTCGTTTCGAAACAGGCACAAGGGCGATAACTGACAACCACGTTCAGTTAAGGTTCATGGCGAACGGCCCAGTCTTCAGTCAAAGCCGCCACCCTGGCGGATCGAGGATGAACAGCATGAAACGCTTCATCGTGGCCACGGCGATCGCGTCGCTCGTCGTGCCGATCATGGCCAGCGCTAGCGAAGCTTTCGCCCAGGAGCGCCGCACTCGGGGTGCGGACGCCAGTCAGGACCAGAGACGGAGTGTCAACCCCGAGCGGCGCGAGACGCGACAGGAACGCCGAAACGATCGCCAGGATCGCACGGAGACACCCGCGCGCCCGGATCGCAGCGAACGGCCGTCCCGGCCTGATCGCCCTCAGACCGACAGCAGACCGACACCGCCCCACACCGGCGGCGCCCGACCGGACAGTCCTCAAGATCGCCCGGATCGGCGGGGTGACCGTCCGGATCGCCCGGACCGTCCCCGGACCGATAGCCGACCGACGCCCCCCCAGACCAGCGGCCCGCGTCCTGATCGGCGCGAGGATCGCGGTGACCGGCGGCAGGATCGCCGCCCCAACCCCAACGCACGCCCCGACGTCCGCCCGGACCGTCGCGACGATCGGCCGGACGGGCGCCGGGACCGGCGCGACGACAACCGTGACAATCGCTGGGACCGTCGTGACGATCGCCGGGATGACCGGCGTGAAGCCCGTCGCGACCGCAACGACTACCGCGAGTTCCGCCAACGCTGGAACCGCGATCAGTGGCGGCGGGACTGGCAGCGTCGCCAACACCACAATTGGTGGCGCGACCACACCTGGTTCCGCGGCTACTCGGGCCTGAGGGTCGGCTTCTATTATGCGCCCGCCTACGGCTACTATCAGGTGCCGCGCCAGCACTGGGGCCGCCGCTGGTCCGAGGGCGACTATCTGCCCAGCGTGTTCTGGCGCTACCAGGTGAACGACTATCGCTTCTACGGGCTCGGCTATCCGCCGGTCGGCACCCGGTGGGTCCACGTGGACAACCACATCTATCTGATCGACCAGATCGACGGCTACATTATCGAGGTGATCTACGACGCCTGGAACTGGTAGGTCAGGGCAGACAAAAAGAGCCCCGGTGAATCCCTCCGCCGGGGCTCTTTCGCGCGGGCTTACCAACTTAACGCTGTAAATATGAAAATTGGGCGGTTTCTGGGCGGGCCGAGCCAGCGGCCTTTTTTGCTTCACACTTGCGTTTTCGACCCGCGACAATCAATCACGGCAGCGTTACCGAATGTAACCTTCGCGTGATAACCAAAGTAGATTCCTGAGTATTCGCTGAAACCGTCATAGTTAGGCCTGACCCATATTTCGCCGGATTCAGCTTTGATCGTGGGCGGGTCAAAGGGCTGAAACGGCGACGTCGAGACTCTTGCTCATCGACTGTCGTCGGCCTGCAAACCTGAAGGACCTCGACATGAAGACCATTCTGCTGACCTCCGCCGCCTCCCTGCTGATCGCCGGCGCCGCCCTCGCCCAGGATGCGGATACGACCCAGGCGCCGCCCCCTGCCGAGGAGCAAGCCGTCGAAGAAGCCGCCCCGGATGCCGAAGCTTCGGCCGAAGAGAGCAGCGACGCCGCAGACGATCTGCTGAACGAGGACGCCGGGGACGAAACCGCCGAGGCCGACAGCGAGCCCGAGGAAGACGCAGAACCCGAGGCCTGATCCCGACACCAGACATGACGAGGCCCCGACGGAGCGATCCGCCGGGGCCTCGCAAATTCTGCGGCCGTGACGTCGGCGTCACAACGGCGCGCTACAGCCGCCCCGCCTCGGCCAGCTTGTCCAGCATCCACACCCGGGCGGGCGGCAGGGGCTTGTTGAAGGGGTGAAACACGAAGGTCTCCAGAAAGCGGCCGGTCAGGTCCAGCCCGGCCTTCACGTCCCCCTCGCTGAGGCCCGCCTGCGCCCCCAGCATGAAGGGCGGGAGACGCAATAGCTTGTCCGCATAGGGCGCACCGGCCGCGCGGCTGACCGCCCGGCCCGTGCGCGGGCTGACCCAGATCAGGTCGTCGGCCGAGCCGGTCGAGGCGCACTTTGACAGGTCCAGGCCGAAGCCCAGCTCCTCCAGCAGCCCGGCCTCGAAGCGCACGAACACGGCGGGCCAGATGTCGGGAAAGGCGAAGGACGCCATCAGGGCCTCTAAGGCCAGGAACGCCCCCGGATGGGGCTCGCGCTCGGGCAGCGAGCCCTGCGCCACCGCCGCCGCCGCGTTCAGCCCGGTCAGCGCCAGCGGATCGTCAAACAGGGACGCCGGTCCCTCGCCCACCGGCTCAAGCTTCGCCGACCCCAGATGCTCGGAGGTCCGCGCCCGGTAGTCGGCGACCACCCGGGCCCCCGGCTGGAGGAACGGCTTCATGCGCCGCGACGCCCCGCCCGCCACATAGGCCGCATGGCGCCCGTGCAGCTCGGTCAGCAGCTCGACCACCACGCCGGTGTCCCCGTGCGCGCGGGCCGACAGCACAAAGGCGTCGTCCTGGAATTCCATGTCAGATCAATGGGCTCAGAAGTTGCGCCCGTCCACCCGCTCGGCGGTCCATGACCAGGGTTCGATGTCGGTCAGGGTCCGTACATTGACCGCCGCCGTCTCGCTCCCGTCCGGCCCCGTCCCGAACCCGAACGGCTGCACCCCGCAGGTCTTGCAGAACATGTGCGCGATGTTGTGCCGGTTGAAGCGGTACTCCCCCAGCTGGTCCTCACCGCTCTTCAGGGTGAAGGCCGCCTTCGGCGCGAACGCCAGCACGAAGCCCTTTCGGTAGCAGTACGAGCAGTTGCATTCGATCAGCCCGTCCAGCGACGTCTCGACCGCATAGGTCACCGCGCCGCAATGGCACGAGCCCTCGTGAACCTCAGCCATATGAACCTCCGTCATCCTCGGGCTTGTCCCGCGGGCCCACTCCAGAAACAAGCACGAACGGCGGGAGGTTAGCAAGCCAGGCGACCGCCCCTTCATGCAGACGCGGACAATTGGGTCCTCGGGACAAGCCCGAGGATGACGGGGTCATTGAAGGCCCGCCGCCTCGTCCAGCCCCAGCATCAGGTTCAGGTTCTGCACCGCCGCCCCCGAGGCGCCCTTGCCGAGATTGTCCAGCAGGGCGACCAGCCGCGCCTGGGCGCCGCTCCGGTCGCCGAACACGTGCAGCCGCAGGCGGTTGGTGCCGTTCAGGCCCTCCGGCTCGATGCCGATCATGGCCTCGGTCGTCTCCAGGTCCGCCACCTCCACGAACCGGGCCCCGGCATAGGCCTCCAGCAGCGCCCCGTGCAGGCGCTCGATGGACGGCGTCTCGGGCAGGGCCGAGAGGTGCAACGGCACCTCCACCAGCATGCCCTGGCGATAGTTCCCCACCGCCGGCGCGAACAGCACCGGCCGGCTCAGCCCCGCATGCCGCGTCATCTCCGGCACATGCTTGTGGGTCAGGGTCAGGCCGTAGGCGCGGTGGGCCGTGGCCGCCCCCTCCCCTTCGAACTCGGCGATCATGGCCTTGCCGCCGCCGGAATAGCCGCTGACCGCATTGACGCTGACGGGATGATCCACCGGGACCAGCCCGGCCCTCACCAGCGGCCGCATCAGGGCGATGAAGCCGGTGGGATAGCAGCCGGGGTTCGACACCCGCGTGGATCCCGCCACCGCCGCCCGCTGCTCCGCGTCCATCTCCGGAAAGCCATAGGTCCAGCCCAACGCCGTCCGGTGCGCCGTGGAGGCGTCGATCACCTTCACCGCCGGATTGTCGATCATGGCCACGGCTTCCTTAGCCGCATCATCGGGCAGGCATAGGATTACCGCGTCGGCCCCGTTCAGCGCCTCGCGCCGCGCCGCCACGTCCCGCCGACGCTCGCCCAGCAGCAGCAGCTCAAGATCCGCGCGCGCCTCCAGCCGCTCCCGGATCTCCAGCCCCGTGGTCCCGGCCTCGCCGTCGATGAAGATGGTGTGGGTCATGATTGATCCAGCAAAGAAAAAGGGCGCCCCGGGTCTCCCCGAAGCGCCCCAAAATCCAAACCGCGTGAACGGCTTAGCGCTTCGAGAACTGGAAGCTGCGGCGGGCCTTGGCGCGGCCGTACTTCTTGCGCTCGACCACGCGGCTGTCGCGGGTCAGCAGGCCGTGGGGCTTCAGCACCTTGCGCAGGTCGGGCTCGTAATAGGTCAGAGCCTTGGAGATGGCGTGGCGGATGGCGCCGGCCTGGCCGGACAGGCCCGAGCCCTCGACCGTGGCGATCACGTCGAACTGGCCTTCACGGTCGGTCAGCTGCATGGGCTGGACGATCATCATGCGCAGCACGGGGCGGGCGAAGTACACTTCCTGCTCGCGGCCGTTGATGGTGATCTTGCCCGAGCCGGGCTTGATCCACACGCGGGCGATGGCGTTCTTGCGCTTGCCGGTGGCGTAGGCGCGGCCCTGGGCGTCGATCTGGGGCTCGCGGATGATGGCCTCTTCCGCGGCGGTTCCCATGCCCTTCAGGGCGTCAAAGCCGGTGGCGGCCGTCGTTTCGTTGGTCACGTCGGTCATTACTGGCTCCGGGTGTTCTTGGGCGAGGCCGACTTGAAGTCGATCGTCGCGGGCGACTGGGCCTGATGGGTGTGCTCGGCGCCGGCGAACAGGCGAAGGTGCGTCATCTGCTTGCGGGCAAGGGGGCTTTCCTTGGGCAGCATGCGCTCGACGGCCTTTTCCAGCACGCGCTCGGGGAAGCGTCCGCCCAGGACCTTTTCGGGGGTCGTGGACTTGATGCCGCCGGGGTGGCCGGTGTGGCGATAGTAGACCTTGTCGGTCGACTTCTTGCCGGTGAACACCACCTTGTCGACGTTGGTCACGACGACATAGTCGCCGCAGTCAACGTGCGGGGTGTAGTCCGGGCGGTGCTTGCCGCGCAGGCGGTTGGCGATGAAGGTCGCGAGACGGCCCACAACGACGCCCTCGGCGTCGATATGGATCCACTTCTTCTCGACCTCGGCCGGCTTCAGGGAAGCCGTGGTGGTCTTCAACATGATCAGGTGTCCTGAGGCGAAATCGGGTCGCGGACGCAGATCGTGGGACCGACGCCGCTCGGAAGCGGGGTCAATAGAGGGGTGCGTGACATCCGTCAACGGCGTTATTCGACGCCAATTCGATCTATGCTTCTGATTTAGCAGCACTTTTCAAATACGGTATTAAAATACCCAGTCGATCAACCGAACATTCGCGGCTGGGAGCGCCGAACCAGCCACAGATTGACCGTCGCCGCGCCCAACGCCAGCGCGGCGCCCGCCTGGTGCAGCACGCCCAGGGACAGCGGCACGGCATGCACCAGGGTGGCGATCCCCAGCACCGCCTGGGCCCATACCAGCGCCAGCAGCACCCAGGCCGAGGCCCCGGCCCCCTGCGCCAGCTTCGCCCGGATCACTTGCACCGCATAGACCGTGGTCAGCGCCAGCAGCGCATAGGCCATGATCCGGTGATTGAACTGGACCAGCGCCTGGTCGTGCAGGAAGGCCAGCGCCCCCTGCCCCCAGTTCACCGGCGCGATGACCATGCCGTTCATCAGCGGCCAGTCCGTATAGACCATGCCCGCCTTGGACCCGGCCACCAGCCCGCCCAGCAGGCTCTGGAGGAACACCACGCCCAGCACCGCGGCGGCGAACCGGCTCCACCCGGCGGGCGAGCGCGTGCGGTCCTCGCCGAACCAGGCCTCCAGCCCCGTCCAGATCAGGCCCATGAAGATGACGAAGGCCAGACCGAGGTGAACCGTGAGACGCTCGGGCGCCACATCGACCCGCTCACTGAGCCCGGAGGACACCATCCACCAGCCGATCAGCCCCTGCAGCCCGCCCAGCCCAAGCAGCACCACGCAGCGCAGCACCAGACGGCCGGGAACCATCTTGAGGGCGAGAAACACGAGGAACGGCAGGGCGAAGGCCACGCCGATCAGGCGGCCAAGCTGGCGGTGGATCCACTCCCACCAGAAGATGCCCTTGAACTCGCCCAGGGTCATGCCGGCGTTGACCTGCTGGTATTGAGGGATTTCCCGATACAGCGCGAAGGCCTCGTTCCAGTCCGCCTCGTTGAGCGGCGGGACCGCGCCCATGATGGGCTTCCATTCCGTGATCGACAGGCCCGAGCCCGTCAGGCGGGTGATCCCGCCCACGACGACCATGGCGAACACCAAGGCGGCCACGCAGAACAGCCAGAGCGCCACCGGACGCGAGCGATCCCATGCGGAAAAACGGTTCATTGGACGGCCGTCGTTCACTAAAAGAGCCAAAGACCGGACCGAGCGGCCCGATGTTTCCCCTATGCCCATGGAATGGCGTAAGGACCAGTCGCAAATCGGCACAGCGACAAGCGGTCGCCGCCACCACGGAGCGAGACGTGCAGTATCTGGACATCATCCTGGCCGTCGCGGGCGCCCTGGCCCTTGGCTGGGTCGCCGACCTGCTGACCGGCGGACGCGGCATCGCCCGCTGCCTGCTCGCGTCCGTGACCGGCGCGGCATGCGGCTGGTTCCTGGCGGTGCGGGTGTTCGGCGTCCACGCCATGGGCGAGCTGGGCTGGACCCTCTGGGCCATGGCGGGATCGGTGATCGTGCTGCTGGTGTATTTTCTGACCCGGAACAAGCGATGACCGCCCTGCCTGCCCGCACCCGCCGGATCATCGCCGCCTTCGCGACCCTTGCGTTCCTGGCCTTCTACATCTGGCTGGCGACCGTGGTGGCTGACGCGCTGCCGGACAGCTTCTGGATCGACCTGATCTTCTATCCCGTGGCCGGCACCCTGTGGGGCGTGCCCCTGATCCCGCTGCTGAGGTGGGCCGAGCGCGGATAAACCATCCATAGGCCGCCTGCTCCCGGACAGGTCCCTGCTCGCCGTCCGGGCGGCGCCAACGCAGCCGCGACCAGATCACGTCTGCATCGGGGTCACCTTCAGCCGGTCACTCCGCGTTGTTCGACACGGGCCGCTCGTCGGGTGGCGGCGCCTCGTCAGCGGGCGTGCCGCCCGTCTGTCCCGTGGGATTGGTGGTCGGCGGCAGCACCTCCGGCGGCGCCGTCGGGGGCGCATTGTCTTCCTCCACCGTCGCTTCCATGCCGTCCTGCCGGATCCCGTCGCCGATGCGGTCCCAAGCCAGCCACATCACGATCATGAGCCCACCGCCAGGAGCAGGATGATGATGGCGGCGCGACCCGTGCGGTCTGACCGGGCCATCAGGCGGCGGCCTCCGGAGCCGGAACCGCACGCGAGGGCCCCGTGCCGGTCGCGTTCATTTCACCGGGATCACGCGAGCCGTTGTCCCAAGACATCCAGAGAAGCATGGCCGCAGCGAGAGGCGTCCGCTCTCGGGCCCTCCCCCCTCAGCCATGATCCCCGGGCAAGGCGGCCGACGGCCCTGTGGTCGCTGAGGGCTGCTGCGTCGGATATCGGACACAGGAGCCTTGGCCGCGCTGGGAGGTTGCATCGACACCCCCAACGAGGAGAACCCCATGACCAAGACGACTGACGATGTCCTGCGCGCCGTGTTCATTACAGGACTGAAGAACGCCCACGCCGTGGAGCATCAGGCGCTTGCGCTGATGGATCGCCAACTGGACCGACTGAAGCACTATGAAGATGTCGAGGCCCGGCTTCGCGAGCATCGCGGCGAAACCGAGACCCAGATCGAACGCCTGGAAGCCATCCTGGGTCAGTTCGACGAAGATCCCTCGGGCCTCAAGGACGCGGCCATGAGCCTGTCCGGCAATCTGGCGGCCTTGGGTCACGCCTTCGCCGATGACGAGATTCTCAAGAACGCCTTCGCCAATTTCGCTTTCGAGAACTTCGAGGTGGCCAGCTACAAGTCCCTCATCGTGCTGGCCAGGAACGGCGGCTTCTCATCCGCCCTGGACCCGCTGGCCGAAACCCTCGGCGAGGAAGAAGCCATGGCGGCGTGGGTCGATGACAACCTCACGAGCCTCACCGAAAAATACGTGGCGCTGAAGGCCGCCGGCGAGAACGCGAGCCGATAGGAGAGCCGGATTGCGACCCGGGGCCAACTGGCTCGGGGTTGCGGCGCCCCGCAGTCTCGACCTGTCAGGCTCCGAACCATGACGCCGCCCCGGCGATAACCAGCGCTACGACCACGAGCAGGGCGGCCAGATACCAGACGCGGGGCGTAAGCCGCAGGCCGGGTCCGCTGCGGTCCGGCGTCATCCGCGTGGGCGGCTGAGGCGCGACCTGGGGCGATGCCGGCTCCCCGCCGGCCTCGGAGTCCGTGGAGCCCGAGGTCAACGCCGGGTCGAACACGGGGGTCGCTCCGTTCCGGCCTGACCGGCGGCTTTCGACATCACGAGATTGGGGATAGGGCATCTGGGTCAGTCCTGGACAGGGAGGGTGGGCGCCGCTGCGCCGCTACCCCCCAATCCCTGGCGCACAGGCCGGGTTCGTTTGGCGCCCCTATGTTAAGTTCCCGACACCGCGGCTTCCAGGCCGCGATCAGCGGCCGTGCGGAACACCCGCTCTCCCAGCCCGGTTACCCGGGAAAGGAGACCACCATGACCGACACCGCAGACGAACATCCCATCGCGCTGGCCCCCACGGACCCGGCGCCCGATCCGCAGACAGACGACGACACGGAAGCCGAGATCGCAGCGGACGACGCCGGGGCCTCGGCCATGGCCGAGCGAGCCGGCAAGGCGCAACAGGAGGGGGCAGACTCATGACGCCTCGCACCCCGGCGCCGACGCAACCCTATACGGCCGGCGAACAGATGGACCGTCCTGTGGATCCGTCCGCCCGGGCTGCGATGGATCGCGACGCGGCCGACATCGCGATGCGGTCCCGTCGTCACGCCTTTGCGGGCTCGGCTGCAGGCGTGGGGAGCGTCGCCTTTGACGATCCCGGGGCCTACGACGTGACTGATCCGGGGGCGTGCCCCGAACGTCGACTGAACCCCGATCCCGCCGCCCATCCCCATGCCGAAGCTCATCCCGACGCCGAAGCCGCTCGGATACGCGCCGGCGGGCTGGCGCCCGGGGAAGATGCTCCGGGCGAGGACGATCCCGGAGCGAGGATGGCTGAGACGGACTCCTTCAAGCGCCCGGGCAAGGCTCAGGAGCCTGTCTGAACTCGTACAGAAAAATGGGCTGGCCCGGCCTCTGGGAGAGCCAGAGTGCGCCGGAAAGAAGAATGGCCCCGCCGGAACGAGCCAGCGGGGCCTGACGAACCTCAAGGCCCGTCAGTTTGATCCACCGGACTGAAACAACCGGATCGCCAGTGTGTTTCCGCGGGTCCAGACGACAGACTGGAACCGACCGACCCACCGCCGCTGGCAACCACCGAAGGAGTCGGATCAGGCCGCGCCTGCGACGCGCGACGCTGGCGACGCTTCAGGCCCCGCGGGCGCAAGGCAGGCGCACGCACTCCTCTGCAGGATTTCTGGACGCAGGATACGGACGCGACCCCGCACAAAGCGCACCGCCCCCTGATCCTGCAGCGCCTTTCCGGCGGCGTTCACGCTCGTCCGCTGAATGCCGAGCATGGCCGCCAGCTCGGCCTGGGTGATCTGGATGTCGGCGCCCGTCGCCGCCTCGTGCAGTTGCAGCAACCAACGGGCCAGGCGCGCCGGGGCCAGGTGCAGCGCATTGCAGGCGATGTCTCCATCTTGCAGGCTCTGTTCGGCCAGCATCTGATCGATCAGCAGTCGATCGGCCCGGGCCCGACCGATGATCTCCACCAGGTCAGGTCCGCGCAGCGATAGCACAGCCCCCGGAACGAGGACGCGTCGGTCCCTGCGCGCACCGCCGTCGGCCAAGGCCTCGGCGTTGACGATGGAGCCGGGCCCCGCCAGCCTGAGGCAGACCCCGCTGCCATCTCTCCGGAAAAGTCCGACAGCGCCGGTCAGGACGAACTGGACGCCGCACCCCTCGCTCAGCCGCTCCCCGGCGCGAACCTCCTGCAGATGGCCTCGGCGATAGACCGCCAGCCGGACCTCCAGCGGCAGGCTGGCCAGAACAGGGTGACGACCTTGCTCAACCGCCGTCGGCACGATGCGGGGCTCCGGCGTCGGCGCTTCGCGGGCCGGTCGACCGAACTGCTCACGGGCCCATGACATGTATTGGGGTTCATCAACGCTGCTCATGGAGCCTCCAGCGTCCATTCTGGGGTTCCCGAGCGGCGGCGCACTCACATAGGTTAAGAACCGGCCTGGTCAGACCCGACGGACGCCGGGGGGCCGGGGGGCCGGGCCGCGCCGCTACGTCCAGTACCTGACACAGGAACGCGCCGCCTCCGCACCGGTTGGCCCCGGTTGGTCAGGAGAAGCTCATGAGTGGTACACGACGTGTCCTGGTGACGGGCGGCGCGGGATACATCGGATCCCACACGGCCAAGGCTCTCGCTCGTGCGGGGCATATTCCCATCGTCCTGGATGATCTCAGCAACGGGCACGCCGAAGCTGTGCGCTGGGGGCCGCTGGTGATTGGAGACGTCAGGGATGTCGAGGCCGTACGGCGGTGCATCCACGACCATGCCGTCGACAGTGTGATCCATTTCGCCGGTCTCATTGAGGTCGGCCGCTCGGTCCGCGAGCCCGACGCTTTCTGGGACTACAATCTGAACGGTGTGGCGGCGGTGCTGCAGGCGATGCGCGCCTCGGGCGTGAGCCGGCTGGTCTTCTCCTCGACCGCAGCTGTGTACGGCCAGCCCGAAAACGGATCGCTGGAGCCGCTGGGAGAAACCCTCCCCCTGCTGCCGATCAACCCCTATGGAGACACGAAGCTGGCGGCCGAAAGGCTGATCGCCGCCTACGCGCGGGCCTACGGCATCCAGGCTACCGCGCTGCGCTATTTCAATGCCTGCGGAGCTGATCCGGAGGGCGACCTCGGCGAAGCCCATGATCCCGAAAGCCATCTGATCCCGCTGGCGATCGAGGCGGCCCTGGGCCTGGGTCCCGCCCTGACGGTGTTCGGCGGCGACTTCCCCACCCCCGACGGATCCTGCGTCCGCGACTATGTGCACGTCTCCGATCTGGCGCGCGCTCACGTGCTGGCGCTTGAAGCGGATCCCGGCCCTGACGGGTTCGCCGCCATGAACCTGGGAACAGGGCGCGGCTATTCCGTGCTTGAGGTCATCGCTGCGGTCAGTCGAACCGTCGGCCGCGCGACGCCGCATGCGATGGGCGCTCGCCGGTCCGGCGATCCCGCCAGTCTGGTGGCGGATCCGGGACGCGCGCAGCGCGGGCTGCGTTGGCGGCCCCGCTACACGGATCTCGATGAGATTGTGGCCACCGCCGCTGCATGGCGACGCCGCCCCGCCTTCGGGCCGGGTCTGGCCGACGTCCTGAGCGAGGTGGCGTGAACGCACTGGAACTCTGGGGCGGTCACGAATGCACGGTCAATCGTGTGGGCGACGTCTGGCGCGACCAGACGGTCTTGTCCGGCCATCAGGACCGGCTGGACGACCTGGACCTCTTCGCCGATCTGGGCCTCAAGGCGATCCGCTTTCCGGTGCTGTGGGAGCGGACCGAAACCGCGCCGGGGCGCTTCGACTGGGGCTGGGCTGACCAGCGACTTCAACGGTTGAAAGACCTGGGCCTGCGCCCGGTCCTCGGCCTGCTGCACCATGGGGCGGGTCCGTCCTGGACGAACCTGCTGGACCCCGCCTTCGCCGAAGGACTGGCGCGCTTCGCGGCCGCCGTCGCCACCCGCTATCCGTGGGTGGACGACTGGACGCCCGTCAATGAGCCTTTGACGACCGCGCGGTTCAGCGCCCTCTACGGCCACTGGCATCCCCACGCCCGCGACGAAGGCGCGTTCTGGCTGGCGCTGATCAATCAGGTGGACGCCACCCGGCTGGCCATGGAGGCCATCCGCGCGGTCAATCCGGCGGCGCGATTGATCCAGACCGAGGATTTCGGCCACACGTGGAGCACACCGCCCTGTGAGGGCCAGGCCCGCCACGAGAACGAGCGACGCCTCGCCACATGGGACCTTCTGATCGGCCGGGTCGTACCCGGACATCCACTCTGGCCGGATCTGGAGCGGTCCGGTCTCGCCGACCGGGCGAAGGCGATCGCCGACGCCCCCTGCCCGCCCGACGTTCTGGGGCTCAATCACTACGTGACCAGCGACCGTCTGCTCGATCATCGGCTCCATCGTTACCCGGCCGGGACCCGGGGTGGCAACGGCAGGATCGCCTACGCCGACGTGGAGGCCGTGCGGGTGGTGGACGACTATCCTTGCGGGTGGGCGCGCAGTCTGGAGACGCTCTGGAAGCGATACGAACTACCCATCGCCATCACCGAATGCCACCTGGGCTGCGACACGGATTCGCAGCGGCGCTGGCTGTCCATGTGCTGGGAGGCCGCCTCACGGGCGCGCAGCCGCGGGGTCGATGTGCGCGCGGTCACCGTCTGGGCCCTGCTGGGCAGTCACGATTGGGACAGTCTCGTGACGGAGCCGAAAAACCACTACGAAGCCGGCGCCTTCGATGTGTCCTCCGGCGCCCCCCGGCCAACAGCCCTGGCTGATCTCGTGCGCACCCTCGCGGACGGCGACCCGGCTCCTCGACACCGCTCGTCCGGGTGGTGGGAGGAGCCCCGACGGATCCTGTATCCGCCGTTCCCGAAGCCCCGCGCAATGTCCGAAGTCCAACTTTAGGCCTTGTAGAAACCCTTGGCTTTCAGGCCGGAGAAACCATCGCTTGTTCCGTAGGTTGGCCATACCCGCCCCTCGCTCAAGGACCCCACCATGGATCGGCGACCACCCCACCCCATCTGCGCAGATGTGATCGCGCTTCCACACGGACGGGAGGAGGCGATCGTATGCCTTTCGCATCTGCGATGGGATTTCGTGTTCCAGCGACCCCAGCACCTGATGGGCCGGTTCGCCCAGACCCGGACGGTGCTCTATTTCGAGGAGCCCCTGCCCTCCGAGCCCGGAGCGCCGTCCTCCGTCGATGTCAGCGTCTGCGGCAAAAGCGGAGTCATTGTTGCGACGCCGCGCCTCGCGCTCGACCTGGACGACCACGTCAAGACCGCCGCGCTCGCACAGATGCTCGTGGACACGCTGGCCGCCCAGCACATCCAGCGGCCCGTGCTCTGGTTCTATACGCCGATGATGCTGCCCCTCACGCGGGGGCTCGACGCCGCCGCCGTGGTCTATGACTGCATGGACGAGCTGGCGAACTTCAAATTTGCGCCCCCTGAACTCAGAGCGCTGGAAAAAGACCTGTTCCGCGCTGCGGATGTGGTTTTCACCGGGGGCTACAGCCTGTTCGAGGCCAAACAGGACCAGCACAGCGACATTCACCCGTTTCCCTCCAGCGTGGACCGCCCGCACTTCGCCGCGGGGCGGCCCCCGGGCGCGGGGCGCGGGCCCCCGGCGCGCGAGACTTGGCTTTTATGGCGTCATAGATGAACGGCTGGACCTCGACCTGATCGCGTTTCTGGCCGATCAGCGCCCTGACTGGGACATCGAGATCGTCGGCCCGGTCGCGAAGATCACGCCTGAGAGCCTGCCCCGTCGTGCCAACCTGTCGTGGCCCGGCCCCCGCACCTATGACGAGTTGCCTGAGTGTCTGGCCGGGTGGGACGTGGCGCTGATGCCGTTCGCCATAAATGACTCCACGCAATTCATCAGCCCCACCAAGACGCCGGAGTACCTCTGCGCAGGGCGGCCGGTGGTTTCGACGCCAATCCGGGACGTCATTCGCCATTACGGAGACCTGGAGGCGGTGCGCGTCGCCGCGACCCCGGAGGCCTTCGTCGAGGCCTGCGACGCCGCTTTGGCGCTGGCCAGGGGCGACGATGACGGATGGCTGGCCGAAGCCGACCAAAGCCTCGCGTCCCTGTCCTGGGACCAGACCCATCTGCGCATGTCCGCCCTGCTGGACACGGCGGTGCGCCGCCGCCTCTCGCCCCCCAAACCCGCGGCGCCTCCGGCGCGCCGTGTCCAGTATGACGCGCTTGTGGTCGGCGCCGGGTTCGCGGGATCCGTTATGGCCGAGCGGCTGGCGTCACAGGGCAAGACGGTGCTGCTGATCGACCGCCGCCGGCACATCGCCGGCAATGCCTTTGACCGACTGGACGACGCCGGCGTGCTGATCCACCAGTACGGACCGCACATCTTTCACACCAATTCCGCAGACATCTTTGACTACCTGTCGCGGTTCACCGCGTGGCGCCCCTACGAGCATCGCGTGCTCGCGCAGGTCGGCGACAAGCTCGTCCCCATGCCCATCAATCGCACCACGCTGAACGCACTCTACGACCTGGACCTGCGGTCGGACGAAGCCGCCGAGGCCTATCTGGCTTCCCGCGCCGAACCTGTGGAGCGGATCCGAACTTCGAAGGATGTGGTGGTCAACGCCATCGGGCGAGAGCTCTATGAAACCTTCTTCCAAGGCTACACGCGCAAGCAGTGGGGGCTGGATCCCTCAGAACTGGACAAGTCGGTGACGGCCCGCGTACCGACCCGGGTCAACACGGACGATCGCTATTTCACCGACGCCTTCCAGGCGATGCCGCTGGATGGCTACACGCGAATGTTCGAGAACATGCTCGATCACAAGAACATCCAGATCGAGACAGGCGTGGAGTATCGCGACGTGGTCGAGGATGTGGCCCACCGGCGACTGGTCTTCACCGGTCCTATCGATGAGTTCTTCGACCACCGCTACGGCCGGCTTCCCTACCGGTCGCTGCGGTTCCAGCATGAGACGCTGGATCAGGAGTGGTTTCAGTCGGTCGCCACCGTCAATCACCCCGCGGAAAGCACGCCCTACACGCGGGTCACCGAGTACAAGCACCTCACCGGCCAGCAACACGCGCGCACGAGCATCACCTACGAGCACCCCACTGCGGAGGGTGACCCCTATTACCCCATCCCCCGGGCGGAAAACCAAACGCTGTTCAAGCGGTACGAGGCGCTGGCGACCAGCCGGCCGGAGGTCTCGTTCGTGGGTCGGCTGGCGACCTACCGCTACTACAACATGGATCAGGTAACCGGGCAGGCCCTGGCCGCGTGGCGGCGCCTCGGCGCGGACAGCAAGCCCGCGGCGCTGTCCGTCTGACGGGGTTGGTGGGCGGCGACGGGTTCGAACCGCCGACCCTCTCGGTGTAAACGAGATGCTCTTCCAGCTGAGCTAGCCGCCCTCAATTGAACAGGGCGCGAACCACACGGCCCGCGCCCTGATCGAACAACGCATGAACCGGATTAGCCGTTCAGGGCGCTCTTCAGACCTTCGCCGACGCGGAAGCGCGCGGTCTTGGAAGCGGCGCGTTGAACGGTCTCGCCGGTGCGCGGGTTGCGCGCCAGGCCGGCCTTGCGCTCGGTCGCCACAAAGCTGCCGAAACCGACCAGACGCACGTCTTCGCCGGACTTCAGCGAGTTGGTCACGCTCTCGGTGAACACGTCCAGGGCCTTCTTGGCCTGGTCGCGCGTGATCCCGGCGCCATCGGAAATGGCGGCGATGAGTTCAGCTTTCGTCATTACAGTTTT
This sequence comes from Brevundimonas sp., assembly GCF_046293315.1. Taxonomy (GTDB): domain Bacteria; phylum Pseudomonadota; class Alphaproteobacteria; order Caulobacterales; family Caulobacteraceae; genus Brevundimonas. The sequence goes on from NZ_JBKBPF010000006.1 coordinate 111,381, forward strand.
CTCCAGCCCTATATGGGGCGCAGCTGCCGTCCAGAAGACGACTCGGCCTCGGCCCTACCCTTCCGACTAAAGGCCAGCTTTTCCCTCGCGTCAAAAGGGAAACCGTCCGGAGTCCCTTTAAATTGGGGGTTTATGTCCCATTTCGACAGGAATCCGCACTGATCAGTGGGCGATCGCAGTCTCCGCGCCGGTCCCCGCAGGCGGCGCAGGCGGGAGGGGCTCGGTTTCCTCGTCCCACTCCACCGGCGTCAGGCTGCCCGTCAGGGCCCATTTCAGCGCCTCGTCGGCCGTGGAGACCGGCACGATCTCCAACGCCTGTTTGACGTTTTCCGGCACGTCGGCGAGGTCCTTTTCGTTCTCCTGCGGGATCAGCACGGTCTTCACGCCGGAACGCAGAGCGGCCAGCAGCTTCTCCTTCAGGCCGCCGATGGCGGTGACCCGCCCGCGCAGGGTGATCTCGCCGGTCATGGCGATGTCCTTGCGGATCGGAATACCGGTCAGGACCGAGACCATGGCCACGGTCATAGCCACGCCCGCCGAGGGGCCGTCCTTGGGCGTAGCGCCGTCCGGCACGTGCACGTGGATGTCGGTCTTCTCGAACACCGGCGGCTTGACCCCGAAGGCCAAGGCCCTGGCGCGCACATAGCTGGCGGCGGCCGAGATGGATTCCTTCATCACGTCCTTCAGGTTGCCGGTCACGGTCATGCGGCCGCGGCCCGGCATCTTGATGGCCTCGATGGTCAGGATGTCCCCGCCGAACTCGGTCCAGGCCAGACCCGTAACGATGCCGACCTGGTCTTCCTCGTCCGTCTCGCCGTGACGATATCTGCGGACGCCGGCGTACTCGGCCAGCTTGGCGTCATCCACGGTGATGGAAAGGACATCGCCGCGCGCCATCTCGCGCACGGCCTTGCGGGCCAGCCCGCCGAGGGCCCGCTCCAGCGAGCGCACGCCCGCCTCGCGGGTGTAGTAGCGGATGGTGTCGCGGATGGTGTCTTCCGGCACGATCCACTCGCCGTCCTTCAGGCCGTGGTCCTTGGCCAGCTTGGGCAGCAGGTGGCGCTTGGCGATCTCGACCTTCTCGTCCTCGGTATAGCCGGCGACGCGGATGATCTCCATCCGGTCCATCAGCGGCTGGGGCATGTTGAGGCTGTTGGCCGTGGTCACGAACATGACATTCGACAGGTCGTAGTCCACCTCCAGATAGTGGTCACCGAAGGTCGAATTCTGCGCCGGGTCCAGCACCTCCAGCAGGGCCGAGGACGGATCCCCGCGCCAGTCGGCGCCCAGCTTGTCGATCTCGTCCAGCAGTACGAAGGCGTTGGTGGTCTTGGCCTTCTTCATGGACTGGATGATCTTGCCGGGCATGGAGCCGATGTAGGTGCGGCGGTGACCGCGGATTTCGGCCTCGTCCCGCACGCCGCCCAGCGACATGCGCACATACTCACGCCCCGTCGCCTTGGCGATGGAGGCGGCCAGCGAGGTCTTGCCCACGCCGGGAGGGCCCACCAGGCAAAGAATCGGGCCCTTCAGGCTGTTGGTGCGGGCCTGGACGGCCAGGTACTCGATGATCCGTTCCTTGACCTTTTCCAGACCGTAGTGGTCCTCCTCAAGAATGGTCTCGGCCTTGGCAAGGTCGATGGGCTTGGTGCGGGCCTTGCCCCACGGGATCGACAGCAGCCAGTCCAGATAGTTGCGAACCACGGTGGATTCCGCCGACATGGGCGACATGTTGCGCAGCTTCTTGACCTCAGCCTCGGCCTTGGCGCGCGCCTCCTTGGTCAGCTTGGTCTTGCGGATGCGCGTCTCGATCTCGAGGATCTCGTCGCGCTGATCGTCGGTTTCGCCCAGCTCGCGCTGGATCGCCTTCATCTGCTCGTTCAGATAGTACTCGCGCTGGGTCTTCTCCATCTGGCGCTTGACGCGCGAGCGGATTTTCTTCTCCACCTGCAGGACGCTGATCTCGCCCTCCATGAGGCCGTAGACCTTCTCCAGCCGGCGCGGGACGCTGATGGTCTCCAGCAGGCTCTGCTTGTCGGAAATCTTCACCGACAGGTGCGCGGCCACGGAGTCCGCCAGTTTGGACGGCTCGGTGATCTGGGGAATGGAGCTGAGCGCCTCGGGCGGGATCTTCTTGTTCAGCTTCACGTAGTTGTCGAACTGCTCGACCACGGCGCGGATCAGGGCCTCGGCCTCATCGGCGTCGCCGTCCTCATCGTCGATCTCGACGGCGCTGGCCTCGTAGAACTCCTCACGCTCGGTGAAGGACGTGAGGCGGGCGCGAGACTTGCCCTCCACCAGCACCTTCACGGTGCCGTCGGGCAGCTTCAGCAGTTGCAAGACGGTGGCCAGGACCCCGATGGGATAGATGGCGTCGGCCGCCGGATCGTCGTCCACCGAGTTCTTCTGGGTGGCAAGCAGGATCTGTTTCTCGCCCTTCATGATCTCGTCGAGCGCACGAACGGATTTCTCGCGGCCCACGAACAGGGGCACGACCATGTGCGGAAAGACGACGATGTCCCGAAGCGGCAGAACGGGGAGAATCTTGGACTCGGACATGATGCTCACTGCTTTCAGGGCCCTCGATCATCTCGGACCCACGACCCGGACATTCGGGCCGCCCGCCGATTCCGACGGTGTTCGGATGAGTATGTGGCGTCAAACGCGGCCGGTTCAAGCGTGACGGCCATCCGGCCACAGGACCGTAAGCGCGATCGAACGCTTGATCAGCCCTTCAGACCACTTCGCGCAGCAGGGCGGACTTGTAGTCTGTAACCCAAAGGTTGCGGAAACGGCGGCTGCGTTCGGCGTGATAGATGTGGGCCAGCTCGGCGTAGGAGCGGTCGAAATCATCGTTGACGAAGACGTAGTCGAAGACGTCGCAGTGCTCGATCTCCCCCTTCGCATTCTTGATGCGCCGTTCGATGACCTCGGGCGCGTCCTGAGACCGGGTGATCAGGCGACGACGCAGCTCCTCGAGGCTCGGCGGCAGGATGAAGACTCGCACTGCGTCCTCGGGGCATTTCCGGGCCACTTGTTCCGCACCCTGCCAGTCGATGTCGAACAGGACGTCCCGGCCCTCGGCGAGAGCCCGGTCGATAGGCGCCCGGGGCGAGCCATAGCGCTGGCCGTGCACATCGGCCCATTCCAGAAACGCGTCCTGATCCACCAGCCGCTGGAATTCGTCGTGGCTGACGAAATTGTAGTCGCGGCCGTCCACCTCACCGGGGCGGATGGGCCGGGTGGTCATGGAGATGGACAGCTCCAGCCCGCCGTGGTCGGCCATCAGGCGACGGCACAGCGACGTCTTGCCGGCCCCCGAGGGGCTGGCGACGATCAGCAGGACGCCGCGGCGAGGGGTTTGATTATTCGACATTCTGGACCTGCTCACGCAACTGTTCGATGGCGGCCTTGAGGTCAAGGCCCACGGCGGTCAGCCGCGTGGTGGCGGACTTGGAGCACAGGGTGTTCGCCTCGCGCATGAACTCCTGCATCAGGAAGTCCAGCTTGCGGCCCACCGCCCCGCCTTTCGACAGGGTGCGGGCCGAATCGAGGTGAGCGGTCAGGCGGTCCAGTTCCTCGCGCACGTCGGCCCGGGCGGCCAGGGCGGCAACTTCCAGCACGATACGGTCAGCCATATCCGGCGCGTCGGGCGCCAGATCGTTCATGCGACGGGTGAAGCGCTCGCGGATGGCGTCGGTCTGGGCCGCGGCCTCGGATTCGGCCTGACCGACCAGACCCTCGATGCGTTCGATCAGGCCGGTGACGACCGGGGACAGGCGCTCGCCCTCCGCGGCGCGAGAGGCGGACAGGGCGTCCAGCGCCTGATCGATGCTGACGACCATGGCCGCCTCGAGGGCGGCGCGGGTCTCGGGGTCGGCGTCCTCCTGCGGCGCCTCCATGACCCCGCGCAGGGCCAGCAGGCCGTCGGCCGAGGCCGGGGCGAAGCCGCGTCCGGCCAGACGTTCCGCCATGGCCGTGTACTGCTCCAGCACCGCCTCGTTCAACACCAGGGACTGATCGCTCTCGGCCCGGCGGGCCTGCACCCCCAGGGTAATCTGGCCGCGCTGGAACCGGGCCTGCGCCGCCTCGCGCGTGGCCCTTTCGAGACCGTCGAAGCCCGGCGGGCCGCGAAAGCGAACTTCCAGATTGCGCCCGTTGACCGAGCGCGCCTCGACCGCCCAAGTCCAGCCCTGGTGAGCGCCCTCGGCCCGGCCGAAGCCGGTCATGCTGGCCAAGGCGGTCACGGCGCCGTCTCCGGCAGACGAATGGGCGCGCCCTGCCCCGCCACGGCGTCCGGCGCTTCCTCAGGCGACACCACCTCGGCGGGTTCAGCGGCGCGCTGGGCCTCGATGGCGCGCCAGCGGGCAACGTTGCGCAGATGCTCATCATAGGTGCGGGCGAAGGCGTGGCCGCCCGTGCCGTCCGCGACGAAGAACAGATACTCGGTCTCCGGCGGGTTCATGACCGCCGCCAGGGCCTCGCGACCCGGATTGGCGATGGGCGTCGGCGGCAGCCCGTCGATCCGGTAGGTGTTGTAGGGCGTCACCCGATCCAGCTCGGAACGACGAATCCCGCGGCCCAGCGGACGGCCGCCGTTGACGCCGTAGACGATAGTGGGGTCGCTCTCCAGCCGCATGCCGCGGCGCAGGCGGCTGATGAACACCGCCGCCACCTGCGGCCGCTCCTCGGCCAGACCGGTCTCCTTCTCGACGATGGAGGCGAGGATCACGGCTTCTTCGGGCGTGTTGATGGGCAGGTTCGGCGCGCGTCCGGCCCACAGTTCGGCCAGCACCTCGTCGTGGGCCTGCTGCATGCGGCGCACGACCTCGGCGCGGGTTTCGCCGCGGGTGACTTCATAGGTCTCGGGCAACAACGAGCCTTCGGGAGGAATGGCGATCTCGCCGGTCAGCACCTCCTCGGCGTTGAGGATGTCCCAGGCCTGGGCGGAGGATCGGCCTTCGGGAAGGGTCACGAAATGGCGCACCACCTCGCCGGACACCAGCTTGTCGATGACGCCCGACAGGGACAGACGCGATTCGATCTCGTACTCGCCCGCGCGCAGCCGACGGTCGGCTCCGCTCAGGCTGGCGGCGGCGCGGAACATGTCTGGCGAGCGGATCACCCCGGCCTCGTGCAGGGCCTCGCCGATTTCCGAGACCCCGGCGCCGGAGCGCAGAACCACGGTGGTGGTCTCGCCGCCCTCCGCACGCGGGCCTGGGCCCCAGTAGACGCTCCAGACCCACACCAGACCGGCGATGGCCACCAGACTGAGCGTGGCCGTGGCGCCGATCAGGCCGGCGACGAGGCCGCCCTTCTTCTGTTCCGGCGTTTCCCCCCGCCGACGGAACAGGGCCATCTCAGGACACCGACTTGAGGATCAGACAGGCGTTGGTGCCGCCGAAGCCGAAGCTGTTGGACACGGCCACGTCGATCTTTCGCGCCTTGGCCTTGTCCTTGACCATGTCGATGGCCGTCTCGTGCTCGGGATCGTCCAGATTGATGGTGGGCGGCGCAATCTGGTCACGGATGGCGAGGGCGCAGAACGCCGCCTCTACCGCCCCGGCGGCGCCCAGCAGGTGGCCGATCATGGACTTGGTGGAGGACAGGGACACGTTCCTGGCATGGTCGCCCAGCAGCCGCTCGATAGCCTTCAGTTCGATCCAGTCGGCCATGGTCGAGGTGCCGTGGGTGTTGACGTAGTCGATGTCCGACGGCTGCATCCCGGCGCGCTTCAGCGCCATCTTCATGGCCCGCTGACCGCCCTCCCCGTCCTCGGACGGGGCGGTGATATGATAGGCGTCGCCGCTCATGCCGTAGCCGGCCACCTCGGCGTAGATCTTCGCGCCGCGCGCCTTGGCGTGCTCGTACTCTTCCAGCACCAGAACGCCCGCGCCCTCGCCCATGACGAAGCCGTCGTGATCGCGGTCGTAGGGTCGGCTGCCCTTTTCGGGCGTTTCGTTGAAGCTGGTGGTCAGGGCGCGGCAGGCCAGGAAGCCGGCGATGCCAACCGGCACGATGGCGCTTTCCGCGCCGCCGGCAACCATCACGTCTGCATCGCCCAGGGCGATCATGCGCGCCGCGTCGCCGATGGCGTGGGCGCCGGTGGCGCAGGCGGTGACGACGGAGTGGTTCGGCCCTTTCAGGCCGTGGCGGATCGACACCTGGCCGGACGCCAGATTGATCAGGGCCGAGGGGATGAAGAACGGGCTGACCCGACGGGGGCCCTGTTCCTTCAGCACCAGGGCGGTGTCGGCGATGGGTTTCAGCCCGCCGATGCCCGAGCCGATCATGACGCCGGTGGCTTCCTGATCCTCGGCCGATTCGGGCTTCCAGTTCGCGTCAGCCAGGGCCTCGTCGGCGGCGGCGATGGCGAACAGGATGAAGTCGTCGACCCGTTTGCGGTCCTTGGCCGACATGATCTGGTCGGCGTCGAAGCTGCCGGCAACGCCGGGTCCGCCGCCGCCGCGTCCGTCCACGCCCGGCACTTCGCAGGCGATGGTGCAGCCGTAGCCCTCGGTGTCGAACAGCGTGATCTGTCCGGCTCCGGACTTGCCGTCCAGGATGTTTTTCCAGCTGTGCTCGACGCCCCAGCCGAGGGGGGTGACGAGGCCGATGCCCGTGATCACGACGCGGCGCATGGTCAGCTCCTTAAACTCAAATCAGGCCGTGGCCCCGAACGGAGCCTGAAACAGTAACGGCCGCCGGCGGTCCCGCAAGAGGACAGGCCGGCGGCCGCGAAACCGTCAGAACGGGGCCGAAATCAGCCCGCGGTCTTCTCGTCGATGAACTTCACCGCGTCGCCGACCGTCTGGATGTGCTCGGCGGCGTCGTCGGGGATCTCGATGTCGAATTCTTCTTCAAAGGCCATCACCAGCTCGACGTTGTCGAGCGAGTCGGCGCCCAGGTCGTCGATGAAGCTGGCCTTTTCGGTCACCTTGTCCGGATCGGCGTCCAGGTGGTCGATGACGATCTTGCGGACGCGTTCGAGAGTGTCGGACATGAATCTGATGCCTTCCTAGATACGCCTGTGTGGCGGTCTTTATGGTCGCGCTCCGTTGTCACGAAGCCGCTGGTTTCGCAAGTCCCATAGCCCACGGAACCGCTGGCTGGTAGCGCGAATTGATGTTTAGCACGCCGGTAACGGGAGGAAACAGCCCGTCATGACATGAATGTGAGCCGAGGCGTCCCGCCTCAGATCATGGCCATGCCGCCGTTCACGTTCAGGGTCTGGCCGGTGACATAGGCGCCTTCGTCCGAGGCCAGATAGACGGCCGCCGCCGCGATCTCGTCGCCCGTGCCCAGCCGACCGGCGGGGATGCGGGTCAGGATGGCGTCGCGCTGCTGTTCGGTCAGGTCGTCGGTCATGGGGCTGGCGATGAAGCCCGGCGCGATGCAGTTCACGGTGATGCCGCGCGAGCCCACTTCCTGGGCCAGGGCCTTGGAGAAGCCGATCATGCCCGCCTTGGACGCGGCGTAGTTGGTCTGGCCGGGATTGCCTGTCACCCCGACCACCGAGGCCATGCCGATGATGCGGCCCGAGCGACGCTTCATCATGCCCTTCACGGCCGCGCGCGCCAACCGGAAATAGCTTTCCAGATTGACCTTGATGACCGCGTCCCAGTCCTCGTCCTTCATGCGCATGAGAAGGCCGTCTTTCGTGATGCCCGCATTGGCCACCAGAATGTCCAGCGGCGCGCCGGCCGCCGCTTCCGCCCGCGCCACCAGGCCGTCCACAGAATCGGGATCCGACAGGTTGGCGGCGGCGGCGAAGGCGCGCTCACCCAGCTCGCCAGCCAGCTCGGCCAGCACCGACTCGCGCGTGCCCGACAGCACCACGCTGGCGCCCTGCGCATGCAGCGCCCGGGCCACCGCCCCGCCGATGCCGCCCGTCGCGCCCGTGACCAGCGCCGTCTTGCCCGAAAGATTGAACATGAGTGTCTCCTGGGAATCCTGTGGCCGCCGTCCTAGCCCGATGCGCTCGACATCGCCAGTTTTCCAGTGGAAGCTCTGGCGGATAGAGATAGCGGGAGGCTCGCCATGACCATCCATCTGAACCGGCGTCATCTGATGCTGTCCGGCGCGGGTCTGGCGCTGGCGGGGTGCGCGGGCGGGATCACGCCGGCTGAGGCGGCGCGGCTTCTTCCCTCCACCCAGGCGGCCATGGACCGCCATGTGGCGGCCGGGCACGTCCCGGGCATCAGCGTCGGCGTGCGCCTGCCCGAGGGACAGAACGTGTTCCTCGAGGCCGGCTCGCTGGACTTCGACGGCGCGACGCCGGCAGACGAAGACACCCTGTGGCGCATCTATTCCATGACCAAGCCGATCACGGGGGCGGCCGCCGCCCTGCTGATCGAGGACGGCTTGCTGACCCTGGACACACCGGTGACCTGGCTCATTCCCGAGTTCGCCAATCTGACCGTCCTGACCAACAGGACTCTCAGTCCGGAGTTTCCTCCTCCCGTCACGCGCACCATGACCGTCCGTCACCTGCTGACCCACACGGCGGGCTTCACCTATCACTTCATCGGCGACCACCCGGTAGCCACAGCTTACAGTCGGGCCGGAATTTTTCCTTTCACGGGCTACAATCTGTCGCCGCGCGACATCGACGGACCCAAGGTGCGCGATCTTGATGATCTGGCCCGGGCCCTGGCGCCCATTCCGCTGACGTATGAACCCGGGACGGAATACCGCTATTCCATCTCACTAGACGTGCTGGGGTTGGTCATTCAGCGGGCTTCGGGCAGGAGCTTCCCCGACTTCGTCCAGCGCCGCCTGTTCGATCCCATTGGCATGGACGATACGGTCTGGCGGTTGCGCGGCGCAGCCGACCGTCGCCGGTTTGCGGCGCTCTACAACTACGCAGACGGCGGACGAGAGGTGGTCGACCCGGTCGCCACGACCGCCTACGCCGAACCCGTCACCCTGTTCGCTGGCGGCGCGGGGCTGGTGTCGTCAACGCGCGATTATCTGGCCTTCCTGACCACCATCCTCGACGACGGGCGCGCCGGCCGGGTGCGCGTCATGGCGCCCGAAACCGCACGGATGATCCGCACCGACATCCTGCCCGAGGGCGTGAACCCCGAAAACGGCGCCTTCCGCGTCGGCTTCGGCGGGGGCGTGGGCTTGCCGGACAGCGACACGGCGGGCGAGTTCGGCTGGGGCGGCGCGGCGGGCACGCAGGGCTGGCTGGACCCCATGCGCCGCACCGCCGGGACCATCATGCTGCAGCAGTTCGGCCAGTCGGCCCCGGTGGCAGGCGACATCCGCGCGGCGATTGCGACAGACATCGCGGCGGCCTGATCACAGCGACCGGGCGAACGCTTCCAGCTCTTCCGGCCCGGTCAGGGCGACGCTCTCGGCGTCCGGCGCGATGCGTTTGGCCATGCCGGTCAGGACCTTGCCAGATCCGACCTCGGCGAACCGCAGAACGCCGCCTTCGGTGGCCATCCACTCCATGGATTCGCGCCAGCGCACGCGGCCGGTGACTTGCTCCACCAGCAGACGGCGGATGACTTCCGGGTCTGTCTCAGGGCTGGCGGTGACGTTGGCCACCACCGGAACCGAGGGCGCGATGATCTTCGCGTCGGCCAGAGCGTCGGCCATGGCTTCTGCGGCCGGCTGCATCAGTGGGCAGTGGAACGGCGCCGAGACGTTCAGCGGAATGGCGCGCGCGCCCAGCTCCTTGGCCTTTTCGATAGCCCGGTCCACGGCCGCCTTCTCGCCGGAGATCACCACATTGCCGTTGTTGTTGTCGTTTGCCACGACGCAAACGCCCAGCGCGGAGCCGGCCTTCGCCGCCTCTTCCGCCAGGGCCAGGTCGGACTTGGGTCCGATCAGCGAGGCCATGGCCCCCTTGCCCACCGGCACGGCCTTCTGCATCGACTGGCCGCGCAGCTTCAGCAGACGCGCGGTGTCCGCCACCGACAGGGCGCCGGCCGCCGCCAGAGCCGAATACTCGCCCAGCGAATGGCCCGCGACAAAGGCGGCGCGCGACACGTCCACCCCGAACTCCACCTTCAGCACCCGGATCACCGCCAGCGACACGGCCATCAGGGCCGGCTGGGCGTTTTCGGTCAGGGTCAGCTGATCCTCGGGGCCCTCGCGCATGATCATGCTGAGCTTCTGGCCCAGCGCGTCGTCCACTTCCTGAAACACCTCGCGGGCGGCGGGAAAGGCGTCGGCCAGTTGCGCGCCCATGCCCACGCTCTGGCTGCCCTGACCGGGGAAAAGAAGGGCCAGATTCATGATCGTCTCCTCGTGATTTCGGCGCGAGGGTTAGGTCATGGTCGCCGTGCGGGCAAGCGGTGACATGCAGAGTCAGTTGAAGCCCATATGGTCCTGAGCGGGGCGCCGGACAGCGGGGCCGCGCGAAGATCCTAACCCGCCGCGACCTTGGCCAGGGCCGCCGTCATGCGTTCGGCGGCCTTCAGGCGTTCTTCCGCTGTGGGCCAATCGCCCTTGACGACGATCTTCTGGTCGGGACGGATCCTCCACGCGGCGGGGTTCTTCTGGATGATCCCGACAAGGCCGCCCGGGTTGGGGAAGGTGTCGTTCCTCAGGGTCAGCACGGCGCCCATGGGGCCCATGTCGATCTTGGCGATGTTGGCCGTGCGGCAGTTGGCCTTGATCTCCACGATGCGCAGCAGCTGCGCCGCCTCGTCCGGCAGCGGGCCGAAGCGGTCGATCAGTTCGGCGGCCAGGGCTTCGCGGTCGGTGGATTGCTCGGCGTCTGACAGACGGCGATACAGGCTGAGACGGACATTCAGGTCCGGCACATAACTCTCTGGAATCAGGACGGCGGCGCCCACGTTGATCTGGGGCGACCAACCGCGGTCGGGGGCCTGTTCGCCCTTCTCGCGCAGTTCGGCGACCGCGTCCTCCAGCATCTGCTGGTACAGCTCGACGCCCACCTCACGGATATGGCCCGACTGTTCGTCGCCCAGCAGATTGCCGCCGCCGCGCTGGTCCAGATCGTGGCTGGCCAGCTGGAAGCCCGCCCCCAGATTGTCCAGCGACTGAAGCACCTGCAGCCGTCGCTCGGCCGACAGGGTCATGGGCTTCTTCGGGTCCGTGGTCAGATAGGCGAAGGCCCGCGCCTTGGACCGGCCGACCCGGCCCCGGATCTGATACAGCTGGGCCAGGCCGAACATGTCGGCGCGGTGCACGATCAGGGTGTTGGCCGTGGGGATGTCGAGGCCTGATTCCACGATGGTGGTGGACACCAGCACGTCATAGGACCCGTCGTAGAAGGCGCCCATGACCTCCTCCAGCTGGGTCGGCGCCAGCTGACCGTGGCCCACCACGAACTTCACCTCGGGAACGTGCTCACGCAGGAATTTCTCGATGTCGGGCAGGTCCGACAGGCGCGGCGCGATGTAATAAGCCTGACCGCCGCGATATTTCTCGCGCAGCAGGGCCTCGCGCACCATCACCGGGTCCCACGGCGCCACATAGGTGCGCACCGCCAGACGGTCGACCGGCGGGGTGGCGATGATCGACATCTCGCGGATGCCGGTCAGGGCCATCTGCAGGGTGCGCGGGATAGGCGTCGCGGTCAGGGTCAGCAGGTGCACGTCCGCGCGCAGGTTCTTGAGCTTCTCCTTGTGCTTGACGCCGAAGTGCTGCTCCTCGTCGACGATCACCAGGCCCAGGTTCTTGAAACCGACCTGTTCGGACAGCACCGCGTGGGTGCCCACGATGATCTCCACCGAGCCGTCCTTCAGGCCCGCGCGCGTCTCGTTGGCCTCCTTGCCCGGGACCATGCGCGACAGCTGGCGCACCGTGACCGGCCAGCCGGCGAAGCGGTCGGTGAAGGTCTTGTAGTGCTGGCGCGACAGCAGGGTCGTGGGGCAGACCACGGCCACCTGCATCCCGCTCATGGCCGCCACGAAGGCGGCGCGCAGGGCCACTTCGGTCTTGCCGAAGCCCACGTCTCCGCAGATCAGCCGGTCCATGGGCTGGCCCTTGCCCAGATCCTCCAGCACGTCGCCGATGGCGTTCAGCTGATCGTCCGTCTCCTCGTAGGGGAAGCGGGCGCAGAACTCGTCGAACAGGCCCGAAGGCGGGGTCACGGCATCGGTGGTGCGCAGGGCGCGCTTGGCCGCCAGGGCGATCAGACCCTCGGCCATGTCGCGCAGCCGCTCCTTGGCCTTGGCCTTGCGACCCTGCCATGCGGCTCCGCCCAGTCGGTCCAACTGGACCCCGTCGGAATCGGTCCCGTAGCGGGTCAGCAGATCGATGTTCTCGACCGGCAGATACAGCTTGGACTCGCCCGCATAGAGCAGTTCCAGACAGTCGTGGGGCGCTTCCTGAATTTCGAGGGTCTTCAGGCCCTCATAGCGGCCGATGCCGTGATCCAGGTGCACCACCAGATCGCCGGTGGTCAGGGCCGAGGCCTCGGCCAGGAAATTTGACGCACGGCGCTTGCGGCGCGGCCGCGCCAGACGGTCGCCCAGGATGTCGGTCTCGGAAATCACCGCCAGGTCGTCGGTGATGAAGCCGGTGTCCACCGGCAACACCGCGCGCAGGTACAGCCCCTCGGGCGCCGCCTTCACATCGCGCCAGTCGCGTACGGCGACGATGTGATCCAGCCCGTGGTCGGTCAGCATGGAGGACAACCGGTCCGACGACCCCTCGGTCCACGAGGCGAACAGGACGCGCTGGCCCTGCCCTTTCAGGCGTTTGGCGTGGTCGGCCACGGCGGCGAACAGATTGACGCTGTCCTGCGCCCGCTCGGCGGCGAAGTTGCGTCCCAGGCGGCCGCCCGCTTCCTCGCCGTCGCGCTGGAACGGGCTGAACCGCCGCACCGGCCGGGGGGCCAGGGCCCCGCGCCAGTCCTCGTCGTCCAGATACAGCCGGTCCAGCGGCAGGGCCCGATAAGCCGAGCCGCCTCTGCCCTGCGACGCCTCGCGCCGGGACTCATAAGCGTCGCGCGCCAGGGTCAGGCGCTCGCCCCTGGCATCCTCCACATGGTGGTCAAGGAAGACAGGTGAACCCTCTGGCAGATAATCAAAAAAGGTCTCCATCCGCTCGTAGAACAGCGGCAGGAAATGCTCGGCGCCCTGACGCCGCGCGCCCGCGCTGACGGCGGCGTAGAGCGGGTCGTCACCCGCTGCTCCGAACATGTTCAGATAGCCCTGGCGGAACCGCGACACGGAATCGGCGTCCAGCAGCACCTCGGACACCGGCGACAGCTCCACCGTCGTCAGTTGCTGGGTGGAGCGCTGGGTGCCCGGATCGAAGGACCGGATCGACTCCAGCTCTTGCCCGAACATGTCCAGACGCACCGGCTCGTCGAAGCCGGGCGGGAACACGTCGATGACGCCGCCCCGGATGGCGAACTCGCCGCGCTCCGACACCGTGGAAGCACGCACATAGCCGTTGACGGCGAAATAGGCTTCCAGCGCCGTCGTATCCAGTTCCCGGCCCACGCGGGTCTCGAAGGCGGCGGCCGTGGTGGCCTCGCGCGGCGGGGTGCGCTGGGTCACCGCCCCGACCGTGGCGACGATCAGCAGCGGGGTCCGGTCCCCGGGGTCGCGCCGCGCCAGCCGGGTCAGGGCAGCCATCCGCTGGGCCGACACCGCCGGCGTCGGGCTCATCCGGTCATAGGGCAGGCAGTCCCAGGCCGGATACTCAAGCACATCAACGTCATGGGCGAAGAACCGGAATGCCTGAACAAAGGCGCCCGCCCGCGCATAGTCCCGCGCCACGAACAGGGCCGCGCCGCCGGTCTCCGCCAGATGCTCGGCCAGCAGGCGGGCGTCCAGCCCCTCGGGCGTGCCCGAAAGCTCGCGATCGTCGACGGCGATGATCGAACCGTCCATCAGCCGATGCCCTTCTGGACCGCGACGGCCACATGCTCGGTCATGAAGGCGCGGATGTCAGCCAGAACCGGTGTGTCGAACTCGTCCGGGGCCGGTTCGCGCTCGATGATCCAGCCGTAGAGCGGCTGATCCTCATTGGCCATCAGGGCCTCAAGCACATCCAGCTGCGCGTCCGAATAGTCGACAGCGATGCGGTCCACGAACGGGCCCAGCACCATGTCCGCCTCACGGAAGCCCCGCCGCCAGGCGCGGAAGCTCAGGCGTCTCAGGCGCTCTTCACGCGGTAGCGGACGTGCGAATTCCTCGGCCACGGTGCATTCCGTTCCGTCAAATTAATCGGGAAGTTCACATAGCGTTCCACACGGCCCGACGCCACCAGCTATGCTGCAGAAATGCGGCCCGAGATTCTCTTTCCCCTGTTCGCCGAGGTCACCACCCTGAAGGGCGTGGGCGCCAAGGTCGCGCCCCAGATCGGCAAGGTGGCCGGTCCGCTGGTGCGCGATCTGCTGTTCCTGGCCCCCACCGGCCTCGTGCATCGCCGCGCCATCACGGCGGATCAGGCCCTCGAGGGCGAGGTGGCGATTCTGGACGTGGTCATCGACCGCCACATCCGCCCCCACAAAATCGGCGCCCCGTGGAAGGTCCGGGCCTCGGACTCCACCGGCTTCGTGCACCTGATCTGGTTCCGCGGCGGCCCGCATCTGGAGCGGCTCGTCCCGCCGGGCGAGCGGCGCGTCATCAGCGGCAAGGTCGAGATCTTCAACAACGAGATCCAGATCGCCCACCCCGACGTCGTCAAGGTCGAAGCCGCAGGCGACATTCCGCTGGCCGAGACGGTCTATCCCTCCACCGAGGGCCTGGCGCGCCGCATCGTTCGCCGTCTCGCGCTGGAGGCGCTCAACACCGCGCCCGAACTGCCCGAATGGCAGGACCCGGCCTGGATTGAGCGCAAACGCTGGCCCGGCTGGCGCGCGGCGCTGGAGACCCTGCACAACCCCCGGACCGAGGCCGACCTGTCGCCGGACGCCGCCCCGCGCCTTCGCCTGGCCTATGACGAACTGCTGGCGCATCAGCTGGCCCTGGCCCGTAGACGCCAGTCGCGTCAGACGGTGGGGGCCCCGGTCATTGCGCCCGGTCCGGCGTCTGAACAGGTGCTTGCCGCCCTGCCCTTCGAGCTGACCGGCGCCCAGAAACAGGCGGTGGTCGAGATCCGCGCCGATCTGGCCTCGGGCGAACAGATGGGGCGGCTGCTGCAGGGCGACGTGGGCTCGGGCAAGACGGCCGTGGCCGCCATCGCCATGGCCGACGCGGCGGCCAGCGGCCGGCAATCCGCCCTGATGGCGCCCACGGAAATCCTGGCCCGACAGCATCACCAGCGGCTGGCCCCCATGCTGGACAACGCCGGGGTGCGCGCCGTCCTGCTGACCGGGCGCGACACGGCGGCGGAGCGACGGCCCAAGCTGGCGGCCCTGGCCTCGGGCGAGGCCCAGGTCGCCATCGGCACCCACGCCCTTTTCCAGGACGCCGTGGCGTTCCACGACCTGGCCCTGGCCGTCATCGACGAACAGCACCGCTTCGGCGTCAATGAGCGCCAGCGGTTGCAGGCCAAGGGCCGCGACGGCGTGCACCTGCTGACCATGTCTGCCACCCCCATCCCCCGCACGCTGGAACTGACCCAGTACGGCGATCTGGACGTGTCGCGCCTGCGCGAGAAGCCGCCCGGCCGCACGCCGGTGACCACCGCGGTCCTGCCGCTGGCGCGCATTGACGAGGTGGCGAACCGGCTCAAGGCCGCTGTGGCCGAGGGGGCGCAGGCCTACTGGATCTGTCCGCTGGTGGCCGAATCCGAGGCCATTGACCTGGCGGCAGCCGAGGCGCGGGCCGTGGAGTTGCGCGCCCATCTGGGCCTGAACGTGGGCCTGGCCCACGGCCAGATGAACGGCGCCGACCGCGAAAGCGTCATGACCGCCTTTTCCGAGGGCCACGTGCCGGTGCTGGTGGCCACCACGGTGGTGGAGGTGGGCGTCGATGTACCCAACGCCACCATCATGGTCATCGAACACGCGGACCGCTTCGGTCTGGCCCAGTTGCACCAGCTGCGCGGTCGCGTGGGCCGCGGTTCGAAGCAAAGCGCCTGCATCCTGCTGTACGGCGATCTGGGCGTGGTGGCGCGCGAGCGGCTGGACGTGCTGCGCCGCTCGGAGGACGGCTTCGAGATCGCGGAGGAGGATTTCCGCCTGCGCGGCGGTGGCGACCCGCTGGGCCTGAAACAGAGTGGCTTTCCCGCCTACCGCTTCGCCGATCCCATGCGGCACCGCGAACTGATCCTGGCGGCGTACGACGACGCCCGCCTGATCCTGAACCGAGACCCAGACTTGGCCAGCGAACGCGGTTATGCGGTTCAGGTGCTGGAGGCGCTGTTCGACTGGCGGGCCGACCGACCGGCTGCGGACTGATCCCACGCCTGCAGACGACGCTCCACGTCGGCTTCAAGATCGGCATAGAAAAGGTTGTATGACGGCGCTTTTCTGCGATCAGCCCAGGATCCTGTCGGGCCGAAAACGTCGGATGCCGGACGGGAGTAACGCAGCACGCCATCCTGGCATTGGGCCGAGACCTGCCGGTTCAGGAAGGCGGGCCGAACCCCCCATTCGAGATCCGTGGCGTTGGCGCCGCCCAGATGCTCGCGCTGTTCTGCCCGGCGGTCCGTGCGCACCCCGAGAACCGGATTGACGCACAGGTAGGGCCGGTCTCCCAGCAGCTCGAGCGTACCCTGATCGGTCCAGCCCATGGCCCGTCGATCCAGCCGCCTAAGCGTCTCATCGTCCATCTCGCGGACCTGCACCCAGGCAAAGACGCAGCCCGTTTCCGCCCGATCGCGGCACGCCGGCAAAGCGGCGCCCGTGCCGTACTCATCGGCGGGAACGGTCGCGTCCATGAGGTAGGCGGCCACCAGACGCCCGTGCAGCGCGGTGTCCGGAGCAACTCGCTCGCGCAGCAGTCGCGCAGCCAGTTCGCCCCCCTGCTCCACCCCCGCGACAATGATGGGCCCTTCGGGATTGCGGGCCAGCCAGGCGTCGAATGCGGCCAGAATGTCCTGATAGGCAAAGACCCTCGCTTCGCGCGCATCCTCGCGGATGGTCAGACGAGTATAGAGGCTGGCCTGCCGGTAGCGGGGCGCGCTGACAAGGCCCGACCGCGAGAAGAGGGCTGCGTGATTGGGCAGAACCGATCGCCACAGCCACCTCTCGGACTCGGGCTGATCGATGGGCGCGTTCCAGTGATCTCCGCCATCGTAGGTGGTGGAATGAATGAAGAAAATCGCCGCGCCGCCTTCGTTCCCCGCATCTCTGAGCGCCCAGGCGGACACGTCGGCGTAGTCCGTCGCCGGCGGAGGATCGTAAGTCTGGAACGGCACCTCGGGGTCCAGGCCGGACCGCAGGATGTCGCCACGCCACACCAGAATGGCGATGACAACCAGCGCCACCAGCGCGATCAGCGTCCCGCCGATAATGCGGCGGATCACCAAGCCGGAGGCCTTCGCGCCCAAGACGACCTACGCCGCCTTGCGCGCCGCCTGGCGCTTGGCCAGGTCGTCGAAGGCGATCAGATCAGCGGCGAGCGCCTCGAACTGGTCCAGCGGCACCATGTTGGGGCCGTCCGAGGGCGCGTTGTCGGGGTCCTGGTGCGTCTCCATGAATACGGCGTCCACGCCCACCGCGACGGCGGCGCGGGCCAGAACCGGCACGAATTCGCGCTGGCCGCCCGAGGACGTGCCCTGACCGCCCGGCTGCTGCACGCTGTGGGTGGCGTCGAACACCACGGGACAGCCAATCTCGCGCAGGATCGGCAGGGCGCGCATGTCCGACACCAGCGTGTTGTAACCGAAGCTGGCGCCGCGCTCGCAGGCCATGACGTTGGGATTACCCGCGCCCGTCACCTTGGCGATGACGTTCTTCATGTCCCAGGGGGCGAGGAACTGACCCTTCTTGATGTTGATGGCCTTGCCGGTCTGGGCCGCGGCGATCAGCAGGTCGGTCTGGCGCGACAGGAAGGCCGGGATCTGCAGCACATCAACGACCTCACCCGCGATGCGGCAGTGCTCTTCGGTGTGCACGTCGGTCAGCACCGGCAGGCCCAGGGTCTCGCGGATCTCGGCGAAGATGGGCAGCGAGCCTTCCAGTCCAAACCCGCGCGCCGCGTTGGCCGAGGTACGGTTCGCCTTGTCGAAGCTGGTCTTGTAGATGATCCCCACATCCAGCCGCTCGCCAATCTCCTTGAGCGCGGCTGCCATCTCCAGGGCGTGCTGCCGGCTTTCCAACTGGCACGGTCCAGCGATGAACACGATGCGTCCGCCACCGCCGATGCGCACGGGACGCGACAGCCCCTCGGAGAGTTCGATCACGGCGTTGGGGTTCATGGTGTTCCTCGAGATGGGGGCGGTGCGCCGACGTACGGCGGGCCCCACTTGGTATCATGCGACCCATTTTGCAACAGACGGCGGCGCGCGCCAATGCCCTGCGGGCTTTCGCCTTGCGGCATCGTGGACAGCTATTTAATGTTCCTCCCCGTTCGAGGGCAGCGGTTCGCAATGGCCGCTGCCCTTTTCATGTTGAAGAAACGCGGTTCAGACAGGCGCCTTGTGATCAGCCAATATTTTTCGTCCGTGATCAGAGCCGAGGGAGAAGCGCTGTCTGCGCTTTCTATCGATCCGGTTCAGGTGGAACGGGCGGTCAACCTGCTCCTGAACACCGATTATCCGATCATCCTGACGGGCGTCGGCAAATCAGGACTGGTCGCGCGAAAAATCGCCGCGACCATGTCCAGCCTGGATACGCCATCGATCTTCCTTGACCCCACGAGCGCCGCTCATGGCGATCTTGGACTTGTCCGAGCCGGCGCGGTGGTCGTCGCGCTATCCAACGGGGGCGGGTCCCAGGAGCTTGTTTCTCTTCTGCCCGCCCTCAAGGCGCGCGACGCCAGGATCATAGCCGTTATCGGAAACGCCGACTCGCCCTTGGGCCGTTCTGCTGCCGCCGTGCTCTGTTACGGAAAGGTGGGCGAGGCGGATAACCTCGGTCTGGCCCCAACGACGAGCACGACCTTGCAGATTGCCATCGGCGACGCCCTCGCCGTGGCCACATCGGCGTCCCGGGGTGTCACGGCCGAGGGCTTCTCCGAAAACCACCCCGCGGGCCTTCTTGGGCGCCGGCTGGCAAAGGTAGCCCATGTGATGCGCAAGGGAGACGATCTTCCGACCATTTCTCTCGATTCGGATTTCGCCGAGGTCGTGGATGTCATTACCGCCAAGCGTATCGGCCTGGCGTGTGTCGTCGATAGCGAGGGTCGTCTTCTGGGTATCGTTTCCGATGGCGACATCCGCAACGCCCTTCGACGTTCGGAAGACCCTCGGGCGACCAAGGCGAGAGGCCTGATGCAGCGCAGCCCGGAAACGGTGGCCCCGGGGATGCGGGTCGGTGATGTGCTTGAGGGGGATCGCGGCCTCGCGAGGCACCTGTCGCTTCCCGTTGTCTCGGATGGCAATCGCCTTGAGGGCGTGCTTGTTGCTATCGATCTGCTCGGATAGGCCGACACTGGCGGAGACAACATGGCGAACTACAAGATCAATGACACCCTCGACATCTACGAGGCCGAGAACACCTACTTCCTGAAGGCGCCCCATCACCGCATCGGCAAATTTCTTGCGCATTACGAGCTGTACAAGAGAATCCTGACGCTTCCGGGCGATGTTCTGGAGTTGGGTGTCTACAAGGGCGCCTCGCTGATGCGCTTCCTGGCTTTCCGGGAGACGCTGGAGAACCAGCACTCCCGAAAGGTGCTGGGTTTTGATGCGTTCGGAAAATTTCCGGTCGCCGAGGGCGAAAACCAGGCGGACCAGCAGTTCATCGAGAAATTCGAGGGTGCGGGCGGACAGGGCATCTCGCGCGAAGATCTGGATGGAGCCATTCAGGCCAAAACCACCGGCAATGTCGAACTGATCCCCGGTGATGTTTTCGAGACTCTTCCGGCCTATCTGGCGCGACGACCCGAACTCCGGATCGCGATCCTCCATCTCGACATGGACGTCTACAAACCGACGCAGTTCGCCCTCTCGCTTCTGGCGGAGCGCGTGGTGCCCGGTGGTCTGATCGTGTTTGACGACTACAACGCCGTCGGCGGCGCCACGATCGCTGCTGACGAATTCGCCAGACAGACCGGATTGGCCCTGGAGAAGCTGCCGCACTATAGCGTGCCAGCCTTTTTCACCATCCCCAGTGGGGGTTTTCAAGCTCGGGGTGAACGCGCCTCCGGGGCTGAGTGATTTGAGCGTGTCATGAAAATCGCCGCTTTCGTCCCCGCCAAGGGCACCAGTTCCAGGGTGCCGAGCAAGAACATGGCGATCCTGGACGGGGAACACCTGTTCAAGCGCAAATTGCGCCAACTCCTTCGGTCTGAACGCATCACCGACGTTTATCTGGACACCGAGTCGTCCGACATCCGGGCGGCGGCGGCGGACCTGCCGATCAAGCTCATCGACAGGGACGAAAGCTTCGCAACCAATGCGACTGACGGCCACGAATTATTCCAGCACTCGGTCAGAAAGATCGGCCCCGCTGACTTCTACGTCCAGGCTCTGTGCACCGCGCCGTTCATTGATCACCGCACCGTCGACCGGGCGCTCCAGGCCCTGATCGACAGCCCCGAGCACGACAGTCTCATAGCGGTGCGCAGCCACAAGATGTATGAATGGATCGAGGGTCAGCCCGCATACGGACGAGGCCGCGTCCCAAACAGCGTTGATCTGCCGGACCGCACGCTTGAAGCCATGTCGCTCTATATCGTTCGCGGGGAGGCCGCCGGGGGTGATAGAATCCTGCGGTTTGGCGAGCGCCCCCTGATGTTCGAAGTTACGCCGGAAGAAGACATCGACATCAACTACCCGGCCGACATGGAACTGGCGGAGTTGATCTGCGCCGGTTACCGCGAGCGAATGAATCAGCGCCTGCGCGCCTTGCTGCATAACGCCTCGTCGCCGGCTTTCGCAGACACTTGCAAGGATTTGGGAATCCGCGCCGTGCTGCCGCCGAATATTCGCCAGATCACCGGCGGAGCCATCCTGGGCCGCGCCAAGACCCTGAAACTCAAGCCGGTCAGCGAGGGCGCAGCCACGTCGGACGAATGGAAAGGCATTTATCGGGCGCTGGATTCGTATCAGTTCGTGCGGCGGGGGGACATCATCGTGGTGTCCAACGACGTGCCCGACAAAGCCTATTTCGGTGATCTGAACGCGATGATCGCGACGCGAGCCGGCGCCGCGGGTGCGATCATCGACGGCTATACCCGGGACGTGAAAGCCGTGTCCAAGCTGGGCCTGTCTGTGTTCGCCCGAAGCGCGTACTGCGACGATATCAAGTACGAAGGCACCACGGAAAGCATGAACATGCCCGTCGAAATCGGCGGCGTGGCCGTGCGCAACAACGACTACATCTTTGCTGACGGCGATGGTGTCGTGGTTATTCCCCAGGAGCGCTGGGACGAAGTGGAGACCATCGTCTGGAATACGATCGAAAACGAGGCGCGGATCCGGGTCTCGGTCGCGCGTGGTCTGGACCTGAACGATGTGCTGAACCGCTACGGCGCGTTCTGAGCCTTGGACAATTACAGAGGTTAAGAGCTTGTCGCTGCTACTCGCTAAAGGGCTGCACAAGGCGTTTCAGGCGCTTGTGAAGGACATGGAAGCAGGGGTTCGTGACTGGACCGCTTTATCCATCGTCCCGGGAACGACAAACCACGCCGCGACCCTGCAGATGCTGGGGGAGCAGCGCCTTGCGGAAGTGGTCCGCCAGTTCGCACGCTTCCCGGGCCACAACCTCAGTGTTCTGAAAATCCTGACCCGAAAAAAGGTCGAGTTTCTGGACCCATTATCCGGAAAGATCACGATTTCGACCAAGTCTCTGATTTTCCGAAAATACAGTTATCTGTTCTTTACTGGGCCGTCGGGTCCCGGCTTCATCATGTGCATCGGGTCGAAACCCTATGCCCTGTTCTACCTAGCCAAGAAAATTTGGGTCGATATCAGAAATCACAACGAGGACCACTATGCGGTCCTGTCCCGCTGCCACACCACCGCCGCCAAGCTTGAGCGTGGGTTTTATCGCTACCTGTCGGAACCCGGCGCTCGTGAGGTTGGCTGCATCGTGGGCGACGAACGGCCCACGCACTTCATCCGCGAATCGATGGGAGGTCTTCAGCACTACATCGAAAAGGGAAAGATGGATGCGTTCTGGGAGGCGCTGGACTATCTCATCGTGCCGATCGATAACTCATTCATCCTGACCGATGAGTTGTTCGATCCGCCACCTCACGTGAAGGTCATCTACACCAACATGAGCGACCTGAATCGGGTCGTGATGGCCAAGAACCTGTTCGTTTACAGGCTGATGCGGTCCGGCAGCCACATGACTGATTCCCTCCGAACCCGACTGGTCAGCTACGCCGAAAAAGCGTCACCAGCAGAAGATTGGCCGGAGGTCTCAAAACTGACCGGTCGAGAGGGCTACAGGACCGTCTGGTTCAGCGTCGAAATCGAAAAGGGACGGCTTAAGAACCAGGAGGCGGTATTTTCCGAGCTTCTGCTCGCTCTTCAGGACCATTTCGGATCGCGGGTTCAGTTGATTATCGACGGCTGGTCACCTTCTCCGATAGCGCTAAACACAAAAGACTATAGAATTATTTCAACCATACGCGCATTCTACAGAAGAGCGATGAAGAAGTGTGGCGTTCAGTTCAGCGTAATAGAATCGTTCAGCATGAGCTACCGCGAAAAGATCAAACTGGCGGCCAAGATTGATTTTTTCGTTACGATGCATGGATCGGCAGCAATTGTGCCGAGTCTGATCAAGCAAAAGCCGGGCATCACCTATCACAGCGCCTGGGGCATGACGATCGATCACGAAGTCTGGGTACCCACACTTTATAGAACCAGGACACACGATCAAGCAGGCCATCCAGCAGTGGGCCACTGGGCGCCATTTGACGTTGATATCCCCGCTTTCCGTGACACCCTGGATCGATTGATTGGCGACCTCTCCCTGGCCCAAACGCCAGTGCTCGCCCCTCCCGGCGACTGAGTTCGCGACGTCAACGAACCCGCGGCGGCTTCCAGGCCATTAGCAGGTCAGATCCGACTCGTTGTCTCGATTTTCCGCCCTTAAGGCGCATGGGCGCTGAGAGCGCGGATGGTCGGCGTCACGTCCAGCGCGTCCGTGGCGATGGCAGGCGCCCGCAGCTTCAGGTGGGCGAACATGGTGCGCGCGCCGTCCAGATCGTCCTCGGCCAGCGGGCGCAGGTAATCGCCATCCCGCACGCCGGGAAGGATGGTCAGGGTGACGCTGTTCATGACGTTGCCGCCGATCATGTGGAACAGAGCGGCTTCCACATCGACCCGCACAACGATATCGCAGTGAAGCGGGGCGTACTCGCCGCTCTCGCGACGTCGGTCAGCCAGCGACCGATAGCTCGCTGAACCGCGAGCGTTGCAAAGCAGGTCGCCGGGCTGGATTTCAGCCTCGCCCGCGTCGTGCGCCACAAAGGCGGCGTCCGGCGCCTGACCGTCCCGCGCCTGTATGGCCTGATCGATATAGACCCGGTGCGAGATGTCGCGCGCGAACTGACTCATATCGCCCAGCCCGCCTTCGCACATGACCCAGCTGATGAAGGCGGCGGACCACGGCTGGACCCAGTCGATGGGGCGGTCGGTCCGGCGCCATTCCCGGTTCTGATCGCCGATGACCTCGGCGCCGTCGGGGGTGGCCGACCAGTAGCCGGCGACCGTGGCGGTGACCCGGTCACGGTCCTCCCAGTCGCCGAAACGCAGCATATGGCGCACCTGTCTCGGCGCCGGGCGGCGAGGGTTGAGGGCATCCGGCACAACGCCGTCCGGCAAGCGCCCCGCTTCCACCGGACGCGCGTCCAGGGTCTGGAAGCCGAAGAAGGCCCACTCCTGCACCGCCACATCGACGATGCGGCGCCGGGCCCAGTCGGTGGGGCCGACGCGGCAGCCGGACTGTATGACGCGCATGGCGCCCGGCTCGCCCGATACGCGCTCAGGCGGCGGGATAACGTCGAGGACGTCGCGGGACAGGCGGGCGGTCTGGGCCTGAACCGGCGCGACCAGTCCGAGTGCGACCAGCGCGATTACAGCGGCGCGCACGCGGCCTCCAGCCAGGCGCGGACATCTCCGCCCACCTGCGGGCCGATCTTGTCGAGCACCTCGGCGTGATAGGCGTCCATGTAGGTGCGCTCGTCCGGCGTCAGCAGACCCACCTCGATCAGGCGCCGGTCGATGGGCGCGAAGGTCAGGACCTCGAAGCCGTGCATGGGCCGCTCACCGCCCTCGATGGGCGTGGCGGGCGTGACCACCTGCAGGTTCTCGATGCGGATGCCCCAGTGGCCGGGCTTGTAGTAGCCGGGCTCGTTGGAAACGATCATGCCCTCCAGAAGCGGCTGGGTGTTCGCCGCCTTGGCGATGCGCTGAGGCCCCTCGTGGACACCCAGATAGCTGCCGACGCCGTGACCCGTGCCATGGTCATAGTCGAGGCCCGCCATCCACATGGGCAGACGCGCAAGGGCGTCCAGTTGATGACCCGTGGTTCCTGCGGGGAAACGCACGACGGTCATGGCGATGTGGCCCTTCAGGACGCGGGTGAAGCGGTCCTTCTGCTCGGCGGTGGGGTTGCCGATGGCCATGGTGCGGGTGATGTCGGTGGTGCCGTCCAGATATTGGCCGCCGCCATCCACCAGCAGCAAGCTGCCCGTCTCGATGCGGCGGATGGTGCTGGTCACCGGCTTGTAATGCGGCAGGGCGCCGTTGGGGCCCGCGCCGGCGATGGTGTCGAAGCTGAGGTCTTTCAGCGCGCCGGTGGCCTCGCGGAAGCTTTCCAGCTTTTCGACGATGGCCCGTTCGTCGGGCAACGTCTGCTGCGCCTCGGTGTCGACCCAGTGCAGGAAGTTGGCGATGGCGGCGCCGTCGCGGATGTGGGCCTGACGCGAGCCCTCGATCTCCACCGCGTTCTTGGCTGCGCGCGGCAGGGCGCAGGGATCGGCGGCGCGGACCACGGTCGCGCCTGCGGCCTCCAGTTGGTCGAAATACCAGGCCGACGATTGCGCCGGATCGATCAGGACGCGCCTGCCCTTCAGATCGGCGACGGCGGCGGGCAGGTCATCGGGCTTCTCGAGAGAGACCTGATTGCCAAGCCACGACGGCAAATCGCCGGTGACCTTGGCCGGGTCGAGGAACAGGCGCGCGCTTCCGTCGGCGCTGAGGATCGCCTGGGCCAGCGGCAGGGGCGTGCGGATCACGTCGCCGCCGCGGATGTTGAACAGCCAGGCGATGGACGACGGCGCGGTCAGGACAGCGGCGTCAGCGCCCGCGTCATCCAGCCCCTGCCCCACCCGCGCACGTTTCGAGGCGCTGGTCTCGCCGGCGTAGGCTTCGGGATGCGGGACCACGGGCGCCTGAGGCTGGGCGGGGCGCTCGGCCCACGCGACGTCAACAGGATTGATCGGGACTGGCTTCAGTTCGGCGCCGGCCTTGTTTACGGCGCGTCTGAGAACGGCCAAAGCGTCGGGGCTGTGCAGGCGCGGATCATAGCCAATCACGGCGCCCTTGGGCGCCCTGGCGAGATAGGTCGGGACGTCGTCGGGATAGGACAGGATGTCGAACTGGTCGGCGTCCACCTGGGCGCGGACCTGAACCGTGTAGCGGCCGTCGGCGAACACCGCCGCGCGGTCGGTCATGACCACGCCTGCCCCGGCCGAGCCGGTGAAGCCGGACACCCAGGCCAGCCGGTCGTTGGCGGCAGGGAGATATTCGTTCTGATGCTCGTCCTCATGCGGAACGAGGAAGCCGTCGAGTCCCTGGGCCTTCAATTGTTCGCGGACCAGCGGCAGGTGTCTGGCGCCGAAGGACGGCTCGGTGGTTTCGTCGAATGTCTGTCTCATGGGCGAATGACTTACGCCCATCATTCCGTCGCTTCTACCCCACCCGCCTCAACACCAGCGCGCTCCAGGCGTCGCGATGGATGCGCCGCTCCAGGCGAAAGCCGCGCGACAGATAGGCGGCGGAGACGCGCCGCTCCTGGGTGCGCAGCAGTCCCGACAGGATGGCCACGCCGCCCAGCTTCAGCGACGTCTTGATGTCCTGCGACAAGGACACCAGCGGCGGGGCGAGGATGTTGGCGAACACCAGATCATAGGGACCATGGCCGCGCACGGTTTGGTCGTTCAGACCCGAGGCATGGACGAAGCGAGCCGGGGCGGCGTTCAGTTTGGCGTTCTCGTTGGCGATCCGTACGGACGGCTTGTCGATGTCGGTGCCCAGCGCGACGGTGCTGCCGGTCTTCGCCGCTGCGATGGCCAGCACCCCGGTGCCGGCGCCCACGTCCAGCACCCGCTCGAACCGCTCGCGTTTGAGCAGTTCGTCGAAGGCGACCAGACAGCCGACCGTGGTGCCGTGGTGGCCGGTGCCGAATGCGGCGCCCGCGTCGATCATCAGATTGACGGTGTTGACCGGCACCCGGCCCTGATCGTGGGCGCCGTAGACGAAGAAGCGCCCCGCCCGCACCGGCGGCAAGCCCGACAGTGACATGGCCAGCCAGTCGGCGTCGGCCAGCTTCTCGATCGCCACGCGCAGCTCCCCCTGCGCCCGCAGACGCGCGGCGATTCCGGCCGCTTCCTCGGTGGACGTCGGAAAGGCGTCGATGCGCCATATGCCCTTGTCCTCGTCCTCTTCGAGGATCGAGTAGGTCGCCCCCTCCAGCAACGGATCGGCGTCGATGGCGGCGGCGGCGGCCTCGGCGGCTTTTCGCGCGCCACGCGCAATTATTTGAACGGCGGACTCGGACATTTCTCAAACATCGGTATGGTGTGGAATCGTAGACAGGAGCACGCCCCCTGCGTGCTCGTATCACCGAGGGGTCGGGGAATACATGGCCAAGAGTCCAACCACGTCGAAAACCACCGCCGCGAAAAAACCCGCGACGGCCAAGTCAACGACGGCGAAATCCACCGCAGCGAAACCCGCTGCAAAGGCTGCGGCGCCCAAGGCCGCCGTCAAGCCGAAGACCACGGCCGCCAAGGCTCCGGTGAAGGCCACGGCGACCAAGGCGACCGCCGCGCCGAAGACCGCCGCCAGGAAGCCGGCCGTCAAGACGACGGCACCGAAGACAGCCGCTCCCAGGACGGGGGCTGTGAAGACGCCGGTTACGGCGGCGAAGAAGCCCGCCGCCCGCACGTCGGCCGCCAAGCCCAAGACCACCGCTGCGACTCGCGCGACAGCGAACCGGTCCACGGCGCCGCGTCGCACGACCACAACCGCCACACGTCCAGTGGCCGCGGCTGCGCCCAAGGCCGCTCCGGCGCCCGCAGCCGCGCCCGCTCCGGCCGCTTCCGCGCCCGCCGCTTCGACTTCGTCGTCGCGCAGCGCTCCGGCCAAAAAGGGCATTCTCGCCCGCATCGGCGACGCGATCTTCGGCAAGAAGTAGGTCGCGCCTGAAACGACAAAGCCCCGGACGGTCTGACCGTCCGGGGCTTTTTCGTGCCTTGCCTGCGGCGGTTACGCCGGGGGCAGATCCTCGGCCAGGATGGCCATCTCGAACATGAACGAGCCGTCGTCGTCCTCGTCCTTGAAGACCACGCCGATGAACTCGTCATCCACATAGACCTCGGCGGAGTCGTTCTGCTTGGGGCGGGCCTTCAGGTTGATGCCGCCGGTGTTGAAGGTGCGCTTCAGATGGGTCTCGATGCGCTTGATGTCGGTGTCGTTCACGGTGGAGCGGCCTCTATGATTTGAAGGCGCGGACCCTATTGAAGCCTGCGCCGCTTTTCAAACGCACTGAACAGAAATCAGATCACGAAGTCATAGGCGATGTCGGCCAGGGTGTGGTCCATGGTGCGCGCGGGCTGTTCGCCGGTGGGGCAATTGACCAGACGCGCGGGCACCCCGGCGGCGGTGCAGTGCGCGGGCACCGGCTTCAGAACCACCGAGCCCGAGGCGATCTTGGCGTACTCGCCGATGGCGATGTTGCCCAGCACCTTGGCCCCGGCGCCCAGCAGGACGCCGCGTCCGATCTTGGGGTGGCGGTCGCCGCGCTCAGCGCCCGTCCCCCCAAGGGTCACGGCGTGCAGCATGGAGACCTCGTCGCCGACAACCGCCGTCTCGCCGATGACGATTCCGGTGCCATGGTCGAAGAACAGACCGGCCCCCAATTGCGCCGCCGGATGGATGTCCACCTGGAACAGCTCGGACATGCGGCTCTGGAAATGAAAGGCCAGGGTCTCGCGGCCCTGGGTCCACAGCCAGTGCGAGACGCGGTGCGCCTGAATGGCCTGGAAGCCCTTGAAGTAGAGGAACGGCTGCAGCAGCGACTTGATGGCGGGATCGCGCTCCTCCACCGCCTGCAGGTCGGCGCCGGCAGCCGCGACGATGGCGGGATCGGCGGCGAACGCCTGGGCGCAGACCTCCCGCACGCTCATGGGACCCAGCTCGGCATCGCCCAGCTTGCGCGCGATCTGATAGCTGAGGGCGCCGGCCAGATCGTCGTGGGACAGGACCGTGGCGTTCATCAGGGACGACAGGCGCGGTTCGTCGCGCGCCGCCTGTTCGGCCGCCTCGCGCAGTTGCCGCCACCGAGACGGCGTATCGCTGACCAATTCCAGTGGCTGCGCCATGAGGATTCCTTTCGCGCGGGCCCGAGCTGCTGGAACTTAGGCCTGCGATGCAGCCGGCAAAAGCCCGGCCCTGCAAATTGAGACCGGCTCGCAGATAGGGTCTGGCGCGACGGGGCCGGCAGGCCTAGCTATCGATCATGAGCCCTTACGCCCCCGTCGGCGCGCCCCTGCCCGCCCCCGAACCGTCCGAAGCCTATCTGAAGCGCCTGTCGAACCGGCGTTCGACTCCCGCCCAGACCATCGGCGCGCCGGGACCGAGCGAGGACCAGCTCGCGCGAATCATCTCGGTGGCGGCGCGCACGCCGGACCATGGCAAGCTGGCCCCTTGGCGGTTCGTGATCCTGGGCGGGGCGGCCAAGGCGCGGATCGCGGCCGAACTGGAGCCGATGGCGCCGGACCCCAAGAGCGTCGCCGTGCTCGCCAAGCTGCGGGCCTCGCCGGTCTGCGTCATGGTGGTGGCCACGCCGGTGCAGGGCCACAAGATTCCGACATGGGAACAGGAACTGTCGGCGGGCGCCGTGTGCATGAACCTGCTGCACGCCGCCGATGCGCTCGGTTTCGGCGCCAACTGGATCACCGACTGGTACGGCTATGAGGCCGCCGCCACAGCCCTGTTCGGCGTGCAGTCGGGCGAGCGCATCGCCGGCTTCATCCATCTGGGGACGCCCGCCGCCCCGCCGTTGGAACGTGACAGGCCTGACCTGTCGGCCCTGGTCAGCCGCCTGGACTGAGGGACTCGCGCGCGGCCGTGTGGATGACGCGCCGCGTCTCCTCCCACGCCACCAGGTCATCCACCGCCGACAGTGGATGAAACGCCGCCTCGGCTGCGTCGTCGCCGGCCACCGGATGGCCGCCCGTCCATTCGGCGCGGTAGTCGATCATCACATAGTGCCGGTCGTGATCAGGGAAGACGCCGTCCACCACCGCCAGCAGGCCGGTGATGACCGCATCGACACCGGTCTCTTCCTTCAGTTCGCGCAGGGCCGCGTCCAGAACCCGCTCGCCGGGCTCGATCCGGCCGCCGGGCAGGCTCCATTCCCCCAGACGGGGCTCGGTGCCACGCCGGATCAGCAGCACCTGGTCGCCCTTGAGGCACACGACGCCGACGACGGGCACAGGGGTCATTCAGCAATCCTCACGCGGTCGATCACGCATTCTGGCTTTCCTGATCCATGCGGGTTTGAGACAAGCGTGTCCATGCCCGCACCCTCCCCCGCCGTCCTCGACGAACTGAAAGCGATCCTCGGCCCCAAAGGCTGGACCCAGGATGCAGACCTGATCGCACCGCGCGTGGTCGAGTGGCGCGGCGCCTGGGAGGGCAACACCCCGATCCTGCTGACCCCCACCTCCACCGAAGAGGTGGCCCGGGCCGTGGCGGTCTGTGCGCGCGCGGGCGTGGCCATCACGCCCCAGGGCGGCAACACCGGGCTGGTGGGCGGCCAGATCCCGTATGGCGAGGTGCTGATCTCCCTGAACCGCATGCGGTCGGTGCGTCAGGTGCTGCCGCTGGAAGATGTGATGGTGGTGGAGGCCGGACTGACGCTGAAGGAGGCGCAGGACGCGGCGACGGGAGCCGACCGCTTTTTTCCGCTGAGCCTTGCGGCCGAAGGCACGGCGACGGTGGGCGGGGTCATCTCCACCAACGCCGGCGGCACGGCGGTGCTGCGCTACGGCGTGGCGCGCGATCTGGTGCTGGGGCTGGAGGCGGTGCTGCCCAACGGCGAAATCTTCCACGGGCTCAAGCGGCTGCGCAAGGACAACACCGGCTATGACCTCAAGCACCTGCTGATCGGGGCCGAGGGGACGCTGGGCATCGTGACGGCGGCGGCGCTGAAGCTGTTTCCCGTCATGCGGTCCCGGGCCACGGCGGTGGTGGGGCTGAAGGCGCCCGCCGCCGCGCTGGAACTTCTGGCCGTGGCCAAAGCCGAGACCGGCGGGGGCGTCGAGGCCTTCGAACTGATGAACCGGCAGGGCGTCGAGATCTGCCTCGCCCACATCCCCGACACCCGCGATCCTCTGGATACGCCGAGCCCGTGGGCGGTGCTGATCGAACTGGCAGCGGGCGAACCGGGCGCCGCCGAGCGGGGCATGGAGCGCATACTGGAGGACGCCTTCGAGCGGGGCCTGATCTCGGACGCGGCCATGGCCCAGAACGCGGCGCAGGCGGCGCAGTTCTGGCGGCTGCGCGAGGAGATGTCGGCAGCCCAGAAGGCGGCGGGCGGCGGGTGGAAGCATGACGTCTCCCTGCCCCTGACCGCCCTGCCGGAATTCGTCGAGCGCGCCCACGCGGCCCTGAACGCCCAGTTCGCGGGCATCCGGCTGGTGACCTTCGGGCATCTGGGCGACGGCAACCTGCACTACAACGTGGTGCCGCCGGTGGGCGAAGACCCGAAAGCCTTCGCCGCGCGCAAGGACGAGGGTGCGCGAATCGTCCATGACATCGTCGGCGAACTCGAGGGCTCCATCTCCGCCGAACATGGGCTGGGGCGGCTGAAGACCGACGAGGCGCTGCGCTACAAGGACCCCGTTCAGGTGGCCGCCATGCAAGCGGTTCGCGCCGCCCTCGATCCACAGCGGATCATGAATCCGTCGGTGCTTTTCTGAGCGTCAAGGTTTCAATCGTCACCCGCACCGCCTATCTGCCCCGAAACCTCCGGAGGCCGTGCTTTTGCTTTTTGTCCTGTCGCCCGCCAAGCGTCTGAACTATTCCGAAGCCCCGACGGCGATCCAGCCGACCCGACCGCGCTTCGACACCGACATCGCCGAACTGGCCAAGGTCACGCGCAAGCTGACGCGCGCGGACCTGCGCCGCCTGATGGATATTTCCAAGCCTCTGGCCGACCTCAACCACGAACGCTTCCAGGCCTTTGACCAGGACAGCGACGAAGGCGCCTTGCCTGCCGCGTTCGCCTTCGCCGGGGATGTCTATGAGGGGCTGAAGGCCCGCGAACTGGACGACAAGGCCCTGGCCTGGACGCAGGAACACCTGCGTATCCTGTCGGGTCTGTACGGCCTGCTGCGGCCGCTGGACGCCATCCAGCCCTATCGTCTGGAGATGGGCACGCGGCTGGGCACCAGGCGCGGCGCGAACCTGTACGACTTCTGGGGTGATCGCATCGCCAAACGCCTGAACGCTGACGCCGAGGGCCAGAGCGACCCCTCGCTGGTGAACCTGGCCAGTCAGGAGTATTTCGGCGCGGTGGACGCGCGGGCCCTGAAGCTGCCCGTCGTGACGCCCCAGTTCCGGGAACTGCGCGACGGCGAGAGCCGGATCATATCGTTCTTCGCCAAGAAGGCGCGGGGCCTGATGGCGCGCTGGGCCATCGACAACCGGGTCGAACGGGCAGCCGACCTGAAGGGCTTCGACCTTGACGGCTATGGATTCGACAAGGCGGCCTCGAGCGAAAACGAGTGGATATTCATCAGATCGGGAAAATCCTGACGCCCTGTCGCCACCGGCGCAGACTGCCGCTAGATTGATCTCAAGAACCGGCGGGCGACTCGCCGGGAGGATGGAAGACCCCGCATGTTCCAGTGGCTGAAAGGCATCTCCGGCTCCGACACGGCGAAGGATGCCCCGCGTCCGTTCAACGCCGACGTCAACGACCTGAAGGGTCAGGCAGCGGTGATCTCAGGCTCCACGTCCGGCATCGGCCTGGCGCTGGCCCGTGCGGTGGCGTCGCGGGGCGGCGATGTCGTGCTGAATGGTTTGGGCGACCCGGCCGAGATCGAGCGCACCCGCTCGGGCATGGAAGCCGCCTACGGTGTCAAGGTCCGCTACCACGCCGCCGACATGCGCAACGGCAGCGAGGTGGCCGACATGGTCGCCTTCGCCAGGCACGACCTGGGCCGGCTGGATATTCTGGTGAACAACGCCGGCGTCCAGCACGTGGAGGCCATCGACAAATTCCCCGCCGACAAGTGGGAGCAGATCATCGCCATCAACCTGTCGTCGGCTTTCTATGCGACCCGGGCGGCGGTGCCGATCATGAAGGCGCAGGGGCGTGGGCGGATCATCAATGTGGCCTCGGCCCACGGTCTGGTGGCCAGCCCCTACAAGTCCGCCTATGTGGCCGCCAAGCACGGCGTCATCGGTCTGACCAAGACCGTGGCGCTGGAGCTGGCCGAACAGAACATCACCTGCAACGCCATCTGCCCGGGCTTCGTGGAAACCCCGATCGTCGAAAAGCAGATCGCCGATCAGGCCCGCACCCGGGGTATTCCCCGGGAAAAGGTGCTGGCCGAGGTGATCCTGAAGTCCCAGCCGACGCGGCGGTTCGTGACCACCGACGAGCTGGCGGGCATCTTCCTGTATCTGGTCAGCGATCTGGGCGCCTCGGCCAACGGGGCCAGCTTCTCCATCGACGGCGGCTGGACCGCCCAGTGACCCCATCGGAGGGACAGGCTTGCTGAAGCGGAAGAAACCCTCCGATCCGAACCGGCTCCGGCCCGTCTGTCTGGCGCTTCAGGGCGGCGGCTCCCACGGCGCGTTCCAGTGGGGCGTGCTGGACAGGTTGCTGGAGGACGGGCGGCTGGAGATCAAGGCGGTGACCGCCGCCTCGGCCGGGGCCATGAACGGGGCGGCGCTGATTTCGGGCATGGCGGCGAACGGCCGTGACGGCGCCCGCGAGGCCCTGGACAAGCTCTGGCGCGAGATGAACCAGTCCGGCGGCCGCAACGTCTTCGGCGACAGCGGCGTGTGGAACGCCATGACCAACCCCGGCTGGCTGAAGGAGACGCCCTTCTGGCGCTCGTTCAAGGCCATGGCCATGTCGTCCAGCCCCTATGAGTTCAATCCCTTCAACCTGAACCCGCTGAAGCGCGTCATCGACGCCTCGATCGATTTCGACGCCGTGCGGGCCTCGCCGATCAAGCTGTTCGTGTCGGCAACGGCGGTGAAGCACGGGCGGGCGCGCATCTTCACCTCGGCCGAGATGAGCGACGCGGTCCTGATGGCCACGGCCTGCCTGCCCCACCTGTTCCAGGCGGTGACCATCGACGACGAGCCCTATTGGGACGGCGGCTATCTGGCCAATCCGGCGCTGTGGCCGCTGTTCTATGACGACACCCCCGACGACATCCTGCTCCTGCCCCTCAACCCGTTCGAGCGGGACGATACGCCCAAGGCGCCCGGCGAGATCATGGACCGCATGAACGAGATCGCCTTCAACGCGCCCCTCACCGCCGAACTGCGGGCCGTGGCCTTCGTGCAGGAACTGATTGAGGAAGGTCAGCTGACCGAGACGGCGCGGGGTCGCTATCGCCACATGCTGCTGCACGCCGTGTCGGCGGACGGACATCTGGACGACCTGTCGCTGGGGTCCAAGTTCAACACCGAATGGACCTTCCTGCTGGACCTGAAGGCGCGGGGGCGCGAGGCGGCCGACCATTGGCTCGAGAACTGCCTGCCCTCCGTCGGCGAGCGGTCCAGCATGGACATGAAGCGGTTTCTCTCGCTCCAGGCCTAGGCTGCTGCGGCCTCGTCCTCGCGGCGGCGGCGCGTCTCGATCAGGCGCACGCACCAGATCGAGATTTCGTAGAGAATGATCAGCGGGATCGCCAGCATGCTCTGGCTGACGGGATCCGGCGGCGTCACGAAGGCGGCCACCACGAAGATGGCGACCACGGCGTATTTCCGCCCCTTGGACAGCGCCTCGGCGCTGACGATCCCGGCCAGACCCAGCAGGGTCATGACCACCGGCAACTGGAAGCACAGGCCGAAGGCCAGCAGCAGGGCCGTGACCAGGTTCAGATAGTCCGACACCCGCGTCATCAGAGCCACTGACACCTCGGCCGTGGCGATCTGCTGGCTCAGCGAGAACCACATGACGAAGGGCAGCATGATGAAATAGACCATCCCGGTCCCGATCAGGAACAGGACGGGCGCGGCCAGCAGGAACGGCAGAAACGCCTTGCGCTCGTTGCGGTACAGCCCCGGCGCCACGAAGCCGTAGACCTGCCAGGCCAGGATCGGGAAGGTGATGACGATAGCGCCGAAGGCCGCCAGCTTGATCTTGGTGATCAGGAACTCGAGCGGCGCGGTGGAGATCAGGCCCACGGCCGATCCACCCTCGGGCAAGGGCATGATCCCGGCTGTGGCAAGGATCAGGTCAATCGGCGACACGCCGTCCCCGCCCGACGCTTCGTAAAGGGCGGACGCGGCCGCGAACGGCTTGACCAGAAACACATACAGCGGCCCGGCAAAGGCGAAGCACAGGATGAAGCCGAGGATGAAGGCGGCGACGCACACCAGCAGGCGGCTGCGCAGCTCGGTCAGGTGCTCCAGCAACGGCGCGCGCGAGGATTCGATGTCGGCTTCGTCGTCCTCGGGGCGGCTCACGATCCGGCCCCCGGGGTCTTCCTGGCGGCCGGCTTGCGGCGCGGGGTGGTCTTGGCGGGAGCCGCAGCGGCGGCCTTTTCGGGCGTAGCTTTAGCAGTCGTCGTTTTCGGTCTGGCCTTCGTCGCTGCCTTGGCTTTCGGCTTCGCGGCGGGTGGCTTGGCGGCGCTGGACGTCTTCGGCTTGGCAGTCGTGGCCTTGGGCGCGGGCTTGGCGGGCTCAGCCGCAACCGGCGCCGGAATGGCCGGGGGCGCAGGCTGGGCCGGGGGATCGGAGGCGCCGTAGCTGGTGGGCACCACCGGCTTGTTCAGGTCGTCGGTGATCTGGCGGAAGGTGGCTTCGGTCTCGGCGCCGAGGGGCTTGGCCAGTTGCCCGGTGCGCAGGGCCTCGACCTCCTTGCGCAGGTCGTCCAGCTCGGACTGGCGCGCCATCTCGTCAAAGCTGGCGCGGAAATCGGCGGCCATGCCGCGCGCCTTGCCCATGAACTGACCCACCCGCCGCATCAGGAGCGGCAGGTCTTTCGGCCCCACCACGATGAGCGCGATGATGCCGATCAGCAGGAGTTCGGTGGCGCCGATGCCGGGGCCCAAGCCGCCCATGAATCAAGCCCTCTGCGCGGACGCGGTCAGCGTTGGGCTTCGTCTTTTTCGGCCTCGGTGCGCGGCAAGGCGCCGGCCGGGGTCTCGTTGGTCTTCTTGTCATCGTCGCCACCGGACAGACCGTCCTTGAAGGCGCGAATGCCCTTGGCGGCGTCGCCCATCAGGCCCGACAATTTGCCACGGCCGCCGAAGAGCAGCAGCGCGATGACCGCGATAATGAGGATTTGCCAGATGCCGGGCTGCATGAGGTCTCGTCTCTGATTCGAAAGCGGAGGCGGTATGCCGACGCGAACTACAGGCGACCATATAGGGCATCGCCCGGGTGCAAGCCAAGAAGTCCGTGATCCGGGCGCGGCATATTATCCCGGCCCGGCTCGCACGAAGCGGGACGCCGTGCGTTAAAGGAGCTGGAGACGAGCAGGACAGCGGGGACCGGCATGCATGTGGATTTCGTAATCGTCGGGGGCGGCGCCGGAGGGCTTCTTCTCGCCTCGCGGCTGGGCCGCGGGCTGGGGCGCAGGGAGGGACGGCGGCGGGTGCTGCTGATCGACCGGACGCCGCTGCATATCTGGAAACCCAGTCTGCACGAGATCGCCGCCGGGACCCTGGACGCCCATCAGGAGGGGCTGTCGTACCCCATGCTGGCCCGGCGTAACTCCTTCAAGTTCAGCCTGGGCGACATGACGGGGCTGGATGTGGAGGGCAAGCGCCTGACGCTGGCGGAGATGCGCGACCCGGATGGCAAGGTGATCGTGCCTGAGCGGGTCGTGGGATTCGAGCGGCTGGTGCTGGCCACCGGCAGCGGCTCGAACCTGTTCGGCACGCCGGGCGCGGCCGAGCATGCCCGTCTGCTGGAGGACACCGACGATGCGCGCGACTTCCAGAAGCGGTTGACCACGGCGTTCATGGCCACGGCCTTTTCCGACGAGCGGGTGCTGAGGGTCGCCATCGTCGGCGCCGGCGCGACGGGGGTGGAGCTGTCGGCCGAGCTGCTGGAGGCCCACGAAGCCTTTCAAGAGGCCCTGGCCCACGACCAGCAGTTCCGGCTCGAGGTCACGATTGTCGAAATGGCGCCGCGCATCCTGGGGGGGCTGCCCGAGCGCGTCGCCAGCCAGGCCATGGCCGCCCTTGCGGGCAAGGGCGTGCGGGTCATGATCGACACCAAGGTGGAGCGGGTGCGCGCCGATGGGCTGGACACCTCACAGGGCGAGGTTCCGGCTGACCTGATCGTGTGGGCCGCCGGGGTCAAGGCGGACGAGCGGAACGCCACCTTCGGCCTGAAGACCGGCAAGCTGAACCAGTTCGTCACCGACGATCGCCTGCGCACCTCGGCGCCCGGGATCTGGGCCATGGGCGACTGCGCCGAGACGCCGGGCGCGAACGGCCGCCCTATCCCCGCCCGCGCCCAGGCGGCGGCCCAGCAGGCGGACTATCTGAGCGAAGCGCTGCTGGCGGATGCGCAGGGACGATCCGAGGGCAAAGGCTTCGTCTATCGCGACCGCGGCTCGCTGGTGGCGCTGGGCGACGACGAGGCGGCGGGGTCGCTGATGGGCGGGCTGCTGGGGGACCGGTTCTTCGTCGAGGGACTGACGGCGCGCTGGGCCTATATGTCGCTGCATCTGGACCATCACCGCCGCATTCTGGGACCGGTGCGGACAGCCGTATTGGCGCTGGCCCGGCTGATGCACAACCGCATTTCGGGCCGGCTCAAGCTGCACTGAGGCTCAGTACAAAAGGAAAGGCTGTCTTTCCTCAATCCACGCCGCTTCGTCCGGCAGGGTCAGGGCGTCCAGATCGGCGGGTGTGGCGGCGGCGTCATCGACCCATTCGCGCAGGGCGGGTCCACCGTTGATGACGTCGATGGGCAGCTTGCCGAAGGCGTACTCATACGGGAAGTCGCGCCACAGGTCGTAGTCGGGATACAGCCGCCGGATGGCCTTGAAGCCCAGCGCCTGAACCCGCCAGGGCCGGAAGGCGGCGTGGTCGTAGTGCGGTCCGTCCACGTGGATCTGGACGCCGCTGCACAGCTTGCCCACGTGCTTGTGGAAAGTGGGTTCGAACCACATGTCGCGCAGCACACAACCGCCCAGCCACTGCGGGGCCAGGGCCTGCATCTCGGCGATCACGGCGCGGGCGTCGATGTCGGGGGCGCCGAAAAGCTCCAGCGGGCGCGTGGTGCCCCGACCTTCGGACAGGGTCGCGCCTTCCAGCATCACCGTGCCGGCATAGGCGCGCGCCATGGACAGGTTGGGCGCATTGGGACTGGGGTTGACCCAGGCGCGCTCCAACAGCGGCCAACCGTGACCGGGCGCCTGATCCGGAGACCAGATTTCCATCTCGATAACATGGTAATCCACGTCGATCTTGAAGTGATGGATGAACCATTGGCCCAGCTCGCCCATGGTCAGGCCGTGGCGCATGGGTATGGGACCAGCGCCGACGAAGCTCTCCCAGCCGGGACGGAGCGTCAGCCCCTCCACCGGCCGGCCCGCCGGATTGGGGCGGTCCAGAACCCACACGGACTTGCCATGTTTCTGCGCCGCTTCAAGCACATAGAGCAATGTGGTGACGTAGGTATAGATGCGGCAACCCAGATCCTGAAGGTCGATCAGGATGACGTCGAAGGTCTCCATCCACTCGTCCTTCGGACGACGGACCTCGCCATAGAGGCTGAACACCGGCACGCCGTGGACCGGGTCGCGGTAATCCGGGCTCTCCATCATGTTGTCCTGAAGGTCGCCCTTCATGCCGTGCTGCGGCCCGAACAGGGCGGTCAGGGTGACGTCGTCACAGGCCGCCAGGGCGTCCACCGCATGGGTCAGGTCCGCCGTCACCGAGGCCGGGTGCGCCAGCAGCGCCACGCGCCGCCCCTTCAGGTCGAGGCGCAGCTCAGGATCGGACAGCAGACGGTCGAGGCCGAATGTCATGCGGAAGTCTCGGGCAGGGTCAGGACGAATGAGTCGGGATGATGAAAGTCGGGCTTTTCCGCCGGATGCGCCAGCGCCCAGTAGCTGATCGCCCCGTCCAGGGTCTCGAGCACGGCCGCCAGACCGATCCGGCCGTCCGCATCGGCCGGCAGAACCACATCGGCGGTGAGAACGACAGTCTCGGCCGTCTGACGCGTCACGATCAGCGGCGCCGGCTGCTCAAGCGACGCCATGCCTGCGCGATAGCCATCGAACCCGTAGGCCGCCCAGGCGCCGGAGGGCGACAGATTGTACTCCGCATAGCCGGCGCCCCGCCCCGCGAATGCCTCGAAGCAGGTTGTGCGCCACAGGCCGTCGGTCCGCTCCCGTGCCGTGGGATCGGGCAGCCGGAGGGCGGCGACCGGACCCGTCACCCGATACTCAAGGCTGACGACGCCGTCCCTGCGGCGCGCCTGGACGTGAATCTGCAGTCCGGCGGACGGCGTCGACGGATGCGGGATCAGCGCGATCACGGTTTCGGACTCCGCGCCGGAAAAAACAGTGTCCGAATTGTCCGAAATCCGGCGCATGATCCGCTCCCCCACGACCCGGGCCGCACACGGCGCGGGCCCAGACTGCGCACTTTAACACGCCCCGAAAACCGGCGGTGAAAGTCATGACCTTCAACGATGCGCACGCGTCGTGCTACAGCCCCTGCTCCCATACGCTCAAGCCGCTTTGACCATGACCGATCACGTCTTCAAGTCCGACTTTCTCCGCACCATGCAGGCGCGGGGCTACATCCATCAGGTCACCCATCCGGCCGAGCTGGATGCGGCCGCGGCCTCGGGCGTGGTTACGGGTTACATCGGCTTTGACGCCACGGCCCCCAGCCTGCACGTGGGGCACCTGATCCAGATCATGCTGCTGCGCCGTCTGCAGCAGGCCGGCCACAAGCCCATCGTGCTGATGGGCGGCGGGACCACCAAGGTGGGCGACCCCAGTTTCAAGGACACCCAGCGCCCCCTGCTGACCGACGAGCGGATCGCCGAGAACATCGCCGGCATCCGGGGCGTGTTCGAGAAATTCCTGACCTTCGGCGACGGCCCGACCGATGCGATCATGCTGGACAACGATGAGTGGCTGTCGAAGCTGGGCTATCTGGAGTTCCTGCGCGAATACGGCACGCACTTCACCGTCAACCGCATGCTGAGCTTCGATTCCGTCAAGCTGCGGCTGGAGCGGGAGCAGCCGCTGACGTTCCTCGAGTTCAACTACATGCTGATGCAGGCGACGGACTTCCTGGAGCTGAACCGGCGGGCGAAGTGCGTGCTGCAGATGGGCGGCTCGGACCAGTGGGGCAACATCGTCAACGGGGTCGAACTGATCCGGCGGGTGGACCAGAAGCCGGCCTTCGGCCTGACCACCCCCCTGCTTTCTACCGCCTCGGGCCAGAAGATGGGCAAGACCGTGGGCGGCGCCGTGTGGCTGAACGCCGACCAGCTCAGCCCCTATGACTACTGGCAGTACTGGCGCAACACCGAGGACGGCGACGTGGGCCGCTTCATGCGCCTGTTCACCGACCTGTCCGACGACGAGATCGCCGGCTGGGAATCGCTGGAGGGCGCCGAGATCAATGAGGCGAAGAAGGCCCTGGCCGACGCCGCGACCACCATGCTGCATGGCGCCGAGGCGGCGCTGAAAGCACGCAGCACGTCAGAAGAGGCCTTCGAGAGGGGTCACGCGACAACAGACCTGCCGACCCAGGAATTCGTCTGGGCTGGAACGCCGGAGGAACAGGAACGGAATGGTGGTCCCTTCCAGAAGCGACAGGCGGAAGCCCTTCTCAAGGCTTCCGAGCTGTCCCCTTCGATTGGACAGGCTCGGAAGAAAATTCAAAATGAGGGTGTGTGGATCAATGACAGCCTCATCAAGGACCCCGGCCAGTTTTTCGACCTTAATGACGTTGATTCCGGCGTGGGGGCATTCAAGGTGAAGCTTGGCAAGCGTGGACAGATCGTACTCGTGAAACCCATCTAACTTCCGCTCATCCCCGCGCACGCGGGGACCCAGATCGGAGCAGGCTGGATCGTGGCCTTCTACACCTGCATCTTGGCCAGCCGCAGAAACGGCACCCTCTACACCGGCTCGACCGACGGTCTCATCGCTCGCGTCAGCCAACACAAGGCGAAGACGTTCCAGGGGTTCACGGCGCAGTACGGCGTGGATCAGCTGGTCTGGTTCGAGGTTCATGACTCCCGCGACGGCGCTTTCCGCCGTGAGCGGCAAATCAAGAAATGGAAGCGGCGCTGGAAGGTGCAGATGATAGAAGAGAACAATCCTGACTGGCGTGACCTGTATGATGAGGTGCGCCTCGGCGATCTCAAGGATGCGTCGGACTGGGTCCCCGCGTGCGCGGGGATGAGCGGAGTAAAAAATGACGGATAACCTCGAAGGTTCAGAAGCCCCCGAATTCGATATGGCCACGGACGGCGGCGGCCGGGTCAGCCTGGAGGGGCTGAGGGGCCAGTGGGCGGTGCTGTACTTCTATCCCAAGGCGGACACGCCCGGCTGCACCAACCAAAGCAAGGACTTCTCGGCCATGAAGACCGCCTTCGGGCGCGTCAACGCGGTGGTGGTCGGGATATCAAAGGATCCCGTCAAGAAGCTGGACCGGTTCAAGGACAAGCACGAGTTGAACGTCACCCTGGCCTCGGATGAGGGCGGCGACGTGTGCGAGCGCTACGGCGTCTGGGGCGAAAAGACCCTGTACGGCCGCAAGTTCATGGGCATCGAGCGCACCACCTTCCTGATTGACCCGGAAGGCCAGGTGCGGCGTGTCTGGCGCAAGGTGAAAGTCCCGGGCCACGCCCAGGCCGTCCTCGACGCGGTGAACGCAACTTAATCCCGTTCTTTCACAGCGACGTTACGTTGTCCGTTCATAATGGTTGACAGATCGT
Source organism: Brevundimonas sp. (assembly GCF_046293315.1). Taxonomy (GTDB): domain Bacteria; phylum Pseudomonadota; class Alphaproteobacteria; order Caulobacterales; family Caulobacteraceae; genus Brevundimonas. The sequence goes on from NZ_JBKBPF010000006.1 coordinate 152,742, forward strand.
TGTTTGGCGAATGTCTTCCGCTCAATACACGCGGCAGGCGAAGTTAACCTCGGTCAGCATCGCCGAAGGTGAATCCCGACGCCCCGAGGCGGTCTATGACGTGAACTCCCTTGCGTGGGGTCAAGTGTTCACCGATAACCACGGCCTGACGTTGGGGGACGTTAACCGATGATTAAGACTTTCGCTTCTCGCCTTTCCGAGCTTGTCGAGCGAATCTTCCCGGAACGGCACCTTTATCTCAGGTGCGATGGGGAGACCCGGGGCTATGTGCTGACCACGGGTCGGCAGATGCTGATGGCCGGCGCAGTGACGGTGCTGGGCGGCTGGATGGTGGTCTCCACGGGCGGCTTCATGATCGGCGCCCTGGCCGAGAGCCGGGCCGAGGCAGAGATCGCCCGCACGCGCGCCGCCTCCGAACGGGTCAACGCCGATCTTCAGGCGCGGCTGGAAAGCGCCGTCATGCGCATGTCCGCCACCACGGGTTCCCTGGAAGAAACTGCCCAGATGGTCGAGCGGCGTCACGCCGCCCTGACCCAGGTCATGGGCATGTTCAACGGCATCGCCGGGGCCGAGGAAGTTCTGGCCCCTGCCCGTCCGCTGGATCCCGACGCCAATTCGCCGATCCGGCGCATCGCTTCCGTCCAGACGGACCAGGAGCGCCTGATCGCCCGCGCCGAGGACTTCGCCCAGAACAGAGCCGAACGGCTGCGTCTGGCGTTCCGGCTGGCGGGTCTGAACCCCTCGGCCTACGCCGCCACGAACACGGCCCTCGGCGGGCCGCTGGTTGAGGCGCGAGACCCTCGCGCCCTGGCCGCCGTGCTGGACGTGGACGAGGCCTTCGCCGTCCGTATCCGCAACGCCGCGACGGGACTGTCGGACATGCGCAGTCTGGCGGACTCCGCCGAACGCCTGCCCTTCAACCGCCCGGTCGGCGCGGCGCGCACCTCGTCCGGTTTCGGCGTGCGCTTTGACCCCTTCAACGGCCGCCCCGCCCTGCATCAGGGGCAGGACTTCGCCGCGCCCGCCAATACGCCCATTCTGGCCACCGCACCGGGCGTCGTCTCGTTCGCGGGCGTGCGCGGCGGCTACGGCCGCACGGTCGAGATCGACCATGGCGGCGGGTTCAAGACCCGCTACGCCCATCTCAACACCATCGCCGTCCAGTCGGGTCAACGGGTCGCCGTCGGAAACCGGATCGGCGGCATGGGCACCACCGGGCGCTCCACGGGCGTGCATCTGCATTACGAAGTGTGGATGGACGGCCGACCCCAGAATCCCGCCCGCTTCATGAGAGCCGGAGAGCAAATTGTTCAACAAGACTAAGCCCGACGCCAAGCCCCTGCGTTCCGCGGAGCCGATCCCGCCGCTGCCGGATCTGCCCTCTAAGCGACCGACGCAGGCCGCGCCCCAACCGTCCGCGTCGATGCCGTCGCAGGTGCCCACGGGCAAGGGTCTGTCCACCCTGTCCGCCGACCTGACCTTCGAAGGCAATGTCTCCGGCGCCGGCGACCTGCAGGTGGATGGCACGGTCAAGGGCGACCTGCGCGTCGGCCGCCTCATCGTCGGCGAAACCGGCGCCGTCGAGGGCAATGTCTCGGCGGACTATGTAGAGGTGCGCGGCCGCATCGTCGGCGGCTTGAACGGCAAGCAGATCAAGCTGCTGGGCACGGCCTATGTGGACGGCGACATCACCCACGAGCAACTGTCCATCGACGTGGGGGCCTATTTCCAGGGCCGCTGCATCCAGGGCCGGCGCGACGCTGCGCCTGCCGCCGCGCCGGCGCCCGCTGCATCGTCGTCCACCACGCCCTCGGCGCCGGCTGTCGCGTCAGCACCGCTCCAGAACCCGGCCCCCGCCGCTTCGGGCGACGCCACCATCCAGCCGTTCCAGGCCAAGACCCCGGCCTGAGTCGGGAACTCTTCTCCCGTCGGGAGAAGGGGGAACACGGGCGCCGGAGCGCTTCAGCGCTCCGGTCCTCGCGCGGGAGATGAGGGTCGTGCGTTCAAGAATGCCCGCCATGCGACCCTCACCCTGCGCGCGCAGACGCGGTCTGTTTCGCATCCCGCTGCGCGCAGCCCTCTCCCACAGGAAGAGGCTTATCAGTCCTCGGCCGCCTCGCCCCGCTTGTCGCCCACGCGCGCGGCCAGCGCCGCGCCCATGAAGGCGTCCAGATCACCGTTCAGCACCCCGTCGGTGTCGGACGTCTCGACGTTGGTGCGCAGATCCTTGACCATCTGATAGGGCTGCAGGACGTAGCTGCGGATCTGGTGACCCCAGCCGATGTCGGTCCGGGCGTCGGCAAGGGCCTGGGCGGCGGCCTCGCGCTTCTGCAGCTCCAGCTCGTACAGACGCGCGCGCAGCATCTTCCAAGCCTGCTCGCGGTTCTGGTGCTGTGAGCGCCCGGCCTGGCACGCCACCACGGTGTTGGTGGGAACGTGGGTCAGGCGCACGGCGGAATCCGTCTTGTTGATGTGCTGCCCGCCGGCGCCGGAGGCCCGGTAGGTGTCGGTGCGCACGTCGGACGGGTTGATGTCGATCTCGATGGTGTCGTCCACCACCGGCGAGACGCCGATGGACGCGAAGGACGTGTGCCGCTTGGCCGCCGAGTCGAAGGGGCTGATGCGCACCAGACGGTGCACGCCGGACTCCGACTTCAGCCAGCCATAGGCGTTGGGGCCGGAGATATGGATGGTGGCCGATTTGACGCCCGCCTGTTCCCCGTCGGTCTCTTCCTGGATCTCGACGTCATAGCCGCGCGCTTTCGCCCAGCGGCTGTACATGCGCAGCAGCATGCCGGCCCAGTCATTGGACTCGGTGCCCCCGGCCCCGGAGTTGACCTCCAGATAGGCGTCGTTGCCGTCGGCCTCCCCGGACAGCAGCGCCTCCAGCTCGGCGCGGGCGGCGCGGTCCTTGATGGTCTTGAGGCTGGCGCGGGCGTCCTCGAGCGTGGCTTCGTCGCCCTCCTCGTCCGCCATCTCGGACAGCATCACGGCCTCTTCCAGACCGGTCTCCATCTCGCGCACGGCATTGATCTGGGCTTCCAGCCGCGAGCGGTCGCGGCTGAGGGCCTGGGCCTGATCAGGGTTGTCCCACAGGGTGGGGTCCTCGACGCGGGCGTTCAGCTCATCGAGTTTTCGAAGGGCAGGTTCCCAGTCAAAGACGCCTCCTGAGCAGAGCCAGGCTCTGCTCGATGTCGGCCTTGGCGGCCTCAACATCCGGTCTCATCGCAACACTCCCGAAGCGAAAACAGGTGCGCCGCCCGAGGATTTCGGGCGGCGGCGGAAAGGTCATCTAGTCGGTCAATAGAGGCCGCTCAAGTCCTCAGCCGGTTGGCGCGGCGCCGACGGGGCCTGTTCAGGCGGAGCGGCCTGTTGCTGCTGCTGGGCCTCGCGCTGGGCCTCGGCCTCGCGGCGCAGCACGTCGGTATAGGCTTGCGGGCCCTCCCACGTCTGCTGAACGGGCGCCGGCGCGACGCGGCGCTCGGTGCCCGGGCGGAACGCTTCCTCAATTCCGTTCACGGTGCGGAAGATCGCATTGCGCGGACGCACGAACGGGCGCGCAGGCCGTTCCTTGAGCGCCTCGGTCATGAAGTTGATGAACACAGGCACGGCCGTGGCCGCGCCCGCCTCGCCGGAGCCCAGCGGACGGTTGTCGTCGAAGCCGATGAAGACGCCGACGACGATATCGGTGGTGAAGCCCACGAACCAGGCGCTGCGGTACTCGTTGGTGGTGCCGGTCTTGCCCGCCACCCAGCGGCCCAGACCGCGCGCGCGCACGCCCGTTCCGCGCTGGATCACGCCTTCCAGCATGGAGCTGATCTGATAGGCGGTGATGGGGTCGATGACCTGTTCGCCGCGCGGGGTCAGGCGCGGCGAAGCGGCGCCGTCAAAGCCGCGACCGCAGTTGCGGCAGTCCCGCTGGTCGGCGCGATAGATGGTGCGGCCGTTCCGGTCCTGGACCATTTCGATCAGATACGGGTCCACGCGCCGCCCGCCGTTGGCGAAGGCGGCGTAGGCGGCGGTGAGACGGTAGGGTGTGGTTTCCCCCGCCCCCAGCGACAGAGACAGATTGGGCTGCATGTCGTCGCCGGCGCCCATGTCCTCGGCCAGCTGGACGACGTTGTCCATGCCCACCGCCTGGGCGAGACGCACGGTCATGACGTTGCGCGACAGCTCCAGACCGCGGCGCAGGCTTTGCGGGCCATAGTACTGACGGCTGTAGTTTTCGGGGGTCCACGGACGCCCGCCCGCGCCGCCGGGGAAGGAGATGGGGGCATCCAGCACGATGCTGGCCGGGGTAAAATCGCCCTCGAGGGCCGCGGCGTAGACGATGGGCTTGAACGCCGAGCCCGGCTGGCGCTCGGCCTGGGTGGCGCGGTTGAAGCTGGACAGGGCGTAGGAATAGCCCCCCACCATCGCCAGCACACGGCCGGACTGGGGCTCGATGGCCACCAGGGCGCCGTTGACGGCGGGCACCTGCTTCAGGGCGAACTCGCCGCCGTCACGCGGCTCGACGAAAATCAGATCACCCTCGTCCAGCCCGTCGCCAGCGCGCGCCCAGGCGACGTCGGCAGACAGAAGGGTGCCCGTCTCGTCGTCCTGGGCCGTGCGGATGCGCACCGTGTTACCGTTGACGCTCTCCACCACGGCGGCGCGCCATTCGCGGCGTTCGGGCGGGGCCGACCGTTCCTGGGCCTGGTCCTGCCAGCCCTCCGCGATGTCCACGCTGCCCCAGGCGCCGCGCCAGCCGTGGCGGCGGTCGTAGTCCTCGAGGCCCTGCATCAGGGCCGTGCGGGCGGCGGATTGCAGTGAGGGGTCCAGCGTCGTGCGCATGTAGTAGCCGCCGGCGTTGATGTCCTCGCCGAACATGCGGAGGGCCCGGCGGCGCGCTTCCTCGACGAAGAAGTCGGCGTCCTGGTACTGGGCGCGGCGGGGCGCATCCTGGGTCACCAGGGGACGCGCGCGGGCGGCCTGGTGCTGCTCTTCGGTGATGAACCGGTTGGAGCGCATGGCCCCCAGCACCCAGTTGCGGCGGTCCAGGGCCGCCTCCGGGCGACGCAGGGGGTGATAGTTGTTGGGGCCCTTGGGCAGGGCGGCCAGGAAGGCGGCTTCATCCACCGTCAACTGGTCCAGCGACTTGCCGAAGTAGTTGAACGCCGCCGAGGCCACGCCGTACGAGCGATAGCCCAGGAAAATCTCGTTCAGATAGAGCTCGAGAATCTGCTCCTTGGACAGGGTCGCCTCGAGGCGACTGGCCAGGATCGCTTCACGCAGCTTGCGGCCGATGGTGCTCTCGTTGGTCAGCAGGACGTTCTTGGCGACCTGCTGGGTGATGGTCGAGCCGCCTTCCAGCCTGCGTCCCTGCACCGCGTTCAGCACGTTCTTGAACATGGCGCGGCTGACGCCGCCCACATCGATGCCGCCATGCTGGAAGAAATTGGAATCTTCGGCAGCGAGGAAGGCCTGGACCACCGGGGCCGGAATCTGGTCGTAGGTCACATAGATCCGGCGTTCCTGGGAGAACTCCCCGATCAGGGTGCCGTCGCCCGCATAGACGCGCGTGGCCGTCGCCGGACGATATTCCGCAAGGTCGCCCGCGTCGGGCAAGTCATGGAAAAGCCAGGCGGCGTATATGGCCAGCAGGACACCCGCCAAGGCGATGGCGCCCAGCAGGCCGATGCCTGCCAGAACGAACCAGCGTTCGCCGATCGTCTTCACGCGGAACTCCGATAATCGCCCCATGCGGCCGGTATTAGCCCGCGTCCGGCGAGGGCGCCAGTCCGTAAGAGAAGGTCAGCCGCACAACGTGGGTGGGTCAGCGCCTGCCGCCGGCCGGGCCGGCTCCGGCGACCATCACACCCTCGTCCGGTTGGGAGAAATAGCGATCGATGCCCTGGGCCGTGGCGCGCATCAGGCGGACGCGGCCCCGTTCGTCGGTCAGGAGTTGCTCGTCGTCCGGATTGGTCATGAAACCCATCTCCAGAAGCAGGGCGGGCACGTCGGGCGCCAGAAGCACCTCGAAATTGGCGTCGCGGTGGCTGCGGTTCAGCATGGGATGTCCCGAGCCTTCGAGATGGGTCAGCAGGACCCGGGCGGCCTGGGCCGAGCGATTCTGGGTCGCGCGCTGGGTCATGTCCAGCAGGATGCGGTCGACGGTGGGGTCGCGACCGGGCAGTTGCAATTCGGCGTGCCAGCCGTCGCGATTGGTGACCTGGCGCACGGCGCGCACGGCGCCCTGTTCGGACAGGGTGTAGACGCTGGCCCCCCGGGTGTTGCGGTCGTGCCCGGCGTCGGCGTGCAGGGAGATGAACAGGTCCGCGCCGGCCTCTCGGGCCATGGCGACCCGGCGCGATCGGGTCACATAGACGTCGGACGTGCGGGTCAGCATGACCCGGTACCCGCCGATGCGCTCAAGTTCGGTCTTCAGGTCGCGGGCGGCCTGGAGGGTCACGGCGCTCTCATTGGCGCGCCCGCCCAGGGTGCCGGGATCGTGCCCGCCGTGACCGGCGTCGATGACGATCAGGGGCGGCTCGCGGCGCTGGGGCGCGGACACCGTCTGCGGCGGGTTGCGCTCGGGCCGGACGGCTGCGGTCCCGTCGGTAGCCTTCAGGTCGATGACATAGCGGTAGTAGGAGACGCCGTCCCCGGGCGGCAGCAGAAAGCGGCGCTCGACCTCGGCCCCGCCCGCCAGCTCGAGCCGAAGCTCGGCGTCGCCGCCGGAGCCCTGCATTTCATAACCCCGGACCAGGCCCAGGCCGCGACCGCTGGCGCCCTGCCCTGCCGAGACGCCCGACAGGCTGAGCACCACGCGCCCCGCCTCGCCCGATTCGCGCACCGTTCCACGTGCCGTGCGCTCCATGTCGACCACGATGCGGGTCCGCTCGGCGTCGCCGCCGAAGCGCACGCGCAGCACATCGCCCTGGGCGTTCAGGGCCAGGCCCGCCCCGGCCGCGAGAACGGCGACCGCGAAAACGATGACCGCAGCCAGAATCAGCAGGCCGCGCGGCGTCGCGCGGCGTTTGCCGACCTCAGGAAGCTGAACCGACCGCGACATGCGCGAAACACCCACCAGAACTGAACTTTCCTCACATAGTGCCACATCGTGGTGATCAACGGGTTAAGCACCCGACGCTTTTCATTCCGGTCGCCAGTCACTATGCTGTGTCGTGATCATCGGCCGCGAAGGCGCGCGGATGGTCGCCAATCCGCCTTATCCGACGGGTTTTCCGGACCAATCCGGCGACTCGCTCACCAGAGGCCCTCACGCGCAGATGATGCGCGTCATGGCCTCAGGAACCGATAACACCATGGGCTCAACGCCTTGCGCCTCCATCCAGCCTGAAGCCGCCGTCGACGCCTTGTGCGTCCACGTTCGCTCGGCCCTCGCCACCGGCGAGCGGATGGGGTTCGGCGTGGAGCCTCTCACACCATACCGGCGAGCCGCTCGCGTCTTCCTGATCGAAGGCAGAGGTCCGGCGCGCCCTGGAGATACCCTTAATGTCGAAAACAATGCTGATCGATGCGGCGCACGCGGAAGAAACGCGCGTCGCCATCGTGGATGGCCGCCAGGTCGAGGAATTTGATTTTGAATCCAAGGCGCGGCGACAGCTGCGCGGCAACATCTATCTGGCCAAGGTCACCCGCGTAGAGCCCAGCCTGCAGGCGGCCTTCGTGGAATATGGCGGCAACCGCCACGGCTTCCTGGCCTTCAACGAAATCCACCCGGACTACTACCAGATCCCGGTCGCCGACCGCGAAGCCATCATGGCCGAGGTGGACGACGAGGGCGATGAGCATCTCGAACGTGAAAGCGCCGACGATGAGTCCGAAGGCGGCCCCGCCGAGGAAGAGCGCCTGAAGCGTCGCCTGATGCGCCGCTACAAGATCCAGGACGTCATCAAGCGCCGGCAGGTCATGCTGGTCCAGGTTGTCAAGGACGAGCGCGGCGGCAAGGGCGCGGCCCTGACCACCTGGCTGTCGCTGGCGGGCCGCTACTGCGTGCTGATGCCCAATACGGGCAAGGGCGGCGGTATCTCGCGCAAGATCACCCAGGCCACGGACCGCAAGCGCCTGAAGGCGGCGGCGGCGGCCCTGGAAGTGCCCAAGGGCATGGGTCTGATCATCCGCACGGCCGGCGCCAAGCGCACCAAGGCCGAGATCAAGCGCGACTACGAATATCTGCTGCGCCTGTGGGAGACGATCCGCGAAACGACGCTGAGCTCCAACGCCCCGTCGCTGATCTATGAGGAAGAGAACCTTGTCCGGCGCGCGGTGCGCGACATGTTCGACAAGGACTTCGACGGCATCCAGGTCGAGGGCGAGGAAGGCTGGCGCGAGGCGCGGGACTTCATGCGCGTGCTGATGCCGTCCCAGGCCAGGAAGGTGCATCTGTACAAGGGCTCGCGACCGCTGTTCGCCGCCCACGGCATCGAGGATATCCTGCACCAGATCCACCAGCCGGTGGTGCCGCTGAAGTCCGGCGGCTATCTGGTCATCAACCAGACCGAGGCCCTGGTGGCCGTCGACGTCAACTCCGGGCGCGCCACCAAGGAGCGCAACGTCGAGCAGACGGCGTACAAGACCAACATGGAAGCGGCCGTCGAGACGGCTCGCCAGCTGCGTCTGCGCGACCTGGCCGGGCTGGTGGTCATCGACTTCATCGACATGGATGAGGCCAAGAACAACCGCTCGGTCGAGAAGGTGCTGAAAGACGCCCTGTCCACGGATCGGGCGCGCGTCCAGATGGGCAAGATTTCCGGCTTCGGCCTGATGGAGATCAGCCGCCAGCGTCGCCGCATCGGCGTGCTGGAAGGCGCCACGGAGGTTTGTCCCCACTGTCAGGGCGCAGGCCGCATCCGCTCGGTTGAGTCGGCCGCGCTGATGGCGCTGCGTCTGGTGGACATCGAGGCGGGCAAGGGCGGCGCCGGCGCGGTGAACCTGCGCCTGTGCACAGCGGTGGCCCTGTACGTTCTGAACCACAAGCGCGCCTATCTGAGCCGGCTGGAGGAACAGCGCGGCCTGTTCGTCAACGTGATCGTCGACGACAGCCTGGCCCAGAGCGAACACGTCATCGAGCGCACGGAGACCAACGAGGACTTCGAGCCGCCGTTCCAGGACACGGCCCTGCCCGCGCCCCTGCATGACGACTTCGACGATTCGGCCTTCGACGACGAGGATGCCGACGACGATGAGGACGAAGGCGAGGACGGCGACGAACAGGCGCAGCAGCCGCGCGACAGGTCCGAGCACGAAGACGGCGAAACTTCCGAAGCGTCGGAAGGCGATGGCCGTGGCCGCCGCCGCCGCCGCCGTCGTCGTGGCGGCCGCGGGGACCAGGACGAGGTCCGCGATGAGGCTCGCGACGAGGTTCGCGTCGAGGACGCCGAGGACCCGAACAGCCAGGAAGACGAAGGGAGCCGCCGCCGCCGCCGGGGCCGTCGCGGCGGTCGACGCGCCCGCGAGGAAGGCGAACGGGATTCCTACACCTGGGTGCGCGGCCGCACGCCGTCGCTGCAGGACCCCTATGTCTGGTTCAACCCGCTGGACCTGATGGACGGCGGGCGTCCCGAACGCGCCGAACGACCCGACCGGGCCGAACGCAGGCCCCTGCCGGATCAGGGCGACCTGACCCACGAGGTGAAGGTGCAGACCCGCGCCACGTCCGAGGGCATGACGCCGCCCGAGGTTGCGCTGGACACGCCGGTCACGCGCTCTCTGGCCGATGCGGCCACGCCCGGCGAGCAGCCCAAGCGTCGCCGTGTGCGTCGCAAGCCCGCTGCAGACGTCGCTGCGGAGCCGGTCGCTGAACAGCCTGCGGTTCTGTCTGAGCCCGCCCCGGTTGAGCCCGAGCCGCAGCCCGAGCCCGCGCTTGAACCCGAGGCCGTGTCCGAGCCCGCGCCCCCGCTTGAACGGATCGTCGAAACGGATACGCCTCAGCCCGCACTGGTGGCGGCCAAGCCGGCGCCCAGGCCCGAAGTGGACATCGCCGCGGTGATCGAGGCGGATCCGGCCCAGATCGTCACACCCCCGGCAAAGCCGAAACGTGGGTGGTGGCGCCGATGAGCATCCGACGCTAGATTGAAGGGACGGGGGTAGGCGTCTGTCGAGGAGTTCGAACATGGCCTGGCCCCGTCGCTTTCTTTCCGGCGTCGTCGCCGCATCCGCTTTGGCGGCGGCAATGGTCGCTGCGGCGCCCGCGTCCGCCCAGTCGATCATTCGCGACACCGAGGTCGAGGCGATCATCCGCGAGTGGTCCGATCCCGTGCTGGACGCCATGGGTCTGCAGCCGGACGACGTCACCATCCTGCTGATCAATGATCCGACCCTGAACGCCTTCGCCACGCGCGGGCAGATCATGGGCTTTCATACCGGCCTGATCCTGGAGACCGACAATCCAGGCCAGCTTCTGGGCGTGATCGCCCACGAGGCCGGGCACATCAAGAATCGCCACACCCTGCGCGACGGGGCGTCCGATGCGGGCATGCAGCCGTTCCTGGTGTCCATGGCGCTGGGCGCCCTGGCCATCGCGGCGGGTGCGCCGGACGCCGGCGCGGCGCTGCTGGGCAGCTCCGGTTATTTCGGCACCATCGGCGCGCTGCAGTACATGCAGAGCCAGGAAGGCGAAGCCGATCTGACCGGCGCCCAGGCGCTGGATCGCGCCGGGCTGTCGGCCCGGGGACTGGTGGAGTTCTTCGAGGAGTTCCGGGCGCAGGAAGTGTTCTCCGACGCCCGCCGCTATCCCTATTTCCGCAGCCACCCGCTGTCGTCGCGCCGCATCGAGAACCTGCGCCGGCCGGTGGAACGTCTGCCGAACCACGGCGCACCGGATCCCGAACACTGGGCCGACCAGCACGCCCTGATGCTGGCCAAGATCGACGCCTTCCTGAATCCTCCGACCCAGACCTTCCGCACCTACCGGGAGAGCGACACCTCCCTGCCCGCCCGCTACGCCAGGGCCATCGCCTGGTATCGCCAGGGCGAAACCCAGCACGCGGTGAACTCGGTGGACGCCCTGATCGCGGAAGACCCTGAGAACCCCTATTACTGGGAGCTCAAGGGCCAGATCCTGTTCGAGGCCGGCTCGCCCGCCGACGCCGTGCCGGCTCATGCCCGCGCAGTCGAACTGATGCCGGAAAACGCGCCGCTGCTGCGCATCAACCTCGCCCACGCCCTGATCGAGACCAACGATGAGACGGTGCTGGAGCGGGCGATCGTGGAACTGCGCCGGGCCACCGTCGACGAGCCCAACAATCCCATGGCCTGGCGGCTGATGTCGCAGGCCTATGCAAGCCTGGGCATGGAGGGCGAGGCGCGACTGGCCTCGGCGGAGTTCCACTTCTCGGTCGGCCAGCAGCGTCAGGCGACCCAGTTCGCCCTGCGCGCCCGCGATATGCTGGACCCCGGGTCGATGGAATGGCGCCGGGCGGTGGACATCGTGCTGGCCTCCGGCGCTACGCCCGAGGACATCGAAGACCTCGACCGACGCCAGAGCGAGCGGCCACGCTCTCTCTTTCAAGACGTGACCGAGGGACGCCTGTCGCACGCCCCGACGCAACAGCACTGAGCCTCCAGGAGACTTCATGACCGACGACGCCGACCGCCCGGCCGGGCGACCCGCTGACCGTTCCGCCGGCTGGCTTCGCGATCCGCGCCTGGGCGCCGCCGCGCTGGGGGTGTCGGTTCTGGCGCTGGCCGTGGCGATGACGCCCCTGCTGACCGGCAGCGACTTCGACGGGCGCGTGCGGGCCTATCTGCTCAGCCACCCGGAAGTACTGGAAGAGATGCTGCAGGCTCGTCAGATGCAGCAGCAGAGCGCCGGCACCGAAGCCATCAATGAGGCCATCGCAGCGGATCCTTCGCTGGTGGCGCACGATCCCCGCGACCCGGCGTTCGGGCCCGCGGCTGACCAGGCCACGGCGACCGTGATCCAGTATTTCGATTACCGCTGTCCCGGCTGCAAGTCGGTGGCGCCCGGATTCCTGGCTGTGATGGAAGCCAATCAGGACGTGCGCTTCGTCTTCAAGGAATGGCCCATTCTGGATCGGCCGGGCGACGAGACTTCAAACTACGCCGCGCGGGCCGCCCTGGCCGCCCACGCCCAGGGCCGCTACCTGGAGGTCCACCAGGCCCTCATGGCCGAGCCGGCGCTGGACCAGCCGGGCGTTGACGCCGTTCTGGAAGGTCTGGGTCTCGACATGACCGTCGCGCGGGCGGCGATCGCTGCAGGCCCGACGGCCCAGCATGTGGCCGACATCCACGAGGCGGCGCGGCGCATGAACCTTCAGGGCACCCCCACCTTCATCGTCAACGGGCGCGCCACCGACGGGATTGATCCGCAGGTGGTGGCTGAGGCCATTGAGGCGGTGCGGGGCGGAGCATGACCGATTGGTCGGAAACGCGGCGCGTGTCCCTTCAATGGATCAGGGGCTAGGTCACGGTCCCCGCCGTCGGGACTCGCCGGCTCACAAGGGCGAGCAAGCGATGGCGCAGGGCGATGAGGATCGGGATCAACAGGTAGATCACGCCCGGCGCCCAGACGGCGACCGGCGCCGGCGCCAGCAGCGCCAGCAGGATCGACAGCACCGCCACCGCCACCATGATGAGCCAGCAGACCATCCAGTCCCGGGCTTCCTCCCTGGCGACCGGGGACATGCCGTGGTCGCCGCCGAGCCGGATGTGATGGCCGTACAGGGTCGCGTATGCGCCGGACAGCAGGACGAAACCCGCGCCATAGGCCGTGAACAGGAAGCGGAAATCCCCGACGTCCGTAGCCAGGTCACGGCCCGGCAACAGCCGTCCCGACATCAGGTGGAACGCCGACTCGAACATGAGTCGTAGCGGAAAGACGTAGATCAGCACCAGAAGAACGATGGCCAGGCTCAGCACCGTGGACAAGGCGTCCCTCCGGGGGGCCAGACGACCCACGTCCCGATATCCCAGCCAGAAGATGCAGATGATGGCGAAACTGGCGATCACGCTGGGCGCCCGGCCCAGAGCGGCGCCCAATTCGTCCAGGGTCGACGGCGGCGAGCCGGCGACGACCAGCAAGGTCACGGCGAAGGCGAAGGCAGCGTCGACGAAGCCGTCGAGCCTGCGCGCCCCCTGGTCACGATCGAGCAGGGCGGGACTTGCAGCGGCCATGAACGCGTGCTCCCAGACATGACGATGCCCGCAGGATGTATCATCCGGCGGGCATCGTCACCGTCAAATCACGACGAGGTTCAGTGCGCGACGCCGCGCCAGATGCGGCGGTAGCTCGCGTAGGTCAGACCCGCAAACAACAGCAGGTAGATCATCACCGCCAGGCCGGTGCGCTTGCGCTCCACCGCGCGGGGGTCTGACGCCCAGGCGATGAAGGCGGACACGTCGCGCGACATCTGGTCGACCGTCGCCTCGACACCGTCGTCATAGGTCACCTGACCCGCGCGTAGCGGGTTGGGCATGGCGATGAAGCCGCCGTAGGGCACATGGTCCGGATCACCGTCCCAGAAGGGCGTCATGTCCCCGGCCATATACGGGTTGTAGTACTGGCCCGAGGCGATGCGCAGACCCGCAGGGGCCTCCTCATAGCCGGACAGCAGCGAATAGATGTAGTTGGCCCCGTCGTGGCGGGCCTTGGCCATGACCGACAGGTCAGGCGGGAAGGCGCCGCCGTTGGCTGCGGCCGCAGCCGTGGCGTTGGGGTAAGGGTTCGGGAAGGCGTCAGCCGGCGTGCCGGGACGGAAGAGCGCCTCGCCAGTTTCGGAGTCGATGTCGGCGATCTCGAACTCGGCGGCCAGGGCGCGCACGAAGCGGTTGTTGTTGGGATTGCTCTCGTGCGGATCCCAGAACGGTCCACCCTCCTCCGCCAGGTTGCGGAAGGACAGCAGATCCATGCCGTGACAGGCGGCGCAGACTTCGCGGTAGACCTTGTAGCCCCGCTGCAGCTGGCCCTGATCGAAGGTGCCGAACGGTCCCTCGAAGCTGAAGTTGCCCGAGCGCGGATGCTTGGCCTCACCCGCGGCGAACGCGGGCGAAGCGGCGGTCAGACCCAGGGCCGCGACGGCGGCGACAAGGGCGGCCTTCACGGCCATGCGGGGGGCTTTGGCGACAGGACGCGTCATCGCGCTCAACCCTTCTTCTCGATGGCGGCCTCGGGGGCCAGGACGGGTTCGGAAATGGAGCTCGGAACCGGCAGCGGCTTCTCCTTCAGGGCCACGAACGGCATGACCAGGAAGAAGCCGAAGTAGAACAGGGTCGCGAAACGGCCCAGCCACAGGAAGCTGTTCAGGTCGCCGTCATAGACGGTGAAGGTGGAGAAGTTGCCGATCACATGGGCGTCGGGCAGCTCCGCGCCGCACCAGCCCAGGATGAAGCCGTTCAGCACGAACAGGACGAACAGCACCTTCATGATCGGGCGGTAGCGCATGGAACGGATGCGCGACCGATCCAGCCACGGCAGCACGAACAGGATGCCGATGGAGCCGAACATGGCCACCACGCCGCCGAACTTGTCGGGGATGGCGCGCAGGATGGCGTAGAACGGCAGCAGGTACCATTCGGGCACGATGTGCGCCGGCGTCACCAGCGGGTTGGCGGGAATGAAGTTGTCGGCGTGGCCCAGGGCGTTCGGGTTGAAGAACACGAAATACGAGAACAGCAGCAGGAACAGGATCACCGCGAAGCCGTCCTTGACCGTGTAGTACGGGTGGAAAGGCAGGGTGTCCTTGGCCTGGCGGTCCTTGGGGATCAGGATGCCGACGGGGTTGTTCTGGCCGGCGTGGTGCAGGGCCCACAGGTGCAGCACCACGCAGCCGGCGATCAGGAACGGCAGCAGATAGTGCAGCGAGAAGAAGCGGTTCAGGGTCGCGTTGTCGATGGCCGGGCCGCCTTGCAGCCATGTCAGGATCGGGCCGCCCACGATCGGAATCGAGCCGATCAGATTGGTGATCACCACCGCGCCGTGGAACGACATCTGACCCCAGGGCAGGACGTAGCCCAGGAAGGCCGTGCCGATCAGCAGGAAGAAGATCAGGCAGCCGACGATCCAGATCATCTCGCGCGGCGCCTTGTACGAGCCGTAGTACAGGCCGCGCAGCATGTGGATATAGGCCGCGATGAAGAACATCGAGGCGCCGTTGGCGTGGACGTAGCGGATCAGCCAGCCCCCGTTCACGTCGCGCATGATGCGCTCGACGGACTCGAAGGCCATCTCTGTGTTGGGCACATAGTGCATGGCCAGCAGGATGCCGGTCACGATCTGGATGCCCAGGCACAGCATCAGGATGCCGCCGAAGGTCCACCAGTAGTTGAGGTTCCTCGGGGTCGGCAGGCTCATGTAGTCCGCGCCGAAACGAATGATCGGCAGGCGGCTGTCCATCCACCGCTCGAAAGCGGTCTTGGGGACGTAGGTGGATTCGTGGTCGCTCATGATCTCTCTTACGTCCGCGCTCAGCCGATCCGGATCCGGGTGTCGTTCAGATACTCATAGGTCGGCACCACCAGGTTCGTGGGCGCCGGACCCCGGCGGATACGGCCCGAGGTGTCGTAGTGCGACCCGTGGCACGGGCAGAACCAGCCGCCGAAATCACCGGTGCCGAAGGTGGGCACGCAGCCCAGGTGCGTGCAGGACCCCACCAGCACCAGATACTGCTCACGCCCCTCGATCACACGCTCGGCGTCGGTCTGGGGATCCGGCAGGCCGGCGGTGTCATCGGCGCGGGCGCGCTCGATCTCGGCCGGGGTGCGGTAGCGCACGAACACCGGCTTGCCCTGCCACTTGATCACCACCTGCTGGCCTTCCTGAACCTTGGTCAGGTCGAACTCGATGGACGCCAGGGCCAGGGTGTCGGCCGCCGGGTTCATGGAATTGATCAGCGGCCAGACCGCAGCCACGCCGGCGCCGGCCGCAGCGGCCCCCGCGGCGATGTGGATGAAGTCTCGGCGGGTGGCGTCTTGCCCCTCACCCTCAGGATGCACGACCGATTCGGCCAATGTCTCACCTCTGCAGAACCCAGCGCCGGTCCGGAACGGACCGTCGATGTGGTGCGTAAACCCTGCGGGGCTGTTCAGTCCATGCCTCGGCCTGGCTTTGCGGCGGTTCGCCGCAAGTCACTGGCGCTTCGATGCGAAGCGTTCGCAAACAGACCGCGACAAGGCCCCGCCCCGCGCGTATGAGGGCCTTAGAATGCGTCTGACCCTTTTTCAACCTGACATTCCCCAGAACGTGGGCGCCTGCATCCGATTGTCGGCCTGTTTCGGGGTTCCGCTGGACGTGATCCGGCCCACGGGCTTCGCCCTGGACGACCGCGCCATGAAGCGTGCGGCGCTGGATTACGGCCCCCTGTCGCACATGACCCTGCATGATGACTGGGCCGCCTATGGCGACGCTGGACCGCCGGGACGATTGATTCTGTTCACGACGAAGGCGGCGCAGGTCATGACCGACTTCGCCTTTCGCCCGGACGACCGTCTGCTGTTCGGACGTGAAACCGCCGGCGCGCCGGATTTCGTTCACGATGCCGCAGACGCGCGGCTGTTCATTCCGATTCGCCCCGAAGCCCGCTCCCTGAACCTGGCCACATCAGCGGCTATCGCCCTGTTCGAGGCCCTGCGGCAGACGCAAGGCTTGTCAAAGCCGCCGACAGCCTGAACCGTCGCCGCCCCCGCGGTCATCCGGGAACGCGGCCCGGCCCCGGTGAAGCCGCCACCGCCGCTTTGTGCGACAACGCACACCCGACGGTTGCGTCCGTGAGCACGCAGCCGCGTATCTGTCCGGTCTGCCCCCTTGGAAGCCGCCAGCTCGATCATGACCTCCACCCCGCCGCCGCCCGTCATCGTCTGGTTCCGGCGTGATCTCAGGATCGCGGACAATCCGGCCCTGACCGAGGCGGCGGCGACCGGCGCCCCTGTGGTTCCGCTGTACATCCATGATGAGCGGCTGGACGGACGCCCCATGGGCGCGGCGTCGAAATGGTGGCTGGACAAGTCCCTGCGCGCCCTCGCCGCCGACCTGCAGCATCGCGGCGCGCCGCTCGTGCTGCGGTCCGGCGACGCAGAGGCGGCGCTGCGGGCGATTATCGATGAGACCGGCGCGCGGACCGTGCTGATGAACCGCATGTTCGAGCCCGCAGCCTGGGAGCGGGACGCGGAGATCGCCCAGGGGCTGAAATCCGACGGCGTGGCGTGCCGGGGCTTCAACGGCACGATGCTGGCCCGGCCTGGCTCGGTGCGCACCGGTCAGGACGCCCCCTACAAGGTGTTCACCCCGTTCCTGAAGGCGCTGCTTGAGGTCGCCGAAGAGCCCGCGCCGCGCGAGGGGCCACGCGCCCTCGACGGCGTCGAAGGCCTGAAGAGCGAAGCGGTCGACGACTGGGGTCTGCACCCGACCCGGCCAGACTGGTCCGGCGGCTTTGACTGGACCCCCGGCGAGGCGGGTGCGCGCGAAGCCGTGGCGCGCTTTCTGGCCGGCCCGCTCAAGGCCTACGGCGACGGCCGCGACGTGCCGGGCAAGACCGGCACCAGCCGCCTGTCCCCTCACCTGCATTTCGGCGAAATCAGCCCATGGCGGGCGGTGCGCGCCGCGCGTCAGGCAACTGAGGAAGGCCGCGTTCCGGCCAAACAGGCCGAGAAGTTCGTCAGCGAAGTGGGCTGGCGCGAGTTCTCCACCCACCTGCTGCACCAGTTCCCCTATATGGCCGAACGCGCCTTCCGGTCCGAGTTCGACGCCATGGCCTGGCGCGACGACGCCGAGGGTCTGGAGGCGTGGAAGCGCGGCATGACCGGCTATCCCATCGTTGATGCGGGTATGCGCCAACTCTGGGCCACCGGCTGGATGCACAACCGGGTGCGGATGATCGTGGCGTCCTTCCTGATCAAGGACCTGCTGATCGACTGGCGCGAGGGCGAGGCCTGGTTCTGGGACACCCTTGTGGACGCCGACATGGGAAACAACATTCAGAACTGGCAATGGGTCGCCGGATCGGGCGCGGACGCCGCGCCCTATTTCCGCATCTTCAATCCCGTGACCCAGGGCGAGAAATTCGACGGGGACGGAACGTATGTACGACGCTGGATTCCTGAACTGGCCGGGCTGTCAGATCGCTGGGTCCACGCGCCCTGGACCGCGCCGAAAGAGGTTCTGGGGGCCGCGGGGATCCGGCTCGGGCGTGACTATCCGGCCCCGATGGTGGATCATGCCATGGCGCGAAAACGCGCCCTGGACGCTCTGGAGGCCATCAAGCCCGCACGGGACAAGGACTGAGGGGAGGTTCTCATGACCGCTGTGACACCGGACATCGCCGAGACCGCCGCGCGGACGCCCACCGGGTTCGGCTTTCTTCTGAAGTTTCTGGCCGCGAACTGGGCCATCGGGCGGTTGACCGTGCGCCTGCCGAACGGCGCCGTGCATGAGCTCAAGGGCAAGGAGCCCGGACCGTCCGCCACCCTTGTGGTCAAGGACTACGGTTTCGCCAGGCGCGTGCTGGCCTCGGGCGACATCGGATTCGCCGAGGGCTACATGGCCGACGAGTGGGACACCCCGCATCTGGCCGGACTGCTCGAGGTTCTGGTGCGCAACTATGAGAGCATCCAGCGGCTGTTCGACGGCAATGTGGTCATGCAGGCCCTGCACTGGGCCCGGCACCGGCTGAACCGCAACAGTCGCGAGGGCGCGCGCAAGAACATCCACGCCCACTATGACCTCGGCAACGCCTTCTACGAGACCTGGCTGGACCGGACCATGACCTACTCCTCGGCGGTCTTCGAGACGCCGGGTGAGGCCCTGGAGGCCGCCCAGACCCGCAAATACGCCCGCCTGGCGCAGGCCATGGACCTGAAGGCGGGCCACAAGGTGCTGGAGATCGGCTGCGGCTGGGGCGGGTTCGCGGAGTACGCGGCAAAGGAAGTCGGCGCCCACGTCACCGCCATCACCATCTCCACCGAACAGCACGCCTACGCCACGCGCCGTCTGGCCGAGGCCGGGCTGTCCGAACGGACCGACATCCAGCTGATCGACTACCGCGACGTCCGGGGCCGGTTCGACCGGGTCGCCTCCATCGAGATGTTCGAGGCGGTGGGACAGGAATACTGGCCGACCTATTTCGACAAGATCCACGAGGTGCTGACGCCCGGTGGACGCGCCGCGTTGCAGATCATCACCATGGATGACGCCCTGTTCGCGGACTATCACAAGCGCACGGATTTCATCCAGAAGTACGTCTTCCCCGGCGGCATGCTGCCCAGCGAGGCGGTGCTGCAGCCGATCGTGGAGCGCTCCGGTCTGGCGTGGAGCGGCATCGAGCGGTTCGGCCATTCCTACGCCGACACCCTGAAACGCTGGGACGAGCGGTTCATGAGCGCGTGGGACCAGATCCAGCGCATGGGCTTCGACGAGCGGTTCCGGCGGCTGTGGCGCTTCTACCTGGCCTATTGCGAGGCCGGCTTCCGCGCCGACCGGATCAATGTGGTGCAACTGTCGCTGACCCGAAACTGAGGGCTCAGCCCGGCTTCACCGCCCCCAGTGCGGTGCGCGCATCCTCGGCTTCGCGCACCAGCGCCGCGCGCTGATCCTCTGACCAACGCTCCAGCGTCCGGTAAGGCATGGCCAGCCGGGGATTGTCGCGCAGACGCCCCCGGTTGCGCTCCAGAAAGCCCCAGTACAGCCGGTTGAACGGACAGGCGCCGGGCCCGGACTTCGCCTTCACGTCAAAGGCGCAGCCGCTGCAGTAGTCGCTCATGCGGTCGATGTAGGCCCCCGAGGCCGCATAGGGTTTCGACCCCACGATGCCGCCGTCGGCGAAGGTGGCCATGCCGCGCGTGTTGGGCATCTCGACCCACTCATAGGCGTCGGCGAAGACCACCATGTACCACTCGTCCACCGCGTCCGGGTGCACCCCCAGCAGCATGGCCAGATTGCCCGTGACCATCAGGCGCTGGATGTGGTGAGCATAGGCGTGGCGCCGCGCCTGTTTCACCGCGTCGGCCACGCAGGCCATGTCGGTCTCGCCCGACCAGAAGAACCACGGCAGCGCCCGGTCGGCGTCCAGATGGTTGCGGCGCAGATACTCCGGCGCCTTCAACCAGTAGACGCCCCGCACGAACTCCCGCCAGCCCAGAATCTGGCGGATGAAGCCTTCAACCGCGTTCAGAGGCGCGCGCCCGGCGCGGTATTCCGCCTCGGCCCGACGGCAGACGTCCAGCGGGTCCAGCAGGCCCATGTTCAGGGCCGTGGAGATCAGCCCGTGCCACAGGAACGGCGCGCCCTCGGCCATGGCGTCCTGCCAGTCCCCGAAGCCGGGCAGGATGCGCGTCAGGAAATCCGCCAGCACCGCTTCGGCCTGATCGTGGGTGACGGGCCAGCCGAAGGCGTCCAGATCGCCGAAGTGATCCCCGAACCGCGCCTCGACCATGGCGATCACCGCGCGCGTGGCGTCGTCCGGCGGACAGCGCAGCCGCGACGGCGGGGCGATGGAGGCGGGCAGCCGCTTGCGGTTCTCGGCGTCGAAATTCCAGCGGCCGCCCTCGGGCTCGTCGCCGTCCATCAGCAAGCCGGTCCGCCGCCGCATCTCGCGGTAGAAGAACTCCATCCGCAACTGTCGACGCCCCTCGGCCCAGCGCTGGAACACCACGTGGCCGCAGAGGAAGCGGTCGTCCTCCCGCATCTCGACCGGCGCGGCGCAGTCGGCGACGAAGGCGCGAAACGCCTCGGCCAGTCGCCATTCCCCCGCCTCGGTCAGGACGATCCGCTCCGGCTTCAGGTCCTCGACGGCCCGCGACAGTTCACCGACGATGGACTGGCGGTTGTCCGGATCGTCCAGCCGCACATAGCGGACCGTCACGCCCCGCTCGGCCAGCCGCCCGGCGAAGGCGCGCATCCCGGCCAGCACCAGGGCGATCTTCTGCTTGTGATGGCGCACATAGCCGGTCTCGCCCTCGACCTCGGCAATCAGCACCACGTCGCGGGCGGGGTCCAGATCGCGCAGGCCCGCCAGACCGTCGCTGAGTTGATCGCCCAGCACCAGACGCAAGGCCCCCGTCCCAACCGCCGCCGTCATGCTAGTCTGCCCCATGATCCATCCCCTGCTCTCTACAGACGAACTTTCCGCCCTTCTGGATGCGCCTGATGTCCGCATCATCGACGCCAGCTGGCGCATGGACGGAAGCCGTCCGGGCGACGACGACCCGCGCATCCCCGGCGCCGTGCGCTTCGACATCGACGCGGTGGCGGACCGCGCCAGTCCCCTGCCCCACATGCTGCCGTCGCCCCAGGCGTTCGCGGCGGCGGCGGGCGCCATGGGCGTCGATCAGGACGACCACATCGTCGTCTACGACGAACGCGGCCTGTTTTCAGCGGCGCGGGTCTGGTGGACCTTCCGCACCATGGGCGCGCGGCGAGTGCGGGTGCTGGATGGCGGCCTGCCAAAATGGATCGCCGAAGGGCGCCCGGTCGAGACGGGGCCGGCGACCTCGCTCCCGCCCGCCACGTTCCAGGCCGACTTAAACCCCGACAGCGTCGCCGACCTGATCCAGGTCCGGCGTGCTCTGGAAGATCCCGCCGCTCTGGTGATCGACGCCCGCCCCGCGGCGCGCTTTCTTGGAGTGGCGGCCGAACCCCGCGCCGGCCTGCGCAGCGGCCACATGCCGGGGGCGATCAACGCGCCCTTCGGCGATGTGCTGAACCCGGATGGCACGCTGCGGACGCGCGAGGACCTCGCCGGAATCTTCGACGGCGCGGGGCTCAGACCCGACCAGTCAGTCATCACCACATGCGGCTCGGGCGTCACGGCGGCCATTCTGAGCCTTGCTCTTGCCGTGCTGGATCGCGACAGCGCGGTCTATGACGGGTCGTGGGCCGAATGGGGCGCCCGGCCGGACGTTCCGGTTCAGACAGGCTAGAGCCGCCTAGCGTATGGGCAGGCCGTACATCAGACCGCGCGGATTGGCGTTCCACCCCGCGTTCAGGCCCCGGGCCAGATTCAACGACGACCGCTCACCCAGATTGCGATCGAAGATCTCGCCGTAGTTTCCGACGCCCGCGATGGCGTCGTGGGCCCAGGCGTCGGACAGACCCATCATGGAGCCGAACCCGTCCTGGGCTCCCAGCAGCCGCTGGATCCGCGGGTCGGGCGAGTTCTCGGCCAGGTTGTCCACATTCGCCTGGGTCACGCCCAGTTCCTCCGCCAGGATCAGGGCGTTCAGGGTCCAGCGCACGATGTCGGCCCACTGGTCGTCGCCGCGCCGGACCACCGGCCCCAGCGGCTCCTTGGAGATCACCTCCGGCAGAATGGCGTGGGCCTGGGCGTTGCTCATCATGGTCCGCGCCGCCGCCAGGGCCGACACGTCGCCGGTGAAGGCGTCGCAGTCCTCGGCGGCGTAGGCCTCGCGAGCCTCCTCCTCGCTGGCGGTCATGACCGGCTCGTAGCGCAGGTTCCTGACCGAGAAGTAGTCCTGCAGGTTCAGGGCGGTAGTCGAGTTTGACTGGACGCAGATGCGCGCGCCGTCCAGCTCCGCGGCGCTGGTCAGGGCCAGCGAGCGACGCACCAGAAAGCCCTGCCCGTCGTAATAGTTGACCCCCGCGAACTCCATCCGCTCGCCCGCATCGCGCGCCATGGTCCAGGAGGTGTTGCGCCACAGCACGTCGATGCGCCCGTCCGACAAGGCTTCGAAACGGTCCCCGATGGACAGCGGCACGAAGCGCACCGCATCGGGATCGCCCAGGACAGCGGCGGCCGTGGCGCGGCAGAAGTCCACGTCGAACCCGCGCCACTGTCCGCGATTGTCGGTGTAGGCGAAGCCCACCAGCCCCTCATGCACGCCGCAATTCAGCCGCCCGCGGGCGCGCACCGCAGCCAGGGTCTCGCTCGCCTCGGCCGCCTCCTCCGCGGCCAGCGGGGCGTCGGGCGCCTGATCGGCCGCCTCACGCCCGGACTCGCCGTCGCCGCAGGCCGCCAGCATCAGCAACCCCGTCACCAGCCCCGCCCGAAATGCGTGCACGATCATCATCCTCGCCTTCGTATGAACCGTGCTTGCGGTGTTAGAAGTCTTTGGCATGCCTCCGCAACCCGCGAGGCGCCTTTCACCGCCACACGGGCCCATTCATGAGCCGATCCCCTTCCGACCGCACCCGCCTGATCCGTTCGGCGACCCGCAAGCCGACGCAGGGCCGCCGTCCGGTCAACCCGCCCATCGAGCGCGCCTCGACCCTGCTGAACCCCAGCGCCTCGACCCTGCGGGATGCCTCGCTGGGGCCCGTCTACGGCATCGACGGCATGACGGTTCAGCACGAACTGCGCGCCCTGATCGCCGAGATGGAGGGCGGGATCGACGCCTGGCTGACGCCCACGGGCCTGGCCGCCGTCACCATCCCGATCGTCGCCCTGACCCGGCCCGGCGACACCGTGGTCGCCACCGACGCCGTCTACGGCCCCAGCCGTCGTTTTCTGGACCGCCACATGGCCGCGCGCGGCGTCACCACGCGCTATCACCCTGCCGACGCCTCGACGGACCAGATCATCGCCGCACTGGACGGCGCGAAACTGCTTCTGATCGAATCCCCCGCTTCCCTGACCTTCGAGATGATCGACGTCGCGGCCATCGCCGCCGCAGCGCGGGCCAGGGGCGTGCTGACGGTGATGGACAACACCTGGGCCGCCGGTCTGGCGTTCCGGCCTCTGGCTCACGGGGTGGACGTCAGCGTGCAGGCGGTCAGCAAATATGCGGCGGGCCACTCCGACCTGCTGATGGGCGCCGTGTCCGTGGCCGACGCGCGCATCGGCAGGGCGGTCTTCAACACCATCGAGGATCTGGGCTGGCACACCGCCCCGGACGAGGCCTGGCTGGCCCTGCGCGGCCTGCGCACCCTGCCGCTGCGCATGACAGAACACGCGCGATCCGCCTTGCAGGTGGCGCAATGGCTCCAGGAAAGACCCGAGGTGGCCCGCGTGCTCTACCCGCCCCGGCCCGGCTCGGTCAGCCACGACCTCTGGGCGCGCGACTATGCCGGCGCGGCGGGCCTGATGGGCGTCGTTTTGAACCGCGGAACGGAGACGGAGGCCGAAGCCCTGCTGGACGCCCTGACCCTGTTCGGCCTCGGCTATTCCTGGGGCGGCTTCGAGAGCCTGGCGACCCACGAGACCGGGCAGATGACCCTGCGCCGCCATCCGGCAGCCCTGGAGGGGCCGCTGATCCGCCTGCACATCGGCCTGGAGGACCCCGACGACCTGATCGCCGATCTGGATCAGGCCCTGACGGGGTGGCCCTGGCCCTGACGCGGCGTCGATTGCGACGTCGTGGCCGCATGCTAGCCTGATCGGTGAAAACAGACCGCTTGGGAGACGAAGATGATCGGGATTGCATTTCTGGCCGCCTCGCTGTGCAGCGCTCTGGATGGCGCGGCCGCGATCTGGGATCGGGAAGCCCGCTACATCGTCGTCGGCGAAATGCACGGAACGAGAGAGGCGCCTGCCGCCTTCGCAGGGCTGGTTTGCGAGGCGGCGTCACAAGGCCCGGTCACCGTCGCGCTCGAGTTCAGCGCGGGGATACAACCGCAACTCGACGCCTTCCTCGACGCGCCCGACGACGCATCGGCGACTGCGATCCTGCGTGAGACATCGTTCTGGAATCTGGAACGGGCGGACGGCCGCTCCAGCCTTGCGATGCTTGAGATGATGCTGTCGATCAGGCGCCTGAAAGCCGAAGGCCGCGACATTGCGCTGGCCGCTTTTCTGCCGGACACCCAGCGCCCACCCGGCTTCGATCAGAACTACCACGAGCTGGAAATGGCGGCATTGCTCGCACAGGCCGCCATGGGGCGCCCGGAGTCCCGTGTGCTGGTGCTGGTCGGCAACGTTCACGCCGCCAGAATCCGGCTTGAGGACTTCGACCTGTTGCCCGCCGCGGCGCATCTTCCCGCTGCCGAAACACTGTCCCTCGCTATCATCCAGCAGGGGGGCAGTTCCTGGAGTTGCAGCGCCGAGGCCTGTGGGCCCCAGGACCGGACGCCCCTGCATGATCAGAACCGGCGAGGAATCGATCTCACACCGATCCGGGACGGGGCCTACGATGGATCGCTGGCGATCGGGCCGACGACCCCATCACCGCCTGCCGCCGAACAGTGATCCGGCGTTCGCGCCGTCTCAGATCATCCCCTGCATGAACCGCACGCCGACCTTTTCGGCATAGGTCTTGACCAGGTCGGCGGCGGCGATGACGTCAGGGTCATCGGACTTGCGCGCAGCGGTGAACGGCCGTCCGGCGTCGGCGATCGGATGGCCGTACAGCGAATTGGCGTACTGCACCTGGGCGAGAACGCGATAGTTCTCTTCCGGGTGCACGCCCTTGTGCAGGGCGCTGGTGTCCACCAGGAACAGCGTCCCCGCCGGGCCGGTGATGCGCTCCTCCTGATCCAGCAGGCCATGCTGGGCCACCCTTTCATCGGTGTGCCGGCCGTCGGCCCACAGGGCGTCCGGGCGTTCGCGGTGGGTGCCGGAGATCATGGCGTGCGGGCCGTCCTTGGGTCCCACGTCGGTCAGATACATGAACAGCTTCACGAACCCGAGCCGGTACATGTCGTGGTGATAGAGCTGCGCCGTATCGGACAGGTCCTTGGCGTTGACCGGCACGTTGGAGTTCACGAAGGCCACAGGCACGTCGAAGATCGGCGGCACGCCCATGTACTGGTGCACGATGGTCAGCAGCAGCGGATCAGCGGCCACCTCGTACATCTCGCCGAAGCTGGTGACCCAGGAGAAGTTGGACTTGATCTGGGGCGGCGCCTCGGGTGAGCCGCTCAGGATGTTGGTCAGGCGCTCGCCGTGGATAGCCTCCATGCGACCCAACACCTTGTCGCGCAGGCTCTCCACAATGGCCGGCGGAATCGAGAATTTCGCCTTCCACATGCCGGTCTTCTGCAGCGACCGGACCGCGCCGCGAATGGTGTTCGGCTGGTCCGCCACATCGAACATGCTGCGCGCCAGATTGTATTTCTCGGACGGCACGTGGTCGGCGATGACCGAGCTGAACACCTGATGGCTCTTGGACCGGGTCTCGGTGAAGGTCTGGCGCAGCAACAGGTACTCGTCGTTGGTGTTGGTGCGCTTGCGGGTATAGCCGCCATAAGCCTCGGCCATCTTTCGCGTGGCGTAATTGGGCGGGAGGTAATCACTCAGGTTGCGGTTCAGCTCCGCCGCCGCCAGCCCCTCGACCTGAACAGAATAGTTGCGCGCCTGAACCAGAATCCTGTCGCCGAACGCCATGGGCTTTCCCTTCGAAAGTCTGCAGAACCTGTATTCTCCCGGAGCAATGTCAGCAAGCGGGCCTGGGCCACAGCGAGGGCCAAGCCGCGTTTCGACGACAGCCGGCCCGCCATCCAATACCCGAATAGCTGCATACGACTGCAACCAGAGTCATCGCATCGAATTAAAGCACTAAGAGCGACATAGATTTGGGACTTCAAAATGGCTGACATCAAACCGAAAAAGGCGCCACTCGGTGCGGTGGAGCCCAAACTGCCGCCCTACATCGAGAAGCTGGAGGCCTGGCCCGAGCCCAATGCGAAATGGGAAGTCCATCACCGCGAGAAGCTGCTTACGCTGGAGCACGAAAAAGCCTTCAACCAGAACGACCGCTTCTATGTGATCGGAAGCTGCTTCGCCGAGCGGATTCGCATGGGTCTCGAGGCGGAAGGCATCAAGGTCGGCCCGAACTACAAGGCTGTTCCCATGGCCGACGACCGGTACAAGATCGACACCCTGCCGGGCCGTCCTCACATGAACTATTACAACAGCTTCGCCATCCGGCAGGAGATGGACCGGCACATCGGCGCGTGGACCCAGGACCCGGACGACTACTGGACCCTGCCCAAGGACTTCATCTGGGGCAGCGACCAGCCGATCTATCAGGATCCGTACCGCCGTCTCGTCTTCGGCCGCACCCCCGACGACCTTCGGGAAGCCATCTCACACGTCAATGCGATCATGGACGAGGGCATCCGCAACGCGGACGTGTTCTTCATGACCATGGGACTGACCGAAACCTTCGTGAACAAGAAGACGGGGCTCGTGGCCTGTCAGCGCCCCGCCTATGGCGGCGGCGGCGGGTCGGACGAGACCGAGTTCCGCATGTCCACCTACGAAGAAAACTACGCGAACATGAAGCGCACCGTGGAAGTCATGCGGCAGGTGCGTCCGCATGCGCGCATCTTCGCGACCGTATCGCCCGTGGGGATCGCCCGGACCTTCATCGGCAAGGACGTCTATGTCGCGACGACCGAGAACAAGGCCATCCTGCGCGCGGTGCTGGGGGCGCTTGATCGGGAAATGGACTACGTCCGCTACTTCCCTTCGTACGAAATCACCATGGCGAACGGCCCCAACGCCTTTTACGAGAGCGACGGCCGGCATGTGAACCCATGGCTTGTGAAGCGGCTGGTTCGCGCCTTCCTCGACGCACACTACGACGAGACGCCGACGACGGCTTGACGTCCCGCCGTCATCGCCGCTGTGCATGGCGCGCCCGGCAGGACTCGAACCTGCAACCGTCCGCTTAGAAGGCGGGTGCTCTATCCGGTTGAGCTACGGGCGCCGTCAGGCATGCGGTGAAGTAGCGCAAAGCGCGGCAGCCGCAACGAAAAACCACGCACGAAGCGCGGTGGCCGCAAACAGGATCAGTGGGTCCAGGGCTGCTTGCGGCCGGGGGCGAAATTGTCGGCGTAGGCTTTCAGGATCACCGGCGCGGCCTGGGGCTCGTGCAGTCGGAACGGAATGCCGTGCCGCTCGGCGTAGGCCACCGCCTCTTCAGCCGTATCGAAGGTCAGGCGCACCTGGCCGTTCATGTCGGTCGACGAGGTCCAGCCCATCAGCGGGTCGTTGTTGCGCGCCGTGTTCGGCTCGAACTCCAGAATCCAGTCGCGGGTCTTGGCGCGGCCGGACTGCATGGCGGTCTTGGCGGGACGATAGATGCGCGCGAGCATGGCGGACCCTGAAGAATCTGGATGTCAGAAGCGGCCCAGATAGCGCGCGCCGACGCGGGGGTCCAGCATGCTCACGCCGGGACGGCCCGCGCCGCGTTCACGCCCAGCTTGCGCGCCACCCAGCCCAGGGTCGGCCCCTGCACGAGGCTGGACACGATCACCACGAAGAACACGATGTTGAAAATGGTCTGCGACCCCGGCACGCCCGCCACGATGGGAAAGGTCGCCAGCACGATGGGCACCGCGCCGCGCAGGCCCGCCCACGACACGAACAGCTTGGCTCGCCAGTCGAACCGCTTGAACGGCGCCAGGCAGATGAACACGCTGATCGGCCGCGCCACCAGCATCAGCACCGCCGTAATGGCCAGGCCTGGCGCAGCGACCCCGCCCAGCTGGCTCGGGAACACCAGCAGCCCCAGCGTCAGGAACATCACCACCTGGGCCAGCCAGGCCAGACCGTCCTGGAACAGGCCGATCGTGCGGCGGGCCTGATACTCGCGGTTGCCCGCCACGATGCCCGCGATGTAGGCCGCCAGAAACCCGTTGCCGCCCAGCACGGCGGTCAGGCCGTAGCTCAGCAGCGCCGCCCCGATGGACACCACCAGCGACATGCCGCTGGTGCGCAGGCGCATGCGCTTGATCAGCGACGGCAGGGCATAGCCGATCGCCACGCCCAGCACCGCGCCCAGCCCCATCTGCGTCATGAACTGGGGCACGAAGGGCAACAGCGACGCGTCGGGCGTCACCACCAGGATCAGGGCCGCCCCCATCAGAAAGATCGCCATGGGGTCGTTGGAGCCGGACTCCAGTTCGATCAACCCGGTCAGGTCCTCGCGCAGGTCGCCGCCCCCCTGCCCCCGCATGATGGCGAACACCGCCGCCGCGTCGGTCGACGCCACGACCGCCCCCAGAAGGAACCCCTGGGTCACCGTGAACCCCAGCAGCAACACCGCTGCCAGACTGACGACGCCCGCGCTGATCATGACCCCGACGGTGGATAGCATCAGCGCCGGCCCCGCCGACGGCCGGACCAGCTTCCAGTCCGTGTCCAGCCCGCCGGAGAACAGGATGAACACCAGGCACGCCACCCCGATCACCTGGGCGAAGGCATAGTCGGTGAACACGATGCCGAACGGCCCGTCCGAGCCCGCGATCATTCCCAGCGCCAGAAATCCGATCATGGCCGGAAGGCCGAACCGGCTGGACAGGCTGCCCGCCAGCACCGTGGACAACAGCAGCACCGCGACCGCAAGAAAGGCGTAGTCGATGGGGTTCATGGGTGTCTTAGGACCGGACGAATCGCCCGAAGGCAACCCATGCGGCGTCCCGCCGCTTGAATGGGAAAGACTCAGGCGCTAGTCAGGCGCTCCCGTTGGGGAGTAGCCGCCGGCCGCCTTGAGTGCCGGGACCACGTCAACACATTCGCGCCCCGGCGCGTGGCGTGGTCAGCGGAGTCATCCGCCTGGCGAGACCAGCGCGTCCCACCGTCTCACCGGCGGCGTGGGATGCGCGTCTCGTCGTCCGGTGGAGTGAGCCCATGACCCCCGGCGCCATCGCCATCCTGTCGCTCAGCATGTCGGCCGACGCCTTCGCCGCATCGGTAGGACGCGGCGCCGCCCACCGGCCGTCGCTGGCCCAGGCGCTACGGGCCGGTCTGATCTTCGGGTCTGTCGAGGCGGTCACCCCGGTGATCGGCTGGAGCCTGGGCCTGATCGCCGCCGGCGTGGTGCAGCAGGTCGACCACTGGATCGCCTTCGTGCTTCTGGCGGGCGTCGGGGCGCACATGGTCTGGCACGGCGTGCGGCCCCGGCGCGAGGATCAGCCCCCTGCCCGCCGCGGCCTGATGCCCCTGATCGCCACGGCGGTGGGCACCAGCATCGACGCCGCCGCCGTGGGCGTGGGCCTGGCCTTCATCGGGGTGAACATCTGGATCATCGCCCTCAGCATCGGCCTGACCACCTTCGCCCTGACGACCCTGGGTATGCTGATCGGCGCCCGCGTCGGCGCCCGCATCGGCAAACACGCCGAGCTTCTGGGCGGCCTCGCCCTCATCGGCATCGGCACGTTCATCCTGGCCGAGCACATGGGGTGGATGGTTTAGGGGGCGGCGCCTGGGCGGATTTCACGGCGTCGGCAGGCTCAACCGGTTCCGTCTGCGTCCTGGCGATGGCTTCCATCAGCGACCCCACCGTGATGGGCTTGGCCAGATGCAGGTCAGCGCCGGCCGCCAGGCTCTCGGCGATGTGCTCGGGGAAACTGTTGGCCGTCAGCATCAGCACCGGCGTTCGCGGCCGTCCC
Organism: Brevundimonas sp.; assembly: GCF_046293315.1. Classification (GTDB taxonomy): domain Bacteria; phylum Pseudomonadota; class Alphaproteobacteria; order Caulobacterales; family Caulobacteraceae; genus Brevundimonas. Next base: position 182,986 of record NZ_JBKBPF010000006.1, read on the forward strand.
TCCAGCGCCTCCACGGCGCGAAGGGCGCGGACCGCCGTCAGCCCGTCCATCACCGGCATCATCATGTCCATCAGGACGATGTCGAAGGTCTGGGCCTCGAAGGCCGCCACGGCCTGAGCGCCGTCCTCCACCGTGACGCACCGGGCGTCCAGCGCGCCCAGAATCAGCTCCACCACCCGCCGATTGGTGGCGTTGTCATCGGCCAGCAGCACCCGCATCGGCCCCAGGGCCGCTCCTGACGCCGGCGAGTCGGCGGTCTCTGCAGCCATCGCCGAGGCCAGGCTGAGTTCGAACCAGAAGGTCGCCCCTTCTCCCGGCAGTCCGCGACACTGGATTTCGCCGCCCATGGCCTTCACCAGATCGCTGGAGATGGCCAGCCCCAGACCGGTGCCGCCGAAGCGCCGCGTGATCGTGCCGTCCGCCTGCTGGAAGGGCTTGAAGATCTCGGCGGCCTGTTCGGGCCGGAACCCGATTCCGGTGTCAGAGATTTCGAACCGATATCGGCCGCCCGACGCCGTGACGCCCAGACGGACCGAGCCCACCTCGGTGAACTTGACCGCATTGGACACCAGATTGGTCAGCACCTGCCGCAGGCGGATCGCATCCACCATCACCCGCTCGTGCAGGTCGGGTGTGATATCGGCGCTGAGATGCACGCCCTTTTCGGCCGCCCGAAGCCCGCACAGGTCGACCACCGACTGGATCAGGGCCGCGAGACATGTGGGCTCCTCGACCAGCGAGAGCTCGCCGCATTCAATGCGCGCCAGATCCAGAATGTCGCCGATCAGACCCTTCAGTTGCTGCGAGGACGCCACGATGATGTCGTTGATCTCTTGCTGTCGCGACGTCAGTTCGGTGGTGGCCAGCAGATCGGCCATGCTGGTGACGCCGTTCAGGGGCGTGCGCAACTCGTGGCTCATATTGGCGAGGAAGGTCGATTTGGCGAGGCTGGCGGCCTCCGCCTCGGCCTTGGCCTGCAACAGCGCAGTGCGTTGGGCCTTGCGCTCGGAGATATCGCGGATGTTGGCGTGGATGCGGGCCCCGTCCTGCTGGTGCGAGACCGACATCCACAGTTCGATCTCGATGGGTCGCCCGTCATGGCCAATGGCCGTCAGCTCAAGGCGACGGCCCAGGCGGGCGCCCCCCTGTTGCCGCCACCGGGCCATGCCCGCACCGTGCGCCGATCGCATGTCTTCGGGGATGATGATCTCGACGTTCTCACCCAGCGCTTCGGCGCGGCTCCGGCCGAACAGTGTTTCGGCGCCGCCCGACCAGCCGACGATCCTGCCGTCCTGGTCGCAGTCGACCAGGGCGTCGGCGGACGCATTGAGGGCCGATCGGACCGCCGTCATGCGATGGCGTTGATCCAGCTCTGCGGCGGCGATTGCAGCCAGGCGTCTGAGGTGGCTGGACAGGGCGGGATCGAAGACCCTGGGCTCAGGCCCCAGCGCGCACAGGGTGCCCACCGCGCAGCCGTTCACCAACAGGGGCACACCGGCGTAGAAGCGGATATAGGGCTCACCCGTCACGAACGGATTGTGCGCGAACCGTGGGTCCTGATGCGCGTCCTCCACCCACATGAGCTCCTGCGGCTGCTCTATGGCGTGGGTGCAGAAGGAATCCGCGCGGCACGTCTCGAAGATGTCGAGGCCGGTGCTGCCCGCGAACCACTGGCGTTGTTCGGCCAGCAGGGTCACCAGCGCGATCGGCGCGCCCGAGATTTCAGCCGTCAGCCGCGTCAATTCCTGAAAAATGGGCTCCTGCGGCGCGTTCATCAGGCACAGGGAGGCGAGCATCTCCAGACGCTGGCGTTCGCTTTTCGGCTTCGGCTCGGCGATCAACATGGACGCTCGCACAAAAGGACAAGGACCGCTGCATCACCGATCGCGCCTGCGAATGTCGTCGCCGCTCCCGGTGATAGTCGCGCTCTATGATATCCATCAATATAATTGATCAGGGCATGAATTGTTTTCAGACGCCCTCCTGCTGGGGCCCAGATTGGGTTTTCCTGCGTCAGACGAAGACCCCGACCAATCTGATCGGGTTCATCCACAGCCATCCGGGCCACGAGACCGGTCGACCTTCGGCAGCAGACTGGGATTTGTTTAACGACTACTATAATTGGCTAGGCGAGACTGGTGGGCACCCTGATCGTCTAACCATGTATATCGTCGAGTTGGACACCCGCTACTCTCCGCCGCGATATTCCGTATTCGCTTACGGCAAGGACGACAAGCTGGGCACAGACCGCGGACCGGAGGTGAATCCCGATGCAGAACCTTGTTCGAGCTAGTTTGATATCCGCCACGATGCTTCTCACATCGTGCGCGGCCGCCGCCCAGACGGCGGCCCCATGGGCTGTGAGCGACCATCACGGGCAGCAGATTAGCCGGGTCGAGTTCGATATCGCCGTGCGTGAGATCGACGGGACCCGCGAGCCCTACCGCATCGTCCGGCTGATCGAGACGAATCGGCAAGTGGAGACGACCTCGCTCGATTGTCCCGCCGCCCTGACCGTCCTGGAGCAAATGGCCGAATTGCCGCCGGTGACGCTCGCGGTCAGCAGATATACGCGTCCCCCGCTGGCGATTGCCGACGGTCGCTTCACCACCATTACCGGAACGAGTCAGGCGCCCTCCGGGGCTATGGTCCGGTTTTCCTTCCAGGTCATCGGCGGGGAAATGGACCAGTGGGCGAGAGCCTCTCTGGAGGCGCTGGAGCCTTGCTGGGACAGTGTGTCCTGAGTCACGCCCCGAAAGGGCGAACTTGACTCATGAGACGCAACTGGTCGGAGCGGCAGGATTCGAACCTGCGACCCTCTGCTCCCAAAGCAGATGCGCTACCAGGCTGCGCTACGCTCCGATCAGGCGGGGCTTATAGGCACGGCGGGGCGCGGCCCGCAATCGCCCGTCTGCAATCGCCCGCGATCCGTCAGTCGGCGTTGTTGAAGAAGGGATGGCGCACAACATCCCCCGGTTCGGCGCCGATCTCCTCGGTGCGGCCGGCGCGAACCTCCAGCACCCCCTTGGCGGCCCCGTAGGACGGGATCAGCGCGGGCGAGAACGGTGTGGTGTGGCGCGCGATGGAGACGATGCGGCCCTGATCGTCGACATAGATGATGTCCAGCGAGCTGGGCGTGTTCGCCATGTAGAAATTGCGTTCGGCCATGTCGGGAAACTGGAACAGCATGCCCCGGTCGTCGGCCAGCGGCTCGCGGAACATCAGCCCGCGGGCGCGCTTTTCGTCCGTATCCGCGATCTCGACCCAGAAGGCGTGCTCGCCGCTGTCGGTGACGACGGTCAGGGCCTCGAGCGGATTGCCCGCCTCGTCGCGCGGCACAGCCTGGGCGCAGGCCGTCGCAGACAGGGCCAGCGCCACAACAGCGGTCAGAAACAGGCGGCGATGCATGGGCGGTATCCGGGCTGGCGAGATCAACGGCGGCATTACGCCCCAGCCGCGCCCGGAAATAAACCGGAAATGCGGCCTATTCCCCCGGTTCGATCTCGGCGACGACCAGACCCTTGGGGCCACGGGCGAAGCGCACCCGCACCGTGTGGCCCGGCAACAGGTCATCCAGGCCGCAACGGCGCAGGGTCTCGATATGGATGAAGATGTCATCCTGATCGCCGTCACGGACCACGAAACCGTAGCCCTTGGCCCGGTTGAACCACTTGACCGTCGCCGGCTCCATGGGGCCGTCGGCCTGGATCGCCGGGCGAGCGGGGCGCCGCGTCATGGCGTCCAGATTGCTGGTGGATCGGCGCAGGGCTTCATAGCCCGGCGTCTGACCCGGCTCCGGGTCGGCGAGATTGAAAATCTGGGTCGCTTGCCAGCCCTTGGCGCGGCGCACGGCGTCACAGGTGATGGGCGCGCCCTCGGCCGCATCGTCACAGCCATGGTCGCGCAGGCTGGAGACATGCAGCAGCACATCCTTCATGCCCGTAAGCGAAGGGTCATCAGGCACGATGAAGCCGTACCCCTTGGCGGGGTCGAACCATTTGACATGACCGGACATGCGGACCGTTTCGGCCGTCACGTCCTCCTCCACTTCGTACGCTGACATGCTCCCCCCGCCTGCGACCCTCGTGTGCAGACAAAACATGTTTAACACGGTTCGATGAACGTGGGAGGGGCAGAAACGACAATTTCGCGCGTGACGCGAAATCCGTCCCGGATACGCGCGCCGATTCGGCTCAAAGCGTGCGCTTGTGCAACAATTTGGGGGAGCCCCGCGTGGCAGTCCCTAGGGGAATCGAACCCCTCTTTCCAGGTTGAAAACCTAGCGTCCTAACCGATAGACGAAGGGACCGCTGCGCGAGAGCCGGCGATATAGCGGCCCCTCCCGGACGTTGCAAGCAGGGTTTGACTAAAAATCGTCTGTCGTTTCGCGCCGCGGGTCGTGGGCGTCCTCGATCTCGAACTGGACGCCGCGGCGGCCGTTCCAGTCATCCGCCTTCAGACGGCCCACCACGCTGAGGCCCGTTGCGCCCGACAACAAGGTCCGCCCCAGCGGCAGGTCCGCGCAGCGCCACGCGATGGCCTTGACCGAGGCGCCGTCCGCCGCCGTCAGCCGGCACCGCACATGCCCGCCGTTCATGGCCACCGGCTCGCGCGCCGTCACCCGGTCCAGCGCAAACAGCGGCTCCGGGTTGGACGGGCCATAGGGCGCCAGGCGCTCGAAGTCCTCGAACAGGGCCCGGCTGGCGGCGCGGCAGTCCAGCAGCGCGTCCACGTCCACCACGTCCAGAACCTCCGCCGCCGCCTGCTGGTCCGCCAGGGCCGCCTCCAGAAAGGCGCGCACGGCCTCGATGCGGTCGCCTGCCACGGTCAGGCCCGCCGCCATGGCGTGACCGCCGCCCGCCATCAGATGGCCTGCCTCCCACGCCGCCTGTACGGCGCGGCCCAGATTAACCCCCGGCTGGGACCGGCCCGAGCCCTTGCCCACGCCCGTCGCCGGGTCCACGCCGATGACGACCACCGGCTTGCGCCAGCGTTCGCGCAACCGCCCGGCCACGATTCCCACCACGCCGGGGTGCCAGTCATCGCCTTCCACCACGATGATGGGGCGGTCCAGCGCGTCAGGGCCCTGGCTCTCCACCTTGCGCACCGCCGCCTCGGTCACCTCGCGCTCCACCTCGCGGCGGGACTGGTTCAGGGCGTCCAGCTCAGCGGCGATGCTCGCCGCCTCGGCCGGGTCGTCGGTGGACAGCAGGCGCGCGCCCAGATCGGCCCGGCCGATGCGCCCGCCGGCATTGATCCGCGGCCCAAGGATGAAGCCTGCATGGCTGGCCTTGGCCGGGCCCGGCTCCATACCCGCCACCGCCAGCAGCGCCGCCAGCCCCGGATTGCGCCAGTCCGACATCACCTTCAGTCCCAGCGCCGCCAGCGCCCGGTTGAACCCGGTCAGCGCGGTCACGTCGCAGATGGCCCCCAGCGCCGCCAGATCCAGCCATTGCCGAAGGTCCGGCTCGGCCCGCTCCGCGAACAGGCCCCGCGCCCGCGCCGCCCGGTTCAGCGCGGCCAGCAGCACGAACACCACCCCCGCCGCCGCCAGATTGCCCTGCCCCGAATTGCAGCCCGGCCGGTTCGGATTGACCACCGCCTCGCAGGCGGGCGGCTGGTCGCGCATCAGGTGGTGATCCACCACCACCACCTTCAGCCCGATGGCCGCCGCATGGGCCACCGCCTCCACCGCCGCCGCGCCGCAGTCCACGGTGATGACCAGATCCGTCCCGCTCGCCTTCAGCGTCTCGAACGCCCTGGGGCTGGGGCCATACCCCTCGGTCAGGCGGTCCGGCACATAGATGGGCAGGTCCGCCCCCATGGCCCGGAACCACCGCACCAGCAGCGCCGCGCTGGAGGCCCCGTCCACGTCATAGTCGGCGAACACATGGATGCTCCGGCCCGCGGTCAGGGCGTCCAGAATGACGCCGGCGGCCTTGTCCATGTCGAGAAAGCTGGACGGATCGGGAAACAGCGCCCGCAGGGTCGGGCTCAGATAATCCTCGCCCTGATCCGCCGTTACGCCGCGGGCCGCCAGCGCCCGGGCCAGCGGCTCCGCCAGCCCCAAACCCTGCATGTGGGCGCGCACAGTCTCTTCCCCGGCCGGGCGCTGACGCCAGGCGCGGCCCGACAGGGAGCTCGACACGTCCAGGAAATTCACCGCGATTGCTCCGCCGCCGTCCGCCATGTGCCGTCGCACCTCATCATCCAGGTCAGTCTGGCCCGCAGGGTCGTCGGATTCGGTCGCAGGCGCGAAATCTAGATCTAGCGGATCGGCGGCGGCGGTTCGGCGCGATCCCGCAGGGACTGGGCGAAGGCCTCCACTTCGGCGGCCGTCCGGGCGGTTCCGACGCTCATGCGCGCGCCCTCGGTCCGGGCGCGCACCGAAGCGCTCCAGACGTCCGGATCCTCCAGCAGGGTCCAGTCGATCGCGGCGACGCTGCGGTCCAGGGTGTCACCGGTCTGATCCAGCCCGGCCACACGCCCGGCGATCACGCTGGCGCCCGGCACATTCGTGGGCGCGGCCGGGAAATCAGCCCAGCGGGGGTAGGTGCGGTTGGCGTCCACCAGTTCCTGAACCCGCCCCGACAGCGGCGATGACGGGTCCGTCGGCGCGGCGAAACGCGCCCCGCAAGCCCCCAACAGCGCGCAAACCGCCGAAATCGCCAGAATTTTCGTCGCCGATGCGTTCATCTTGGACCCGGTCATATGCCATCATGGGGCGGCGAGGAAGGGCGACGCCGCCTGACATCGATCCAGCAGGAGCCGTTCATGGCCACGCCGCCGAAAAAGCCCGCGACCCGCACGCCAAAAAAGGCCGCCCCGAAAAAGCCCGCCCCTCGCTCGGCGGCCAGCCCCAAGCCGCCCGAACCCGCGCAAAAGCCGCCTCCGGAACCCGAGGCAGCCCCCGCCCCACCCCCGTCGCAGCCGGGCGCCTTCGACCCGTTCGCCATCGGCGCCGACCAGCGGCGCATGCTCGAGACCCTGTCCCTGAACATCGCCAGGGCGGCCATGACGGCCCAGTCGGCCCTGACCGAGGCGGCGCTGGGCAAGGCGGACCGCCCCGCCGCCATGTCGCCGGACCCCTTCAACGTCGGCCCGGCCATGACCACGGTCATGACCAGCCTCGCGTCCCGCCCCGACCGCCTGTTCCAGGCCCAGGCCGACCTGTTCAGCCGCTACATGACCCTGTGGACCGACACGGCCCGACGCGCGGCGGGCGAGGACGTGCCGGTCACCGACGCCCCCGACAAGCGGTTCAAGGATCCCGCCTGGGCCGAGAATCCCATGTTCGACGTGATGCGCCAGTCCTATCTGGTCACCGCCGACTGGATGAACGCCCTGATCTCCAGCGCCGAGGACGTGGAGCCCCGCACCAAGCGCCGCGCCGAGTTCTTCACCAAACTGCTGACGGACGCCTTCTCCCCCTCCAACTTCCTGGCCTCCAATCCCGCGGCGCTGAAAGCCATGGCCGAGACCAGCGGCGAGAGTCTGGTCAAGGGCATGCAGAATTTCGCCGCCGACATGGAACGTGGGCGCGGCAAGCTGGCCATCAGCCAGGCCGACTACGGCAAGTTCCGCGTCGGCGAGAACGTGGCCACCAGCCCCGGTCAGGTGGTCTGGCGCGACGAACTGTTCGAGCTGATCCAGTACGACGCGGCGACCGACAAACAGCGCGCCATCCCGCTGCTGATCTTCCCGCCGTGGATCAACAAATTCTACATTCTGGACCTGCAGCCCGCCAACTCCATGATCCGCTGGCTGTCGGAACAGGGCTTTACCGTCTTCGTCTGTTCCTGGGTCAATCCGGACGTGGACAAGGCCGGCTTCGGCTTCGACGACTATCTGGAAAAGGGCATTTACCGCGCCACCTCGAAGGTGATGGAGCAGTGCGGCACGGATCGGCTCAACACCGTCGGCTACTGCATCGGCGGCACCCTGATGGGCGCGGCCATGGCGCACATGGCGGACAAGGGCGACGATCGCATCAACGCCTGCACCTTCTTCGCCGCCCAGCATGATTTCGAGGAAGCCGGCGACCTCCTCCTGTTCACCGACGACCACTGGCTGAACGAGATCGAGACCATGATGGACGAGGCCGGCGGCGTCCTGCCCGGCGCGTCCATGGCCGATACCTTCAATGCCCTGCGCGCCAACGACCTGATCTGGTCGTTCTTCGTCAGCAACTATCTGATGGGCAAGGATCCGCCGTCGTTCGACCTGCTGTTCTGGAACGCCGACCAGACCCGCATGCCCAAGGCCCTGCACATGGCCTATCTGCGCCAGATGTACGGCGCCAATGCCTTGGCCAGCGGCGAGTTCGAGATCGGCGGCGTCCGCGTGGACCTGTCGACGGTCAAGACGCCCATCTACGCCCAGGCCAGTCGCGAGGACCACATCGCGCCCATGAACTCGGTCTATCGCTCGACCAAGCTGTTCGGCGGCCCGGTGACCTATACCCTCGCGGGCTCCGGCCACATCGCGGGCGTGGTCAACCACCCGGCGGCGGTGAAGTACCAGCACTGGACCAATCCGGACCTGCCCGACACCCTTGCGGAATGGCAGGCGGGCGCCGAGCAACACCCCGGCTCCTGGTGGCCGCACTGGGCGGCATGGCTGCATGAACGGGCGGGCGACTGGGTCGACGCCCGTGATCCGAAGAAGGGCGCGCTGACGCCCGTCGAGCCGGCGCCCGGCGCCTATGTGAAGGTGAAGTCTTGAAGCGTATCGATCCCAACGTCCTGCTGGCCGTGACCACCCTGTTCGCCGTGGCCCTGCTGGTCATGAGCGCGACAATCTTCGGCCCCGCCGATCCCCCCTGGCGCTATGTGGCCACAGCGGCGGTGGTGACAGTGGCCTTTCTGGCGCTCCAGCCGTTCGTGCCGCGCTTCATGAAACTGAAGAAGGGACCTCTGGTGATCGCCGAGGCGCCCAGCTCGGCGGTCTGGGCCGCCATCTATCCCGGCCTGATCATCCTCGCCGCCGCCCTCCCCCCGCTGTTTCCGGGCGTCAGCTTCGGTCTGGCGGTGGTGATCGCGGCGGTGTTCCTCGGCTCCACCATCGAATCCGCCATCATGAGCCTGCGTCAGGCCTAGCGGGAAGGGAGAGGGATCAGGCTCGGGGCGACCACGGCCGGTCGCCGCGCACATCCAGCGTCCAGACCCCGCGCCAGCCCCCGTCCTCGCGCCACAGCTCCACCGCCCCGCCGCGCCGGAAGTCCTGACCGTCCAGAACCAGCCGGTCGTCGCAGGCGTCCGGCAGCGCGACCACCTCGGCCCGCACCGCCACCACCTCGGCCGACGCACACAGCGCCGACATCTGCTCCGCATCCGGCGTCCGCGTTCCCCACCACAGGGCCAGCGGTCCCGCCCCGGCCGGGCGGCGCGAGAACCGGTCGGCGGTCCAGTCCTCATCCGGCGCCACAAGAGCCAGCCCCCGCCGCTGCGACCACAGATCGATGGGAAACTGCCGCACGCCGGGCCGCAGCTGGATCGCCTCGCGCTCCACCCGCACGCCCGCGGTCGTGGCCCCGTCACCGATCCACAGATCCGGCGCCGGCGGGCGCGGCCAGAGCAACACCGCAAGGGCGAACGGAAGCCCCACCCAGCGCCCTCGCCCCTTCCACAGACACAGCCACAGCACCCCCAGAAAAGCGATCGGCAGGGCGATATCCGGCGCGCTGGGGATGGTCCGCACCGCCCCGGGCAGGTCCGCGGTCCAGTGGCCGATGGCCAGCATCAGGTCGACACCCCACCCCGCCACCGCCAGAAACGGTCCGCCCAGCCCCAGCGGCTCCAGCGCCGCACCCAGCGCCAGGGCCGGCATCATGATGAAGCTGGAGATCGGCGCGGTGGCGACATTAGCGATCAGGCCGAACACGGCGGTTCGGTTGAAGTGCTGCATGGCGAACGGCCCCGTGGCCATGCCCGCCACCAGACTGGCCGCGCAGGCGGCGAACAGCCAGGCCCCGAACCGCTGCGTCGTGACGATGATCCACGGGGCCGAGATCTCCCGCGTCCGCACCGGCCAGGTCTCGGCCAGCGCCACCAGCGCCGCCGTGGCCGCGAACGACATCTGGAACCCGGGCTGGACGATGGACTCGGGCCGGAAGATCAGCACCACGAAGGCGGCAACCGCCAGGGCGTTCATGCTGATGGCCCGCCGGTCCAGCAACACGGCCAGAAAGGCGATGGCGGCCGTGGTGGCCGCCCGCTCGGCCGGGGGCGGTCCGCCCGAGATCAGCAGATAGGCCCCCACCGCCACCAGCCCGGCCCAGGCCGCCACCTTCTTGCCGGACGCCCGCAGCGCCAGCCACGGCCATGCCGCCACCAGCAGCCGCACCCCGAAGAACACAAACCCGCCCACGATGGCCATGTGCAGGCCCGAGATGGACAGGATGTGGAACAGCCCCGAATCCCGCATCGCGTCCATGTCTTCCTGGATCAGCCAGGACTCATGGCCCGTGGTCATGGCCGCCGCGATGCCGCCCGTCCGCTCGCCCAGTCGGTCCGCGATGCGCGACGCCAGATCGAACCGCACCCCGTTCAGCCACATGATCCGCTGCAGGCCCTCGGGCGGCTCCGGCAGGCTCGCCGCCCGCGTCTCGCCCAGCCCGAACGCCACCCCGCCCATCCCGAGGAAGAAGGCGTTGCGGCCGAAATCATAGCTGCCCGGACTGGCGGGCGGCGGCGGCGGATTGAGGATGGCGAACACCCGCACCGGCGTCCCCGGCGCGGGCGCGTCCCCCTGCAAGGTCGCGCGCAGCCGAACCGGCGTCTCCTCCGGCGCCAGCCCCCGGATCCGCACCGGCGCCAGCACCACCCGCGATCCCCGCGCGCCGGGGCTGTCCACGTCCACCACCCAGCCCTCGATCACCGTCGGCTCGGCCATGGCGGGGGCGATGGGCGCCTCGACCCGCCCGGTCCGCGCCTTGGCCGCCGCCAGCCCCAGCGCCAGGCAGGCGATCAGCATCAGCGGCACGGTCAGGCCCCTGCCCGCCCCCCGGCGCCGCGCAATGATCCACGCCGCCGACGCCAGCACCGCGAACAGCGCCGGCGGCCACAGGGGCGGTTCGTTTGGCAGCCCGAAATAGACCGCGCATCCCCCGCCGAAGGCCACCGGCGCCCACAGCCGCCAGCGATCCCGCTGGGCCCAAACGCTCCCCGCCAGCCAATCGATTATGCGCGCGCGTATGGGCTTGGCCGCTTCCGGCGTTATAAGGGCGGCCCCATCGGACACCGCCCCGGACATGACTGAACCCTCACCCGTCGTCACCCGCTTCGCCCCCTCGCCCACAGGCTACCTGCATATCGGCGGGGCGAGAACAGCGTTATTCAACTGGCTGTTCGCTCGTCGTCACGGCGGCAAATTCCTGGTGCGCGTGGAAGACACCGACCGCGAGCGCTCCACCGACGACGCCGTGAAGGCCATCTTCGACGGCCTGGCCTGGCTGGAGCTGTTCGCCGATGAAGAGCCGGTGTTCCAGCACGCCCGCGCCGACCGTCACCGCGCGGTCGTGGACCAGTTGCTGGAAAGCGGCCATGCCTACCGCGACTACCTGACCGCCGAGGAGACCGGCGCCCTGCGCGATCAGGCCAAGGCCGAGGGCCGCACCTTCGAATCCCCCTGGCGCGACCGTGAACCCACCGTGGATGATCTGGCCAAGCCCCACACCGTGCGTTTCCGCCGCCCCGCCGATACGGCGGTGTTCGTGGAGGATGCGGTTCAGGGCCGCGTGCGCTGGGAATCGGCCTCGCTGGACGATCTGGTGCTGCTGCGCTCGGACGGCGCGCCCACCTACAACCTGGCCGTGGTGGCCGACGATCACGACATGGGCGTCACCCACGTCATCCGCGGCGACGACCACCTCAACAACGCCGCTCGTCAATCATTGATATATGACGCCCTCGGCTGGACCCGCCCGGTGTTCGCCCACATCTCCCTGATCCACGGCCCCGACGGCGCCAAACTCAGCAAGCGCCACGGCGCCCAGGCGGTGCACGAGTACGCCGACATGGGCTATCTGCCCGAGGCCATGCGCAACTATCTGGCCCGGCTGGGCTGGAGCCACGGCGACGACGAACTGTTCAGCGACGAGCAGGCCATCGCCTGGTTCGACCTGGACGCGGTCAACAAGGCGCCCGCCCGTTTGGACTTCGACAAGCTGGCCCACGTCAACGCCCACTGGATCCGTCTGGCCGACGACGAACGGCTGGCCAAGCTGGTGCTGGACCAGCACCTGAAGGACGGCCACGTGCTCGCCGAGGGCGACGAACAGCGGCTCGTTCAGGCCATGCCCTTCGTCAAGGACCGGGCCAAAACCGTCATCGAACTGGCCGCCCAGAGCGCCTTCGTCCTCCAGCGCCGCCCGCTGGCGCTGAACGACAAGGCGAAGGCCATGCTGGAAGGCGAAACCGGCGAGCGCATGGCCCGCCTGCTGGACCGCCTGCGCCTGTTCCAGAGCTGGGACGTGTTCGCTCTCGAGGCCGAGCTCCAGGCCTTCGCCGAGGACGAGGGTGTAGGCTTCGGCAAGATCGGCCCGCCCCTGCGCGGCGCCCTTACCGCCGGGTCAAGTTCGCCCGATCTGGCCAGAACTTTGTCTTCACTTGGGCGAGAAGAAAGCCTCGGACGCTTGGAGGATGCGCTTTCAGGCCTTAAGTGAACGCGCACAACAAACGACCCGCGCCGTCGCCTCCCCGCGAGGGCGTCCAGAAAAACAAGGGGTGCTTATGACCGAACAAGCCAAACCCGCCGGCACGGCGACTGTGACCATCGGCGACAAATCCGTCGAACTGCCGGTTCTGGGCGGCTCCACCGGGCCGGACGTGGTGGATATCAGGAAGCTGTACGGCGCCACCGGCGCCTTCACCTACGACCCGGGCTTCACCTCGACCGCGTCGTGTGAATCCAGCCTGACCTACATCGACGGCGACGAAGGCGTGCTGCTGCACCGCGGCTACCCCATCGACCAGCTGGCGGAAAAGTCCAACTTCGTCGAGGTCTGCCACCTGCTGCTGCACGGCGAGCTCCCCACGGCGGCGCAGTACGAGTCGTTCGAAAACAGCGTCACCATGCACACGATGCTGCATTCGCAGTTCGACCGCTTCTTCGAAGGCTTCCGCCGCGACGCGCACCCCATGGCCATCATGGTCGGCACCGTCGGCGCCCTGTCGGCCTTCTATCACGACTCGCTGGACATCAATAACCCGCATCACCGCGAAGTCTCGGCCATGCGCCTGGTGGCCAAGATGCCAACCATCGCCGCCATGACCTACAAGTACTCCATGGGCCAGCCCATGATGTACCCGCG
>NZ_JBKBPF010000007.1:0-175471 GCF_046293315.1 Brevundimonas sp.
CAGGTCGGGGTCGGGGAAGTAGCGGTAATCGTGCGCCTCTTCCTTGGAGCGCATGGACCGGGTCTCGCCCTTCACCGGGTCGAACAGGCGGGTCTCCTGATCGATCCTGCCGCCGTCCTCGAGGATCTCGATCTGGCGGCGCGCCTCGTACTGGATGGCCTGGGAGATGAAGCGGAACGAGTTGACGTTCTTGATCTCGCAGCGGGTGCCCAGATGGCTGAAGTCCCCGGTTTCCTTGAACTTTTCGTACTGCCCCGGGCGGCAGACCGAGACGTTCACATCGGCCCGCAGATTGCCCTTCTCCATGTCCCCGTCGCAGGTGCCCAGATAGATCAGGATGGTGCGGATCTTCTTGACGTAGGCCACCGCCTCTTCAGGGCTGCGCAGGTCCGGCTTTGACACGATCTCCATCAGGGCCGTGCCCGAGCGGTTCAGGTCCACATAGGATTCGGTCGGTGACAGGTCGTGGATCAGCTTGCCGGCGTCCTGCTCCAGATGCAGGCGCTCGATGCCCACATTGAAGAAGCCGCCGTCCTCGGCCTCCACCTCCACCACGCCCTCGCCCACGATGGGGTGATACAGCTGGCTGATCTGGTAGCCCGTGGGCAGGTCGGGATAGAAATAGTTCTTCCGATCGAACTGGCTGAACGTATTGATCCGGGCGTTGAGCCCCAGCCCCGTGCGGACCGCCTGTTCGACACAGAACTTGTTCAGCGTCGGCAGCATGCCCGGGAAGCCGGCGTCCACCAGCGACACCTGCTCGTTCGGCCCCGCCCCGAAGCCCACGGCTGCCCCGGAAAACAGCTTGGCCTTCGACGCCACCTGGGCGTGGATCTCCAGCCCCATGACGATTTCCCACGGGCCGGTCCGGCCCTGGATGAGTTTGGTGTCAGTCTTGGTGTCGGTCATGGCGTCGTATCTAGAGCGGCCGCGTCAGCGGGTGAAGGCGTTTCAGACCTGCGGCGAGTCAAAAGGCGCAGCAGGGGGATATTGAGGGCTGCGCCGCCGATCAAAGCCACCAGGCCAAAACCTGCAAGGACGGAGCCTCCCCAAAGACCATTCATGCTCCCCTCTGGAAAGACCAGAGCACCGTCGAGCGCTCCGGGCTGAAGCGCCAGCCAAAGTCCAAGGCCCGTCCAGACGAGACCGAGCAGCATCACGGTCAACCCCACCAGCGAGAGCAGCGCGAGCGGGATGACAACGATGATCCATCGGCGAGGCGACGGCAGTTCCCCGACGTGGCCCATGGATCTGGCGAGGAGCCAGAGACGCCAGCCGATCAGAGCGGCAAGGGCGGCGGCCACAAACGCCGTCCCCCACGAGGGTTGGTAAGCTCCCTCCGGGCTGACCGCTGCGAAGGACGCGACTAAGACAAGCAGGCAGATCGGCAGGGCGACCCAATAGATGGCCAGGACCGCGCGTTTGAAAAGGCGGCTGGACCTCAAGGTCATGGCGTCTTTCTCGACCGCTTTCCCTCAAGAGAAGGCCTGGAATGAAAGACTGGGAGAAGAACGGAAAGACCAGCAGCAAACCCGAGGAGCAACACTAAACCGAACGCCGCAGCGCCGACAATTTCCCTTGTGGGCGCCGGTTCGCCTCCATAGGGCGCGCCATGAACGGCTAACAAAATTGCGAAAGCGAGACCGGCAAACGAGCCAACTCCAAAAGCGAAACAGATCACTCCGCCAACCAGCAGACGGACAATCCGCTCCTTGGCTTTCACCACCACTTCTCCGGCCGCGCCACGAAGCCGGCGGCCTGCTCCAGCGTGTCAGCCACCTGGAACACGGTCGCCTCGTCCAGCGCCTTGCCGATGACCTGCAGGCCCAGCGGCAGGCCGCCCTTGTCGAGGCCGGCGGGAACCGAGATTCCCGGCAGGCCGGCCAGGTTGGCGGTCACCGTGAACACGTCGTTCAGGTACATGGTCAGCGGGTCCACCTGCTTGTCGCCCAGCGCGAAGGCGGCCGACGGCGTGGACGGCGTCAGGATGGCGTCGACCTTGCCCCAGACATCGTCGAAATCCTGGGCGATGCGCCGGCGCACCTTCAGGGCCCGGACGTAATAGGCGTCATAGAATCCGGCCGACAGCACATAGGCGCCGATGGTCAGGCGACGCTGGACCTCCTTGCCGAAGCCCTCGGCGCGGCTGGTCTCGTACAGGTCCGTCAGGGACTTCGCCTCGCTCGCCCGGTGGCCGAAGCGCATGCCGTCATAGCGGGCCAAGTTCGACGACGCCTCGGCCGGAGCGATGATGTAATAGGCCGGCAGGGCGTATTTGGTGTGCGGCAGGCTGATCTCGACGATCTCGGCGCCGGCGTCCTTCAGCCAGGCCTTCCCCTTCTCCCACAGCTCCAGCTGTTCGGCGGGCATGCCCTCGACCACGTATTCCTTCGGAATGCCGATGCGCAGGCCCCTCACGCCCTTGCCGAGGCTGGCGGTCCAGTCCGGCGTCTCAACGTCGAGACTGGTGGAGTCCTTCGTGTCGAACGAGCACATGGACCGCAGCAGGATCGCCGCATCTTCCACCGTCTTCGTGATCGGCCCGGCCTGATCCAGCGACGAGGCGAAGGCCACCATGCCGAAGCGGCTGGCGCGGCCGTAGGTGGGCTTGATGCCCACGGTGCCGGTGAAGGCCGCGGGCTGGCGGATCGAGCCGCCGGTGTCCGACGCCGTGGCCGCCAGACAAAGGTCCGCCGCCACCGCCGAGGCCGAGCCGCCCGAGCTGCCGCCCGGCGTCAGGTCGGCGTTGGAGGCGCTGGACTTCCAGGGGTTCACCACCGGGCCGAAGGCGCTGGTCTCGTTGGACGAGCCCATGGCGAACTCGTCCATGTTGAGCTTGCCCAGCATCACCGCCCCGTCGCGCCACAGATTGGCGGTGACGGTGGATTCATAGGGGGGCGTGAAGCCCTTCAGCATGTTGGATCCGGCCGTGGTCTGGATCCCGTCGGTGCAGAACAGGTCCTTGATCCCCAGCGGCGCGCCTTCCAGCGCCCCGCCCTCGCCCTTGGCCAGCTTCGCGTCGGACGCCCGCGCCATGGCCAGCGCCTTGTCGCCCGTGATCTGGACATAGGCGTTCAGGGCCGGGTTGGCGGCCTCGATGGTCTTGAGGAAGGCGCCGGTGATCTCCTCGGACGAGAAGTCGCGGGCCTTGAGGCCGTCGACGGCGGCCTTGAGGGTCAGTTTGGTCAGGTCGGTCATGGCTTACTCGACCACCTTGGGCACGACAAAGAACCCGTCGGCGGATTTGGGGGCGTTGGACAGCACGGCGTCCACCTTGCCGCCGTCGGTGACCACATCGTCGCGCAGGCGCAGGGGCTGGTGCACGTTGGAGGTCATGGGCTCCACGCCCTCCACGTCCACCTCGTTCAGCTGCTCGATCCACGCGAGGATGCCGTTAAGCTCTGCGGCCAGCGGCTCCAGCCGGTCCTCGGGGGTCTTGATGCGGGCCAGATGGGCGACACGGCGCACGGTCGCGGCGTCGATGGACATGGAGGTCTCCTTGGGTCGTCCGCGTCGGGAGGAACGGGGACGCACATCAGGCGTGGGTTAGCGGCCCGGCCCTTGTTCGGCAAGCCCACGCGGCGGATGGAGGATCAGCGCGCCGGGGTGACGGTGACGCGGTCCGATGCGCCGTCCTCGCCCGCGCGGAACTCCACGATCAGGCGGCGGTCCCCGGTGACGATGTCGCCGTCCTCGCCCATGCGGCTTTCGCGGGCGTCCAGCACCACGCGGCGACGGCTCTCTTCGGACACGGTCCACTCCTCGAAGTCGCCGATCCGGTAGACACGCCAGCCCTCGGCCGGGCCCGCGAAAAGGCCCAGATAGGTGACGAGGCCATTCATGGCCGGGTCGCCGCCCGATACGCCGAAGAGCTTGGCGTTCTGGCTCTCCATGGGGTGGAGCTGCATCACCGAGGCCGCCGACTGGAGGGCGCCGTCCCCGGCGATCTCGATGACCTCCGGTTCCCCGGCCGGCTGGGCGCGGGTGTCGGCGGGCTGGGCGGTTGGCGCGCTCGACGCCAACGGTTCGCGCGTGCGGTCCACCGCGTGCTCTTCCTCAGGCAGACCGTCGCAGGCCGGGATCATCAGGCCCAGAGCCGCCGCAATCGCCAGATTTCTGCTCAACATCAGTCCCTCCGTCAGCCACTGGAATTCAGTTTCGCCTTTGACACGGCCCTGCGCCAGTCCTACCGCCCGTTTCGTGCCTGTTTTTGACCTTTCCGATCTGCCCGCCGCCTGCCCACCCGACACCCCGTGGCTGGGGCTCGATCTGGGTGAGAAGACCATCGGCGTGGCCGCGTCCGACGCCACCCGCATGATCGCCAGTCCGCTTGAGCTGATCCGCAAGGCGAAGTTCACCGCCGACGCCGACCACCTGTTCAGGATCATGGACCACCGAAAGGTCTCGGCCCTGATCATTGGCCTGCCCATGAACATGGACGGCACCGAGGGCCCCCGCGCCCAGTCGGCCCGCGCCTTCGCCCGTAATCTGGAGCGCATCCGCCCGGTCAATGTGGCCTTCTGGGATGAGCGGTTGTCCACCTCGGCGGTGGAGCGGTTCCTGATCGAGGACCTGGACCTGAACCGCAAACGGCGCGCGGGCGTGATCGACCGGACCGCCGCCGCCTGGATCCTGCAAGGGGCGCTGGACCGGCTGAGGCCCGCATGAACGCCTTGCTGTCCGGCTTCCTGCCGGTGTTCGCCCTGATCGCCCTGGGCTGGGGCCTGAAGGTCGCCCGCTTCCTGCCGGAGGACGGCTGGCGGCCGGTGGAGCGGCTGACCTATTTCGTCTTCTATCCGGCCTTTCTGATCCCCGGCATCTGGAACGCCGACTTCACCGGCGGCGGCGCGGGCGTGGTGGCGCTGGCGACGCTCGCGGGCGCCATGCTGATGGCCCTGATCACCTTCATGGCCAAGCCGCTCATCAAGGTCTCCGACGCCGCCTACACCAGTGTGTTCCAGGGCGTGATCCGCTGGAACGGCTTCGTCTTCCTGCCGGTGGCGGCGTCGATCTTCGGTCAGGAGTCCGTGGGCCTGGCGGCCGTGGCGCTGGGGGCCCTGATCCCGTCCATCAACATCGTCTGCGTGCTGGTGCTGGCCAAATGGGGCGTCGGCCAGGGCGGCGGCTGGCGCATGGTGGGGCGCTCCCTATGGGTCAATCCGATCATCTGGTCCTGCGTCATCGGCACGGCCCTGAACCTCACCGGCCTGCGCCCGCCGGACATTCTGATGACGCCCTTCGACATGCTGGGCGGGGCCGCCATCGTGCTGGGCCTGATGGTGGCCGGCGCGGGCCTCAGCTTCCGCGACGCGGCGGGACGGCCGGTGGTGGTGGGGTTGGTGACCGCCGCCAAGCTACTGGTTTTGCCGCTGGTCATGGCCGGGTTCGCGATCCTGCTGGGCGCCGACCGCACGGCGCTGGGCATCGTACTGCTGGCCGGGTCTGCGCCGGGCGCGGCGGCCTCCTATGTGCTGGCGCGCCAGATGGGCGGGGACGCGCCCCTGATGGCGGCGGTGGTGGCCTTCACCACCCTGGGCGCCCTGTTCACCATGCCCCTGATGCTGTTCCTGTTCGGATTCCTGTGACCGGGGCGTCGCAGTGCTGGCGTTCCGCGGGACTCAGCCCTATAGCGAGCCCTCGATGACCCAGGCCGTCACCGATCTTGTCCGTTCACGGCTGACGCCGTTTCCCAGGGCGCATTTCAATTCCGCCGGTGATCTGAATCCCGTGACGCTGACTGCGTTGCTGGATCTGGCCGACGCCTGCGTGGATGTGAACCGTCAGGGGGCCAAGGCGCTGGACCTGATGCGCGGGCGCACGGTGGTCAATCTGTTCTTCGAGAACTCCACCCGCACCTCGGCCTCGTTCGAGATCGCGGCCAAGCGGCTGGGCGCCGACGTGGTCAGCATGAACCCGCGCACATCCTCGGTGGCCAAGGGCGAGACCCTGATCGACACGGCCATGACCCTGAACGCCATGAAGCCGGACATCCTGGTGGTGCGCCACTCGGCCTCGGGCGCGGCGGAGCTGCTGTCCCAGAAGGTGGGCTGCGCCGTGGTCAACGCAGGCGACGGACGGCACGAGCATCCGACCCAGGCCCTGCTGGACATGCTCAGCCTGCGCCGCGCCTTCGGCGACGTGGGCGGGCTGACGGTGGCCATCTGCGGCGACGTGGCCCACAGCCGGGTCGCGCGCTCCAACGTGGCCCTGCTGTCCATGATGGGGGTGCGGGTGCGCCTCATCGGGCCGCCGACGCTGGTGCCCGGTGACGCGGACCGCTGGGGCTGCGAGGTGTTTCACGACATGCGCGAGGGGCTGAAGGGCTGCGACGTGGTCATGATGCTGCGCCTGCAGCTGGAGCGCATGGACGGCGCCCTGGCCCCCTCGACCCGCGAATACTACCGCTTCTGGGGTCTGGACGCCGAGAAGCTGGCCTGGGCCGCGCCCGGCGCCAAGGTCATGCACCCCGGCCCCATGAACCGGGGCGTCGAGATCGACTCCGGCGTGGCCGATGACCCGGCCGTCTCCCTGATCCAGGATCAGGTGGAGATGGGCGTGGCCGTGCGCATGGCGGTGCTGGCCTCCCTGTCGGCGCGGCAGGAGGCCCAGCGATGAGCGCCCCATCTCTCAGCGCCCTGGCCATCATCAACGCCCGGCTGGTGGACCCGGCCAACGACTATGACGGCCCCGGCGCGGTGCTGATCCAGGACGGCCGCATCGTCGAGGTTATCCATGGCGCCGCGACCCGGACGCCGGACGGGGTCGAGGTCATCGACGCGGGCGGTCTGGTGCTGGCGCCGGGCCTGATCGACATCCGGGTCAAGACCGGCGAGCCGGGCGCCGAGCCCAAGGAGACGCTGAAGTCGGCCAGCCTGTCGGCGGCGGCGGGCGGCGTCACCACCATCGTCATCCAGCCGGACACCGATCCAGCCGTGGACGACCCGGCGATGATCGATTTCATCCAGCGGCGGGGCGCGGCCCTGAGTCTGGTCAACGTCCGCGCGGCCGGCGCGGCCACGCAGGGGCTGGACGGCGAGCGCATGGCCGAGATCGGCCTGATGGCCGAGGCCGGTGCGCTGTATTTCACCGACGGCGACCGGGTCATCGCCAACAGCCGCACCCTGCAGCGGGTGATGAGCTACGCCTCCGCCTTCAACGCCCTGATCGCGCACCGCCCGGCGGATCCGTGGCTGTCGGAAGGCGCGTGCGCCACCTCGGGCGAACTGGCCACGCGGCTGGGCCTGTCCGGCGCGCCGGCCATCGCAGAGCGCATCCAGCTGGAGCGCGACCTGGCCCTGGTCGAGCAGACCGGCGCCCGGTTCCTGGCCGACCAGATCTCCACCGAGGCGGCGCTGGACTGCCTTGCCCGGGCTCGGGCCAAGGGGCTGGAGGTCGCCGCCAGTGTCTCGATCAACCACCTGTGCTTCAACGAGGTGGACATCGGCGACTACCGCACCTTCTACCGGCTGGACCCGCCCCTGCGCGCCGAGAGCGACCGGCAGGCCATGATCGAGGCGGTGCGCGAGGGGCTGATCGACGTCATCACCTCGGCCCACACCCCGGCCCCGGCCGAGGACAAGCGCCGCCCCTTCAGTGAGGCGGCGCCGGGCGCCGTGGGGCTCGAGACCCTGCTGCCCGCCGCGCTCAGCCTGCACCATGAGGCGGGGCTGGACCTGATCGACATCCTGCGCCCCCTCACCTGCGGCCCGGCCGCCCTGCTGGGGCTGGACGCCGGCGAGCTGCAGGCGGACGCCCCGGCCGATCTGGTGCTGTTCGACCCCAATGCACCGGTGGTCATCAACGCCGACAACCTGCGCTCCAAGTCCAAGAACTCGCCTTTCGATGGACGCGTGCTGCAGGGCAAGGTCTTGCTCACGATCGTCGGCGGGCGCATCGTGCACGACGCACGTTAAAGGGGCATTCAAGTGCAGGATCTGGTCGGACCGGCGATGCTGACGCTGGGGCTTGCAGCCCTTGGCGGCTACCTGCTGGGCTCCATTCCATTCGGGGTGGTGATCACCCGTGCGGCGGGCGCCGGCGATGTGCGCAGCATCGGCTCCGGCAATATCGGCGCGACCAATGTGCTGCGCACCGGCCGCAAGGATCTGGCCCTGGCCACCCTGCTGCTGGACGCGGGCAAGGGCGCGGCGGCCCTGCTGATCGCGCGCTGGCTGTTCGACAATGACGTGGTGGCGGTCATCGCGGGCGGGGCGGCGTTCCTGGGCCACCTGTTCCCGATCTGGCTGGGCTTCAAGGGCGGCAAGGGGGTGGCTACCTTCTTCGGACTGATCATCGCCGCCGCCTGGCCGCTGGGTCTGATGGCGGGGGCGACCTGGCTGATCGTGGCCTTCGCGCTCAGGTATTCATCGCTGGCCGCCCTGATCGCCTCGGCTGCCACGCCGCTGTATGCGCTGCTTCCGCTCGCGGCCCTGGGCCTCCCCGCCCCGGCGCCCGTTCTGTTCCTGAGCGTGTTCACCGCGGTGCTGATCTGGATACGGCACCATGAGAACATCGGCCGGCTGATGAAGGGGACGGAGTCCCGTATCGGGTCGAAGTCGAAATGACCCCCGCGGCGGACGAGGCTGAACGCTTCGCCCGCCTGCGGTTGGCCCGCACCGACCGCGTCGGCCCCGTCGCCTTTTCCCAGTTGATGCAGCGCTACGGCACGGCGCGCGCGGCGCTGGACGCCCTGCCCGAACTGGCGCGGCGCGGCGGCGGTGGCGGGGTAAACGCCCTTCCGGACGAGAGAATTGTTCAGGCCGAACTGGACGCCGGTGAAGCGGCAGGCGCACGCCTGCTGCTGCTGGGCGACCCCGACTATCCCCCACAGCTGGCCGCGCTGGATCCGCCCCCGCCGCTGCTCTGGACGCGGGGCGACCCCGCCCTGCTCAGCCGCGACAGCCTCGCCATCGTGGGCGCCCGCATCGCCTCGGCGGGCGGTCAGAGGATCGCGCGGGGGCTGGCGGCCGGACTGGGGCAGGCGGGCTTCGTGGTTGTATCGGGCATGGCCCGGGGCATCGATGGCGCAGCCCATGAGGGGGCGCTGGGCGCCGGAACCGTCGCCGTGCTGGGCGGCGGCGTGGACGACATCTATCCGCCCGAGCACGCCGACCTCTATGAACGCCTGATCGATCAGGGCTGCGTCGCTTCTGAAAGCCCGATGGGCGCCCGGGCGCAGGCCCGCGACTTCCCCCGCCGCAACCGCATCATCTCCGGCCTGGCCAAGGGGGTCATCGTGGTCGAGGCCGAACTGCGCTCCGGCTCGCTGATCACGGCGCGGCTGGCCGGCGAACAGGGACGCGATGTGTTCGCCGTCCCCGGCTCGCCGCTCGATCCCCGTTCGAAGGGCCCCAATGAGCTGCTCCGTCAGGGCGCGATCCTTTGTGAAGGCGTTGAGGATGTGGTGAACGCCATGACCGGCCTGCGCACCCTGTACGAACCAGACGGTCCCAGGTGGGAGTCCGGGCCGATCGATGCGGATCTGGACCTGATTGAACGGCTGGCGGCTCTGCTCTCCCCTGTGCCCGCCCCGCGCGACGAACTGGCCCGCGCCGCCGGGGCCTCCATTGGTGAGGCTAACGCCGCGCTGTTGGAGCTGAGTCTGGCCGGCCGCGCCTTGCTGTTGCCCGGGGGCATGGTCGCAGCGGGCTGAACCAAGGTAGGCTTGGCGATTGACACCGGACCCGGACCCCACCACGTTCGCGCTCCCCTCCTCCCAGACTGCGACTTCATGAACCTCGTCATCGTCGAAAGCCCGGCCAAGGCCAAAACCATCAACAAGTACCTCGGCCCGGACTTCCGCGTGCTGGCCTCCTACGGCCACGTGCGGGACTTGCCGTCCAAGGACGGATCGGTGAAGCCGGACGAGGACTTCGCCATGTCGTGGGAGATCGACGCCAAGGCCTCCAAGCGGCTCAGCGAGATCGCCGAGGCGGCCAAGTCGTCCGACCGCATCATCCTGGCCACCGACCCCGACCGCGAGGGGGAGGCCATCAGCTGGCACGTGCTGGAGATCCTGCAGAAGAAGAAGGCCGTGAAGGACGCCGTCGTCCAGCGCGTCACCTTCAACGCCATCACCAGGTCGGCGGTGCTGGAGGCCATGGCCCAGCCGCGCGACATCGACATGGAGCTGGTCGAGGCCTATCTGGCCCGCCGCGCCCTGGACTATCTGGTGGGCTTCACCCTGTCGCCGGTGCTGTGGCGCAAGCTGCCGGGCGCGCGCTCGGCCGGGCGGGTGCAGTCCGTGGCCCTGCGCATCGTCGTCGACCGCGAGATGGAGATCGAGCGGTTCAAGGCGCAGGAATACTGGTCCGTCGAGGCGGATCTGATCGCCGACAGCCCGCCGTTCACGGCCCGTCTGGTCAAGCACGAAGGCAAGCGGGTCCAGCGCCTGGACATCACCGACGAGGCGACGGCCCAGGCCGCCCGTGCCGCCATCGAAGCCGGCGCCTTCACCATCAGCTCGATCGAGAAGAAGCCGGTCAAGCGCAACCCGTCGCCGCCCTTCACCACCTCGACCCTGCAGCAGGAAGCCTCGCGCAAGCTGGGCTTCACCGCCCAGCGCACCATGCAGGCGGCCCAGAAGCTGTATGAAGGCGTCGACGATCAGGGCGGCCTGATCACCTACATGAGGACCGACGGGGTCTTTGTGACGCCGGAAGGCATCGCCCAGGCGCGGGAAGTCATCGGCGAACGCTTCGGCCCGGCCTATGTCCCGGAGCAGCCGCGCTACTACAAGACCAAGGCCAAGAACGCCCAGGAAGCGCACGAAGCCATCCGACCCACCAACATCGCCCGGGCGCCGGAGACGCTGCGTCTGGATGGCGACCTGCAGCGGCTCTACGAGCTGATCTGGAAGCGCATGGTCGCCAGCCAGATGGAGCAGGCACGCCTGGACCGCACCACGGTGGATATCGAAACTCCGGACGGCCAGACTGGCCTGCGCGCCACCGGCCAGGTGGTGGCCTTCGACGGCTTCATCGCCGTCTACGAGGAAGGCCGCGACGAACGGGTCAAGGGCGCCGAGGACGAGGACGACGACGGCGGCCGCCTGCCCGCGCTGAAGGAAGGCGCGACGGCCAAGCCGGAAGCCATCCGTACGGAACAGCACTTCACCGAGCCGCCCCCGCGCTATTCCGAAGCCACCCTGGTCAAGAAGCTTGAGGAGCTGGGCATCGGCCGCCCGTCCACCTACGCCTCGATCCTGACCACCCTGCGCGACCGCGAATACGTCCGCATGGACAAGAACCGGTTCTATCCCGAGGACAAGGGACGGTTGGTCACGGCGTTCCTGGAGCAGTTCTTCGCCCGCTGGGTCGAGTACGACTTCACCGCCGCGCTGGAGACCCAGCTGGACGAGGTGTCGGCGGGCGAACTGGACTGGAAGCTGCTGCTGCGCCGGTTCTGGGACGATTTCCATGCCGCCACCCAGGCCGCGGGCGAGTTGCGCACCACCGCCATCCTCGATCACCTGAACGATGCTCTGGGGCCGCACATCTTCCCGGACAAGGGCGACGGGACCGATCCCCGCGCCTGCCCGGCCTGCGCCGACGGCCGGCTGAGCCTGAAGACCAGCCGTTTCGGCGCCTTCATCGGCTGCTCGAACTATCCGGAGTGCCGCTACACCCGCCCGGTCGCCTCCCCCGATGCGGGCGAGAACGGCGAGAATGGCGGGGACCGCGAACTGGGTCTCGATCCCGAGACCGGCCAGCCGGTGCACCTGAAGATCGGCCGCTTCGGTCCCTATGTGGAGACCACCCCGCCGGAGGCGGAGAAGCCTAAACGCTCCTCCCTGCCCAAGGGCTGGTCGCCCGCGTCCGTCGATCTGGAAAAGGCCCTGCGCCTGCTGCGTCTGCCGCGCGAGGTCGGGGCGCACCCGGAAGACGGCAAGCTGATCACCGCCGGTCTCGGTCGCTACGGGCCTTTCGTGGCCCACGAGGGCACCTATGCGAACCTGTCGGACATCGAGGAAGTGTTCGATGTGGGCCTGAACCGCGCCGTCGCCCTGCTGGCCGAGAAGCGCGCGAGCCGGGGCGCTGGACGCGGCGGGGCCATGGCGCCGCTGAAGGATCTGGGCGCGCACCCCGAGACGGGCGATCCGATCCACGTCATGGCCGGACGCTACGGCCCCTATGTGAAGTCGGGCAAGATCAACGCCACCCTGCCCAAGGGCACTGCGCCCGAGGACCTGACCCTGGAGGCGGCCCTGCCCCTGCTGGCCGCCAAGGCTGGAAGTGCGCCAGCCAAGAAGAAGGCGGCGCCGAAAAAGGCTGCAGCGAAGAAAGCTCCAGCCAAGAAAACGGCGGCGAAAAAGCCGGCGGCGAAGAAGAAGGCGGCCGCCGACTGACGCTGCGCCTTGCGGCCGTCACACCGACTTGCCACAACCACCGGCATGAGCGACCACCTACCCATCGCCGACCGCACCACCGGCCAGGAGGTCCCCTCCTCCCACGCAAGCGCGCTTGAGCTGGACGAGGCGCTGCTGGCTTCGCCCGAGCGGTTCTTCAACCGCGAGCTGTCATGGCTGGCCTTCAACGCCCGGGTTCTGGAGGAGGCGGCCAATCCCGCTCACCCCCTGCTGGAGCGGGTGCGGTTCCTGTCCATCTCGGCCAACAACCTGGACGAATTCTACATGGTCCGCGTGGCCGGCCTGAAAGGTCAGGTTCGCCAGCGGGTTCGCGTGGTCTCCGCCGACGGCCTGACACCCGCCGAGACGCTGGAGCGCATCAACACCGCCGCCGGCTCCCTGATGGCCGACCAGCAGGCTCAGTGGCGCACCCTGTGGCGGGAGTTGAAGGACGTCGGCATCGAGGTGGTGGATCCCGCCAGGATCACCAAGACCGAGCGCGACCGGCTGGAGCCCGAGTTTCTCAACCAGTTGTTCGCAGTGCTGACGCCGCTGGCCATCGACCCGGCGCACCCGTTCCCCTTCCTGCCCAACCTGGGCTTCTCGCTGGCCCTCAAGCTGCGTCGCGAGCGGGACAACCGGATTCTCTACGCCCTGGTCCCTGTGCCGACCCAGGTGCGACGGTTCTGGGAACTGGCTACCGACGGGCGGTCGGTGAAGGGCCGGCGGCGTTTCGTGACGCTGGAAGCCCTGCTGCTGCTGTTCATCGACCACCTGTTCCCGGGCTGCGAGGTCCTGGAGAAGGGCGTGCTGCGCCTGATCCGCGATTCCGACATCGAGATCGAGGAAGAAGCCGAGGATCTGGTGCTGGAGTTCGAGGAGGCGCTGAAGCAGCGCCGCCTGGGCGAGGTGGTGCGGGTCAAGATCGAGGCGTCCATGCCGGACGACCTCAGGAATTTCATCATCCGGGAACTCGACGCCGCGCCGCAGGACGTGGTCATGGTGGACGGCATGCTCGGCCTCGGCCAGTTGTCGGATCTGATCCCCCCTGATCGACCGGAGCTGAAGTTTCCCCCGTTCGAGCCCCGCTATCCCGAGCGGGTCCGTGACCAGGGCGGCGACGTCTTCGCCGCGGTGCGCGAGAAGGACATCCTGATCCACCACCCGTTCGAGAGCTTCGACGTGGTGGTCCAGTTCCTGCGCCAGGCCGCCCGTGATCCCAACGTCATCGCCATCAAGCAGACCCTGTATCGCACCTCCAAGGACAGCCCCATCGTGGCGGCCCTGATCGAGGCGGCCGAGAACGGCAAGAACGTCACCGCCCTGGTGGAGATCAAGGCGCGCTTTGACGAAGAGGCCAACCTGCGCTGGGCCCGCGCCATGGAGCGCGCGGGCGTCCACGTGGTCTTCGGCTTCGTGGAGTACAAGACCCACGCCAAGCTCAGCGTGGTGGTGCGCCGAGAGGCCGATGGCCTGAAGACCTATGTCCACGCAGGCACCGGAAACTATCACCCGGTCACGGCCAAGGTTTACACCGACCTGTCCCTGTTCTCGACCGATCCGGGCATCGGGCGCGATGCGGCCAAGGTGTTCAACTACATCACCGGCTACGCCCAGCCGGGCGAGATGGAACGCCTGATCGTCTCGCCGCTGCGGATGAAACTCTCCCTGATCCGCATGATCGAGCAGGAGGTGGAATCCGCCGGCGCAGGCAAGCCCGCCGCCATATGGGTCAAGATGAACTCGCTGGTGGATCCCGAAATCATCGACGCCCTCTACCGCGCCAGCCAGGCGGGCGTGAGCATCGACATGGTCATCCGCGGCATCTGCTGTTTGCGCCCGGGCGTGCCCGGCCTGTCGGAGAACATCCGGGTCAAGTCGATCATCGGCCGGTTCCTTGAGCACAGCCGCATCGTGGCCTTCGCCAACGGCCACGCCCTGCCCAGCGACAAGGCCAGGGTCTACATTTCCTCGGCCGACTGGATGACCCGCAATCTGGATCGCCGGGTCGAGGTCATGGCGCCCGTGACCAACGCCACGGTGCATGATCAGGTCTTGGACCAGATCATGGTCGCCAACCTGAAGGACGACGCCCAGAGCTGGGTTCTGGATTCGTCAGGGAACTATCACCGGGTCAAACCCGCTGATCCGGAACGGCCCTTCTCCGCCCACGACTATTTCATCAAGAACCCCAGCCTGTCGGGCCGGGGTCGCAAGGTGAAGGTGCTGCCCAAGGTGATCACATTTGACCGTCCCTACCGATAGGCCGCCGCCGGGCAAGGTGGATGGACGCGACGGGCGCGACGACGTGGCCGTCATCGACGTGGGCTCCAACTCGGTGCGTCTGGTGATGTACCGGCTTGAGGGCCGGGCCATCTGGACGGTCTACAATGAAAAGGTTCTGGCGGGCCTCGGCCGCGACATCGCCGCCACCGGCCGGCTGTCGCCCGAAGGGGTGAAGATGGCCCTGCCGGCGCTACGCCGCTTCGCCTCCATCGTTGAGGGCGTGAGGCCGGCTGCGGTCCTGACCGCGGCCACAGCCGCCGTTCGTGACGCCTCGGACGGAGAGGAGTTCCGCCAGCGGGTCGCGGCCGAGACCAGCCTGCAAGTTCGCGTCCTGACCGGCGAAGAGGAAGCCCGCTACGCCGCGCTGGGCGTGCTGGCCGGCGCACCGGACTCGGTGGGGATCGCCGCGGATCTGGGCGGCGCCAGTCTGGAGCTGTGCCGGGTGGGCGGCGGCAAGGTGGAGGGCGGCGTGACCCTGCCGCTGGGTCCGTTCTCCCTGACCACGCCCGACGGGTTCGACGCCGACCACGCCCGCGCCCTGATCGCAGAACGCCTCAAACCCATGGCGAAAGATTACTCCAGCGTCGTGCTGCACGCGGTCGGCGGCGGCTGGCGCAGCCTGGCCCAGATCCATATGGCCATGGTGGATCATCCGCTGCGGATCGTGCACCAGTACGCCATGACCGCCCAGCAGGCCCGCGACACCGCCCATCTGGTGGCGCACCAGTCGCCCGCCTCGCTGGCGCGGACCCCGGGCGTGTCGAAACGACGGGTGGAGACCCTGCCCTACGCCGCCCTGGTGCTGGAAGGGCTGCTGGAGCATTGCGGCTTCGAGCGGGTCGAATTCTCGGCCTGGGGCCTGCGTGAAGGCCTGCTGTTCGAAAGCCTGGCGCCGTCGCTGGTGTCTGCAGACCCGCTGCTGGCCAGTTGCGAGGCCATCGGCCTGCGTCAGGGAGTCTCCCCCGGCCTGGCGGGCGCGCTGGAAGGTTGGCTGACCGGGGTGATGGCCGCCCTGCCCACGGCGTTCGGCGAGGAGCGGGACGGCGTCCTGACCGCCGCCGCCTGTCGTCTGGCGGACCTCGGAGCCCGACTGCACCCCGACCACAGGGTTGAACTGGCGTTCGATCAGGTTCTGCGCGCACCCGCGCCGGGCCAGACCCATGCGGAGCGGGCGTTCCTGGCCAGCGCCATCAACGCCCGGTATGGCGGATCAAGCGACACCCCGGGCCCGCACATCATGGATCGCCTGCTGAACGACGACCAGCGCCTGCGGGCCCGCGCGCTGGGTCTGGCCATGCGCCTCGGCAGTGACATGTCGGTGCGCTCCCCCCAAATTCTGGCGAGCACCGTGGTCAGCCTTAAGGACGGCACGCTGCGGCTGAAGGCCTCGGCTGATCATGCCGACGCTTTGCTCGGTGAACAGACACGACGCCGCGCCAAAGCGCTGGCGGAGACCCTGGACGCTGGTCTCGATATCGGCTGAGACGGCCGTCAGTTCTCGATCTCGACCACCTCGACCTTGGCCCCGTTCAGGACCAGGGCGATCTCCCCGCGCTTGAGCTTGAGCGCGTCCTCGCCGAACAGCTGACGCCGCCAGCCCTTCAGGGCATCCACGTCGGCGTCGTCGCTCAGGGCGATCTTCTCAAGGTCCGAGACGTTCGCCAGCAGCTTGGTGGCCACATTGGCCTGTTCCGACTTGGCCTTGAGCAGCACCTTGAGCAGTTCCACCACCGAAGCCGGGGCCGGCTCGCGGCCGGACGGCTTCTGGATGTCGGGCGCGTGCTCCTCGGGGTTTTTCAGGACGTCGCGCAAAACCTCGATCAGGTCCTGCCCCAGACGCGACCCGCCAAATCCCTTCGGCGGGGCTCGCAGGCGGCTGAAGGCATCCGCGTCCGTAGGGGCCTGGGTGGCGATTTCGTCGATGGCGTCATCCTTGAGGATGCGGCCCCGGGGCTGATCCCGCTCCTGCGCCGCGCGCTCGCGCCAGGCGGCCGTCGCCTGAAACGCGGCGAGGTACTTTGCCGAAAACTTCTTGGGCTTCAGGCGCTTCCAGGCGTTATCGGGATCGGTGTCGTAAAGCGCCGGATCGGTCAGCGCCTCCATTTCCTGGGATACCCACTCCAGCCGGCCTTCCCGCGCCAGCCGATCGCGCAGACGCGGATAAAGCGCCGCCAGATGGGTCACGTCCCCCAACGCATAGGTCAGCTGCGACTCCGACAGGGGACGACGGGCCCAGTCTGTGAAACGACTGCCCTTGTCCACGTCCTTCTTGAGCATCTGCCGGACCAGCGAATCATAGGCCACCTGATCCCCGAAGCCTGCCGCCATGCCCGCCACCTGGGTGTCGAAAAGCGGCGTGGGCATGGCGCCCAGCTTGTTGAAGATCTCCACGTCCTGCCGGGCGGCATGGAAGACCTTGATGATCCTCGTATCCCGCAGCAGATCCAGGAACGGCGCCAGATCCAGGCCGTCCGCCATCGGATCGATGATGCCTGCAACGGTCGGCGTCGCCGCCTGGATCAGGCAGAGCCTGGGCCAGTAGGTCGTTTCCCGCATGAACTCGGTGTCGACCGTGATGAACTCGGAACCGGACAGCTGGTCGCAGAACGCGGCCAGCGCCTCATTTGTGGTGATCGGCGTCATGAGGATGCTATAGCCCGGCGCTAGCCGGTCGTGGCAAGAGCGCGACCCACATTCCGACACAAATTCGAAGGCCCGCGTGACATGAGCGCATCGAACGACACCCGCCCGAACGGCCTGACCTATGCGCAAGCGGGGGTGGACATCGACGCAGGCGAGCGGCTGGTCCAAGCCATCAAGCCGCTGGCCAAGTCCACGGCGCGGCCCGGCGCAGAGCCCTCGCTGGGTGGATTCGGAGCCCTGTTCGACCTGAAGGCGGCCGGATTCGTCGACCCCCTGATCGTGTCCACCACCGACGGCGTGGGCACCAAGCTGAAGATCGCAATAGAAACCGGCCTTCACAGCGGCGTGGGCGTCGATCTGGTGGCCATGTGCGTCAACGACCTGCTGGCCCAGGGCGCGGAGCCCCTGCTGTTTCTGGACTACTTCGCCACCGGCAAGCTGGATGTGGAGGCCGCGACCCAGGTGGTGGCGGGCATCGCCGAGGGCTGTCGTCAGGCCGGATGTGCTCTGGTCGGCGGCGAGACCGCCGAGATGCCGGGCATGTACGGCGACGGCGACTATGATCTGGCGGGCTTCTCCATGGGCGCCGTGGAGCGCGGACAGGTGCTGCCGCGCCTGGACCTCCAGAACACCGGCGACGTGATCATCGGCCTGGCCTCATCCGGCCCGCACTCCAACGGCTATTCTCTGGTCCGCAAGGTGGTGGAGAAATCCGGCCTCAAATGGAGCGACGAGGCCCCGTTCTCGCCGGGCCACACCCTCGCCGAGGCGCTGATGGCCCCCACGCGCATCTACGTGAAGTCCATCGTGCCGCTGATGAAGGCCGGCTTGATCAAGGGCGGCGCGCACATCACCGGCGGCGGCCTGATCGAGAACCCGCCCCGCTGCATCGCAGAGGGTCTCAAGGCCTCGTTCGACTGGGACGCCTGGCCCCTGCCCCATGTATTCCAGTGGCTGGCCGAAACCGGCGGGATCAGCGACCACGAGATGCGCCGCACCTTCAACTGCGGCGTGGGCTTCATCCTGATCGTCAGCCCCGAAAACGCCGAGCCGGTTCTGGCATCGCTGCTGAACGCAGGGGAAGTCGCCTTCATCTGCGGCCAGCTGGAAGCGGCCTGATCCCGGCATGTCCGGTTGTGGCCACGATCCTGCGCCGCCGCCCGCAAAGGACGGCAAGACCCGCGTCGCCATCCTGATCTCGGGCGCTGGCTCCAACATGGCCGCGCTCCTCGAGGCGGCGAAGGCGGCGGACTATCCAGCCGAGATCGCCGTGGTCATCTCGAACAATCCAGAGGCTGCCGGGCTTGAACTGGCGCGAAGGGCTGGAATTGAAGCCCTGGCCATCGACCATCGCCCGTTCGGCAAGGTCCGCCACGACCACGAACTGGCCCTCGACGCCGCCATGCGCCTGCGTGGGGTCGAGGTGGTGGTGCTCGCCGGCTACATGCGCATCCTGACCGCCCATCTGGTTCGCGCCTGGGAGGGGCGGATGCTGAACATCCACCCCAGCCTGCTGCCGAATTATCCCGGCCTCGACACCCACGCCCGGGCCATCGCTGCGGGGGATGCCGAGGCGGGCTGCACCGTGCATCTGGTGACCGAAGGAGTCGACGAAGGCCCGGTTCTGGGGCAGGCCCGCGTGCCTATCGAGCCCGGAGACACCGCCGAAACCCTCGCCGCCAGGGTGCGCACAGCCGAGCACAAGCTCTATCCCGAGGCGCTGGCCGCCTTCATAGAGCAAAGAAAAACGGCGCCGGTCTGAGACCGACGCCGCTTGCCTTCTGAAGATATTTCCGACGTCAGTCGGGGCGGACCGCGCCGGCCGCGCCGCCGATGACGGCGCCGGCCACGGTGGCCTCAGTGTTGCCGCCGATGGCCTGGCCGGCCGCAGCGCCGGCGATGGCGCCGGTAGCGGCGCGCTGCTCCATCGTCGCGCCGCAGGCGCCCAGAAGCGCCACAGCGCCGACAACGGGGATGAACTTGATGATCGTCTTCATGGCGTAATTCTCCGTGAGAGAGGTCATAAAAACGGTCCCCAGCCGCGACGGTTCCCCGAAAACCCGTGGTCAGCCGACGATGTCGGCGTCGGTGAAGAACTGGGCGATCTCGAGTTCGGCGTTCTCCTGGCTGTCCGAACCGTGCACCGAGTTCTCACCGACGTTCTCGGCGTACAGGGCGCGGATGGTGCCGGCCGCAGCGTCCTTGGGGTTGGTGGCGCCCATGACTTCGCGGTAGCGGGCCACGGCGTTCTCGCCTTCCAGAACCTGCACCACCACCGGGGCGGAGGTCATGAACTCGACCAGTTCGCCGTAGAACGGGCGCTCGGCGTGAACTTCATAGAATTTCTTGGCCTGGTCTTCGGTCATCTGGATACGGCGCTGGGCGACGATGCGCAGGCCAGCATCCTCGATCACAGCGTTGACCTTGCCGGTCAGATTGCGGCGGGTGGCGTCCGGCTTGATGATCGAGAAGGTGCGTTCGGTCATGGGAGTGACTTCTTGGGTTTGGTGGTTTGAGGGTCGCGGGCTTATAGACGCGCCGCAGCCGGTTTCCAACTGGAAGCGTTCTTCCTTTTCCGCCCTGTCGCCCGGCGCGTCGCGCTTGGCTGCTTGTGGGCGTCGCCGTTTTGCTGCTTCACCTCCCTCCTGACTGATTGTTCGCCTGCCATGCTCCAGATCACCGACCTGACCTTCAACGCCTGGGGCCGCAAATTCCTCGTGGACGCCTCCGTCTCCCTGCCGCCGGGCTCCAAGGTCGGGCTGGTGGGCCGCAACGGCATCGGCAAATCGACCCTGTTCAAGCTGATCCTCGGCGAACTGGCCGCCGGCGGCGACGAGATCAGCCTGCCCAAGACCGCCCGCATCGGCTCGGTCGATCAGGAGCACCCCGCCACGCCCGTCAGCGTGCTCGAGACCATCCTCGAGGCCGACGAGGAGCGCCACACCCTGCTCGGCCGCCTCGAAACCGCCGAGCCCGAGGAGATGGGCGAGATCTGGACCCGGCTGATCGAGATCGACGCGGACGCCGCCCCCGCCCGCGCCGCCGAAATTCTCGTCGGCCTCGGCTTCGACCAGGAAAACCAGCAGCGGCCGATGTCGGAATTCTCCGGCGGCTGGCGCATGCGCGTCGCTCTCGCCGCCGCCCTGTTCGCCGAGCCGGACATGCTGCTGCTCGACGAACCGACCAACTACCTCGACCTCGAGGGCGCCCTGTGGCTCGAGGCCCGGCTCAAGAAATACCCGCACACCGCCCTGATCATCTCCCACGACCGCGAGATGCTAAACGAGGTCTGCACCCACATCCTGCACCTCGCGAACCACACCCTGACGCTCTACACGGGCAACTACGACCAGTTCGAACAGGCCCGGGCCGAAAAGGCCCGGCTGCAGATGTCGGCCAAGGCCAAGCAGGACGCCGAACGCGCCCACCTGCAGGCCTTCGTCGATCGCTTCAAGGCCAAGGCCTCCAAGGCCGCCCAGGCCCAGTCGCGCATGAAGCGACTGGCCAAGATGCAGCCGGTCGCCACCACCATCGAGGAGCGCGTCTCCCCCTTCATTCTGCCCTCGCCGCCGCGCCCGCTGGCCCCGCCGCTGATCCGGCTGGAGCGGGCCAATGTCGGCTATGAGCCGGGCAAGCCGATCCTGCGCAATCTCAACCTGCGTATGGACCTGGACGACCGCATCGGACTGCTGGGCGTCAACGGGGCCGGCAAGTCGACCTTCTCCAAGATGATCGCCGGGGCCCTCAACGTCTCGGAGGGCGAGTTGCATCGCGACCGCAAGATGCGCGTGGGCTGGTTCCACCAGCACCAGATCGAGGCCATGGACCCGACCGATACCCCGCTGGAAATCATCCGCCGCGCCATGCCCGACGCCCCCGAAAGCAGCCGCCGCTCCAAGCTGGCGCAATGGGGTCTGGGCTATGAGAAGCAGGAAACTACCGTCGCCTCCCTGTCCGGCGGCGAGCGCGCCCGCCTGCTGCTCAATCAGGTGGCGATGGATGCGCCGCACATCCTGATCCTCGACGAACCGACCAATCACCTCGACATCGACAGCCGCCGGGCCCTGCTCGACGCGCTGAATGAATACTCCGGCGCCGTGATCCTGATCACCCACGACCGCTCGCTGATGGAGATGGTCGCCGACCGCCTGTGGCTGGCCGCCGACGGCACGGTCAAGCCGTGGGACGGCGACATGGACGACTATGCAAAATACGTCCTCGACCGCGCCAAGATGGCTGCGGTCAAACCGAGCCAAATCAAGGACGAGACTGCGGTCGAGGCCCCGACTTCGAACAACAAGCGCAAGAAGAACGACAAGAAATCAGGCCCCTCGCCCTCGACCCTCCGTCACGCAGTGAAGAAGGCCGAGGAGCGGATGGCCCAGCTGACGGCTGATGTCGCCCGCATCGACGACGACATGGCCAACGCTTCCATCACCAATCCCAAGGCGCTTGAAGGTCTGACCCGAGCCCGCACAAAGGCCCAGAGCGATCTGGACGCCGCAGAGGCCGAATGGCTGAAGGCCGAGGAGGCTTTGGCCGAAGCGGTCTGATCAGCCGCAGGTGACGCGTTCGATGACACCCGTCTCTTCGTCGAAGAACAGGTTGAGGCGATCTTCCTGGTAGTCGAAGGTCACCGCGCACGTGGTGCAGGCCATGCGGACGTTCGAGCCGGCGAGGAAACTGACCGCGCCGACATGGGAGCCGATCAGGGACTGCGAGGCTTCGGCGTCGCAGCGCCAGGGGCCCCCTGCGTTTTCTTCTGGCATGGGAGCCACGGCGGGTGCGCAGGCCGCAAGGGCCGTGATCGATCCCGCAAGAAGGATGGCGCGCATCATCCGCATTTGACCTCCCGCACAATGCCCGACTGCTCGTCATAGAGGATATTCAGCCGGTCCGGACGATAGTCCATGGTCATGGCGCAGCTGGTGCAGGTGATGCGCCATGTCGCACCCGCGGGCGTTTGCGGGATCTGGCTGCGGTTCTGGCCAATCAGGCTCTGGTGCTCGCTGGCGAGGCACTGATCATTGACCGAAGGCGGCAGGCCCGACCCGCCTTCGTGTTGGGGCAACGCCGAGCAGGCGGCGAGGACGGAAGCGCCGACGACGGTCAGGCCGGCGGCTATGGCGGTCTTCATGAATGAGCCTTTCGGGGTCATCCGCAACGCACCTCTTCCACGATCCCGGTATTCTGGTCGAAGAAGATGTTGAGGCGGTAAGGGGAGTAGTCCTCGGTTATCGGACAGGTCGTGCAGGTGACCCGTCGGTTGATCACATCGACAGGAACGGGAATCTCGGTCCGGGGTTGCCCGACGATATTCTGCAGCTCAGCCGCCCGGCACAGATCGCCGTCCATCTGCGGCATGCGGGTGCCGACGGGCTGCGTCGCTGCGGCGTAGTCAAGGACGTCGCTGGCCGGTGCGGATGCGACAGCCGTCTGGACAGGAGCGTCAGAGCCTGGACCCGACGAGCAGGACGCCACTACCAGCGCCGCGGCGCCGACCCATATCAGGCTGCCTTTTCCCATTTTCCCTGCTCCGTCTGCTTCCAGTAGGCCAGGGTCGCCCCGGCCTCCCTCAAGGTCTTCCACCGCCCCCGCGCATGCTGGAGCGATTCCTCGTCCCGGCCGTCGAAGATGATGAAACACCGCTCGAACGGTTCGGATGCATCCACGTCTGAGCGATCGACGATGAACAGGACCTGAGCATCATTCCCATTGACCGCATCCGACGTCAGGAGAATGGGCTGGCGCCCCGCATGGGGTTGGTCCGCGCGGCCGTGGGCGAGAAAAGCGTCTTCCCGCCAAGCCCACAGCCGTTCGTCCAGAGCCTCAGCGAGGCCGGGATCATCGACGCGGACCAAGGCCCGCCAGCCCCGTTGAAGGGTCCGGTCCAGCAACTCCGGCAGCACCTGATCGAGCGTCGAGCGCTCCAGGTGGTAGAACCAGATTTCGCCGGCCCCCGCCTCGCTCACGTCAGCCTTCGTACGAATCTGCGACCATGCGGTCCAGAAGACGAACACCGAAACCGACGCCGCCGTCCGGCACCACCGGGTTCCTGGAGTCCTTCGCCCAGGCTGTGGGCGCGATGTCGATGTGAGCCCAGGGTGTCTTGTTCACGTGACGCTGTAGATAGAGCGCCGCCGTGATCGAGCCACCCGCGCGGCCATTGCCTACGTTGCGCATGTCGGCAATCGGGCTGTCCACGTGGCGGTCGTAGCGGTCTGGCAGGGGCATGCGCCACACCGGCTCGTCCACCTTGGGACCGGCGGCGAGGATGGCGTTCGCCACCCCGTCGTCATTGGCGAAGACACCCGCATACTCGTGCCCGAGCGCAACGATCATCGCGCCGGTCAAGGTGGCCAGGTCGATCATGAGCTTCGGCTTGAACTGCTCCTGCACGTACCAGAGGCAATCACCCAGCACGAGACGGCCTTCGGCGTCGGTGTTGATCACCTCAACGGTCTGGCCCGACAGGGACGTAACCACATCGCCAGGACGCTGGGCCTTGCCGTCGGGCATGTTCTCGACCAGGCCGATGACGCCGATGACATTGGCCTTGGCCTTGCGCCCGGCCAGAGCCTGCATCAGGCCGGACACGGCGGCGGCGCCGCCCATGTCCCACTTCATCTCCTCCATGCCCTCGGGAGGCTTGAGCGAGATTCCGCCGGTGTCGAAGCAGACGCCCTTGCCCACAAAGGCGATCGGCTGGTCGCCCGGCTTGCCGCCGTTCCACTTCATGATGGCGACCTGGCTTTCGCGCGCGCTGCCTTCGCCCACGGCCAGCAGGGTGCGCATGCCGATCTTCTCAAGCTCGGCCTCGCCCAGGACTTCAACCTCCAGGCCCAGCCTTTCCAGTTCCTTGACCCGGCGGGCGAACTCGGCGGGATACAGGACGTTCGGCGGCTCCGAGACCAGGTCGCGGGCGAACATGACGCCGTCGGCCACCGCCGAGAGGGGCTGGAACGCGGCCTCGGCAGCCCTGGGATCAGCGGCCACCACGCGCAGCGTCTTGATCGACGGAATCTTCTCTGGCTTCAGGGTCGTGCGGTACTTGTCGAAGCGATAGGCGCCCAGCACGGCGCCGAAGGCCGCCCGCGCGGCCTGCCCGGCCGACAGATGTTTCAAATCCAGGGTCAACGTCTCGGCGCCTGACATCTTCACGGCGACGTAGGCCTGCGCTCCGGCCTTCTCGATGGCCTGTTCGTCCACCTTGTCCTTGTCGCCCGCGCCCACCAGCAGGATCTGGCCTGCATCAACGCCCGCGGGCGCTGCGACGGCCAGATGGCTCAGGGCGCCGCCGGTGAAGCGGCTGGCCTTCATGGCGCGGGTCAGCGCGCCGGACGACGTCGTATCGTACCCGGCCGTTTCACCCGAGAACGCGCGGCCCTCGTGGACGAGCAACGCGATGATCTCGGCGGCGCCGGTATCGGCGACGAACTCTACTTTCATGGAAACGAACTCCTGGCCGGGTTCCAGTCCCGGTCTTGGGGATAAGCGAACACGCACCGGCTGAGCTTCCCGGCGCGCAAGGATGCTGTATTACATGCCCCCCAAACCGCCGGGCCGCAACCGGCGCCGACGCTGCAAATGAACCTTATAAGCCGCTATCTCTTCCGTCAGATCGCCCTGCCCGTCGCGGCGGCATGCGGGGCCCTGTGTGGAATCGGGGTGCTGAGCCAGAGCCTCAATCAGCTCGAAGTGATCGTGGAACGCGGGCAAAGCGCCTGGATCATGCTCAAGCTCACCGCCCTGGCCACGCCCCAGCTTCTGGCGGTGATCCTGCCGATCGGCGTGCTGGTCGGCGGACTGATGGCGCTGACCAGACTGCAGCGCGAACAGGAGCTCACCGCCTGTTTTGCGGGCGGCATGACACGGTGGAAAGTCGTCGCCCCCGCCATGCGACTGGCCGTGATTGTCACCCTGCTCAGCCTGTTCGTGACGCTTTACGTCCAGCCCGCCGCCCAGCGCGAGGCGCGAGAGACCGCATTCGCAATCCGCACCGACCTTGCGTCCCTGCTGGTCCAGGAGGGGCAGTTCGTCCAGGCAGGAGGCGGTCTCACCGTCTATGTTCAGCAGATCGAGCAAAGCGGTCTGATCCGGAACCTGTTCGTACACATCCAGGATGGAGACGAGGTCACCACCTGGGACGCCACCACCGCCCGGTTCACCCGTCTGGACGGCGCCCCTGCCCTGCTGATGGGGCCCGGTTCGATGCAGCAGTTCTCTGATCGGGGGGTGCTGAATTTTCTCTCCTTCGACGAGTACGCCTTCGACCTGACGCCTTTCACAGGGACGGAGGAGGTCCTCGCCTTCAGGGATTCAGACCTCTGGCTCGCCGAGTTGGTCCGGCCCAGCGCCGACATGCTCGAGCGGACCGGCAGCCGCGAGGAGCTTCTGGCCGAGGCGCACGCGCGCATTGCATCGCCGCTCTACGCCCTGACGGCGATGGCGCTGGCGCTGTCCGCTGTACTGGGCGGCCAGTTTCGCCGCACCGGTTATGGCGGCCGGGTCGCGGCGGCGGCGGCGGCGTTCCTGATCGTGCGAGTCGCCGGCTATGGCGTGGTTGGCGCCGGCGCATGGAACATCTGGCTGGCGCCGCTCCAGTACCTGATCCCCCTTGGCGCCGCCGCGATCGCCCTGCGCCTGGTGTTCCGTCAGTCCAGTCCCATCACCAGGGTAAAAAAGGCCATGTCCGCCCTGCCCCGCCCGCGCCGCCTCGGGGCCGCGTCATGATCGGGCGATTTCGCCTGGCCCGCATCGAGCGCTATGTGCTCCTTCAGACGCTGAAAGCTCTCGGCGTGTCCCTGGCGGTCATCGCCGGGCTCGTGGTGCTGATCGATTTTGTCGAAGTCTCCCGTTCGGTCGGCAGACATGCCGACATCGGCGCCGTGCGGATTTTCGGTCTGACGCTGATGAAGTCTCCGGCCGTGATTCTTGAACTGCTGCCTTTCGTCTTTCTGTTCGGGTCCCTGGCGGCGTTTGTCGGCCTCAACCGGCGCAGCGAACTGGTGGCCATGCGAGCAGCCGGGGTCTCGGCGTGGCGCTTCGTCTTCCCGGCTGGGGCAGCGGCCCTTCTGATCGGCGTTCTGACAGTGACCGTCCTGAATCCGGTGGCGGCGTCGCTGGACGGCGGATACGAGCATGAACGCGCCCGGATCAGGGGCGGCGGCGGGACTGAGGAGTCGTCGTCCGTGTGGCTGCGGGAAGGCGATGACAGCCGGCAGATCGTCATCCGCGCCGACAGCCGGAATTTGGCCACTGGCGTGCTGAACGACGTGTCTTTCTTCATCTACACGGTGGGCGAGGACGGAGGGCGCAGCTTCTCGGAGCGGATCGACGCGTCCACCGCCTCCTTGTCGGCGGGCAGTTGGCGTCTGACGAACGCACAGGGCGCATCGATAGGCCAGCAGGCCCGTCCCTACGCCTCCCTGGATCTGCCATCCAGCATCGCCGACGACGACGCATTCAACCAGTTCGCCGATCCCGATTCGACCCCGTTCTGGTCCCTGCCGCCCCAGATTGATCGAATCGAGGCAGCGGGATTCTCGGCCACCGCGCACCGGCTGAAATTCCAGCAGTTGCTGGCCACGCCGCTGATGTTCGCCGCCATGTCCATGCTGGCGGCGGCCTTCTCGCTGAGGCTGATGCGGCTGGGCGACCTCGCCCGCATGAGCGTCGCTGCGGTGATCCTCGGTTTCGCCTTCTTTTTCATCAATCAGTTTACAGCGGCGCTTGGTGCGGCCGAGGCGATTCCCGCCTTCCTCGCAGCCTGGCTTCCGCCCATACTGACGGCGCTGTCCGCCTTCACCTTGCTCTTCTATACCGAAGACGGGTAACCGGACGGCGAACCGGAACGCTGCGTCGTCCGGCCGGGAGCAAGACTTGGTGAACATGCCGCAGGCCTGGCGTTTGGGACACGGAGCGACGGTGCGACGGCGCCTGCTCGCGGGTGCGACCGCCTTCGCCCTTGTCCCTGGCTACGCCCTTGCCCAGCAGGCGCCTTCCGACGGCGTTTCGCCCGGGGCTGTATACATCGAGGCTGAGGACGTTGTGCGCGACGACACCGGCCAGATCAGCGCCCGCGGCCTTGATGAGCGGGTTCTGGCCCGGTTCGAAGGCCGCAACCTCCGCGGCCGTGAAGTCACCTACAATCTCAACACCGGTGTCGCCACGGCGTCCGGCGAGGTCGAACTGATCGACATCGACGGCACGGTAGTGACCGCAGACGTGCTGGAGCTGGACGAGAACCTTCAGACCGGTGTGGCGGTGAACCTGGCGGTGCGCGCCACGGACGGCAGTCATCTGATGGCGGCCACGGCCGTACGGCGGTCGTCGGCGGTCAACGAGTTGAACTACGCCCTGTTCACGCCCTGTCCCATCTGCGACGAGAACGGCGAACGCAAGGAGCCGACCTGGTCCATTCAGGCCCAGCAGGTGGTTCAGGACGAAAACCTGCGCGCGATTCTTTACCGCAACGCGCTGTTTCGGGTCGGCGGTGTCCCGGTCCTGTGGCTGCCGGTGTTCGCCCATCCGGACCCGACCGTGGAGCGCGCCTCCGGCTTTCTGGTCCCGAGCGTTGATTACGATGAGGCGCGCGGCCTGTCCTACGAACAGCCGTATCTGATCGTCGTGTCGCCTTCCGAGGACTGGGTCATCAGCCCCCAGTTCAATACCGATGTGAACCCGTTCCTGAACCTGCAGTGGCGTCGCCACTTCGGCGACGGCATCGTGCAGGCCCGGGCGGGCTACACTTACGAAGACATTTCCGGCGTCGCGACCGAAGATCACCGCGGATATCTGCTGGCTCACGGCGCCTTTGACCCGGCCGGACCGTGGCGTTGGGGCTTCACCGCCGAACGGGCCTCCGACAAGACCCTGTTCGACCGCTATGGAACAGAGGATCCGTATCAGGACAACGGCCTGTACTACGGAGACCGGCGTCGTCTGATCTCGCAGGTCTATGCGGAGCGGCAGACCGAGCGCTCCTATCTGTCCGCCGCGGCCTTCACCATCCAGAGCCTGCGGGTGCTGGAGGTTGATCGCGCCAACCCCGCCAACAATGTTTTCGAACGCGATGGCGTCACCCCGGTCGCCGCTCCGATCATCGAAGCCATGTGGGAACCGCGGCAGGAAGTCCTTGGGGGCCGACTGCGCCTGAGCGGCAATGCGGCGCTTCTGATCCGCGACAACTATGTGGGCGCACCGGTGCTCGCGCCGAGCGAGGTCCCCCCCTCCGATCCATCAGACCCGACCCTGGCCGGGTACCCCGGAATCGACAGCGCGCGGGTGGTGCTGACGGCGGATTGGCGCCGCGTGCTGACGTCGCCGATCGGATTGAGGTGGGAGCCCTTCCTCAACCTGCGCGCCGACGCCTATGCCCTGGAGGATCTACCTTCCAGCCCCGACGAGTCCGTCACGGTCACCCGCGCCCGCGCCACCGCCGGCATCGACGTCAGCTACCCCGTGATACGGCGCTTCGACAACGGCGCAGATCTCGTGCTCGAGCCGCTCGCCCAGATTTCGATTTCGAATCGCACCGACCTCGACCCGCGACTTCCCAACGAGGACAGTCAGGTCACGGACCTGGACGAAACTTCGCTGTTCGCCATCGATCGCTTTACGGGCCACGATCTCTACGAAGGCGGCCTGCGCCTCACGGCGGGCGGCCGAGCCAGCCTGCGCTGGGGCAACGAGCGGTCCGCGAGCATCTTTCTGGGGCGCAGCTGGCGCGACGAATCGGAAGACCGGTATCTGGTGCCGACGGGCGACGGCACCGGGAGTCTCTTCGACCCGTCGGGCCTGGCGGATCGCGCCTCCGACTGGGTCGTTGCGGCGACCTTTTCTCCCGGGCCACAGGTCCGCGGCTGGGCCCATGCCCAGATCGACGACGGCGGCGAGGTCCGCCGGGCGGAGGTCATGCTGGACGGAAGCTGGGGCGCCCGAAACCTGGCTACGGTCAGCTACATCATCGACCGTTCCAACCCGGTCGATGTGGACCCCGCCCTGCCCCTCGCCACGCGCACCTACCGCAACTACGAGTTCGTGCAGTTCAGCGGCCAGCAGTTCATCACCGGCAACTGGGGCGTGGCCGGCCGGAGCATCATGGACCTCCAGGAAGACCGGCTTACACGGGGCGAGGTCGGGCTCCTGTTCGAGGACGACTGCATCCGTTTCGAGATCGGATATCGCCGGGACAACACCCGGGTGGACCCGTCCGGCCCACGCACCGGCGCCTATGTGCGCCTAACCCTCGCCACATTGGGCGGTACAGGCTATCAACGCGATGACATGTGGTGATCGGAGCGTCATCCGAACCATGATATGGGCGCCATTCATCGGTACGCTCTGCTGAATTAGGCGTCGAGCGGATCCAGGGACGAAGACAAAGACATGCGTTTCAAGCGTTACACGGCGGGGGTTGCGGTCGCGGCCATGTTGGCTTCTGTCGCGCCGGCTCAACTGGCGACGGCGCAGACCGCGCCCGACACGCCCGTGGCTGGTCAACTGGACCCCTCGGCCGAACAAGCCCCGCAACGGTCGACTCCGGTCGCTGAATTCGATCTGGCGGAAGGTCTGGTGGTGCTCGTCAACGACGTGCCGATCACCAGCTACGAATTGCGCCAGCGCATGCTGCTGCTTATCGCCATGACCCAGGTCCAGCCCACGGAAGAGACCTTGCCCGCCATTCAGCGTCAGGCGCTGAACAGCCTTATCGATGAAAAGCTGCAGAGGCAGGAGCTGGCCCGTTTCGAGGTGAATATTCCCGACGAGGACGTGGACGCTGAAATCGCCATGACCGCCCAATCGGTCGGGATTACCTCTGAAGCCTATCTCGCTTATCTTGCCGAAGCGGGCGTCCGTCCGGAAACGGTGCGGGAACAGGTCCGGGTCGAAACAGGCTGGCAGGCGCTTGTGCGAGGACGTTTTGGTCCGCGGGCGCGGGTCGGTCGCAACCAGGTCGACCAGACCATTCAACGGATCTCCGCCGCCGCCAGTCGCCCGCAGTATCTGGTCGGCGAGATTTTCATCGACGCCACGCGCGTCGGCGGCCAGCAGGCGGCGCTGAACGGCGCCAACCAACTGGTTCAGCAGATCATTCAGGGGGCGCCGTTCATGTCCGTGGCGCGCCAGTTCTCCAGTGCGCCATCGGCGGCCAGCGGCGGAGACGCCGGCTGGCTGATCCAGGGCGAGGTGCTCCCGGGCTTGCAGACCGCGCTCGACAACATGGAGCCGGGCCAGTTGTCTCGTCCGATCCCCGTCGAAGGGGGGGTCTACATCCTCTATCTCCGCGACAAGCGTGACGGTTCGTCCACCAGCATGGTGAACCTTCGCCAGGTGATGATCGAGGTCGACTCCGAGGCTTCTGACGAGGCCGTCGCGGCCGCCACGGCCAGACTCAACGCGCTGCGACAAGATCTGACCTGCGACAACATCCTCGAGCGGTCCCGCCAGGAGCCCGACCTTCTCGGCGCTGACCTTGGTGAATCCGACGTCGACGATCTGGCCCCGCAGTTCCAGCAAGTCGCACGCTCAGCTGAGGTGAGGTCGATCAGCGCGCCCGTGCGCACACCGCTGGGCGTGCATGTGCTGGCCGTCTGCGATCGCCGGGCCGGCGGCCCCACGGCGCCGAACTTCGACGAGGTCGAAAACCGCCTGAGGGGACAGCAGCTCTCCATGCTCGCCCGTCGCTACATCCGTGATCTGCGGGAAGACGCCCACATCGACTTCAAAGGCTGACCCATGACGGGCGCGCCCGGTGCATTTGTGCGCGCCCCGTTGGCCCTGACCATGGGCGAGCCTGCAGGAGTCGGACCGGAGATCATCCACAAGGCTTGGGCGGCGCTCAGAAATCAGGCCCATGACGCGTTCTTCGTCATCGCCGACGTCAATCTCCTGGCTGCGGCTGGATCGTCCCCCCTGTTTCCGATCCGGGATCCTGCCGAGGCGACCGACCGTTTCGCCGCCGGCCTGCCCGTGCTCCACAGGCCGCTCCCGGAGACCGTGACGCCAGGCCGTCCTGAACCG
This sequence comes from Brevundimonas sp., assembly GCF_046293315.1. GTDB lineage: Bacteria > Pseudomonadota > Alphaproteobacteria > Caulobacterales > Caulobacteraceae > Brevundimonas. The sequence goes on from NZ_JBKBPF010000007.1 coordinate 31,301, forward strand.
GAGAACGCGGCAACCATCGCCGACTGGATCGAGCAGGCGGTCAATCTGGCCCTGGCTGGAGAGGCATCCGGTCTCGTCACGGCCCCAATCGCCAAGGCGCCCCTGTACGCAGCCGGATTCCGGTTCCCCGGCCACACGGAGTTCATCGCCGAACTGACCGCCGATCGCCCCTATGCCGGCACGCGCGGGCCGGTGATGATGCTGACCGCGCAGGATCTGCGCGCTTGCCTCGTCACCATCCATGTCTCGCTGGACGAGGTGCCCGAACTGGTCACCGACGCCCGCATCCGCCGCACAGCGCGGGTGGTTCATGAATGCCTCAAGCGCGACTTCGGCATTGCCCGCCCCCGTCTGGCCATGGCGGCCCTCAACCCACACGCGGGCGAAGGCGGGGCCCTGGGCCTGCAGGAGATCGAGATCCTGAAACCGGCCGCCGAAGCCCTGCGCGCCGAAGGGATCGACATCACCGACCCCCTGCCCGCCGACACCCTGTTCCACGACGAGGCCCGCCGCGCCTATGACGCGGCCATCTGCATGTATCACGATCAGGCCCTGATCCCGGTCAAGACGCTGGACTTCTGGGGTGGGGTCAACGCCACCCTGGGCCTGCCCATCATCCGCACCTCGCCGGACCACGGCACGGGCTTCGACATCGCGGGCAAGGGAGTCGCCCGGCCCGACAGCCTGATCGCCGCCATCCGTCTGGCGGCCGCCATGGCCGACGCCCGCCACGCCGCCGAATGACCGACCTCCCCTCCCTGCGCGAAACTCTGGACGCCCACGGGCTGTCGGCAAAGAAGAGCTTCGGCCAGCACTTCCTGCTGGACCTGAACGTCACCCGTAAGATCGTCCGCCTCGCCGGGCCGTTCGAGGGCCGCGCGGTGATCGAGGTCGGCCCCGGCCCGGGCGGCCTGACCCGCGCCCTGCTGGAAAGCGACGCGGGCAAGGTGGTGCTGGTCGAGAAGGATCCCCGCTTCGTCCCGCTGCTGACCGAACTGGACGACGGGTCGGGCCGCCTTGAGATCATCCAGGCCGACGCCCTGAAAGTGAAGGAGGCCGAGCTGGTCGACGGCCCGGCGCATCTGGTGTCCAACCTGCCCTACAATGTGGGCACGCCCTTGCTGATCAAGTGGCTGACGGGGCCGTGGACGCCGTACGCCCTGACCCTGATGTTCCAGAAGGAGGTGGCCCAGCGGGTCGCCGCCGAGGTGGGCGATGACGCCTATGGCCGTCTGGCGGTCATCAGCCAGGCGGTGTGCGAGGCGCGCGTGGTGATGGATCTGCCGGCCCGCGCCTTCACCCCGCCGCCCCGGGTGGACTCCGCCGTGGTCCATCTGACGCCCCGAGCCGACCGGCCCGAGCCCGCCGTGCTGAAGCGGCTGGAGCAGGTCACCGCCGCCGCCTTTGGCCAGCGCCGCAAGATGCTGCGGTCCAGCCTCAAGACCCTCGGCGGCGCGGCCCTGTGCGAAGCCGCCGGGATCGATCCTGACGCGCGGGCCGAGACCGTGGATGTGGCGGGCTTCCTGCGCATGGCGCGCGCCGGGATCTAGAGCCTGATCGGTTGAGGAGGAATCGCTTCGCGATTCCGCCGAGGCCGTGAATCAGGCTCTCGCGTCTAGTCGTCGATGCGCGCCAGGGACGCGCGCTGGTCCGCCATGCGCGCCGCCGTTGCCTCCGCCGCCCGCATGGCCCGCAGTACATTCTCGCCCGCCAGCTTGCGAATATCCGCCTCCGACCAGCCGCGCCGCATCAGCTCGGCCAGCAAGGCTGGATAGGTCTCCACCCCGGTCAGGCCCTCCGGCAGCGATCCAACCCCGTCGAAATCGCCGCCCAGTCCCACATGATCCACCCCCGCCACCCGGCGAATGTGGTCGATGTGATCCGCCACGTCAGAAATGGTGGCGGCGGGCGCCGGGTTGGCCTCCCGCCACGCGGCCAGCTCCGTGGCCACCGCCTCGGGATCGCCGGGATTGAGCGTCTGCAGCCGCGCCCGCTCGGCCGCCATGGCCGCGCCGTGGGCGCGCACATCCTCGTTCACGAAGCCGGGCACGAAGGTGACCATGACCACCCCGCCGTCGTCGGGCATCAGGCGCAGCACGCTGTCAGGCACATTGCGCGGGTGATCGGTCACGGCGCGGGCCGAAGAGTGGGAAAAGATCACCGGGGCGGCGGACACTCGCATGGCGTCCATCATGGTGGCCTCGGACACATGGCTCAGGTCCACCAGCATGCCCAGCCGGTTCATCTCGCGCACCACCGCTTCGCCGAACGGCGTCAGGCCGTCGTGTTGCGGCGCGTCTGTGGCCGCGTCGGCCCAGCTGGTGGTCGCCGAATGGGTCAGGGTCATATAGCGCACCCCCGCCGCGAAGAACTGGCGCAGCAGCCCCATGGACTCCGCGATGGAATACCCGCCCTCGATGCCGATCAGCGACGCGATGCGGCCTTCACGGTGGAGGCGCTCCACATCGTCCGCTGTGGCGGCGAAGGCGAACGCGTCCGGGTGCGCCGCGATCATGCGGTTGACCACATCGATCTGTTCGAACGTCGCCCGTGCGGCCTCCAGCGGCTCCATGCTGGCGGGCACATAGACGGACCAGAACTGCGCCCCCACCCCTCCGGACCGCAGGCGGGGGATGTCCGTATGCAGCGGCGGCTCCAGACCCGACTGGTCCTGGGTCAGGTCGACGCCATGGACGTCGGAGCCGAACCGCTGGCGCAACGCCCACGGCAGGTCGTTGTGCCCGTCGATCAGCGGCGTAGTCTCGAGGATCGCGCGCGCCTGTTCAGGGGTTTGGGATGCAGCGGGGGCGGCCATGACAAGGCTGACAACGGCGGCGGCGGCGAAACGGTTCATGAAGCGACTCCCCTGATCGGACGGGGCCAGAGTGTCCGCCCGGGTCCTGCGACACAAGCGCCCGCAACCGCCGGGTCTGTTGCGCGGCCTCCAACCGTGGTTTCAATCCCCCCATGACCGAGACGACCGATCCCACCATCATGGAAGAGCGCAAGGCCCGCGCCCGCGCCTGGTTCGAAGAGCTGCGCGACCGTATCTGCGCCGCCTTCGAGGCGCTGGAGGACGAGGCTCCCGCCGACCTCTATCCCGGCGAGCCGGGCCGATTCGTGCGCACCCCCTGGACCCGAGATGCGGGCGGCGGCGGGGTCATGGGCATGATGTATGGTCGCCTGTTCGAAAAGGTGGGCGTCCACGTCTCCACCGTCCATGGCGTGTTCCCGGCGGACTACGCCAGACAGGTGCCCGGCGCGGCGGACGATCCCCGCTTCTTCGCCACGGGCGTCAGCCTGATCGCCCACATGAAAAGCCCGCGCGTGCCCGCCGTGCACATGAACACCCGCTTCATCGCCACGACCCAAAGCTGGTTTGGCGGCGGCGCCGACCTGACCCCGCTGCTGGCCTATCAGCGCCAGCAGGACTTCCCGGACGCCGTGGATTTCCATGCAGCCATGCAGGCCGCCTGCGACGCCCACGATCCGGACTGGCATGCCAGGTACAAGGCCTGGTGCGAGGAGTATTTCTTCCTGCCCCACCGCAACGAGCCGCGCGGCATCGGCGGCATCTTCTATGACCATCACGACAGCGGTGACTGGGACCGGGACTTCGCCTTCACCCGCGACGTGGGTCTGGCGTTTCTGGACGTCTATCCCCGCCTCGTGCGTGGGCGCATGGGCGAACACTGGACCGAAGCGGAACGCGAGGAGCAGCTCATAAGGCGCGGAAGATACGTGGAATTCAATCTGCTCTATGATCGGGGGACCACCTTCGGCCTTAAAACCGGCGGCAATGTGGACTCGATCCTCAGCTCCATGCCGCCCGAGGTGAAGTGGCTCTGATGTGACCCTAAATTCCGCTGCCCGCCGCCTCGGTCGGGGGCGGGGTGCCCAGCAAGAAGGCGCGGATCCACGCCGTCATCAGGGCGCGGTCATTGGGATGGCGCAGGGTCTCCAGCGCTTGCTGGGCCACCGCGTCCGGAATGCGGTCCCGGCGGAGCTCGACCAGAGCGGCCGCATAGTCGGGCTGGAACTCCGGATGGCACTGGAAGGACACCGCGTCCTCGCCCCAGGCCAGCCCCGCGTGCGGGGTGAATTCGCTGGCGGCGATGACCCGGGCGTCGGGCGAGACGGCCACCACCTGATCCTGGTGGGACACCGGAATGGCCACGCTGTCGGCCCTGGGGAACATCCATGGCTCCTGGCCTAGCACGTCATAGCGGTGCAGGCCGACGCCCCAGCCCTTCTCCGATTTCGCGACGTGGCCGCCGAAAGCCTGGGCCATGGCCTGATGGCCGAAACAGATGCCGAGGATGCGGGTGCGGCCGCGCGCGGCGCGCAGCCAGTCCAGCAACTGCGGAATCCAGAAATGATCCTCATAGACCCCCGCGGCCGAGCCGGTGACCACCACGCCCTCGAAGGCGGACGGATCGTCGGGCAGACGGCCCTCCTGCACGTTGAAGCGCGTGGTGGGCACGCCGTCGCCCAGCAGCGCCCGGAAACGCGCGGGATAATCGTCGTAGTCGTCGCGCAGCGCCTCGGGCGGGGCGCCGGTCTCGAGGATGGCGATGCGGGTCATGGATCGGTCCGGGGAAGGAAGCGGCCCAGCATGGCGTCGTGATCGCCGTCGGGAAAGTCCTGATCCACCCACCAGTCCTCGAACGCCCCCAGCGTTTGCCCCACCGCCGGGCCGGAGGCTCCGGCCCGGGCGGCGTCGTGGCCGTCCACCGGCAGGCGCGGGATGGGCCAGGCGGCGGCTTGATCCAGCAGGCGCCGCGCCGCGCCGCTCTGCTCCGGCGCCGCGGCCCACGCCCGCATGAGCTGGTCGTCGAACCGACGCCGGCCGAGCCGGTACAGCGCGGCGCGCCCGGCGCGTTCGTCCATGAGCAAGCTGACCGCCGGTTCGGCCGGCAGGGCCATGACCAGCCGGTCCTTCTCCGCGTTGGACAGGCGAAGAGCCCGCGCCGACGCCCGCACCCGGTCTGCGTCGACCGGCAGCAGCGCCGACAGACGTAGCAGGGCATCGGGAGAGACCCCGACCATGGACTCGAACAAGGTCAGGCCCGCGTGGTCGGGCAAAACCCGGTCCAGCACCCCGCCGGCGGCCATCAGGCGCAGGGCGGGCCCCGGGTCCGGCGCGGCCAGCAGCTTGAGCAGTTCCTTGGACACCCGCTCGGCGGACAGGCGGGTCATGCCGTCTTTCAGGTCCGCGCAGGCCTTAAGCCCCGCCGCATCGGCCGGACCCCGCCCGTACCAGGCGTAAAAGCGGAAGAAACGCAGGATGCGCAGATAATCCTCGCGGATGCGGGTCTCCGGTTCGCCCACGAAGACGATGCAGCCCGCCAGGGCGTCGTCTACCCCCTGCCCGGTCGGATCGAACACCTCGCCGTCCGGCGCGGCGTAAAGGGCGTTCAGACGGAAATCGCGGCGCCCGGCGTCCTCGGCCCAGTCGCTGGTGAAGGCCACCGTGGCGTTGCGGCCGTCGGTGGAGACGTCCCGGCGCAGGGTGGTGACCTCGTGCGGTTGGCCGCCAGAGATCGCCGTCACCGTGCCGTGCGCCAGCCCCGTGGGTGCAACCTTCAGACCCGCAGCCTTGACGGCCGCCATCACCGCCTCGGGCGCCAGGCTGGTGGCGATGTCGATGTCGTCCACCGGCTGACCGATCAGGGCGTTGCGCACGCAGCCGCCGACGAAGCGCGCACAGCCGGGCCCGCCCGCCGCCTCAAGCGCGGCGATCACCGCCCGCGTTTGCGGCGCCGTGAGCCACGGCTGATCGCTCAGGCGCGTCACGCCACGGCCTCGCGCGCCGGATCGTGCAGTCGGCCCCACAGGGAGCGCAGCATCCCCGCCGTCGCGCCCCAGATGTAACGCTCGCCCCACGGCATGGCCCAGAACCAGCGCCGCGTGCCGTCGGGGGCGTCATAGAACTCGCGCCGGTGATTGGCGTCGTCCATGAGGAAATCCCAAGGCGTCTCGAAGGCGTCGGCCACCTCGCGCGGGTCGGTGGTCAGGGTGAACCCCGGCCGCACCCAGGCCACCACGGGCGTGACCAGAAAACCGGTCACCGTCTCATAGGCGTCGGACAGGCCCAGCGGCTCCACATGGTCGGGGGACAGCCCCACCTCCTCCACCGCCTCGCGCAGGGCGGCCTGAACCACCGTCTCGCCGGGGTCGAGCCGCCCGCCGGGAAAGGCGATCTGGCCGGTGTGACTGGCCAGGGAATCCGAGCGCCGGGTCAGCAACAGGGTCGGTCCGTCCGCATGGTCCACCACCGGGATCAACACCGCCGCCGGGCGCAGGGGCCGGTCCAGCCTCGGCACGTCCGGGTTCAGGTCGAAATCCGAAAATCGCGCGCGGCCAGGCCCCGCCTCCAGCGGTTCCAGCGCCTGGATCAACTGTTGACGCAAGCCACTCACGTCACGACGCCCAAGGCGAAATCGATCCCGCCCGACCGCACCGTCATGCGGCCGTCCGCCAGAGCCGCCATCTCCACAAGCTCATAGAAGACCGGACGCTCAATGCGGGCCTCAAGGTCGCCGCGCACGTGCACATAGGGCGTTGGCTCTCCGGTCGCGGAGTTCGTCTCGACCCTCACCGGATGCTCAGAGCCAGCCGTGACCCGCTCGCCCATGTCGGTGGTGAAGACTAGGTCATCGCCCTCGCGGTCCACACGCACGGCCCGGAAGGGCACGTCCTCCACTGTAATCTTCAGCTTCTCGACCGGCGTGACCAGGTAATAGCCGTCCGCATCCTTGCGCAGGACCGTAGCCAGCAGACGCACAAGTTGTGGCCGGCCGATGGGCGAGCCCTCGTGCATCCAGACGCCGTCGGCCCGAATGACCAGATTCATCTCGCCGCAGTTCTCCGGATTCCACAGATGCACCGGCGCGGGAGCACGCCCGTCCTCCGTGTGTCCGGCGACCGACTGGATGAGGCTGAGGGTGTCTGGGGTCATGCCCTGATGGTAGGCGCCCCGGGGCCCGCCGGGAAGGGCCCGCCGAAATGGGTCAGTCGGCGCGAACCGGACCGCCGGGCGCCGCGACCGCTTCCAGAGCCAGCCACAGCAGGCGCTTCGGATCGACGGGGCCGGGCATGACCGCGCCCTCGATTCGCTTGAACCCGAAGCGTTCGAAATAGGGAGGATCTCCCACCAGCAGTACGCCGGCCGCCTGGGCTTCGCGGGCCCAGTCCACGCAGACGCCGACCAGTTCCGCGCCGATCCCGGCGTTGCGCTCGGTCTGCGTCACGGCGATCGGGCCCAGAAACAGGGCCGGGGCGTCGCCGATGGTGATGGTCCACAGCCGCACCGAACCGATGATCCTGCCGTCCTGTCGCGCCACGAAGCCCACTGCCGGATCGCGGTTCTCACGCAAACGCTCGGCGGTCTTCGCCAGACGTCCCGGGCCAAACGCGGCCTCGACCACGCGCGCCACCGCCGCCGCGTCGAACACGGTTTCGGCCTGAATGACCGGGGGCTGGGGCGAAGGGGCGATGGTCATGGCGCGGCCGGGCTGGAAGGGACCGCGCATCTGCGGCCCGCTCCTCAGCCCGTCAAGGAAAAATCAGCCGGCCCTGGAGAAGTCCGGCGCGCGCTTCTGGCTGAAGGCCATGAAGGCCTCCATGGCCTCGGGGCTCTTCATCTGGGCGCCGAACGCCTCGCCCTCGGCCAGCATAAGGGTCCAGAGGGCTTCGGCGTCGCGCATGAGGCGCTTGGTCGAGCGGATGGAATTGGGCGCGCGCGCGGCCAGCAGGGTGGCGAGGCGCAGCGCCTCGTCATCGACCTGACCGGCCGGGACCGCCCGATTGGCCAGGCCCCAGTCCAACGCCTGACGCCCCGTGATCGGCTCGCCCAGGGCGAACAGTTCGAACGCCCGCTGATGGCCGATGACGGCGGGCAGCAGCAGGGTGGACGCCGCCTCCGGCGCCAGAGCCAGGTTGACGAACGGAACCGACAGCAGGGCGTCCTCCGCCACCACCACCATGTCGCAGTGGAGCAGCAGGGTCAGGCCGATGCCCACCGCCCGGCCCTTGACCGCCGCCACGGCAGGGCGATCCAGCTCAGCCAGAGCCTTGAGAAAGCGGAACACAGCCATGTCCGTCGGCTGGCTCGTCCCCGATCCGATGGCGATGAAGTCAGCGATGTCGTTACCTGCCGAGAAGCTGTCACCCTCGGCGCGGAACAGGATCACGCGCACGTCGGGGTCGGTCCTGGCCCGCTCTGTAGCCTCCGCCAGCACGGCATACATAGCCTGGGTGATCGCGTTCTTCTTGTCGGGCCGGGCCAGGGTGACGGTGAGCACGCCTTGCTCCAGCGCGACGTGAACATGGTCGCTCATGGGGTCTCTCCAGTTTCGGTGCGGGCCCACCAGTCCACGCCGTCCGCGTCGCGATCGCGGACGATGCGGCCCTGGGCCTCAAGATAATTCAGGTGGGCGATGGCCTCGCCGGTGGCCATGCCAAGCACGCCCTCGCCCACCGCGCGGCCGAACAGGGAGGGGAAAACATCCACCGCCCGCTTCGGCTCGGCGAGGGTGCGCTCCAGCCGCCGCAGGGCCACGTCATGGCCGCGCAGCAGGGCGTCGAGCCGGGCGTGGGCGCCGCGGAACGGCTCGCCGTGGGACGGCAGCACCAGCGCATTTTCCGGAATGCGGCCCTTCAGGGCTTCCAGCGAGTCCAGCCAGTCCTTCAGCGGATCGGACAACGGCTCGGTCGGCCAGACCGAGATGTTGGACGAGATGCGCGGCAGCAACTGATCGCCCGAGATGAACAGCTCATCCCGCTCGCGCAGCAGACAGACGTGCTCCGGCGAATGTCCCGAGCCGACGATGATGCGCCAGGCGTCACCGCCGATCTCGATCCGGTCCCCGTCGCTGAGGCGGGTGAATTCCGGGGGCATGGGCCGCACCGCCTTGCCGAACAGGCCGTAGCGGGCGCGATAGCTGTCAAGCTGTTCGACCGACCATCCAGCCGCCCGGTAGAAGCCCACGCCCGCCTCCGGCGCCGGACCCGTGTCCGCCAGCAGCATGCGCGCCGTCACATACTCAAGCCGCGACATGAACAGCGGCGCACCCGACCGCTCGCACAGCCAGCCCGCCAGACCGATGTGATCCGGATGCATGTGGGTGCAGATCAGGCGCGTGACAGGCCGGCCTTCGAGCGGTCCGGCGAGGGCCGTCTCCCAGGCCTTGATCGTGTCCGGCGTGCCGAGCCCGGTATCCACGATGACCCAGCCTTCGCCGTCGCGAATCGCCCAGACGTTCACATGATCCAGCGCCATTGGCAGGGTGAAACGCAGCCAAAGCACGCCCTCGGCCGCCTGGACCGCCTCCCCTGGAGCGGGGATGTCCAGCGTCAGATAGTCCGGTCCGGTCGCGACCTTTCGGGGCTCCGGTGCGGTGACCTGACCGTCGGGCAAGCGCGTCTCCATTAAAAACTCATTGCCACTCTGCCCGCCCCTCGCGCCCGCGTCAAAGGCCATCTGGACGTCACAAGCGGAACACATGGCGGGGTTAGGACTTGACCCCTTAACCGGAGCGGGCGAAGCGTCCCACAATCCGTAAAGCTAGGTGAGGATAGCCCTTTGAAGCTGCGTAATTCCCTGCTCGCCCGGTCTGCCGTCGTGCTGACTGTCGTTGGTTTCAGCCCGCTCCCCGCTGCTGCGACGGCGGAGAACCCGCCCGCGGCTGTTGCGGCCTCAAGCGCCGCGGCTATGGCCATGCAGACCCGCAACCGCCCCAATCGCCAGGCCCAGGCGGCCGAGCCGCGAACCGGACCGGAGGTGGTTGCCGAGGCTCAGGCCGTGCTGACGGCTGTGAACACGCCTTGCGACGTGGTCAACGCCGTGAGCCCGGGACGGAGCGGCGAGATCAACATTTATGAAGTGGCCTGTTCCAGCGGACTGGGCCACCTCATCACGGACGGCGCGCAGCCCACGTCGCGCAACTGTATCATCGTGGCCCAGCAGGCCGCCGAATATGCTCGCGAGAATCCTGACGCCGTCCCCCAGGTGACCTGCTCCCTGCCGGAGAACAGCAATCCCGAACAGATCATGGCCGGCTACATCCAGGCCGCAGGCATTACATGCCAGGTGGAAGAAACCCGCTGGATCGGCCGCACCCAGGACGGCGAGGAGCGATACGAAGTCGGCTGCGCAGGGGCCGACGGCTACTGGGTGCGGGTGAACAATGCCGGCCAGTATCAGGGCAGCCTCGAGTGCCTTGAGGTCACGGTCGCAGGCGGCGAGTGTCAGTTCACAACCCGGGAAGAACAACTGACAGGGATCCAGGCGCGGTTCGCGTCGGTCGCTCCCCAGGCCTGCACCGCCGAAGATGCGCGCTTCGTCGGCGCGAATGAGGAGTTCCGCTTCTATGAAGTGAAATGCAGCGAGGGCTTCGGCTACGTCAGCCAGACCAACCCCGCAGGCCAACCGCTGGACGCCCGTGATTGCGGCCGGCCCCAGTTGATCCCGGGCGGCTGCACGCTGACTGACAGTTCCTCGGCTCGGGCCGCCGCCGCTGAACAGCGTATGGCCGCCCTGGCGCAGGTTGGGTTGACCTGCGCCTTCAATGAGGAACGTCTCGTGGCCGTGGAAAGCCCGCCGGACGGCTCCCCCGGCCGTGAAATCTACGAGTTTGACTGCACCGATCAGCCTATGGGCCTCGCGGGCTTCTTCCCCGTCGCCGGTGGATCGGGTGAAATCGAGGCGTTCGACTGCTTCACCATGGATGCCCGCGGCGTAGCGTGCCAGTTCGTGTCGCGCGACACGATCAGCGCCGCGTTGACCCGGATGGTCACCGCAAGCCAGCGCAACTGCAACGTCGTCGATTACCGCGCGGTCGCGCGCATGGCGAACCTCGACGGCGATGTGGCCGAGGTGAAGTGCGACGATGGCCGCGGCTGGTTTGGCGAGTTCCCGGACAATCGTCAGGCCGCCGGTCAACTTCTGCCCTGCGCCGCCGCCGCCCGTCAGGGCGACGAGTGCGTGCTCTAGGGCTCACCGTCTCGCTCCAACGGAAAGGCCCGTCGCATTCGCGGCGGGCTTTTTCTTTTGCACCGGCCGCGCGTGCGTTAGCGTGCCGCCGTCCTGAACCGCTGAGTCCCTGATGCGCATCGCCACCTGGAACGTGAACTCCGTCAACGCCCGCCTGCCCACCGTGCTGGACTGGTTCGGCCAGGCCCAGCCGGACGTGGCCTGTCTGCAGGAGATCAAATGCGTGGACGAGAACTTCCCGCGCGAGGCGTTCGAGGATCTGGGCTACAACGTCGAGACCCACGGCCAGAAGAGCTACAACGGCGTGGCCCTGCTTTCGAAATTCCCACTGTCCGACGTGCGGCGCGGCCTGCCCGGCGACGATACGGACGAACAGGCCCGGTATATCGAGGCGCTGGTGGAGGCCCCGTCGCCCGTACGCGTCGCGTCCATCTATCTGCCCAACGGCAACCCGCTGGGCACCGAGAAATTCGCCTACAAGCTGGCCTGGTTCGAGCGTCTGCGGCTGCACGCGTCGGACCTGCTGACCAACGAGGAGGCCGTCGCCCTGTGCGGCGACTTCAACGTCATCCCCACGCCCGAGGACGCGAAGAACCCCGAGGCCTGGGTCGCCGACGCCCTGTTCCAGCCGGAAAGCCGCGAAGCGTTCCGCGCCCTGAAATGGCTGGGCTTCGCCGACAGCAACGAGCTGGGCGGCGAACCGGCGGGGACCTACACCTTCTGGGATTATCAGGCGGGAGCCTGGCGGCGGGATCACGGCATCCGCATCGATTTCGCCCTGTTGTCCGCCCTGGCCGCTGACCGCTTTCTGGGCATCGAGACCCACCGCGACGCCCGCGACATGGAAAAACCCAGCGACCACGTGCCCGTCGTCGTCGATCTGGATCCGGAGCCCCCCGCGTGGTCGATGCGCTGAGGATCATCCTGCTGGTGGCGCTCGCCGCCGCCGCCCTGACCACCGCCGGCCTGACCCTGGCCTGGTGGATGGAGCCGGAACGGCGCCTGCGCCGGGCGCTGAAGCGCACCCTGGGGCCAGCCGTGGACGTGGAGGCCCTGTCCCCGGCCGAAGGTCGCGCCTGCGCCCTCGATTTCGAGACCAGCCAGGCGGCGGTGCTTTGGGATCGGGGCGTCAACGGTCTCGTCTATGATTTCGACGAGATCGAGGGCGCGGAAATGATTGTGGACGGCCATGTGCTGGCCCGTGTGCGTCGGGGCGAGGCGCGTCGCGCCCTGGACGTCATGGCTCCCGACGCCGGTCAGGTGGTGCTGCGCGTGATGTTCGCCGACGCCCGCCACCCCGAATTCGAGCTGGATCTGTGGAACACCACCACCGGCGCATCCACCGGCTCTCCGGCCGAGGCGCTGCGACTGGGGCGACGCTGGCTATCGCACGTCGAGGCTCTGCTGAAATAGCCCTGCCCGGCCTTCCGGCTTTGAAGCGAAAGGGCTAGAAGCGCTGCGACTTCCCCTTTGCCCGCGAGTTTCCTGTGCCCCGCCTGTTCGACGCCTATGTCATCGCCAACTGGACCGCCGCCGAGGGCAAGAAACTGGGCGAGCAGTCGCTGTGGATCGCCGTGGCCAAGCGCGACGTGCGTATGCGGCTGAAGGTCGAGACCCACAACGCCGCCACCCGCGCCGAGGGGGAAAAGCTGCTGGCCGACATTCTGGCCGACCTGAACAAGCGCGGCGACCGGGCCCTGATCGGTCTGGACGCGCCGCTGGGCTTCCCCGTCGGCACGGCCGCCCGTCTGGCCCTGAAGGACCCGAGCTGGTCCGGCCTGTGGGCCTTCCTCGCCGACAATGTGCGGGACAAGCCCGACAACACCAACAACCGCTATCAGGTGGCGGCCAAGATGAACCGGCTGATGACCGACGAGGCGCGGCCGTTCTGGGGCGCCCCGGCCAGCCAGGCCCAGCGCTGGCTCACCACCACCAAGCCCGAGGGCGGCTATGGCGACATCCCCGAACTGCGCGCCACCGAGGTCGCCGCCAAACAGGGCAAGCTGCAGCCCAAGACCGTGTGGCAGATGCACGGCGCCGGCGCGGTCGGCGGCCACGCCCTGATCGGCATTCCCACCGTTCGCCGCGTGGTTGAGCGGCTGGGGTCGGCCGCCGCCGTCTGGCCGTTCGGCACCGGCTGGCGCCCCCTGACGCCTGAGGACGTGGCGCCCCTGTCGGCGCTGGTGGTCGAGGTCTGGCCCGCCCTGTTCGGCGGGACCCCCGAGCCCGGCGAGTTCAAAAGCCAGGCCCAGGTCCGCATCGCCGCCGAAACCTTCGCCCGCATGGACGAGAAGAACGAGCTGGCCGCCGCCTTCGCCCCGCCCAAGGGCGCGTCGGATGAGCTGATCCGTCAGGTCGAGACCGAGGAAGGCTGGATCCTCGGAGTCCGTTAGGCGGGCATCCGCCGCGCCACGCGCACGAAGCGGCCGGTCAGCAGCGCCGCCGAGATCAGGCTCGCCACGATCACGCCCCAGACGATGCCGTCCACGCCCATGCCCATGGGGTGCGCGAACAGCCACGCCAGCGGCATCATCACGGCCCCATAGCTGAACACATGCATCGCCGTCGGCCACCACACGTCGCCGGCCGATCGCAGGGCCTGCGCCGCCACCACCTGCACGCCGTCGGCCACGAAGAATAGGGTCGCCAGGATCAGGGCCGGGACCGCGATGGCCACCAGCGCGGCGTCGGTGGTGTAGACGCCGATGATCACCTCCGCGCCGGGCCACACCACCAGGGCAATGGCCAGCGCCAGCAGCGCCGTGACGCCCAGGCCCAGAACGCCCGCGCGGATCAGCCCCGCCCGGTCGTTGGCGCCATAGGCCCGGCTGACCAGCACCCCCGTGGCCGCCGACAGGCCCATGGGGTTCATGAACACGATGGCCGACAGGTTCAGCACGATGGCCCAGGCCGCCACCTCCAGCCCGCCCAGCCAGCCGGCCACGATGCTCATGGCGGCGAACGCGCTGACCTCGATAAAGTAGGACGCGCCGGCGCCCACGCCGACCTTGTACTGCTCGCGCTCAATCACCCGGTCGCGCCGGGGCTTGCGGAAAATCCCCAGCGCCCGCGCCTCCGGCATCCGGGCGATGTAGACCAGCAGAAACACCACCAGCATCAGCCGGGCCGCGAAGGTCGCCCAGCAGGCCGCCACCGCCCCGTCCACCGGCAGGCCCGAGGTCCCGGGCACCAGCCACAGGTTCATCAGCAGGTTCAGGCCGTTGGCGATCCACATGGCCCACATGCCTGGCCGGGGCCGCGACAGGGCCTCAAGGAACAGTTGGGCCGCCACGGAGATCAGATAGAACGGCAGCGACAGCGCCAGCACCATCAGGGGCGCGGCCGCATCCTGCCCCAGTCCGTCCTCCAGTCCCACGCGCACCAGCGCCCACGGCCCGGCAAGGATCAGCGCCAGGGCCGAGATGATCCCCAGTTGCACCGAATAGACCAGCCCGCGCCGGAACACCGCCCCGGCTTCTTCCCGCCGGCCTTGTCCGATCAGGCGCGCGGTCATCACCTGCGTGCCCATCAGCAGGCCCACCGCGGTGGTCACGAACACCGACGACGGGGCCCAGGCCAGCGAATGCAGCGCCAGCTCCCGCGCCGCGTACTGACCCACCACGATGGCGTCGGTCAGGCCCATGGTCATGATGCCGATGCGCGCCAGAACCACCGGCCAGGCCAGGGTCAGCAGCTCGCGCAGATCAGCGCGCATTCCGGGGCGGAGGACGGCGGTCATGGAGGGGCCAGATAGATGGGCTCAGGCGAAGGGGCGCGGAACCTGAGGCCGACATCCCGGCTTGGCAATAGCGCGATCGCCACACCCCTTGATGAAACCGAACCGCCGGTCAGGGATTGGCTAGTGACACACAGGGAGAGACAGATGGCGGCTTACAGAGACTGGTGCGGAATGCTGCACCCCCTTCACGCCATTCTGCTGGCCTTTCCCATCGCCCTCTTCAGCTTCGCCGTCGCCACCGACATCGCCTATCTGAACACCGCCGAGATGCAGTGGTCGAACTTTTCAGCCTGGTCGATCACCCTGGCGCTGATCTTCACCGGGCTGGTGGTGGTCTGGGCGATCATCGAGGCGATCATGGCCCGGCGCAGCCCCGGCCTGAAGCGCGGCCTGATCTATCTGGCCGTTCTTGTGGTCATGTTCATCGTCGGACTGATCAACATCTTCCACCACAGTCAGGACGGCTGGGCCTCGGTCGGCGCCCCCGGCCTGATCATGTCCATCATCTGCGCCCTGCTGGCCCTGATCGCCGGCTGGCTGCTCCACTCTAGATCCATCGTCCGGGAGGTCGTCCAATGAGGATGCGGCTCGTCAGCATTGCAGCCCTTTCCCTGGCCCTTGCCGCGTGCGGCGGCTCCAGTGACCCCGAGCTTCAGGAGACCGGCGCCACGCCCGACCTGCCCGACCTGGACCAGAGCCTGATCCCGTCCATGCAGATCGCCCCCCCGGGCGACTGGAACGGCGAGCTCCCCACGGTGCCCGAAGGCTTCACCATCAGCGTCGTCGCCGACGACCTGATGATCCCGCGCCAGATGCTGATGCTGCCCAACGGCGATCTGCTGATCGCCGAAGGCTCCGGCGGCGGCGCGCCCCGCCTGCGGCCCAAGGACGTGCTGGCCGGGCTGATCAAGGCGCAAGGGCGCTCCTCCGTGGAGGGCGGCGACCGCATCACCCTGATCCGGGACGCTGACGGCGACGGCGTGCCCGAGCTGCGCACCGTGCTGATCGACGATCTGAACGCGCCCTACGGCATGGCCTTCGTTGACGGCAATCTCTACGTGGCCAACCAGGACGCCGTCATGCGCTTCCCCTATCAGGAGGGCCAGACCGAGATCACGGCGCCGGGCGAGGAGTTGACCGCCCTGCCCGCCGAACTGAACCACCACTGGACCAAGGCCATGACGGCCAGCGCCGACGGCCGCTTCCTGTATGTGGGCATCGGCTCCAACAGCAATGCGGGCGAGCGCGGCATGGCGGTCGAGGAAGAGCGCGCCGTGGTCTGGGAGATCGATCGCGAGACCGGCGCCCGCCGCACCATCGCGCGCGGCATCCGCAACCCCACCGCCCTCGCCATTGAGCCGACCACCAACCTGCTTTGGGCCGTGGTCAACGAGCGTGACGAGCTGGGTCCGCAACTGGTGCCCGACTATCTGACCCAGGTCCGTGACGGCGCCTTCTACGGCTGGCCCTATAGCTACTGGGGCCAATATCTGGACCCCCGTGTGCGGCCGCAGGATCCCGATCTGGTCGCCACCGCCATCGCGCCGGACTATGCGCTGGGGAACCACGTGGCGGCTCTGGGCCTGGACTTCGCCGTCGATGGCGGCTTCGGCGGGACCTTCGCCAACGGCGCCTTCATCGGCGAGCACGGCAGCTGGAACCGGCAGGACCTGTCCGGCTACAAGGTGTCCTGGGTCCCCTTCGCCAACGGCCGTCCCTCGGGCCCGCCCGTGGACTTCGTTACCGGCTTCCTCAGCGATGACGACGAGGCCCGGGGCCGCCCGGTGGGCGTGCTGTTCGATCCGCGCACCCGCGCCCTGTTCATCGCCGACGACATGGCCAATGTGGTGTGGCGGGTCGCGCCTACGCGGTGACGCGAGCCAGTCATTCGATCGTTAAATAGTCGGACAATTGACTTTCTGGCGCCGGGCGACCACCGTCTGATCAAATTTGCCCGGGAGGCGAACATGGTCCGGACGTTGCACCTGCTCTTCTTCGTCACCGTCGTTGCGGCGGCCGCCCCCGCTGTGGCGCAGCAGGCGCCCATGACGCCCATGGCGGCGCCCGCCGAGCCCAACGCCATCCCCCTCGGCACGGGCGGCGTGGAAGGCTCGGGGGCCGCCGAGAGCTGGTTCAGCCAGTGGGGTGACACCTTCGTCCGCAACGTGACCGTGGCTACCCTGACCCCGGTCCTGCCCGAGCCGGGCGCGGCCAACGGCGCGGCGGTGATCGTGGCTCCCGGCGGCGGCTTCATGTTCCTGTCCATGAGCAACGAGGGCTGGGAAGTGGCGCAGGCCCTGGCCGATCAGGGCGTGGCCGCCTTCGTCCTCAAGTACCGCGTCCGGCCGACGCCCGGGGACCTGGGCGAATTCGAGCAGGCGGTGACCGCCATGTTCGCCGGCGCCGGCGCGCGACCCCCGCGACCCGGCGGCTTTTCACTGGCCGACCCCGTCGAGGACGCCACCGCGGCCTTCGCACTCATCCGCTCACGGGCCGACGAATGGGGAGTCGACCCCGACCGCATCGGCATGGTCGGGTTCTCGGCTGGCGCCGGAACGACCCTGGCGACCACGCTCACCGCTCCTGAGACGCGGCCCGCCTTCATCGCCCCGATCTACGGGGCCATGACTGCGGTCGATGTCCCTGAAGCCGCGCCGCCCATGTTCGTGGTCCTGGCCGCCGATGACCCCCTGTTCGCCAACAGCGGCTTCGGCCTGATCGAGTCGTGGCGCGCTGCAGGACGCCCGGTCGAGTTCCACCTCTATCAGAACGGCGGACACGGCTTCGGCCTGGGCAACTCCGGCATGACCAGCCTGGGCTGGTTCGACGGGTTCATGCGCTGGCTGGAGTTCAACGGCTTCCTGCGGGACGGGTCCTGAACGCTTCGCGGCCCCCCATCACCCCAACGACGTCGGAGCAGAGTCGCCGCGCGTCTTCCACAGCGACCAGAACACCCCGGCCGCCAGGATCGCCGCTGTAATCGCAAGCGACCACTCGGGCGGGATCTTGCCCAGCCCCAGAAGGTCCGCCGCGAACACCTTGCCGCCGATAAACACCAGCAGCACCGCCAGCGCCTGCTTCAGATAGGCGAAGCGGTGGATCACCGCCGCCAGGGCGAAGTACAGCGCGCGCAGGCCCAGAATGGCGAAGATGTTGGAGGTATAGACAATGAAGGGGTCGGTCGTGATGGCGAAGATCGCCGGCACCGAGTCCACCGCAAAGATCACGTCGGCGATCTCGATCATCACCAGCGCCAGGAACATGGGCGTGGCCCACAGCACCACGCGGCCCTTCGAGTTGGGCTGACGCACGAAGAACCTCTGGCCGTGCAGCTGGTCGGTCACCCTCAGGTGACGCCGCATCCATTTGACCAGCGGATTCTGGCCGATGTCCGTGTGCCCGTCCCCGGCGAAGAACATCTTCACCCCCGTCACGATCAGGAAGGCGGCGAAGATGTAGAGCACCCAGCCGTACTGGCTGACCAGGGCCGCGCCCGCGCCGATCATCAGGGCGCGCAGGACGATCACCCCAAGAATGCCCCAGAACAGCACCCGGTGCTGAAGCGCGCGCGGAATGGCAAAATAGCCGAAGATCAGCGCGATGACAAAGACGTTGTCCATCGCCAGGCTCTTCTCGATGGCGAAGCCCGTCAGGTACTCCACGCCCGACTGCTGGCCCAGCTCCCACCAGACCCAGCCGCCGAACAGCAGGGCCACGGCGATATACATGCTCGATAGCAACAGGCTCTCGCGCACGCCGATCTCATGCTGGTCGCGGTGCAGCACGCCCAGGTCCAGCACCAGCAGCGCCAGAACCACGCCCATGAAGGCCAGCCACATCCAGGCGGGCTTGCCCAGCCAGTCGGCGGCGAAAAACATCATCAGGTCCATCAGGACTCCCCTGTGTCAGGGAGCGACCTGCGGCGCGCGCATGAAGGGATCGGCCGGAAAGACCGTCGCGCACCGAGCTCGCTCGATGCGGTCCGACATCACGTCTGCCATCAGACGCCAGAGGGGCCCGGCCCGCTGTGCGGGCTGATAATCGAAACTGTCGGGGCGATCAAGACGCGCGCCTTGCCACATCCCGGCTTTTCCCCTATACGCCGCCGCTTTCCAGGGCTTCGGTCCTGGCGTGGAGTTCCAAAGGGTTCGGGAAGTCATTCCGGCCGCCGCGTCAGGATCCATCGTGGGATTGGACTTTACCCGGTCCACCTGCGCCGACGCCCATCAAGGGAGACGACTGCATGGCTCTTTACGAGCACACGGTCATGTCGCGCCAGGACATCAGCGCGCAACAGGCCGAACAACTCAACGACACCATCAAGGCTCTGATCGAGGAAGCCGGCGGCACCGTCGCCAAGATCGAGTACTGGGGTCTGCGAAACCTGACCTACCGGGTCAAGAAGAACCGCAAGGCGCACTATTCGCTGCTCGCCGTCGACGCGCCCCCCGCCGCCATGGCCGAGGTCGAGCGTCAGCTATCCATCAACGAGGACGTGCTGCGCTGGCTGACCGTTCGCGTCGAGGAGCTGGACCTGGAGCTGTCGCCGCTGCTGGCCCGCCGCGAGCGTGAGCGCGAGCGTTCGACGCCGCGCTCCGACGACAACGCCGCCCCCGCGTCGGCTGAATAAGGAACCGGATCATGACCGATACCACTGCTCCCTCCCCGGGCGCTCCGGCCGGCTCCGGCCCTGCCCGTCGCCCCTTCAATCGTCGCCGCAAGGTCTGCCCGTTCTCGGGCGAGAATGCGCCGAAGATCGACTACAAGGACGTGAAGCTGCTCCAGCGTTACGTCTCCGAACGCGGCAAGATCGTGCCCTCGCGCATCACCGCCGTCTCTCAGAAGAAGCAGCGCGAACTGGCCAAGGCCATCAAGCGCGCCCGCTATCTGGCCCTCCTGCCCTACGTGGTGAAGTAAGATGAAGGTCGTTCTGCTTGAACGCGTCGAGAACCTCGGCGCCATCGGCGACGTCGTCACCGTCAAGGACGGCTTCGCCCGTAACTTCCTGCTGCCCCGCGACAAGGCTCGCCGGGCGACGGAAGCCAACCTGAAGGCCTTCGAGGTCGAACGCGCCGCCATCGAGGCCCGCAACGACAAGAACAAGGCCGAGTCCCAGAAGATCGCCGACAAGATCGACGGTCAGACCTACGTCATGATCCGCCAGGCGGGTGAGACGGGCCAG
The DNA here is from genome assembly GCF_046293315.1 of Brevundimonas sp. GTDB lineage: Bacteria > Pseudomonadota > Alphaproteobacteria > Caulobacterales > Caulobacteraceae > Brevundimonas. The sequence goes on from NZ_JBKBPF010000007.1 coordinate 51,218, forward strand.
CTGTACGGCTCGGTCGCCGGTCGCGACGTGGCCGAAACGGTCCAGGCCGCAGGCTCGAAGATCGAGAAGTCGCAGGTCGTCCTGCACGTCCCGATCAAGACCCTGGGCGTCCACGAGGTGCAGGTCCGCCTGCACGCCGAGGTCCGCGCCACGGTCAAGATCAACGTGGCCCGCTCGGCCGACGAAGCCGAGCGTCAGGCCAAGGGCGAGGACGTGATCGCCAGCCAGTTCGATGACGAGCGTCAAGCCGCCAGCGATCAGGCCAAGGATCTGCTGGACGGCGGCGCCGGCCAGCACGAGGTCTCCTACGTCGAAGAGGTCTGATCCACTTTCCTCTCGGAAGAGATAGATTTTCTTTAAAGGGCGCTGGGAAACCAGCGCCCTTTTCTTTTAAAGCCTGCGATCGATGTAGAATTTCCATCGGTCGCTTTTAGAAAATGTCGTCGGCCACAGGCTTGCGCCGATTGCGCCATATTTCAATATCGCAGGGTGCGGGCGGCAATGACGTCGGGCCGCCAGGAAACCAAGCGATGCCTTCACGCCGCCATCATCGCCGATGTCGAGGTCTGCTGACCCTCCGGGCCTGACGCCCGCGCTTCATCCTGAAAAGTCCAGAATACGCGGCTCGCATGCACGGGCCGCGCCCCCTTTCGCACGCCTGATATCGAGAGAAGACCTCATGACCCGCACCCTGCGAACCGCCCTGACCGTTTCGGCATCCGCCGCTGCCCTGTTCGCGCTCGCGCCGCAGGCTGGGGCCCGGACCCAGTCGCCCCCCGCCTCCGAAGTCACCGCCGTTGACGAGATCATCGTCACCGGGACCCGGGTCCAGGGACGCTCGCGCTTCGAGACCCTGGCGCCGGTGGACGTGGTGACCACCGAGACCCTGCAGCAGCGAGGCACCACGGAATTCGCCGCCGCCCTCGCCCAGACCGTTCCAGCCCTCAGCTTTCCGCGACCGTCTGTGACCGACGGCACGGATTCCATCCGCCCCGCCACCTTGCGCGGTCTGTCGCCGGACCAGACCCTGGTCCTGGTCAACGGCGTGCGCCGCCACGCCTCCGCCCTGGTCAACGTCAACGGCTCGGTCGGCCGGGGCTCCGCGGCGGTCGACCTGAACGCCATCCCGTCCGCCGCGCTCGACCGGGTCGAGGTGCTGCGCGACGGCGCCTCGGCGCAGTATGGCTCCGACGCCATCGCCGGCGTGGTCAATCTTCGCCTGCGCGAGGCCGCCTCTGGCGGCGGCGCCAGCGTGACCTACGGACAGTACTTCACAACGGTGGAGACCGCGCGCGGCGAGCGCGACGAGGAGGACGGCCAGACCGTCACCGTGTCGGGTTGGCAGGGCCTGCCGCTCGGAGACGGCTATCTGACGATCTCGGCCGAATATCTTCAGCGCGACCCCACCAACCGCTCCGATTTCGACCCTAATCCCAGCGTCGTCCCGCCGGGCAGCGTGACCGCGCGCCTGGGGGATCCCGAGGTCGAGCAGTGGACCCTCTTCGCCAATGCCGGCGTGCCGGTCCGCGCCGGGTGGGAGGCCTACGGCTGGGCCGGCTATCAGGACCGCGAAAGCGAATCCGCCGCCTTTCCGCGCCGACCGGACAATGTGAACAGCGTACCGGCGATCTATCCCGACGGCTTTCTGCCGAAGATCGCGGTGAACTCGGAGGACACCTCCATCGCCGGCGGCGTGCGGGGCGAACTGGCCGGCTGGAACGCCGACTTCCGGGTCGCCTATGGCCGCAACGACCTGGCCTTCCGCACGGAAGACAGCCTCAACTCGACCTATGGCGCCGCATCCCCCACAAGCTTTGATTCCGGTGGCCTGATCTATGGCCAGTTGGTCTACGGCGCCGAGTTCAGCCGGGGATTCGACGTGGGCCGGATCGATCCTCTGACCCTGAGTTGGGGACTGGAAGGCCGTCGGGAAACCTATGAAATCATCGCGGGACAGCCGGAATCCTACAACCGCGGTCCGTTGGGCGGGAACACCAGCCTGGCCAGCGGCGCCCAGGGCTTTCCCGGTTTCCAGCCGTCCAACGAAGTCGACGTGGACCGGGACGCCTTCGCGGCCTTCGTGGAGGCGGATATTCCACTGACGGACAGATGGCGCCTCGCCGGCGCCATCCGGGCCGAGGACTACTCTGACTTCGGCGGGGTCTTCACCGGCAAGCTTTCCACCCGCTACGAGCTGACCCCGGACTTCGCCCTGCGCGCCACGGTGTCCAGCGGCTTCCGCGCGCCGTCCCTGCAACAGCAGTATTTCACCTCGACCGCCTCGGTGATTCAGGACGGTAACATCGTCGAAACCGGCACCTTCCCCGCCTCCAGCCCGATCGCCCAGGCCCTCGGGGCCCGCGATCTGGAGCCCGAAAAAGCGCTCAACCTGACAGCCGGGCTGGTCTGGCGCGCCGGGAACTTCGACCTCTCGGTGGACGCCTACCGGATCGAGATCGACAACCAGATCGCCCTGTCTGAATTGATCAACCGCAGCTTCAGCCCGCAGGTGGCCGCCCTGCTCGATCCGTTCGGCGTCCAGGCCGCCCGCTTCTTCCTCAACGGTGTGGACACGGTGACCGAAGGCGTTGACGTGGTGGCGCGCTACCGTCTGCCAACAGTGGCGGCGGGGGACTTCGATTTCACCCTGGCGGCCAATTTCAACGACACCGAGGTGAACGCGCTACCGGATTCGTCCTCCGTCCTCGATCCCGTGCCGGTGCTGTTCAGCCGCAGCCGCGTCGAGAGCATCCAGCAGGGCACGCCGGACAGCAAGATCGTCTTCTCAACCAACTGGAGCCTGAACCAGTGGGGCGCCACAGCGCGGGCCGCATATTACAGCGATGTCGTCCAGCCCTCCAACACCCCGGCCAACGACCTGCATACGGGGGACAACACCATCGTGGACATCGAGGGACGCTATCGCTTCACCGACCGGGTGGCGCTGGCGATCGGGGTCGACAACGTCTTTGACCAGTATCCCGACTTCGTCCCAGCAGCCCTGAACAGCAGCGGCGTGCTGGGCTTCCCGTTCTACTCCCCGTTCGGCTTCAACGGGCGCTACGCCTATGCGCGTCTGTCCCTGAACTGGTGACGCCCTGTCTCCCCTGCCTTCCAACACGGGCGAGGGGGCGCAGGCCATGACGAAGAATACGGCGCGGAGAGCCTTCTCCGCGCCGTTTTTTCTGCGCTATGCTCAGGCGTCGCCATTCAGGGAGCAGGCCATGAGCCGCACCGTTCTCGCCGTCGCCGCCGCCTTGGCCCTCAGCCTCCCGGCCATTCCCGCCTCGGCCCAGGACGGTCGCATGACCGTGGCCGCGTTCCTGGACACCGCTGACGACATCCCGCGCAATCCCACGGCCATGCTTCGTGCCGACACCCGCCGCCTGCTGTCGGAGGTCCGGACCGCCACCCGCACGGTCCGCGCCGAGCAGGAGGCCGCCCAGGCGGCTGGCCGCACCCCCCGCACCTGCATGCCCGAGCGCGTCCGACTCGACGCCGACAGTCTGCTGGCCCGCTTCAACACCATCCCCACGAGCCGTCGCAACATCACCGTGACCCAGGCCGTGCGCGAGTGGATGGCCGAGGAGCACCCCTGCCCGGCCTGATCGTCCCTGAGCGCAAAGATGAAATCCGGGCCGTCCACAGGCGGACCGGACTCATCCCCGGTCTTCTGGACGTCCGCCCCTGACGCAAGGACGTGCGACGGCTAGACCCGTCAGTCCATGAACGCGCTCAGCCCCATCTCATCCGACGCCCGGCCCGTGGCCGCCCTGCCTCACAATCTGGAGGCCGAACAGGCGCTGCTGGGTTCGCTGATGTTCGACAATGCGGTGTTCGAACGCCTGTCGGACCGGCTGCGCGGCAGCCATTTCTACGAGCCGTTCCACCAGCGCCTGTTCGACGCCATCGAGGATCACGTGCGCCAGGGCATGCTGGCCGAGCCCACCATCCTGATGGAGCGGTTCAAGACCGACCCGGCGTTCCAGGAATTCGGGGGGTTGCGCTATCTGGCCGATCTGGTGGACCGGGCCCCGCCCGGCGCCAACGCCCCCGACTATGCGCGGCTGGTCTATGATCTGGCCCTGCGCCGCGACCTGATCCGCATCGGCGGCGACATCATCAAGGAGGCCCCGGATCCCGAGACCGCGGCCCTCGAGCAGATCGAACAAGCCGAACAGTCGCTCTACAACCTGGCTGAAACAGGTCAGCCCTCGTCCGGCTTCGTCAGCTTCGGCCACGCCCTGGCCGGCGCGGTGGAGATGGCCAGCGAAGCCTATCAGCGCGACGGCAAGCTGGCGGGCCTGGCCACCTATCTGGACGATCTGGACCAGAAGCTGGGCGGCCTGCACCCCTCCGACCTGCTGATCCTCGCCGGACGCCCCTCCATGGGCAAGACGGCGCTGGCCACCAACATCGCCTTCAACGTGGCCCGCAACTACCGCTGGGAGCCCACGCCGGAGGGTCGCAAGACCGTGGAGGGCGGCGTCGTCGCCTTCTACTCGCTGGAAATGAGCGCCGAACAGCTGGCCATGCGGATCCTGGCCGACGCCTCGGGGGTCTCCTCCGACCGGCTGAGAAAGGGCGAGATCGACGCCTCGGACTTCGGCCGCATCCGCGACGCCGCCGCCGAGATCGGCGAGGCGCCCCTGTACATCGACGCCACCGGCGGCCTGTCCCTGTCCAAGCTGGCGGCCCGCGCGCGACGCCTGAAGCGCATGGAGCACGGTCTGGACCTGATCGTCGTCGACTACCTCCAGCTGATCACCGTCGGCGAAGGCAACGGCCAGAAGAACCGGGTGCAGGAGGTCTCCGAAATTACCGGCGGTCTCAAGGCCCTGGCCAAGGAGCTGTCGGTGCCCATCCTCGCCCTGTCCCAGCTGTCCCGTCAGGTGGAGTCCCGCGAGGACAAGCGCCCCCAGCTGTCCGACCTGCGTGAATCTGGCTCCATCGAGCAGGACGCCGACGCCGTCATGTTCGTCTACCGCGAAAGCTACTATCTGGGCCGCACCGAGCCGCGCGAGGGCACCGAAGAGCACCTGAAGTGGCAGGAGGACATGGATCGCCTGCGCCACCAGGCCGAGGTGGTCATCGGCAAGCAACGCCACGGCCCGATCGGCATCGTCAAACTCTCCTTCGACGAAGACACCACCCGCTTCGGCAACCTGGCCCAGCCGGGCCGCTACGAGCCGAACTAGGGCCGCCTGCGAAAGAAAATCCGCGCAAATCGCAGGCCGGCCCCTTCAAACGCAGGATTCTTGCGTCATAAGGGGCGGATGCCCTCCCCCGCCACCCTGACCGTCGACCTGAACGCCCTCGCGCACAATTTTCATGCGCTGGAGGCCATCTCCGGCGCGCCCGTCCATCCCGTGGTCAAGGCCGACAGCTACGGCTTGGGCGCAACGCCCGTGGCCCGTCGACTGATGGCCGAGGGCGCGCGCACCTTCTTCGTGGCGCGGGCGGAGGAAGGCGTGAGCCTGCGCGCGGCGCTGGGCCCCGAGCCCGTCCTCTATGTACTGGACGGCTGTCACGGCGATGCGGCGGCCGAGCTGAAGGCCGCCGACCTGCGCCCCATACTGAACCAGCCCGTCCAGCTTGAAGCGTGGCGCGCGGCGGGCGGCGGCGCCTGCGGCCTGCAGATCGATACCGGCATGAGCCGGCTGGGCTTCCGGCCAGAGGACGCACCCGAACCGTTTGACGGACTGGCGCTGGTCATGAGCCATCTGGCCTGCGCTGACGCCCCCGCCGACTCCATGAACCGGCGCCAGCGCGATGATTTCGCCGCCGTCAGCGCCCGATACCCTGGCGCCATCCGCTCGTTCTCCAACTCCGGCGGCTGTTTCATGGGCCCGGACTTCGCTTTCGACGCCGTGCGGCCGGGCATCTGCCTGTACGGCGGCGGCCCGGAAGGCCGGCCCGACGACCGCATCAAGGCCGTGGCGACCCTCGGCGCCGAGGTGATCCAGGTGCGTCCCGTGCCCAAGGGCGACACGGTTGGCTATTCCGCCGGATGGACCGCCCCGCGCGACAGTTCCATCGCCATCGTCGCGGCGGGCTACGCCGACGGCGTGCTGCGGTCCTATTCGCCCAGGGGAAAGGTCTGGCTGGCGGGCGCCCTTCGCCCCATCGTCGGGCGGGTGTCCATGGACGTGATCGCTGTGGACGTCACGGACGCAGACGTCGCGGTCGGCGACCTGTGCGAAATCTACGGCCCCAACCGCAACATCGACGATCAGGCCGCCGCAGCGGGCACCATCGCGTACGAGCTGCTGACGTCCCTCACCCCCCGCGTGCCGAGGGTCTACTTCGGGTAGGCACGTCAACATCGGACGCACCCCTCGCGGCGTGCCCTGTCTCCTTCCGCAATTCCTGCTAGACCCGGCCCATGGCCAGGGACGGTGCGATCTATGTGTGTCAGTCGTGCGGGGCGGTCCACGGCAAGTGGTCCGGCCAGTGCGGCGCGTGCGGTCAGTGGAACTGCATCGTCGAGGAGAGCCAGTCGGCCCCGCCCGGCGCGCTCAAGCCAGCCTCCACTGCGCGCGGACGTGGCGTGGTGTTCGAAACCCTCCAGTCCGACACCCCCGAACCGCCCCGTATCATCACCGGCGTCGGCGAGTTCGACCGGGTCTGCGGCGGCGGCGTGGTGCCCGGCTCGGCCATCCTGCTGGGGGGCGACCCCGGCGTGGGCAAGTCCACCCTGCTGCTGGAGGTCACGGCCAAGGCGGCCCTGGGCGGCGCGCGGGTGGCCTATATCTCTGGCGAGGAGGCCGTGGAGCAGATCCGCGCCCGCGCCCGGCGCATGGGCTTCGCCGACGCCCCGGTGAACCTGGCCTCGGCCACGGCGCTGCGCGAGATTGTCTCGACCCTGAAGCGCGACAAGTTCGACATCGTCATCATCGATTCCATCCAGACCCTGTGGTCCGACGCCCATGAGGCCGGGCCGGGCTCTGTCACCCAGGTGCGCGCCTGCGCCGGCGAACTGGTGCGGCTGGCCAAGGCGTCGGGGATGGCGGTGGTGCTGGTGGGCCATGTGACCAAGGACGGCCAGATCGCCGGCCCCCGCGTGGTGGAGCACATGGTGGACGCGGTGCTCTCCTTCGAGGGCGAGCGCGGCTATCCCTTCCGCATTCTGCGGGCGGGCAAGAACCGCTTCGGCGCCACCGACGAAATCGGCGTGTTCGAGATGACCGACGCAGGGCTCTCCGAGGTCGCCAACCCCTCGGCCCTGTTCCTCGGCGAAGGCGGCGAGCGGGCGGCCGGTGCGGCGGTCTTCGCGGGCATCGAGGGCTCCCGCCCCGTGCTGGTGGAGTTTCAGGCCCTGGTGGCCCCCAGCGCCTACGGCACTCCGCGCCGGGCCGTGGTGGGCTGGGACTCCGGGCGGTTGGCCATGCTGCTGGCGGTGCTGGAGGCGCGGTGCGGCATCGGCTTCGGAGATCGGGACGTCTATCTGAACGTGGCCGGCGGTCTGCGCGTCTCGGAACCGGCGGCGGATCTGGCGGCGGCGGCGGCGCTGATCTCCTCGGCCGTGGACGTGCCCCTGCCCCAGCGCGCCGTGGTGTTCGGCGAAATCAGCCTGTCGGGCGAGGTGCGCGCCGTGGGCCGGGCCGAGGTGCGCCTGCGCGAGGCGGCGAAACTGGGCTTCGATCAGGCCATCGCCCCGGAAAGCGCGGCGAACGGCGGAAAGAATGTTAAGGTCATGGGGCTATCCCGACTCGCAGAGGCGGTCGAGCGTATCGCGCAAAGCAGCTTCTGACCTTCACCGCCCTTCAGGGACCCTCGCCGACCGTGACTGGCTACGACCTGTTCGCCATCGTCGTCATCCTGGCCTCGGCTGCGGCCGGGTGGATTCGCGGGGGCTTGCGCGAGCTGATCACCCTGGCCGCCTTCGCGGTGGCCGCGATCCTGTCCCTGCTGGCCCTGCCCCTGTCCGGACCCGTGGGCCGCGCCGTGATCGACCCCGACTGGGCCGGATCCATCGCAGCGGCGATCGTGGTGTTCCTGATCATCTATTTCGGCATCCGCATCACCGGAACGATCCTGAGCCGCCGCCTGCGCGACCATAAACAGCTCGGAAGCGTCGACCGCTTCCTGGGCCTGGGGGTCGGCGCCGTGCGGGCTCTGGTGCTGCTGGGCGCCATCCATCTGGTGTTTCACGCCGCCACCCCGGCCGAGCGCACGCCCGACTGGTTCCGCGACGCCGCCGTCTTCCCGCTGGGCCATGCCTCGGCCCGGATGATCCAGACCGTTCTGCCGACCCTGGGTCGCGGCGCGGACGCCCTTACACCGGTCATCGGATCGTCCGTGCGCGACGGTTTTTCCGGTGATGACACAGCCACGCCCCAATCCGACGCTAGCGCGGCGTCGGACTCGCCCTAAGTAAGCTTCCCGCCGTCATCGGAGCCTCCACGATGAGCAGCCACCAGATCAACGACGTCGTCGTCCACCGCGAACACTGGCGGGACGTCGACGACGACCGCCCCCGCCTGGAGTGCGGGGTCTGCGGCGTCTGGGGGGTTCAGGACGCCTCGGCGGTCGTGGCGCTGGGTCTGCACGCCCTGCAGCACCGGGGTCAGGAAGCCTGCGGCATCGCCTCGGTCACCAAGACCCGCTTTCACACCGAGCGTCACATGGGTCTGGTGGGCGACGCCTTTTCCGGCGCCGATCTGGTCACCCGCATGCCCGGCCGGGCGGCGGTGGGCCACACCCGCTACTCCACCGCCGGCGGCAGCTTCCTGCGCAACATCCAGCCCATGTTCGCGGATCTGGATTCCGGCGGCATCGCCATCGCCCACAACGGCAACCTGACCAACTTCCTGGCCCTGCGGAACGAGCTGGTGGATCAGGGCTCGATCTTCCAGTCCACCTCGGACTCCGAGGTCATCCTGCACCTGATCGCGCGGTCGCGGAAATCGCGCATCGTGGACCGCTTCATCGACGCCATGATGCAGATCGAGGGCGGCTACGCCCTGGTGGCGCAGACCAGGAAGAAGATGATCGGCGCCCGCGATCCGCTGGGCATTCGCCCCCTGGTGCTGGGCCAACTGGGCGACGCCTGGGTGCTGGCCTCCGAGAGCTGCGCCCTCGACATGATCGGCGCCACCTTCGTGCGCGACGTGGAGAACGGCGAGGTGGTGGTCATCGACGAGGACGGCCTGCGCTCCATCAAGCCGTTCCCGGACAAGGTCGCCCGTCCCTGCCTGTTCGAATACGTCTACTTCTCGCGCCCCGACAGCGTGGTGAACGGCAAGGCTGTCTACGATGTCCGCAAGGCCATGGGCGCCCAGCTGTCGCGCGAGCACGGCGTCGAGGCCGACGTGGTGGTGCCGGTGCCCGACTCCGGCGTGCCTGCGGCCCTGGGCTATGCGCAGGAAAGCGGCATTCCCTTTGAGATGGGCATCATCCGCAGCCATTATCTGGGCCGCACCTTCATCCAGCCCAGCCAGGGCGTGCGCGAACTGGGCGTGCGCATGAAGCACAGCCCCAACCGCGCGGTTCTGGCGGGCAAGCGGGTCGTGCTGATCGACGACTCCATCGTGCGCGGCACCACCTCGGTGAAGCTGGTCCGCGCCGTGCGCGCGGCGGGCGCGAAGGAAGTCCACCTGCGCTCGGCCAGCCCGCCGATCATGTGGCCCGACTTCTACGGCATCGACATGCCGGAACGCTCGCAGTTGATGGCGGCCAACCTTTCGCTTGAGGAAATGCGCGCGCGCCTGGAAGTGGACAGCCTCGGCTTCCTGTCCGTCGACGGCCTTTATCACGCCATGGGCGCCGGCCCCCGTGATCCCGTCAATCCGCAGTTCACCGACCACTATTTCACCGGCGACTACCCCACCCGCCTGCTGGACCGCGAGATCGAGGAAAACGGACGGGACGTCTCGACGAGGCAACTTTCCCTGCTCGTCAGCGCTTAAGGGCGCATGAGCACCGAACTCGGCTACTTCACCCTCGACACCCCTGACATCGACCGGGCGCGCGCCTTCTATGGCGGCCTGTTCGGTTGGACCTTCGATGAGGCGTCTTCCCACGAGACCTACGCCCACGTGGCCGACGCGGGCATCCCGTTCGGCTTCGTGAAGGGTGAGCGCAAGGACTATTCGCACCTGTATTTCCGGGTCGACGACATCGACGCCCTCTGCGTCCGGATTTCTGAAATGGGCGGCAAGTGCGCCGTCCCCGCCGACAGCCGCTCCGGCAAGTCGGTGACCGCCTGCGACGACCAGGGCATCAGCTTCGGCCTGTGGCAGCCGCCCGAAGACCTCTAGTTCTCTGGACAGATTTCTATTTGTCTGAGTTAATAGCCTTGCCCTGACACGCGAACGATCAGGGAGGGAGGAACTCATGGCCAGACTCGCATGGGTCGCCGCAGCGGCGGCCCTCGTCTCGATGCTCGCGTCTTTCGCCTCGGCCCAGAGCAGCGGCGGCGACGATATCCTCGAACAGGTCATCAACAGCCCGCCTGTCCAGTCCTGGCAGGTCACCGGCCTTCGCGCCACGCCCCGCCCTGTGCGCGCCGAAGGCGTGGTGGGCGAACAGGCGATCCGGGTCGCCGTGCCCCGGGCCGGAGCCAATCCGTGGGACATCGCAGGGCGCATGACAATCGCAGGGGCCATTCGTCAGGGCGACACCATCCTGCTGGCCGTATGGGCGCGCGCACATACACCGCCAGAAGGCCAGCGCTTCGGCCTGATTTCCGGCGTCCGGGTTGAACAGAGCACGGCGCCCTACACCGCGATCGCCCAGGACTCAGCGACGGTCCCGTCGGAATGGACCTTGGTCTATGCGTCCGGCGTGGCGCAGCAGGACTATCCCGGCGGGTCCACCAACGTCTCGGTCCATCTGGCCGGCGCGGCCCAGACCATCGAGCTCGGTCCGGCCTTCGTGCTCAATTTCGGACCGGACTATGACGCCGCCCGGCTGCCCCGGAACGTCGCGCCCGAATAAGGCTGCGGCGCTCCGCCTCTTTCGCCCCCGGCCCCGCACGCGTAAGCAGGCGCCATGACGGATCAGCTTCCCCTCAAGGCCCGCGTCGCCCTCGTGGTCGGCGCCTCGCGCGGCATCGGATACGAAAGCGCCATCGCCCTGGCGAAGGCCGGCGCCCACGTGGTCGCCACCGCCCGCACCGAGGGCGGCCTCGAGGCGCTGGACGACGCCATCTTCGCCGCCACCGGGCAACACGCCACCCTGATACCGTTCGATCTGGTGGACGGCGGCGCCATCGACCGCATGGGCGGCGCCCTGTTCGAACGGTTCGGCAAGCTGGACATCTGGGTCCACACCGCCGCCACCATGGGGCCGGAAGGCCTGGTGCCCGTCAGCCACGCCGACCCGCGCCAGTTCGCAAAGATCGAGAAGGTCAACTTCACCGCCGTTTACCGCCTGATCCGCTCACTGGAGCCGCTGCTGCGGGCGTCCGACGCAGGCCGGGCCGTCTATCTGACCTCGTCCCTGGCGTGGAAGCCGCGCGCCTTCTGGGGCGCCTATGCGGCCACCAAGGCCGCGGGGCAGAACCTGGTCCAGTGCTGGGCCGACGAGATCGAGTCCACCAACATTCGGGTCGCTGTGCTCGACCCCGGTCGCATGCAGACCCGCCTGCGCGCCCAGGCCTTTCCGGGCGAGGATCCCTCCACCCTGCCCCACCCGTCCGAAATCACGCCGTTGCTGGTGGACCTGTGCCGCCCCGACCGCGAGCCGCCCGCAGGCATCGTCTCGTTCCGCGACTGGAAGGACGGCCCGCCGGTGGCGGCGCTGGTCTGACGTCTAGGGCAGCTTGAGAAAAACGTGCAGCCACCCCGTGGCCTGCAGCGCGTCGAAGGATTCAAACACAGGTACGGCAAGGAAGAAAACCAGGCCGTCCCGGAGGGTCAGCAGGAAAAAGGCTGGCCGCACGGCCAGTTCTCCCTCGTCCCGCCAAAGGAGGAAGTTGGGGAAAAACCGTGGCGTTCGCTCGCGATAGGCGCTGTAATCGGCCCCGAAAACGTCCTGCAGCCAGGCTTCCTCGCGCCGGACCGTCAGCGAGAAGACCACCCATGCGGCCACAGTGAAGAGGGCGGCGATGGTCACGCTGCCGGTCTGGGCTCCAACCCCGAATGCGCCGATGAAGCTGAACACATAAAGTGGGTTTCTCGTAATCGAGTACGGCCCCCGCGACACGATTTCCGCCTTCTTCCTCCCGCCGATGTACAGCGAACACCAGGCGCGGCCGATGATGGCCAGAACAATGGCCGCCAGCCCCACCGCCTCGACGCCTTCATGGAGGGTGCTGTGAAGTCCGCTGGCCGACTGGGAGATCAGACTCAATCCGATCAGCCCGATCAGAGCGGCCAGTATGACCGCCTTGCGCACTTTCTGGACGGCCTGAAGATCGAATGGCTGCGTCGCTTCCATGTCGGTTCCACCGCTCGACACCCGGCTCTTTCGTGGGCCGGCAAGAGTGCTTTCAAGATGGTGGCGGACTTGTGGCAGGGGATGGAGGGGCGATCAGCGCTCCTGTTTCAACCGCCCGCCGGTGGCGCCGCTGGTCTGATCCCTACCCGACGATAAGGGCCTGCGGGGCCACACGCCGCTGCTCGCACTGCGTATAGCTGCTTGCCGCCGTCATGTAGTCGCCGAGGCGGGAAATATAGGCGTTGATCTCCGCCACATAAGCAGTGAACGCCACGTCATAGGCTTCGATTTCCGCGTTGTAGGCGTTGATGACGCGGTTTGAGCAGGTGTGCCGGTTGGTTCTCTCGTTCACGCACGACGGCACCGGCGGCCGCGTGGGCGCCGCGATGAAAAGCCGCTCGGGCGGCGTGGGAATCACACATTCAGGTGCCCCGTCAGCCGGCTGCAGCATCAACAATGCGGCGACGATGATGAAGTGACCCGACATATTCCCCTCCTGAGACAGGATCGGGATTTCGCAGCAGGATCCCGCCTTGTCCAGCGAAGGTTTTTACCGTTTCGGCTTGGACGGCGCCCCGGTGCGGATGCGGCCCGAGCGGGACACCTGACGGGCGCCGCCGCGCGCGCGCTTGCCGGGGATGGAGGCGGCCTTGGCCTTGGACGCGGCCCGCAGCTTGGCCTTGACCACCGTGGGCTTGGGCGGCGCAGCCTTCTTGGCCGGCGCGTTTCCGGGCAGACCCTTGGCGGTGGCCTTCGCCTCCTCGGCCTTCTGGGCCTTGGTCACGCGGCGCGGGGCGGTCTTGGCGTCGCCCTTGGGCCGGGTCGGTCCGCCGGAGCCGTCCACGAACGGATTGGCGCCCGACTTGGCGGTCAGCCGCATGGGGGTGCCGGGCAGGTCGAAGCTCTCGCGCAGGCTGTTGATCAGATAGCGCTTGTACTGCTCCGGCATCTGCGACGCCCGGTTGGCGAACATCACGAAGGTGGGCGGACGCGCCTTGGTCTGGGCGATGTATTTGGGCTTGATGCGGCGGCCGTCCACGGCGGGCGGCGGGTGACGCTGCACCGCCAGGGCCAGCCAGTCATTCAGGTCGCGCGTCTTGACCTTCACCGACCAGGTGTCGTGCGCCTTCAGGATGGCGGGCATCAGCCGCTCAACCCCGCGCCCGTTGTGCGCCGACAGGGCCACGAAGGGCGCGCCCTTCAGCTGGGGCAGCATGCGGTCGGCGGTTTCCTTCAGCGACGCCATGCGGGACTGGGGCTCTTCCTCCAGATCCCATTTGGAGATCACATAGATCAGCGCCCGGCCCTCGCGTTCGACCAGATCGGCCAGCTGCAGGTCCTGGGTGTCGAAGGCGTTGTCCCGGTCCATGACCAGCACCACCACCTCGGCGAAGGTGATCGCCCGGATGGTGTCGGCCACCGACAGCTTTTCCAGCTTCTCCTGCACCCGCGCCTTGCGCCGCATGCCGGCGGTGTCCACCAGCCGGATGTTGCGGCCCTCGTAGGTCCAGTCCACCGAGATGGAGTCGCGGGTGATCCCCGCCTCCGGCCCGGTCAGCAGGCGATCCTCGCCCAGCAGACGGTTGATCAGGGTGGACTTGCCCGCATTGGGGCGGCCGATGATGGCCACCCGGATGGGCTTTTCGGCCTCTTCCTGCTCGGCCACCTCGATGTCGCGACTGGCCTTGACGATCGCGGCGTACAGATCGGCCATGCCCTCGCCGTGCTCGGCGGAGATGGCCACGGGCTCGCCGAAGCCCAGCGCATGGGCCTCGCCCACGCCGCCGCCGCTCTCGCGGCTCTCGGACTTGTTGGCCAGAAGGACGACCGGCGTCTCGTGGCGCCTCAGATGGTCGGCGAAGATACGGTCCAGCGCCGTGACCCCCTCGCGGGCGTCCATCATGAACAGGATCAGCTCGGCGTCATCCAGCGCCGCCTCGGTCTGTTCGCGCATGCGCGACTCCAGACTGTCGTCGGTGACGTCCTCATAGCCCGCCGTGTCGATCAGGGTCAGGTCGATGTCGCCGATGTTGCCGTCGGCGTAGCGACGGTCGCGCGTCACGCCCGGCCGGTCATCGACGAGCGCGAGTCTCTTGCCCACCAGTCTGTTGAACAGGGTGGACTTGCCCACATTGGGGCGACCGACGATAGCGACCTTGAGGGCCATGGGAACGTTATAGGCCCTTTTTCAGGTCAGCGGATGCTGACCAGCTGACCGTTGTCGGTCACGACGTAGAGAGCGCCGTTGTAGGCGATGGGAGCGATGTAGGCCGCGGCGCCCAGATTGAGGCTGGCGACTTCCTGGCCCGTCTTGTGGTCATAGGCCACGGCCTGGCCGTCAGAGTTGACCAGGATCAGGCGGTTGGACGCCAGGATCGGCCCGCTCCAGACCGGCCGAACGGTGCGCTTGCCGACGCCGAAGAACCAGCCGCCCTCGGTGCGGGTGCGTCCCTCGTTGATATCGCGGATCCAGTAGACCTGACCGTTCTGGCGATTGATGACGGTCAGCTCACCCGCCTTGGACACGGCGTACACCACGTCTCCGGCGACCCATGGCGCGTTCATGCCGGCCAGCGGCAGTTGCCAGGCGGGCTGGCCCGTCCGCACATCCATGGCGCTGATCAGGCCGGAATGGCTGACCGCATAGACCACGCCGCGGCTGACGGCCGGACGACCGGCGATGTCGCGGATTTCAGACAGGGCGCTGGTCCGGCTGGTGCGGGACAGCACCTGAGTCCACAGCTCCTGGCCGTTGTTGGCCCGAAGCGCCACCACTTCACCCGAGGAGAACGGAGCGATCACAGTCTCGCCCGTGACAGCCGGGCTGGACGCCCGCATCAGGCGCGCCGGCTCCGAAATGGCCTGGTAGGACCAGGACAGGGCGCCCGTGGTCGCGTCCAGGGCCAGAATCTGGTTGTCCACGTCCACCGCGAACACGCGCCCGCCCGCCACGGTCGGCGCGCCATGAATGGGCGCGTCAAACGGGGTGGTCCATTCCACCGCGCCGGTCGCCGCATTCAGGGCCGAGACCAGCCGATAACCCGAGGTGACGTAGACCCGGTCGCCCGAGACCGCGACGCCGCCGCCATAGGCGCGGTCACGACCGTCCGGGCGCAGATTGGTTTGCCACACGATCGCGCCCGTATTGGCGTCCACGGCGCTGACCCGCGCCTCGCCGTCCATCACGTAGATGCGCCCGTTGGCGGCCACCGGCGTGGCGGTGATCTGGGTCGTGCGCGACCCGCCCTCGCCGATGTTGCGACGCCACGCCACCGTGAAGTCCGGGGCGGCGATCACATGCTCAAGCGACTGCTCCAGATTGCCGCCCGGAACCGGCCAGGCCGTGATGGCCTGGGGGCCCGGAACGAAGAAGTCGCGCCCGGCCAGGTCCGTGCTCGGCGTCAACCGCTGCTCGAACTCCAGGATGGAGACGCGCTCACCCGCCGAAGCGACCGATTGCGGGCCGTCGTCGCCGCCGAACGGCCAAATTCTGCGGGCGGTCGAGCAGGAGGCCACCGTGACGGCCAGGCCGCAGATCAGGGCGATCTTCAGGGGTTTGGACATGGAGCGCATGCGGCGTGATCCTGGAGTTACGGCTGTGCGGACGGCGCGGCGCCGTCCGGTGTCTGGGTCGGCGTCGCAGTCGTGTCGGGTTGCGGCGCCTCGGCCTGGGCCCGGACGATTTCCGCCATGGAGGCGGCGACGCCCGAATCGATGGCGTCCTGGACCAGCTGCGCGCGCTGGCGCACCACGTCCGGCACGTCCTGGCCGAGCGCCAGCAGGGCGAACACCGGGCGGGCCTCGGCCGTCTGGCCGTGCTGGATCCGGGCGAGACCCTGGGCCTCGCGGGCGTAGGGGCTGAACGGGCGTCCCTCCTGGGCGATGGGGGCCAGCCGGGCCTCGATGTCCTCAAGCGGCGCAGTGTCCATCAGCAGGAAGGCGGCCTTCAGGCGGGCCAGATCGGCGATGAGGGGCTGTCCCGAGGCGTCGGCGGCTTCGTCGAACAGGGCCACGGCGGCCTCGATCCGCTCCTGGGCGACGGCGATGCCGGCGCGCTGGTGCAGGGCCAGGGCCTTGTAGCCGCCCGATCCGACGTCCGCGGCCTCCACGAAGGCGGCGTCGGCGGCGTCGATGTTCTCTTCGCTCAGGGCCTGCATGCCCCGGTCATAGTGCGCCGCTGCGGTTTCCGCGCGGCTGGTCTGCCAGGACTGCCAGCCCCACCAGGCCAGCGCCGCGACCAGCGCCAGCACCAGGGCCCCGGCCACCCACGGACCCCAGGTGCGGAACAGGCGGCGGTACCGTTCGGAGCGAAGCTCCTCCTCGACCTCTTCGAAGACATCGACCACTTAAAGACAGGCTCCCCGGACACGCTGGCTGTGCGTTCGTGTGTAAACCACGACCGCTGACAATTTCGGCGCGACCCTAGAGGCTCGACGCGCCGCCCGCAACGCGGACGAACCGGGTTCAGACCGGCTTTTTGGAGAAGTAGGTCTCGACTTGGGCGGGAAAACGGCGCGCGCGCACATCTTCGGCGTAGCTTTCGGCCGCGCGGGTGATTTCGCCGCGCAGATCCGCGTAGCGCCGCACGAACTTCGGCGACCAGTCGAACATGCCCAGCATGTCGTTGACCACCAGGATCTGGCCGTCACAGGCGGCCGAGGCGCCGATGCCGATGGTCGGCTTGTCGATGGCCCGGGTGATCTCGGCGGCCAGCCCCTCGGCCACCCCCTCGATGACGACGGCGAAGGCGCCGGCGTCGGCGGTGGCCTCGGCCTCGCTCATGACCCGGATGCGCTCGTCCTCGGTCCGGCCCTTGGCCTTGAAGCCCCCTTCGTTCAGCACCGCCTGGGGCCGCAAGCCCACGTGCCCCATGACCGGGATGCCACGCTGGACCAGATATTCGATGGTGTGGGGGACCGTCGGGCCGCTTTCCAGCTTCACCCCCTGGGCGCCCGTCTCCTTCATGACCCGGGCGCAGTTGTCGTAGGCGACTTCCTTGCCGCCCTCATAGCTGCCGAAGGGCATGTCGATGACCACCATGGCGCGGCGCGCGCCGCGCATCACCGCCTGGCCGTGCAGGATCATCATCTCCAGAGTCACGCCGACGGTGTTGGGCAGGCCGTGCACCACCATGCCCACGCTGTCGCCCACCAGCAGCAGGTCGCAGTGCTCGTCCAGCATCTCGGCCGTGGGCGCGTCATAGGCCGTCAGGCAGACGATGGGCTCGCCGCCCTTGCGCGCGAGGATGTCGGGCGCGTGCAGCCGCTTGACCGGTTCCTGCTTGTGAGAAGACATCAGACCTCGTTCGCCAGCTTCATGCCCGCCGTCACAGCCGCCGCGATCAGCAGCGCCGCCACGGCCCAGAACATCTGCATACCCCCAAGCGCGGCGATATCGAAATCAACACCCAGAGTGCTCAGACCATTCTGGGCCGCCTGGGCCTGGGCTGTCAGGGCGCCGACCCCGGCGTCCACCAGCCGGACGCTCTCCGGCGACGAGGCGGCGGCCGAAAACCCCCTGCCTGTGGGGCTGCTTGCGGCGCTGAAGCTCAGATTGGCGCCGAGGGTCTCGCGCACAGCGACCACGCCTCCGATCAGTCCGGCCGCGCTGATCACCACGGTGCGCATGCGCGACCCGGTCGTCAGGCGCTTCTCGACGGCGCGCGCGAACCCCGCAGAGTTCGGCATCGGCGGCGTCTCCCGGAACAGCCGCTCGATGAAAGGGTCGAATTCGTCAGGCGCGGACATTGGCCGCCCTCCCGAGGTTGTCCGGTTCCGGCGAAAGCCGGGCGCGGAGTTTATCCAGACCACGTTTGACATGAGATTTCACGGTCCCAAGTGGCGTATTCAAGGCGGCGGCGATCTCGGCGTGCGACAGACCGGCGCCGTGGCAGAGCGAAACACAAAGCCTCTCGACCTCGGTGAGGCCTTTCAGAGCTTCGTCCAGATCCATGCGCCCCGCCTGATCGGCGTGGAGCGGCTCTTCCACCGGCGCTTCAGCTTCAGAGACATAGCGCGCCTCCTTCGCCTTGCGCTTGATGTAGAGCCGGGCGGCGATCCGCTTGACCCAGGCCCCGAAGGCGCCCTCGCCCCGGAACTCGGCGCATTTCTCGAACGCCTGGATGAAGGCGTCCTGGGCGATGTCGTCGGCGGCGGCCGGATCGGCGCCCATTCGGCGCAGCAGCGCCCGGACCGCCGAGCCGTGCCTGCGCACCAGCTCGCCGAACTCCCGACGTCCGCCGGCCGCCGCCAGGGCAGCCAGCTCCACGTCATGAAGGTCGATAGGATTGGACATGGCGTTCCCCTGTCTTCAGACGCCGGTTCAGCCCTTGTTCTTGTTGAAGAAGCTCAGGACGATGAATGCCAGCCCGATGAAGCCCGGCACCGCGGCAATGCCGCCCATGACGTAGAACACTTCGCTGTCGCCGTCGGCGAAGCTGACACTCCAACCGAAAACGGTGACGCCGATGGCGATGGCGAGCCAGATCACACCGATCCGCATGTCCCGATGAGCGGATGGGAGCTTCTTGGCGACGTCCTTGCCAAGAGCTTCGATCACTTCGGCGGGCAGCGGCTGACCCTTTTCGATGGCAGTGCGCAGGGTTCCCTGCATGTCGCGGCGATCACGGCTTTTCAGCCAGGACGGAATCGCGACGATCGCGACGATCATTGCGAAGAAGCCCAGCGGAACAAAAATTTCGACACCCATGGTGACGGTCCTCCAAAAACAGGCGGGCCAAGCGCCACGCCCTTCTGATTACAAGAGGCGGCGGCGGACCCTCATGGATGCGCGAACCGACGTGAAATCTTCGTAAGGTGACGGGATCAACGCGCGCTCCTCCCCGGAATCTTGACTGTGGTTCATAGCCCGATCCGGCCGTGTTGCGGGTTTTTTCGCCGCCGCCTTGCCACGCGGGTTACTCTCATCGTCCCCTCACCCGCGAAGCGGCGGCGCGATTTCAACAATTCGGACAATTCGGACACTGTTTTTTCGACCCGGTGCTGGACCGGAAAACCGCGATCACGCCCCGCTTCCCGCCGACAATGCCTGTCCCCGCCTGTTTCCGGATCGATCATGCTCACCCGTCGCCGCCTGCTCCCCCTCGCCGTCGCCCTGCCCCTGGCCGCCTGCGCCGCGGTCCCTGCCGCCGACAGCTCCGCCGAGCTGACCGTGGTCACCTTCAATATCTGGCACGACATGGGCGACTGGCCGGCGCGGCGGCCGCTGGTCATCGCCGCCCTGCGCCACCTGGACGCCGATGTGATCGCGCTGCAGGAGGTGTTGCAGGACACCGACCTGCCCAATCAGGCCGAGGACATCGCCCGGGCCCTGGGCGGCTATTCCGTCCACTTCGTCTCGGTTGATCCGCAGGGACAGACGCGGCGTTACGGCAACGCCGTCCTCACCCGCCTGCCGGTGCTGGAGAGCGGCGAACATCGGCTGCGCCCGCTGGAGGATTCGCGCACCCTGGCCACCGTGCGGGTGCCGGTGAACGGCCGCCCGGTCCAGATTGCGGCCACCCATCTGCACCACACCCCCGAGGGCGGCGCCATGCGGGCCAGCCAGATCAATGACGTGCTGGCGGTGATCGGGGCGGAGGATGACGCCCCGACCATCCTTCTAGGCGACTTCAATGCTTCCGCAGAAGTGCCTGAATTCATGACAGTTCGAAACGGCTATATCGACGCCCTGCAAAGCGCCGATCCAGTGGCCGCCGCCCGCTCCACCCTGGTCACCGCTCACGGCCACCGGTCCGAGCGCATCGACCACATCTTCGTTCAGCGCGGGCGCTTCGACATCCTGTACGCGGCGCTCGCCGCCGACCAGCCCGTCGTCGGCGTCTGGCCCTCCGACCATGTGGCGGTCGTCGCGCGCCTGCGCGTGCGCTAGCGGGCCAGCCGCCGCGCGCCCATCAGGCTGACCGCCAGCAGGATGCCCGTTCCCCCGAGAATCGCGGCGGGCAGGACCAGACTGTCCGCTACGGCCGCCATAGACGGGCCCAGCACCGGCTGCAGCGCCCACGCCAGCAGCCCGGCCACCCCGGCCCAGGGCGCGGCCGTTCCGACCCGCGCCCAGGCCCGGCGCCGGGCCACGCGCTGCATGACCTCGGCGCAGAACACGGGATCGCGCGCGGGCGCCGCCTGCTCCGCGAACAGGGCGGCCAGCTTCTGATCCGGGGTCAACTCAGTCATCCGATCCTCCGAGCGCCTGAAGCAGTTTCGTGCGCCCTCGCCCGACATGGGACTTCACCGTGCCCAGGGGCAAGCCCAGAGCGGCCGCCGCCTCGCCGTGCGACCAGCCCTCGGCCAGGCACAGGGCGACGCAGGCCCGCTCGTCCGGGGCCAGGGCGGCCATGGCGGCCTCCATGGCCATGCGGTCCTCGGGCGAGACGCCCGGCGAAGGCGCGCGCGAGTCCATCCACGCCGCATCGCGCGCCTCGGCCCGCCGCCGGCCCCGCATGCGGTCCCGGGCCTTGCGCCAGGCGATGCCGCACAGCCAGGGCCGAATCCCGGCCGCGTCGTTCAACGACCGCAACGACGTCCAGGCGGTCAGGAACACCTCCTGCGCCACATCGTCCGCCTCGGCCCGGTCGCCGTTCAGAACACGCCCCAGAAACCCGCGCACCACGCCCTGATGCCGGGCCACGAGACGCGCGAAGGCGGCGTCCGACCCCGCGCGGGCCGCCGCCACCAGTTCGGCATCGCTGTCGAACGCCATTTCGCCCCCGCGCCCTGACCGCGACCGTCAGGAGCTGCTCCGCCGTGTGGTCAGGGCCGAGATCAGGGCCCAGACCGCAACCGCGCCCATGGTCAGGGCCACCACCGTGAAGGGGAACCGGACCCCCATGTCGACGCCGAACACCTGGGGCATATAGGCGGCGATTCCGAAGCCGCCCGCCAGCACCGCGAACAGGCCGAACAGTGACCAGTAGTTGGTCGGCTGGGCCGACCCATACGAGGCGCTGCCCCACATCTCCGCGTCGGAATCGATCGGCTTGTCCAGCACCTTCATCAGTTCGGCGGGCACCTCCTTGCCGGCGTCGGCGTAGCGACGAACGATGTCCAGCGTCGCGCGCTGACGCCGGTAGTTGAGCCAGCTGGCCCAGCCCGCATAGGCGAACCAGCCGAGGGGAAACAGCAGCCACCAGTAACTGCGGAACAGGTCTTCCATCTCTCATCCCTCCGATTGCGCGGCGATCATCGCCCGCTTTCCCCCCGTAGTCGCCGCCGATATGCTGGCTGGATGCACGACCCGATGATTTATCCACGAGGCGCCCATGGACCCCGTTGAGCGCCGCCGCCTCATGTATCGCGGCTTCGGCCTGTTCGCGGTCATTCTGGGTCTGTCGGTCGCCACGAACGCGACGGTCATGCTGATCGCGGGCGCGCCTCTGGCCGACGAGGCGCGGCTGCTCGTCCCCGCCCTGATCCTTCTGGGGCTCGGCGGCTGGCTCTGGTGGAAATCCCGGACCTGATCCCCGCAATGGTTTGTGATAAGCCCCGCCTTTCGGTCCGTGGGGCGGGGCGCTAGGGCTGGCCCCTACCCGACAGGTTCGGACGCTGTGAAATGAGTGAGATCGCCGTGACAAGACGCACCCTGATGGCCGCCGGATCAATGGGCCTGGCTCTGGTCGCGGCGCCCCGCGCCCTCGCGCGCCGCGCCGACAGCCACCGCGAGCGCGTCGAGGACCTGATCGCCCGCATGACCCTCCAGGAAAAGGCGGGACAGCTGACCCTGTTCAACGATCCGTTCCGCTGGCGCCCCGGCAACGTCAACCCTGGGGACTTCGACACCGATCAGGAAAAGACCGCCCAGCAGATCCGCGACGGCCATGTGGGCGCCCTGTTCAACGGCATCGGCGCCGAGCAGGCCCGCTACGCCCAGCGTCTGGCGCTGGAGGAAAGCCGGCTGGGCATTCCCATGCTCTTCGCCGCCGACATCATCCACGGCCTGCGCACCACCTTCCCCGTGCCGCTGGGCGAGGCGGCGAGCTGGGATCTGGATCTTGCCGAGCGCACCGCACGGGCGGCCGCCGCCGAGGGCGGCGCCTCGGGCATCCACCAGACCTACGCCCCCATGGTCGACGTGGCCCGCGACCAGCGTTGGGGCCGCGTCGTGGAGGGTGCGGGCGAGGACGTGCTGCTGAACAAGCTGTTCGCCGCCGCCCGCACGCGCGGGTTCCAGGGCGACGATCTGGCCGATCCGCTCAGCCTGCTGGCCACCCCCAAGCATTTCGCCGCCTATGGCGCGGCCGAGGCGGGGCTGGACTACAACACCACCGACATGAGCGAGCAGACCCTGCGCGGGGTTCACCTGCCGCCCTTCCAGTCCGCGTTCGAGGCCGGCGCCCTGTGCACCATGAGCGCCTTCAACGACCTGAACGGCGTGCCCACCTCGGGCAATCACTGGCTGCTGACCGAGGTCCTGCGCGACGAGTGGGGCTTCACCGGCTTCGTGGTGTCGGACTACACCTCCGAGCGCGAGCTGATCGCCCACGGCTTCGCCGAGGATGACCGCGACGCCGCCCGCATCGCCCTGACCGCCGGCGTGGACATGTCCATGCAGAGCGGCATCTATCTGGCCCACATCCCCGATCTGGTCGAAAGCGGCGACGTGGCGATGGAGGTCCTGGACCGCGCCGTGCGCCGGGTTCTGATGACCAAGGCGGCGCTGGGTCTGTTCGATAACCCCTACCGCGGCGCCGATCCCGAGGTGGAGCGCCGCGTGGTGGGGTCCCCGGCGCACCGCGACCTCGCCCGCGAGGCTGGCCGCAAGTCGGTGGTCCTGCTGAAGAACGAGAACAAGCTCCTGCCCCTGCCGAAGGCGGGCAAGCGCATCGCCCTGATCGGGCCGTTCGGGGCGGACCGCTCCAACGTCTTCGGGCCCTGGTCCATCTTCGCCGATCGCGAGATGGGCGTGACCTTCGAGGAGGGCTTCCGCGCCGCCCTGACCGACGCGTCCCTGCTGACCGTGGTCAAGGGCTCGGATGTGGAGGCCCCGCTGGACGGGGGGATCGAGGCCGCCGTGGCGGCCGCGCGCGACGCCGACGTGGTGGTGCTGGCCGTCGGCGAATCCCACAACATGTCCGCCGAGGCCCAGTCGCGGGTGAACATCGTCCTCCCCGCCCCCCAGCAGGCCCTGGCCGAAGCGGTGGCCGCTGTCGGCAAGCCGGTCGTGGTCCTGCTCAAGACCGGCCGCGCGCTGGAGCTGTCCGGCGCGGTGAAGGACGCCGGAGCCATCATGGTCACTTGGTTCCTGGGGTCCGAGGAAGGCGCCGCCGCCGCCGACGTGATCTTCGGCGACCACGCCCCCATCGGCCGCCTCCCCATCAGCTTTTCACACTATTCGGGCCAGCAGCCGTACTACTACAGCCGCAAGGCCACCGGGCGCCCCGAACTGCCCGAGGAATCCGAGTACAAGGCCCGCTTCCGCGAGACCTCCAACACCGCCCTCTATCCGTTCGGCCACGGCCTCGGTTACGCCCCGGTCAGTTACGGCGAGATCGTGCTGGGGTCGGAGACCCTGCCGTGGGACGGCGAACTGACCGCCTCGGTCAGCGTCACCAACACCGGCGACCGCCCGGTGGACGAGGTGGTCCAGCTCTACGTCCGCGACCGCGTCGCCAGCCTGACCCAGCCCGAGCGCCTGCTGAAGGCGTTCCAGCGCGTCACCCTCGCGCCCGGCGAAACGGTCGAGGCCGCCTTCACCCTGACGCGTCAGGACCTGCTGTTCATCGGCCGCGACATGGCCCCGACGGTCGAGCCGGGCTGGTTCGACCTGTGGCTGGCGCCCAACGCCCAGGGCGGCCCGCACACGCAGTTCCGGCTGGTGCGCTAGGTCTGTCCCTATAAGCCGCTCTACATTGGTTCGGTGAGTTCAATATTCCCGTCACCCTCGGGCTTGTCCCGAGGGCCTATGGTGGCAACAGTTTCGACAGGTCGCTGCATCGCACCGGACGGATTTACAGGGACAGACCCTGGGCGAGCGCTGCCTCATAGATTTCAGGCTTGAAGCCCACGATCCGGCGGTCGCCCAGATCAAGCACCGGCCGCTTGATCATGGACGGCTGGGCCAGCATCAGGGCGATGGCCCTGTCCTGATCCAGATCCGCCCGATCCGCCTCCGGCAGCTTGCGGAAGGTGGTCCCGGCGCGGTTCAGCACCACCGCCCAGCCATGCTCGTCGCACCAGCGCTCCAGAGACGCGCGGTCGATCCCGGCCTTCTTGTAGTCATGGAAGGCGTAATCCACGCCCCGACCCTCCAGCCACGTCCGGGCCTTCCTGACCGTGTCGCAGTTGGGAATGCCGTAAAGCACGAGGGTCATGGCTGGCTCCGTCACGAATGCGATGTGGAGCGCGAGATAGGGGATCCAGCCACCGGATGGCCAGACCCCCGCACCTCAATGAGTGATGATCCTCCAGATCAAAAGTCCACGTTCACCGACAGCCACAGCCGGCGCGGCTCCTGGTTGTTGGCGTATTCCGGGGCATAGGTCACCGGCGAGCCGTAAGGCATGAGCCGCACGAAATCCTTGTCGAACAGGTTGTAGATCGTGGCGTTGACCGCGACCCGCTCGTTGACCTGATACGATCCGCCGACGTGGAACAGGCTGTAGGCCGCCAGGTCGCCCAGTTCGTCGCGCGCCTCCCCGGCCCCGCGATACCGCTCGCTGCGGTACTCTCCGCGCACCCAGGCGCTCAGGCTGTCCGTGACAGTCCAGCGCAGCTGGGCGTTCAGCATGTGCTCGGGCGTGTCGGTCAGGGGCAGGCCGGCTTGCGAGCCGGTCTTCTGCTCGCTGTCGGTGTAGGTGTAGTTGCCGCTGAGGGTCCAGGCGTCGCTGACGTTCCAGCGGGTCACGACCTCCAGTCCCTGGGTCACGGCCTCGTCGATGTTCACGCTCTGACCGAACTCGGCAATGGCGGTCCAGAACCCCACATCGACGCAGCCGTCGGTGGAATAGGCGCCCGCATCATAGTCCGCCCGGCTGATCCCGAAGGTGCAATTCGCCACCGGAACGCCCGAGGCGATCTTGTCCTCGAAATCGTTGCGGAACACCGTGGCGCTGGCCCGGAACGTCGATCCGTTGTCGAAATAGACGCCGAACTCATAGGCCGTGCTGGTTTCAGGGGTCAGGGTCGGGGTGCCGATGAACGGCAGCGTCCCCTGACGCCCGAACCCGTTGATGCCGGGGGTCAGTTGCTCCAGTCGCGGGGTCTTGTAGCCGGCGCTGACGCCGCCCTTCAGGGTCCACTGATCCGTGGCGTTCCACACCAGATAGGCGCGCGGGCTGATCTGGTCGCCGAAGTCGGAATGCTCGTCGTAGCGGGCTCCCAGCGTCAGGGCCAGGGCGTCGGTCAGACGCCACTCGTCCTCCGCGAACAGGGCCCACTGCTCAAAGGTGAAGTTGCCCGCCGCCACGCCGTCGGTCATCTCGGCGTCCAGATACTGGCCGCCCACCGTGAAGGTGTGGTTGCGCCACTGGGAATAGAGCTTGGTGTCGAACAGGGTGCTGGTGGTCTCCAGCAGACGGGACTCGCCCGCGCCCGGCACGCCGTTGGGAATGATCCGGCCAAGGGTCTCGGTGAAATTGTGCGACAGGGTGGATTCCAGGGCCCCGAACGGCAGGCTCCAGTCGTGGGCCAGAACATACTGTTCGCGGTTGAACTCGAGGAAGTCGTCGTAGCCCCCGGCCGTGGTGTTGGTCCCCATCTGGCCTTCGGCGTTGTCGTACCACTGGCTGGCCACGTCGGCGTCCAGCCAAAGGGTGTGGTTCGGCGCGGGTGTCAGGGTCAGGCGGGCGCCCGCGCTCCAGATCTCGAACGCCGTGGCGCTTCGGCCGAAGCCGGTCACGTCCACCTCATTGCCGTCCACGTCGCGGAAGGTCAGGTCCGAGTCTTCACGCTCGGAATAGCTGCCGCGCACCGCCAGACCCAGGGTGTCGGCGATCAGCGGGCCCGAGGCGTACAGATTGCCGCCATAGATGTTGCCGAACTCATCATCGCCCTGGATCGTGGTGTTGGCCGAAGCCGAGCCGCCCCACACATCCCCCACCCTGCGGGTGATGATGTTGACCACTCCACCCATGGCGTCGGAGCCGTACAGGGTCGCCACCGGGCCGCGCACAACCTCCACCCGCTCGATGGCCGAGACCGGCGGCAGGAAGCTGGTGGAGGTCTCGCCGAAGCCGTTCGGGGTCACGCTGCCGGCCGTGTTCTGGCGACGGCCGTCGATCAGGATCAGGGTGTAGTCCGAGCCCATGCCGCGGATGTTGATGGTCTGGCCGCCCGTCTTGCCGACACCGGAGCCGGTATCGACGCCTTCGATCGTGTTCAGCAGTTCGGCGATGGAGGTGGCGCGCATCTCCTCGATCTCCGCGCGCGGGAGCACGCTGATGGAGGCGGGCGCCTGGGTGATGCGCTGTTCGAAACCTGCGGCGGTCACCACCACCTCGTCCACCTGGGTCACCGGCGCCTCAGACGCCTCATCCGCCAGCGCCAGCCCCGGCGCGCACAGGGCGGCGGCCGCCGTCATCAGAAGGGTTCGAGACGAGAAACGGCGGTTGAACATTGGAGCGCCCCTGGGGAGAGAAAGTTGAGAACGGCTCTCATAAACAGGTGCAAACGAGACGCAACAAAATTGATAACGATTATCATATGAAATTTCGCAACAGCGTCTCGCCGTTGCAATAACCGCTCTTGCAAATCGTTCTCACTTCATGCCAATGCCCGAGAGCCTGTTCCCGCTTCGGATTTCCCTGCCTTAATGTCGACCCCCGCCACAGCCGCGCGGCCCGCCGCCGCCCTGAACGCCCGACGGTCGTTCTGGCTGAAGCAGTTGCACCAGTGGCACTGGATCAGCGCGGGGCTGAGTCTGGTGGGCATGATCCTGTTCGCGGTCACGGGCATTACCCTGAACCACGCCGCCCAGATCCCCACACAGCCCGTGACGGTGGAACAGACCGCCATCCTGCCCGCGCCCATGCTGTCGCGGCTGGAAGCCCTGGGCGTGGAGACCACCGATCCGCTGCCCGGCGCCGTGGCCCGCTGGCTGGACGGCGAACTGGGCGTGTCGACGGCTGGACGGCCTACCGAGACCATCGACGTGGAGGTCTATGTGGCCCTCCCCGCGCCGGGCGGCGACGGCTGGCTGACCATCGACCGGGCCACCGGCGACGTGCTGCACGAACAGACCACCAACGGCTGGATCGCCTACCTCAATGACCTGCACAAGGGCCGCAACACCGGCGCGGTCTGGGCGTGGTTCATCGACATCTTCGCGGGCGCCTGCGTGGTGTTCTGCCTGACCGGTCTGGCCCTGCTGTGGCTCCACGCGCGCGGCCGCCCGTCCACCTGGCCGCTGGTGGGGCTGGGGCTTCTGATCCCGCTCATCATCGCCCTCATCTTCATTCACTGACGAGTTCCATCATGCGCGTCCTGCCCCTCGCTATCGCCGCCGCCGGCGCCGCCGCCTCCCCGGCCATGGCCGCCGACCTCAACGTGTCGGTGGAGATCCCGCGCATCGCCACGGCCTCCTACCACCGGCCCTATGTGGCGGTGTGGATCGAGCGGGCGGACCGCACCTCCGCCGGCACCCTGGCGGTCTGGTACGACACCGCCCTGCCCGCGGGCGAAGGCAAGGACTGGCTCAAGGACATGCGCACCTGGTGGCGCCGCGAGGGCCGCGCCATGACCCTGCCCGCCGACGGCGTCTCCAGCGCCACCCGCGCCCCGGGTCGTCATAGTGTGACATTCAGCGGAACGCGCGGCCCGCTGCGCAACCTGCCCGCCGGCCAGTACACCCTGGTGGTCGAGGCGGCCCGCGAACTGGGCGGCCGCGAGGAGGTGCGCGTGCCCTTCCGCTGGGGCGCCGCCTCGCCCGCCGCCACCCAGCGCGGCTCGTCCGAACTGGGCGCCGTCACCGTTTCCGTCACCCGATAAGCTGTTCAGGATCACCGCCATGAAGAAGACCGCCTTCGCCCTCGTTGCCCTGGCCGTCGTCGCCGCCCCGCTGGCCGCCCAGGCCCACCGCGCCTGGATCGCCCCCTCGTCTACCGTGCTTTCGGGATCCGACGGGTGGATATCCATCGACGCGGGCATGTCCAACGGGGTGTTCATCGCCGACCACGCCCCCATGCGGCTGGACGGCCTGGTCATCACCGCGCCGGACGGCTCGGTCGTCTCCGCTGAAAACGAGCACCGGGCCCGCTACCGCTCCACCTTCGACGTGCACCTGACCCAGCCCGGCACGTACAAGATCGCCAACGTCTCGTCGGGCTTCTTCGCCAGCTACACCCTGGACGGCGAGCGCCAGCGCTGGCGCGGCGCGGCCTCCGAGTTCCCCGCCGCCCTGCCTGAGGGCGCCACCGAAATCGAGGGCACGGAGAACGCCAACCGCATCGAGACCTTCGCCACCCTCGGCGCCCCGACCCAGACCGTGTTCGAACCCACCGGCCAGGGTCTGGAGCTGGTCCCCGTCACCCATCCCAACGATCTGATCGTTGGCGAGGCCGGCCAGTTCCGCCTGCTGAACGACGGCGCCCCGGCCGCCAATGTGGAGGTCACCGTGGCCCGCGGCGGCTCGCGCTATCGCGACAATCCCGAGGAGATGACCGTCACCACCGACGCCGACGGCCTGTTCCAGATCACCTGGACCGAGGCCGGTCTGTACTGGGTCAACGCCTCGGTCCGCACCCCCGCCGGTGAAGGCCGCGCGCATGCCCGCAACGTGCAGTACACCGCCACCTTCGAAGTCCTGCCCTGACGTGAAGGCGCCGGACAACCGCGTTCTGATCCCCGCGCTGGAGCGGATTCCGGCGCGGCCGTCCGGCGCGGTGCTGGTGCTGACCGGCGAAGCCATGGGCACGTCGTGGATGGTGCGCGCGGTCGGCGATCCCGCCGACGGCCCGCGCCTGACCGCCGCTGTCCGCGAGGAGATCGCCCGGGTGGATGGGCAGATGAGCCACTGGCGTCCCGACAGCGCCCTGTCCCGCTTCAACGCCGCCGACAGGGGCTCGGCCCACGCCCTGCCCCAGCCCTTCGCCGAGGTGCTGGCCTGCGCCATGTCGCTGGCGGAACAGACGGACGGCGCCTTCGATCCCACGCTCGGCGCGCTGGTGGACTTGTGGGGCTTCGGCCCCCCGGGACCGCGCGCGGACGTCCCCGCAGACGCGGAGATCGACACCGCCCGCGCCGCCGGCGGCTGGCGGCGGCTTCAGCAGGACGCCGACGCCCGCTGGATCCAGCCCGGCGGCCTGCGGCTGGACCTGTCCGGCGTGGCCAAGGGCTTCGCCGTGGACGCCGTGTCCGACCGCCTGACCGCCGAGGGCGCGCCCCATCATCTGGCGGAGATCGGCGGCGAGCTGCGCGGCCACGGAATCAAGCCGGACGGTCGGCCGTGGTGGGTCGAGCTGGAGCAGCCAACCGGCCTGGACGGCCCCCGCATGCTGGCCGCCCTGCACGCGCTGTCCGTGGCCACATCCGGCGATCAGGTGCGGGTGTTCGAGCACGATGGCCGCGCCTTCTCCCACACCCTGGACGGCCGCACCGGACGCCCGGTCGACAACGGCGTGGCCTCGGTCAGCGTGCTGCACCCCTCAGCCATGCAGGCCGACGCCCTCGCCAGCGCCCTCACCGTCATGGGTCCCGACGCGGGCATCGCTCATGCCGAACGCAAAGGCCTCGCCGTGCGCCTGATCCTGCGCGGACCGGACGGACTGGAAGAGCGCTTCAGCCCCGCCTTGACCGCCATGCTGGATGACGTCTCATGACCGCCGATCCCATCCGCTGGGCGTGGGCGGCCGCAGCGGTCGTGCTCTGGCTGGCCCTGATCGGCCTGGTCGCCCTGCGCCGCGCGCGCAAGACCGGCGACACGCCTCCGACCGCCCCCGACGCCACCCTGGTGGTCTTCGCCAGCCAGACCGGGTTCGCCGAGGAACTGGCCCGCATGACCACCGCTGCGTTGAACGCAGGCGGGATCACGACCGCCCTGATCAGCCTCGGCGACCTCACCGCCGACCGCCTCGCCGCCGCGCCGCGCGCCCTGTTCCTCGTCTCCACCACCGGCGAGGGCGACGCCCCCGACTCCGCGCTCGCCTTCATGCGCCGCATGAGCCAGCGCGACCTCTCCGGCCTGTCGTTCGGCGTGCTGGCCCTTGGCGACAGCAGCTACCGCAGCTTCTGCGCCTTCGGCCGGGCCTTGGACGACTGGTTGCGCACGAACGCAGCCCGGCCCCTGTTCGACCGGGTCGAGGTGGACAACGGCGAGGTCGGCGCGATCCGCCACTGGCAGCATCAGCTGAACCGGATCACCGGCCGGACCGACGCCCCGGACTGGGCCCCGCCCGCCTACGCCCCGTGGCGGCTGATCAAGCGCGAGCGACTGAACGGCCCCGACAGCCCCGGCGAGGGCCTGTGGCGCATCGCGCTGGAGCCGCTCGGCGACCTGCCCGACTGGCGCGCCGGCGACATCGCGGAAATCGGCGTACCGTCAGCGCCCGGCCAGTCGCCCCACGCCCACCGGGAATACTCCGTCGCCTCCCTGCCCGCGGACCGGCGGCTGGAGCTGATCGTGCGCCTGATGCGCGGCCCGGACGGAGCGCCGGGTCTGGCGTCGGGCTGGTTGACTGAGACCTGCGCGATCGGCGCGCCGGTGGACCTGCGCATTCGCTCCAACAGCGCCTTCCATGGCCCCGAAGGCGCGCCGCCCATGATCCTGATCGGCGCGGGCAGCGGGCTGGCCGGCCTGCGCGCCCACATCAAGGAACGGCAGGCGGCGCGGTGCGGCGCCAACTGGCTGATCCTGGGTGAACGCCACCCCGCCCACGACCGCATCCTGACGCCCGAGCTGGAAACCGGGCGCGCGCTGGGAACACTTGAACGGCTGGACCGCGTCTTCTCTCGCGGCGCCGGGGGCCGGTACGTTCAGGATCATCTGCGCGATCAGGCGGATCTGGTGCGCGACTGGATCGCCCGGGGCGCCGTCATTCACGTCTGCGGCGCCGTGGCCATGGGCGCCGCAGTCCACGCCGCCCTGGCCGAAATTCTGGGCGCGGAGAGCCTCGACGACCTGACCGCCCGGGGCCGCTACCGGCGCGACGTCTACTAGGCCGCGAAAGCCTCGATTCCCGCCGCCGAATCCCGCTTTTCCGGTGGTTCGCGCGGGCGGGGCGTGATCAACTACGGTTACAGTCCCGAAGCCATCCAGAGAGCCGCCATGTCCCGCGAAGCCGTCATCGTCTCCACCGCCCGCACCCCCATCGGCCGGGCCTATCGCGGCGCTTTCAACGACACCCAGCCGCAGCACCTGGGCGCGCACGCGGTGCGCCATGCGGTCGAGCGCGCGGGCGTCGATCCGGCCGAGATCGAGGACGTGATCATGGGCGCGGCCTTGCAGCAGGGCCCCACCTCGCCCAACATCGCCCGTCAGGTGGCGCTGGCCGCCGGCCTGCCCGCCAGCGTCGCCGGCATGAGCCTCGACCGCCAGTGCGCCTCGGGCCTCATGGCCATCGCTACCGCGGCCAAACAGGTCATGGTCGACGGCCAGCAGGTGGCCGTCGGCGGCGGGCTGGAGAGCATCTCGCTGGTCCAGAACCAGCACATGAACGTCTACCGGATGAAGGACGAGGCGCTGCTGAAGCTGTCGCCCCACATCTACATGTCCATGCTGGAGACCGCCGAGGTCGTGGCCGAGCGCTACGGCGTCTCCCGCGAGGCCCAGGACGAATACGCCCTGCAGTCGCAGCAGCGCACCGCCGCAGCCCAGGCGGCCGGCTATCTGGACGCCGAGGTGGTCCCCATGACCACCACCATGCAGGTGCAGGACAAGGCCACCGGCCAGGTCTCGTCGAAGGAAGTCACCCTGTCGAAGGACGAGGGCAACCGCCCGGAGACCACGCTGGAGGGCCTGTCCTCCCTCAAGCCCGTCTTCGGCGGCGGCGAGAAGATCGAACAGGGCCGCGTCATCACCGCGGGCAATGCGTCCCAGCTGTCGGACGGCGCCTCGGCCTCGGTGATCATGGAGGCGAAGGACGCGGAGCGGCGCGGCCTGACGCCCCTGGGCGCTTATCGCGGCATGGCGGTGGCCGGCTGCGAGCCGGACGAAATGGGCATCGGCCCGGTCTTCGCCGTGCCGAAACTGCTGAAGCAGCACGGCCTGACCGTGGACGACATCGGCATCTGGGAGCTGAACGAGGCCTTCGCGGTGCAGGTCCTGTATTGCCGCGACAAGTTGGGCATTCCCAATGACCGGCTGAACGTGTCCGGCGGCGCCATCTCCATCGGCCACCCCTACGGCATGTCCGGCGCGCGCATGACCGGCCATGTGCTGATCGAGGGCAAGCGGCGCGGCGCCAGATACGGCGTCGTCACCATGTGCGTCGGCGGCGGCATGGGCGCGGCCGGGCTGTTCGAAATCTACTGAGAGCGACCGGCGGGCCCCGGCCGGCTCAGGCCCCGGCCAGCGCCTGATAGATCAACGGCCGCAGGGCGTCGCGCGAGGGCGCGGCGCCGGCGGGCATGACCTGGGTCATCATCGTCACCGACAGTCCGAGCCCGGGCGTGGCCCAGAACCCGGTGCCCGCCGCCCCGCCCCACGCGTATTCGCCGGTCGAGCCGGGCCCTGACCCGTCGTCCAGGCGGGTCACCCCGCCCAGCGCCTGCCCCATCCGGCCGTCCAGCCGCCCGCCGTAGAACTGGCGCAGCCGCGGCTCGATGTGATCCTGCGGCCCCCACGGCGTCATCATCAGCCGGGCGGAGTCCGCGCTCATGATCCGGATCCCCTCCATGGCTCCGCCCCCCGCCAGCATGTCCGCGAACCGCCCGTAATCCGCCAGCGTCGAGACCAGCGCCCCGCTGCCTGAATCCGCCAGCGGCCGGCGCAACGGGCTCAGCTCGGCGCCGGAGACGACCCGCGTCAGCCGGTCCTCGCCCGCCGTATAGAGCCCCGCCAGCCTGTCGGCCCTGTCCTCGGGCACATAGAAGCCGGTGTCGGCCATGCCCAGCGGGTCAAAGATGCGGCGCTTGAGAAAATCCCCCAGCCGCTCGCCGCTGATCCGTTCGATCACCAGCCCGGCGATATCCAGCCCGTAGCCGTACAGCCAGTCCGCCCCCGGCTGATGCTCCAGCGGCAGCTCGCCCAGCCGCCGCGCGAACCCGGCCAACCCGCCGATCTCCGGGTCGTACATCCAGGCCGCGGCGGTGAGGCCCGCCTGCCGGTACAGCGGCGCCACGCGCGCATCGCCCCAGCTGTTGGCCAGACCGCAGGTGTGAGTCAGCAGATGACCCACGGTCATGCCCCGCGCCGGGACGCGCGCGTTCCCCTCGCCCAGCACCTGAAGATCGGCGAACTCCGGCACGATCCCGGCTACCGGCGTGTCCAGCGTCAGCGCGCCGTCCTGAACCAGCAGAACCGCGCCCGCCGCCACCACCGGCTTGGTCATGGAATAGATGCGATAGATCGACTCCGGCCCGATGGTCTCAACGCCGGAGATGTGCGTCTCGGCCAGCACCCGTCCCCCCAGCGCTACCCGCAGGGAGGCGAACGGCAGTTCACCCTGCGCCACGAACTCGCGAAGGCGGGCCACCACCGGATCGAGCGCGTCCGAGGCCCGGGCGGAACCGGCGGCCAGCCCGGCGAAGGCGGCCCCCGAGATCATCAGCGTGCGACGGTCGATCATGGCGGCCTCCTGTGTCTGCCCGGCGTCAGGTCGTGGACGCGGCCACGACGCTCTGCACCTCACGCTCGGCCTGGGTGAAGCCGTAGTTCGGGACCAGCGCGCCGGTCTGGTCCGACACCGCGTCCCACGCCGCGATCAGGCGCTCGCCCGCATCGTCGCCGCCACCGATGTAGCGGCCCTGGCTGAGGGTCACCGTAGCCGTGGCGAAGTGCCCGGCCCCGGCGCAGATCACCGTGCGCGTCGGGGCGTCGTCCACCACCAGCGGCAGCAGGGCCGGGCTGACCAGCGCCGGGTCCAGCGCCTTCAGCGCCGCCTCGGGCAGGATGTCCGCCGTCATCTGGGTCGCGGCCGTGGGGGCCAGACAGTTGACCCGGATGCCGTACTTTTCGCCCTCGATGGACAGGGTCTGCATGAAGCCCACCAGCGCCATCTTGGCCGCGCCGTAGTTGGCCTGGCCGAAATTGCCGTACAGGCCCGAGGACGAGGTGGTCATGACGATGCGGCCGAACTGCTGCTGGCGCATCTGCTCCCACACCGCCTTGGTGCAGATGGCGGCGCCCATCAGGTGCACGTCCACCACCAGACGGAAGTCGGCCATGTCCATCTTGACGAAGCTCTTGTCGCGCAGGATGCCGGCGTTGTTGATCAGGATGTCGACGCGGCCCCACGCCTCCACCGTCTGACTGACCATGGCGGCCACGGCGGCCTCGTCGGTGACCGAGGCCGCCACGGCCAGGGCTTCGCCCCCCGCTGCGCGGATTTCCTCGGCGACCGCATCGGCCGCGTCCTGCGACAGGTCATTGACCACGACCTTTGCACCCTTGCGCGCCAGATACAGCGCATGCTCGCGGCCCAGCCCCCCGCCCGAACCCGTAACGATCGCCACACGCCCTTGAAGCGCCATGTCCAACTCTCCTGTCATCGGTTTGAATTCTGCGCGCAGGCTCAGCCGGCCGCGCCCTTGTTGGTCTTGCAGATCGACATGAAGCCCGCGGCCATGAAGCCGGCCATGCGGTCCTTCACCGCCTCGAAGTCGTCCGAGTTGCACCGCCCGCCGGACAGCCGGTCGATCCGGCCCGTGCGGGCCAGGGTCAGCATCAGCGCGCCGGTGACGAAGTGGTAGCCCCAGAAGATGTCCTCCTCGGCGCAGTCCGGCAGGGCCTTCTTGAGGATCTCCACCAGCCGCAGCACCAGCGGATCGAAATGCAGGTCGAACAGCTCGGCGCCATAGGTGGTGTTGGACACCTGCGCGCCCAGGGCGCCGTAGTTCTTCCAGTTCTCGCCGCCCTGGCTGTAGAGGTCCAGATCGGTGTCGAGGAACGCCCGCAGCGCGCCCTCCACCGTGGGCTTGCCCCCGCAGGCCGCCTCGTACGCGTCCAGCGCCTTCATGCGCAGGCCGCTGGTCACGCCCGCGCGCCGTCCGATGACCGCGTCGAACAGGGTCTTCTTGTCGGTGAAATAGTAGTTCAGCAGGGTGTGGTGGACGCCGACCTTCTGGGCCACGTCCTTGAGCGTCACCCCGTACAGACCGTGCACCGAAAACAGGTACTCGGCCGCGTCGAGGATCTGCTCCATCTTGTCGGCGCGCTGCTGCTCCTTGACCGGGCGCTTGCGCGGCTTGGGCCCAGGGCGCACGACCGCGTCGCGAGGCTTGGCCTCGGCGACCGCCGCAGCTTTGGTCTTCGTCTTCGGCTCAGCCGCCATAGTCTACTCGCAAACGCATCTTGTCGATCTTGCCCGTGGGGGCCAGCGGCATCTGGTCCAGCCGGATGACCGCGTCGGGAATCCACCACGGGGCGACCCTGTCACGCAACGGCGCAAGCAGGGCTTCGTCGCTTATGGTGTCAGATTCCCGCGTCTGGACCAGAAGAATGGGCCGTTCGCCCCATTTGGGATCGGAGCGGGCGATCACGGCGGCCAGGGACACCTCGGGATGTTCGCTGACCACGGCCTCGATCTCCGCCGGATTGATCCACTCGCCGCCGGACTTGATCAGGTCCTTGGCCCGGCCGGTGATGATCAGGTCGCCGTCGGGGCTGATCCGCGCCAGGTCACCCGTGGCGAACCAGCCCTCCGGATCGGTGGCGCTGTCGGTCTCGCCGAAATAGCGCTGGACCACCGCGGCCCCGCGCACCTTCAGGTGGCCTTCCACGCCCCGCTGCTCCGGCAGCGCCCGCCCGTCCGCATCGGTCAGCAGCAGGTCGACGCCGATGGCGGGACGGCCCGACTTGTGGGCCGCGCGATCCGGGTCGGTCGGTCGCGCCACCGTGCCGGACGGCGACATCTCGGTCATGCCCCAGCTGGTCTGGACGGTGACGCCCAGCCCCCGCTCGATGCGCTCCATCAGCGCCGGCGCCAGCGGCGCGCCGCCCACCACGATCCGCGTCAGCGACGGGGTCTGGCCGCCGGTCGCCTCCAGATGCTCCAGCAGCGCCAGCCAGACCGTGGCCACGCCCACGCCCACGGTGGCGGCCTCCGCATTGATCAGGGCGGCGAGGCTGGCGCCGTCCAGATAGCGGCCGGGCAGGATCAGCCGCGCGCCCACCGCCGGCGCCGCGAACGGCAGGCCCCAGGCGTTGGCGTGGAACATGGGCACCGCCATCAGGATGCCGTCGTCGGCCGTGAACGCCATCACATCCGCCTGCAGCACCCGCAGCGTATGCAGGAAGCTGGACCGGTGGGTGTAGGTCACCCCCTTGGGCGCCCCGGTGGTGCCCGAGGTGAAGCACAGGCCGCTGGGCGCAGTCTCGTCGAACGCGCCCCAGACCACCTCGCCCTCGGCCGTCTCGATCATGGGCTCCAGCAGGTCGCCCTGCTCGTCGCGCCCGTCCCCCGCGTCGATCACCAGCACGCGCTCGATCAACGGCGCGCGGGCGGCAATGCGGCGGGCCAGCGGCGCCAGATCCGCCCCTGCGATCAGGATGCGGGCCTGCGACCGGGTCGCCATCTCGGCCAGCTGCGCCTCGGTCAGGCGCGGGTTCAGCGTATGGCACACCGCCCCCATGCCCATGACCGCGTACCAGGTCTCCACATGGCTCTGGGTGTTCCAGGCCAGGGTCGCCACCCGGTCGCCCGCACGGACTCCAAGCCCTTCCAGGACGCTGGACACACGTCGGCTGCGGGCCCTCAGGCCCCCGTAGCCGATACGCTCACTGGAACCATCGCCCCGCGCCGTGATCACCTCGACCCCGGGATGCCATTTGGCGGCATGATCCAGGAACCGGTCGAGGGTCAGCGGGAAGGCCTGCATCTCCCCGTCGGTCATGGGCAGTCCGCTGCTGCAGGGAGCGGCGGCGAGGCGACGCCCACGTTCCAGTGCCACGGCAGGTCGCCCTGAACGCGGCGGCGGCAGACCACCTCTTCCACAAGTTCGAACATGCCCGGCATCAGATGCGCGCCCGGAACCGGCGTCTGGTCGAAGGCCATGTAGGCCCGGTCCTCGCCGTAAGCCCGCCAGTCCGGCTGGCCTTCCGCCACAGGAACCCCGTCCCGCGCGAAGCTGACCCAGTAGCCCAGCATGGCGTCGGACAGTCGAGCTTCCACATCCGTCTCCGGAATCGCCGGCCAGTGCGGCGGCGTCCGGTCCCCGCCCCCGAAGACATAGGGAATCTCGCTGGCGTGGAAGGCATGCAGCCCCGCCGCGTCGGCCGCCGGACAGCTGTGATTGAAATAGTACAGGAACGACGGCTGGCCCTGCGCCGTCTGGCTGCGCACCAGCCGCTCGGCGGTCCAGCCGTACATGGCGTCCCGGGTCGTCGCCAGCATGGCCTCGTCCAGATCGCTGGACGGGTAACGGGCCAGCATGTCATCCGCCAGGTCGCCGTAGGCCGCCCGGATGGCCGCCTCATAGGCTTCCGCGCTTGCGGGCTGAGGCGGCAGCAGGAACCGCAGCGAGCGGATCTCGCCATCGTTGAACCCGGCCAGGATCGGCACAGGCGCCGCCTCACCCCGCTCGAACGCCGCCACCGGCTGGGCCGGCAGCACATGGCCGTCAACATTGCCCAGCGGCAGGAAGCCGGACATGGCCGCGCCGACCGTCAGGGCCTGCGGGTCCATGGCCCTCAGCCGGGCCAGTCCCCTCACCTCCAGCTGACGGCTGAGCGCCACGCCCGCGTCCTCGGCCGACGGCGTGCCGTGCACTGTCTCGCGCAGGGCGGGGGTGGAGATCATGTAGGCGCTCTGGGCCACCGCCTTGTGGAAAAGGCCGTGGGCCTGCGGCGCGGCCATCAGATACATGACCGACAGGGCGCCGGCGGACTCGCCCGCGATGGTGACGTTGTCCGGGTCGCCCCCGAAGGCGGCGATGTTGCGCTGGATCCAGCGCAGGGCCTCGATCTGGTCCAGCAAGCCGTAGTTGCCCGACACCCCGTCCGGCGACTCTGCGCTGAGGTCTGGATGGGCCAGATAGCCCAGCACGCCCAGACGGTAGTTGAGGGTCACCACCACCACGCCCTCGGCCGCCATGCGCGCGCCGTCGTACATGACCTCGCTGCCCGATCCCCCGGTCAGGGATCCGCCGTGGATCCACACGAACACCGGGGCATTCTCCGCGTTCTCGGGCGTCCAGACATTCAGCGACAGGCAGTCCTCGCTCATGGCCGGCGGTTCGGCGGGCGCATAGATGCTGCCCGGCCGCGAGGGCGGCTGGTGACAGGCGGGGCCGAACTCGGTGGCGTCGCGCACGCCGTCCCAACTCGCCGCCGTCACCGGGGCGCGCCAGCGCATCCGGCCCGTCGGCGCCTCGGCGTAGGGAATGCCGCCGAAGGCGGCGACGCCGTCCAGCGCCTCCCCCCGCACCGACCCGGCCGGGGCCTGCACCACCGGCCTGTCATGGGCCGACGCAGGCGCCGCCGTCAGCAGGGCGGCCAGCCCCGCCATCATGCACAGAGTGGACCGGATCATGCCGCAACCTCCTTGGATTGGGATTGCTGCCTCAGCGCTCTGGCCAGCCACAGGAACAAGCCGATGGCCAGAAGGTAGAACGGCGTCAGGGTGTAGAAGGCCAGCTGAAGCGAGTTCTCCGGATTGGTGCGGGCGAAGAAGTCACTGGCGAAGCCCAGATAGGTGGGACCGAAGCCCAGCCCGACCATGTTCATCACCAGCAGCAGCAGGGCGCCGGCCAGCACGCGCTGATCGGGGCGCACCTCCTCCTGCACGAGCGTCACCGCCGGAGACAGGTAGAAGTAGTTCAGCCCCATCGGCAGCAGCAGGAACATCAGGGCCAGTTGCCAGCTCGGGGCCCAGATGAAGCCGATGAACAGCGGCGCCGCCAGGGCGAGACCAATGGCTGGGACATAGCCGTAGGCCGATTTCCAGCGCCGGGCGAACAGGTCGACGAGACGGCCCGAGACCAGCATTCCGGCGCTGGCGCCGAACAGCACCACAAGGGCGTACCAGACAGCCACATCCTCCAGCGTCATGCCCTTCTCGCGCATCAGGAACAGAACCGCGAACCCGAGCAGGGCATAGGTGATGAACTGGGTCGCGGCGCAGGCCAGCGCGCAGCGCAGCAGCACCGGATCGGTGAAGAACATCTTGCAGGTGGCCCAGAAGCCCGGCCTGACCTGCGCCGCGGCCGGCCCGGCCTGCGGGACCGTCGTCTCGGCGGGCGCGATGTCCAGCCCACCCTTCTTCGGCTCGCGCACGAAGAACCAGATGACCACTGCGGTGAGCACGCCGATGACGCCGACCCAGATGAAGGCGAAACGCCACGAATAGGTCGAGGCGATCGAGGCCCCGAAGGCGACGCCCAGGGCCATGCCGATGGGGGGCCCCATGTTGAACAGGCTCAGCGCCGTGCCTCGCGAACCTGGCGGGAAATAGTCGGAGATGATCGCATAGGATGGCGGCACACCGCCGGCCTCGCCGACACCGACGGCCATGCGCGCCAACGCCAGCTGCGGATAGCTGGCCGCCATGCCACAGGCGGCGGTCGCTGCACTCCACAAACCGCATGCGATAGCCAGCACCTTGGTACGGTTGGTCCGGTCCGCCAGCCAGCCGACCGGGATCGCCAGGAAGCAATAGAACAGCGCGAAGTAGAAACCGGTCAGGAGCCCCAACTGGCCGTCAGTGACGCCCAGTTCATCCTGGATCGGCTTGGCCAGAATCCCCAGCAACTGCCGGTCCAGAAAGTTGAGCACATAGACGAAACACAGGATCGCCAGCACGACCCAGGCCCGAAGCCCCGGACGCGCGGCCGGCGCGCCCGGGACGGTGGAGGTCGAGATCGCCATCAGAACGCATACCCCAGGCGCACGCCCACGGTGCGGGGCCGGTTCACGCCGTACTTGCCGTCAACGAAGGCCTCGGGATGGACGTAGTTGATGGACCGGTCGTCGAAGAGGTTCTCCACATAGGCCGCGACCGTGACCTGATCGAAGGCCACGGCGAAGGCGCCGTTCACCACGGTGTACGCCTCCGTCCAGTCATAGGTCGGACTGACCACGCCAGGCTGGCCGGGCGTGTTGGGGAACGAGCCCGGGTAATCGCCCACATGGATCACCGACAGCGAGGCGTTGGCCTCGGCGCTCTGGAAGAGGTCGAAATTGTAGTTGATCAGCAGGGAGCCGCTGAACCGCGGCCCGGCCAGACGCGCGCCCAGAACCGCACCGGAAATGGCGGCTTCCTCGGCCGACAGATCATCCACCTCGGCGTCGTTGAGCGCGCCGTTCAAAGCCACCGTCCAGCCGTCGGCCGGAATGGCGCGGAACTCGAACTCGATCCCCCGGCTGTAGGCGCCGCCGATATTGGTGGCGAACTGCACCTGGTCCGACACCCGGTTCGCCTGCACCTGAATGTCGTTCCAGTCGATGTAGTAGAGCGCCAGATTGGCGGCCAGACGGCCGTCCATCCAGGTGCCCTTCAGCCCTACCTCGTAGCTGATCAACTCGTCGGAGTCGGCGCCCAGGGGAATGATCAGGTCGGTGGGATCCAGCGTACTGACCGCCCCGCCCCGGGCGTTCACAATCGGCCCGCGGAAGCCGGTGGCCACCGTGGCGTAGGTGGTCAGCGACGGGCGTGGACGCCACGAAATGCTGGCGCGATACGACGGGCCGGTCTCCTCGGCCTTGACGCCGGGGCCCGACGCCACGGGAACAATGGTCACCGGCCCGGGAATGCCGAACAGGGCGTTTGTCAGATAGTTGCTGTTGTAGCCGCCCGGGCTGGTGAACCCTTGGGCGTCCGTGCTGCCATAGCGTAGCCCGCCGGTGATCCAGAGGTCGTCGGTGAAGCGGTAGGTCAGCTGACCGAACAGGGCCTTCTCGTGCGAGATGAAATAGCTGTGCCAGCGCGCATAGTACTCGTCTGGCAGGCCGGTGATGCCTCGCGCCGCCAGGAATTCCGGCGTGGAGCGATAGTTGTAGCCCACGTCCCGGCGCTTCTCGAAATAGAAGCCGCCCAGCACCCAGTCGAACCGTCCGCCGGGATCCGAAACCAGCCGCATCTCCTGCACGAAGGTCTCGTCCCAGGCGTCGGCGTCCAGCGCAAAGCGGATCGCCTGGCCGAAGGTGCCGGCCAGATCCACATAGAACTGCCCGTCGAACTCCGACCACGTCGACGAACTCGTCAGACTCGCGCCGTCGAACTGATAGTCCAGCGTCAGATTGTAGTTGGTCATGACCCCCGTGAACCGGTCTGGGCGATCCGACCGGCGCGTGTCCTCGCCAAGCGTCGGGTTGACCAATGAGGAGTCCTGCGGCTCGCTTTCCTCCTGCGAGTAGCGCAACTGGACCGACAGACGGTCCGTAGGCTCCCACAGCAGGGTGGCCCGGCCGCCCCAGCTTTCCAGGCTGTTGGAGTTCTCGATGCCCGTGCCGATGTTGTCGATGTAGCCTTCCTCGTCCCGCAGGAAGCCGACCACGCGCAGGGCCAGCCTGTCCTCGACCAGCGGGATGTTGACCATGCCGTTGTAGCGCTGGCGCAGCGAGTCCGACCCGGTGACGCCGATATCCGCCAGCACCGACGCCTCGAAGGCGTTGGGGTTCGGCGACTGGGTCAGGATGCGCAGGGCCCCGGCCAGCGAGCCCGAGCCGAACAGCGTCCCCTGCGGCCCGCGCAGGAACTCGATCCGCTCCACGTCGTAGAGACTTGGATCGAGAATGGTGGAGTTGCCGTTCGACGAAATCGGCAGCTCGTCGATATAGATCGCCACCGTGCTCTGCAGATTGGCGCCATAGCCGTTGGTGGCGATACCGCGCGCGGTGAAGTTGTTGAAGTTGGCGCTGGCGCGATTCAGCACCACGCCCGGCGTTTCATTGGCCAGTCCCTCGTAGCCGACGATGCCCTTTTCGGTCAGTTCTTCCTGCGACAGGGTGGTCAGGCTCAACGGCACGTCCTGAAGCCGCTCGGCGCGGCGGGTGGCGGTCACGATCACTTCCCCCACCGAGGTGACCTCCCGTTCCTGCGCCTCGTCATTCCGGTCGCCCGGAGCCGTCTGGGCCTGCACGGGCTGCCACGCCCCCAGGGTGGCGACGGCGCAAGCCGACGCGAGAAGTATCGCCCTCATCTCATTTCCTCCCTCGGCGTCGCTCGTGAATGGCGACGCTCTCGGAGACGGAGTGGGACATGGTTCCGCCATCCTGTCAACATTCACTCTCACGCGCGTGAATGTTGCAGCGCCCTCAAGCTCCTGCCGCCTGGCAACCGCCCCGCCGTGGAGATCGTTCGGGACGAAAGGAGGATCCATGGCCGAAACCCCGGAAAACCCCAGCCTGCCGCAGCCCTATCTGATCCACATCGACCACCCCGCCGAGATCACAGTCCCGGCGGACGGGGTCTGCCGGCTGGCCGACGGCCTCTATCTGGTGGTCAGCGCCCTGACCCGCTCGCGCCTCTATCACCGCATCAAGCGCCAGCTGCCCCCCGACACCGCCTTCCTGGTCGCGCCCCTGGCCGACGCCCCCAAGTTCAAGGGCATGTCCCCCGGCGCCCTGACCTTCACCCGAAGCGTCTGGCCGCCCGACGCCGGCCAGGGACCGTCCGGGCGTCGCCGGGACCTCCGTAGAAATACCG
Organism: Brevundimonas sp.; assembly: GCF_046293315.1. Lineage (GTDB taxonomy): Bacteria > Pseudomonadota > Alphaproteobacteria > Caulobacterales > Caulobacteraceae > Brevundimonas. Next base: position 94,290 of record NZ_JBKBPF010000007.1, read on the forward strand.
GATAGAGGGCGCGCCGCATGCGCCCTATCCCTTGTGCACGCCTGATTGCGAGGCGTCCGCGTCCCACGCCGCACGGCGCCTCGCCATCGACCCCACACCAAGGGCCCTTGCCGACGGAGTGACGTCAATGCGCATCCTGACCCTTCTGATCGGCGTCTCCGCCGGGGCCTACATGATGCTGCGCTTGACGACGGCCATGCCGGACCCGGCCCGGTCGTGTCTCCCTGATCTGGTTTGCGCGGTCGGAGAATCGCTGTCGACGCCCGCTGAGCCGTCCCGCCCCGGATTGCGTGTGGTGGTGTACGATCCGGTCCTGGAGCCCCGTGAGCGCCCGGGTGTAAGCAGGACCACCGATGACCTCGCCTGGCGCTCCGACGACGTCGTTACTGGGCATCTGGCCGTTGCCCGGACAGAAGCGGACTCGCCCTCCGGGTTCCGGATCCTCCCAATGGGACAACCCGGCGCGCGCGGTGTCTGCGCCGCGTTCGACGGACGACGGCTGCACTGCCTGGCGCTTCTGAATCCGCCGTTCGAGGAAAGGCGCGCAGTCCCTCGATAAAGGGCGTAAGGTCAGGGGGTGGCCATCGCCTGGCCCGCGCCCCCACCGGCCAGCCTTCGGCTGACTGACGAAAACGGCCCCCGGGATCGAGATGCTGTCTGATCGCTGCGTGCATATCGTCGAGGCCGACGCCGACGCCGACGATCGTGAGCGCGGCGCCCTCCTGCTGCGCGCGGCCGGCTATGACGTCGAGGCCCATGCCTCCGGGCGCGCCTTTCTCGACAGCCAGCCCGATCGCAAACCCGGCTGCATCCTGCTCGACATCCGCGTTCCCGAACCGGACGGGCTCGCGGTTCAGGACGAGATGCTGTCCATGGGCGCGGTGATGCCCGTCATCGTCTTCACCGGCGATCAGGGCCTTGATCTCGCGGTGCGGGCGATGAAGGCCGGGGCCCTGCATTTTCTGGAAAAGCCCTACGTCGGCGACGACCTTCTGAATATGGTGGCCGAGGCGTTCGAAAGGCTCGGCGCCAGCGAGGCGGACGCCGACCGCAAGGCCGTCGCCGAGGCGCGCCTGGCTCTGCTATCCCCCCGGGAACTGCAGGTTCTTGAAGGCATGATCGAGGGCCTGCCCAACAAGTTGATCGCGCACCGCCTGGGCCTCAGCATCCGGACGGTGGAGACCTACCGCAACAACCTGATGGACAAGCTTCAGGCCAGAAACCTGTCAGCCGTGTTCAGGCTGTGGTTCGACGCGAAGCGCGAGGCGCCCGAGCCCGCGGAACCGTAGAACTACCGTATCTGATACCTCCGCCCGGCGGGTTATTGTTCGCCGCAACAGTAAGGAGGCTCGCCATCCCTGCGCTCCGCGCCACGCCGTCTTTCCAGCACGGGCTCGTCCTGATTGTCGGCGCGCTCGCCGCGACCCTGCTCGGCGCCGTGGCGGCGCTGGAGTTCGACCGCCTCATCGCTCTCGGACGCTGGCTGACCCTGCCGGTCGGTCAGGAAGCCCTCGTGAACGCTATGGTGACCGCGGGCCTCACCGGCTTCCTCGTGTGGGTGGCGTGTGTCCTGACGGTCAGGGCCATCAGCGCGGCGGCGCTCCGGCCCTATCACAGGCTCGCGGATCGCCTTGAACGTCTGGTCGATGGCGAAACCGACGATCTGGCCGATCTGCGCGGCCCCATCGTGGACGTCCGCCGGCTGGCGCGCGCCGTGTTCGTCTTTCAGGACCGGCTCGAGGAAAGCCGGCGCGCCCACGCCTTGCTCCAGCGGCGCTATGACGCCCTTTATCAGGAGCAAGCCGCCGAGCGTCGCCTGCTGCTGGATCTGCTCGTGGGCCGCACAGCGGCCAAGGCGACCCCATCACCGACGCTGGACCCTGAGCCCTCACCGGATTTCGATCTGCCCCCGCCGCCGCGCGAGCCGATAATCGTCGCCAACTCCACGCCGCCCGGGGCCTCGCTCCACCTTCTGGGTCCGCTGCACCCGCCGCCTCCCCCGATGCAGACAACGCCCTCCGTTCAATTCCGTGCGCCTGACCGCAGCCGCATCAACATCGCCTTCACCAGCCACTGACGCCGGGCCGTCAGGCCGGACGTCTCACTCCCACTCGATCGTCCCCGGCGGCTTCGACGTCACGTCATAGACCACCCGGTTCACGCCGCGCACCTCGTTGATGATGCGGGTGGCGGTGCGGGCCAGGACGTCCCACGGGAACGGGTAGAAGTCCGCCGTCATGCCGTCGGTGGAGGTCACCGCGCGCAGGGCCAGCACCTTCTCATAGGTGCGCGCATCGCCCATCACGCCCACGGTCTTGACCGGCAGCAGCACCGCGAAGGCCTGCCAGATTTCGTCGTACAGGCCCGCCTTGCGGATCTCGTCCAGATAGATGGCGTCGGCCTCCTGCAGGGTCTTCACCGCCTCGGGCGTGATCTCGCCGGGGATGCGGATGGCCAGGCCCGGTCCGGGGAACGGGTGGCGGCCCACGAAGGCGTCGGTCAGGCCCAGCTCGCGGCCCAGCGCCCGCACCTCGTCCTTGAACAGCTCGCGCAGGGGCTCCACCAGCTTCAGCTTCATGAAGTCCGGCAGGCCGCCCACATTGTGGTGGCTCTTGATCACCGCCGACGGCCCGCCCGAGGCCGAGACGCTCTCGATCACGTCGGGATACAGCGTCCCCTGGGCCAGGAATCCCGCCCCCACGATCTTGCCGGCCTCGCGGTCGAACACCTCGATGAACACCCGGCCGATGGTCTTGCGCTTGGTCTCCGGGTCCGAAATCCCCGCCAGCTGGCCGAGGAATTCCTCTGACGCATCAACGTGGATCAGGGGAATGTTGTAGTGCTCCCGGAACAGGGTCGTGACCTGGGTCGCCTCGTCCTTGCGCAGCAGGCCGGTGTCCACGAACACGCAGGTCAGCTGGTCGCCGATGGCCTCGTGGATCAGCACCGCCGCCACCGAGGAATCCACCCCGCCCGACAGGCCGCAGATGACCTTCGCATCCCCAACCTGCGCCCGGATCTTCTCGATCTGCTCGTCACGATAGGCGGCCATGGTCCAGTCGCCGGTCAGGCCCGCCACCCCGTGGGTGAAGTTCTTCAGCAGGGTCGCCCCGCGCGGGGTGTGCATCACCTCCGGGTGGAACTGCACGCCATAGATTTTCCGCGTCTCGTCGGCGATGGCCGCGAAGGGCGCGCCCTCCGAGGTGGCGATGACGTCGAAGCCGGGCGGGATGGCGGTGACCCGGTCGCCGTGGCTCATCCACACCGGCTCGCGGTGATCCACCGCGCCGATCCCGGCGAACAGCGGGCTGTCCTTGCGGATGACGATCTCGGCCCGGCCGAATTCGCGATGATGGCCGCTCTCCACCTTGCCGCCCAGCTCGGCGCAGATCAGCTGCTCGCCGTAGCAGATGCCCAGGATCGGCGCGCCATAGTCGAACACCGCCTTGTCCACCCGCGGGCTGTCCGCCTCGGTAGTGGACGCCGGGCCGCCGGACAGGATGATCGCCTGGGGCTGCATGGCCGCCAGCGCCTCGCCCGCCTTCTGGAACGGATGGATCTCGCAATAGACCCCCGCCTCGCGCAGCCGCCGCGCGATCAGCTGCGTCACCTGGCTGCCGAAATCGACGATGAGGACTTTCTGGTGCTGGGTGGTCATGCGGTCGAATCCGGGGCGAGAAGGTGGGCGGGGTCTAGGCTTTGGGGGGGCGAAATTTCAAGGGCGGCGAGGCCGTCGGCCTCCAGCCGCGCGATCAGGGCGTCCAGCGCCACGGCCAGATTTTCGTCCACGTGATGCAGGGTCGAGGTCCAGTCCTCCAGCGCCCTCAGCTCGGCCCGCCCGTCCGACACCCCGCGCAGGGCGATCAGGGGCACGCCGAAGGTCTGGGCCGCGCGCAACAGCGCCCAGGTCTCCATGTCCACCATCTCCGCATCGATGGCGTCATAGGCCGCGCCGGAAATCACATCGCCGCCGGTCGACAGGCTGGCGCACGGCGCCCCGGGGATCGGGCACGGCAGGGGCAGCACGGCGGGCAGGTCCGACAGCGGCGTCACCCCCTTGGCGAACCCCAGCGGGCTGGCGTCCATGTCCCGGTAGCGCACCGACGACGCCTGATAGACCGCCGCATGTTCCAGCGTCCGCGAGCCGCATGAGCCCAGCGACACGATCAGGTCCGGCAGGGCCCCGTCCGCCGCCATCCGCCCCAGCGCGGCGGTCAGCGCCACCGCCGCCTCCACCGGGCCGACGCCGGTCATCAGCGGCTGGATGCGCGCCTGCAGATGCACGCCGTACTCCGCCGGCGCCGCCATCACCGGCAGCACCGCCAGCCCGCCCCAGCGCGCGACGCGCCCGCTCATCCGGCGCGCTCGTAGAGCGCGGCGAAGAAGCCGTCGGTGCCGCTGGTCGCCGGGCTGAGCCGCAGCCTGTGCCCGCTGGCGAACCCGCCCAGTTGCGCGCGCGCCGCATCGCTGAAAGCCGGATTGGCCAGGGCGTCGCCCACCGCCACCGGCCGGAAATCCCCGTGCGCCGCCTCGAAGGCGTCCGCCGTCTTCTCGTTCTCGCCGGTCAGCATCGAACAGGTCACATAGACCAGCCGCCCGCCCGGCTTCACCAGCGCCGCGGCCCGGCCGAGGATCGCCAGTTGCAGCCTGTGCAGCCGCTCGACCTCGTCGGCCTTCAGTCGCCATGCATCCTCGGGCCGCCGCCGCCAGGTGCCCGAGCCCGAGCACGGGGCATCCACCAGAACCAGATCGGCCCCGCCGACCAGATCCTCGACCCCCTCCCCGTCCGCGCCCAGCAGGCGCAGCTCCGCCTCGGCCCCCGCCCGCTCCAGCCGCGGCCGGATGGCGTCCAGACGCTTCATGCTGATGTCGGCGGCGATCAGGGTGCCGACCCCCTGCTGCGCCAGCCCCAGGGTCTTGCCGCCGCCGCCGGCGCAATAGTCCACCACCACCGCGCCCGACAGGTCCAGCCCGCCGCCCGACAGCCAGCAGACCATCTGGCTGCCCTCGTCCTGAATCTCGAAGCGCCCGGCCTTGAAGCCCTCCAGCGCCTGCACGTTCGGCGGCGGCTCGGCGGCCAGCCGCAGGCCCCACACCGACCACGGCGTGCGCTCGGGCGACAGTTCGGCGGCGCGCAGTTCGACCTCCGCCGCCTCCACGCTCGTCTTGGCCCCATTGACCCGCAGGTCGATGGGTGCGCGCGGGCTCATCAGCGCCTCGGCCTCCTCGGCCCAGCGGTCGCCGAACGTGGCCTTGAAATCCTCCACCACGAACTCGGGCAGGCCCGAGGCGATCCAGCCCGGCGGCTGGCCCTCCGGCGCCGTGATCCGCGCCCGCTCCTGTTTCGACAGGGGCTTGGGTCCATAGCCGTCACCCGAGTGCAGGGCCTCGATCTCCTCCAGCGGCATGCCGTCGATCAGGGCCAGGGAGCCGATCACCAGCGCCCGCCCGTCCTCGCGCCCGCCCATGGCCCAGACCAGCCGCGCCCGAGCGCGGATGACCCGGTAGACCCGGTCGGCCACCGCGCGCCGGTCCTTGGACCCCGCATAGCGATTGGCGCGGCCCCATTCCTTCAGCACGACCTCGGCCGGCTGACGGCCCTGGGCGAGGGAGTCGAGGATCGAGGCGGCGGCGGACAGGCGGGCGGCTGGGGTCACTCAGATCTTTCAGATGAACAGGGCGGCGAGGACGACGATCAGCCCGATCAGGCTGACCAGCCAGATCAAGGATCGCACATAGGGAATTCCGAGCATGTACACGGGCACATAGGCGATCCGTGCGAAGACATACATCTGCGCCCCGATGTAGGTGAGCTCCCCCGCCTTGCCCGCCACCTCGGCCATGATAACGGCCGCCGCAAACAACGGCAGGGTCTCGAACAGATTGGCCTGCGCCCGGATCAGTCGGCCCGCCATGGGGCCAGGCGGCGGCGCCACGCCGTCCCGCGGGCCGGCGTTCCACTTGATCCCCAGCTCCGAGGTCCGCGCGGCTCCGGCCCACAGGATCTGAACCAGCGCCAGCATCAGTGCGATGGCCAGCAAGATGAAATCAGGCGTCATGGCGGCCCTCCCCTAGCCCTGCCGATAGTTCGGCGCTTCGCGGGTGATCATCACGTCGTGCACATGGCTTTCACGCAGCCCGGCGTTGGTGATGCGCACGAACTTCGCCCGCGACTGGAAGTCGGGGATCGAGGCCCCGCCCACATAGCCCATGGCCGCGCGCAGCCCGCCCACCATCTGGTGCAGCACCGGCGAGATCGGCCCCTTGTACGGGGTCTGGCCCTCGATGCCCTCGGGCACCAGCTTCTCGGACGACACTTCTTTCTGGAAATAGCGGTCCGCCGAGCCCCGCGCCATGGCGCCCACCGAGCCCATGCCGCGATAGGATTTGTAGGACCGGCCCTGATACAGGAACACCTCGCCGGGGCTCTCGTCGGTGCCGGCGAACATGGAGCCCATCATGGCCACGCTGGCGCCCGCCGCGATGGCCTTGGCCAGATCGCCCGAGTATTTGATGCCGCCGTCGGCGATGACCGGCGCGCCGGAGTCCCGCGCCGCCCGCGCGGATTCCATCACCGCGGTCAGCTGGGGCACGCCCACCCCCGCCACGATGCGGGTGGTGCAGATGCTGCCCGGCCCGATGCCCACCTTCACCGCATCGGCGCCCGCGTCGATCAGGGCCCGGGTGGCGTCATAGGTGGCCACATTGCCGGCGATGATCTGGATGCGGTTGCTCTCGCGCTTGATGCGCTCCACCACCGCCGCCACCGAGGCCGAGTGGCCGTGGGCGGTGTCGATCACCACCACGTCGGCGCCCGCCTCCGCCAGGGCCATGGCCCGCTCGAAGCCCGCATCGCCCACGGTCGAGGCGGCGCCCACCAGCAGGCGGCCCTGATCGTCCTTGGCCGCGTATGGGAAGGCCTGGGCCTTCTCGATGTCCTTCATGGTGATCAGGCCGACGGCGCGGTAGTCCTCGTCCACCACGATGACCCGCTCGATCTTGCGGGTGCGCAGCAGTTCGCGCGCCTCGTCACGCCCGGCGCCTTCGCGCACGGTGACCAGCTCGCCTGTGGTCATCAGGCTCGCCGCCTTGACGTTGGCGTCGCTCTCGAACCGCATGTCGCGGTTGGTCAGCATGCCCACCAGCTTGCCGGTCCTCGGATCGACCACGGGGAAGCCGCTGATCTTCTTGCGGGCCACGATCTCGCGCACCTCGCCCAGCGTCGTATCGGGCGACACCGTCACCGGATTGACCACCATGCCGCTCTCATAGCGCTTCACGGCGCGGACCTGATCGGCCTGCTCCTCGATGGTCATGTTCCGGTGCAGCACCCCCAGACCGCCGGCCTGGGCCATGGCGATGGCCAGCCGCGTTTCGGTCACCGTGTCCATGGCGGACGACAGCAGGGGTATGTTCAGCGTGATGTCGCGGGTCAGCCGGGTCGACACATCGACCTCGGCCGGCATGAACGCGGACGGGCCGGGTTCGAGCAAAACATCATCGAAGGTAAGCCCTTCGCGTATCTCCATGGGGAGTCTCCGTTTTGCGGGGCGCGTATAGCTTGCTGCGCCGCCAAACGGAAGCCCGGCGCGGCCTATGGCGGCGATAAAAGGAATTGTCGTTGCAACTCGGTTGGCTCGAGGCCATTTGTTGAGAATGGTCAGGGCTCTCGTCAGATCGGTGAAGGCGCTCGCGCTGAAGGTCGCCACCTACGGCGTCATGCACCTGATCGTGGCCATCATCGTCGCCTACGCCATCACCCGCGACTGGCGCATCGCCCTGGCCGTCGGCCTGATCGAGCCCTTCTTCCAGACCATCGCCTATTCGGTCCACGACCGCATCTGGCACCGCATCGAGCGGCGCAAGATGCGCTCGGGCGTCGAGGAAACCGCCGAGGCCGTCACCGCCCGTCTGGACCTGATGAACGCCCGCGAACAAAGCCGCGCCCATGGCCATGGCGGCGACCATCACGGCCACAGCCACGCCCTGCCGACCTCCTTGCGGCAGATCGCCATGAAGACCTTCACCTACAGCATCATGCACTTCGCCGTGGCCGTCGCCGTGGCCTATGTGCTGACTGGTTTCAACTGGCGCCTGGCCCTGGCCATCGGCCTGATCGAGCCCATCGTGCAGACGGTCTTTTTCACCGTCCACGACCGCATCTGGGCCCGCATCGAGGCCAGGCGCGCCAAAGAGCGCGAACTGGCCGCCGCCTGATGCCCCTGCGGCGCCCTGACGCTGGGCGCGGGGATACGGCTGCGCTATCCACTCATCCCATGACATCGCGCGCGGACACCTGGTCGCTGTGGCGGTCGCTGGCCTTTCTGGCCGCGGTCTTCGCCGTGGTGCTCGGCGCCCTGCTGCCCTCCGCCGCCCTGGCCGGGTCGCGCGACGGCCGGCCCATCGTCATCTGCTCAACCGAGGGCCCCAGGACCATCCGCCTTGGCGGCGACGGCGACCAGACCTCGGGCCTGAAGGATGCGCGCTGCGCCGTCTGCATCGCGGCCCAGACGCCCGCCCTGCCCCCGCCGTCTCCGCCTCAACCGTTGCCGGTCATCCGTCCCGCGACCACCGTCGCCTGGACCACCGCCGCCCAGGCCGCGCCGCCCCCGGCCCGCGCACCGCCCCGACCGCACTCCACCGCTCCACCTCTGATCTGAACGACTGCACCTTCACCGGCGCGCGCCTGATCGCATCAGCGCGCGCCCTGACGCATTCCGTTCAGGATTTCAGATTTCATGATCTTCAAGACCTTCGCGGCGCCCCGCGCGCTGCTCATCGCCCTGCCGCTGGCGGGCGCCGTCGCCTGCCCCGCCCTCGCCTCCGACGACCAGCCCACCACCGTGGACTCCGTCATCGTCACGGCCCGGCCCAATCCCGACGATCCCCCCGTGGTGGCCGAGGCGCGCGCCCGGCTGTCCCGCACCCCCGGCGCGGTCTCCGTGGTCGCCGCCGAAACGTATGAGGACCGCTTCGCCCAGGGCTTCTACGACACCCTGCGCAACGTCCCCGGCGTGCTGGCCCAGAAGCGCTACGGCGAGGAATCCCGCCTCTCCATCCGCGGCTCCGGCATCGCCCAGGGCTTCCATCAGCGCGGCGTCCTGTTCGCCCAGGACGGCGTGCCCTTCGCCGACGCCGACGGCTTCTCGGACTTTCAGGCCATCGACGCCATGAGCGCCCGCTACATCGAGGTCTACAAGGGCGCCAACACCCTGCGCTTCGGCGGGGCCCAGCTGGGCGGGGCGGTCAATCTGGTCACCCCCACCGGCGTCACGGCCAATTTCGACAACCAGTTGCGGCTCGAGGGCGGCTCCTACGACAGCCTGCGCGCCTGGGCCGCCGTCGCCCGTGAGCGGGGCGACTGGGATCTGTTCGCCGCCGTCTCCGGCATGCAGTCCGACGGCTACCGCGATCACAGCGACCAGCAGCAGGCCCGCATCACCCTCAACGCCGGCCGGTCCTTCGGCGAGGACCGCGAGGTGCGTCTGATCTATCAGGCGGCCGACATCCGACAGGACATCCCCGGCGCCCTGACGCTGGATCAGGCGCTGACCACGCCCGAAATGGCCAACCCCGGCGCCGTGGCGCTGGATCAGGCCCGCGATCTGGACGTGAAGCGACTGACCCTCCAGACCCGCTGGCGCCTGAACGACTCCACCGTGTTCGAGGGCGCGGTCTGGGGCTGGCAGAAGGATCTCTGGCACCCGATCTTTCAGGTGCTCCAGTCCGACAGCTACACCACCGGCCTGTTCGGCCGCGTCGACTGGACCGGCCAGCTGGCCGGGATGCGCGCCGACCTGTTCTACGGCCTCAGCTACCGCGACGGCCAGGTGGACACCCGACGCTACGTCAACACCGGCGGCCTGCCCGGCGCCCTGACCGCCGACGGCGTGCAGGACGCCTCGGGCCTCGACGTCTTCGCCGAGGGCCGCCTGTTCGTCACAGACAATCTGGCCCTCGTGGCGGGCGGCTCCTTCGGCCGCGCGACCCGCGACTACCGGGACCAGCTCAACCCCGCCAACGACGACTCCATCACATACGACTGGTTCTCGCCGCGGCTGGGCCTGCTGTGGGAAAGCAACGACGGCGCCCAGGTCTACGCCAACCTCACCCGCTCGGTTGAGCCGCCTGCGTACGGCGCCCTCGTGCAGGCCCCGCTGACCGGTTTCACCCCGGTGGACATACAGGACGCCTGGACCGCCGAACTGGGCACGCGCGGCCGTCGCGGCGCCCTCAGCTGGGACGTCACCGTCTATCGCAGTCAGATCGACGGCGAGATCCTGAACTACATCACCGGTCCCGACATCCCGGCCGCAACCTTCAACGCCGACCGCACCATCCATCAGGGCCTCGAGGCGGGTCTGGAGTGGATCCTGCCGGTGGATCTGGCGGGCGGCGTCCCGGCCCTGCGCCAGACGTACAACTACAACGACTTCTACTTCGATCGTGACCTATTGTGGGAAGGCAATCGCCTGCCCGTCGTGCCCGAGCACCAGTACAGGGCCGAACTGACCTGGCGGCATCCGTCGGGCCTGTTCCTGACCCCCACGGTGGAATGGCGCATAGACGACGTCTGGGTCGACTACGCCAATACGCTCAAGGCGCCGTCCTTCGCCGTCTGGGGCCTGAACGCTGGCTGGGACCTCGCCAATGGCGTCACCGTCTTCGTGGACGCGCGCAACCTCACCGATGAACGCTACATCAGCGAGTTCAGCGCCGTCACCGACGCCACGACAGCCTCCACCGCCGTCTTCATGCCGGGCGAGGGCCGCTCGGCCTTCGTCGGCGTCAGCGCGAGGTTCTAGGGCTCATGGGCGATCCGAAACCCCACTTCCTCTCCGGCGCCTACCGGGCGGTCTGGCGCTGGCACTTCTATGCCGGTCTGCTGGTCCTGCCGGTGCTGTGCCTGATGGCCCTGACCGGCGCGCTCTATCTGTTCAAGGACGAGATCGACGCCGCCGTCTACAGGCCCTGGGAGCAGATCGAGGCCGGCCCGGCCTGGGCCTCGCCCGACCGCTGGACCGCCGCCGCCTCGGTGGGCGCCGGCGGCCGGGTGGTCAATGTGCGGGTGCCGGATCGCCCGGACCGGGCCGTGCGCCTGACCGTGCGCCGCCCCGACGGCGAACAGCGCACCGCCTTCGTGAACCCCTATGATTCCCAGTATCTGGGCTCCACCCGCTACGGCGACCTGACCGAAATCATCAAGCGCACCCACAGCCTCGCCATCATCGGCCCATGGGCCAATCTGCTGGTGGAGATCGTGGCGGGCTGGGCCCTCATCCTTGTGGCCACCGGCATGTTCCTGTGGTGGCCGCGAAAACGCGAGGCGGGCGTCCTGACCGTGCGCGGCACGCCTCCGTCCGGCCGCCCGTTCTGGCGGGACGTCCATGCTGTGACGGGCCTGTACGCCGGGGCCGTCATCGCCTTTCTGGTGGTCACCGGCATGCCCTGGTCCGCCGTCTGGGGCGACCGGGTCCTCGCCCTGATCCGCGAGACGGGCACGGGCCGTCCCGCCGCCCCCGCCGCCAGTCCGTGGCTGCACGCCGACCACGCCGATGCCCCCGCCGGTGTCGGCTGGACGATGGAGGGCGCCGCCCTGCACGGCGGCCCCGATTCCAGCCATGGTGCAGGCGGTCTGGCCACGGTGCTGGCTGCGGTGGACGCCGAGGCCCTGCCCCGTCCCTTCACCGTCACCATCCCCACCGACCCCACGCTCGCGTACACCGTGGCCCGCGAGATCAGGCAGGTAGAGGACACCCGCACCCTCTACATCGGCGCCGACGGCGGCCTGCGCGCCGACATCCGATACGACCAGTTCGGCGTCGGGGCGAAGGCGTTCGACTGGGGCGTCGCGGTCCATCAGGGCACGCAGTACGGCTGGCTCAATCGCTATCTGATGCTGGGCGGCTGCATCGCCGTCTGGCTGCTGGCCGTCAGCGGGCTGGTCATGTGGTGGAAGCGTCGGCCCAAAGGTCGGGTAGGCGCGCCCGCGGCCCCGCCCGGCCCCCGCATCCGCGCCGCCGTGCTGGTCATCGTTTTGCCGCTCGCCATAATTTATCCCATGACCGGAGCCAGTCTTGTCGTCGCCCTCGCGCTCGACCGTCTGGGCCGTCTGATCCGCCGCCGTCTCGCTCCGGCCTGACGCGGCGATCCGCAAAAAAAGAAGACACGAAGGAAGCCATCGAGATGACCCTCCCCAAGGCCGCCCGCCTGCTCGCCCCGCTCGCCGTCCTGACGCTCGCCGCCTGCGGCGGTGGAGAGCCGGCCCCCGAGGGCCCCGCCGTGGTCCAGGCCGAGGACGCCTGGTGCCGCCCCACACCCAACGCCGTGCTGGTGGGCGGCTGCTACGTCACCCTCCTCTCCAGCCGCAACGACCGCCTCGTCTCCGTCGCCTCGCCCCTGTCGCAGGTGGTGGAGATCCACGAGATGCGCATGGATGGCGACATGATGCGCATGAACCCGCTCGAGAACGGCCTGCCCCTGCCCGCCGGCGAGACGGTGCAGATGCGCCCGGGCGCCGAGCATCTCATGCTGATGACCCTCTCCGCCCCCCTGGCCGAGGGCGACACCGTGCCCCTCACCCTCACTTTCCAGGACGCCGCCGCCGTCACCGTCGAGGCCCAGGTCCGCCAGCCGGACGGCGCCGCGGCCGACCACGGCGCGCATTGACACGAACTTCGTGAAACACGATCTTCGTGTCCATGAAGAACGTCACTATCAGCATGGACGAAACCACCCTGGCCTGGGTTCGCGTCGAGGCGGCCAAGGCCGGGGCCAGCGTCTCGTCGTGGATCGCCGGTCGTCTGGAAGCTGATCGCCGCCTGGGCCACGGGTTCGCGCGCGCCGACGCCGCGATCGAGGCGATCCTGGCCCAGCCGCTCGCTCCCTTGAGCGAGAACGGACGCATCTTCGACCGGCAAGCCCTCTACAATGAGATGATTGATGAGCGTTTTCGTCGATTCGACCGTCCTGCTGTACCCGATGGACTCGCAGGAGCGGAACAAGGGCAGGATATGCGCGGCGTGGCTGAGGACGCTCCGCCGTTCGATGCACCTGACCCTGAGCGTTCAGGTTCTCAATGAGAGCTACGCCGTCGCCTGGCGCAAGCCGCGCTTCGAGCCCGCCAGACCCCGGCTCCGCCCTTATCTGACTGCCTATTCCCTTTGGTGCACCAGCCCGCTGGATCCGGACGTCACCCTTGCGGCCTGGACGCTTCAGGACCGCTACGGCGTTCAGTTCTGGGACGCCCTCCTCCTCGCCTCGGCCAACAAGGCCGGCTGCCGCTGGTTTCTGTCCGAGGATCTGAACGACGGACAGCTCTATGGCGACGTCAGGGCTCTCAATCCGTTTCGTCATGCGCCCCAAGACGTGCTAGGTCCGCGCGCCACCTCCTGACCGCCTGGAATCTGTCCCTGCAATGTCCCTGAAAGTCGCGATCGTCGGCCTGCCCAACGTCGGCAAGTCCACCCTGTTCAACGCCCTGACCCAGACGGCGGCGGCCCAGGCCGCCAACTATCCGTTCTGCACCATCGAGCCGAACACCGGCGACGTGGCCGTGCCCGAGCCGCGGCTGGACGTGCTGGCGGCCATCGCCGGGTCGAAGGAGATCATCCCCTCGCGGATCACCTTCGTGGACATCGCCGGCCTTGTGCGCGGCGCGTCCAAGGGCGAAGGGCTGGGCAACCAGTTCCTGGCCAACATTCGGGATTGTGACGCCGTGGCCTTCGTCGCCCGCTGCTTCGAGGATGACGACATCACCCACGTGGAGGGCCGCATCGACCCGCTCAGCGATCTCGAGATCATCGAGACCGAGCTGATGCTGGCCGATCTGGAAAGCCTCGAGCGCCGCGTGATCCAGGTGGAAAAGCGCGCCAAGGGCGGCGACAAGGAATCCCAGGCGACCCTCAAGCTGATGAACCTCGCCCTCGACAAGCTGCGCGCCGGCAAGCCCGCCCGCACCGCCGAGGTGCCGAAGGACGAGGAGAAGGCCTGGCACATGCTCCAGCTTCTCACCGCCCTGCCCGCCCTCTACGTCTGCAATGTGGAGGAAGACTCGGCCGACAAGGGCAACGCCCTGTCCGACGCCGTGGCCGCGCGCGCGAAGGCCGATGACGCCAACTCCGTGGTCATCTCCGCCCGCATCGAGTCCGAGATCGCCATGCTGGAGCCCGAGGAGCGCAAGGAGTTCCTCGAAACCCTCGGCCTCGAGGAGCCCGGCCTCAACCGCCTGATCCGCGAGGCCTACAGCCTGCTGGGCCTGCAGACCTATTTCACCGTCGGCCCCAAGGAAGCCCGCGCCTGGACCATCCCCATCGGCGCCACCGCGCCCCAGGCGGCGGGCGAGATCCACACCGATTTCGAAAAGGGCTTCATCCGCGCCGAGACCATCGCCTACGATGACTATGTGGCGCTGAAGGGCGAGGCGAAGGCCCGCGAGGCCGGCAAGCTGCGCGCTGAAGGCAAGACCTACGTCGTCAAGGACGGCGACGTCCTGCACTTCCTGTTCAACACCTGACCCTTCCCTCCTTTGCGAGGGCGGCCGGGTGAAGCGACGATCGGGTGAGACGTCATGACCCTGAGTGTGTTCGCATCCCTGCTCGGCGGCATCGGCCTGTTCCTGCTCGGCATGTGGCTGATGACCGAAGGGCTGAAGCTGGCGGCCGGCGGCGCCCTGCAGGCGGTTCTGGAGTCCTGGACCCGGTCTGCGCCGCGCGGCTTCCTGGCCGGGGTCCTGATCACCGCCCTGCTGCAATCCTCCAGCGCCGTGACGGTCGCCACCCTGGGCTTCGTCAACGCCGGCCTGCTCAGCCTGGCACAGGCGGTCTGGCTCATCATCGGGGCCAATGTCGGGACCACCATGACCGGCTGGCTGGTGGCCCTGGTGGGCGTGAAGATCGATGTGGCGGCCCTGGCCCTGCCCCTGATCGGCCTGGGCATGCTGGGCCGGCTGGCGTTCCGCGGCCGCTCGCGTCTGTTCGGCGCGGCCCAGGCCATGGCCGGGTTCGGGGCCTTCTTTCTCGGCGTCGGGGTCCTGCAAGGCGGCTTTGCCGACCTCATGGGCGACATGGGGCACCTGTTCACGGGCGACGCCACCTTCACCGCCCTGCTGATCGCCCTGGCTCTGGGCATGCTCGTCACGGTCCTCACCCAGTCCTCCAGCGCCGCCATCGCCCTGGCCCTGACCGCCGCCGCCAGTGGTGAGATCCCCCTGTCCATGGCCGCCATGGCGGTGATCGGCACCAATATCGGCACCACCTCGACGGCGATCCTTGCCGCCCTGAGCGCCACGCCGGCGGCGCGGCGGGTGGCCACCGCCCATGTGATCTTCAACCTGACCGCCGCCACAGGGGCCCTGCTGCTGCTGTCGCCGCTCCTGTGGCTGAGCACCTGGCTGACGGCCGGCTTCAATCCGCAGGCGGAGACGCCCGCGATCCTGGCCATGTTCCACACCCTGTTCAATCTGCTCGGCGCCCTGCTCATGGCCCTGATGGGAACGCGCCTGATCACCTTCCTTCAGCGCCGCTTCGTGTCCGCCGAGGAAAGCCTGGCCCGGCCGAGATATCTCGACCCCACCCTCGCCAAGGTGCCGGACCTGGCCCTGCGCGGACTGGTGCTGGAGGTGGAGCGCATGCGCGAGGCCGCCTTCGCCATGGTCGTCCAGCGGCGGACGGCGAAGGCGGCGGGGCCGGCGACGGACCCGGGCCGGCTTCTGCCTCTGGGGCGGGAAATCCGGACCTTCATCGGCGAGATGAGCGCCGGCCCCCTTCCCGACAGCGTGGCCGACGCCCTGCCCGACGTGATCCGGGCCGTTCAGCATCTGGAGGAGATCGAACGCATGAGCCTGCGGCTGCAGACGGTCCCGGCGGTCATCGCCGCCGCGTCAACGGGCTGGGCGGGCCTGCGTCAGGCGCTGACGGACAGCCTGAACGGGCCCGGTGCGAACGCCGCCGACCTGGAGCCCGCCTGCACCCGCCTGATCGAGACCGCCGAACAGGCCTACCAGCAGGTCAAGACCGACCTGTTGCAGGCCACCGCTCGCGGCGCCCTGCTCGTCGGTCAGCTGGACGACGCCCTGGACCTGGCCGACGCCCTGCGTCGCTGCGCCGAGCTGGCGGCCAAGACCCACCGCCGTCTGGGCCTGTGGGAGGGGCATCCCGACACCGCCCATCAAGAGGCGCAACGTCAGGCTGCGGCGTCCTGAGCGTCAGGACACTCCGTCCGTGGGCGTGAGCGTCGCAATGCGCTCGTCCAGATAGAACACGTGGGCCACGGTGACGCTGCCGTGTTCGGCCATCAGACGCCGCGTTCTCGCCAGGGCCGTTTCGGCGTCGTCCACGAACAGCGGCTCCATGTGCGGAACGGATGACTGCGTGGATTCGATGAAACAGAAATAGGTCATGATGCGCTCCCCGTGTCGAATGCGGGAGTGTGCGGCGTACGGCGCCGATCTCTCTCAAGCCGGCCACGCCAGCGATGACTGACCGTGCCACAAAGCCGCCGCAGGTTATCGAACATAGGTTGCTATCAGGGAATTTAACTGACCGGGGCGAGTCGCACGCGCCAGCTCGTCGCCGTCTCAGGCCCCGCTGCGCAGGCGCCGGTGCAGATAGTTCTCGTCGAATCCGGCGATCCGGATCAGCCGCACCGGATCCTCGATGATCAGGCTGCCCCGCTGCAGCGTCATGGCCCCGCTGGCCCGCAGTTCCTTCACCACCCGGTTCAGATGCACCGGCGTCATGCCCAGCGAGTCCGCCAGCAGCGCCTGCGACAGCGGCAGGGCGAACGGCGGCTCCAGCGTCAGCCCCACGTTGCGCGCCCGCAGGTACAGCTCGCACATCAGGTGCGCCACGCGCTCGATGCTGGCCCGCCTTCCCATGCTGGTGATCCACGCCCGCATGGTGCCTTCATCGATGAGCTGGCCCCGGTACATCGCCTTGGCGATCCCCCGGTGCTCGAACATCATGTCGTCCATGACCATCCGGTCGATGGTGGCCACCACCGCCGGCGTGATGGTCTGGATGCTGTGGTCCATGGCCGCCAGCAGGCCCACGTGCAGGTCGCAGGAATCCCCCGGCATTAGATAGGCCAGCACCTGCCGCGCCCCGTTGGGCAGGATCTTGTAGCGACAGGCCCAGCCTTCCAGCACCACGAACACCGGGCCGGGGCGGTCGCCCTCGCGGATCAGGTCGTGCTTGGCGGCGTACTTCACGGGATCCGCGGTCGCGGCCTCGAGCACGGCGACCTCACTGGGCGAAAGGCTGGCAAAACCGCTCAGCTTGTCGATGAAACGGTTGCTCATGCCGGAACCATCCCATGCCTTGCAGCCTCTAGATATTGATGAAAGTTATAGTTCAATGTTGATCTAGGTGATAGCCGAGGGGCTACGCTCCACGATATCTCTGCCCCGTGAGCTTGTTCAGAGCTCCGCCGGTCAGAACCGCGCCCGATCCGGAGTAGCCTGCATGCCGTCCGACAGTTCCAACGATAACGGTGAGCGGCATGCCTCGGGCGGCCCCGACGCCCACGGTCACGCCGCCCTGCTGCTGGTGGAAAGCCTGATCCACGGCCTGATCGCCCGCAAGGTGATCACCGTGCGCGACGCCGTCGAGTGCGTGGAGGTGGCCGCCGAGGCGGAGACCGAGATCCAGGCCGAGCGCCATGCCACGCCCGGGTCGCAGCGCCAGTCCGCCGCCATCCTCGGCGCCATCGGCGCCAGCCTCAGCTACGACCTGCCGGAGGACGTCTGAGTGGCCTCCCCGGCGCAAAACCCCCTCTGGCGCGTCGTGTACAGAAGCGACTCCTGCATCGCCCACGCGGACACCGAAAGCCTCGATGACATCTTCCGCGTGTCGGTCACCAACAACCGGCGCGAAGGCATCACCGGGTGCCTGGCCCTGCCCGACGGCAAGTTCGTCCAGGTGATCGAAGGGATCCGCTCCAAGGTGGACGCCCTCGTCGACCGGATCCGGGCGGATGTCCGGCACCGGAACCTGACGGTTCTCGGCGAATGGCCCATCCAGAATCGCCTGTTCACCGGCTGGGCCATGGCGCGCCCCGATCCCACCCCCCTGAAGGATCAATCCTTCCGGATCATCACCGAGACCGGCAGCGGCGCCCAGGTCACCGGCATCCTGTCGGAGCTGACCGAGCAGACCGAGTCCCTGTTCCGCGCCGGGTCATGGTGACCGATGACCGGACCCCCGCCTTGACCGGTTCCCCCGCCTGCATCCTCATCGCCGAGGACGAAGGCCTGATCGCCGGCCTCATCGAGATGACCCTCGAGGATGAGGGCCTGACCACCAGCGTCACCTGTTCCGGCCGCGAGGCCACGGCCACGATCCGGGCGGACCCCACCGGCTTCCAGGTCCTGGTCACCGACATCCGGCTCGGCGAGCCGCCCGACGGCTGGGGCGTCGCCGACGCGGCCCGCGCGGCCAACCCCGCCATCGGCGTGATCTACATCACCGGCGACAGCATGGCCGACTGGCGCGCCCGGGGCGTCGCCCGCAGCATCCTCATCCCCAAGCCCTTCCTGCCGTCCCAGATCGTCACCGCCGTGCAGACCCTCCTCGACCAGGCCGCCTGATCGCAGGGGCCTCCAGCCGCCGGACCTCGAGGCATGAAGCCATCAGAAAGCGGACCTGCACGAGGTCCGCTTTCTGATGGGCCGGGAAGCAGTCATTCGCCACCAGTCCTGACCGAGACACCAAAGGCCGGTGCCGCGGCGGCATCTTGCTGGTCTCTGGCGACCTTGGCGGGGCTCCTGACTCACACAGAGACTTGTGAAAAAACTGCCGACTGACAAAATTTGCCATTTCACATATGCCGCTTTGCACTTGTTATATTGGAGTTTTTTCGGCGCTTCGGATGGAACGGGCCTTGCATCAGGTCCGGGCGACGCAGGGAGGCTGTGATGCAGATCAGTTCATCAGGCTACCAGAACCCAGTCCATGGATTGGCTCCAGCAGCCCGTTCGGCGGCCGTCGCGGCCCCCGGAGCCGCCCCCGAGGCGTCGACCGTCGCTGGCCAGCAACCGTCGCTGTTCAGCGGCGGCCAGTTCGTCGGCGTGACCCGGCTCACCGCGCCCGAAACCTTGGCCGCATTGTTTCAGTTGAACGACGACGGGTCCGTGAAGCTGAGTGACCTCGGCGCGCCGGTGATGAAAAAGGGCGTAACCATCCAGACGCCTCAGGACGACATGGCGAAATTTCTCGCTTTGGGCTCGCCCGACACATGGAGCGCGTCGGACCGGGACGCCGCATCCAGGCTGTCCCTTGTCACCGAGAGCGACAAGGCGATGTTCCGTGAGATCACAGGCTACAACCTGTTCATCAGCGGCCCCGCGGCGCTCATTCTTGATGATGAGGGCAACGCTCCCTCCGCCGCCGATCGAGAGACCGCTGAAGAATTATTCGCGCGCATGCAGTTCGCGAGAGAGAGCGGCGTCGAGATCGACGCGGAGTGGTTCAGCGGCATTTCGAAGGACATCGCGAAAGCCGGCGGACCAACCTTCCCGGCTGACTGGGCCGCCCAGGCCGATGACTGGTTTGACGATCATTTTGCGGCTCGTAGAGAGAACGCCGACCGAGTCCCGGCGCCAGCGCTCGACAACAAATCGCAGCGCGCCTCCGTCGATGCTTACGTCAGCGCTGCAAACTTGAGAGAGATCAGACCTCAGTCGCAGACGCATGTGTGACGATTGATGCAATCAAGCAGATCTCCAGAAGGGTTCGATAGTCATCTCCTTCTCCCCTTGTGGGTGGAGAAGAACACCAGCGGCGTTCGACGACGGGTGTCATGCGGAGCATGACGGATGAGGGGTGACTCCCGGTGGCAGCCGGTTCGCTCTGGATCGTCCTGAAGCCCGCTGACCGGGCCCTGTCGGACAGGGGGTGCTTTCCCCCTCATCCGACCCGAGCGCCGCCGGCGGTCGCCTCCACCCTCAAAAGCAGACGGAAAACTGCCCCGTTCATCCCGCACTTTCCGGCGCCAATGCCAGGGCCTGCAAGGGTTCGGCGCCGCGAAACCCTGTTTTTCGCCTCACGCTTCCGGGGCGCCGGATAATGGCGGGATGAGCATGACCGTCGTTCCCCCCGCCCCGCCCGGCCGCCTGACCGGAGACTCCCGCCGCTGGACCGCCGCCCGTGAGGAGTATCTGGCCGGCGCCACAGCCGAGGCCGTCTGCCGCCGCCACGACCTGCGCCTGTCCACCTTCCGCCGCTACCTGCAGGAAGGCGGCTGGCGTCGCATGGACCAGCCGGAGCCGGAAGCGCCGGCGCCAGAGCCCCCGCCGGCGCAGGACGGCCTCCTTGTCATCCCCGAAGCGCCGCAGGCGCTATCGGGGACGGAGGCCGCACCCCTCACCGCCACGCAGATGGTCGACAAATGCTGGGCCCACGTCCAGGCCGCCGTCGCCGCCGGCCGCCTGATCGAGGCCCGCGGCTGGCTGCGCCTCTACAAGGACCTCAAGCCCATCGCCCGCTTTGAGGAGATCGAGGCCCGCGAAGCCCGCATGGAGCGCGAGGCGACGGAACGCCGCGAGGCGGAGGCGGCGCAAATCGCCGGGGATCGCCTTGTCATCCCGCAAGCGCCGCAGGTGCTGTCCGGGACCCCGTTGCACTGTTTTTCGGCGTCGGAGTCTCACGAACCGCCCCGCGCAGACGACGAGCCCATCGACGACCCCGCCGCCGTCGCCGACGCCGCCACGCCCATCTCCACAAGCGATCTCGTACGCCTCGCCGCCCGGATCGCAGCCATCAGCCAGCAGGTGGAACAGGCCGTTCACACGGGGACCATGAGACTCCCGTTGCACTCTTTTTCACCCGAAGAGTCTCACGACAGGCCGGTCGATGACCTCGATCAGGCGATGCGCGACATCCAGACCGAAATCCTCAGCCTCAAGGGCTCGGAGCCGCTCTCGGACGTCCTCTCGGGCGCCCCGTGAGACTCTCGTTGCACTGTTTTTCGCGCGGAGAGTCTCACCATCGCCACCCGGCTCGTCCCTTGTCATCCCGAAAGCGCCGCAGGCGCTATCCGGGACGGGACGGGACCCAAAACCCTCCACGGCCCGGACGGCGCCCCGCGACGATCCGGGCCAAGGGCTCCGTCGCCCTTCGCCCGGCTCACCGCTTCGCTACGGCCGGGATGACATAAAGAGGGGCTCTCCGCTTCGCTACGGCCGGGATGACAAGGGACCGATTCGCGACAGGGCAGCCGCTACGCCGCGCCCGCCATATAGTCGTACAGGTCCGCCGGGCGGGTCACCGTGATGGCGATGCGGTCTTCGTTGATGGTGATCTCGCCGCGCGCCACGGGGTGGTTGTTGGCCAGGATCCAGACCTCGTCATACTCCCCGGCGTCCAGCGGGATCACCGCGCCCCGGCCCATACGCAACAGCTGCGCCATCGGCAGCACGGAGCGACCGAGCACCACGGAGATCTCGACATTGACGGATTCGATCTGGCTCATCGGGTGTACTGACGCGGTTACCGGGGTGGTCTGGTCTTGCATGGCTGCCCCCTGCCGCCACATTGGACCGATCATGCTTTCCCAGCCGTTAAGTTCCCCGCCCGATCTGGCCCGTCTGCGTCGCGATGACGGGCGGCCGGTCCAGTGGGTCACAGCCCCCGCCCCCGTGCCCTATGAGGAGGCCGTGGCCTTCATGGAGGACCGGGTCGCCGCCATCCACGCAGGCGGGGCCGAGGAGCGGGTCTGGCTGCTGGAGCATCCGCCCCTCTACACCGGCGGGGTCTCGGCGAAGTCGGACGACCTGATCGACGCCCGCTTCCCGGTATTCCAGACCGGGCGCGGCGGCCAGTACACCTATCACGGCCCCGGCCAGCGGGTGGCCTATGTGATGCTGGACCTGAACCGGCGGGGCCGCGACGTGCGCGCCTTCGTGCGCGGGCTCGAGCAGTGGATCATCGGCGCCCTGGCCGCCTTCAATGTGGAGGCGGACGTGCGCGACGGCCGCGTCGGGGTCTGGGTCGAGCGCCGCTTCGTGGGCGACGACGGGACGCCCCAGGCCCGCGAGGACAAGATCGCCGCCATCGGGGTCAAGGTGCGCCGCTGGGTCAGCTTCCACGGGATCAGCCTGAACGTGGAGCCGGACCTGAGCCACTTCGACGGCATCGTCCCCTGCGGCATCCGCGAGCACGGCGTCACCAGCCTCGCTGATCTGGGCCTGATCGCCGGCATGGACGACGCCGACGCCGCCCTGAAGGCGAGCTTCGAGCGGGTGTTCGGGCCGGTCAGCCCCGGGGCGTGAACCAGCTGGGCGCCGCGGGCGGGGCGCAGTTGCGCTGCATGCCCATGCCTTTCAGAAACGCCCGGCGCTGCAGCCCGGCCTGGATGGCGGCCTGCACCTGCTGGCTGTGCTGCTCGGCCCCGCTCAGCCGCCGCACCCAGCTGCGCAGGGGGATGAAGTCGGTGGCGGTGTCGCGGATGGCGTCAAGGGTGGCCGAGGCCGCCGCGTCCGCCGCGATCTCGCTGTTCAGCGACCCGTTCTGGGGCCTGGGCTCATCCAGATCGGGCCCAAGGGCGTCGTCCAGCCGCCGGACCTCGGCGGCGATGGTCGGGCAACGCTCCATGTTGCGCATGTCATAGGGCGCCGACTGGGCCTGCAGCAGCACCGTGGGGATGGCGTCGCGGCGCAGGTTCAGGTCTTCCAGCGGGGCGGTGGCGGCGTCGGCGAAGCCGTCGCGGACGGTCTGGACGCCGCCTCCGGCCGACTGGGTGGCGGCGCAGGCGCCCAGGGTCAGGGCCGAAAAGCAGATCGCGGAAACGGTCAAGGTTTTCATCATGGGGCTGTAACGCATTTCCGGCGACTTGGTTGTGGAAATTGTCACGCCGCCCGGCGTGTGCCCGCGAACCGGTCAAGTGCCTGTTCCAGCGCAGGAAAGTCCTCGGCCACATGGACCGCCCCGGACGCCGTCACCTCATCCGCCGTGTGAAACCCCCAGGCCACCCCTTGCGGCCGGACCCCGGCGTTCAGCGCCATGCGCATGTCATGGCTGGTGTCGCCGATCATCACCGTACGCTCCGGCGCGCCGCCGCAGACCGCCATGGCCCGGACCAGCATGGCCGGGTCGGGCTTGCCCGGCCCGTCCTCGGCGCAGTGGCTGCTCAGGAACAGGTCAGCCCAGCCCGCCCGGGCCAGGTTCCTCTCCACACCCCGCCGCGACTGCCCGGTGGCCAGCGACAGCCGCCAGCCGTCCCGGCTCAGCCGATCCAGCAGGTCCATGGCCCCGGGATAGAGCGGCTCCTCGAACCCGGGCCGGTCGTGCATGGCCCGAAACGCGCCCTGATAGGCCGCCACGAACTCGGCCAGTTCGCCTTCCGTCAGGTCCGGGGCCAGCTGGCGCAGGGCCTCGTGCAGCGACAGCCCGACGATCTGGCGCACCGCCTCATAGCCCGGCTCGGCCAGCCCCACGGCCCGCGCCGCCGTCGTCGCCGCCTCGAGGATCGCCGCGCGGCTGTCCACCAGGGTCCCGTCGATGTCGAACACCGCCAGCGGCGCGTCGCCCGCCCGCCTCATGCGGGGACCACGTCGAAGGCGATGGTCAGCCGGGTCTGGTCCCCCGAGAAGGGCACGGTCCCATGCCACATGTAGGAGGGGAACAGCGCCAGCAGCCCCGGCTCCGGCTTCACATGGTGCTCCGGCTCC
Source organism: Brevundimonas sp. (assembly GCF_046293315.1). Classification (GTDB taxonomy): domain Bacteria; phylum Pseudomonadota; class Alphaproteobacteria; order Caulobacterales; family Caulobacteraceae; genus Brevundimonas. Next base: position 117,955 of record NZ_JBKBPF010000007.1, read on the forward strand.
AGCCGCGGCTGCGTCGGCGCCCCGGGTTGACCGAACTTCAGCCAGCCTTCCTTGCCGTCCCCATGCACCGCCGCGGGCACCTCGATGTAGCACGCCGACGACAGCCAGCCCTCGCCGTGGAAATGGTCGGCGTGAAACCCGTTCGGGCGCAGCTGCACCGACCACGCCCCGCCGATGCGATAGTCGCCGGTATTCCTGCGCCGCAGTGGGTCGTCGCCGTCGCCCAGCGCCGCGATGTAGCGCCGGATCGGCCCGTCGATGGCCTTGAAGAAAGCCCGGATGACCGGCTCCTCGCTGAGCGTCAGGTCCGCCGTGGTCTGGGTGCCGTGGCGCAGCGACTGGTCCAGCGGGTGGGTCTTCAGGCGGTGAAGGGCCCGCAGCGCCGGCGCCAGGTCCGCCAGATAGGCGGCCAAGCCGGGCCAGCCCTCCGGCGTGTCGATCACCGAGGCCAGCACCATCCGGTCATAGTCATAGAGGTTCGCGACCCGGGCGTCGCCCAGCAGCCGCCACGCCGCCGCCCGCAGCGCGATCAGTTGCTGGTCCAGCGGGCTCGCCGCCAGCAGGGGCTCCAGCAGCCGGTCCGCTTCCGCCGCCGCGCCGGACGCCAGCAGGGCCTCCACCAGCCCGCAGGCCGCGGCCTGATCGCCCGGCGCCAGCCGCACCGCCTCCCGCGCATGACCCACCGCCATGGGCGGATCGAAATGCACGGCCGCGCGCGCCGCGGCGTTGCAGGCCGGCCCGTCCATGGGTCCGTCCGTGGCCGCGGCATAGGCCGCACGCGGGTCCCCCGCGTATTCCAGAATCCGGCTCTTCAGCGCCCGCAAGGCGCCGGCCGGCGTATGGATCAGCGCCGCATCGATCCGCGCGCAGGCGGCCGCCGGGTCCCCGGTCTGCATCCAGGTCAGCTGGGCGTCGTCGCGCAGGGCGTCCAGATAGGTCGGCCGGCGCCGGATCGCCTCGCCGAAGGCCTTCGACGCCTCCTCCAGCCGACCCTGCGCCTGCAGCGCCCGGGCCAGAACCAGCCATGTTTCGGGCGCGTCGCCACCTTTGGAGAAGGCGGCCATGGCCGAGCGCTCCGCGTCGGCGAACCGCCCCATGTCCCCCAGCGCCGACGCCAGATTGTGCTCCGCCACCATACTCCCGGGTTTGCGATCCCTCAGCCGGCGACGGACCGCCGCCCGTTCCTCGTGACGCCCCTGCCGCTGCAGGATCACCGCATGCAGATCCAGCGCCGCGTCCGGCGCATGCTGCAAGCGGACCATATCCAGCAGCAGCGCCTCGGCATCCGCCAGCCGACCTGCGCCGGCCAGATCACGAGCGCGGGCCAGGGTTTCGCTGATCCCCTCCGGCGTCATCGGATGCGCTTGACCCCGGCGAAGGGGTCCTGCTCCGCCTCGTCCTCCGAGAAGCCGAAGTGGGCGAAGCCGGCCTTCATCTCGGGGCTCAGGGGCGCCTCCACGATCAGCTTGCCGCCGCCGGGATGATCCAGCTCGATGCGCCGCGCATGCAGTTGCAGCTTCAGCGGCCCCGACAATTCGTTCGACGCCTCGTCCCCGTATTTGGGATCGCCGAGGATCGGATGCCCCATGGCCTTCATGTGCGCCCGCAACTGGTGGGTCCGCCCGGTGAAGGGCCGCAGCGCCATCCAGCTGGCCCGGTGCGCCGCCCGGCTGATGGTGGCGAAGGCGGTCTCCGCCGGCTCGGCCCCATGCTCCTTGGGATCGGCGGGGCGCATGATCTCGAAATCGTTGATGCCCGACTTCTTCAGCGCCAGATCGATCTGTCCGGCCCCCGGCTTGGGCGCGCCCATGACGATGGCCCAATAGGTCTTCTTGGCCTGACGCCGGGCGAAGGCGCCCGACAGCCGCTTGGCCGCCTCTGGTCCCTTGCCCAGCAGCAGGACGCCGGAGGTGTCCCGGTCCAGCCGGTGCACCAGCCGGGGCCGCTCCAGCCCCTCGCCCCAGGCCGACAGCAGCCGGTCCACATGCTTGGTGGTCTTGGTGCCGCCCTGCACCGCCAGCCCGGCGGGCTTGTTCAGGGCGATGACCATGTCGTCCTCGAACAGCACCAGCGAGCGGGCGTAGGCCACGTCCCGGTCGCTCAGGGTCGGCCGCTCGCCCGGGATCTTCTCGACCGGATCGGGGATCGGCGGCACCCGCACGGCGGCGCCCGCCGTCAGCCGGTCCTCCGGCCTGGCGCGCGATCCATCCACGCGGATCTGGCCCGACCGGGCCATCTTCTGCACCTGCACATGGGACAGGTGCGGCCAGCGCCGCTTGAACCAGCGGTCCAGACGGATGCCGTCCTCGGCCTCGGCCACATACAGGGTTTTCACTTCACGGCTCATGGCCGCCTTATAAGCCGTCGCGCGCGCCGGCTACCAGAGGCGCCGGGCGATCATCAGTCCCGCGAACAGGGCCGCCACCGACAACACCACCGACAGGCCCACATAGGCCGCCGCCAGCCCCAGCTGGCGCCGCTCGATCAACAGGGCGATCTCCAGCGAGAAGGCGGAAAAGGTCGTGAAACCGCCCAGCAGGCCCACGCCCAGCAACAGGCGCAGCCGCTCATGGTCCACGCCCGCCCCGGCCCTCAGCGCGATCCAGCCCGCCAGCAGGCCCATCAGCAGCCCGCCCACGACATTGATCGTCAGGGTGCCCACCGGCCACGCCAGACCCGGCCCCAGCCGTATGACCGCCAGACCCAAGGCGTAACGCGCCATGGCCCCCGCTGCGCCCCCTGCCGCTACCAACAGAAATCGTGTCATGTAGCCAACCTATGCTGTTTCCAACGCGCCCGTGAAGGAGTTTCCTCATGCTGGATCTGACCCTCGCCATCCTGCACCACATCCTTGTCTTCGGCCTCGTGGCCATGGTCATGGCTGAAAGAGTCCTGCTGCGCGCGACGCCCGTGAACGTGGACCGGCTGGCCCGTCTGGACGCTGGCGTCGGCGCCGCCGCCATGCTGGTGCTGATCGTCGGCGTCTGCCGGGTGATCTGGGGCGGCAAGGGCTGGGAGTTCTATGAGACGAATCCCTTCTTCTGGGCCAAGATTCTCACCTTCGGCCTGATCGCCGCCGCCTCCATCATCCCCACGCGCCGGTTCATGACCTGGCGCCGCGCCCGCAAGATCGACCCAGGCTTCCAGCCTGATCCAGGCGATGTGGTGAAAGTTCGTCGCTGCCTGGACGTCGAGACGCTTCTGTTGCTGCCGCTGCTGGCCTTCGCCGCCGCCATGGCGCGCTGGCCGTTCTAACCCGCAGGCTTTCCCAGACGCCAGGTGCTGAGCACCGGCCCCTGGGCCGTCTCCAGCCAGCGTCCGCCGACGCCGAACACCGCCTGGAGCACAGCCGGGGCCAGCGCCTCGCGCGGCGGGCCGTCGGCGGCGATGCGACCGTGGTCGATCACCACCACCCGGTCCGCATAGCGCGCGGCCAGCGACAGATCGTGCAGGCTGACCAGCACCGCCGCTCCCGCCTCGGCCCGGCTGCGCAGCACCTCCATCACCAGCAGCTGGGCGTCCGGGTCCAGACCCGCCGCTGGTTCGTCGGCCATCAGGGCCGGCGCCCCTGTGGTCAGAAACCGCGCGAACAGCACCCGCGCCCGCTCGCCGCCCGACATCTCGGCCACGCCGCGCGCGGCCAGATCGCCCGCGTCGATCTCCATCAAGGCCTCCAGCGCCCGGTCCCGGGCCTCGCCGCCCGAGAGGAACGGCGCGCCCAGGGCGGCCACCTCCACCGCCGGCATGTTCCAGGCGATGCGGCGGTCCTGCGGCAGCCAGGCCGCCCGCTGCGCCCGCTCGCGCGCGCTCAGATGCGCCAGCGGCAGGCCGTCCAGCCGCGCCTCGCCCGCCTCCAGCGGCAGCACCCCCGCCAGCGCCCGGATCACGCTGGTCTTGCCCGCCCCGTTGGGCCCGGTCAGGGCCACAACCTCGCCCGGCAGCACATGCAGATCGACGCCGGACAGCACCGCGCGCCGGTCCAGCCGCGCCGTGGCGCCGCTCAGGGACAGGGCGCTCACAGCCGCCACTCCCGCGCCGCACGCCAGGCGATCAGGGCGAACAGCGGCGCCCCCACCAGCGCGGTGAACACCCCCAGCTTCAGTTCCTGATCCGTCGGCGTCACCCGCGCCGCCAGATCGGCCAGCACGAGGATCAGCCCCCCCGCCAGCGCGGCGGGCAACAGCACCCGCCCGGGATCGCCCCGCACCGCCCGGCGCACCAGATGCGGCGCCGCCAGCCCCACGAAGCCGATCACCCCTGCCACCGCCGTGGCCGCCCCGGCCGCCAGCGCCGCCGCGATCAGGGCCGCCGTGCGCACCCGCCCCATGGACAGGCCCGAGGCCGCCGCCGTCTCGTCGCCCAGGGTCAGCATGCGCAGACCCGAGGCCGCGAACGCCGCCAGCACGCCCGAGATCAGCACCAGCGGCGTGACCCAGGCCACGTCCGCCCAGCTGCGGTTCTGCACCGAGCCCAGCAGCCAGTTCATCACCTCGGCCGAGGCGATGGGCGACGGCGAGAGATTGAAGATCAGGGCCGTGACGGCGCCGGCGAAACTGGACAGGGCCACGCCGAACAGGATCAGCGCTTCGGGCGCCCGCACCCTGGCCGCGAAGATCACCAGCGCCGCTCCGGCCAGACCCGCGCCGATCAGGGCGGACACCTCCACCACCCCCGGCAAGGCCGCCCCGCCCATGACGATGGCCAGGGCCGCCCCCAGCGCCGCCGCAGCCGAAACCCCCAGCACGCCGGGGTCGGCCAGCGGATTGCGCAGCAGCCCCTGCAGCACCGCCCCCGACAGCCCCAGGGCGGCGCCCACCATCAGGGCGCAGGCGATGCGCGGCGCCCGCACCTGCCACAGCACTTCCGCCTCCACCGACGCCGGATCGGCGAAGGCGGCGCGGTACTGGTCAGGGCTCAGGCTGACTTCGCCGAAGGTCAGGGCCAGCGCCGCCGCCGCCATGATCGCCAGAAGCAGAAAGAGGCTCAGACGAGTCATGGCCGGGACGCCCTCGCCGCCTGCGCCGCCAGGGTTTCGGCCGCCTCGGCTGCGAACCAGGCCGGGCACCCCATGACCGCTGCGGGCAACCGGGTGACAGTGCGCTCGCCCATCAGCCGCCGCAGGGCCGGATGCCGCCCCGGCCCCCGCCAGTCGGCCCGCACCTGGTCATAAAAGGCCAGGACGAAGCGGGCCGGCGGCTCCAGCAGCAGCCGCTCCACGCTCACCGGCGCGAAAAACGGGCTGGGCGACAGCGATCGCAGCCCCGCCGCGCGGAACACCGCCCCCACCATCGTCCGGTCCCCCGCCGTGAAGCCGCCCGCCGTCATGTACAGCGCCGACCCCGACGCCCTCGCGCTGGCGGCCCGCGCCAGTCTCTCATCCATGTCGGCGACCAGCAGGCGGCCCTGATCCTCGCGGCCCAGCACCCCGGCCACGCGCCGCACATTGGCGCGCACGCCGTCAAAGTCCGTGGCGTCGTCGATGCCCGCGATGGTGACGCCGCCCCGCTCCAGCGCCGCCAGCAGGCGCGGCTCGCCGCCCCAGTAACGGATCACCACGTCCGGTCGCGCCACCAGCGCCGCCTCCAGGGTCGGACGAACCCGGGCATGGCCCGCAGCCTGCGCTCCCATGCGGGAATCCGGATCGTCCGCGCGCGGCGACAGGAACAGCCGGTCGTCCGGTCCCGACAGGGCCAGGGCGTACTGGTCCGCGCACTGGTCCAGCGACAGGATGCGCAGCCCCTCGGCGCGCACGCCGCCGGCCCACAGGAGAGCCAGCCCCAGGATCAGCGCCGCCCCCCCGAGCCGCGTCATCGCTTCAGCACGCTCTCGAACAGGGCGTCCAGCATGGCCCCGATCAGGTCATCCTGACCGGCCCAGTCGAAATAGGGCTTGGTGATGATCAGCGAGATGACGCCGTGAACCCCCGCCCACAGGATCTGTCCCGTGACGGCCGGATCCTGCTTCAACCGATCCGTGGCGCGGGCTTCCTCGATCATCACGGCGAAGGACCGGTAAAGCCCCGCGCCCAGCTCCCGCGCCACGTCTTCGGCGCCGCTGCGCGCCTCCTCGGGCCGGGTCATGTAGATCAGGCGATAGGCGTTGGGGTTCTGCAGGCCGAACTGGGCATAGGCTTCCATCATCCGCCGCATCCTCACCTCCACGGGGGCGGCCTCGACCTCGATCTGGGCCGTCAGGGCGGTGAGTTGCGCAAAGGCGCCCCGGCAGATCTCGGCCAGGATCTCGCTCTTGTCGCGAAAGTGCATGTACAGGGCCGTGGACGACAGCCCCACCTCGTCGGCGATCTTGCGGATCGTGGCGCCCTCATAGCCGCACTCCACGAACAGGCGCTCGGCGGCCTCAAGGATTTCAGCCCGGCGCTCGTGGCCCTCGCCCTTGGGCTTGCGTCCGGCGCGCGGCGCAGCGGCGGTGATCGACTCTGCCAAGATGGGCCCTCGCGCCGGAAACAGGAGCCGTCTGAATAGCGGCATTTGACCCGCCGCGCCAACCGGGCCTTTGTAGTCGCGGGAGACATGGGCGGGGGCCTGCCATGCACGATGGATCGGACCAGCCGCCGGTGATCGGGCCGTCCATGGCGTTGAGCGCCCGGCGACGCGGGCTCGACGCCGGTCAGGGGATCGCCGCCGCGGCGTGCCTGGGGATCCTTGCGCTGTCGTTGCTGACCGCGCCCCGCCTTGCGGCCCTGGGTCTTATGCACGGCTTCTGGCTGCTGTTCCTGATCGCCGCCCTGTGGCGCGTCGCGGCCGTGGCGATCAGCAGGCTGCCCGCCGCCCTGCCCGCCCCGCCACCGGACCTGCCCCCCTACGCCGTCATCGCCGCCCTCAGGCACGAGGCGGCCATGGCGCCCCAGCTCGTGGACCGGCTGTCCCGGCTCGACTATCCGGCGGACCGGCTGCGCGGCTTTCTGGTCATCGAGGCGGACGACGGGGACACCATCGCCGCCGCCCGCGCCTGCCCGCGCCCCGACTGGCTGTCGGTGCTCGTCGCCCCGCCCGGCGACCCCATGACCAAGCCCCGCGCCCTGAACGTCGCCCTCAGCCGGATCGGCGAGGGGCTGGTCACCGTCTACGACGCCGAGGACGAGCCCGATCCCGGCCAGCTCCGCGAGGCGGCCGCCCGGTTCGCATCCGGGGGTGCCCGCCTGGCGTGTCTGCAAGCGCCCCTGCGCATTCGCCCGCCCGCCGATCCCGCCCGGCGGCGCCCGTTTCTGGACCGCCAGTTCGCCGCTGAGTATGCGGCCCTGTTCGAGGTGATCCTGCCCGCCATGGCGCGCCTCGGCCTGCCTTTCCCCCTGGGCGGCACCAGCAATCATTTCAGGGTCGACGTCCTGCGTCAGATCGGCGGCTGGGATCCATGGAACGTCACCGAGGACGCCGACCTGGGCTTTCGCCTGTGGCGCTGCGGCTGGCGGCTGGGCGTGATGTCCGCCCCCACCTGGGAGACGCCGCCGGGCGGCCTGGACGCCTGGCTGCCCCAGCGCGCGCGCTGGCTGAAGGGGTTCATGCAAACCTGGCTGGTGCATATGCGCCGCCCTCTGGCGCTGGGCTGGCGCGGCCTGCTCAGCCTGCACCTGACCCTCGGCGTCGCCCTGGTGTCGGCCGCGGTGCATGCCTTCGCCCTGATGCTGGTGGTGGCCCTGTCCCTGGGCGCCCTCAGCGCCGGGCTGTGGCCCGCCGCGCCGCCCATGGCGCTGCTGGTGCTGGTTGTCGGGGCCGCCTCCAGCTGGCTCGCCGCCCGGGTCGGGTCCCGGCGCGCCGGCATGACCTACAGCCTCAGCGACATGCTGGCCGCGCCGCTCTACTGGTCCATGCTCAGCCTCGCCTTCGCCCACGCCCTGTGGCGTCTGATCCGCCAGCCCTTCGCCTGGGACAAGACCCCGCACACGCCCGACGATCCCGGCGACCATCACCGGACTGGACGACAGGCCGCCTGACGGCCTAATCGCTGTCCATGGCCCCCCTTATTGCTCCGACCCCCGAAACCCTGCGCACCACGGGCTGGTCCGACTACGCCCTGATCGACAGCGGCGACGGCAAGAAGCTGGAGCGCTACGGCCGCTTCACCGTGGTCCGCCCCGAGCCCCAGTGCTTCTGGAAGCCCGCCCGGCCCGACCTGTGGGACAAGGCCGACGCCGTGTTCGATCCCGAGGGCGACGACGAGGACGGCCGCTGGAGCTTCCGCGACAAGGCCATCGACCTGTTTCCGCTGGCGTGGAACCAGGTGCGCTTCAACAGCCGCTTCACCCCCTTCCGCCATCTGGCCTTCTTCCCCGAGCAGGCGGCCAACTGGGAATGGCTGGACGGGCGGGTGCGGAAACTCGCCAAACCCAGAATCCTCAACCTCTTCGGCTACACCGGCGTGGCCAGCCTGGCCTGTTCGGCGGCGGGCGCCGAGGTCACCCATGTGGACGCCTCCAAGAAGTCGGTGAACTGGGCCCGCGAGAACGCCGCCCTGTCCGGCCTCGAGGACCGCCCCATCCGCTGGATCGTCGAGGACGCCCGCAAATATGTGGCCCGCGAGGTGCGGCGCGGCTCCAAATATCACGGCGTCATCCTCGACCCGCCCAAGTACGGGCGCGGCCCCACCGGCGAGGTCTGGCGGCTGTTCGAGGACCTGCCGCAGCTGGTGCACGACTGCGCCGCCCTGCTGGCCGCCGACGCCTCGTTCCTGCTGCTGAACGCCTACGCCGCGCGCATCTCGGGCCTGTCGCTGGCCCATCTGACCGCCGAGGCCACGGCGGGGCGCGGCGGCGTCATCGACTGGGGCGAACTGGCGCTTGTGGAACAGGGCGACCGCGGCGCCGAGATCGGCCTCAGCTTCTTCTCGCGGTGGAGCGCCTCTTGAACGAACGGGTCATCACTTCCCTGACCAATCCCACGGTCAAGGCCATCCGCGCCCTGCACGCCCGCAAGGGTCGCGACGAGTCCGGCCTGTTCCTGGCCGAGGGCTTGAAGTTCATCGGCGAGGCGCTGGATCTGGACCGGGCGCCGCGCACCCTGCTGGTGGGTCAGGACGCCCGCCCCCACCCCCTGCTGGACCGCGCCGTCAAGGCCACCACGGCAAACGGTGGCGAGATCATCACCGTCAACCGCGCCATCCTCGAAAAGGTCTCCCGCAAGGAAAACCCCCAGACGGTTCTGGGGGTTTTCCAGCAGGTCTTCACCCCGCTGGACACGCTCAACCCCCGCTCATCCCCCGCCTGGGTGGCGCTGGAGCAGGTGCGTGATCCCGGCAATCTGGGGACCATCATTCGAACGTGTGATGCGGCGGGCGCCGGCGGCGTCATCCTCATCGACGACTGCTGCGACCCCTATTCGGTGGAGGCCGTGCGCGCCACCATGGGCTCGGTCTTCGCGGTCAGCGTGACGAAGACCACCACCGACGCCTTCCTGGCCTGGCGCGAGACCTGGCCCGGCAGCGTCATCGGCACCCGGCTGGACGCGACCCACGACTACCGCGCCGCCCCGGTGGAGCACCCCGCCCTGATCCTGATGGGCAACGAACAGGCGGGCCTCACCGACCGCCTCGCCGCCGCCTGCGACGTCAATGTGAAAATCCCCATGCGCGGCCGGGCCGACAGCCTGAACCTGGCCATCGCCACGGGGATCATGGTCTATGCCGCAACCGAGGGAGTCTGATGTCCAGCCACACCCTGACCGTGCTCTGGGAAAACCAGAACGAGCCCTTCACCGACAACCGCTATAGCCGCGCCCACCGCTGGGTGTTCGACGGCGGGGTCGAGGTGGTCGCCTCCTCCTCCCCCTCGGTGGTGCCCCTCCCCATGTCGCTGGAAGCGGCCGTGGACCCCGAGGAGGCCTTCATCGCCGCCCTCTCCAGCTGCCACATGCTGTGGTTCCTGGCCCTCACGGCCAAGGCCGGCTTCAAGGTCCTGCGCTACGAGGACCAGCCCGAAGGCCATGTGGGCAAGAACGATCAGGGCAAGCTGTCCGTCACCGTCGTCACCCTGCGCCCCGCCGTGACCTTCGAGGGCGACGCCCCCACGACCGAGCAGCTGGACGCCCTGCACCACGACGCCCACGAGCACTGCTTCATCGCCCACTCGGTGAAGACCGAGGTGCGCTGCGAACCGCGTCAGGCGGCCGCCTGGGTTGAGAACCCTCACCTGAACTCATGCCTGCGTCATCGCCGGGCTTGTCCCGGCGATCCATACGCTCCGACAGAGCAAGGCCAGCACGGAACGTCTCGTGCGTATGGAGTCCCGCCACAAGGGCGGGACTGACGGGTTCAGGAGTATGAGTCCCCGACCTGGGTCAGGTCATGAATTACGCAAGGCGACCTGCAGAACCGCAGACGCCGCGAACCGCCGCAATGGGTGGGCAGCGAACCTATTCGATCCGGTTCGCAATGTAGGTGCGGTAGCGTCGCTCCACCGCTGTTCCGATCATATACAGCACCAGTCCGACCAGAATGAACGCAGCTCCCCCAGCCAGATTAACCGCTAACAGCTTCATGTCATTAGACCGCAGGAGCCACGGCAGATTGCTCGCTGTGATGATGACAGAGGCGACCGCGAAGACCACGCCGAACCACCGCATCCAAGCGATGATGAACAGATAGTAGTTCTGGATCGGGGTTGGCTTTGCCATTCCGAGAATGTGAACGACCCATCGGCGGATGCCAACGCCCGCAAGGGGACGTGAGCACGCATTAGCGTGCTCCTTGTCAGCGAACCCTCGGCGTCAGCTCTTCATCAATCCGCATCCCGCATCCTCGCCATCCCCCAGAACGCCAGCGCCGAGATCACTCCCGCGCCCGCCAGATAATAGCCCACATAGGCCAGTCCCCAGGTCCCGGCGAGCCATGTGGCGATATAGGGCGCCAGCGACGCGCCCACGATCCCCGCCATATTGAAGGTCATGGACGCCCCGGTGTAGCGCACCGCCGTGGGGAACGGATCGGACAGGGCCGCGCCCAGCGGTCCGTAGGTGAAGCCCATCAGGCCGAACCCCAGCATGAAGAAGATCAGCACGCTCGTCAGGTCGCCCGACCCGAACAGCGGCGCCAGCACGAGGCCGAACACGGCGATGGCCAGCGAGGTCCACATCAGGGTCGGCCGCCGCCCCACCCGGTCCGCCAGCAGCGCCGAGATCGGGATCATCAGGCCGAAGAACAGCACCCCGAACAGCTGGATCGGCAGGAACTCGCCGCGCGTATAGCCCATCGCCGTGGTCGCCCAGCCGAGGGTGAACACGGTCATCAGATAGAACAGGACGAAGGTGGCCGTCGCCGCCAGCGTCCCCAGCACCAGCGACGTCTTGTGCCGGGCCAGCAGCGACAGCGCCGGCGCCCTCACCCGCTCCTGCCGGTCGATGGCCGTCTGGAACGCCGGCGTCTCGGTGATCTTCAGCCGCACCCACAGCCCCACCCCCACCAGCACCGCGCTGGCGATGAACGGGATGCGCCAGCCCCAGGCCAGGAACTGGTCCTCGGCCAGCACCGACGTCAGCACGATGAACGACCCCGTCGACAGGATGAAGCCGATGGGCGCGCCCAGTTGCGGGAACATGCCGTACCAGGCCTTCTTGCCCGGGGGTGCGTTCTCGGTGGCCAGCAACACCGCCCCGCCCCACTCGCCGCCCAGCCCCAGCCCCTGTCCGAACCGGCAGATGGCCAGCAGCAGCGGCGCGATCACCCCGGCGGCCTGATAGGTGGGCAACAGGCCGATGGCCACCGTGGACACGCCCATGGTCATCAGCGCCGCCACCAGCGTCGCCTTGCGCCCGATCCGGTCGCCGAAATGGCCGAAGACGATGGCCCCCACCGGCCGCGCGAAGAAGGCGATGGAGAAGGTGGCGAAGGACGCCAGCATGGCCGTCGTCGGGTCGCTGCCCGGGAAGAACAGCGTCGGAAACACCAGCACCGCCGCCGTGGCGTAGATGTAAAAATCGAAGAACTCGATGGTGGTGCCGATCAGGCTGGCGAACAGCACCCGGCGCTTCTCGGCCCCGGTCGGCAAGGCGGCTGTGGTCACGGTCATCTCCCCCCGTTGAATCCTGAAACTAGGGCGTCGGAACGCACAGGGAAATCGGAAATATGCCTACGTCATTCCCCGGCTTGACCGGGGAATCCAGAGTCACCGAACGGTCCCGGCGCGCACGGTCAGGCCGGTGTATCTGGACCCTCCGGTCAAGCCGGAGGGTGACGGTGTGCAGAACAGCTATCTCGGCTTGACCCGGTTCGTCGGGTCCGCATTGGCCGGGTCCTCGGGCCAGGGATGCTTCGGATAGCGCCCGCGCATGTCGGCGCGCACATCGGCCCACGACCCGGCCCAAAACCCCGGCAGGTCCTTCGTCACCTGGATCGGCCGCCGCGCCGGCGACAGCAGGGCCAGGGTCAGGGGCGTGCGGTCGCCCCCCACCACCGGATGGGTCTTCATCCCGAACAGCTCCTGCACCCGCACCTCGACCCGCGGCCCGCCCTCGGCGGCGTAGTCGATGGCCGCCCCGGTCCCCAGCGGGGTGGTGAACCGCTCCGGCGCCTCGGCCTCGATCCGCCGGTGCAGGTCCCACGGGATCAGCCCGCGCAGGGCGTCATGCAGCGCCCCCGCCTGCACCCCCTTCAGCGACGAGACCTGATCCAGCAATGGCGCCAGCCAGTCCGCCCGCGCCGCCCACAGGGCGTCATCCGACACGTCCGGCCAGCTGTCGTCCCGCGCCCGCAGGAACGCCAGCCGCGACCGCAGCCCCCGCGCCGCCTCGCCCCACGGCAGGATGTCCAGCCCGCCCCGCTCCACCTCGCCCATCAGGGCCGCCGTCAGGGTCGCCCGGTCCGGCGCGCCCAGATTGGCCTCGGCCACCGTCAGGGCCCCCAGCCGCGTCACCCGGCGCACCTCCCGGCGGCCCGACGGGGCGGCGATCAGCCGGTCCTCGACGCTCAGCAGCCGCGCGAAATCCTCGGCGAGGGTCTCCCCGTCCAGCGGCGCGGCCAGCCGGATGCGGTCCCGCGCATCGCGCCCCCCGCCCAGCTCGCCCACCGCCAGCCATGTATGCCGCGCCAGCGCATCGGTCGGCTCCACGAACGCCCCGCGCTCGGACGCCAGCTGATACTCCCCCGGCTTGCCCCGCGCCTTCGCAATGCGGTCCGGAAACGCCTCGGCCAGCAGCCGTCCCGGCGAAACCTCCCCGCCTTTTCGGCCGCCCCCAGCCGCCCGGGCCCAGCGGTCCGCCAGCGCCCGCGCATCCCTGGCCCGCGACGACCCGTCCCGCTCCAGCCGCCGCAGCCGCTCGCCCAGATCCGCATCGTCCCCGCCCAGCCCCGGCTCGCTGAGCAGGGCCGCCACGCGCGCGGCGGTCAGGGCGTCGCCCTCGTCGGCCCCGAACGCCGTCATGTGGGCCAGTCGCGGCGACAGGGGGATAGCGGCGATGCGCTCCCCGTGCGGGGTCAGGCCGCCCGCCTCGTCCAGCGCCCCCAGCCGGGTCAGCACCGCCCGCGCCTCCGCGAACGCCCCCGCCGGCGGCGGGTCCAGCAGGGCCAGATCATCCACCGACCGCGCGCCCCACCGCGCCAGATCCAGCGCGAAGCCGGTCAGGTCCGCCTCCAGAATCTCCGGCCGCTGATGGGGCATGAGGCCCCGGGTCTGTTCGGCGTCCCACAGGCGGTAACAGACCCCCGGCTCGGTCCGGCCCGCCCGCCCGCGCCGCTGGTCCGCCGATGAGCGGCTGACCGGGACGGTGGCCAGTCGCGTCAGGCCGCTGGCCGGGTCAAACCGCGGCACCCGCGACAGCCCGGCGTCGATCACCACCCGCACCCCCTGAATGGTCAGGCTGGTCTCGGCGATGGCGGTGGCCAGCACGATCTTGCGCACGCCGTCGGGCGCCGGCTCGATGGCCCGGTCCTGATCCCGCCGGTCCAGCGCCCCGTACAGCGGCGCCAGAATGAGCCGGTCGTTCTCCAGCGGCGCCAGCCGCTCATGCACCCGCCGGATCTCCCCCTGCCCCGGCAGGAACACCAGCATCGATCCGGTCTCTTCACTCAGGGCCAGCCGCACCGCCCGCGCCACGGCGTCCTCGATCCGCTCGGCCGGATTGCGGCCCGGATAGCGGGTCTCCACCGGGAACATCCGCCCCTGCGACTCGATCACCGGCGCGTCGTCCAGCAGCGCCGCGATCCCCACCTGATCCAGCGTCGCCGACATCACCAGCAGCCGCAGGTCGTCGCGCAGCAACCCCTGCGCCTCGCGCGCCAGCGCCAGCCCCAGATCGGCGTCCAGACTGCGTTCGTGGAACTCGTCGAACAGCACCGCCCCGATCCCCTCCAGCCCGGGATCGGACAGGATCATGCGTGTGAACACGCCCTCGGTGATGACCTCGATGCGGGTGGCGGCGCTGACCTTCGTCTGGGCCCGGGTCCGGTAGCCCACGGTCTGGCCCGCCGGTTCGCCCAGCGTCTGCGCCATACGCTCGGCCGCCGCCCGCGCCGCCAGCCGCCGGGGCTCCAGCACCAGCACCTTGCGCCCGTCCAGCCACGGCTGGTCCAGCAGCGCCAGCGGCACCACCGTGGTCTTGCCCGCGCCCGGCGGCGCCGACAGAACCACCGCATTGCGCGCGGCCAGCGCCGCCTTCAGCGGCTCGAGAACCTCATGGATGGGCAGCATGGGCCGTCCCTACACGCGGATTGCGCCGCGCGACAGACGGCCCGTCGCCGACCTCAGCCCAGCAGGCCGGGGAACAGGCCGATCACCAGGATCGCGGCCACCGCCAGCGGGCAGAGCCAGGCGATCAGGAACCGCCAGGTGACCAGCACCGGCCCGGACAGCCCCGTCTCGGCGTTGACCAGCTTGCGGTCCGCGAACCAGCCGATGAAGATCGCCGTGATCAGGCCCGACAGGGGCAGGAACAGCCGCGAGGTGATGCCGTCGATGGCGTCGAACCAGCCCGCGTTCTCGAAGCCCGGCACGAACGCGATGGGCCGCTGATCCGCCAGGAGGTTGAACGACAGGGCCGACAGCAGGCCGATCAGGAACACGAGAATCCCCATCAGCACCGCCGCCTTGAAGCGCGTCATGCGGAACTTCTCGATGACCCACGAGACCGAAATCTCGAGCAGCGACACCGACGACGTCAGGGCCGCGAAGAAGGCCAGCAGGAAGAACAGGAAGCCCACGATCGCTCCGCCCGGCATGGCGTGGAAGGCCGCCGGCAGGGTCTGGAACATCAGGGTCGGGCCGGCGTTCGGCTCCAGCCCGACGCTGAACACGATCGGGAAGATGGCCAGGCCGGCGATGATGGCCACCCCGGAGTCGGCGAAGGCGATGATGCCGGAGGTGGAGCCCAGATTGGTGTCCCGCGACGCATAGGCCCCGTAGGCGATCATGGCGCCGCCACCCAGGCTCAGCGAGAAGAACGCCTGCCCCAGGGCCGCGCTCAGCACGCCCGGCTGCAGGGCCCGTTCGAAGTCCGGGGTGAACAGGAAGGTCAGGGCCGCGCCGAAATCACCGGTGATCGCCGCATAGACCGTAATGGCCAGCAACAGGATGAAGAAGGCGGGCATCAGCCAGACCGCCGCCGCCTCGATCCCGCCCTTGACCCCGCGCGCCACGATCAGGGTGGTGGCGGCCATGAACAGGAACTGCAGCCCGATCAGCAGGGCCGGATTGGCGAACAGGTTCGGCATCAGGGTGCGGATGTAATCCACCGACTCGGTCGCATAGGCGCCCGCCAGCGGCTGCCCCCCGGCGATGGCCCCCAGCAGGTCCGCCCCGCTGGTGTAGACGAAATAGAGCACCCAGCCGGCGACCACGCCGTAGAAGGTCAGGATCAGGGTGTTGGCGATCAGGCCGACGACGGCCAGGGCGCTCCACGCCGGGCTCGCGCCGGACTGGCGCGCCAGATAGGCCGCGCTGGCGATGGTCGAGCGCTGGCCGTGGCGACCGATCAGGGTCTCGGACAGCAACAGCGGCGCCGCGATCAGGGCCACGAACAGGATGTAGAAGAAGACGAAGGCCCCGCCCCCGTTCATCCCGGCCTCGGTCGGAAAGCGCCAGAGGTTGCCCAGCCCCACGGCGGACCCGGTGGCGGCCAGCACGAAGGCGGCGCGCGAGGACCAGCGGGCCTGACCCGGCGGCGTCGTTGCGATCATCTTGATTCCCGTTCCCTGCGGCGCCGCATCCCCACGAGCGCGCCCTGTTGTTTCGCCGGACCTTACGGAGCGGCCCCGGTGAATCAAGGCTTTCCGGACCAGCGATCGCCTCGCAGTAGAAAAGGAACAGCGTTCGTAAATGACGATTGCGTGAACACGGGACCCGATCTAGCGTCTCCGTCCAGCGCGAACGGCGTCAATCAGGATCGCCCGCGTGGAGCTTCACCCTGCATGAGTGCAGACGTCTCGCCCAGGACCGGCAACCGCCTGTTCCTGAAGAAACCCATCGCCCAGATTCAGAAGGAAGCCGCCAAGAGCGAGCTGAAGCGCACCCTGGGCCCCATCAATCTCGTCAGCCTCGGCATCGGCTGCATCATCGGGGCGGGCATCTTCGTGCTGACCGGCCAGGTGGCGTCCGCCCATGCCGGCCCGGCCATCATCTTCTCCTTCGTGCTGGCGGGCATCGCCTGCGCCCTGGCCGGCCTCTGCTACGCCGAGCTGGCCTCGACCATGCCGGTGTCCGGCTCCGCCTACACCTACGCCTACGGCACCCTGGGCGAGGTCTTCGCCTGGATCATGGGCTGGCTGCTGGTGCTGGAATACGGCGTCGCCGCCTCCACCGTGGCGGTCGGCTGGTCCGGCTATGTGGTCTCCATCCTCGCCGACTTCGGGGTGATGTTCCCCACCATCATGGTCGGGGGCGAGGCGGCGCCGCAGTTCGCCACGCCCCTGGTCCAGGCCGTGACCCAGGAGACGGGCCAGATCCTGTTCCAGCCCACCGGCACCTTCAACCTGGTGGCCGCCATCGGCATCGGCATGGTCTGCCTGCTGCTGGTCATGGGCGTCAGCGAGTCCGCCAACGTCAACAACGTCATCGTCGTCATCAAGCTGCTGGTGCTGCTGACCTTCGTCGCCGTGGGCCTGGCCTACATCAACCCGGCCAATTGGCAGCCCTTCATCCCGCCGACCCCCGAGGGCGGCACCTGGGACCAGTTCGGCGTCGGCGGCATTTTCCGCGGCGCGGCCATCATCTTCTTCGCCTATGTGGGCTTCGAGGCGGTCTCCACCGCCGCGGCCGAGGCGCGCAATCCGTCCCGTGACGTGCCCATCGGCATCCTCGGCGCCCTGATCGTCTGCACCATCATCTACATGATCGTGGCGCTGGTGATGACCGGCGTAGTGCCCTTCCTGGAGCTGGCCAGCCCCGCCCCCATCGCCGTGGCCATCGACCGCATGGCGCTGGACTGGGCCAATGTGCCCCTGGCCGTGGCCCCCGGCGGCGAGCTGAACCTGATGAGCTTCCTCATCAAGGTCGGCGCGGTCACCGGCCTGTCCTCGGTCATGCTGGTGCTGTGCTTCGGCCAGACCCGGGTGTTCTACACCATGGCCCGCGACGGCCTGCTGCCCCGCGCCTTCGCCCTGGTGCACCGGAAGTTCCGCACCCCGTGGATCGGCACCATCCTGCTGGGCGTGGCCATCGCCGTCGCGGCGGCGTTCCTGCCCATCGGCATCCTCGGCGATCTGGTGTCCCTGGGCACCGCCCTGGCCTTCTCGATCGTCTGCTTCTCGGTGATCATGTTGCGCATCCGTCACCCTGAGCTGGAGCGCCCGTTCCGGGTTCCCGGCGGGGTCGTGACCGCGACCCTGGGCATCCTGGCCTGTCTGGGTCTGGCGGGGCTGAACTTCACCCCGATGATCCAGCACGCCATGAACGACAATCCCCTCCCTCTGACCATCCTGGGGGTCTATGCGCTGGTCGGCGCGGTGATCTACGCCGTCTACGGCTTCTGGAACTCCAAGCTGGCCAAGGGCATCGACATCACCGAGGACCCGGCCCTGTCCAGCCCCGTGGAAGGCCTCGCCGGCCACGTGGACAACGTCAAGGAAGACCGGGACTAGCCCCGGTTACAGGCAACGAAAAGGGCGGCGTCGCATGCGACGCCGCCCTTCTTCTTTTCACCGCTGCGTCACGCCGGTCAGCGCGCGCCCAGGGCCTGGATGAACTGGCCCATGTTGCGGATGTAGACGCTGGTGGACACGCCCTCGACCGGGAAGTCGGTGATGTAGGGCGAGGTGTCCCATTGATCGCCCACGCGGGTGATCCGGTACTCGCCCGGCGTCACCTCGGCGGGGCTTTGCCCGATGTAGGGGTTGCTGGTGGTGGTCAGCGGGGTCGACCAGTAGCCGCGTTCGTTGAGCGTTCCGATCAGTTCCGCCACCCGCTCCGCCGACGGCGGATTGGGGTCGAAGCCCGGCGTGTTCAGGTCCGACACGTCCACGTCCTTGAGCGTGAAGTATCGCGGCAGCTCCCGCGACCCTGACGCCGCCAGCAGGGGCGAACCGGCGCTGGCCTGCTCGGGCGACAGGGCGGCGGCGGCCTCGTACTCGGCCCGCAGGGCGGCGGTGTCCACCGCCCGGAACGAGCCGTAGTGGATCACCGTGTCGTTGGGGTTTTCGTCGGCGTAGTAGCTGCCGTTGGTGATGTTCGATCCCCGGCGGTGGATGTAGAGCGGGCGCCCGTTGCCGATCTGGATGAAGGTCGGGTGGGTGCGGCCCGGCGGGCGGATGTCAGCCGGCGAGGCCACGGACTCCAGCCAGTCGATGGCCTCGGGAATGCGCGCCAGATATTTGCGGTCGCCGGTCAGGCGATAGAAGCCGATCAGGGCGCTGATGTTGGCCGCCGTGGTGTGGGTGGCGAAGGCGCGCGGCTCGATGCTGCGCGCCCCCGCCGGCGTCAGGTCATGCACATAGTGCTGCAGGCCCCAGCCCGGCTGTGGCATGGGCTGCTGGGTCTCCACGAAGATATCCATGCCCCGGCGGATCGGGCCCAGAAGGCGCTCCTCACCCAGAGCCTGATAGGCGAAGATCAGGAACTCCAGGTTCTCGCCGGCCACGTCGTCGTTGAAGGTGATGTGGCGGGTGTAGTCGTCCTCGTCCGCCGGCAGCGGGAAGCGCTGGGGCCAGCCGCCGTTGGGGTACTGGGCGTCCAGGATGAAGTCGATGGCCTTGTAGAGCGGCCCCCGATAGGTCTCGTCGCGCTTCTCCAGATACATCCGCAGCAGCAGCTGCGCGGATTCCGAGGTGCCCGCGTCGTCAAAGGTGCCGTTGCCGTAGCGCTTGCGGAATTCCTCCAGACGCCAGGCGTTGGCCGCCACGGTATCGTACCACTGCTGCTCCGCCGCCTCACCGCCCGTGTCGTGCACATAGTTCCAGCCCCCGGCGGAACCCTGGGCTCCGATGACGGCGCCCGTCGCGCTCCGGGCCGCCTCGTAATAGAACTCGTCGCCGGTGGCGTGATAGGCGTCGAGGAACAGGTGCCCCATGGTCGCCGTGCCCGGCGGCTGGATCCAGATCATGGTGGGCGACGCTTCCAGCTCGCCCCAGCGACGCGAGAAGTCCGGCAGGTATGACCAGACATAGCCGCCGTTCACCGCCGCCTCCTCCACCATGAACCGCGTGGCCCGCTTCATAGCGTCAAGCACGGCCGGATCGGCCGCAGCCTGCGCGAACGCGGCCTTGCCCGCGAAACTCGCCACGGCCGTGGTGGCGGCGAAAGCGGACATGAGTGCGCGACGGGATATGGACATGGGGGACTCCAGTAATCGGGACGGACAGGCCGTCCATGAAACAGTGCGGCCCGCCCTGCGTCCACAGGGCGGGCCGGATGATCAGAGGCGAACCTCGTTGTTGAGCACGGTGACTTCGGCGACGTCGCCGTCGGGAATCAGCCGGACCCGATGGCCCTGGGCGACGAACCCGGAGGGCAGGTCCAGCACCACCTCGGCGGATTTCGGCGTCAGGTCGTCAGCGGCGGCGAGGGCCTCGCTGCGGCCCCGGGCGATCTCGCGGCCCGAGGCGTCCTCAAGGATCACCGTAGCGGCTGGCGCGGCGCGAATGCCCTGATTGAACACCTGCACATGCAGGGCCCCGGTCTCGATCCGCGTGGTGCGCGGGCCGATCGCCAGATCGGGACGATCATGCACCGCCTCACCAGAGGCCTCGGCCAGCGAGAACTCATGGATGGTGGTCACACCCGGCGCAAAGGCCAGCGACGTGGCGCGGCTGCGCTCCAGCGCCACGTCGCGGGACTGGGCCCGGCCGTCGATGGCGTCGTCGCCGTTCCGATCCGTTCCGGACCGCACCGTCCACCGGCCGGGCGTGACGTTCCAGCCGGTCATCTCGGCGCTGATCTCGCGGTCGGAGCCGTTGAAGGCGATGACGGTGAACCGGTCCGGCGTGGCGCCCGGCATCAGGATGGCCATGTTCTCGGCGTCGCCGTCGCCGGCGAACCGCCAGCTGACGGTATGGCCGGGGAACGTCTGGTTGCGGCGCAGGGCCATGCCGCCCAGCCGCGCCCGTTGCAGGAACTCGCTGTAGACCTCGACCCGGTCGCTCCACCAGTGACCCTCGGTCATCATGTACATGCGCTGGCTGGCGCGCTGGACCTCGTCGCCATACAGCCGCTCCAGGTAGGAACGATCGCCGGTCATCTGCCACGCAGCGTAAAGCGGAAAGCCCGTCACGCCGCGCTGCCCGGCCCGCTCGACCAGGGCCTGGCCCCAGTCCTCACGCCGCCCCAGCTCATCCAGCACATTGGCGTTCAGCATTTCGAGGGTCTGCGGGCCCCGCACCCGGACCCGGGCTTCCAGCGGAGCCAGATACTTCTCGTCGCCGGTCCAGCGCCAGGCGGCCCAGAACATCTGGTACGGCGCGATGTCGCCCGCCTCCAGGCTGCCCCGCGCCTCATCGGTGCGCCAGTTGATCTCCGCCGGGAAGCTCCAGTTCCCCTCGGCGTCCCGGGTCCCGTGGGCCAGGTAGTGGTCCGACATGGCCGTCACCAGCGACCGCATGGTGGGGTCGCCGTTGTACTCGCCCAGCAGCAGGGCAGCGTGCAGGATCAGATAGGAGTGCGGCTTGGACCACTCCCAGATGCCCTCGCGCACCACGTCCGTGGCGCTGAAATAGTTGCTGACGAAGTGGGTGTGGCCCGCCGCGTTCGGCTCGATGATGCGCGAATAGTTGCGCGCCGTGGTCATCAACCGGTCCACCACCGTGGGGTCGCCCCAGTTCAGGTACATGGACTGGGCGTCGGAGTTCTGACCCTCCTCATAGACGTGAAGCTCGTCTGTCCGGATCGTCGGCAGGCCGTCGGTGACCATGCCCAGGCGATAGATGGCGTCCGTCATCCGGTTCAGCGAACCCGTGACCTTGTCCGGCATCAGGCCCATCAGGGCCGCGCCGGGCCACTGGTTGGTCATGTCGGTGTCGTCGGACAGGCCGCCGCCGAAGTCGCCGTACGCCGACTGACGATTGTCGATCCACCACTCCATGAAGTGGCGCAGCAGCCGCACATGCTCCATCTGGCGGAACGCCCAGACGGGCGTGCCTTGCGGGGCCTCGGCCTGTTCGAAAGCCGGCCAGGGCTGGCCGGGATTGGTCTCGGCCCAGTGGAAACGCGCCTGCTCGTGATCGGGGTCGACCCGCAGGATGTCTTCCAGATCGCGCATGTAGCGGTCATGCAACCGCAGGCGACGGTTCTGGGGCCGCTCCTCCACCAGGAAGGACAGATTGTCCCTCACCTGCTCGAAACGATCCGCCACATGCTCCACCGCCGCGTCCTCTCGGCTCTTGAACACCAGCCGCACACGCGCGCCGTTCAGGCTGTCCGCCGTCAGGCCTTCGCCCGCGCCGGCCACGGTGAAATAGAGGCTGCCGTCGTTGGGCAGGATGCGGTCGCGGGTGTCCAGCCACAGGCTGTAGGGCCGGTTCGGCTCGATGGAGACATTGACGTCCAGCAGGTCCCGCTCGGGCCACAGCGGGTCCTTCACGCGGATGTTCAGCGGATAGAGGCCGCCGTGGGTCGGCGTCACATCCAGCGGCGGCAGATCCAGCTGGATGCCGTCGAGGCCGCCGTCATAGTTGATCCAGCCATGGGTCCCCCGGTGGGCCGGTTCGCCCGGTCGCGAATCCCGGAAATCGAACGGGATCATGACGTGAACCAGCGGCAGACGCGCCTGCTGCGCGCCGTCGTCGCCGCGCGCGGGCCGGCTCATCTCGATGGTTGTGGCGGGCAGCGCCACGACCGTGGCCCGCTCCTCGGCCGGGTGGCGCCCGGCCACATGGGTCAGCAGGACGTCCAGCGCGGGATAGTCCGGCGCCACACCGCTGTCGATCAAATAGCTGAGTTCGGAGGTCCCGTCCGGCGCCCGCGCCGCGGTGATGTTGTAGGCGGCGAATTCCTGGATCGGCGTCTCCGGCAGACGGTTGTCGAACCGCACCGAGCCGCCCGTGCGGGTGTCCAGCGTATGGGTGGTCCGCTCCGGCCCTTCCGGACGGGTCGCCAGCGGGGCTTCGGCGTCGCCGTCGACCCAGGTCAGCGTCCCGTCCGCCGCGCCGGTGAACTCCAGGCGGTTCCAGGGTTCGTCCGGCAGATTGAAGGTGATGGCGCGGCCACCTTCCACATAGACGTTCCAGTCGGGGATCTCGAAATAGTCGTGCCGGCCCGGCAGGCGCGACCAGTAGAAGACGCCGGGCCAGGTGGACTCCCGCACCCCGTCCGATCCCTTGAGAAACCGCTGCTGCAGGTCATAGGTGCTGTCGAATTCCACCTTGCGGATGGCAGTGTAGGGTTCGATCGCGGGGGGCGCCTCGCCGTCGAATCCGAGGCGATGACGCCAGGCGTCCCAGCGGTCGGCGGTGATCGACGGGGCCGGAGCCTGGACCTCACCGCCGCGGGCCAGGGCCGCGATCTGCGGCGCCGACAGGGCGCGGTCATGGACCTTCAGCTCGTCCAGATCCCCGCCGCGCATGAAATTGTAGCGGCTCTGCACCTGATAGGGGCTGATGATGCGGCTGTGCGGCCCCATCTGGTCCAGCCCGGCATCCAGCGTCATCGCTCCCGCCTGCTCGCCGACCAGTTCCCCGTCGACATAAAGCTGCACGCCCGTGGTTTCGTCCCAGGCGAAGGCGATGTGAACCCAGCGGTCCGGATCCAGCGTCTCCAGTCCACGCCATGACACGCGTGACCGGGACAGGTTGGTGTCTGTCACGAAGGCGTCGAAGCCCGCGCCGTTCCAGTCGATGCGCAGCCAGACCATGTCCCAACTGCTGTGGTCGGCGTAGCTGACCCGGAAGACCGGGAACTCGTTCCGCGTAACCGGCTCACGGGCGCGCCAGAAGAACGACAGGGTGCCGCGCTGCGCCTGGATGTTGCCGGGGGCTTCCCAGGTCAGGGTCTGGGCGCCCTGGGCCTCGATGTAGCCGCCGGATCGCCCGTCGGGTCTGATCGAGACGTGGCTGGCGAAATTCGGCTCCGCCTGGCCCTGCGCCACGTCGGCGGTCAGGCCTTCATCGGCGGAAACATGAAACAGCAACCCGTCCTGGGCCGCAGCGGGCGCAGCCGCCAGGGCCGCGGCGATGGCGAACAGACTGCACGAGGTCTTGATGTGGCGCATGGTGTCTCCGTCCCATTGACTGGCCAGGTCTGACGCCCGGCTCATCATCGGCGCTCGTGAACGGAATGCCCCCGCCCCGGTCGCTCATCGACGATACTGTCGCGATATGACACCGGTGACAATCCCGAAGGTAACCGGTGGACATTTTCCGTGATTGCGGAAACTATGGCCGCTGAACCAGAGAAGGCCGCCCCTCCAAGGCTTTCCATTTCTAGGGATGAGACACGGGTTGGCGATCTTACCGATCCCTGAAGCACACACGGGCGACCTTCGCGATCGCACGTTCGCGCCCTATGGTCCCGCTGAGGGCGGCCTTGCGCCCTGTCCTGCCCCGTCCAGATTGTCGTGATGACCGCCAAGCTCAGCCTGCACCCTGACCGCCTGTTCCCTGCCGATACGGACACCCGCACCGTGGCGCGCCGCCTCTACGCCGAGGTCAGGGATCTGCCGATCATCAGCCCGCACGGCCATACCGATCCGTCGTGGTTCGCGGGCAATGCGTGCTTCGCCAATCCGGCGGACCTGCTGATCACGCCCGACCACTACGTCTTCCGCATGCTGTTCAGCCAGGGCGTGTCCATGGAGAGCCTGGGCGTGCCGCGCGCCGACGGCGGCCCGGTCGAGACCGATCCCCGCGCCATCTGGCGCCGCTTCGCCGAGCACTATCCCCTGTTCCGCGGCACGCCGTCGCGCCTCTGGCACGACTGGGTCTATTCAGAGGTCTTCGGCCTGACCGAGCGTCTGACGCCCGAAACCGCCGACCACTACTACGACGTCATGGCCGGGAAGCTGGAGCAGGACGACTTCCGCCCCCGCGCCCTGTTCGAGCGCTTCAACATCGAGGTCATCACCACCACCGAAAGCCCGCTGGACGGCCTGGAGCATCACCGGACCATTCGCGAGTCCGGCTGGAAGGGCCGCGTCCTCACTGCTTATCGCCCGGACCCGGTGCTGGACCCCGACTACGAGGGCTTCCGCGACAATCTGGTCCAGCTGGGCGAGATCACCGGCGAGGACGCCCTCACTTGGAACGGCTATCTGGCGGCCCTGCAGAACCGGCGCGAATTCTTCGCCGCCATGGGCGCCACCTCCACCGACCACGGCCACCCCACCGCCTTCACCGCCGACCTCGCCCCCGTCGAGGCCAGGGCCCTGTTCGAGAAGATCGTGCTGGGCCATTTCGAGCCTGCGGACGCCGAGCTGTTCCGCGGCCAGATGCTGACCGAGATGGCGCGCATGAGCGTCGAGGACGGGCTGGTGATGCAGCTGCACCCCGGCTCGTTCCGCAATCACAACGGCTGGGCCTTCGAGCGTTTCGGCCGCGACAAGGGCGCCGACATCCCCACCCGCACCGACTATGTGCGCGCGCTCAAGCCGCTGCTGGACCGCTTCGGCTCGGACCCGAAATTCTCCATGATCGTCTTCACCCTGGACGAGAGCGTCTACGCCCGCGAGCTGGCCCCGCTGGCCGGCCACTATCCGGCGCTGAAGCTGGGCCCGGCCTGGTGGTTCCACGACAGCCCCGAGGGCATGCGCCGCTTCCGCGAGCAGACCACCGAGACGGCGGGCTTCTACAACACCGTCGGCTTCAACGACGACACCCGCGCCTTTCTGTCCATTCCGGCCCGCCACGACGTGGCCCGGCGCATGGACTGCGGCTTCCTGGCCAGGCTGGTGGTCGAGCACCGGCTGGAGGAGGACGAGGCCCACGAGGTGGCCCGCGCCCTGACCTATGACCTCGTGAAACAGGCGTACAAGCTTTGACCTTCAATCCCACACGACGCGCGGCCCTCGCCGCGCCCCTGCTGCTGGGGGCCGCGGCCTGCAGTCAGGAGATCGGCGAACGGCCCCTGCGCGGCGCCGACACCCACGCCGCCGGCTATCCCACGGTCCAGGCCGTCGAGTATTTCGGCGAGTTGCTGTCCCAGCGCACAGACGGCCGTCTGCGGCTGCGCAACTATCCCGGCGGCCAGCTGGGCGGCGAGGGCGATACGCTTGAGATCACCATGTTCGGGGGGCTGGACTTCAACCGGGTCAACCTGGCCCCGCTGAACGTGTTCGAGCCCACCACCTTCGTGCCCGCCCTGCCCTTCCTGTTCAGCTCCACCGCCCATATGCGCCGGTCTCTGGACGGCGAACCTGGACGCGCGATCCTCGACACCCTTCGCCCCCTCGGCATGATCGGCCTGTGCTTCTACGATTCCGGCCAGCGCTCCTTCTACAACCGGGTCCGCCCCGTGCGGACGCCCGAGGATCTGCGCGGTCTCAAGATTCGGGTGCAGCCCTCGGACCTCTATGTGGCCATGGTCAGCGCCCTGGGCGCCAACCCCACGCCCATCCCCTTCGGCGAGGTCTATCAGGCCCTGGTGCAGGGCGTGGTGGACGGCGCCGAAAACAACATGCCCTCCTACGACGACACCCGGCACCACGAGGTGGCGCGCTATTTCTCCGCCACGGGCCACGTGATGGCGCCCGAGGTGTTCGTGATGTCCGAGCGCACCTGGAACCGCCTGACGCCCGCCGACCGCGATCTGGTCATGGAATGCGCCGATGAGAGCGTTCCCTACATGCGCGAAATCTGGGACGCCCGTGAGGCGTCATCGCGCCAGAACGTCATCGACGCCGGCTGCGAACTGATCGAGGACGTGGACGTGGAGCCCTTCCGGGCCCTGATGGCGCCGGTCTGGGAGCGGTTCATCGTCAGCGACCTGCAACAGCGGCTGGTCCGCGACATCCAGGCCATGGAGTAGGATCATGCTGTCCGTCCTCGCCACCGTATCCCGCTGGATCAGCCGCCTGACGCTGGTGTTCGCCGCCACCGGCCTGGTGGTCATGACCGCCGTGATCGGCTGGCAGGTGTTCGCCCGCTATGTGCTGAGCGCCTCTCCCGCCTGGGCCGAAGCCGCCTCCCTGGCCCTGATGGTCTGGTTCATTCTGCTCGCCGCCGCCGTGGGGGTGCGCGAGCAGTTCCACATCGGCATGACCGCCGCCACCAACGCCATGCCGCCGGCGGTGGCGCGGGTGTGCCGCGCCATATCCCTGCTCCTCGTGGGTGCGTTCGGCGCGGCCATGGGCGTGTGGGGCGGCGAACTGGTCATCCGCACATGGGACATCGAGATCGCCACCCTGGGTATTTCGCGGGGCTTCAGTTACCTGCCCCTGCCCATCGCCGGCTGGCTCATCGTCTTCTTTTCGATCGAACATCTGATCGCCGAGGCCCGCGGCGGAAAGGTTGAACCGCTATGGAGCTGACGCTTCTCCTTCTGACGCTGCTGGTGCTGCTGGTGCTGGGCGTGCCGGTGGCGTTCGCGCTTGGCATCGCCTCGCTGGTGACCTTCATCTACATGGACATCGCGCCGCTGGTGGCGTTCCAGCGCATCGCGGCCGGCGTCAACGTGTTCGCTTTGATGGCCATCCCCTTCTTCATCTTCGCTGGCGACCTGATGCAGCAGGCGGGCATCGCCGAACGACTGGTCCGGGTGGCCAACGCCGCGGTCGGGCGCATCCGCGGCGGCCTGGGCCCGGTCAATGTGGGCGCCTCCATGATGTTCGGCGGCGTGTCCGGCTCCGCCATCGCCAGCGCCTCGGCCCTCGGCTCGACCCTCATCCCGATGATGAAGAAGCGCGGTTATGACGCCGACTACTCCGTCAATGTCACCACCACGGCGGCCGTCACGGGCCTGCTGATCCCGCCGTCGCACAACATGATCATCTATGCGGCGGCCGCCGGGGTCTCCATCTCGGTGGCCGACCTGTTCATGGCGGGAATCGTGCCGGG
Organism: Brevundimonas sp.; assembly: GCF_046293315.1. Taxonomy (GTDB): domain Bacteria; phylum Pseudomonadota; class Alphaproteobacteria; order Caulobacterales; family Caulobacteraceae; genus Brevundimonas. The sequence continues at coordinate 145,303 of NZ_JBKBPF010000007.1, forward strand.
CGTTGTCACCGGCCTGATCCTGATGGTCGTGGCCTGGCTGGTGGCGGTCAGGCGCGGCTACCCGCGCGGCGAGTTCCCCGGCTGGAGCGCCTTCGCCCGGGCCTTCGCCGGCGCCATCCCCGGCCTGCTGACCGCCGTGATCATCTTCGGCGGCATCCTGGGCGGCGTCTTTACCCCGACCGAAAGTTCGGCCGTGGCGGTGATCTACACCATGGTTGTCGGCTTCCTCGTCTATCGCACCCTGACCTTCAAGGGCTTCGTCACCGCCGCCATGAACGCGGTGAAGACCACCGCCATGGTCATGCTGATCATCGGCTCGGCCGCGGCCTTCGGCTGGCTGCTGGCCCTGAACGAGGCGCCCGACCAGCTGGCCGATCTGATGCGCATGGTGTCGGACAATCCGATCATCATGCTGCTGATGATCAACGTCATCCTGCTGTTGCTGGGCACCTTCATGGACATGGCGCCCCTGATCGTCATCACCTCGCCCATCTTCCTGCCGGTGGCCATGGAGGCGGGCATGGACCCGATCCAGTTCGGCATGGTGCTGATGCTCAACCTGGGCATCGGCCTGGTGACGCCGCCGGTGGGATCGGTCCTGTTCGTGGGCTGCGCCGTGGGCAAGATCAGGGTCGAGGATGCGGTGAAGACCATGTGGCCGTTCTATCTGGCGCTGATCGTCTCCCTGATGCTGATCACCTTTGTGCCGGCCTTCTCCATGACCCTTCCCAACCTGATGCGATGAGCCCACGACTGTCCGCGTCCGTCCTCGGCGCCCTGCCCCCGGCGGTGGCGCAGCCGGCCTATGATCGCGCGGCGGTGAAGACCGGGGTCGTGCATCTGGGCGTCGGCGCCTTTCACCGGGCCCATCAGGCGGTGGTGTTCGACGACGCCCTGGCGTCCGGCGACCTGCGCTGGGGCGTGCTGGGCGCTTCCCTGCGCTCGCCGGGCGTGCGGGATCAGCTGAACCCGCAGGACGGCCTCTACAGCGTCGTGATGCGGGACGGCGACCGGCGCGATGTGCGCGTCATCGGGGCGATCCAGTCCGTGCTGGTGGCCCCCGAGGATCCGGCCGCCCTCGTCGCCGCCATGGCCCACGGGGACGTGCATATCGTCACCCTGACCGTGACGGAAAAGGGCTACCGGCTCGACCCCGCCTCGGGCGCCCTGATGATCGACGACCCGGACGTGGCGGCCGACCTGTCCGACCTGTCGGCGCCCCGCACGGCCCCCGGCTTCGTCACCGCAGCGCTTGCCGCGCGCAAGGCGGCGGACCTGCCCCCCTTCACCGTGGTCTCCTGCGACAACGTCCCCCACAACGGCGCCCGTATCCGCCAGGCGGTGCTGGACATGGCCGGGCGCATCGACCCCGCCCTGCGCGACTGGATCGAGACCCACGGCGCCTTTCCCCAGACCATGGTGGACCGCATCGTCCCCGCCACCACGCCCGACGATGTGGCCGCCAACGAAGCCCTGCTGGGCGTGACCGATCAGGGCATGGTCAAGACCGAGCCCTTCACCCAGTGGGTGATCGAGGACCGCTTCGCCGGCCCGCGCCCCGACTTCGAGTCCCTCGGCGTGCAGGTCACCGCCGACGTGGCCCCGTGGGAGGACGCCAAGCTCCGCCTTCTCAACGGCGCCCATTCGGCCATCGCCTATCTGGGCGGTCTGGCGGGCCTCCAGTACGTCGATCAGGTCGTCGCCATCCCCGCCTACGCCCGCTTTGTCGAGGCCCTGTGGGACGAGGCCGAGATCACCCTCACCCCGCCGCCGGGTCTGGACGTGGCCGCCTATCGCGGCGAACTGATGCGCCGCTTCGCCAACAGCGCGCTTCAGCACCGCACCGTCCAGATCGCCATGGACGGCAGCCAGAAGCTGCCCCAGCGCCTGCTGGCCGCCTGCGCCGCGCGTCTGGACAAGGACCAGCCCATCGACGCCCTGGCCCTCGCCGTGGCCGGCTGGATGCGCTGGCAGGACGGCGTCGACGACGCCGGAAACGCCTTCACCGTGGACGACCCGCTCGCCGCCGAGACCGCGCGGCTGGTGGGCGGCGGGGGCGGGTCGGCGGTTCGCGTGACCGCGCTGCTGACCCTGTCGGCCGTCTTCCCGCCCGCGCTCGCTGCGGACGCCCGGTTTGCGAAGGCGGTCACCAACGCCCATCTCGCCCTCGTCGAGCGCGGCGCACAGGGCGCCGTGGAAGCCTTCGTGGAAAGCCTGCCCCGATCATGAGCCGCGTCCTGATCCTGAACCCCGCCGACGACGTGGCCGTGGCGCTCGAGGATCTGTCCGCCGGTTCCACCCCGGACGAGTTGGCCGCCCCTGTGCGCGATGACATCGCCGCGGGCCACAAGGTCGCCCGCCACGCCATCGCCGAGGGCGCCATCGTGCGCAAATACGGTCAGGTCATCGGCCGCGCCCGCGCCGCCATCCCCGCCGGGTCCCACGTCCACACCCATAATCTGGCCATGGCCGACGACAGCCGCGACGCCGAGATCGGCGTGGACGCCCGCCCCGTCGCGATCCAGCCCGGCGCCACGTTCCAGGGCTATGTGCGCCCCGACGGCCGGGTCGGCACCCGCAACTACATCGGCGTCCTGACCAGCGTGAACTGCTCCGCCACCGTGGCCCGGCGCATCGCCGACAGCTTCCGCCCCGAAGACCACCCCGGCGTCGACGGCGTGGTGGCCTTCACCCATCAGGGCGGCTGCGGCGGCGCGTCCATGAGCCCGGACGTGACCCTGCTCCAGCGCACCCTGTCGGGCTATGCGCGCCATCCTAATTTCGCGGGCATTCTGGTGGTGGGCCTCGGCTGCGAGGCCAACCAGATCCCCGACTTCATGGCCCGCGAGGGGCTTCAGGCCGGGCCTGCGCTGCGCGCCATGACCATTCAGGAGGCGGGCGGCACGTCCCGCGCCATCGAACAGGGCCAGGCCATCGTCCGCGAGATGATCGCCGAGGCCGCAAAGGCCGCACGCCAGACCGTCTCCGCCGAACACCTGACGGTGGGCCTGCAATGCGGCGGCTCGGACGGCTGGTCGGGCGTCACCGCCAATCCGGCGCTGGGCGCGGCGGTGGACCGTCTGGTGGCCCAGGGCGGATCGGCCATGCTGTCGGAAACGCCCGAGATCTGGGGCGCCGAGCACCTGCTGCTGCGCCGGGCCGCGTCGCAGGATGTGGCCGACCGGCTCAACGCCCGGCTGGACTGGTGGCGCGACTACGCCGAGCGGCACCAGATGGAGCTGAACAACAACCCGTCCCCAGGCAACCTCAAGGGCGGCCTGACCACCATTCTGGAGAAATCGCTGGGCGCCGTGGCCAAGTCCGGCTCCACGCCCCTGAACGACGTCATCGGCTACGCCGAGCCGCTGACGACCAAGGGCCTCAGCTTCATGGACAGCCCCGGCTACGATCCCTGCTCGGCCACCGGCCAGATCGCCTCGGGCGCCAATCTGATCGTCTTCACCACCGGCCGCGGCTCGGTCTTCGGCGCCAAGCCCGCCCCGTCCATCAAGGTCGCCTCCAACGCAAAGCTGGCCTCGTGGATGGACGAGGACATGGACATCGACGCCTCGCCGGTGCTGACCGGCGCGTCCCTGACCGAGGTGGGCGATCTGATCTTCGCCCGCATGCTGGCCGTCGCCTCGGGCGAACCTAGCAAGTCCGAGGCCCTCGGCGTCGGCGACAACGAGTTCGTCCCCTGGCAGGTGGGCGCGTACCTCTAGGTCACGTCTCAGGATCGACGCGGGGCGACCTGCCGAACGGCAGACGTTCCGAACCGCCGCAACGGGTGGGAAGCGGGCGTTAGGTCGCCGGTGGAACCGCCCCGAGCAACCGAACCTCTTCACCTGATGCGACGATCTCTTCACCATCAAAGGTCCGCAAACCGTAGATCGGTTCTCCAGTGGGATCGGACACATGCTTCTCAGCTTGGAGCACGAAAACCGGACGGGTTGAGCCATCCTCATCCTGCCAAAGCGCATACTGAGGAATAGTGGTCGGGTAGGGCTCAGCCTTTAGGCCATCGTTTATCGCCTGAAAAAATACAGCATCGCCTAGATCGATGTCTTCCGCCGTCGCCACCCGGCCGAGCATAAAGCCGCTCTTGGGTAATGACGGCCAAGCAGCTTCATGCGGCGCGCGCTTTCTAAGCCAATTCTTGAACATGGCAGGACCTTCGCGCAGCCCGCCAACGTCCGCAAGGGGTCGATTTCCGGCGTTGGCTTTCTGCCTGCGAGCGAAACCCGCATCGCGACTTTATGGGTCCACGCCCCGGGCGCGATCAGGTTTCAGGGCCCCGATGCGGAAAAGCGCCGCTACTTAATCCCGCTCGAATCCCATGCCCTATAATGCCCCCTCGATCAGAACGCGGGAGGGCGATTTCAGACGATTGATACGATTCAGACCCCGACTTTTCCGGCGCCGGAGTCCGAAATCCGGGGGCGATTTCAGACGATTCAGACTCTGTTTTCGAACAGGATTTCGACATTTCGGACAATTCGGACTCTGTTTTTTCGAGCCCGGAGTCTGAAATCGATCAGAGGTGGATCATCCGGCCGTAGGCGTCCAGCGCGGCCTCGTGCATGGCCTCGGACATGGTGGGGTGCGGATAGACCGTGCCGTGCAGGTCTTCCTCGGTCGCCTCCATGGTGATGGCGGTGACATAGCCCTGGATCATCTCGGTGACCTCGGCCCCGATCATGTGGGCGCCGATCAGGGCGCCCGTTTTGGCGTCGAAGATCACCTTGACGAAGCCCTCCGTCTCACCCGACGCGATGGCCTTGCCGTTCACCTTGAACGGGAAACGGCCGATCTTCACCTCGCGCTTGGCCTCCCGGGCGCCCTGCTCGGTCACGCCGACCGAGGCCACCTGGGGCTGGGCGTAGGTACAGCCGGCGATGGGCGAGTTCACATTGGGGGTCTTGAACCCGGCGATGTGTTCGGCGGCGTGGATGCCTTCGTGGCTGGCCTTGTGCGCCAGCCAGGGCGCGCCCGCGCAGTCGCCGATGGCGTACAGGCCCTTGACGTTGGTCTGGCAGTGCTTGTCGGTCTTGATGTGGCCCCGGTCCAGCTCGACGCCCAGCGCCTCCAGCCCGATGCCGTCGGTGTTGGCGGTGATCCCCACCGCCGAGATGCACACCTCGGCCTCCAGCGTCTCGGCCTTGCCGCCCGCCTCAATAGCCACCTTCACACCCTTGGAATCCTTGGTGACTTTGGTCACCTTGGCGCCGACACGGAACGTCATGCCGCGCTTCTCGAAGGCCTTCTGCGCCGTCTTTGAGACCTCCTCGTCCTCCACCGGCATGATGCGGTCCAGGGCCTCGACCACCGTCACCTCGCAGCCCAGGGCGCGATAGAAGCTGCCGAACTCGATGCCGATGGCGCCCGAGCCGATCACCACGATGGACTTGGGCATGAACTTCGGTGTCATGGCCTCGCGATAGGCCCAGATGCGGTCGCCGTCAGCCTCCAGCCCGATCTGCGGCAGGGCGCGGGCGCGGGCGCCGACGGCCAGCATGACCGCCCTGGCCTGCACCGTGCGCGACTTGCCGTCCTTCAGGGCGATGACGACCTTGGGGGCGCCCTGCCCCTTCTCCAGCTTGGCGTCGCCCTCGATGACCTCGATCTTGTTCTTCTTCATCAGGAAGCCGACCCCCTGATTCAGCTGCCTTGCCACCCCCCGCGAGCGGCCGATGATGGCCTCGAAGTCAAAGCCCACCTTGTCGGCGCTGAGGCCGTAGTCCTTCAGGTGGCTCAGGCTCTCGTACTTCTCGCCGGACTTCAGCAGCGCCTTGGTGGGGATGCAGCCCCAGTTCAGGCAGATGCCCCCCAGGTTCTCGCGCTCGACGATGGCGACCGTCTGGCCCAGCTGGCTGGCCCGGATCGCGGCCACGTAGCCGCCCGGGCCCGACCCGATGACGATGAGATCGAAGTCAGCCATGGTTTCGTCCTTACGCGAGCATCGTCACAGGGTTTTCGATCATCGGCTTGAAGGCCTGCAGGAACCGGGCGCCCACCGCGCCGTCCACCACCCGGTGGTCGCAGGTCAGGGTCACGGTCATGACCGTGGCGATCTCGATCCTGTCGCCGCGCACCACGGGCCGCTTCTCGCCGGCGCCCACGCTCATGATCGCGCCCTGCGGCTCGTTGATGATCGAGGCGAAGGACTTGATGCCGAACATGCCCAGGTTCGAGACGCTGAAGGTGCCGCCCTGGAACTCGTCGGGCTTCAGCTTGCGATCGCGGGCGCGCCTGGCCAGGTCCTTGGATTCCGTGGCGATCTCGGCCAGGGACTTGGTCTCGGCCTTGCGGATGATCGGGGTGATCAGGCCGCCGTCGATGGCCACCGCCATGGCCACGTCGGCATGGTGGTGCATGGCGATGCCTTCCGGCGTGTAGCTGGCGTTGGCTTCCGGCACGGCCTTCAGGGCCATGGCCACGGCCTTCATGACGAAGTCGTTGACCGAGACCTTGATCCCCTGCGGCTCCAGCACCGCATTGACCTGCGCCCGCGCGGCCAGCAGGCCGTCGATCTCGCAGTCGATGACCAGAGGGAAGTGCGGCACGTCGCGGAAGCTGTCGGTCAGGCGGCGCGCAATGGCCTTGCGCATGCCGTCCAGCGGAATGAGATCATAGCTGCCCGGCGCGATGCCCTGCTGCTCCAGCGACAGGACCTTGCGCGGCTCGCCCGATGCGGCGGCTGCCGTTGTGGCGCCCTTGGCGGCGCCGCCCTTGCCGGCGGCCTCCACGTCCGCCTTGACGATGCGGCCGTGCGGGCCCGTGCCCTTGAGGCTCTTCAGGTCCAGCCCGGCGTCCTTCGCCAGACGGCGCGCCAGCGGCGAGGCGAAGACGCGCTCGCCGTCCTTGGCCGGCGCCGGCGCGGCCTTGGGGGCCTCCGACTTTTCCGCCTTGGCTTCGGGCTTGGATTCGACCTTCTCGTCGGCCTTGTCCTCAGCCTTGGGCTCATCCTTCTTCTTCGGCGCAGGCGCGGCGTCGTCGCCGGCCAGGCGGGCGATGGGCGTATTGACCTTCACGCCCTCGGCGCCCTCTGCCACGAGGATTTCCAGCACCTCGCCCTCGTCAACCGCCTCGACCTCCATGGTCGCCTTGTCGGTCTCGATCTCGGCAATCACATCGCCGGCGGACACGGTATCGCCGACCTTGATGTGCCACTTGGCCAGCACGCCCTCTTCCATGGTGGGCGACAGGGCGGGCATCAGAATGTCGGTCATGCGTCAGTCTCCGGAAGGGCCTCGATCTCGCCCTCAGGCGCCGGGTTTTCAAGCCGCTGGTTGAGACCCTCGACGATCGCTCGGTAGGCGGCCGTCTCCGACAAACCTGTGTTGGCTGCGTAGGTCCTGGCCAGATGATGCACGGCGTTGGCCAGAAGCGCCCCGTAGTTGCGCGGATCCTCGAACGCGGGCTTCAGCGCCATGACCGGCCGACCGCCGGACCACCAGACGCGCATCAGCTCTATGGCCGCCGCATCCGCAAGGATTTCCGGGGGCGTCGGTATGCCCGACTGAGGCGCTTCAGACATGCATCACCGCCTTCACGGCCTTGATGATCTTATCCACGCCCGGCAGCGACAGGGCTTCCAGATTGGCGGCGTAGGGCAGCGGAACGTCTTCCTGGTGCACCCGCAGCGGCGGGGCGTCCAGATAGTCGAAGGCGTGCTCGATCACCCGGGCCACCACCTCGGCGCCGACGCCCATGGGGCCCCAGCCTTCCTCGGCCGAGACAAGGCGGTTGGTCTTCTTGACGCTCTCCACGATGGTTTCGTGGTCCAGAGGGCGCAGGGTCCGCAGGTCGATGACCTCGGCCTCGATGCCCTCTTCCGCCAGCTTCTCGGCGGCGGCCAGGGCGAAGCCGACCATGCGGCTGTGGGCCGTGATGGTCACGTCCGCGCCTTCGCGGCGCACCTTGGCCTTGCCGATGGGCAGGACCCAGTCCTCCACGTCGGGGACGTCGAACTCCAGCCCGTACATCATCTCGTGCTCGAGGAAGACCACCGGGTTGGGATCGCGGATGGCGGCCTTCAGCAGGCCCTTGGCGTCCGCAGCGTCGTAGGGCGCGATGACCTTCAGGCCGGGCACCTGGGCGTACCAGGCGGAATAGTCCTGGCTGTGCTGGGCGCCCACGCGGCTGGCGGCGCCGTTGGGGCCCCGGAACACGATGGGCGCGCGGATCTGGCCGCCCGACATGTACAGGGTCTTGGCCGCCGAGTTGATGATGTGGTCGATGGCCTGCATGCCGAAGTTCCACGTCATGAACTCGACGATGGGCTTCAGCCCGGCCATGGCCGCCCCGACGCCCAGCCCGGCGAAGCCGTGCTCGGTGATGGGCGTATCCACCACGCGCCGGTCGCCGAACTCCTGCAGCAGTTCGCGGCTGACCTTGTAGGCGCCCTGGTACTGGGCCACTTCCTCGCCCATCAGGAACACGTTCTCGTCGCGGCGCATCTCCTCGGCCATGGCGTCGCGCAGGGCGTCACGGATGGTGGTCTTGATCAGCCTGGCGTCGGCCGGGATTTCCGGGTCCTTCAGCGCCACCTTCGGCGTCACGGGCGCGGCGCCCTCGCCTTCGGGCCGGGGCTCGGCCGCTTCAGGGGCCGTCTTCTCGGGATCACCGGCCTGTTCGGCCTTCGGGGCGTCCTGAGCGGCGCTGTCGGCCTTCTTCGGCGAAGGCGCGGCGTCGTCGCCGGACAGGCGCGCGATGGGCGTATTGACCTTCACGCCCTCGGAGCCCTCGGCCACGAGGATTTCCAGCACCTCGCCCTCGTCCACCGCCTCGACCTCCATGGTCGCCTTGTCGGTCTCGATCTCGGCGATCACGTCACCGGCGGAGACGGTGTCCCCCGCCTTGATGTGCCACTTGGACAGCGTGCCCTCTTCCATCGTGGGGGACAGCGCCGGCATCAGAATGTCGGTCATTGCGAAGCTCCCCCGGCAGCCACATCGCAGGTTTCAACGATCATCATCGAGGGTGCATTGGCCGCGTGCACCGCAGTGCTCACGGCCGCCATCGCCTGGACATCGCTTGAAGCCCGCTCGTTGGCGAAGCTTATGAAGACAGGACGGTTCGCCGGGACGCGCGCGACGATGGCGCGGGCAAGCACCCGTCCTCTGAGGCGCTGGTCGCCTATGACGCCGACGCCGCGGCCTTCAAGCGTCACGCACGCATCCGCCTCGGTTAGAACCTGATCCGGTCCAGCCTCGGTCGGCGCCGCCTGGAGAAGAATGGCGAGTAACAGCGCGATCATGCCGACGCCTCCACGTAAACGTCGGTATAGAGCTCAGACGGGTCCGGCTCCGGGCTCTCCTGAGCGAACTGCACGGCCTCGGCGACGATGGCCTTGATCTCGGCGTCGATGGCCTTGAGCTCGTCCTCGGTGGCCCTGGCGTCCGCCAGCAGACCCTTCAGCAGCTCGATGGGATCGCGGGTCTTCTTGACCTCGTCCACCTCTTCCTTGGTCCGGTACTTGGCCGGGTCGGACATGGAGTGGCCGCGATAGCGGTAGGTCTTCACTTCCAGAATGTAGGGGCCTTCGCCGGAGCGGGCCCGCGCCACCGCCCGCGCCGTGGCGTCGCGCACGGCCAGCACGTCCATGCCGTCCACCTGCTCGCCAGGAATGCCGAAGCTGGCGCCACGCTGATACAGGTCCGTGGTCGAGGACGCCCGTTCGATGGACGTGCCCATCGCATACTGGTTGTTCTCGATGATGTAGATGGCCGGCAGCTTCCACAGCTGGGCCATGTTGAAGCTCTCGTAGACCTGACCCTGATTGGCCGCGCCGTCGCCGAAATAGACAAAGCTGACCGAATCATCGCCCCGGTACTTGCCGGCGAAGGCCAGGCCGGTGCCCAGCGCCACCTGGGCGCCGACGATGCCGTGGCCGCCATAGAAGCCGGTCGGCACGTCGAACATGTGCATCGAGCCGCCCTTGCCCTTGGACGAGCCGCCGATGCGGCCGGTCAGCTCGGCCATGACCTCTTTCGGGTCCATGCCCGCGCACAGCATGTGGCCGTGGTCACGGTAGCCGGTGATGATCTTGTCATGGCCCTGCTTGACGCTGGCCTGCACGCCCACCGCCACGGCTTCCTGGCCGATGTACAGGTGGCAGAAGCCGCCGATCAGGCCCATGCCGTACAGCTGGCCCGCTCGCTCCTCGAAACGGCGGATCAGAACCATCTGCCGATAGTACTCGAGCAGTTCGTCCTTGGTCGCCTGAGGCGTGTTTGGAATCTTCGCCGGGGACGTGCCCTTGGCGGTGGTCGGTTTTTGAGCGGCGGCTTTCGCCATCCGGCGCCCTCCAGCTGTTCTCTGAACGAACGAGTTCTTATCGTTACGGAAAGGGGGCTTTAGCAGCCTTCGTTCCCCGATGGCAAAGCCGGGCTTCGCCTGTAACGAAAGTTCAGGAGGCGGTGGCCGGGCGTTCGACCGGGATCAGGTAGTCGCCCGGCGTCGCGAAGCCCAGAACGATGCGCGCGCGCTCTTCCAGCAGATCGCGCGACAGATTGTCCGTACGCAGATAGCGGACTCGCAGCTCCAGGTCGCTGCGCTGATCCTCGAGCTGGGCCAGCTCGACCTGGCGCTGCTGCAGCATCTCCGCCCGGTCCCCATGGCTCAGCAGGCCACGCTCACCCGTCAGCGCCTGGACGCCGAAGTACAGGATCAGCAAAAAGATGACGCCGGTGGGCGCATAGGGACGCATGCGATCGATCACTGACTGACGCCCCTTCTGAGCGTGGAACTAGGGAATCAGCGATGACCGAAAATGCTTAATGTTTGGTAGCTTGGCCGCAGCAGCTCAGGTCAGGATCATGCCATCGCCCGCATAAAGCGCCTGGTCGCCCAGCATTTCCTCGATCCGGAGCAGCTGGTTGTACTTGGCCGTGCGATCCGAGCGGGCCAGCGAGCCGGTCTTGATCTGCCCGCAGTTGGTGGCCACCGACAGGTCGGCGATGGTGTAGTCCTCGGTCTCGCCCGAGCGGTGGCTCATGACGGCGGTGTAGCCCGCGCGGTGCGCCATCTCGACCGCATCCAGGGTCTCGGACAGGGTGCCGATCTGGTTGACCTTGATCAGGATGGAGTTGGCCAGGCCCTCGCCGATGCCCGCCGCCAGACGCGCCGGATTGGTCACGAACAGGTCGTCGCCCACCAGCTGGATCCTGTCCCCCAGACGCTCGGTCAGCAGGCGCCAGCCGTCGAAGTCGTCCTCGGCGCAGCCGTCCTCGATGGAGACGATGGGGAAGCGGGCGCACAGGTCGGCCAGATAGGCGACCATGCCCTCCTGGTCGACGGTCTTGCCCTCGCCTTCCATCACGTATTTGCCCTCCTTGAAGAACTCGGTGGAAGCCACGTCCAGACCCAGCTGGAAGTCCTCACCGGCCAGATAGCCGGCCGCCTCGCCCGCCTTGGTGATGAAGGCCAGGGCCTCGTCGGCGGACTTCAGGTTCGGCGCAAAGCCGCCCTCGTCGCCCACATTGGTGTTGTGGCCCGCGTCCTTCAGCGCCTTCTTCAGGCTGTGGAAGATCTCCGCGCCCATGCGCAGGGCTTCCGAGAAGTTCTCCGCGCCCGTGGGCAGGATCATGAACTCCTGGATGTCGATGGGATTGTCGGCGTGGGCGCCGCCGTTGATGATGTTCATCATCGGGGTCGGCAGCATGCGGGCCGAGACGCCGCCCACATAGCGATACAGCGGCAGGCCCGCCGAGACCGCGCTGGCCTTGGCCGCCGCCAGGCTGACGCCCAGAATGGCGTTGGCGCCCAGGCGGCCCTTGTTCTGGGTGCCGTCCAGTTCGATCATGGCCATGTCGATGCGGCGCTGGTCCTCTGCGTCCATGCCCGACAGGGCGTCGAAGATCTCGCCGTTCACCGCGTCGATGGCCTGCTGGACGCCCTTGCCCCCCCACAGGCTCTTGTCGCCGTCGCGCTTCTCCACGGCCTCGTGGGCGCCGGTCGAGGCGCCGGACGGCACGGCCGCGCGACCGAAGGCGCCGTCCTCCAGCACCACATCCACCTCCACCGTCGGGTTGCCCCGGCTGTCCAGGATCTGGCGGGCGGTGATGTCGGCGATGTCGGTCATGGATCTGGTCTCGGTTCGATAAACGAAAGGGGCGCGCAAGCCTTTAGCCCGCGCGCCCCGGATCGCCAACTGACAGCCTGTTACGCGCAGCCTTCCACATACTGGATGGACGGCCCGCCCGCATGGATCATGCTGACGTTTCCATCAGCGCCGATCTCGTAGACCACGCCGCGCGCCCCAGCGTCCTCGCGGTAGGGCGCGGTCGAGGGACCATCGCTCCAGACCGTGATGTATTCGGCCGGCGCCTCCGCGTATTTGTGGGGACTGACCTGGGCGGCGTCGCCATAGGCGGCCTTGATGTCTGCCGCGCTGTCACCGAGCCCGAAGCCGCGATCGGTGGTCAGGGTCGCCTCGCGGATCAACGAGATGCGGGTCAGCACCCCCTGCTCCAGCATCAGGAGCACGCCTTCCGGCGCGCGCTCGGGGCGATACTGATCGCACGCCTCGGGATCGGCTCCGCCCACCGCGTCCGGATTGGCGTCGGGGCCGAGGGCCTGGGTGATCTCGGCGCGGGTCATGCCGATGCGCAGCGGGCCCCAGCCCTGGGCGCTTAGGGCGTTGGAATCAGGGGTCTGGGCCGGGGCTTCCGCCGGCGGCGTTTCAGGGGCCGGGGCAGCGGGCTCCTCCGGCTGGCCGCAGGCGGCCAGGGCGAGGACGGCGATGGACGGCAGGATGAGGGCACGGATCATGAGTGGTCTCCGGGTTAGGTCCGGAGAGAGAAACGCACGAAAACGGCGCGCGATGAACTCGCGCGCCGCAAAAATCGTTAACTGCCTGAAAGGCCTACTCTTCCTTGGGCGTCAGAACCTGGCGGCCACGATAGGTGCCGGTCTTCAGGTCGATGTGGTGCGGGCGCTTCAGCTCGCCCGTGTCCTTGTCCTCGGTGTAGGCGTTCTTGCCCAGGGCGTCGTGGGCGCGGCGCATGTTGCGACGCGAGGGGGATACTTTGCGCTTCGGAACGGCCATGTCCGTCTCATCCAGTCTGGTCGGAGCGTGCCGATCCATACGGTCGGACGCGAAAACAATAGCGGCGGCCCATGCAGGCCGCCCCGTGAGCGCGGGCTTATGCCTCAAGCCGCAGGGGGATTCAAGTCTTTCCGACGCGTCCTACACCAACCGGCTCTGGACCACCGCTGCGGCGATGAAGCTGGCGAACAGGGGGTGCGGGGCAAAGGGGCGGCTCTTCAGTTCGGGGTGGTACTGCACGCCGATGAACCAGGGGTGGTCGGCGCGCTCCACAGTCTCGGGCAGGACGCCGTCGGGCGACAGGCCCGAGATGGTCATGCCCGCCCGCTCGATGGCGTCGCGGTAGTTGATGTTGACCTCATAGCGGTGGCGGTGCCGCTCGCTGATGGCCGTCGAGCCATAGATCTCCGCGATCCTCGAGCCCTCGATCAGGGTGGAGTCATAGGCGCCCAGACGCATGGTGCCGCCCAGATCGCCGCCCTGTGCCCGCATGATGCGCTGGTTGCCCTGGGTCCATTCCGTCATCAGGCCGACGATGGGCTCCTCGGCCGGGCCGAACTCGGTGGAGGTGGCCTTCTCCAGCCCGGCCAGATGGCGAGCCGATTCGATCACCGCCATCTGCATGCCGAAGCAGATGCCGAAATAGGGGATGTTGCGCTCGCGGGCGAAGCGGACCGCCTGGATCTTGCCCTCGGCGCCGCGCTCGCCGAAGCCGCCGGGCACCAGCACCGCGTGGGCGCCCTGCAGCCGCTCCTCGCAGGCGTCGCGGGCGCCTTCGAAGGTGTCGGCCTCGACCCAGTCGATATTGACCTTGACGTTGTTGGCCACGCCGCCGTGGTGCAGCGCCTCGATCAGGGATTTGTAGGCGTCCTTGAGCACCGTGTACTTGCCGACCACGGCCACGGTGACCTCGCCGTCCGGGTTGGTGCGGCGGCGCACGATCTCTTCCCAGCTGGACAGCTCGGGCGGGGGGGCGTCGTCGATGCCGAAGTGGGCGAGGACCTCGGCGTCCAGCCCCTCGCGGTGATAGTCCAGCGGCACCGCATAGATGTCGGCGGAGTCCATGGCCTGGATGACGCCCGAGGGGCGCACGTTGCAGAACAAGCCGATCTTGCGCTTCTCGTCGGCCGGGATCGGCTGTTCGCAGCGGCACAGCAGGATGTCGGGCTGGATGCCGATGGAGCGCAGCTCCTTGACCGAGTGCTGGGTCGGCTTGGTCTTCATCTCGCCGGCCGTCTTGATGAACGGCAGCAGGGTCAGGTGCACGAAGCAGCTCTGGCCCCGGGGCAGGTCCTGACCCAGCTGGCGGATGGCCTCGAAGAAGGGCAGGCCCTCGATGTCGCCCACGGTGCCGCCGATCTCGATCAGCACGAAGTCCACCGCCGCGCCGTCGTCGGTCTGGGCGGGGCTGAGGCAGAACTGCTTGATCTGGTCGGTGACGTGCGGGATCACCTGGACGGTGGCGCCCAGATAGTCCCCTCGCCGCTCCTTCTCCAGAATGGTGGAGTAGATGCGGCCGGTGGTGACGTTGTCGGTCCGGGCCGCCGACACCCCGGTGAAGCGCTCGTAGTGGCCCAGGTCCAGATCGGTCTCGGCCCCGTCGTCGGTGACGAAGACCTCGCCGTGCTGATAGGGGCTCATGGTCCCCGGATCGACGTTCAGATAGGGGTCGAGCTTGCGCAGGCGGACCGTATAGCCACGCGCCTGCAACAGGGCGCCGAGGGCGGCGGAGGCCAGGCCTTTACCCAATGAGGAGACCACGCCGCCGGTGATGAACACATAACGAGGCATGGGAAATTACCTTACCGCCGATTCGGGCGGCGTACTGAGGAGACTTTGAGGGTGTGGCGGGAGGCGGTGGATAACCGCCCTCCCCATCCTACTGGGCGGGCTCGTCACCGGCCGGCTGGGCGGCCGGGGCGGCGGGAAGGCTGGCTTCCAGATCGTCGAGCGAGGGACCGGTCGGCGCCGCGGGGGCCACGGGCTGCTCGGCGGCCGCGGCCGTCCGGGCCGCGTCCAGATCGATGGAGCCCACGGTGGCGGCGTCCAGAACCGAGCTGGAGCCCCGCTCCATGTTGCCGACGATGGTCAGGCTGATGGCGCAGATCCCGAACAGGAAGCCCAGCGCCCAGGTCGCCTTGGTCAGCAAGTTGCCCGCGCCGCGCGCGGTCATGAAGCTGTTGCCGCCGCCGCCCATGCCGAGTGCGCCGCCCTCCGAGCGTTGCAGCAGGACCACGCCGGTCAGGGCGAGGCCGATCAGGATCATGACGACGAGGAGAATGGTCTGGAGCATGGCTGGCCTGATGTGTGGCGCTTGATGTGAGAACTCGGGGCGCGCCGATCAAGCGGCGGCGTCTATCATTGTTGCGCGCGGGGGGCAACGGAAACGGGCCGGGAGATCGCTCCCCCGGCCCGCGTCGTGGTCAGCAGTGACGCTGGGTCCGATCTTACTTGATCGTGACCTTGGCGCCGGCTTCCTCGAGCTTCTTCTTCAGCTCTTCGGCGGCTTGCTTGGAGACGTTCTCGACGACGTTCTGCGGAGCGCCTTCGACCAGGTCCTTGGCTTCCTTGAGGCCCAGGTCCGGACGGGCGCCGCGGACTTCCTTGATCACGTTGATCTTCTTGTCGCCGCCGTCCGTCAGGACAACGGTGAACTCGGTTTGCTCTTCGGCGGCTTCAGCCGGAGCAGCAGCGCCACCGCCGGCGGCGGCCATGGCCACCGGAGCAGCAGCCGAAACGCCCCACTTTTCTTCCAGCAGCTTGGCCAGTTCGGCGGCTTCCAGAACGGTCAGGGCGGACAGGTCGTCAACGATCTTGGAGAGATCAGCCATTTGAGTATTTCCTTCGGATGGATTTCAGAGGTTTGCAGAGATGATCGATCAGACGGCTTACGCCGCGTCCTTGGCGGCGTAGGCGCCCATGACGCGGGCCAGCTGGCTGGCCGGAGCCTGCACGACGCCCGCGATCTTGGTGGCCGGGGCGTTGAGAAGGCCGACGAGCTTGGCGCGCAGTTCGTCCAGGGACGGCAGTTTGGACAGGGCGTCGATGCCCTGGGCGTCCAGAACCGTTTCGTCCATCAGTCCGCCCATGATCACGAACTTGTCGTTCTCCTTGGCGAACTTGGCGGTCACCTTGGCGGCCGAGACGGCGTCGGGCGCGTAGGCGATACCGACAGGGCCCTTGAACAGGTCCTGCACGGCGTCGCCGCCCTTGCCGTCCAGCGCCTTCAGCGCCAGGCGGTTCTTCACCACCTTGAACGTGGCGCCTTCAGCACGAAGGCGGCCACGCAGATCGGTCATTTCCGCAACGGTCAGACCCAGGTTGTGGGTCACGACCACGGCGCCGGCGTCAGCGAAAACGCCCTTCAGCGTCTCGATCGACTCGGCCTTTTGTGCGCGGTCCATTGCGGTCTCCGTTCAGTCGTTACGGCGACGGGACGATCCCGACGCCGCTTGGCCAGACAGCATCGCTTGCGCGATGACGCCGGGCCGGTCGTATTGTCCGAAGGAAGCGGCGATCCTGTCCGTCGCGCAGGGCGGCGGGCCGAGACGTTCGCATCCCCATCTCCCCCCAGGTCGGAACGGCCGTTCCGCGCTTACGGTCCAGGTGACCCCCAGACCCCGAAGTTCTCGGACAGGAACATCGCCGGACCGGGGTCCGACGACGCAAGGCGCGCTCTATACACGCACAGCCGTGGAAATCAAAGGCTAGTTCCGCTGGACGCCCCGCTTGTCCGGACGGGGGCCGGAGGCGGCCGGTTCGGTGCAGTCGAACGCGGTGCAGAACTTGCGCATGAGGTCGACCTGGAACTGCATAACCGCGACCTCCACGGCCATGGACTGATCCATGCCGATCTGCATTTCCTTGCGCGCTATCGACTGGCCCAGCGGCGTTTCGTAGAACGTAATGAGGGCCATGAGTTCCTCGGCCGTCAGTCTTTCGGCATAGATCGGAATCAGGCCGTCCATGACCAGGATCATGAGGTTGGCCATCTCGCGCGGCACGTTGGTCCGGAACCATTCCCGGTGCTCGGGGAGCGACTGGGTATCCGCGTCGATCAGCCCGTCGACGAAGGCCTGCGCCATCTCCGCCAGACTGTCACCCTGCGCCAGTTCCACATACCGTTCAGCCAGTTCACGGCGAACCACGGCATCGTCTTCGGCGGGGATGACCATTGTCTGCGGCGCGTCCGCCTCCTGTGCAGCGGCGGTCGTGGTCAGGGCGAGGCCGAGGATGATGGTCAGGATGAAACGCATGACGGCCCCCTCGCCGGTTTATGGGCTTACTCTGGCCGACGCGGCCGCGTCCCTCAACATCAAAGCGTGGGCTGCGCCCTGGCATACGGGCACGAGGCGCCGAGCCAGGACAGGCTCACACAGCACCGCTGATCCCGGGCGGAGCCAGGGTTCAAAGGGGCGTTCCGTCCCCTCTCGATGACGGCCGGAGCCGGAATGAGCCCTCGGGACGAGCCCGAGGATGGGCGGTGTGGCGAGGGAGCGGGTCACGGCCCCTGTCCCAGGTGGTGAGACTCCGGACGCGAAAAAGAGTGCAACGGGAGTCTCACGGTCTCGTCGTGGATTCGCCGATCGACGAGGGCGGTGACGGCCTGAACCTCGGCGAGGAGCCGGGCGAATTCCTTGACCGGGAAGGCTTTGGGAACGACGTCGACGGCGGGATCGTCGGTCGGCCCGGCGTCGGCGCGGGGCGGCGTGTGAGACTCCTGAGCCGAAAATGAGTGCAACGAGAGTCCAACATCTTCGGCGCGGGCGGCGCGTTCGATCTGCTGCGAGACGGCGGCCAGCCGGGTGGTCAGGCGCAGCAGATCGCCGGTGGGGTCGTCGTCGGCGGGGGGCCGCGCGTGAGACTCTGAAGCCGAAAAAGAGTGCAACGGGAGTCTAGCGATCCCGGACAGCGTCTGCGGCGCTTGCGGGATGACAAGGCGATCCTCGCCGGGCTGGACCGCCGCCTCACGCAACTCGGCCGCCTCGCGCTCCAGACGGGCCTCGCGGGCCTCGATCTCCTCGTGGCGGGCGTAGGGCTTCAGGTCCTTGTAGAGGCGCATCCAGCCGCGGGCCTCGATCAGGCGTCCGGCGGCGACGGCGGCCTGGAGATGGGACCAGGCCTTGTCGACCATCATGGCGGCGGTAAGGGGCGGGGCGCCGGGGGGCTGTGCTTGCAGGCTCATGCCGCCAGTATGGGGCGCCCGGGAACAGCGGGATCAAAAACACCGATTCAGGGCGCCGAACCCTTATTTTCAGCGGCATTGGCGTCGCGAAATGCGGGATTTACGAGGCCGCCCCCTCCCCGACCCAGCCGATCCGTAGCCCTGGACCGGACCTCACAACTGAAAGAACATCGTTGTGCCGGATGGGTTTCCCGTCCATTGTTGAGGAGCGCCGCATCCACGGGGGAGCGGACATGTCCGGTCCAGGAGCGAGACGCCGCCATGCCGGCCCAGATCGCGATCGTTCACGGCTGGAGCGACAGCTCCAGGTCCTTCCACAACCTGCGGCGCTTCCTCGAGGCCAACGGCTACGAAGTGGCCCAGATCTGGCTCGGCGACTACATCTCCATGGACGACGATGTGCGCGTGGAGGACGTGGCCAAGCGCATGCAGCATGTGGTGCAGGACGCGATCCGCGAGAAACGGCTCACCCGGCCCTTCGATCTGATCGTCCACAGCACCGGCGGGCTGGTGGCCCGGGAATGGCTCGCGACCTGTTACCCCACGGGCGAGGACGCGCCGGTCAAGCGGCTGGTGATGCTGGCCCCCGCCAATTTCGGCTCGAAACTGGCGGCCATGGGCAAGAGCATGATCGGCCGCGTGGCCAAGGGCTGGAACAACTGGTTCCAGACCGGCGAGGAAATGCTGCGGTCGCTTGAACTGGCGTCTCCCTACCAGTGGAATCTGGCGCGGCGCGACCTGTTCGATGTCGAGGAGACCGGGGCCAAGGGGCCCTATGGCTCGGAGAGGGTGTGGCCGTTCGTGATCACCGGCACCCGCGCCTACAGCACCGGCCTGCGCAAGATCGTCAACGAGTATGGATCGGACGGCACGGTGCGGGCCTGCGCGGCGAACCTCAATGCGGTCGGCATGACCCTGGACTTCGCCGCCGACCCCGCGAACCCCACCGTCCGCCGCTGGCGGCCGAAAGGAGACATGCTTTGCCCGTTCGCGGTGCTGCCCGATCGCGACCATGGCGCGGTGACCGATCCCGACCAGGCGAGCGGGGCCCGGGGGGAGTCGTCCGGCTGGGCGGGTCGCCTGATTCTTCAGGCTCTCGCCTGCAACTCGGTCCCGGACTACCGCGCCATCCAGGACGAATGGTGGCGTCTCAGCGAGCGCACGACCGCCCTTGCGGACGATGCGGAGCGCCTGCGGACCATGTTCCCGCGCAGTCCTCCTGACCGGCAGAGCTATCATCAGCACATGCAGTTCGTCGTGCGGGCGCGGGACGATTACGGGCAGCCGGTGGGCGACTACTTTCTGGAGTTCTTCTCGCCGAAGGCAGCCGGGGACCGCGAAGCCGTGTTCTTCCATTCGGAAGTACTGGGCCACGTCCACACCAACACCAGAGACCCCAGCTTGCGATGTCTTTACATCGACCGCACGGACCTGATGCAGCGGTTCTATCCCATGCTGCGGCAAGGCGAGGCGCGCCAGCTCGCGATGAGCATCTCCGCCGCGCGGATCGGGCCGAACATCCGCTATTTCGACAAGACCCGCGACGGCGCCACGGGCCATATCGTCATCCATCGCGAGAACCCGGACGACGCGGCGGCGGGCGAGGAGCGCCTGCACCGCAACGCCACCCACCTGGTCGAGGTGATCATCCCGCGCCAGCCCGTCGACAAGGTGTTCCGCCTTTCCCAGTAGTCCAACCACCCGGCCGCGAAGGGGCGTGCGATGTTCACACTGTCGGAAGCGGATCTGGAGATCGCCTTCAGACGGGCGCGGCTGGAGGCGCGTCGGGACGGCGCGGTTTTGTTCGGGGTCCGCGGCTGCACCCCCGCCACGCCCGGCGCGCACAGGCTGGCCCCGGCCCACGGGTTGGCCATGACCAATCCGGACTATCTGCGCCCGTTGTGCACCCTGGGCTACTGGCGGCCGGGGAACGGCTTCGCCGTCTTTCCGGGCAGCACGGCGCCGGCGCAACGGTCGGTCCGGCAAATGCTGGCGACGAACGGCAACGGGGCCAACCAGCTCTGCTTCGGCCTGCACCGGGGCTATCGCAAGGGGCGGCACAACTCCAGCAACACCCGCTTCGGCCACCGCGCCCTGAGGATGGAGAAGGCCATCCCGATCCAGCGCACCGGCGACGACCTGGACTATGACGCCGACGACCGGATCGAGTTCGAAACCGCCTACGACAACATCCACTGCGGGTGGGTCGCCGACGTCCAGACGCCCCGCTATTCCAGCGCCGGGTGCCAGGTGATCGTCGGGTCGGCGAACCCGGAGACCGGGCCGTGGAAAGCCTTCGCCGAGCTGGTTTACGGCACGGGACAGATCGAGTTCGACTACAGCCTGTTCAGCGGCGGCGAGATCCAGCGGGTCGCGCTGTCGGACGCGCCGGAAGACCTGCCCCTGGCGCTGCGCTACGGGTCCGCCGGCGATGAGGTGGCGGCGGTGCAGGAGGCACTGGTGGCCAGGGGCTTTCCCACCGGCGGCGTCGACGGCGACTTCGGATGGCGGACGCTGATGGCGGTGTTCCGCTTCCAGAAGACCGTCATGGGCCAGCGCGTGCCGGACGGGATCGTCGGCTCCCAGACCTTCGCGGCGCTGGGGCTGGAGGACGCTCCGTGGTCGTCCGGCGGCGATGATCGGGGCGGCGCGCCGGTGCAGGACGAGGACGAGGACCAGCCCGACGCACCGGTCACGCCCGCCGAGCCTGAGCTGACGTTCACCTTCCGCACCGAGCCCTCCGACGCGGGGCGCTACATCCATCACTATGCGGCCACCGACGGGCAGACGTACTATCTCGGCTACGCCACCCGTCCGAACGGCCCCCTGAAGGTGGGCCTGAGCCAGTCCGAACGGCGGATGGCCCCGGTCGGCGCGGCCCGGTACGATCCGGCCGATTTCGAGGGGCGGCACGGCTTCTGGGCGCATCTGCTGGTCCCCACGGCCACCGCCGAGAGCGCGCTCTGGTTCGAGCGGGTCAACACCTATGATCGCGCGGCCCTCACCTTCGGCTTCTTTCAGGCCGCGGCGCACCTGCCGAACGATAATTTCCTGCTGCTGTTCAAGGACATGCTCGCGCGCCCCGAAGCGTCGCGGTATTTTCCGGACCTGATCCTGAAGCCCGGGAGCAACGGTGCGCGCCTTTTTCACCGGACGGCGGCCGGCGACGTCGATCTGGAGCACGCGGAGCCGCGCGGCGGCGGCTCCAACGAGATGAACCTGAAGCGCTTCATGGCCTATCTCAACCCGACGCTGGACGCGGTCGAGCCGCAGGAACTGGCGGTCGCGGCGCGTCTGATGTGCTGGACGCGGGAGGTCCCCGCCTGCCGCGAGTTGCAGGTGGCGCACGCCATCCGGGCGTTGCGCGACCGGATGGGCCACGTACGCACCGCCCTGCCCGGCCGACCTGTGGACCAGTGCCTGCTGGCTGCCGACATCCGCTATCAGGGCCGCGGCGGCCCGCAGGCCATCCGCGCCGCCCTGAACAGCGCCCGGCCGCTGGACGCCCTGCTGCAGATCGGCGCCGCGCCGCATCCCGGCCGGGTGGCGACCATGAAGCGGAGCCTGGCGGCCTTGATGCGCAAGCCGGAGATCGCCGCGCTGAGGTTCAATCCGGCGTCACCGGCGCTGTTTACGTGAGGTTCAGCGAGCTTGAGGCGCCGGCCGGCACCCCCTGGGTCGATACCGGCATCGACGTGAGCCGGGGCGACCGAATAGAGATTCATGCGCGCGGCAGGTGGAGCGATGCCGGAATTGACTGCGACCCGGATGGGCACGACGCGCCGAATCTACGGGTCTTCCGAACGCTGCGCCGCTGCCGGGCCGCCAGATGGCTTCAGCTCACAGCCTGCGTCACCCGGGACTTGCGGCACGCCGTGCCTGTCGGGACGATGTCGAGGTTTTCCGCGCCCGCCGACGGTCGGCTGTACCTCTTCGCCAATGATGCGCGCGCCATGTACTGGAACAACCACGGCCTGGCCCATGTCCGGATCGAGGTGCTGGCCCGCGACCGCACGGCGGCGTCCTCGGCGGAGCAAAGGTCCGGGCCGGCGTCCAGCCATCCTCCTGCGAAAGCGCCGGAGCCCAAGGCAGCCGATTCAGTCTGAAGCGGGACGGCGGGTGCATCTCCGGCATGAAAAAGGCGGCGGAGATTGCTCTCCGCCGCCCATTCTTTTTGGCCTACCGCCCTTCGGGCTACTTGAGGCCGTCTTTTTTGGCCTACCGCCCTTCGGGCGACTTGAGGCCGCAGTCTTCTGAAGCCGATCAGGCGCCCAGGGAGGACGGGTCGATCTTGAAGCCCGGGCCCATGGTGGAGGACAGGCTGATCTTCTTCACATAGGTGCCCTTGGCGCCCGAGGGGCGGGCCCTGGACAGGGCGTCGACGATCGCCTTGACGTTGGCTTCCAGGGCTTCCTGGGTGAAGGAGGCCTTGCCGATGCCGGCGTGCACGATGCCCGCCTTCTCGACGCGGAACTCGACGGCGCCGCCCTTGGCGTCCTTGACGGCCTGGGCGACGTTGGGGGTCACGGTGCCGACCTTGGGGTTCGGCATCAGGCCGCGGGGGCCCAGCACCTTACCCAGACGGCCGACGAGGGCCATCATGTCCGGCGAGGCGATCACGCGGTCGAACTCCATGAAGCCGCCGTTGATCTTCTCGTACAGGTCTTCGGCGCCCACGTGTTCGGCGCCGGCGGCGCGAGCCTCATCCGCCTTGGCGTCCTTGGCGAAGACGGCGACGCGCACGTCGCGGCCGGTGCCGGACGGCAGGTTGACGACGCCGCGGACCTGCTGGTCGGCGTGACGGGGGTCGACGCCCAGGTTGACGGCGATCTCGATCGACTCGTCGAACTTGGCCTTGGCGTTTTCCTTGACGGCCTTGATGGCGTCGGCGAAGGCCATGGGGGCCTCACGGTCGCCGGTCCAGGCCTGGATGCGCTTGGGTTGCTTTGCCATGTCGATCAGCCCTCCACCTTCAGGCCCATCGCGCGGGCCGAACCTTCGATGATGTTGGCGGCCGCCTCGATGTCGTTGGCGTTCAGGTCCTTCATCTTCTTTTCCGCGATCTCGCGCAGCTGGGCGCGCGTGATCTTGCCGACCGTTTCGCGGCCGGTGAGCTTGGCGCCCGACTTCAGCTTGGTGGCTTCCTTCAGGTACCAGGTCGCCGGGGGCGACTTGGTGACGAAGGTGAAGCTCTTGTCCTGGTAGACGGTGATCACGGTCGGCAGGGGCGTGCCCTTGCCGAGCGACTCGGTGCGCGCGTTGAACTCCTTGCAGAAGCCCATGATGTTGACGCCGCGCTGACCGAGGGCGGGGCCGATCGGGGGCGACGGGGTCGCCGCGCCGGCCGGCACCTGCAGCTTGATGTAGCCGAGAATCTTCTTGGCCATTGATCTCTCCTGTTATGAAGCCCCGAACTCAATCGGGGCCGGTGAGCCGTGGTGCGGCATGGCGGCCTCCCACGGATTTGCCGCCTCCGGGACCGGGGTCACGGGAGCGAAGGCGGGCGTCTATCAGAGCGGGGGTGGAAAGGCAAACGACGTCACGCGGCGGGCGGGACGTTCTGGTTGAAGCGGAACAGGTTGTCCGGGTCGTAACGCGCCTTGAGCATGGCCAGACGATCGTAGTTGGCGCCGTAGGCCTGACGCACGGCCGCGGGGCCCTCGTCGCCCATGACATTGACATAGGCCCCGGCCCCCGGGTCGGACAAAGCCGCCTGCAGACCGGTCACCCAGGCCGTGGTCGGGGCCAGCGCCTCGGGTCCTGTCAGGATGGCGGTCAGGTCGAACGCCATACCCGGGCGACGCAGCGGAAAGGCGGTGGCCGCCATGTCCACCCGGGTGACCGCCCCCTGGACGGGGACCAGCCCCAGCATGTAGGGCCCCGGGGCGCTGGACAGGGCCGCCGCCAGACGCCCCGCCGCGGCCTCGTCCAGCGCCGAGGTGAAGCCGCCGCGATTGACCGAGGCCAGGACGGGAATCTCGGGCGGCCCCTGATTCTGAAGCTCGACATAGGGCATGCGCCGCACCTCGTTGGACACGACGAAGGGCGAGGACAGGAAATCCGCCACGTCCCGTTCGCCCTGATCGGGCTCGCCGCGATGGCACAGCTGGACCGACAGGATCGGGCGCCCCTCCCGGTCCGGCACCGCCATGGCCAGGGGGACCAGATCGTCCGGCAGGTCCGCGCAGAACGCGCCATACAGGCGCAGCATGTCCGCCGGGTCCTGGCTGCGCAGGGTCACGAAGCCGCCCAGCACGTCGCGGACCTCATGAAGGCGGAAGGTCATGGACGCCGCCACGCCGAAATTGCCGCCGCCGCCCCGGATGGCCCAGTAGAGATCGCTGTCGCCGTCGGCGCCGGCGGTCACGACCCGGCCGTCCGCCAGCACGACGTCGGCGGAGATCAGGTTGTCACAGCCGAGGCCGTGACGGCCCATCAGCGCTCCGACCCCGCCGCCGAGGGTGAAGCCGCCGATACCCACCGTCGGGCACTGTCCCAGGGTGGTCGCCCGCCCCAGAGGCGTGGTCACGGCGTCGATCATGCCCGCCAGAGCCCCGCCGCCGACCGTGACTGACGACCCGTCCGGCGACACCGCGACGCCGCGAAGGCCAGACAGGTCCAGCACCGCCCCGCCGTCGCCCAGCGAATGGCCCGCATAGCTGTGCCCGCCGCAGCGCACGGCCAGGGACGCGCCGCTATCGCGCGCCGCCCGCACGCCCCGCGCCACGTCGTCGGTGGAGCGGCAGTGGGCGAACAGCGCCGGGCGGACCTGGGCCCGGGCCTGATAGACGTGGGTCAGCCGGTCATAGTCCGCCGCCCCCGGGCGGATCACGCCCTCGCCGAAGGCGGCGTCGAAACCGGGGTAGGCGTCAGGCGTCCAGGCGGACGCCGGCCGGCTCCAGCCGGACGCCAGACCCGCGAACCCCGCCGCGCCGATGCCTGTGAGAAATCCCCTGCGTCCGAACTGCAGCACAGGCTCGCTCCGAAACCGCCGGGGTCAGATACCCACGGTTCACCAGAACGGCGGATATGTAAAGCGTGGCCTGGATGCGGCTCGTCATCACCTTTGTGGGCAACTCAGACAAAAACCGATATAATTTGGCTCATGCAAGACGCAGAACAGCCAGCAAGATCGGGGCGCCTGGAGGACAGGGCTGCGAACGTGCTGAACGCCGTCATGATCATGCTGCTCTCCACCACCGCAGCCGCATTCGTCATCTGGAGCGCGGCTGTTTTCCTTCAGCGCACAATCGCGGACGGCGCCGACGTCGACTGGACGGAAATCGCCTTGTCAGCCCAGTTCGTAAGCGGCCTGCCTCTGCTTGTGTTCTCTGGCTTCGGCATACGGGCGGGGTACAGGATGCTGTTCAAATCCGCCCGTTAGACTGAACGCTCTCAGATCGCCCTCACCCCGTCGGCAGCTTCCGCGTCGGGCTCGAAGTCGCGGGTCAGGTCGTGGATGCGGCTCTTCATCACCCCGGCCTTCTTCAGCGCCAGCGAGGCGGCCCAGCGGGCGGCCAGTTCGGGGCGGGCCATGCGGTCGGTGGGGCGCGGACGGCCGCCGCGCTCGCGCAGCACCGCATTGGTGAACAGGGCCCCGTTCCTGAAGCGCGAGCCCCAGGTCTGGAAGTCCATGGAGAGCGAGACGCAGAACTGGTCCAGATTGCGCACCCGGTGCGGGGCGTAGAGGGGCCAGGTCAGGGCCTGGCCGGGCTCCAGATCGATCACCGTGGCGTCGGCCTCGAAGTCGGGACGGTAGGGGATCTCCTCGGTGGTCTGCAGGGCGATGACCTGTTCCATGCTGGCCTCGGGCAGATGGGTCTCGTCGCCGGGATAGACGAAGACGCGCTTGCGGCCCCGCATGTGGAACAGCACCACGCCCGCATTGTCGAAATGATAGGGTGCGCCGGACTTCGGCGAGGACAGGATCAGCTGGCCGGCGTTGCGCACGGCTTTCAGCCCGGGGATGGCCGACTGGATGGCGCCGAACTCGGTCATGGCGGCGGCCCAGAGCTCGGGCCAGCCGTCCTGCACGTCGCGCAGATTGACCCACAGCCGCCCCTGCTGGATCGCCCTGAGCAGATCCGCGCCGGACAGGGCGCCGCGCGCGCCGGTCCGCAGCGTGTGGCCGCCGTCTTCGTGCAGATCGTACAGATTGATGTCGATCAGGGCGGCCGGATAGCGGTCGAGCACCTGGGCCAGCCGGTCGTCGTCGGCGAAACCGGCGGCCACCAGACCATGGGGGAAGACCAGGGCCTCGCGGATGGGGCCGGTGTAGCGGGTTCCGTCCATGCTCAGGCCTCGGCGCGGGCGGGGCCCGCCTTGGCGAGGGCGGCGCGGGCCGCCTGAATGACGCCGCGGGCGCGGGCGCCGGGCCTGGTCTCGCAGGCCTCGATGGCCGACCAGCGGCGGCGCACGCTGTTCCGCAGGCGCTCGCCGCGATCGCCGCCCGCCGCATTGAGCACGCCCACCGCCGCCTGGCTGACCGTCGCGCCGAGGCCGGGGCGGACGATGACGCCCTCGCGCACGGTCTGGGAGGCGTTGCAGAAGTACTTCTTGTAGCCCTCGCCGCCGAAGCCGTAGTCGAACACGCGGTAGCCGCGCGCGCCCATCAGCCGCATGGTGTCCATGCTCAGCATGATGCCCGGCGAACAGCGCGCCGCGGCGGGCTCATAGACCGGGAACCAGAAATGCCAGCGGTTCCCGGCGTGCAGGGAGAACTCCATGGCCGCCAGGGTGTCGCCCGCCGTGAGGGTGGCGACGGAGGCGCCGAAGTCGCCGTCCTGCTCGTCCATCAGGGCGTGCAGCAGGTCCCGGGTCCAGCCGCAGGCGAAGATGTCGTGGCGGCCGGTGCGGCGGTACTGGTCGCGTTTGAGTTCGATCAGGTGGTCCAGCAGGGCCGTGTCCCTCTGATCGGTGCGGGTCTCGATGGGGCCCAGGTCGCGTTCCAGCCCGCGACGGGCGCGCTCCTTGTCCTTGAAGTATTTGCGCTCGGTCTCGCGGCGCTCGGCGTACCAGGCGTCGTAGCCGGCCTCGGGCAGGGCCACCATCAGGCAGTCGCGCTCGACCATCCCCTTCGCTTCGCCGACCCATGCGCCCACGTTCATGCGCGCGCCGTTCAGCAGCCGGGCCAGCTCATGCAGGTCGGGCGCGTCGCCGGGGCGGGCGATGACGCCGTGGAAGTCGTTCATGGGCGCGCCCAGCGGCAGGATCGAGCCGCCGCGGCGCTGGAATGGGAAGAAGCCCACGATCTCGCCGCCCCGGTGCAGCACCGCCACGGCGGCGCTGGGGCAAACGCGGGCGGCGACGCGGGTGAAGCGCGGCCGGAAATAGGGCGAGGTCAGCTCCGGATTGGCGGCGATCATGTCGCGCCACAGGGCCCATTCGGACTCGCCCAGGGCGTCGGCCGTCATGATCTCGACGGTCAGGGTTTGCATGCCGGGCTCCTGTCGCATGGCCGGACCTTTACCGCAGCCCCGTTGCAGGACGGTTTAGGGGCATGGTGAACGAAACCGCACCGCGTGTCGGGGCGTTGACGGAAACACACAGGAGATCAAGGCCATGACTGACGAACGCCCCGATGAGCGCCCGGACAACCGCTCCGTCGAGAACGAGGAACTGCGCCCGCCCGCCCGCGACGGCGAACCGCCCCGCCCCGCCACCGAGCCCGAGGGGTCCGAGGGCTCGTCCAACTCGGGCGAGACCGCGACCGACCCGGCAACGGGCGAGGAGAACTGAAAGACGGCTCCCTCTCCCCTTGTGGAAGAGGGCTGCACGCAGCGGGATGCGAAGCAGGCCGCTTCTTCGCGCGCAGGGTGAGGGGTGAAGCGGTTCAGCAATTGGCCGACCTTGGCGAAGCGGAACCATACCCCTCATCCGACCTGCTCCGCAGGCCACCCGGCGTCGAGCGCCTCCGGCGCCCTCCTCCACCCTCAAGGGGAGAAGGAAGGTTCTTGCGAAGGTTGGCCCAAGTGGAACAGGGACGGCTGTGTCGGGTTGGTCCGGGATACCCTTTTCCGGAGCCTGTTCATGATCATTCGTCCTTCCCGTCTCGCCTTGCTCGCCGCCTTGCCGCTGCTGGCCACGGCGGCCTGCGGGGATCGGGAGCCCCGGCAGTCTCAGACGGAGGCGGCTAACCCGGTCTCGAACGAGGCGTCGCGGCTGCGGGAGTCGATCGAGTCGGCGACCTTCACCCCGCCCGCGTCCAGTAACGGCGGGGCGGCGGCGGCGCAAAGCAACGACGGGGCGTCTGAGGATCGCGGCGGCGCAGTCGACGGCGCCCTGCCTGACGATGCGCGGCCCGACCCGGCCATGGTGCGGGTGCAGATCCTGCTGGACCGCACCCGCTTCTCGCCCGGCATCATCGACGGGCTGGGCGGCGAGAACACGCGCCAGGCCATCGCGGCCTTCCAGGAAGCCAACGACCTTGAGGCGACCGGCGAGCTGAGCGCCGAGGTGTTCGAACAGTTGACCTCGGGCGACAGCAACCGGGTGCTGACCGACTACACCATCACCGGGGAGGATGCGGCCGGGCCGTTCATCGGCGCGCTTCCCGAGGGCATGGAGGCCCTGGCCGAGCTGGAGACGGTCGCTTACGCCGACGCCCGCGAGGCGCTGGCGGAGAAATTCCACATGAGCGAGGCCCTGCTGGACGCCCTGAACCCCGGCGTGGACTTCGGGCGCGCAGGCCAGACCATCGTGGTGGCCTCCACCGGGCCCGCCGAGCTGGACGGCGAGGTGGCGCGGATCGTCGTCAACAAGGCGGAGAGCTCGGTGCGGGCCTTCGATGCGGACGGCGAACTGCTGGCCTTCTATCCGGCCACCATCGGCAGCGGCGAGACCCCCTCCCCGACCGGCACGCACACGGTGCGGGCCATCGCGCCGGAGCCCAACTACACCTACGACCCGGCGCGGCTCAGCTCAGCCAGCGGCGGCCGCGCGGTGGTGATCCCGCCGGGCCCGAACAACCCGGTGGGCTCGGTGTGGATCGACCTGTCGCGCGACAGCTATGGCATCCACGGCACGCCCAATCCGGCCGAGATCGGCAAGACCACCTCCAGCGGCTGCGTCCGCCTGACCAACTGGGACGCCGAGCAGCTGGCGTCCGGGGTTGAGCGGGGCGTGGTGGTGGAGTTTGTGTGAGGGCTGACCTCCTTCTCCCGGTGGGAGAAGGGGGAACCCGCGCACCGGAGCGTAGCGGAGGTTCTGCGCGCGGGGGATGAGGGTCGTCCGGCTGTAATTGGAAACGCCCGACCCTCACCCTGCGCGCGAAGGACGGATGCCAACGCATCCGTGCGCGCAGCCCTCTCCCATCGGGAGAGGGGACATTAATAGCGGCCTATGCTCGCCTCGCGGAGGCTCGCGGCCTGAGGCCGGACAGCAAAACGGCCCCGGAGCAATCCGGGGCCGTTCTGTATTCAGCCTTGTCACGCCCTCAAGCCGCGAGCGACCGCGTCGCGAGCATAGGGCGCTAGAGAAGCCTTACTCGGTGATCTTGGCCACGACGCCGGCGCCGCCTCCGTGTGCGGTTTCCGCGCACGGCGCTCGTCGCGCAGATTACTCCGTAATCTTCGCGACGACACCTGCTCCAACCGTGCGGCCGCCTTCGCGGATGGCGAAGCGCAGCTTCTCTTCCATGGCGATCGGGGTGATCAGCTCGACGTTCAGCTCGGCGTTGTCGCCGGGCATGATCATCTCCACACCTTCCTTCAGGTGCACGATGCCGGTCACGTCCGTGGTGCGGAAGTAGAACTGCGGACGATAGTTCGTGAAGAACGGCGTGTGACGGCCGCCCTCTTCCTTGGTCAGGATGTAGGCCTCGGCCACGAACTTGGTGTGCGGGGTGATGGAGCCCGGCTTGCACAGCACCTGGCCGCGCTCGACGTCTTCACGCTTGGTGCCGCGCAGCAGCACGCCCACGTTGTCGCCCGCCT
>NZ_JBKBPF010000008.1:0-155148 GCF_046293315.1 Brevundimonas sp.
CCCGTCCACCGTGCGTGAGGTTCGCCCCCTCCACCGCCTGACGGCGGTCCCCCTCCCCCATGCGCTGCGCTATGGGGGAGGAGACGGGTTCACACCCGCACCTCGATCAGCGGCGCGGCCGCCATGCGCCCGGCTTCAAAGGTCTCAAGCGTCACCTCGATCCGGTCCGCGTCGAAGCGCACCGGCGTGTCGAATTCGAACCCCGCCGTCACCACCGCCCCTGCGGCCGGCGCCGCGTCCAGCGTCACCATCCCCGTCGCCGCGTCCACCTCGAAGGCCTCAGTCTCCACGCCGTCCACCGCCAGCCGCACCGACCCCGCCACCGGCTTGCGGATCTCGCGCACCAGCCCGCCGTAGTCCTTGACCAGCTGGAACGCGGTCGTCGCGCCGTCTCCCGTCCCAATCGTCTGATCCGTCGCCGCTGCCGCCGCCCCCGGCGCGCACGACTTGAAGTCCGCGAAGTCCCGAAACCGGAACCCGTACAGCCGCCCGCGCCGGGCCTCGAAGAAGGCCGTCAGCGCCGCCATGTCATCCAGCGACCGCAGCCCCGCCCCGATCAGATACCGCCGGCGCCCATGGGCCCACGGCGTCGAGCGCCGCTCGTGGCCGGAGCCCAACGTCACCACCTCGGTCCGCCGCTCCACCCCGCCCGTCGATCCGAACGCAAGGCGTGCGGGAAGCCTTTCCTCATGAAAATTCATGGCTAACAGCTGATCCCTGACTTGATTGTTGCACCCGCGCGCGTCCACTCTCCCCCTCCACGACATGGAGGGGCGAAAATGCGCGGCGAGATTCTCAGCTACGACGACACCATCGGGTCCGGTCTGATCAGCGGCGACGACGGCGTCCGCTACACCTTCACGCGATCATCGCTGGCCCAGTTGCGTCCGCTGCGCCCCGGCCTGCGCGTGGATTTCGTGCCGTCGGACGGCACGGCCACCGAGATCATGGTGGTCGCCGGCGGAGCCGTCGGCGGCCTGACGGTCGACGGCGTCGACTGGCAGAATCTCTTCCTCAGCTTCGAGGGTCGGACGCGCCGCTCCCACTTCTGGATCGCCTGGCTGATCCTGCTCGGCGTCGGCGTGGTGACCGGATGGATTCCGTTCCTGGGCATTATCATCTCCCTTGCCCTGATCTGGCCCAATCTCGCCATCTCGGTGAAGCGCCTGCACGACATGGGCCGCTCTGGCTGGCTGGTGCTGGCGCCCGCCGGGATCGCCATCATTTCCCTGTTCGCCGGCTTCCTGGTTCTTGGCGCGGGCGCCTTGGCGGCCGGGACAGCCGGCGCCTATGACGAGGCTGCGGGCTTCGCCATGCTGGCGGCCGCGGGTCCGGCCATGCTCCTGTTCTCGGTGGCCGCCCTCGTCGGTCTGGCGTTCCTGCTCTGGATCGGCCTGACCGAAGGCCAGCCCGGCGAAAACCGCTTCGGGCCCAACCCCAAGGGCCAGTAGTCAGCCGGCGCGCCGCGCCCCCAGCCGCACCGCCCGCGTCAGGGCCTGGGCGATCTGTGCTTCGGATCGCAACAGGCCCTGCGCGCCGCCGTCCACGCGTATATTGACGGTCACCCCGGGCGCGCCGCCCATGGGCTCTATGGTCCCGGCGCCGGGGGGCCGGAACAGCTCCGGTCCCCGCTCGCCCACCACATAGGCGGCCCCCGGCATGACCGGCCCGCCGTCGGCCCGCGAACCGCCGAACAGCCCGCCCACCGCCGCCGCCAGCACATCCCCCAGCGATCCTCGTCCAATTCCGATCTTGGCCCCCGAGGCCGCGTTCACCGCCGCCAGCACCGCCCGCGCCAGCTCGGCCAGACTCACCTCCCCGTCCGCCGCCGCCCGGGCCAGCGACCGCGCCATGCCCTCGCCCGCGCGTCCGAACGCCTCTTCGATGGACGCCGCCGCCCGCTCCGCCGGCTCCCGCAACGCCTCCAGCGCCTCGCCCGCCTCGGCCGCCTGCTGAGGCAGGGCGTCCAACTCCATTGAATCCGTCATCAATCCTCCCCCGAGTAGCGCAGCGAAACCGCGAAGCGGTGGAGGGGGCGACCCCATCCACCGCGCTCGAGGTTTGCCCCCTCCACCACGCTGCGCGTGGTCCCCCTCCCCCGCTGCGCGGGTGAGGATCAGTCAGGCCACCGCCCCATCAGCTCATCCAGCCGTCCGCGCCCCATCGGCGCCGGTCCGCGTTCCACCGCCGTCAGCATCCGCCATTCCTTCAGCGACAGCCGCCAGAACGCCTCGGGCGGAATCCCCATCGCCAGCGCAGCGCGCAGCATCGGCGCCCACATCACACCGAGGCCGCGAACGCCGCCGCCACGGCCTCGGCCGCCGCCCGCGCGTCTACCCGTGCCGCGCCCAGCCCGTCCGCCAGTTCATGCTCGCCGCCGCCGCGCAGCAGCGCCGCCAGCACTGCCATCAGGTCTCCCGCCGACAGCGCCCGCATTCGTCCCGCCAGGGCCTCGATGCCCTGCACCCCCAGCGCGCCCTCCATCTCCGCCAGCGCCCCCAGCGTCAGGCACAGCCTGCGCGGCGCCCCGGCCAGGTCGGCGAGCACTTCCCCTCTGGCGGCATTGGCGCCAATCTGTCGTTGCATGCCTGCGGTTTCCGGAGATGCCGTCATGATCGTCTCTTTGTTGCTATCCACCGTCCTGGCCCTGTCCCCCGTCGAACACCCGACCGTGGTGACAATCCACGAGGGCGACTTGCAGCTGGAAATGAGCCTGGACGCACTCAATACGGCTCGAGCGCCCGGGGACGCTCGCCGCAACTGGGCCGAGGGGCGCCGTCACCTCCTGGGGGTCTATGGCTACACCGCCGTCGTGCCCGGAGGGCCGAACAGTCAGGCGCCCGCCGGCTGGTCCCACGGCGTTGTCTTCATCGCCGGCACGTCGGATGTCTGGGAAGGTCGACACGGTCAGCGCTTCAATCGAGCAGCCAATGACTACGCCGCCCGTTACAACGCGACCGTTCTCGAGCTGGCTCGCTAGACCGCCTCGAACGTCACTTCGCCCGCGCTGGCCAGGCTCAGCGCAAAGCTCGCCTCGCCCTCGTGCTCCCCGGCGTATTCCAGCGCCGCCACCAGAAACGGCCCCTCCAACACCCCGAAGTCCGGCACGATCAGCCGCCAGGTCCGCGCGCTCTGTTCAAAGAACGCCTCCCGGATCGCCGCGTCCGACGCCGCGTCGCGAAAGATTCCCTGCCCGCTCACCGCCGCCGAGCGCACCCCGGCGCCCGCCAGCAGTTCGCGCCAGCGTCCGGCGCTGTCGCCGTCGGTCACGTCCACCGTGCGCGCGTTCAGGGCGATGGTCCGCGCCCGCAAGCCCGCCACCGTGGCGAACCCCTCCGGCGCCCCGCCGTCGCCGATCTTCAGCAATATGTCCTTGCCCGCCTGCGCGCTCATGCCTCGATCTCCTCCGTCACCGCCCGCACCCGCACCACCGCGTGGCTGCGCCGCCCTTCCGGGCTCCCGAACACATCGGCGAAGGTCACGCGCGGGTTCACCACCCGCACCCCGTCGGCCGTCAGATCCGCCTCGTGCAGGGCCGCCCGGATCGCGGCCGAGATCGCCCGCGTCTCCTCCAGCCCCTCGAACCGCGAGTGGCCGGTCAGGGTCAGCACCTGCTCCACCCCGCCGCCGTCCGCCCGCACCGGTCGGCTCTCCACCCGGCTGACGGTCACATAGGGGAACACCCGTTTCGCCGGCTCCCCGTCCCAGACCCGCCCGGCCACCAGCGCATCCAGCGCGTCGTCGCCGCGCAATCGCGCGATCAGCGCCGCCTGCAGCGCCGCTTCATGATTGATCATCGGTCCCGCTCCAGCATCAGGCGCGCCCTTCCGGGCGCCGCCTCGTCCACCAGCGCGATGCGCCAGTCTGCCCCGTCCCACCGCAGCAGCCGCCCTTCGCTCAGCCGCGCGTCGGCCCGGCATTCGGCGGTCAGGCTCAGGACCTCCGCCACGCCTTCCCCACCCGTGCGCACCCCGCGCCGCACCGCCCCCGGCGCGATCCAGACAAAGCCCAGCGGCTCGTAGCTCACCGCGCGTCCGCCCTGGGGCGTCACGCCCTCGACCCGCGCCAGCAGTTCGGCCAGCTTCCTCACAGCCGCACCTGTCGGTACGGCGCGATCCAGCCCTCCACCGGCGCAATGGGCATTTCGTCCTCGCCGCGCTCATAGGCCCGCAGCGTCAGCATCAGCACCGCCAGCCTCAGGGCCGGAGGCGAGGTCGAGGTCAGGGCCACCCCCGCCTCCCCCTCCACCCGCTTGCGGGCCGCATCGATCAGCAGGGCGATCAGCTCGTCCTCCGCGTCATGGGTGACGCGCAGAAACGCCTTCGCCTCCGCCATGGAAACGGGTGCGGTCATTTTGGTTTTCCTTGAAATGAAAGGCGGTCCGTCTCCTCCCCCGCCTGCGGGGGAGGGGGACCATGCGCAGCATGGTGGAGGGGGCGACCCCATCCGCTGAGCCCAGGGTGGGGGGGGGGGGGGGCGGGCCGCGGGGGGGGGGCCCCCCGCCCCCGGGGGCGCGCCCCGGCCGGGGGCCGGCGCCCCCCCCCCACCCCATCCGCTGAGCCCAGGGTTCGCCCCCTCCACCGCCTGACGGCGGTCCCCCTCCCCCACTCGCTGCGCTCATGGGGGAGGAGACTTCAGACCCGCGCGTCAGCTCTCCGCGAACTTCAGCACCTTGCCCGCCGTCAGCGTCAGCTGATGGCGAACTTCAGCACCTTGATGGCGTCGAAGTCCTGCACCCCGCCGCCCACCCGCTTGGTGGTGTAGAACAGCACATAGGGTTTGGCGCTGTAGGGATCGCGCAGCACGCTCAGCCCCGCCCGGTCCACGATCAGATAGCCGCGCCGGAAGTCCCCGAACGCCACCGCGAGCGCGTTGGCCCCTATCTCCGGCGTCTCCTCGATCTCGGTGACCGCATAGCCCAGCAGGCTGGACGTGGCCCCCGGCTGGGTCGCCGGCGACCAGACATAGTTGCCGTCCGCGTCCTTGAACTTGCGGATGGCGCTGGCCGTGCGCCGGTTCATCACGAACCGCGCGCCCGTCCGGTATTTGGCCTTGGGCGCATAGATCAGGTCGATCAGGCGATCCACCGGCGCGTCGCCGAAGCCGCCCGCAGCGCCCGTGGCCACATGGCCGATCTCGCCCCACTGATGCGCGCCGTTCGCCACGGTCGGATAGGTCAGGAACCCCCTCGGCTTGTTGCCCCCGTCGCCGCCCACGAAGGCCGCCGTCTCCTGCGCCGCGAAGGCGTCCTCGATCTCGCCCGCCAACCATTCGTCCAGGCTCACGAACGCGTCGTCCAGCAGGGTCTGGGTCGCCGCCGGGCTGGCGTAGAGCTCGGCCGACGGGAACTCCAGCAGGCTCAGGGTCGCCGGATCGGTCTCGGGCCGCGGCGCCGTCTCGGCCACCCATCCGGCCTCCACCCCGTCGGTGGACACCGGCTTGCGGAACACCCCGGAAGCCACCGTCCGCACCGTGGCGATCTCGCGCATGGGCGAGGCCGCCATCAGGCGTCGCTCCACCAGGCGCTCCGTCTCCGCCGGCGCCGTCAGCCCGCCCGACCCGGACCCGCTGTTGAGCCCCGCCTTCACCTCCAATCCTCCCCCATTGGGGGAGGGGGACCACGAAGGGGTGGAGGGGGTCTGTCCGCTTCTCAGATAGGCCTCCCACGCCGCCTTCGCCTCCGGCGCCGCGATGGTCGCGCCTTCCATGGCCGGCCGTCGCCCCTCGCTCACCACCCGGTCCAGCCGCGCCTGGGCGCCCGCCACCGCCGCGTCGATCCGCGCCACCTTCTCCTCCAGCAGCGTGTCGGCGCAGGCCTTCTTCTCGATCTCCACCAGGCGCGCGTCATTGGCGCCCTTGAACGCCTCGAACGCCGCCATCAGCTCATGCATCGCCGCCCGCGCCTCAGGCGAGGCGGCGGCCTGTTTGGTCTCTCTCATCATGTCTCCAGTTGAAAACGGGCGGGACAAGCCGCACCCTCAATCCCCGGCTCGCCGCCGGTCCCGTTCAGACGCTTTGGGGGCGCCCGTGTCGGATTTCACAAAGCTTTGATCTGTATTGCGTTTAGCGCATCAGCAAGCGCGCATCGGATGCCCTGGGCGATCCGGACCGACTAAAACATGCTAAAATGCTAAGCTGACTTACGGCAATATTCGCCGGGAGAACGCCTTCATGATCGCATTTCGGATCAATCCAAAATCCGTTTTTGGGACAGAGGAATGAACACGCAATACCGCATGACGATCGTTATCTGATTTGGCGTCGTCGTAGATGAGCACCGCTTGAGGAATTTCCTCATGAGCAATTCTGCGCAGGTCTTTAGCGCTCGCCAGAAACGCGCCTTCCGATTTGCGCCCAGTTTTTGCTTCCGCGAGAGCTTTCGCTCTGACCAAAATGTCCTCTTGGCTCAGGCCGCTCGCCCGATCCACTGAGCAACCACTTTGCTTACCGCATTCGTTGCTGACGCTACCTTCACCCGTCAACTCCTTGCGCGTAAAGGCCGCTTGTTCTGGCACTGCGATCTTGGAATGCAGCAGTCTGGCTACACTTTCCTCAGAGCCGACGCCCCCGAGTGGGCCCGCACAACACTGCTCATCGTCTCGACGGTCTGACCAACTCATCCAGCTTTTTAAGCAAAAGCGCCGATTCGCTGAAAGAACGGATTCAGTGCGGCCAAGTCCAGACTCGACAGTTCGAGGCGGAGGGGAATGGTCTTCTCTGTTTCTCTCAGGAAAATGAAGATGGCGCCATCCGCAGTGAAGGACGCGGACGCAAAGGCCTCCCCCTTTGACCACTCATAAGAAACTTCTCCATCGCCCGCTACCATAGCCTCTGGCAAAGGAGCTTCAACGTGTTGAAGCTCCTCTAAAAAAGCCGAGCAAGCGTCTGTCGTGTCGCAGGACGGCGCAACGCCATCATTACCGTCCCAATCGCTCGGCAGATGCTTCCAGCGAACCAGCTTGGATCGCAAACGCGACCAACCGGCTGTTTCGCGCATGGCCTGCCAATCAGCAGACGACATGTGGTGCATGACGGTATTAGAAACCGTCGCAGAAGCGGATTGAACCGGCAGAGACGCAGTAGCCACCGCCAGCGCCACAAACGCGCTGCTGCGGGAAATCATTGTTCGATTCATCTGCATTTCCATTAGATGTCTTTAACGATCATGGATTGCAAGCGTTTCGCTATGTCCGCGTATTCTGCTTCACCGGTGAGAATGAGCGTTGCGAGAACGCCGATAGCCATATCAGCGGCAGCCGGATTTGCAACTCGCACATGCCCCACATCAAGGAGCTCAGGGCGGACCTGGTGAGGCGAAAATTCGATAGCCACCTCATCGCCATCTTTGGAAAGCACCACTCCCCGTTGCGTTTTAATGACCACTTCCTGGCGAAGGAGAACCAATTCCAGATGAGTTTGACTTTGTTTTAAAACAACAATCTGGTCTGGAAATATCGAACTCCGACCTACATGAGTCACCACTGGCACAACCAGTTCGTCACCCACTTCGGGCACAGGCCCGTCAAAATCATTGTTCATTTCGTTCATCGGTCGCAACTTGCGTGGACAGCCCTTGCTGGTCCTTTAACGCGCAGGCGCTTGCTCGCCAACGTCCTTTACCTTCAAACTTTGTCAGCTACAGCCGAACCGCGCCCCCGGCAGCATCGGAAACGTCACCAGCGACACCTCCCACAGGTCCACTTCACTCAGCACCCGCAGGCGCCCGTCCTTGCGCGCCCGCACCGCCCGGAACCCGATCGACAAGCCATCCAGCGCCCCGGCCCGCGCTAGGGCGCCGGCGAAGCGCGCCTCGGGCGACCAATCCATAATGCGCCCGGCGACAAACAGTCCGCGCTCGTCCTCGACCAGCTCATCCCACACCCCCACCAGCGCCCGCGCCTCGTGCTGGTGCAGCATCTTCACGCCCGCCGCCCCGCTGCGCGCGATGCTCTCCGCGAACGCCCCCCTGGCCACCACGTCCCCGTTCAGATCCGCCACGCCCCACAGGGAGGCGTAGCCCTGAATGAGGAGTGGCGAGTGGCGAGTGATCAGTGGCGAGTCCGACCGGGACGCCGCAGAAGTCATGTCTTCAATGGTCACGCCCGTCCCCCACTCTCCGAACACCTCGTCACTCGCCACTGATCACTCGCCACTCACCTTCGCCTCGATCCGCTCCAGCGACGCCCGTGTCGCCGCCGCCTGCTCCTCCAGCCGCGCCAGCCGTTCGGCCACCAGACGCTGTTCGGCCACCCGGCTCTCCAGCCCCTCGATCCGCGCCGCCGCGCCCCCGGCCCAGATCAGCGCCGCCGCCGTCTGCACCGCCACCGCGACGATCACCGCCCACGGGATTTTTCGTTCGCTCATGTCATCCCCTCAGTGGCGAGTGACGGGTGGCGAGTGACGAGTCGAGGCCGCGTCTCAGACAACATGGCTCGCCACTCGCCACTGACCACTCGCCACTCACTTCCCCACCCCCGCCATGTCCCGCCGCTCCGCCTCGCTCAGGAAGCTCGCCGCCTCCAGCCGCGCCCACAGGGCGTCGCGCTCCGACTGCAGGGCGGGGGCGTGATCCAGATCCGCCTCGATGCGGCAGTCCGCGAACCGGGGCGCCAGCCAGGCCGTCATGGCCCCCGCCGTCTTGGTCACCAGCGGAACCACCGTCCCGCGCCAGAACGCCGCGTTGGCCTCGCGATAGTTGGAATAGGTGGCGTCCCCGGGGATCCCCAGCAGCTGCGGCGGCACCCCGAACGCCAAGGCGATCTCGCGCGCCGCCGCGTGCTTGCCGGCGATGAAGTCCATGTCCGCCGGCGTCCAGGCCATGGGCTTCCACTCCAGCCCGCCTTCCAGCAACAGCGGCCGTCCCGCGTTCATGGCCCCCTGATGCCGCTCGCCCAGCTCCGCCTTCAGCGTCTCGAACTGTTCGCTGGTCAGCCGCTCGCCGTCCCTGGCGCCATAGACCAGCGCCCCCGACGGCCGCGCCCCGTTGTCCAGCAGCGCCTTGTTCCACGCCCCGGACGCATTGTGCACATCGATGGCGAAGGCCGCCGCCTCCAGCGGCGAAAACCCGTACCAGTCGTCCACCGGATTGTGCAGCTTCAGGTGCAGCACCGGCGAGAACCCGTCCGGCCCCCGGGCCAGCCGCACGGTCCGCGCCCCCACCGTATAGTCATAGGCCGCCGGCCACCCGCTCGGCCCCGGAACCACCTTCACCCGATCCGGACGCAGGCCATAGACCTCCTCCACCCCCTCGCCCGCCGCCTCCAGATAGGCGTTACCCGCCGTCTGCAGGTTCGCATACAGCGCCTCGAACAGCTCGGCCCGCCCCTGCTCCGGATTGGGCCGCGCCAGCACGCGCACCAGTGGATGATCCTCACCCGCCCGCTCGCCGCCCTGGAACACCGCCAGCGGCACCGACGCCGCCGCCTCGGCGATCATCCGCACGCAGCGATAGGCCACCGGGTTCTTGCCGAACCCCTCCCGCGCCAGGCTCTCATAGTCCCGCGGCGTCCACACGGCTCGCCCCTGCTGGGTCCAGGCGATCACCCGCCCCACCGCCGAGTCCTTCACCTCCGGCGCCCGTCGTTTCTTCAGAAATTCAAACATTCATCCTCCTTGCCTCTCCCCTTGTGGGAGAGGCCTGAGTCGCAGCGGACCGCGCAGCAAGCCGCTCCTCGCGACCAGGGTGAGGGGTCCATCGTCCACTTGGTCCAACCTGGAATCCAGGTTGGTCCAACTCCCATCCTGTGCTATCCTCCCGGCATGACCACCCAGGTGAACATCGCCGAGGCCAAGGCCCGTCTTTCCGAACTGGTCGCCCGCGCCGAGGCCGGCGAGGACATCGTCCTGGCCCGCTCTGGAAAGCCGGTCATCCGGCTCGTGCCCGCCGGAGTCTCTGACCGGCCGCGGCATTTCCGCATCGGCGCCTTCGCCCACCATGGGCCGGTTTCCGAAGAGTTCCTCGACATGTTCCTCGAACCCGATCCGGATTTCGACCCGGACAAGGACATCTTCCCGAGTGAATAGGGTTCTGATCGACACCCACGTGCTGGTATGGAGCCTGTTCGAGCGTCGCCTTTCGGCCGCCGCGCATGCCTTGATTGATGAGGCCGAACAGTCCCTGGTCAGCGCCGTCAGCATCTATGAGATCGACGCCAAGCGACGCGTTGGCGGACAGCGCAGGGCCAAGGCCGACGACCTGCACTTTCTTCCGGCGGATCTCACTTCGGTCCTGCCCGGCCTTGGCTACACCCTGATCGACATGACACCGCGTCAGGCGTGGATGGCCGCCAACCTCCCTATCCCCCATGGCGATCCCTGGGACCGCATCCTGCTGGCCCAGGCCCGCGACCTCGACGTCCCCCTCATCAGCGCCGACGCCGTGCTGCGTCGCCACGCCGGGGACGTCACCGTCATCTGGTGACCCCTACAGCGCCCGGATCCTCGGCCCCTCGCCCCGCTTGCCCAGCATCAGATCCGTCACCGCCCAGACCAGGGCATCCGCCCGGTCCGGCGA
Organism: Brevundimonas sp.; assembly: GCF_046293315.1. Lineage (GTDB taxonomy): Bacteria > Pseudomonadota > Alphaproteobacteria > Caulobacterales > Caulobacteraceae > Brevundimonas. Next base: position 10,514 of record NZ_JBKBPF010000008.1, read on the forward strand.
GCGCTTGGGCCCTTCCTCGGAGCCCAAGGCCATCAGTTCCTCCTCCAGCTCGGTGAAGGCGCCGCAGTGGATCACGCGGCCCTGTTCGTAGAGCATGGCCACCGGCTCGGCCCGCGCCCGCTTGGCCCGGCTGGCGTGGGCCAGACTGACCTCCACCGCGCACCCCGCCTGTTTCAGCACCGCGGACACCATCTCCCCGCCCTGGTTGGCCTCCGCCAGCACCCGGTCGGCCCCGAACGCCCGGGCCGTCTCCGCCACCCGCGCCGCCCAGCCGCCGGGGGTCAGCCCGCGCACGGACCGGTCCGCCAGCACATACGCCCGGCCGTCCAGCCGCCCGGCCGCCACGATCCCGCAGGCGTCCCCGCCCGCGCTGATGGGCGGGTCCACCGCCACCACCACCCGCTCGAACCGCGCGGGACTCTCGCCCGTGAACGCCTCGCGCGCCCGGCTCAGGTCCCCCGCCCGGAACAGGGCGCCCTCGCCCTCCGTCACCAGCCCTTCCAGTTCCTGCGCCGCCAGCCGCGTGCCGCCGTAAAGCGACGTCAGATGCTCCAGAAATCCTGGCGACAGATTGGCGGCGTTGTCCGCCGTGGCCATGCGCGTCACCGCCGTGCCCGGCGCCGTCATCAACCGCCTCAGGGCCGGGATCGGCCGGGGCGTCGTGGTCACCGTCAGGCGCGGTCGCCGTCCCAGCCTCAGCCCGAAGCGCAGGGTGTCCAGCACCCTTTGCGGCTCGCGCCAGGCGCACAGTTCGTCGGCCCAGGCCGCATGAAACTGCGGCCCCCGCAGGCTTTCGGGGTCCTCCGCCGACAGGGCGTAGGCGATCGCGCCGCCCTGCCAGACCAGCCGCCGCCGCGACCCCTCCCACCGGGGCCGGTCATTGGGCGGGGACAGTTGCATCACCCCCGACGGTCCCTCGATCATCACCTCGCGCACATCGTGCAGGCTGGGTCCGACCAGGGCGATGCGCCCGCCTTCCCAGGCCCGGTCCAGCACCCATCCGGCCCCGGCGAAGGTCTTGCCCGACCCGCGCCCGCCCAGCATCAGCCAGACCGGGGGGGCCTCGTATGGGCCCTTCTGGTCATCACGCGCCCGCAACAGCCAGGACTGCTCCATCGCGCTCGTCACGACAAAGCCCATCGCGTTCCGTTCCGCCGCCGTGAGGCCCTGGAGCCATCGCAGCGAAGCGAGCATTAATAGCGGCCTGGCGCTGTTCGAGATTGTGGTCATTCGCCCAGTGCTCATCCCCGTGTTCAGCAGCATCCGCGCGCCCGCCCCGGCCCGGCGTCATGGCGGCCCGCTCGGTCGCCACCCGGTCCAGCGCCCCCGCCGCGCGCGCCATCGCCCCCTTGGCCACAGCCAGCATGCGCGTGGCCACGGTCAGGTCCTTGATCCTGCGGATGTGCTTGGGCCGGTCCTCGGGCTTCACCGGCGTGTCGGCCCTCAACAGGCGCACCTGTTCGGCCAGCATCTCTTCCAGCTCCCGCAGGCACCACGCCGTCAGGTCGCCCGCCCCGCTCTGTTCGCTTCTTTCCGTCATGCCCAAAGAGTACGGGACCAGCGTCCACGGTCGGAAAACCAGACGAAAAAAAACGTCCAGCCCTTGTCCGCATTGGCATTGGCTCTGAAAAATGCGGGACGAACCGCCGACGAACGCCCGCATCTGCTCCTCCCCCGCGAGGCGGGGGAGGGGGACCGCGCCCGCCAGGGCGTGGTGGAGGGGGCCACCCCATCCACGGGCGTGAAGTGGGGGGCGGCCCCCCCCCCCCCCGCGGGGGCCCCCCCCCGCGGGGGGGGGGGGGGGCCGCGCCCCCCCGCGGGGGGGGGGGCGGGGGCCCCCCACCCCATCCACGGGCGTGAAGTTCGCCCCCTCCACCGCCTGACGGCGGTCCCCCTCCCCCATGCGCTTCGCTTTTGGGGGAGGATCAAGCACCCTACCCCGCCGCCTGCCGGACCTCGCTTGCGTTCAGCCAGTCGGACAGGGTGCGGGCCATCTGGCTCACATCGATGGGCTTGGCCAGGTGGCCGTTCATTCCCGCTTCCAGACAGGCCTGCACCTGCTCGCGGCCCACATTGGCGGTCAGGGCGATGATCGGGATGCCGCCGATGTCGCCGCCCAGCCCGCGAATGGCCCGGGTGGCGTCCAGCCCGTCCATGACCGGCATGTGCACATCCATCAGCACCAGATCGTAGGCCTCCTGCCGCACCGCTTCCACGGCCTCGGCGCCGTTCTCCACGGTGTCCACCACCAGCCCCAGGCCGCCCAGCAGCACGCTGACCAGTTCCCGGTTCGCCGGGGCGTCGTCGGCCATCAGGATGCGCGCCGCGCCGATCGAACGCACCGCCTCGCCTTCCGCCCGAGGCTCCGTCGCCTCCGCCATGGGCAGCGGGACCTGGAACCAGAAGGTCGCCCCCTCGCCCGGCCGCCCGAAGGCGCCGATCTCGCCGCCCATCATCTCCACCAGCTGGCGCGAGATGGCCAGGCCCAGCCCGGTCCCGCCGAAGGTCCGCGTGGTCGAGGCGTCGGCCTGGGTGAAGCGGTCGAACAGCTGTTCCACCTGATCGTCCGAAATCCCCACCCCGGTGTCCTTCACCGACAGCGACAGCCACGCCCGCCCGTCCGCTCCGGGCTCGCACGAGGCGCTCACCGTCACCCCGCCCGCCGCCGTGAATTTCACCGCATTGGACAGGAAATTCAGCAGAACCTGCCGCAACCGGCCCGAATCCCCGATCAGCCCCGGCGGCATGTCCGGATCGGCCACCAGACGCAGGCTCAGGCCCTTGGCCCGGCACTGTCCCTCCATCAGCTCGACCCCGGCCTGGGCCAGCGCCAGAGGATCGAACGGCTGCGGGTCCAGCTCTACCGCCCCGGCCTCCAGCTTGGAGTAGTCCAGAATGTCATTGATGACCGCCAGCAGGGCTTCGCTGCCCGCCGCGATCCGCTCCACATAGCGCCGCTCCTCGTCGCCCAGCGTCCGGCTCTGGCCCAGCAATCCGGCGAAGCCGACCACGCTGGTCAGCGGCGTGCGCAGTTCGTGGCTCATGTTGGCCAGGAACTCGCTCTTGGTCCGCACCGCCGTCTCGGCCCGGTCCCGGGCGGCGGTCAGTTCGGCTTCCAGCGCCTTGCGCGCGCCGATCTCGCGGATCACCGCGATCAGCTCGCCTTCCGGGTCCTCCTCGGCCACCTTGCGGAAGCTGCCCTCGACCCACACCGGCGGGCCGGTCCTGGGCTGGACCCGGTACTCCAGGGTCGCGCTCTGGCCCGTGCGGTGCACCTCAGCCAGCACCCGCAGCAGGCGGGGTCTGTCGGCCTCCACCAGGAAGTCCTGCGACTTGCGGCCGATCATCTCCTGGCGGGTCACGCCCAGGATCTGCTCCCCGGCGGGCGACAGATAGGGGCAGGTTCCATCCGGCCGCACCCGACAGATGACGTCGGCCATGTTTTCCGCCAGCAGGCGATACCGGCTGCCCTGTCGCCGGCTGCTCTCCAGCGCCTCGACCAGTTCGTCCTCCAGCATCTTGCGATCCCGGATATCGCGGATGACGACGATGACCTCGCCCTCGCCGCGGCTGTTCTCCACCCGCTGCAGCTGGGTCTCCACCCAGATGAGCTCGCCGTTCTTGTGCACCACCCGGTACTGGACCCGGCGGTTCTTACCGGTCTTCAGCACCTCGGCCATGGCGTTCAGGAAGATCGGCTTGTCTTCCTCCAGCACATAGTCCTGGGCCGTCTTGCCGAACATTTCCGCCGGCGCATAACCGCTGATCGCCTCCACGGCGGGCGAGATGTAGTGGCTGTGCCCGTCCGGCCGGACCCGGGCCACCACATCGGCCATGTTGTCGGCCAGCAGGCGATAGCGGTGTTCGTTCTTGCGGGCCCGGGCCAGTGCGTCTTCCTGCTCGGTGATGTCCTGAAACACCCCGAACAGGGCGGCGACCCCGCCGCCTTCGTCGCGCTCGGCCGTCCCCTGCGACCGCACCAGACGCGTCTCCCCGTCCGGCCGGACCAGCCTCAGCCGCACATCATAGGGGTCGCCGGTCTCTACGGCCCGCTGAACCGTCGCGCTGATCGCGGCGCGGTCGTCCGGGTGATAGGCGTCGATGGCGCTGTCCAGATTGGGATCGAAACCATCCGGGTCCAGACCATGTACATGATAGACCTGCTCCGACCAGGTCACCCGGTTCGTGGCCACGTCCAGCCGCCAGTGCCCGACCCCCGACATGGCCTCCGCCATGTCCAGCATCTCCAGCTTCTCGGCCTTGGCCCGCATGCGTTCCCGCTTCTCGAGCATGTCGGCGGCCAGCTCGGCCATGCTTTTCAGCGCCGCCAGCTTCGCCTCGTCCGGCCGGGCCCTCGGGACCCGGTCCAGCACGCACAAGGCGCCCACGTTCCGGCCATCCCGCGTGGTGATGACGGCGCCGGCGTAAAACCGCACCTCGCCCTCGCCGGTGACGTGGGGACTGTTCTCGAACCGGGGGTCCTTGCTGGCGTCCTCGACCACCAGCACCCCGCCCTGGCCGAGAGCCACGGCGTGCGGGGTGAAGGCGTTCTCGCGGTCCACCTCGACCACGTCGATGCCCAGGCGCGAGCGGAACCGCTGGCGAGACCCATCGGTGATCGACACCAGGGCGGCCGGCGCCTCGAACAGAGTCGCCGCCAGACTGGTCAACCGGTCGAACGGCGATCCCTCGCCGTCGATCTCGCGGTTGCTGTGGGATTCTCCGTCCGACAAGCGCCCTGTCCTCCGTCAGCGGGAGAGAGTGGCGCCATAAGGAAAAGGCTTTCTTAGCGAGCGCGGTTTTTTCTGCCCGGCAGACCACGCTCCGCCATCCACTCGGGCGCCTCGTAGTCCAGCGCGTCCTCGGGCTCGTTCAGGGTCAGCTCGTTGATCGTCTGTCCACGGATCGACACCCCGGCCCGGTGCACGCTCTCGGGGTCGCCCGAGATCAGGGGATGCCAGTCCGCCAGCCCCCGGCCCTCGTGCAGCCGACGATAGGCGCACGACTGCGGGATCCACTTCAGCCCCCCGATATTGCCGGGGCTCAGCTTGACGCAGTCCGGCACATGGGCCTGACGATTGACGTAGTCCGAACAGGCGCAGACCTTCGAATCGAACAGCTGGCAGTGGACCCGGGTGGGGATCACCTCGCCCGTGTCCTCATCCTCAAACCGCACCAGACAGCACAGCCCGCACCCGTCGCACAGGCTCTCCCACTCGGCGGGGCTCATCTGCTCCAGGGACTTGGTTTCCCAGAAGGGTTTCATCCCCCGGATCCCGCCAGTTCGGCCTTCTTCTCTTCCAGCTCCAGCCACTCGGTCTCGGCCGCGTCCACCTGGTCGCGCAGGGCCTGCAGCTCGTCGGTCAGGCGCTGGAAGGCGGCCGGGTCGCGGGCGTACAGGTCCGGGTCGGCCAGCTTCGCCTCTTTCGCCGCGATGGCGGCGGGCGCCTCGGCCATCAGGCGCTCGATCTCCTCCAGCCGCCGGGCGTCCTTGTAGGACAGCTTGCGGATGGGCGTCGCCTGGGCCTTGGCGGCAGCGACCGGCTTCGCAGCGGCGGGCGCAGGGGCGGCGCTGGCGGTCTTGTCCCCGGTCAGGAACCCCGGGTTCTGGCGCATGAAGTCGGTCCAGCCGCCCGGCGTCTCCACCACCCCGCCCCGGCCGTTCAGGGCGATGGTGGAGGTGGCTAGACGGTCAACAAAATCACGGTCGTGGCTGACCAGGATCAGGGTGCCGTCATAGCTCTCCAGCAGTTCCTCCAGCCGGTCCAGCGTGTCCATGTCCAGGTCGTTGGTGGGCTCGTCCAGGATCAGAAGATTGGCGGGCTGGGCGAGGGCGCGGGCCAGCAGCAGCCGGTTGCGCTCGCCGCCGGACAGGGTCGAGACCGGCTGGCGCAACTGGGCCTCGGTGAACAGGAAGTCCCGGGCGTAGGCGGCCACATGCTTGGGCGTGCCGCGCACCATGACCGAGTCCCCGCCGCCGGGCGTCAGGGCGTCGCGCAGGGTCATGTCGCTGGTCAGCTCGGCCCGCGCCTGGTCCAGATAGACCGGCTCCAGCCCCGCCCCCAGCTTCACCGACCCGGCGTCGGGCGCCATCTCGCCCAGCATCAGCTTGACCAGGGTGGTCTTGCCCGCCCCGTTGGGGCCGACGATGGCGATCCGGTCGCCGCGCAGGATGCGGGTGGTGAAGGGCGGCAGGATGACCCGGTCGCCGAAGGCCTTGCTCACGCCCTTCAGCTCGGCCACCCGCTTGCCCGACTGGCCCCCGGAATCCACGTCCAGGTTCAGTTCGCGGGGCTGGTCGCGCAGCCGCTCGGAGCGGTCGGCCCGCATGGCCCGCAACTGCCGAGCGCGGCCCTCGTTGCGGGTGCGCCGCCCGGTGATGGAGCGGTAGAAGGCGTGGGTCTCGGACTCGATGGCCTTGGACAGGCGACGCAGGGATTCCGCCTCCTCGGCGGTGACCTGATCGGCCCAGTCGTCGAAATGCTCGAAGCCCCGGTTCAGGGTCCGCACCTGACGCCCCTCCAGCCAGTAGCAGGTGTTGGTGACCTTGTTCAGGAAGGCCCGGTCGTGGCTCACCGTCAGCACGGCCATGCGCGACGACGCCAGCTCCTGCTCCAGCCGCTCGATGGCCAGGATGTCCAGGTGGTTGGTGGGCTCGTCCAGCAGCAGAACGTCGGGCTCCTCGGCGAACGCCTTGGCCAGGGCGGCGCGGCGAATCTCGCCGCCCGACAGGCCCGTGGCCGCCTTGGCCGGCGACAGGCCGAAGGTCTCCAGCCAGCTTTCCGCGGTCCAGGACTCGGCCCCGCCCGAGACGGCGTAGTCCAGCAGGGTCTCGCCCGTGATCACCGGCTCCTGCGGCACATAGGCGAAGCGGGTGCCGGTCTGGACCGTGCGGTCGCCGGAGTCCGGCTCGATCAGACCCATGACCATGCGCATCAGGGTCGACTTGCCCGCCCCGTTGCGGCCCACCAGACAGCCGCGCATGCGCGGCTCGATAGCCAGATCCACCCCCTCGAACAGGGGGCGGGGTCCGTCCTGCAGACGGATTTCCTTGAGCGCGATGAGGGGCGGTCTTGAGGCGTTCTTGGCGGCCATGATGTTCCGTCAGATGGGGAGGCGCGCCCTATACGTCATCCGGGGCGCTGATGGCCACCTTCACGACAGGTTGAGAAGAAACCGTCCAGCCGGTATGCACGATCCATGGTCCCCGTCCCCCGCCGCACCGCCGAGCAGACCCGCCAGCTGATCCTGGACACCGCCATCGTCGTGGCCGCCGAGGGCGGGTCGCTGGCCCTGACCCTGGACGCGGTGGTCGAACGCCTGCCGGTCAGCAAGGGCGCCCTGCTGCATCACTTCCCCACCAAGGCGGCGCTGCTGGAAGGCATGATCGACGAACTGGCCCGCCAGCACGTCGAGGAGGTGCGGGCCGAGGCGGCGACGGACCCCGAGCCCTATAACCGCAACGCCCGGGCCGCCATGCGGGTCAGCGTGGCCAACCCGGGCGACGAGCAGGATCTGGTGCTGGGCCGCGCGGCCCTGGTGGCCTGCGCCATCGATCCCGCCCTGGCCCAACGCTGGCGTGCGGGCCTCAACGTGCTGGCCGAAGACGATCCGGTCGATCCGGCGGGGCGCGACGACGCCCTGATGCTGCGGCTGCTGGCCAACGGCCTGTGGATGTCGGACCTGTTCGGCCTGTTCGACGTGACCCCTGACCAGCGCCGGGCCATCGGCGCCCTGCTGACCGGCCCGGCGACGAAATGAGCCCGGTCACCTGGCTGGCGCTGGGGGCCGCGATCCTGCTGGAGGTCGTGGGCACCAGCCTGCTGCAGGCCTCCCAGCAGTTCACCCGGCCCGTGCCGACCCTGGGCATGGCGGGCTGCTACCTGGCCGCCTTCTACCTGCTGTCCGTGGCGCTCCAGGAGATCCCGGTGGGCCTGGCCTACGCCATCTGGAGCGGCATGGGCGTGGTGCTGATCGCCATGATCGGCTGGGTGGTGTTCAAGCAGCGGCTGGACGCCCCGGCCATCCTCGGTCTGGCCATGATCGTGGGCGGCGTCATCGTCATCAACGTCTTCTCCAAGACCGTCACCCACTGAGACCGGGCGTCACCGGGTGTGCGACGGCCCCCGGAACACGGCGTTGAGGAACAGCACGTCCAGCCCCCGCATGAAGCCCCGCGCCGACGGATCGTGGGCGAAGCCGATCAGCTGGCCTGAGCCCAGAGACTGCGCCACCACGGCGGGCTTGTAGGCCAGCTGGGCCCGGTTCTCGTCCCAGATGTAGCCCGCCGCCAGCAGGTCGTTCGGCCCGGCGAAGCGCACCACATTGGCCCCCTGGTCCAGCCGCAGCGGCGCATAGATGTCAGAGCCCGAGGCCAGGATGTTCAGCGTGTGCGCCACGCCGGCCGCCAGCCAGTGGTCCGGGTCGGTGGTGGCGCGCAGCAGGATGCCGGGGATGGAGTCCGGGCTTCCCTCGGCCGGGCGGATGGCGCCGCGCAGCTGGTCGGGGCTGGTCAGGATCACGCCGGGCACGGTGGCCTCGTCGGCGGGAGCGGGCTCGCTGGCGTCCTCATCGGCGACGCGGCCCTCCAGCCGGGTGGCCAGCATCTGGGAGCCGGGCTCGGACATGAAGCCCATGCCGCCGCCGACCCCGATCAGGACGCCGCCCTGTCGGGCCCAGTCGCGCAGATTGGCCACGCCCCGCTCGCCCAGCGTCGAGGCGTAGCCGCCGCCGTCGGGCAGGATGATGACGTCGTATTCGCCCAGATTCGAGGTCGCCATCTGGGCCGTGCGGATGATGGTGACCGGATAGCCGTAGGCCTGCTCGATCATCCAGCGCAGACCGCCCGCCGAGGTCGCGCCGGTGGGCGCCTCCCAGGCCATGGCGATGCGCGGCGCGCGGGCCACCGGGGCCCGGCCCGAGCCGAGGCTGGGGCCTGACGTCACCCAGGTGTCGCCCACGCCCTGAACCGTCGCCCCGGCCTGCGCCGCGATGCGAGCGATGCGGGCGGGGGCGTCGTCGGGGTTGGCGCCCCGGGTCAGGACCAGCGATCCGGCGGGCCAGTCGCGGCCGTCGAGGGTGAAGCCGGCCTCCAGCACCCGCACGGTCAGGCCCTCGCGCAGGGCGGCGGTGAGGAAGCGCATGCCCGACAGGCCGGGCTGCACGATCCAGGCGGCGGCGGTCTGGCCATCGATGACGCCGCCGGACAGGGGCGCATCGCCGGACAGGGGCGTAACGGCCACGCCGGGGCGGCTGCGGCACTGGATCGCCGGGGTGTTGTAGGCCAGCGGCAGGGCCCAGGCGGCGACGTCATAGAGCTGGTGGTCCAGCCCCTGGGCCCGGCGGCGCTCCTGTTCCGCCGTGAAATCAGCGGGCAGGCTGATGGACGGATCCAGCAGCACCCGGGCCAGACGCCCGGCGGGCTGGGCCAGATCGATCACATAGGTCCCGGCGGCGTGCGAGCCGCAGGCCGAGAAGCCGGCCCCGGCCACGCCCACCTCGACGCCCTGCCCGGCCAGCAAGCGGGCCAGCCGGTCGGCGGCGGTGGGGTCGGCGCCGGTGCGCGGCAGCAGGATCGCGCCCAGCCGGCGACCGTCCTCGATGGCCGAGGCGTGATAGGCGTGGAAGTCGCTCATCAGCTGCCGACGGTTCACCGCCGCCGCGTCGATGGTGGACAGCGAGATCAGGAACTGGCTGCGCACGGTCTCGAACAGGGTCAGCAGGCTGCCGTCCGACCGGCGGCGCACGTCGCCCCGGGCCGAGCCCTGCTCATAGGTCATGGCGATGGCGCCGGAGTAGCCGGGCCAGTTGTCGCCGAAGCCGGGGTAGAAGGCGTCGAAATACTCGCGGGTGAAATAGTCGATGCCCGCGGCGTCGAAGACCTGACCATGGGCCCTGCCGATGACCTCGCGCATGGCCAGCTGGCTGTCGGTGAACAGCGGATTGAAGGGGTCCGCCTCGGGCGGGAAGAAATAGGTCTGGTCGGTGCCCATTTCGTGGATGTCGGCCACCACCTGCGGTTTCCACTGCATCTGCAGGGCGGCGTGGCCCCGGGTCTCGGGCTGGGTCTGGGCGAACCAGTCGCGGTTCAGGTCGAACAGATAGTGGTTGAAGCGCCCGCTGGGCCACGGCTCGCGGCCCTGCACCGACTGCACGTCGGGGTCGGATTCCAGCCCCTGTCCGGCGCGGTAGCCGTTGATGAAGCGGTCGCGGCCGTCGGGGTTCTGGGTGGGGATCAACACCACCACCGTGTCCTGCAGCATGCGCTGGATGCGGGGGTCGCCCCGGGCCGCCAGCAGGTGGCGGGCCACGGCCATGGACGCCTCGGCCGGGCCGACCTCGTTGCCGTGCACCGAATAGGCCAGCCAGACGATGGCGGGGGTATCAGCGATCAGCCGCCGGGCCTCGGCCGCATCGGTGGTGCGGGGGTCGGCTAGGGCGCGGGAGGCGGCGCGGATCTGGTCCAGCCGGGCGATGTTCTCCGGCGAGGAGATGGCCGCCCAGATCAGGCGCCGGCCCTGCCAGGTGCGGCCGTATTCGCCGGTGACCATGCGGTCGGGCGCCGCCTCGGCCAGGGTCTCCAGGTAGCGATGGATGTCCGCCACAGGGGTCAGGCGCGCGCCCACCGGGTGGCCGATGACCCCCTCGGGCGCCGGGATGGCCGTGTCCAGATTGGCCCCGGGGAACAGGTCCTGGGCCCGCGCCTGGACCTGGGCGGCGGGGGCCAGAAGCAAGCCGCAGACCAGCGCGACGACAGACAGCAGACGGATCATGAAACAGAGCCCCCGGGAACAGGGCTACAGGCTTAGCGGATGACGGCCGGGGGGCAAGACCGGACTTCGGGACGTGCACGGTGCAATTGGTGCAATTGGTGCAATTCAGGGGGGCGTCGAGCTGGTAACCGAATCCTGCGAGACTCGAATCGACAGGGACTCTGGCCTGCGGGCTTCAGGGGGGTGTTCAGGTCCTGGACCGGGGAGTGGCGTATGAAACAGCGTGTATTTCTGGTGGAGGACGACCTGCTCCTCCGTGAAGCGGTGAACATGATCCTGAGCCATGCGGGCTTCGAGGTGGCCACCACAGCGGTGGGACGGGAGGCGGTCGACCTGATCGCCCGGTTCCGTCCCCATCTGGTGCTGCTGGATATTCGCCTGCCCGACATCAGCGGACTGACCGTGCTGAGCGAGCTGCGCGCGTCGGGCTTCGCCATGCCCATCGTGATGATGACGGCGGACCACCGCCCGGAGACCGTGCGCGATGTCATGGCCTCCGGCGGCAGCGGCTATCTGCTCAAGCCGTTCGAGCCGCAGGACCTGATCGCGCGGGTTCGTCTGGCCCTCAAGCCCGGCAAACGCTCGGCCCACTATCTGGACGACTGACCCCGCCAGCCGGCGAGCCGGCGATCGCGGTGGCTTCCAGGCAGACTGTGCAACGCCCGCGGGCCTTGTGGCGCCGCCCGGCCATACCTCACGAAAAAGGCCGCCGGGGTTGCCCCCGGCGGCCAGCACGTCCGTCCGGCCCGATCCCCGCGGGGTCGGCGGCGGGTCGCAGGGACCAGCCGGGCGGAGTGTCTCCTGAAGGCCCTGCGCGCGCTCTGCGCGGGGCCCCTTCTCCCAGTGGGAGAAGGATCTCAGTCTTCCTGGCCTTCGTCGGGCTCAGGGGCGCCCAGCATCTCCTCGGCGATCTGGCCCGAATGGGCGCGGACGGCCTTTTCGATGGAGGCGGCGATGTCGGGGTTTGCTTTAAGGAACTCGCGCACATTCTCGCGGCCCTGACCGATGCGCTGGCTGTCATAGCTGAACCATGAGCCGGACTTCTCGATCACCTCGGCCTTGACGCCCAGGTCGATGATCTCGCCGATCTTGGAGATGCCCTCGCCGTACATGATGTCAAAGATCACCTCGCGGAACGGCGGGGCCACCTTGTTCTTGACCACCTTCACGCGGGTGGTGTTGCCGACCACCTCGTCACGGTTCTTGATGGCGCCGGTGCGGCGGATGTCCAGGCGCACCGAGGCGTAGAACTTCAACGCGTTGCCGCCGGTGGTGGTCTCGGGCGAGCCGTACATCACCCCGATCTTGTGCCGGATCTGGTTGATGAAGATGACGATGCAGTTGGTGCGCGAGATGGAGGCGGTCAGCTTGCGCAGCGCCTGGCTCATGAGGCGCGCCTGAAGGCCCGGCAGGCTGTCGCCCATCTCGCCCTCGATCTCGGCGCGCGGCGTCAGGGCGGCGACGGAGTCCACCACCACGATATCCACGGCGCCCGAGCGCACCAGGGTGTCGGTGATCTCCAGCGCCTGTTCGCCGTTGTCCGGCTGGCTGACCAGCAGGTCGTCCAGATTGACGCCCAGTTTCTGGGCGTAGCTGGGGTCCAGGGCGTGCTCGGCGTCCACGAAGGCCGCGGTGCCGCCCGCCTTCTGGATCTCGGCCACGGTGTGCAGGGCCAAGGTCGTCTTGCCCGAGGATTCAGGACCGAAGATCTCGATCACCCGCCCATAGGGCAGGCCGCCGATGCCCAGCGCCATGTCCAGGCCCAGCGAGCCGGTCGAGACGCTGGCGATCTCCGCCACCACCCCGCCCTTGCCAAGCTTCATCACCGAGCCCTTGCCGAACGCCCGATCGATCTGGGCCAGCGCCGCTTCCAGCGCCTTTGCCTTGTCGCCGTCTTCCTTGCCCACGAGTTTCAATGCCGCCTGCGCCATTACTTTCGGTCCCTTTGCCACGATTCCCCGTATGTCGTTCCGGAAGAGGCCCGCTACCGACCCGCCCTTGCGACTGACGTCATATGTGCATGGTTTGTTCTCGTTCGCAATATGTTCTTTTCAGAAGTTGCGTCCGATTTTGACGTATCCAGGGCGTCAGCCCGGGGCGCCGAACGCCTGTTCCAGCGCCTTGAGCATGGGTTTGGGGCGGCCCAGCCAGTCGAACAGCAGGGGCTCGTCGCGGCCGTCGTCCCAGTCGCCCCGCCGGAGCACGCTGTCGCGGTCGCGCAGGCCCCAGACCGTGAAGGCGAAGCGCTGGCGCTCGGGCAGGGCCATGAAGGCGTCGGCGATCTCGCGCACCCGCTCGGTCTGCAGCTCGCGGCGACGTTCGATGCCGGTCAGATCGGTGCGCGCGCGGCCCATGGACATGTCCAGCTCCGACACATGGATGGGCAGGCCGAACTGGGCCATCTCGTTGATGAAGGCAGACGTGCGCCCCGGCTCGATGCTGTAGTCGATGTGGGACTGGGTCCCGAGACCGCCGATGGGCGCCCCCTGCCCCAGCAGCCGCTCGACCATGCGCAGGAAGGTCGCCCCCTTCCGGGGGTTATGTTCCAGATTGTAGTCGTTGATGAACAGCACCGCGTCCGGGTCCGCCTCGGCCGCCACCTCGAAGGCGCGGCGGATGTAGCCGTCCTGCCCGAAGCGCTGCGACCAGTGACAGTCGCGCAGGCCGTTGCCGTCTTCGGCCACGGCCTCATTGACCACGTCCCAGCCGGTGACCCGGCCCCGGTAGCGGCCCATGACCTCGCGAATATAGCGGTCGTGCTCTGCGGCGAAGCGGGTCTCGTCCAGACCTTCAAAGTACGCGCGGCCCTGCGAGTACCAGATCAGGGCGTGGCCGAAGAGGCTCATGCCGTGCTGGTCGGCGAAGTCGGCGATGGCGTCCGGCGCGGCGAAGCGCAGGCGCCCGCCCGGGCCCAGGATGTACTCCATCTTCATCTCCCACTCGGGGGTGAGCTGGGACATGTGGGTGTAGGCCAGCTCGACCCACTGGGGATCGCGGAAGTGGTCGGTCATGGCCGCCACGCCGACGGGAAAGGACGCCACGTCCCGCAGCGGTCGGATCGGCCCTTCGACCACTTGGGAGGCCGCCGGGCGCCCGTCACAGGCGGCCAGCGCCAGGGTGGAGGCCAGAAGCGCGCGACGGCTGAACAGGGGCTGGGTCATGGGGCGCACGGTGCAAGGAGCGGGCCAGCCTGCGTAGGGGCGGTCGGGTCAGGCCGTGCGCGCCCCGAAGAGCCGCGCCCGGGCCATATGGAACGCGGTCAGGGCCAGCACCAGCAGGACGGGAGCCGACAGGATCGGCCCCGTCCTCATGACCTCGGGCAGCACATGGTTGTTGCCGAAGAAGAAGATGCCCGTGGCCAGAAACATGGACAGCCCCATGCGTCCGGCGTGCCGGGCCAGCCGCCGGCCCCTCGAGGGCGCCCTCGCGCGGGAAAAGGCCAGGTCGAACACCGCCAGCAGCAGGGCGAAGCCGGCGAGACCGAAGAAGGCGGGCGGCGTCAGACCGTTCAGGGCTCCGCCGGGCGCCTGGCCCGCCACGACGCCGCCCGCCAGCGCGCTCGCGACCAGACTGAAGGACGACAGGGCCGCCAGCCGGGTGATCCAGCGGGCGAGCGGGCCGGTGTTCGCGGCGGCCCAGCCCGATGTCACCGCGTGGGCCGCGATCCACGCCAGAAAGACCGTGAACAGGATGCCCCGCGCCAGGCTCATCCACAGGCCGCTGGCGCACAGGATCAGCATGCTCACCGTGAACACGGCGCCCGCGGCGCGGTGCACCGGGCGGCCCTTGGGCGCCGCGAAGGCGACGAGGCCTGCGAGGATGCTGACGCCCCCGACGAGGAAATGACCGGCGGCGACGAGATGGGGTTCGCTCATGACGCCGGCTCCGGGCGGAGCCGGGCCAGCAGGGTGCGGGCCAGCCAGAAGAGCATGAGCAGCAGGATCGTCAGCTCGGGCAGGGCCAGAACGCCGGACTGGCGCACCGCTTCAGAAAAGGCGGCCGCGCCCGGGCCGGTGAAGGCCGAGCCGGCGGCGATGAAAAAGCCCAGACACATGCGCCACAGGTGCCGCGCGGTGCGGTGACGGTCGCCGAGACGGGCGCGCCACAGCAGGGTGATGTCGCCCGCTGCGGCGGTCGCGCCCATCCCGGCGAGGACCAGATAGTCCTGCGCCGGGAAGCCCCGGAACGGCTGGCCGGATCGGGCGGCGAGCACGCCGATGACCACCAGCGCCACGACGTTGATCAGGTTCGCGGCGGCGACCACGCCCGTGGCGGGGCCCGGCGCGCCTGACCGCGCCCGGGCGGCCAGCCAGCCGCTGGCCAGCAGGCACAGGGCCAGCACCCCGGCGTGGAAGGTGATGTAGAAGGTCTCGGCCCGCACAAGCCCCAGCCCGGCGCCGACAGCCGACGACAGGCCCATGGCGATCACGAAGACCCGGCCCGCGTGGACATGGGTCCAGCGCCCCTTGGGCGCGGCCAGGGCCGCAGCGCCGGCCGCCACCGCCAGCGCGCCGGGGGCCACATGCGCCGCCATGATGAGTTCCGCCTGCACGGTGTGTTCCCTCCACTTCCGGCGCCGGACCTGCCGGAGAAATCGCGGCCTGTCGTCCGAACGGGACGGGACGGACAGCCCGGCCGCTTGCGCCGCCCGCGCGGATGTCCTGTTCTGGTCATGCAGGGGAGGATCGCGCCGGATGGGGGAGGAAGGTTCGATGACGGCCATGGTCGCCCTTGCGGCCTGGGTTGCGGGGCTGGGCGTCGCGGGCGTCGCGGTGGCGTTGACCGGGCCGGTCAGGGCCGGGCGCATCGCCCTGGCCGCCGTCTTCGTGGTGTTGACCCTGCTGGCGACCCCGCCCCTGCTCGCGGCCTTCGCCCGACCTCTGGTCCCGCTCCTGACGCCCTGGCTCCTGCCGGTGCTGCTGGCGGCGCCGGCGGCCTTTCACGCCTTCGTTCTGGCGCGGGCAGCGGATCTACCCGTCGCCCCGCCGATCCGCCGCCGGCATCTGGTCCTGCCCACGCTGGGGGTGCTGACGGCGCTTGGATACATGGCCCTGTCTGACGCCCAGCGGCGGATCCTGTTCGTGGAGGGCGATCTGCCGCCCGGCGCGGCGCCCGCGATCCTGGCCCTGGCCACCTTTGCGCTGGTGCTCGCCTGGCCGGCGGTGGCGGGCGTCTACGTCGTCTCCATCGTCAGGCTGATGGCGCGTTACCGCGCGCGGCTGAAGCACCGGTTCTCCAACATCGACCGGATGGAGATGCGCTGGGTGGAGGGGTTCATGGGTGTGGTCGCCCTGCTCTGGCTATGCGCGGCGGCGGCCCTTCTGACCGACAATCTTTCTTCGACGCCTGCCCCGGCCGGCGAGATCATGCTGGTGATGACCGGCGTCCTGCTGCTTCTGCTGATCGGCTTTTCGCTGGATGGCCGAACGGTGGCGCCCATGGACGCCGGACCGGTCGGCGGTCCCGAGCCCGGCACGCCCGGGCCGCGCAAATACGCCCGCTCGGCCCTGACCCGGGATCATGCGGAGCGACTGGCCGAGCGGATCGGCCGGGCCATGCGCGAGGACGAGCTGCATCTGGATCCGAACCTGTCCTTGACACGGCTGTCCCGACGGGTCGGGGCGGCGCCGAACATGGTGTCCCAGACGCTGAACGACACCCTGGGACGAACCTTCTTCGACTACGTCAACGACCAGCGCATCGACACGGCCATGGGCTGGCTGAAGGAGACGGAGATGTCGGTCCTCGATATCGCCATCGCTGCGGGGTTCAACTCCCGCTCGACCTTCTACAAGGCCTTCAGGGCGCGCACCGGCCAGACGCCGCAGGATTACCGCAGGGGCGTGGCGTCACAGGCGGCAGAATGATCAGCTGGCCCGCTTGCGCAGCCCCAGCTCGTCAAACGCCGCCGTTTCGCGGCGGGCGGCGGCGATGAGGCGGTTGAGGCGGGTGGTCTCGGCCACCTGTTCGAACTTCTTCAGTTCCTCGAAGGCCGAGGTCAGGGCGTCGCGGGCGCCGGCTTCCTCGGCGTCCAGGGTGGTCAGATCGGATTCGGCGACGGCCTTGCGGGCCTTCCAGCCGGCCAGATAGGCGCTCAGCATCATGCCGGCCTGGGTGTCGTGGCGGCTGCGTTCGCGCTCCACCTCGGCCTCGGCGTCCAGCACAGCCAGACGCATCTCGGTGGACGCGCGCCGGGCGGTGATCTCGGCGAGGCGCTTCTGCAGCGTCTCCACCTCATAGTTGGAAATGCGGATCAGCGAGTGGGCCCAGCTGGTCATTGGCTCGTCTCCGGCGGGATCATGCCCTGATTAAGGATGGCTTCGAGGCGGGTGAAGGAGTCGGCCATGCGCGTCACCTCGTCCTTGTCCTGGCCCAGGAAGGCTTCCAGGGCGGGGTTCAGGGCGATGGAGCGGTCGACGATGGGGTCGGCCCCGGCGCGGTAGGCGCCGATGCGGATCAGCTCTTCCATGTCCGAATAGGCGCTGAGGCACTGGCGGGCGCGGCGGTTCAACTCGCGCTCGGGCAGGGTCTGGCAGTCCGGCAGAGTGCGGCTCACCGATTTCAGCACGTCGATGGCGGGGAAGCGCCCGCGCTCGGCGATCTTGCGGTCCATGACGATGTGGCCGTCCAGAATGCCGCGCACGGCGTCGGCGATGGGCTCGTCATGGTCGCCGCCGTCCACCAGCACGGTGAACAAGGCGGTGATGGGGCCCGCCTGGGTGCCGTCCGGCCGGATCTGGCCCGGCCCGGCGCGCTCCAGCAGCTTGGGCAGTTCTGAGAAGACGGTGGGGGTGTAGCCCTTGGTGGTCGGCGGCTCGCCCGCGGCCAGGCCGATCTCGCGCTGCGCCATGGCGAAGCGGGTGACGGAGTCCATCAGGCACAGGACCTCCAGATCCTGGTCCCGGAAATACTCGGCCACGGCCATGGTCATGTAGGCGGCCTGACGGCGCTTGAGGGCCGGCTCGTCCGAGGTGGCGACAACCACCACGGCGCGCTTCAGCCCCTCCTCGCCCAGGGTCTCCTCGATGAACTCGCGGACCTCCCGGCCCCGTTCGCCGATCAGGCCGACGACGACCACATCGCAGGTGGCCTGGCGCGCCAGCATGGACAGCAGCACCGACTTGCCCACGCCCGAGCCGGCGAAGATGCCCAGACGCTGGCCCCGGCAGGTGGTGGTGAACACGTCCATGGAGCGTACGCCCAGGTCCAGCCGTTCGCCGACCCGGCCGCGCGAATGGGCCGGCGGCGGCGCGGCGCGCAGGGGATAGGGAGCGGGTCCTGGCGGCAGGGGCCCCTTGCCGTCGATGGGATCGCCGAAGGCGTCGATGATGCGGCCCAGCCAAGCCGTGGTGGGCCGCACGCTGGCGGCCATGTCGAGGATGCGGATGTCCGCGCCGGGCGCCACGCCCTCCACCGGGCCGTAGGGCATCAGCAGGGCCTTGGAGTCGCGGAAGCCCACCACTTCGGCGGGCAGGCCCGCATGGCCCCGGCGCACGATCTCGGCTCGGGCGCCCACGGCCAGCCGACTCATGCCGCCGCGCGCCTCGATCAGCAGGCCCGACACGCCCGCGACCTTCCCGGTCACGACCAGCGGGTCCACAGCCTCCACAGCGGCGACAAGATTGCGCAAACCAGCCCCTCAGCACTGAACAGCCCCGGCCGTTCTCCCGTTAACAATTGCTGCGAAACGGTTAAGCGGGAGTGAAGGAAAGCTTGACGTTGAGATTTGTCAGGATCGGGCCGAGGCTGTAACGAACACCGTTCTTGCTCTGGGTGGGCGGGCCGCATGCTGGTTTATATTGACGAGAGCGGAGACGCCGGGTTTCGCCTCGAGCAGGGCAGTTCACCCGTCTTCGTTGCAGCGATGGTTCTCTTTGCCGATGCGGATGATGCGGCCTTCACCCGACGCCTGATCGAAGGGTCTGCTGCGCGTCGTCAGCACAGGGGCGAGTTCAAATTCTCCAAGAGCCGCGACATCGTGCGGGACCAGTTCTTCCGCGCCGTGGCGGCGGCGCCGTTCCGGCTGCGGGCGATCGTGGTGGAGAAGTCGATTATCCATTCGGCTTACCTGAGAACGGACAAGGACAGTTTCTACGAATTCTTCGTCAAGCAGATGCTGCGTCACGACAATGATCGTCTGATGAACGCTAAGATCATCATTGACGGTTCCGGAGATCGCGAGTTTCGGCAGAAGTTGTCCACCGCAATCCGCCGAAAGGTTCGTGAGGGCGCGGTGAGGGATTGCCGGTTCTCGGATTCAAGGAACGACCCCCTGATCCAACTGGCGGATATGTGCGCGGGCGCCATCGCCCGATCTTTCCGGGAGGATCGGCAAGATCGCAATCGTTGGCGCGGCATGCTGGGTCCGCGCATCGACGACATCTGGCGATTTCAGTGAAGGTCGCCTTCCCGGCCCCTAGTCCTGGCGGAACCAGGACACGCACGCCCTACGGCGACAGTTCGGGACACGGGAAGGACTTTGCAAAGCCCATATGCCCCCGCACGCTGAAATTTTCAAGCTGGCGCCGTTTCAGACAGCTTCACCGCCGCCTTCAGCATTTCTGCCTTTGATGCGCGCGCAAAGGGCCTATCTGTATGCGTATGCTGGACCACCCCGACAGGAGCCTTTCCATGACCGACACCCCCTACGACGCCTCGCGGCACGCCAAGACCGGACGGGGCAAGGTCTATGACTCGATCGTCGACACCATCGGCGACACGCCGCTGATCCGGCTGCCGCGGCTGTCGGCGGAGCTGAATCCGAAAGCGACCGTGCTGGCCAAGCTGGAGTTCTTCAACCCCATCGCCTCGGTCAAGGACCGCATCGGGGTGGCCATGATCGAGGCGCTGGAGCAGGCCGGCAAGCTGAAGCCCGGCGACGTGATCATCGAGCCCACCAGCGGCAACACCGGCATCGCCCTGGCCTTCGTGGCCGCCGCCAAGGGCTACAAGCTGATCCTGGTGATGCCCGAGAGCATGTCCATCGAGCGGCGCAAGATGCTGGCCCTGCTGGGCGCCGAGCTTGTGCTGACCCCGGCCGAGAAGGGCATGAAGGGCGCCATCGCCACGGCCAATGAGCTGCTCGCCGCCACCCCCGGCGCGGTGCAGCCGCAGCAGTTCGACAACCTGGCCAACCCCGCCATCCACCGCGCCACCACGGCCGAGGAAATCTGGAACGACACCGCCGGGGCCGTGGACATCGTCATCGCGGGCGTCGGCACCGGCGGCACCATCACCGGAGTGGGCCAGGTGCTGAAGGCGCGCAAGCCCTCGGTGCGCATGATCGCGGTAGAGCCCACCGCCTCCCCGGTGCTGTCCGGCGGCGCGCCCGGCCCGCACAAGATCCAGGGGATCGGCGCGGGCTTCGTCCCGTCCATTGTCGATCAATCGATGATCGACGGCGTGGAGCAGGTTTCCAACGAGGACGCCTTCGACATGGCGCGGCGCGCCGCGCGGGTGGAGGGTCTGCCGGTGGGCATCTCCTCCGGCGCCGCCCTGACCGCCGCCTTCCGCCAGGCCGCGCTGGACGAGAACGCCGGCAAGACCATCGTCGCCATCATCCCCAGCTTCGCAGAGCGCTATCTGTCCACGGCTCTGTTCGAAGGGCTGTAGGCAGACGGACGCACATTTCTTCCTGTTGCGTGCTATGTTCCTCATCAGGAGCAGGAAGACATGGCGCTGAACATCAAGAATGCCGAGGTGGATCGTCTGGCTCGTCGCGCCGCCGAACTGCGCGAAACAGGCATCACCGAAGCGGTGCAGGCGGCGCTTGAGCGCGACGTGGTTCTGCTGGAAGAGGAGCGGGAGAAACAAACCCGCGACTTCCTCGCGAAGGTCCGCAAGGCCCAGGCCCGAATTGCGGCCGCCCCCGTTCTTGACCCGCGCCCCGCCGACGAGATCATGGATGAACTGAACGACGACGTCCTCGATGGTCGTTGATAGTTCCGCGCTCGTGGCCATCCTTCTGGGAGAGCCGGAGGCGGACTCCTTCGCCATGCTCCTGGGGCGCCGGGGCGGCTTCATGTCGGCCGCGAACGTGTTCGAAACCGAGGTCACCCTGCTTCGCCGCGTGGGCCCCGATCATGTGTCGGACGTGCGTGCACTGCTCGCAGACGCCCGCGTTGACATCGTCCCCTTCGACGGCGAACAGGCGCGGTTGGCGACACTTGCCTACGAACGTTTTGGCAAGGGGCGTCATCCCGCACGCCTCAATTTGATGGACTGCGCCGCCTACGCCCTGGCGAAGTCGCGAAACACGCCGCTTCTGTTCAAGGGCGACGACTTCAGCCAGACCGACATCGAGGCGGCTCATCATCCCTGATTAACCGCTTGGGGCCTAGGCTCGCGCCGACATGTCCGAGCCTGCGGCCACATCCGCTGACGGCGCGCCCTCGCCGGGGCCGCGCGCGCGCCATGCGCTGCTGAAGCGCCTGGCCGATGTGGCGGCCTTGCCCGCCAGTCGGGTGAACGCCTTCGAGCGCGCGGTGGTCGGCGATCTGCTGGTGGAAATGCTGCGCCTGGCCACACCGGAAGATCGTCGCCGGGTGGCGGTTCGTCTGGCCCCGCTGGGCGAAATTCCCCACAGCCTGGCCCGGCTTCTGCTGCGCGACGAGCCCGGGATCGCCGGCGTGCTGATCGAGCAGTGCGCCGCCCTGTCGGACTCCGACCTGATGGCCTGCGCCGCCGAGGCGGGGACCGAGCATCGCTTCCTGCTGGCCGCCCGGCGCAATCTGTCCGAGGTGTTGACCGACGCCCTGCTGGCCCACAACGAGCCGGCGGTGATCGAGGCGGTGCTGCGCAACACCACCGCACGGCTGTCCCAGCCAGGCATCGAGACCGTGGTCAGCCTCAGCCGCACCCAGCCGCAGCTGTGCGAGCATGTGCTGCGGCGGCCCGAGATGAGGCCCTCGGGCGCCTATGTGATGTTCTGGTGGGCCGGTCCGGACGAGAGACGAGCGATCCTGCAGCGGTTCGCGGTGTCGCGCGAGGTGATGCAGGAAGTGGTGGAGGACGTCTTCGCCATGGCCGCCGCAGAGGGCTGGCAGGATCCGGTGTCGCGCAAGGCCCTGCAGTTCATCGAGCGGCGCCAGCGCAACCGCGCCGCCATCGACAAGAGCCCCTTTGACAGTCTTGAACAGGCCGTGGCGGCGGCGGCGTCCAGCGGGCTTACGCGCGAGCTGGTGGCCGAGATCTCATATCTGTCGGGCATCAAGCCGCTGACCGGGGCCAAGATCCTGGGCGACGTCGGCGGCGAACCCCTGGCGATCCTGTGCAAGGCGACGGGGCTCTCCAAGAGCGACCTGCTGGGCCTGTGGCGCTCCATGCGCCGGCCCGAGACGACGCCGGACGGAAACTGGCATCCAGCGTGGGAGCGGGTGATGATCACCTATGACATGTTCGCTGTGGACCGGGCCCAGACGGTGCTGCGATACTGGAACTGGTCCCTGTCCTCAGCCCTGACGCCGCAACTGATGCAGGCGATCCGGGAAGGCGATGAAGAGGCGCTGGACGAATACTCTGCGCCCGAGCGCGCCGCCATGCTGGCCCTGGCCGAAAACTTCGGGCGCTGAACTGATCGACGACTTTATAGATCAGGAGACGGATAATGGCCGTCTCGATGCGTATAGCTGTTGATAACCCGTCAAAACAACTCTATTGCCAACACCCCATGGGGAGCGGCGAGCAGCTTCTGACCCGTACACACAACAGAACTCCGGAAGCGTGATCATGGACGAAACGTCAGAACTCCTCGAAATGACCGCCGACATCGTCTCGGCCTATGTCAGCAACAACAATATCGACGCCGAAGCCCTGCCGGGCGTGATCCAGAGCGTTCACTCGGCGCTGGTGGTGGTCAAGGCGGGCGGCGCCCAGCCTGAGCCGGAACCCCAGGAGCCGGCGGTTTCTGTGCGCAAGTCGATCACGCCGGACTTCCTGATCTGTCTGGAGGACGGCCGCAAATTCAAGTCGCTGAAGCGCCACCTGCGCACCAAGTACGACATGAGCCCGGAAGAGTATCGGGCCAAGTGGGGCCTGCCCAAGGACTATCCCATGGTCGCCCCGAACTACGCCAAGGCGCGTTCGGAACTGGCCAAACAGATGGGCCTGGGCCAGGGCGGCCGCAAACCCGCCCGCCGTCCGCGCGCCACCAAGTAGGACAGCCTGCCCGTCAGGATCTGAAACGCCCGTCCCGGTCGCCGGGGCGGGCGTTTTTACGCGGCTCGCCCATCCTCCCCCGGAGGGGACCGCGAAGCGGTGGAGGGGGCAGGCCTCAAGGCCGGCGTCCGGGGTCGCCCCCTCCACCATCCTTCGGATGGTCCCCCTCCCCCGAAGCTGCGCTTCGGGAGAGGATAGGAACAGCGTTCAGGCCACAGGCTCGTTCGTGACCGGCGGGGCCAGCTCCACCACCGGCATGCGCACGGTGAAGGCCGAGCCCTCGCCCAGGGTGCTGTCCACCATCAGCCGGCCACCGTGCAGTTCGGTCAGGGAGCGCACCAGCGCCAGACCCAAGCCCGTGCCCTGCTTCTTCTGGCCCGCGTCGCCCGCCTGTTCGAACGGACGGCCCAGACGGCCCAGATCCTCGGCGGCGATGCCCACGCCGGTGTCGGCGACGACGATTTCCAGATAGGGGCCCACCGCTTCGGCGGACACGGTCACCGAGCCCGGCGCCGGGGTGAACTTCACCGCATTCGCCAGAAGGTTCAGGGTGATCTGCTTCAGGGCGCGGCGGTCGGCCATGACGGTCAGGGGCTCGGGCGTGAGCACGCTGGTCAGGGCCACGCCCTTCTCGTCGGCGTTCAGGCGCACCATGGCCACGGCTTCGGACAGGGCGTCGCGGGCGTCGAACCGCTCCAGCGCCAGCTCGTAGCGGTCAGCCTCGATCTTGGACACGTCCAGCACGTCGTTGATGACGGCGAGCAGGTGCCCGCCCGCCTCGTGAATGGAGACGGCGTAGTCGGCGTATTTCGGGGGCAGCGGGCCGAACAGGCTCTGGCGCATGATGTCCGAGAAGCCCACCACCGCGTTCAGGGGCGTGCGCAGTTCGTGGCTCATGGCGGCGAGGAAGCGGGTCTTGCCCTTGTCGCGGGCCTCGGCCTCGCCGCGGGCGGCGTCCAGGGCGGCTTCGCGCGCATACTGGGCGGTGGCGTCGTGCATCTGGCCGATCAGGCGCCCGTCCTCCAGCCGCTTCAGCGCCAGCATGACCCGCCGGTCCAGCGCCTCGCGCGGGGCGAAGCGGGTCTGGGCGTCGAGGCCGTTCAGGGCCTTGTCCAGACCCGACAGCACGGCGGGCCGGTCGGGCCCGTGGACCGCGGCGATCAGGCCCTGGTCGAACAGGACCTCCGCGGTCAGACCCGGCGGCGGGGCGCCATAGGCGGCCAGCACACGGCCAGAGGGCGCCAGCACCACGGTCAGGCCCGGCTGGCTGGTCAGGATCGCCTCGCTGCGCGCCATGAAGGCTTCGGCCCGGTCCAGCCGCGCCTGGCGGGCGGAGAAGGACAGCCGCAACGCCAGAGCCGCGGCGGCGGCCGTCAGCACGCCGGCGAGGGCGGCCAGCACGGCGTTGTCTGCGGTTGACGCCCCAATCACCACGGCCGCCAGTCCGCCAATGGAGGCAAGGCCGCTCCCCAGGGCCCCCATCTGGCCCAGCCTGACGCCCCCAAGCGCCAGTCCTGCGATCAGCGGCATGAAGACGAAGGCCGCCAGCGGTCCGCCCAGACCATCGGACAGCACCGCCGTCACGATCGCCGCAAGGCTCCACGCGGTCAGCAGCCCGAGACGCTGCCGAAACCCGTCGCCCCGCAGCAACAGCAATCCGCCCAGACCGGGCGCCACCATGACCATCAGGGCCAGGGCGGTGGGACCCTCCACCCCGGCGCCCAGGAACCGGCCGCCCAAGGCCAGCACCGCGCAGGCGGTCGCCCAGCCCGCATGCCACATGGCCAGCGGCGGCGGCGCGCCCGTGACGGACAGCCCGGCGTCAGGCTCGGATGGAGGGGCGGCGGGCGAGGTGGTCAAGCGCGGCGGGGTCCGTTGTGATTTCGAGTCAGCGCGGCAGTCGGCGCGACAGACCAGACTAGAGGTCCGGGGGGAAGGCGGCGAGATCGCTCGCGTCGCAGGCGACCAGATTCCGGTGGAGCATCCGTGCGGCGCTGGGGACGGGGATGGTTGTGGGCCGCCGCCGGGGCGTCTATCTGCGGCTCATGACCGACGCCGCCCTGACCCCGCCTGACCAGAGCATCGACGAGACCCTGGCCGATCTGGCCGAGGAATTCGACCTGCTGGGCGACTGGGAGCCGCGCATCGAATACGTCATCGAGCTGGGCAAGGGTCTGACGCCCCTGCCCGACCCTGCGCGGGTCGAGGCCAACAAGGTGCCCGGCTGCGCGGCGCAGGTGTGGCTGCATGTGATCCGCGACGGGGGGCGGCTGTTCTTCCTGGCCGATTCCGACAGCCACCTGTCCAAGGGCAATATCGCCCTGTTGCTGCGGCTGTACTCCGGTCGGGAACCTGATGAGATCCTGGCCTTCGACGCCCGCGCGGCCATGGACCGGCTGGGCCTGCCCCAGGCCCTGACCATGCAGCGCGCCAACGGCCTGAACGCCATGATCGGGCGCATCCGTCAGGAAGCTGCGTCGGGGGCCTGAACCACGCCGCGGACTGCACGGTGCAATTGGTGCAGTTGGTGCAATCCGGGCCGTTCGACCCAAACCCATGACGGGGTCAGCCTAGCGTTTCTGGGGCCTGCGCTCGACGCGGACGCGCACGATCTTCAGGCCGCGCACATCCTCGGCGATGAAGCGGACGCCCTTGAAGTCCAGGGTGTCGCCGCGCTGGGGCAGCACGCCGTTCCGGGCGAGAAACAGGCCGGCGACCGTGGCGACCTCGGGATGGGCCACGTCGAGGTCGTGATCCTCCTCCAGCTCGGCCAGGGTGACCTCGCCGTCCAGCAGCAGGGCGCCGTCAGGCAGCACCGTGAGCCAGTCGGAGGCCGCACCCTCGTCATCGATCAGATCGGCGACCAGATCGTCCATGGTGACGAAACCCAGGACGCCGCCGAACTCGTCGACCACGAGGGCGGCGTGCACCCGCTGCTTCTTGAACAGGGCCATGAGGTCGTAGGCGGACATGCCTGCGGCCACGCGCGGCGCGGGGCGCACCAGGGCCCTGAGGTCGATCTCGGTATTGGCTACGCGGCTGCGGATGAAGTCCTTGACGTGCAGCACGCCCACGACCTCGTCGAGCGAGGCGCCGAACACCGGATAGCGCGCCAGCGTGTGGCGGGTGATGATGGCCGCCACCTCGTCGGGGTCGGACGACAGCGGAACGGCGACCATGCGGGCGCGCGAGGTCATCAGCTCCTGGGCCGTGCGGTCCTCCATCTCGAAGATGTTCTCGATCAGGCGGGCCTGGGCGGCGTTCATGTGGCCGCCGGACATCATCTCTTCGGTGGCGATTTCCAGCTCCTGATAGCTGTAGAGCATGGCGCCCTTGCCCGGGTCCGGAATGCCCAGCAGGCGCATCAGGCCGAACGCGATCTTGTTCAGCAACATGACCATGGGCCGGAACAGGATGCCGAACAGGCGCATCACCGGGTTGAGGGAGATGCTGACCTTCTCGGGCGACTGCAGCGCCATGGCCTTGGGGATCATTTCCCCGAAGACCACGTGCAGGAAGGTGATCCCGCTCAGGGCGATGATGAAGCCCACGACGTGGGACTGGTCATAGCTGAGGCCGAGATTTTCCAGCGGCCCGTAAAGCCAGCGGGCGACGGCCGGCTCGCCGTACATGCCCAGGCCGATGCTGGCCAGGGTGATGCCCAGCTGGGCGATGGCGATGTAGGCGTCCTTGCCGGCCTCGCGGTCGAACACCCGCAGCAGCCACTGGGCAGCGCGGTTGCCGTCCTGGGCGAGGGTGTCTATGCGGCTGCGCCGGGCGCCGACGAGGGCGAACTCCGCCGCCACGAACACCCCGTTGACGATCACGAGAGCCAGGATGGCGGCGATGGGAAGCAGGACATCGATCATGCCTGGGCCTCCGGTCCGCGCTTGATGCGGACGCGGCGCACCGCGTGGCCTTCCATGGCCTCGACCAGCAGCCGAACGGGGGAGTCCTCGACCGTCACGAGGTCGCCCACGGCGGGCAGGCGGCCCAGCTCGTGCCAGACCAGGCCGCTGATGGTGTCGGCCCGGTCCTCGGGCAGCACCACCCCGTGGCGGTCGGCCAGCATGGACAGGCGGACGTCGCCGCGCACGCTCAGGTCCGACCCGTCGGCGACGAACAGCTCGTCCTCGTTGTCGAACTCGTCCTGGACCTCGCCAAAGACTTCCTCCAGCGCGTCCTCCAGCGTCACCAGACCGGTGAAGCTGCCGTATTCATTGATGACCATGGCGCTGCGCCGGCCGCGCTCGCGCAGGGTCTGCCACAGGCTGGGCACGCTCATCACATCGGCCACGATGAGGGGGTCGCGCTTGATGGAGCCCACCAGGGCGTCGGGGGACTTCTCGAAGGTGGCGAACAGGGTGCGCAGGTGGATGATGCCCACCACGTCATCGGTGGTGTCGCCGGTGACGGGAAAGCGCGAATAGGGCGTCTGGGCGACCCGCTTCAGGGCCTCCTCGACGGTCTCCTGCGCCTTGACGCGGACCATGCGGGTGCGCGGGGTCATGATCTCGCGCACCAGCCGACCGTGGACGCTGAGGGCGCCGGACAGCATGTCCCGTTCGTCCGCATCGATCAGCCCGCCGGCGGCGCTGGCCTTGAACAGGCCTTCCAGTTCGTCGGGGGAATGGACGTGGGTGTGGCTGTGGTCGGCGCTGAGGCGGAACAGCCGCATGATGGCGAAGGCGGTTCCGTTGAAGATGAAGATCAGCGGCCGGAACAGCATCAGGCTGACGCGCATGGGCGCCAGGGTCGCCATGGACAGCCGCTCGGGATAGCGGATGGCGATGGTCTTGGGCAGCAGTTCGCCCAGCACAACCTGGACCATGGTCACGGCCAGCAGCACGATGATGATCGCCGTCACCTGTCCGCCCACGGCGCCAAGAAGCGGAGCCAGCAGCGGGGTCAGCTGGGCCTGACCATAGGCGCCGGCCACCAGGCTCGAGATGGTGATGCCGACCTGGCAGCCCGCCACATAGTCATCCAGCTTCGCCGGGTCGCGCAGGATGGTCAGCAACTGACCGGCGGGACGGCTGCCGGCCTCGGCGCCCTCCTGCACCCGGGACTTGCGCGCGCCGACGGTGGCGAACTCGGCCGCCACGTACAGGGCGTTGGCCGCGACCATGAGGAGAATGACGCCGACGGGGATCAGAAAGCTGAGAATGGTGCGGGCGCCTTGATGGTGGGATCACCGGCCATACCAGCGGGTTGCAACAACAACAATCGCAGGAGCACGGCCGGACGACGAATGCGCCTGGAACGCCAGGGGCCGGTCATCCGATCCCGTAGTGGCGCGCCAGATCGGCCAGGGCCTGTTTCAGGACCGTCTTGCCCTGGCGCCGGCGCAGGCCGAGGCCCTGTTCGGCCAGTTGAAGAGACGAGCCGTGGATACAGATGCGCTCCAGCATGGCGCGGCGGCCGGGCGTGGCGGCGTCAAGGGCGGCCTGGACCCGACGCCGGGCCGAGAGGGCGCGCTCGCCTGGCCCTGACGGTGTCCCCTGCCCGGCTCCGGCGCGCGGCCAGGCGTCCCAGCGCATGGTCAGGGACGGACCCAGGCTGGCCAGCTCGGCGTCGGTGCGCAGCTTTTCACCCGCCGCCACCTCGGCCGGCGACAGCCAGGGGCGGCCGTTGACGTCCTTGCGCCGGGCCAGCCAAAGGATGGGGGACTCGCCGAGATTGACGGCGCGGAGCTTCATCGTCCCGTCCGGGGCCGGCACGGCGCGAGTCCCCGCCATGAAACCGGGACGGCCGCCTGCGGAAAGACGGGGCGGGACTGCACCCGACCGCGCCTTCCACCCACCGCCCTCGCGCACCGCCAGGCCCGGCTCGCGCGCCAGTTCGCGGAAGGTCGCCTCGTCCAGGGTCAGAACCGGGCGGCGGCGGCGGTCGGGACTGAGCCGTAGCCGATAGCGGCCGGGCTCAGGGGCCGCCTCGATCCAGGCGCCGGGGCGGACCAGCAGGGCGCGCAGGCGATCGCTCATGCCGCCTCCGTCACGCCGGTGATCTCGGCCAGCCCGCGCCCGACCCGCTCCAGCAGGCCGTCCAGGGCGGGGTCATCCCGCATGTCCTCCACATCGTGGCACGCCTTGGCCACGGTGGTGCGGTCGCGATCGAAGGCGGCCCCCACCCGATACATCGGCCAGCCGTATTCCGTGTGGCTGAGGTACCAGGCGAACGAGCGGGCGCGGCGCACCTCGTCGTTGACCCGGCAGCGCGATTGCATGGCGGCGGCCGGCACCCCCGTCACGTTGGCCACCGCCTGCATGGCCAGAAGGGCGCGGGCGCGGTCAGCGCGGACCCGCTCCACCCTCAGCTCCAGTGTTTCGTCGTGCTCGTCCATCATCCTCACTCCGGTTCCGGCGCCCCAACGGCGCGACGCCATGCTGGACCCGCCCGGAAGCAGTGAGGATTATATTCCTATTTTGTGCGCCAATTTCGGACGTATCCCGTTAAGGAGTGCGGCATTGGCAAGGCGGAGATGCGGGATCAAGCGCGCAGTTACGCGTCCGTCATCGCGATCGTGGCAACGCCCTGATCGCCGCCAATCCAAGGCGGGCAAAGAAATATCGAATCGTTGACTCGTTCTGCTGGACGCCGATTCGCAAATCAGACTATCGATTCGGCATTAACCGTTCTTAAGGTTTTTGCGGCCTTAACTGGTCGGAAAGGTTACCCGCTCCTGTGCGAGCGGCCTTATGGTCAAGGTTCGCCTGGAGGGGCATCAATGCGTGTTCTGCTGATTGAAGACGACAGCGCGACCGCGCAGAGCATCGAACTGATGCTCAAGTCGGAAGGCTTCAACGTCTATACGACCGACCTGGGTGAGGAAGGCGTCGATCTGGGCAAGATCTACGACTACGACCTGATCCTTCTGGACCTGAACCTGCCCGACATGAACGGCCTTGAGGTGCTTCGCCAGCTGCGCGTGGGCAAGATCAACACCCCCGTCATGATCCTGTCGGGCTCCACCGAGGTGGAGACCAAGGTCAAGACCTTCGGCGGCGGCGCCGACGACTATCTGACCAAGCCGTTCCACAAGGACGAGCTGGTGGCGCGCGTCCACGCCGTGGTGCGGCGCTCCAAGGGTCACGCCCAGGCCATCATCACCACCGGCGAGATCGCGGTGAACCTGGACGCCAAGACGGTGGAGGTGGACGGCCACCGGGTCCACCTGACCGGCAAGGAATACCAGATGCTGGAGCTGCTCTCGCTCCGCAAGGGCACGACCCTGACCAAGGAAATGTTCCTGAACCACCTGTACGGTGGCATGGACGAGCCCGAGCTCAAGATCATCGACGTGTTCATCTGCAAGCTGCGCAAGAAGCTGGCCACGGCCGCCGGCGGCAAGCACTACATCGAGACCGTCTGGGGCCGGGGCTATGTCCTGCGCGACCCGCACGAGAACGCAACCGCCAACGCGGCCTGATCTCTCGATCATACAATAAGGAAAGGCCCGCCGGATCGCTCCGGCGGGCCTTTCTGCTTTCGGGAGCTAGATCTCCCCCAGCGCCAGAAAAGCGCGGGCGGCGGCGTAGTCGCCGGCCTCGAAGTGGACGCGCATGATGCTGTCGTCGCGGAACAGGAACTCCACCGTGAACCGTTCGCGCGGGTCCAGGTCAGCGATGGCCTCGGCCGCTGCGTCGGGGAAGCGCCACAGTTCGCCTTGCGCGCGGCCTGCGGACAACAGGGTCGTCGGCGCCGCCTCGCTGGAAGAGGCCCAGTAGGCGCGGCGGGCGTTGGCGGGAGGCAGGGGCGCCAGGCTGGCCTGGACGATCCACGGCTGACGCGCCCGGCCCGGGTCGCGCATCACGACGCGAGCGCCGTAGGGACGCGGGCGACCGGGAAAGGACACCACGGCCGCCAGGCCCTGTTCGCCGTCCGCCGACAACACACGCCCGAAGGTCACGGGGGCGCCGCGGAAGCGGCCGGTCTGGGACAGGCGCCAGGCGTCGCGGGCGTAGCGGGAGCGATCCGCGGTCCAGTCCTGCCGCTCGCCGGGGAAGGTCATGCGGGCCGTGCGCAGCCAGCCGGCGAAGCCGTCGCGCACGCGGGCCGCAGCGGTGGTCAGGTCATCGGAAGCGCAGTCCGTCGACCCGGCGCGCCGCACCGCCCGGCTCCTTGTCGCTGCCAGGGCCGGCTCGGCCGTCCCGGCGCGCAGGGCCGCGCCCCGCGCCTGATGAGCGGACACGTCGAGCGCCGCGCGCACCGTGGGCGCGAACAGGCCGCAGCGGGCGTCAGCGGCCAGCATCAGGCTGCGCTCGTAATAGAGGCGGTCGGCGCCGGCGTGCGCGACCCCCGCAGAGAGGGCGGCCACGGCCAGACCTGTCGCCAGACGTTCTGTCAGGCCTTTGAACATGGGGCCAGACTAGGCCATACCCCTTCCGGTCCCGTTTCCTTTCAGGGTTAGCGAATTGCTTATCGCCAGTGACGTGTGGGTCAGCGCCCTGATCCGCCGCGCCGAACTGTCCGGCGCCTTCGCCACGGTGGTGCGCAAGGGCGACGCCCGGGCCGGGAGCGTCATCGTCAAGGCCTACGACACCTCCGAGCGCAAGGCGCGGCTGTACACTGAAGCCTTTGGTCCGGACGGGGATCGCCTGTGGATCCAGCCCGTCTCCAGCGACCAGGAGCACGAGCTCGACGCCTTTATACAGAAGCAGGTGGGCTATGATCCGGACCTGTGGGTGGTGGAGGTCGAGGACCGCCAGGGCCGTCACTTCATTACCGAGACGGTGCAGGGCGAGCGGTCGTAAATCCTTAACCGCGTTCGTGAACCGGGCCGAAAGCGCGCCCCGTTAGTCTCATCATCAACGGGCGAAGAATGCGCCTGACAAAGATGGTGATGGTGCGGTGCTCTTTCTGCTGAACGATGTGGTGTTCGACCTGGACGCGGCCTGCCCGGTCACGGCGGCCGACGCGCGCCGGTTCGACCGGCTGGATCTGGACTATGTGATCGAGCTGGCGTGCGAGCTGTTCGCCGAAGACCCCATGCTGCACCAGAATGATCCCGAGCGGGCGCTGCGCCTGGCCTGGCTGATCGCCGACCGGGCGCCCGAGCTGAACGCGGCCATGTTCGCCGCGCCCGAAAAGGACTGCGCGCCCGAGCTGGTGGAGCCGCGCTTCTGCGCCCTGCCCGCCCCGGTCATGCGCCAGCTTCACGCCCGCGCGGCCAAGGGCGCGCTGGACGCCGTCACCGCCGACAAGGCGGTCTGGGGTCGTCTGGCCGCCTGACTACAGGATCACGCGGAACAGGGCGTTCACCGCGAACGCCACGCCCAGCAACAGGGCGAAGCCGATGACAAGGTAAAGGCCAGGGTGCAGTTCCCCCGGGTTGCGGAAAGCCGGCGGCGCGTCCTCGCGCGAATGCGGGGTCATGGTCATATGGTTTCCTCCTTCAGCGGCGGAGGGCTCATGGCCCGACCGTCTCGCGTTACGGATATGTAATGTACCGCGAATAGCCTCGTTCCGCGAGGGGTTATTGGCCCCAAGCGACCCATCTCGACTCCCGGCTCCCTGGAACGCTAGATTTCCGTCGGAAACGGGGGATTTCAGCATGTCGGGAATGAAACTGGCGCGGGTCGCCATGGCGGCGACGGCGCTACTGCTGCTGGCCGTGTCGCCGGCCCGGGCGGACTGGCTGCGCGCCGAGAGCGACCGCTTCGTGATCTACAGCGACGGCGATGAGCGCACTCTGAGAGTCTACGTCCAGAAGCTCGAGACCTTTGACCGGGTGCTGCGGCTGTTCATGGGCCTGCCCATGGAGGAAGCCCCGCCGCGCAAGCTGCCCATCTATCTGATCGGCAATCAGCGGGACCTGGTGCATGTGCTGCCCGGGGCGGTCCAGAACCAGACGGGGGTGTACATCCCTGCCGAACAGGACATCTTCGCCGTGGCCACGCGATCGCGGAACGACGATTCCACCCTGCTGCACGAGTACGCCCACCACTTCATGTTCCAGAACTTCAACTTCCCCTACCCGGCGTGGTTCGTGGAGGGCTTCGCCGAGTATTACGCCGCCACCAACATCCAGACGGGTCGGGTTGAAGTGGGCCTGCCTAACGAGCAGGCGGTCGGCTGGCTTCAGCACGGCCAGTGGATGGAGATGGAGGATCTGCTGGCCGGCCGGGCGCTCAACGCCAGCGGCGACCGGTTCAACGCAACCTATTATCCGTTGGCGTGGCTGCTGATGCACTGGTTCATGGGCGACGAGGAGCGGCGGGCCAGCATGCAAGCCTACCTGCTGGATGTGGGCTCGGGCGGCGACCCGGTCGAGGCCCTGCAGACGCACACCGGCCTGACGACACGCGATCTGCGCGCCGCCCTGAGATCCTACATGCGGGAGCGCATCTCCATTACCCGGGTGAACTACGTTTTCCCCACGGTTCCTGTGACCGTGGAGCGACTGCCGCCCTCGGCCAACGACCTATTGCTCGTCAATCAACAGCTCAAGGTTGTGCAGGGAGACGATCATGACGCGCTCGTCGCGCAGATTCGCACTCTCTCCGCCCGGCACCCCGGCGATCCCTTTGCGCAACTGGTGCTGGGGCGGGCGGAAATCATGTTCGGGGACCCGCAGCAGGGGGAAGCGACCCTCACCGCCCTGTTGCAGCAGCAACCCGACCACGTCGAAGCCCTCCAGCTTCTGGCCCTTGCGCGGATGGACGGGGCGTCCGAACACCCCGACGGCTACGACGTGGCCATGAATGAGATGCGCGGCTTCCTGCAGCGGGCCTATCAGGCCGACGATGCGAACTACTTTACCTTCCTGCTGATCGCCCAGAACCGGATCGGCGAACCGGGCTACCCCTCCGACAATGATCTGCTGGCATGGGAACTGGCCTACACCATCGCGCCGCAGCTGGGTCAGGCGCGCTTTGGTCTGGCGCAGGCGCTGATGGCCCACGACCGGAACGCCGAGGCCGTCACCCTGCTACAGCCGCTGGCCAACAATGCGCACAACCCGCAGATTGCTGAGGTCGCGCGTACGCTGATCGCCCGGGCCGAGGCAGGACTGAACAGCAGCGACGAGGCCGCGACTGCGTGGGACGACGAGGCCCTCGAAGCGACCGACTCCTTCGATCCGGAGTAGTCCTGCCCCCTTGCAGCCTGCGGGCAGCTTGATCGGGCGGGGGTCTGCGGCTGATCACCCGAGGTGACAGCGCGCCCTGTCCGCGCTATCGGCCCGGCCATGTCACAACAAACACTGCCCGAGGCGGCGGCGCCCGCGGCCGCTTCCGCCCCCAAGACACTCGCCGCCCAGGCCGCGCGCCGGCGCACCTTCGCCATCATCGCGCACCCCGACGCGGGCAAGACCACCCTGACCGAGCACATCCTGCTGGCCGGCGGCGCCATTCGTGCGGCGGGCGCGGTGCGGGCGCGCGGCGAGAACCGGCGCACCCGCTCGGACTGGATGAAGATCGAGAAGGAGCGGGGCATCTCCGTCTCGGCGTCGGTGATGACGTTCGAGCACGACGACAAGATGTTCAACCTGCTGGACACCCCGGGCCACGAGGACTTCTCGGAGGACACCTACCGCACCCTGACGGCGGCGGACTGCGCCATCATGGTGCTGGACGCGGCCAAGGGCATCGAGCCCCAGACCCTGAAGCTGTTCGAGGTCTGCCGCCTGCGCGACATCCCGATCATCACCTTCATCAACAAGCTGGACCGCGAGGCTCAGGATCCCATGGCCCTGCTGGACGAGATCGCGTCCCGCCTGCAGCTCGATCCGTCCCCCATCTGGTGGCCGGCCCAGAGCGGCAACCGCCTTCGCGGCATGGTGGAGATGGGAACCGGCCGGTTCCAGCCCTATGCCCGCAAGGAAGCCGGGGCGACCGAGGATCCGGACCATCCCCCCGCCCTGCCCCTGTCCGGCGCCGCCGAGTACTTCGAGGAAGGCGAGCAGGAGGCCCTGATCGAGGCGGCGGAGCTGGTCGAGGGCGGCTACAAGCCGTTCGACGTGCAGGCGTTCCTTGAGGGCCACATGACGCCGGTGCTGTGGGGTTCGGCGCTGCGCCACTTCGGCATCGACGAACTGCTCAAGGCCATCGGCGACTGGGCCCCGGCGCCCAAGGTCATGAAGGCGAAGAAAGAGGCCCCGCCCGAGACCCGCAACGCGCCGGAACCCGAGGCCATCGTCGTCCAGCCGGGCGCTGCCGAGGTCACCGGCTTCGTCTTCAAGGTCCAGGCTAACATGGACCCCAACCACCGCGACCGCATCGCCATGTTCCGCATGGCGTCGGGCCGGTTTCAGCGGGGCATGAAGCTGAAGGTGCAGAACACCGGCAAGTCCCTGTCCGTCAACGCGCCCATCATGTTCTTCGCCTCGGATCGCGAGCTGGCCGACGACGCCTATGCCGGCGACGTGATCGGCATTCCCAACCACGGCGTGCTGCGGGTGGGCGACAGCCTGTCGGAGACCGGACTGGTGCGTTTCGCCGGCCTGCCCAATTTCGCGCCCGAAATCCTGCAGCGTGTGCGGGTCAAGGACCCGCTCAAGGCCAAGCACCTGAAGAAGGCGCTGGAGGGTCTGGCCGAGGAAGGCGTGACCCAGCTGTTCCGCCCCGAGCTGGGCGCGGATTTCATCGTCGGCGCGGTGGGCCACCTGCAGTTCGAGGTCATGGCCGACCGGCTGAACAGCGAATACGGCCTGGACTCCATGTTCGAGCCCAGCCCCTGGGCGGAGGCCCGCTGGGTCACCGGAGAGAAGGCTGATCTGGACGACTTCATGGGCAAGTACCGGCCCCAGATGGCCGCCGACATCGACGGCGCGCCCGTGTTCCTGGCCAAGTCGTCGTGGGAGACGGGCTATGTGGGCGAACGCTTCCCGAAGGTGGCGTTCTCACGCACGAAAGAGCGGGGATAAGGCGCGGCGGCCGCCTTCCCGAGGCCCTGATTCCGTGCTCTCCTTCCGGTTGACGCGGGGGCGTCGCAGGAACCCCTTTTCATGATCGTCGCGGTCGCCATTGCGGTTCTGACAAGCCTTTCAGGGCAGGCAGCGGTGCTGACCGGCTATGAGTCGGCCGTGCGCTGCGCGGGCCTGTCTCAGGCGGCGTCCGAGCTGGAAGGCGGCGAGACGCCGCGCGGGCGCATGCTGTTCGACGCGGCGCTCTACTGGTCCCTGGCCGTGGGCCAGGCCGCTGATGCGGCCGGCCGCGCGCCCACCGTCAGCGACAATGATCAGACCCGCGCCCGGATCCGGGCCGTGCGTGAATTGAGCGCAGGCGAGACTGCTGCGCGCGATGCCCTCTCCCGATGTCTGGACCGGACGCCGGACCTGGGTTGAGGGTTGCAAGCTTGGCGCTGAACCGCCGGGGCGGCGCTGCGTTTGCTTGTCTGTAGGCGGATGAGGTCAGACGATCCCGATACGGGACAGAAGGCGAGTATGGGCATGTTCGAGTTCGGGCGGGATCTGAGACGGCTGTTCGCCCAGGCGCGGGACGGCGGCGACCGAAGCTGGATCGAGCTGATCGGCGCCGACCTGCTGGAAGCCGAGGCGCGCGGTCAGGCGACCGACGCCCACCGGACGAGCTGCCGCGAACCGGTGCTGACGGGTCTGAAGGCGGCGGCCCTGTGGCGCGAGCATGCCCGCCGGACCGGCCGCCGCGCCAGTCTGGCCCGGGCCCTGTCCGCCGCCACCGACGCCGCAGGGGCCGCCGTGACCCCCGACCAGCATACCGAGGCGGCCATGGAGACCGCCCTGTGTCTGATGCTGCAGTATGAACAGCGCGGCGGCACGGATTTGCTGGACCAGATCGATCTGGTGCTGGACGGTCACGACCCCAAGCGGCCGGGCGCCCTCGCCGCGCGTCTGGGCGTGGCCCACGCCCGGCTCGAGGCCCTGAAGGCCCGGCGAAACGGCGAGGCGGCCGCCATGCTGGACGCCTCCGCCCTGATGGATTCCGCCCTGCACGATGTGGCGAACCGACCCGACCTGGCTCCGGAAGCCGCCGAGGTTCAGCTGGACCGGGCGTCCCTGGCGCTGGAGGCGGGCCTGCTGCGCGGCGACACGCGCTTGCTGGACCAGGCGGGGCGCGACCTGCGCGCCCTGGTCGCCGCCGCCTCGCCCGAATACCGGCCGGTGACGCGGGCTCGGGCCCTGACCCTGTGCGCGGCGGGTCTTTCTGCGCTGGCGGCGTTGGCCGACGACGAAGCCGCCCGGGCCAAGGCGCACGAACTGTTCGACGCCGCCGCCGACACCTTCACCCCCGACCACAGCCCGCTGGACTGGGCCGCCATCGAATTGGCCCGCGCCGCCCGGGACATGAATCCCGACCTGAATCGCCTGATCGAGATCGAGGCCGTCACAGCAGGCGAGGGTCTGATCCTCGGCGCCCTGGCCCGGGAGCGGCGAGTGACCGTGGAGACGCAACAGGCGGAACAGAGCCGCGACGCCAGCCGGCTGGGCCGGATGGAGACGCGCCTGCGCCGCCGCCTGACCACCGGTCAGGCGAGCGACAATCCGCTGGACTGGGCCGTGGACCAGATCACCCTGGCCCAGGTGCAGCTGACGCGCATGCGGATGACCGGCCGCGGCGACGCCGGGCATCTGGGACTGGTTCTGGTGGAAGCGGCCGAGACGGCGCGCGAACTGGGGGCCGGGCTGATCGCGGATCGGGCGAACCAGCTGCTGGCCGCGGTGCGCCAGACCTTCCCCAGCAGCCCCGCCTGAGACTCAGGCCGCCTGACGACGAAGGCGCCAGAACCGCAGGGTCCGCATGGCGGTCTCACGGGGCAGCTCGGCGTAATGGGCGGCGTACTGACGCGCCTTGCCCATGGCGTTGTCCTCGCGGTTCAGCAGCACCACGGCATAAGTGAGGAACAGGGCCCGATCGAGGTCCGCCGCCTTGCACACCACTGCCAGCGCATCCATCTCGCGCCGCTCGACGATGTTGCGGGCGGTGTGGAAATCGATGTCCGCCAACTCAGCCAGGGCGATCAGGAAGGCGGTGCGGCCACCCGAGCGCAGGAACCGCGCCAGCACCTGGGGGGTAAGCTGGTTGGCGGCCTTGAGCTCATGCACATAGGCCAGCTGTTCCTTGTAGTCCGCGGGCAGGACCCCGTCGGCGGCGGCCACGCGGGTGCGGCCGGCCTCCAGCGCGTTCTCCAGCAGAGCCGGATCCATCTGCGCGTTCTGCTCCAGTATCTGCTGGCGCAGCCGGGCCTCGACCACGAAATACATCTCGTTCAGCAGGTCGGGCGGCAAAGTCTGGCGGTTGACCACGGCTTCATGCAGGGCGGGGTTGGCTCGCGCGCGGTCCACAGCGGCCTCGCTGGAGGCTCGCGACAGGCGCGCGCCCTCGTTGCGTAGAAGCGCGCCCAGGGTCTCGTCGTCGCCGCGCTCCACGATGACCGATGAGATGTCTTCGGAAACGGACGACCGACTGGAGACAGCCCGCAGCCGCTCCTGCCCGCCTTCACGCACCGCCTTCATGAGATCGGCATGGTCCAGCACCGGCGACGCCGCCAGCACGGGGGCGGCGACTGCATCGGATCCGTCCTCGGCAAGGCGACGGATCAAGCGGCGCGGGGCGTCAGACACGGCGGCGAAGCGCTCCGCAAGCTCCGCGCGGACCGCTTCCTCCATGTCGTCAGCCAGGTGCGCCAGCACGATGCCATAGTGCTCGTTCTCAGCCTGGGAATGGGCCGTAGAGCCGAAGAAGTGCTCGGTCAGTTCGCGCAGGAGAGTGCGGCGTTTTTCGCTGGAATCCTCGCGTGCGAGCCCGATCAGCTCCGGCAGGCGCGAACTGGTCACGGCGGCGTCGCTCACAGGTCGCCCGCCACCGAAGGCGCCAGGCCACCCTGGTTGCGCATCAGGGTCGGCGGCGGTGGCGGCTCGGCCAGATCCACCGGCGCGCTGTCGAGGAAGAAGGGCGCCGGCAGCGTCGTGACGTCCGGCGTGCGGCCTGCCTCGCGATGCACCGAATAATAGCGTGCGCCGTCACGGCCGTCGGCGCTCGGGCGGGGTTGGGGGACGGCCTGCGCAGCCGGTTCGGGAGCCGGCTGCGGTGCGGCCTGGCCCCCGGAAGCGCCCATGCGCCAGATGGGGGCATCCGCGCGCGGCGCCATGGGATCGGTCGGGGGCGCCGATTGCGGCGCGATCTGGGAGGGGGGCTGGGGCGCGTTATGGGGCGCCGCCTGGGTGCGGGGCGAGCGGACCGGAGTCTGGGTCACGGGCGTCTGGGCCGCCGGAGGTTGGGCCGCCGGGGTGCGCGGCGCCGGGGTGGTGTGAACCGGCGCAGTCTCGACCGCCGCGACCTGGCTGTAGGGAACCGGCGTCGAACGGGCCTGGCCGCTGGAAACCACCGGGGGAGATCCGAAGGCGTTGGCCGGCGTCAGGCGCTGGGGAAAGGGCCGGGCGGCCGCGGTATAGTCGGGCAGCACGCTGGGCTGAATCTGGAGCGGCGCGGGCGGGCCGACGTCGAGGGCTTCAGCGACGGGGACGGCGGCAGGCTGTTCAGGGCGCGGCGCCTCAGCCTTGCCGGGCCAGCTGAGCATGCGCAGGCCAGCCTGACGGCTGGCGCCCCGATCCCCGGCGCTTTGGGCGTCCGCTGACGAGGCCGCCATGACCAGGCCGGCCGCCAGCAGACCTGAACACAGGACGCTGTGGTTCCCTCGTCGTGGCGCCATGGCCGAAGCCCCCTCGAAATCATGGCCGCAACATCGGCCGGATATCGGTCAAGGCTAGCCGGGCCGGCCTTAACCCGTCGCTAACGGGGGCCTCGATTTCCACCCCGGCGGCGCAGGACCGCGCGCTCGATCCCGCCGATCAGGGCGTTCAGCGCCACCCCCATCACGGCCAGGCAGGTCAGGGCTGCCAGAAGCTCGGCGGTGCGCAGGCGATTGCCCGCCTCGAGCAGGCGCCAGGCCAGCCCTTGCGTCTGGCCTGTGCCCGAGACGAATTCGGCCACCACCGCCCCGATCACCGCCAGGCCCGCCCCTACCCGCAGGCCCTCCAGGGCGAAAGGCGCGGCGGCGGGGATGCGCAGCCGCCACAGTCGCTGAAGGGGCGAGGCCCCGTAAAGGTCGAACAGCCGCTCAAGGTCCGGATCCGCCGCCTTGAGCCCCGTCAGCACGCCGGAGAACAGAGGGAAGAAGGCCACGGTCGCGGCCAGCGCCACCACGGCCCGGTCGGCGTTGTCCAGTCCGGCCCAGATCAGCACCAAAGGCGCGATGGCCACCACGGGCGTCACCTGCAGCGTCACCGCCAGCGGCCGCACCGCCCGCTCCGCCGTGGCGTTCAGGGACACCGTCAGGGCCAGCGCCGTCGAGATCAGGCCCGCGACGATCAGGGCCTGCAGCGCCATCCAGAAGGTGGCCCAGGCCGAGGCCGCCAGACGCGGACCGGTCTCGGCCAGGGCCATGAGGACCGCGCTGGGTGGCGGCAGGAAGTAGGCGGGCACGGCCAGCGCGCGGCAGGCGATCTCCCACCCCGCCAGCAGCACAGCCAGCAGGACCAGCGGGGCCAGCATGTCGCCCGCGCGCCTCATGCCGCAGGCTCCATGGCCGCATCCAGCGCCGTGGCGATCTGCTCGACACAGCGGGCGTGGGCCGGGTCCAGGCGATGGCCGGCGGGGCGCGGCAGGGCGCCGGGCGTCCTGATTTCGGCGGCGATGCGGCCGTCAGCGGCCCCCATCACCAGCACCCGCCCGGTCATGTAAGCCGCTTCCTCAACGTCGTGGGTGACGAAGACCACGGCGGGCCGTGTCCGCGCCCACAGGGCGTGAATGTCCTCGATCAGGGCCCGCCGGGTGGCGGAGTCCAGCGCCGCGAACGGCTCGTCCAGCAGCAGCAGGTCGGGATCGGTCACCAGCGCCCGGGCCAGGGACGCGCGCATGGCCATGCCGCCGGACAGCTGGTGAGGCCGCGCCCCCGCCCGGTCGCCCAGCCCCACCTGCGCCAAGGCGGCCCGCGCCTGCGCATCGGCCTGGTCCTTCGGCTGGCCGGACAGCCGCAGGGGCAGGGCCACGTTGTCGACGGCGGCGGCCCACGGCATCAGGGTGGCGTTCTGGAACACCAGCCCGGTGCGGCCCCTGTCGACCCGCCGCTCCACCCGGCCCGCGTCGGGCGTCTCCAGCCCGGCAAGCAGGCGCAGCAGGGTGGATTTGCCGCAGCCTGACGCCCCCACAAGGGCGACGATCTCGCCGCGCGTCACATCCAGATCCACCGGGCCGATGGGGCCGCGATCAGGGTGTCGAACGACCACTCCGTCCAGCCGGGCGATCAGGGAAGGGTCAGGGGTCATGGCCGTCCAGCCCGGTCAGAAGGCTGGACTGTTCCACGAGCCGGGGCGCGACGGAAGAATTGTTTCAGTCGTCCTGCCGGGCCTGCCGGATGCGGGCGCGTTCCTGCTCGATAGCCTGACGGCGGGCGGCCTCGCGGGCCGCGATCTGGCGTTCGAGCTGGACCAGTTCGTTGGCGTTGCGGCGCGAGG
This sequence comes from Brevundimonas sp., assembly GCF_046293315.1. Classification (GTDB taxonomy): domain Bacteria; phylum Pseudomonadota; class Alphaproteobacteria; order Caulobacterales; family Caulobacteraceae; genus Brevundimonas. Next base: position 51,875 of record NZ_JBKBPF010000008.1, read on the forward strand.
CGTCCTCGCGGCTCTCGCCCGGCTGACGGCCGGTGATGTCGGGAATGTAGATGGGCGTGGCGCAGGTGCGGGTCTGGATGTCGTACCAGCCGCCGTCCGCCTCGCAGCGGTCGCCGGGCGCGGTCCAGAACACGCGGAAGATCACGACGCCGATCAGGAGAACGGCGAATACGATCAGAAACAGGAAGCCTAGCCGCTTGAAGCTCAGATACACGCGCGAGAATCCCCGGGAAGTTGACTTGGCGTTACGTTGACAGGCCGCGACGGCCGTTCCATGTCCTGCCGCACCAATAAGGCCGCGGCCGGGCGGCTTTCCAGACCAAAGTTTCGAAAAGGGTTCGGCATGAAGGTTCTTGTCCCCGTCAAACGGGTGATCGACTACAACGTCAAGGCGCGCGTGAAGGCGGACCAGTCGGGCGTCGACCTCGCCAACGTCAAGATGAGCATGAATCCCTTCGACGAGATCGCCGTCGAGGAGGCCGTGCGTCTCAAGGAAGGCAAGGAGCACCACGCCGCCGGCACCGCCGACGAGATCGTGGTGGTCTCCATCGGCCCGAGCCAGGCGCAGGAGACCATCCGCACCGCCCTGGCCATGGGCGCTGACCGGGGCATCCTGATCCAGTCGGATGCCGACCTGGAGCCGCTGGCCGTGGCCAAGCTGCTGAAGGCCGTGGTCGAGGAAGAAAAGCCCGACCTGGTCCTCATGGGCAAGCAGGCCATCGACGGCGACAACAACGCTGTCGGCCAGATGCTGGCCGCCCTGCTGGACTGGCCGCAGGGCACATTCGCCTCCAAGCTGGAGATCAAGGACGGCAAGGCCGTGGTGACCCGCGAGATCGACGGCGGGCTGCAGACCCTGGCCTCGACCCTGCCGGCGGTGGTGACCACCGACCTGCGTCTGAACACCCCGCGCTACGCCTCCCTGCCCAACATCATGAAGGCCAAGAAGAAGGAGATCGTCACCAAGGCGGTCGCCGACTACGGCGTCGACACGGCGCCGCGCCTGAAGGTGCTGAAGGTCACCGAGCCGCCCAAGCGCTCGGCCGGGATCAAGGTGGCCGACGCCGCCGAACTGGTGGCCAAGCTCAAGTCCGAAGGAGTCCTGTAATGGCCGTTCTCGTCATCGCCGATCACGACAACGCCCACGTGCGCGACACCACCCACAAGACCGTCGCCGCCGCCCAGCAGCTGAACGCGGGCGACATCGACATCCTGGTGGTGGGCCAGGGCGCCCAGGCCGCCGCCGATGCGGCTGCGAAAATCTCGGGCGTGCGCAAGGTGCTGCTGGCCGAGTCCGCGGAACTGGGCAAGACCATCGCCGAAGCCGTCGAGGCCGTGGTGGTCCCCATGGCCGGGGACTATGACGCCATCCTGTCGCCCGCTTCGTCGGACGGCAAGAATTTCGCCCCACGCATCGCCGCCAAGCTGGACGTGGCCCCCATCTCGGACATCATCGAGGTGGTCTCCGGCGACACCTTCACGCGGCCCATCTATGCGGGCAATGCGCTGGAGACGATCCAGAGCTCGGACAAGATCAAGGTCATCACCGTGCGTCCCACCGCCTTCACGGCGGCCGAGGAAGGCGGCTCGGCCAAGGTCGAGACAATCAAGGGCGCCGACGCGGCCAAGACCGACTTCGTGGGCGAGGAAATGGTCAAGTCCGACCGGCCCGAGCTGGGCGCGGCCAAGATCGTGGTCTCCGGCGGCCGGGCCCTGGGCTCGGCGGACGAGTTCCACGCGGTCATGGACCCCCTGGCCGACAAGCTGGGCGCCGCCGTGGGCGCCAGCCGCGCCGCCGTGGACGCGGGCTACGCCCCCAACGACTATCAGGTGGGCCAGACCGGCAAGGTCGTTGCGCCGGCGCTCTACATCGCCATCGGCATCTCGGGCGCCATCCAGCATCTGGCCGGCATGAAGGACTCCAAGATCATCGTGGCCATCAACAAGGACGCCGACGCCCCCATCTTCCAGGTGGCGGACTACGGCATCGTGGGCGACTACAAGACGGTGGTCCCCGAACTGATGACGGCGCTGGGGTAAGTCAAAACCCCCTTCTCCCGACGGGAGAAGGGGCCCCGCGCACCGGAGCGCGCAGCGCGAAGGTTCTGGCGCGGGGGATGAGGGTTCGGTGGTTCTGAAACGCGTGACCGACCCTCACCCTGCGCGCCAATGAAGCGGTCTGCTACACATCCCGCTGCGCGCATCCCTCTCCCACGGGGAGAGGGATTCCTCGGAAGTCGCCCTTCCCCGCCGCCCCTTCCTTGGCGTAAGACAGCCGTCCGCGCGTTTCCGCGCGATCGGTTCAAGAGGCGTTCGACCGCATGGTTGAAATCAGGACGGTGGCCGTCATCGGCGCAGGCCAGATGGGCATGGGCATCGCCCATGTGGTGGCTCTCGGCGGATATGACGTCAGGCTCTACGACGTGGGCGCAGACAAGCTGCCCGCCGCCATCGGCGCCATCGGCGCCAGCATGGCCCGTCAGGTCGCGCGCGGAACCACCACGGCGGCCGACGCCGACGCGGCCCTCGCCCGCATCCGCCCCATCGAGACCCTGGCCGAGGCCGGCAGCGCCGATCTGGTGATCGAGGCCGCGACCGAGGACGAGGCTATCAAGAAGGCGGTCTTCCGCGACCTGACCCCCCACCTCGGCGCCGACACCCTGCTGGCGTCCAACACCTCCTCCATCTCCATCACGCGCCTGGCCTCGGTCACCGACCGGCCCGAGCGGTTCATCGGCCTGCATTTCATGAAGCCGGCGCCGGCCATGAAGCTGGTTGAGCTGATCCGCGGCATCGCCACCTCGGGCCAGACCTACGACACCGCTGTCGCCTTCGCCGAGGCCCTGGGCAAGACCACCACCGAGTCCGAGGACTTCCCCGCCTTCATCGTCAACCGCATCCTGGCGCCGATGATGAACGAGGCGGTCTATACGCTGTACGAAGGCGTGGGGAACGTCACCGCCATCGACACGGCCCTGAAGCTCGGCGCCAACCACCCCATGGGACCGCTGGAGCTGGCGGACTTCATGGGTCTGGACGTGGTGCTGGCCATCATGAACGTGCTGTATGAGGGCCTGGGCGACAGCAAGTACCGACCCTGCCCGCTGCTGGTGAAATATGTCGAGGCCGGATGGCTGGGTCGCAAGACCGGGCGCGGCTTCTATGACTACTCCGGCCCGACCCCGGTTCCGACCCGATGAAACGTGACCTGAAGGACCTCCGCGACGTGAGCGACCTGCCGGGCCAGGCGCCGATCAAATGGCGCGGCTCGCCCGGTCTGTGGGCCCTGATCGCAGCCATCGCCGCCATCGCCTGGCCGCCGCTGATCCTGACCCTGCCCCTGATGCCGCCGTCGCAGATGATGCCCGGGCTGGACATGGACTGGCGGCTGCAGGTGCTGGCGGCCGGCGTGATCGCCGTACCGATGGGCGTCTACATGCTGGTGCGCGAGCGTGACCGGTCAGGGTCGCCCTCCACCCGCCTCGGCGTGATCTGGCGCTTCCTGCTGTACGGCGGTCTGCTCGCGGCCGCCCTGCAGATTCTGACCGCCCTGGTGATGCTGGGTGTTCGCTGGGCCGAGGCGGGCGCCGTGGCCCAGAGCCTTGGCGCGGCGGAAACTACCCTGCTGATCTACGGTGTGGCAGGCCTGCCGCTGGCCATGCTGATCGGCCTCAGCTACGCCCTTTGGGCCGGGCTGTGCGTGGCCCTGATCGCCTTCACGCCCAAGCCGCCGCCGGTTCGCCCGCGCGCCGGCCTGCTCGGCTCCGAAGGCGCCTGAACCGCCGGCGCGGAATCATTACCGTCCTTTCATGATCGGCGGCTTGCGGCCCGGGGTCTGTCGCGCGAAGGTCGGCGCCTGTCCATGTCAGGGAGGGGCGACATGACCGAAGCAGCCGTCAACACATCCGAGCGGGATCCCATTGCGGAGCCGACGCCCGTGCGGACATCCGACCGACTGTTCAGCCTGGATGTGGTGCGCGGCTTCGCCGTACTGGGCATCCTGGCGGTGAACGCCATCACCTTCTCCATGCCCGAGCCGGTGATGATGAACCCCTCGCTGCAGCCCGGCGGGCTGGAAGGCGAGGCGGCGGCGGCCTGGCAGGCCATGCATGTGTTCTTCCAGGACAAGATGCGGACCCTGTTTTCGATGCTGTTCGGGGCGTCGATCTTCCTGATCGGCGGCGACCGCAGCGACCTGACGCGCGGCAAGCTGCTCCGGAAGCGGCTGTTCTGGCTGGGGCTGTTCGGCCTCGCTCACGGCCTGTTCTTCTGGTTCGGCGACATTCTGCTGCTGTACGCCCTGACCGGGCTCGTGGTGTTGCTGGTGCGGTCCTGGAGCGCGAAGCGGCTGCTGATCGTGGGCGTGACGCTCAATCTGGTTCTTTCCGCGCTCTATGTCGGCATCATCGCCATGATGCGGATGGCGCCGCCGGAGGCCATGGACGGCATCGGCTGGGATACGACCCCCGAGCAGCTCAGCGTGATGATCGCGGCCTATCAGGGCAGCGCCCTCGAGACGACCCTGACGGTTATGAGCGCCTGGGTAGCAGTGGTCCCGTTCATGGCGATCTTTCTCATTCCCGCCACAGCGGCGCTGATGATGATCGGCATGGGACTGTTCAAGGCCGGCTTCCTGGCCGGACGCGCGCCGGCGTGGGTTTATGGCCTGTTCATCGCCCTGGGCGCCGGGTCGCTGTGGCTGATCAATGTCGAGGCCTCGGCCCTGATCGCTTCCGGCTTTCCGCTGGTCGAGACCATGATGCGCCCGGCCAACACCTTCCTGGCGCCGCTGGTGTCGCTGGCCTACGCCAGCGCCCTGATCCTGCTGGCGCGGTTCGGGCTGAAGCTGATCCTGACGCCGCTGGCCAGGGCCGGGCAGATGGCCTTCACCAACTACCTGACCCAGACCCTGATCATGACCACCCTCTTCTACGGCGGTCGCGGCCTGGGCTATTTCGGTCAGGTCGGTTGGCCCGATCTGTGGCTGTTCATCATCGGCATCTGGGTGGTGCAGCTGATCTGGTCGCCCCTGTGGCTGTCGCGCTTCAGCATGGGCCCGCTGGAATGGGTGTGGCGCCGCCTGACCTATGGAAAAGGCGTAGCGCTGAAGCGGGCATAAAGCGCGCTAACGCTCACGACGCGGTCGCTCGCTGCCTGAGCGCATTTTGGGCACGCTAACGCTCGCGTCGCGGACGCTCGCTGCCTGAGCGCATTTTGGGCACGCTAACGCTCGCGTCGCGAACGCTCGCTCCTTGAGCGCGGCGCGCCCGATGTTGTCGCGGGGGGCGTGATGGCGTAATCGCGCGCCATGACATCCCCCGCTGACACCACCCCCGAACCCGTCCGTCCCGAAGCCCGCGCGCCGCGCGGATTTCAGGACCGCCGAGGCCATGACCTGGTGGCCGAGCGCCGCATCGTCCAGGCGGTGTCCGAAGTCTATGAACGCTGGGGTTTCGAACCGCTGGAAACCTCGGCCTTCGAATACGCCGACGCCCTGGGCAAATTCCTGCCCGACGCCGACCGCCCGAACGAAGGCGTGTTCGCCCTGCAGGACGACGACGATCAGTGGATGGCCCTGCGCTATGACCTGACCGCGCCCCTGGCCCGGTTCGCGGCCCAGACCTGGGAGACCCTGCCCAAGCCGTTCCGCCGCTACGCCTTCGGGCCCGTCTGGCGCAACGAGAAGCCCGGCCCCGGCCGCTTCCGCGAGTTCGTCCAGTGCGACGCGGACACCGTGGGCTCGGACCGGCCCGAGGCGGACGCCGAGATCATCGCCATGGCCGTCGAGGGCCTGCAGGCCGCGGGTCTCGCGCCGGGTCAGGCCACCATCAAGATCGCCAGCCGCAAGCTGGTCAACGGCGTGCTTCAGGCCGCGGGCGTGACTGAACAGGGTCAGACCCTGGCGGTGCTGCGCGCGGTGGACAAGCTGGACCGGCTTGGCCCTGACGGGGTCAAGCTGCTGCTGGGCGAAGGCCGGCTGGACGAGTCCGGCGACTTCACCAAGGGCGCCGGGCTGAACGTAAAGGGCATCGACGCGGTGCTGGCCTTCCTGGCGGTTCAGGCGGGACCGCGCGACAGCGTGCTGAACGCCCTGGACGCCGTGGTCGGCGGCACCGAGGCGGGCGCCGAGGGGCTGAACGAGCTGGGCCGCATCAGCGCGGCGCTGAAGGCCATGGGCGTGGCCGACGAAGCCGCCAGCATCGACCCCTCGGTGGTGCGCGGGCTGGAGTACTACACCGGCGCGGTGTTCGAGGCCGAGCTGCTGCTGGACACCACCGATGACAAGGGCCGTCCGGTGCGCTTCGGCTCCATCGGCGGCGGCGGACGCTATGACGATCTGGTGGCCCGCTTCACCGGCGAGCGTACGCCGGCCACGGGCTTTTCGTTCGGGGTGTCGCGCCTGGTCTCGGCCCTGCGCGCGGCGGGACGGGATCCGGCCGGGGACGCGCGCGGGCCGGTGGTGATCATCGCCTTCTCCGAAGACGACATGGCCCACTATTTCGCAGCCGCGTCCGAGCTGCGCGCCGCCGGGATCGCCGCCGAGGTCTATCTCGGCAAGGCGGGCATGAAGGCACAGATGAAATATGCCGACCGGCGCGGCGCCCCCGCCGCCGTCATCATGGGCGGCGACGAGATCGCGGCGGGCAAGGTCACCATCAAGGATCTGGACCTGGGCCGCGAGCTGGCTCGCAAGGTCGCCGACAACGACGCCTGGCGCAGCGAACGGCCGGGACAGGCGCTGGTGGATCGCGCCGATCTGACGACCACCGTTCGCGCGATTCTGGACCACGGCAAATAACCTTCACCATTGCGTGGGTTATCAGCGATCACTTTGCTTTTGCCCGCTTTTTTGGGGATGCGGCGGCTTGACGCGCCGGCAATTATGGCGTTTTGTTGCACTTGTGTGAAGCACGGCGCGCCTTCGGGCGAGCTGATGTTTCTCCGGCGTTTCGGGGAGGAAGCGCCTGCTCCGACAGAGAGCGAGAAGACCCGCCGCGATGTATCCCCCGCGGCGGGTTTTTTCTGTCTGGTGTTCATGTTTAGTGCGCTAACGCTCGGCTCGCGGAGCCTCGCTGCTTGAGCGCACATCTCCGCTCATCCCGGCGAAGGCCGGGATCCAGATGCGAAATCACTGGCTGCACGCCGTCAGATCAGACCGTCGTGCAATCATCCTGAAATCAAGCCCTACGATCTGGATCCCGGCCTTCGGCGGGATGAGCGGGAGGACAACGGCTCCCAAGAAAAAGGGCCGGGGCGTCGCCGCTCCGGCCCTTCCTCAATTGGTGCCGACGCGGCCTACCAGAGGCGCACGCGGTCTTCCGGAACGACGTAGTACTCGTCGCCGGGCTGCACGTCGAAGGCCTCGTACCAGGCGTCCACATTGCGCACCGGCCCGATCACGCGGAACTCGGCCGGCGAGTGCGGTCCCTGGGCCAATTGCTGGCGCAGGGCGTCGTCGCGGTACAGACCCCGCCACACCTGGGCCCAGCCCAGGAACACCCGCTGGTCGCCGGTGTAGCCGTCCAGAACCGGCGCTTCCTGCCCGTTCAGCGACACCCGGTAGGCCTCCAGGCCCAGGGTCACGCCGGCCAGGTCGCCGATGTTCTCGCCCATGGCCAGACCGCCCTGGATGAAGTGCCCGGGGATCGGCTCATAAGAGCTGTACTGGGCGCCCAGGATGTCTGTCTGTGCGACAAAGCGGCCAGCGTCTTCTTCCGTCCACCAGTCCTCCAGGCGGCCGTCGCCGTCAGACTTGCGGCCCTGATCGTCGAAGCCGTGGCCGATCTCGTGGCCGATGACGCCGCCGATGGCGCCGTAGTTGACCGCCGGGTCGCCGTCGGGATCGAAGAACGGCGGCTGCAGGATCGCGGCCGGGAAGACGATCTCGTTCTTGGTGGGGGAGTAGTAGGCGTTCACCGTCTGGGGGGTCATGAACCATTCGGCGTCGTCCACCGGCTGGCCCAGGCGGTTCAGGTCATAGTTCCAGCGCCACTCACCCGAGCGCAGGTAGTTGCCGAACAGGTCGCCGGCCTGGATATCCAGGTCGGAATAGTCGCGCCACTCATCCGGATAGCCGATCTTGACGCCGAACTTGTCCAGCTTGTCGAGGGCGCGGACGCGGGTCTCTTCGCTCATCCAGTCCAGATTGCGGATGCGCTCGCCCATGGCGGTCTTCAGGTTGGCGACCAGCTCTTCCATCTGGGCGCGGTGCTCAGGCGGGAACCAGCGGGCCACGTAGAGGCGCCCAAGCGCCTCGCCCAGGCGACCCTGCGCGAAGCTGACGCCGCGCTTGTCACGGGGCCGCTGGGCCTGGGCCCCGGTCAGCTCGCGGGAGCGGAACTCCCACTGGGCGTCACTGAAGCGCTCGGACAGATAGGGCGCGGCCTGATCCACGGTGTGGAAGGCCTGCCAGGCGCGCAGGGTTTCGATCGGGGCCTCGGCGAAGATTCGCGCCATTTCCGGGAAGGCCGTGTTCTGGCTGATCACGAAGCGATCCTGCTCGCCCAGACCCGCCGCCCCGAAGTAGCCGGCCCAGTCGAAGCCCGGCGCATAGGCGGCCAACTCGGCGGTGGACATGGGGTTGTAGGTCAGGTCGCGGTCTCGGCTCTGGACGCGGGTCCAGTGGGCGGTGGCGATGGCGGTTTCCATCTGCACCACGTCGGCGGCGGCCTGCTGGGCGTTGTCCCAGCCGGCCATGTCCAGCATCTGCGCTACATAGAGCTGATAGGCGGCCAGCTTGTCGGCGAAATTCTCGGCCAGATAATAGTCGCGGTTAGGCAGGCCGATGCCGCCCTGGCTCAGATAGACCGCATAGGCCTCGGGATCGCGAGCGTCGTCGCTGACGCCCATGCCCCACAGCGAGCCGCCGGGGACGCCCTGGGTCCCGCCCATGTAGGCGGCCATGGCGTCGTGGGTGTCGAGGGCGCGGATGGCGCTCATCATCGGCTGGATCGGCTGGGCGTCCAGGGTGTTGATCGCCTCCAGATCCATGAAGCTGTTGTAGGCGTCGCGGACCTTGGCTTCATCGCTGCCGGCGGCGAGGTCCGACGATGCCGAAATCTCGGCGATCAGCGCCGTCATGCGGTTTTCGGACAGTTGGCTCAGCAGGTCGAACGAACCGTAGCGGGTGCGGTCGGCCGGAATCTCCAGGGCGTCCACATAGGACCCGTTGGCGTAGCGGAAGAAGTCGTCGCCGGGGCGCACGCTGGTGTCGCGGCCCGCCAGGTCGAAGCCCCATGTCCCGTAGCGCGGGGTCTCGATGCCTTCATAGCCTGTGGCGCCCAGTTGCGGCGCCTGGAACAGGGACACGACGCTGCACGACTGGTTCAGGCACTCGTGATCGTGGCCGTCCCCGGCCATGGCGGACGCTGGCAGCAGAAGGGCGGCGACGGCGGCGCCGATCATCAATTTTCTCATGGTACTTCCTACAGGGTCCCTGAGCCGGGACGAGATCGGGGGCACCATAGGGGTGCAGCCCCCCCGCCGAACCTAAAAAATAGTTCATTGGACGGTCAGACGCTCTCGCATCAGGCGGCGCGATGCCCTTTAGATGGTTGTCTGACAAGGCGGGGTTGAATGGCGGCGGAACACGCGGGCGAGTACAAGGATCTGGTGGTCTTTCTGGCCGCGGCCGGCGTGCTCGTGCCCATCTTCAGCCGGTTCAAGGTCAGCCCCGTGCTTGGATTTCTTGCGGCGGGCGTACTGCTGGGCCCGGACGGGCTGGGCCGGTTCGCCGAGGTGGCCCCGTGGGTCGAATGGCTGACCATCACGGACCGCGCAGACATGGCCGTCCTGGCAGAACTGGGCGTGGCTTTCCTGCTGTTCATGATTGGGCTGGAGCTGTCCTGGGGACGGCTGAAGACCATGCGACGGATGGTGTTCGGCCTCGGGCTGGCCCAGGTCCTGGCCTGCACCGCCGCCCTGTCCGGGCTGTTCCTGCTTCTGGGCCAGACCCTGGACACGGCGCTGGTGGCGGGCATGGCGCTGGCGCTGTCCTCCACGGCCATCGTTCTACCGGTGCTGGCCGAGCGGAACCGGGTGGGAGCGGGCTCCGGCCGGGCCACCTTCGCCATCCTTCTGGCCCAGGATCTGGCGGTGGCGCCGCTGCTGATCACCGTCACCGTGCTGGCGGCGCTGGCCGCCACAGCCGATGGCGGGTTGCATCCGGCGGCCATCGGAACGGCACTGCTGACCCTCGGGCCCGCCGCCCTCGGGGTCGCGCTGATCGTCATTCTGGGCCGGCTGGTCCTGCGGCCCCTGTTCCGCTCGGTGGCGCGGGCCCCGGGCCGCGAGCTGTTCCTGGCCGCGGCCCTGCTGATCGTGGTGGGGGGCGGCGTGGCGGCCCAGGCGGCGGGCCTGTCCATGGGCCTGGGCGCCCTGATCGCCGGCCTCATGCTGGCCGAGACCGAGTACCGGCGTGAGGTCGAGCTGGCCATCGAACCCTTCAAGGGCCTGTTGCTGGGCGTCTTCTTCGTCAGCGTCGGCATCGGCCTGGATCTGGACGCGGTGTTCGCCGAGCCCGTCCGCATCCTGTCGCTGGCGCTGGGTCTGGTGGTCATCAAGGCGGCGGTGATCTTCACCCTGGCGCGCGTGGCGGGACTGAAGTCGCGCCAGGCCCTGGAGACCGCGCTGGTGCTGGGCCCGGCGGGCGAGTTCGCCTTCGTCATCCTCAGCGCCGGGGTGGCCGAGGGCGTGGCCTCGCCGGCCTTCATCCAGTCAGTGCTGGTGTCCGCCACCCTGACCATGTTCGCCATTCCGCTGCTGGCGGGGCTGGGCGCGCGCATCACCGGTCGGGCCGCCGCCAGGGATCCCGCCGAGGATGTTCAGACCTCGCCCGGCCTGTCCCCGCCCGAGAGCGTGGTGCTGATCGTCGGCTTCGGTCGGGTGGGCCGACTGGTGGGTGAGATGCTCAAGACCCACGGCCAGTCCTATGTGGCCGTGGACGCGGACTCACGAACCGTGACCGCCGCCCGGCGCGACGGCGAGCCCGTCTATTATGGCGACGCGGCCAATCCCGAGATGCTGAAGCTGTGCGGCGTCGACAGCATCCGCGCCCTGGTGGTCACCATGGACGCGCCGGGCAAGGTGGACGACGTGGTCAAGGCCGCACGAGGGCTTCGTGACGACCTGATCCTCATCGCCCGCGCCCGCGACGACCGCCATGCGGAGCGGCTCTACGCGCTGGGCGTCACCGACGCGGTGCCGGAGACCATCGAGGCCAGCCTGCAGCTGGCCGAGAATACCCTGGTGGACCTCGGCGTGCCCATGGGTCTGGTGCTGGCCTCGGTGCACGAGCGCCGCGACGTCTTCCGCAAGACCTTCCAGGCCGCCATGCCCGAGACCAGCCGCCGCCCGGCCCGGGCCCTGCGCGCGCGACTGCCCGAGCGTCCGGCCGGGTAGCCCTCAGTCGGCCCGGGCGTGATCGTCGTCCAGGGCGTCCTTGGCGTCCAGCATGGCGCGCTTGAAGCCCAGCGGGTCGGCGATGGTCCTGAGATGGTTTGCGCCCTGCTCGCTGGCGGTCAGGATCAGAATGTCGCCGAACCCGAAGATGCGGCCGATGAAGGTCTGCTCGGTCTTCACGTCATTGAGCTTCTCGAGCAGGCTGTCGGACACCTTCTTGTTCAGCACCCCTTCCATCTGGATGATACGGCGGCTGGTCATCACGTTCATCTGGTTGCGCCAGACCAGATGCTCCCAGATCCACCCGGCCAGGGGGATCAGCGCCAGGCCGGCCAGCCACATCCAGCGGTCGTCGCCCGCGGGGTTGGTCTGGTAGAGCCAGACCGCGCCCGCGGCCATGGCCCAGAACGCCAGGGCCCACCACATGGTCTTGAACACCCGAACCAGCCAGTGCCGGCGGGTGATGCGGAGGATCACCTCATCGTCGCTGAGCACCTTTTTCAGATAGCCCGTCGCCCGGTAGGCCATGGTCCGCTCCCTCGCCGAATGTCCCGCAACTATGCGGTTTAAGGGGGCTTGCCGCCAGCCGTCTTGTCCACGAGAAAACGGTTTCATTAACCTGTGGAACGCATTTTGGTCACCCTTGCGTGATCAAACCACCATTCAAGTCAGGTTCAAGGCAGTAAGCCTTTGAACGCATTAGACTAACCAATAACAAAACACCGAGAACTCAATAGAGATCTCTTTTCGAACGTGACCGGGGGGGGTTACCGGTTCGGGCCGTAGCGCCCCAGCGTAGAGTGACAGTGAGTATGCGAGAGTCTTCCCTGAACGCCCCCTTCGAGCCCGTCGACCAGCCCTCGGACGGTCCCCGGCTGAACCGACGCCAGGCCGCCAAGGTCCGGACCCGCCAGAAGGTGCTGGACGCCGCACGGGATCTGTTCTCGGAGCGCGGCTATGACCCGGCCACCATCCGCGACATCGCCAAGGGCGCAGGCATGTCCACCGGCGCGGTTTTCGCCAATTTCCAGGACAAGGCCGAGTTGTTCGAGGCTGTTCTGGCCGAGAACATGGAGCGGCTGACCGAGGTCGTTCGGGCCGCCGCCGCCCCGGCCGGTTCGGTCAAGGAACGCCTGACCACGGCTCTGGACGCCGGCTACCATCACACCCTGGACCACCTGCCGCTGATGCAGGCCATCGTGGCGCGGTCGTGGTTCCAGCCCCAGCAGGCGGAACAACGCGCTCGCGGCTTCACCAAGGGCCTCCTGTCCGTGATCGGCGAAGTGCTTCGCGACGGCGTGCGCTCCGGCGAGCTCAAGCAGGACGCGGACACCCGCCTGGTGGGCGATATGGTCTGGGACACCTGGCTGACCAACTATCGTGGCGCAGCCTATGACGGCTGGGACCAGAAGGCCCTGTCCGAGCGCCTTTCGCGACAGCTGGACGTGATCCTGGCCGGCGCCGCCGCCAAAGGCTGACGTCGAGACACCGGTACACGGGGCGGATCCTTACGGCGCCGTTAACCCTGCGGCCGCACATGCGCCGTAAAACGGGTTGAAGGTCAGGATTATCCCTGATCCCGCCTGCCACGGAGCCTGCATATGCAACGCCGCCAACTGATCCTTTCCGGTCTCGCCGCCGGCACCGTCGGCGCCTGCGCCACGCGCCAGCCGGCCGACCCGAACTATCCGATCAGTTCCGACGCCACGGCCCCCGCCTACACCTTCGATGAGCTGGTTTCGGCGGGATCGCGGGAGCTGGGCATCGCCGCCGAGGCCATCGGCGCGGCCATCGAGCGCGTCTTCGCTGACCAGGGCGATCGCCCCACCGCCTATATCGCGGGCGAGGAAGGCGCGGGCGCGGCCGTCATCGGCGCGCGCTACGGCCGCGGCGCCCTGCATATGAAAGACCTGACCGCCTCGCAGGAGGTGTTCTGGCAGGGCGCGTCCATAGGCTGGGACCTGGGCGGCAACGCCAGCCGGGTCTTCACCCTTGTCTATGGCCTGTATCACCCCGACATGATCTACCGCCGCTACCCGGGCGTCGAAGGCACGGCCTACCTGATCGCGGGTCTCGGCGTGAACTACCAACGCGCCGAAAACATCACCCTGGCGCCGATCCGCACGGGCGTCGGCCTGCGCCTTGGCGCCAATGTCGGCACCATGTCCTACAGCCGCCAGCGCAATCTGCTGCCTTTCTGAGGAAACGCTTCTCCTTCACACGCCGTGGGGAGGAGAAGGATCACCCTGCCGCCAGCATCGCCTCGATCCCCTCTCGGTAGCTGGAGAAAGCAGGTCGCCAGCCGAGTTCGGCCTTGGCGCGGGCGTTGGAGACACGTTTGGAGTCCAGATAGAACCGCCGCATGGTCTCGCTGACCGACGGATCGGTCCAGTCGGTCTCGGGCGGGAGCGCCACGCCCAGCCGGCGCGCGGCCCATTCGGTCACCACGTCGGCGGGCGCGGGCTCGTCGTCAGCCAGATTGTAGAGCCCGCCCGGGCGGGGCTGCGCCATGGAGGCGAACAGGCCCGCAGCCGCGTCGTCCACATGGATGCGATTGAAAATCTGGCCCGGCTTGCGCACCAGCTGCGCGGTCCCTGCCCTCAGCCGATCTACCGGAGAACGGCCGGGACCATAGATGCCGGGCAGGCGGAAAATCTGGATCGTCAGCCCAAGGCCGGGCCCGGCTTCCAGCCACTCCCGCTCCGCCCGCACCCGCCGGGCGCCCTGGATGCTGGCGGCGTTCAAGGGATCGTCCTCGAACACCCAGCCGCCCGCCCGGTCGCCGTAGACGGCGGTGGACGACACATAGCCGATCCAGTCGGGATAGGCGCCCGCCGCCGCCAGGGCCGGCAGCAGCACCCGCGCCCCGGGGCATCCGCGCGCGTCGGGCGGGGCGGCGACGACGATGGCGTGGGCGTCCGCCGCCGCTCGGGCGAGGGCCTCGGTGTCCTCCGGGTCAAGCGCCGCAACGCCCCTCGCCTCCAGCGCCTGTCGCCGCTCGGGCGAGCGGGACGTCAGGATCGCCCGGGCGCCTTCGGCTTCAGCACGCCGCGCAATGGCCTCGCCCAGATAGCCGCCGCCGAAGACCAGGATTGTGCGTGACAAATCGGATCAGCTCGCCTGGCGCGTCTCGAGACGGGTGACGGTGGCGCCTGCAGGAGCCCGGGCCGCCTGTTCGCGCGCGGCGTTCCAGTGGGATACGCACGGCACCTTGGACAGGTCGGCCCGGTCGGCGTAGCGGCGGGCGATATCGGTCACCTCGTCCAGCAGGCCCTGGGCCAGGGTGATGGGCTTGAGCCCCAGATCGCGGAACTTGTCATTGGCGACAACCAGATCGTTCTCGTCCGCCTCGTGTCGCGGATTGGGCAGATTGGCGATCTCGGCGCCGGTCATGTCGGCGATCATCCGGGCCAGGTCGCGCACCCGGTGGCTCTCGGTCATCTGGTTGAGAATCTTGACCCGATCGCCGGTGCGGGGGGCGTTGCTCAGGGCCAGTTCGATGCAGCGCACCGTGTCCTGGATGTGGATGAAGGCCCGCGTCTGGCCGCCCGAACCGTGCACGGTCAGGGGATGTCCCACGGCCGCCTGCATCAGGAAGCGGTTCAGCACCGTGCCATAGTCGCCGTCATAGTCGAAGCGGTTGATGAGGCGCTCGTCCTGGCGAGTCTCTTCGGTCTGGGTGCCCCAGACGATGCCCTGGTGCAGGTCAGTGATCCGGACGCCGTCGTTCTTGGCGTAGAACTGGAACAGCAGCGCGTCCTGGGTCTTGGTCATGTGATAGATCGAGCCCGGGTTCGGCGGGAACAGGATCTCCTGCTCGACCGGGCCGCGGTCGGTCTCGACCGTCACGGTCAGATATCCCTCGGGGATGGTCAGGCCCGCGGTGGCGTAGCCATAGACGCCCATGGTGCCCAGGTGCGCCAGATGGATGTCCAGCCCGCTCTCCACCATGGCCGCCAGGACATGGTTGGTGGCGTTCAGGTTGTTGTCGACGGTGTAGAGCTTGTGCCGCGCCGACTTCATGGAATAGGGCGCGGCCCTCTGTTCGGCGAAGTGGACAATTGCGTCGGGTTTTTCGTCCCTCAGCAGAGCGACGAAGCGGTCGAACTCCTTGCCCAGGGTCAGGTTGTGAAAGCCGATTTCGCGCCCCGAGATGTTCTTCCACGCGGCGATGCGCTCGCCGATGGGCCGGATCGGCGTCAGGGAGGACACTTCCAGCTCGTTGTCGATGTTGCGGCGGGACAGATTGTCCACAACCGTCACGTCCCAGCCCCGCGCCGACAGATGCAGGGCGGTGGGCCAGCCGCAGAAGCCGTCGCCGCCAAGAACAAGAACGCGCATTACAGAAATTTCCTTGCGGTTTCAGACCCTGCCTAGCCCATGCGCCGCCCTCTAGGAAGCGCCGAGGCGAACGCCCATCATAGGCCGTCATGTGGCCACAACGGGTCAGGAGCGCATTTTGACGATCATCGTAACCGGAGCGGCGGGCTTCATCGGCATGCACGTGGCCGAACGGCTGCTGGCGCGCGGCGAGGCCGTGATCGGGGTGGACAGCTTCACTGACTACTACGACCCGGCGCTCAAGGCCGCCCGCGCCGCCCGGCTGGAGGCGCATCCGGGCTTTCGCATGGTGCACGCCGATGTGGCGGATCATGAGGCCTTCGCCGCCCTGGTCCGGGACAGCGGTGCGGACCGCGTCGTCCACCTGGCCGCCCAGGCGGGGGTCCGCTACAGCCTTGAGAACCCGTTCGCCTATGAGCGGTCAAATCTGGCGGGCCAGCTGTCGGTGCTGGAGGCCGTGCGCCATGCGCCCGGGCTGAGGCATCTGGTCTATGCGTCCTCGAGCTCGGTTTACGGGGACCGGCCTGTGGGCAGCGGGGGGCTCGGGGAGGACGACGCAGCCATGGCCCCGGTCTCGCTCTACGCCGCCACCAAGCGGTCGGCCGAACTAATGAGCCACGCCTACGCCGGGCTCTATGATCTTCCCCTGACCGGCCTGCGCTTCTTCACCGTTTACGGACCGTGGGGCCGGCCGGACATGGCCTATTACGGTTTCACCCGGGCCATCCTGAGGGGCGAGCCGATCCAGGTGTACGGGCAGGGCCAGATGGCGCGCGACTTCACCTATGTGGACGACATCGTCGACGGGGTGATCGGCGCTCTGGATCGGCCCCCCGCCCCCGGCGAGAACCGCATCCTCAACATCGGCGATGACCGGCCCGTGGGCCTGATGGACATGATCGCCACGCTGGAGCGGCTGCTGGGGCGCGAGGCGGTCAAGGTGATGAAGCCCATGCAGCCCGGCGACGTCACCGCCACCCATGCCGACATATCCCGTCTGAACGCCCTGACCGGCTATCGGCCCAGGGTGATGCTGGAGGCCGGGTTGGCGCGCTTCGTGGACTGGTATCAGGATTTTGAGGCGCGCCGCGACTGACATGGCGCCCTTGCAGCGTTAGAGAAGGACCATGAACGCCCATGACCCCAATCTCGACGGCCTGGCCCAGCTTCACTACGGCGACGGCGACTATGTGGTGCTCAAGCCCGGGCGCTTCGTCGTTTGCGCCGTGACTGGCCGCCAGATCCCGCTGGACGCCCTGCGCTACTGGAGCATCGATCTGCAGGAGCCCTATGTGGGGCCGGGCGAGCTGATGGAACGGGCTGCGACGGCATGATCGCCGCCCGCCGATCCTTCCTGATGGGCGTCGGCGCCCTCGGTCTGGCCGGACCCGCCTGGTCGAACGAGGGCCTGGTGCTGAATGGGCGGTTCGTCCAGGGCGGCTTCGCCATGGGCCGCACCTGGCCCCGCGCCATCGTCTTCGTAGACGGCGAGGCCCTGACCACCGCCTCGGCGGCGGGGCTGTTCGTCGTCGGCTTCGACCGGGACGCCGCCGCTTCGACCCGAATCGAGGTGCTGTCGGGCGTCCATCGAGAAGGACGCAACCTGCCCATCGCGCCGGGCGACTTCGCGATCACCCGCGTCGACGGCCTGCCGCCGCAGACGGTGACTCCCACTGCGCCGGAGATTCTTGCCCGAATCCAGCGGGAGGCGGCGCTCAAGACCGAGGGGTTCGCCAGCCGCGCCGATTCCGATCACTTCAACGGCGGTTTCATCCGCCCGCTGGAGATCTGGCGGGTCACAAGCCGCTGGGGCGCCCAGCGCGTCCTGAACGGCACCCCTGCACGGCCCCACTACGGCATCGATCTGGGCGCGCCGACCGGAACCGTGATCCGCGCGCCCGCCGACGGCCTTGTCACCCTGGCGGAGCCGGACCTGCATTTCGAGGGCGGCCTGACCCTGATCGACCATGGGCAGGGGCTGATCTCGGCCTATCTGCACCAGTCGCGGCTGGATGTGCGTCCGGGTGAACAGGTGGTTCAGGGCCAGCCCATCGGGCGGGTCGGCGCCAGCGGCCGGGCCACGGGTCCGCACCTGTGCTGGCGCCTGAAATGGCGCGACCGCAATCTGGACCCCAGCCTGCTGGTGGACGCTGCGGCGCCCCCGCTGGACTGATCGAGGCCACGCGGCGCCACGATACCGATTACATGATCAGCAGCCCCTGTCTGGGGGCTTGCACGCCCGATCTTTGTCCCTAACGTGCGCCGAATCGGCGGGGGCCGTTTTGGAGAGGGAACGGCGCGATGGCGGCCATGGAAGCGCTCGAGGTCTTGCTGGTGGACGACAACCAGCATATGCGCGCCATCGCCAGCGCCATTCTGAAATCGGCGGGTATCCGGCGCATCCATGAGGTGGACGACGGAGCCGAGGCGTTGAAGGCGATGAAGCACCTGCCCGTCGACCTCGCCATCGTCGACTTCAACATGTTCCCGCTGGATGGCGTGGCGTTCACCCGCATGGTGCGCAACAGCCCCGACAGCGCCAATCCCTATCTGCCCATCATCATGATGACGGGCCATTCCGAGCGGTCAAAGGTGCAGGAGGCGCGGGATGCCGGTGTCACCGAGTTCGTGGTCAAGCCGGTCACGCCCAAGGCTATGCTGGACCGGATTCACGCGGTGATCTTCCATCCCCGCCCGTTTGTGAAGGCCGATGACTATTTCGGTCCCTGCCGCCGCAGGAAGACGCCCGTCGGCTACGCCGGGCCGTTCCGCCGCTCCACCGACGCGGGTTCGGCGTCCAACGTCGCATAGACATCCTCTGGCCAGCGCTTGTGGGTCCAGAACCATTCGTCGGGCCGGGCGCGCACCTGGTCCTCAATGAAGCGGGTGATGGCCTGGGTCGCCTCTTCCACGGCGCGAGCCTTGTCGGCCGGCGATGTGGCGGGCCGCACCCGCATTTCGGGATGGAAGGTCACCTTGAGGCGGGCCGGACCTGACCGCTCCACCGTCACCGGAATGATCGGCGCGTCAAACCGCTGGGCCAGGCGGCTGGGGCCGGTGGCGGTGTTCACGGGATGGCCGAAGAAGACCACCTCGGGCCCCTCGCGGAACTTCTGGTCGTTCAGCAGGGCCACAGACTCCCCGCGCTTCATGCCGTCCAGCAGTTCGCGGGCGCCGTCCCCGCCCTTGGCCGCCATCAACTCCACGCCATAGCGGGCGCGGCCGTCGATGATCATGCGGTCCACATAGGGATTGTTGCCCGCGCGGTAGGTGATCTGGGTCTTCAGCCCGGTGGAGACGATGGCCGCGGCCATGGCCTCCCAGTTCGAGAAATGGCCCGACACCAGCACCGCCGCCCGACCTCTGTCGCGGATGGCGTGCAGGCGCTCGGCTCCCACCACCTCCACCCGCCCGGTCGCCGGGGTGATGCGGTCCATGAGCGGAAACTCGGCGAAGGTGCGGCCGGTGCTTTCCCACTGGGCGCGGGAAAGGGCGCGGCGCGCGGCCTCGTCCATATCCGGAAAGGCCAGACGCAGGTTTCGCTGAACCGTCTTCTCGGTGCTTGTCATGGGGCCGATCCGCGCCACCAGCCAGGCGCCGAAATTGGACGCCGTCTCCAGTGGCAAGGCCCGCATCAGGCCGGAATAGGCGGCGAAGGCCGCCGCCTGGGCCAGCCAGCCCAGGCGCTTTCCGGGCGACGGATTGTCGTCCCGGCCGTGAACCGCGCGCCTACCAGGCAATGGTGACCCCGCCGTCGATCACCAGGGTCTGACCGGTCATGTAGGCGGAGGCCGGCGCCGCCAGATAGACCGCCGCGCCGGCGATCTCGTCGGGCTGGCCGATGCGGCGCAGGGGCGCGGGCTCGGTGACGGTCTTCAGCAGGTCCGGGTTCTCCCACAGGTATTTGGCGAAATCGGTCTGGACCAGGCCCGGGGCGATGCAGTTGACCCGCACGTTGGACGGCCCCCACTCCACCGCCAGATTGCGCGCCATCTGCATGTCGGCGGCCTTGGAGACGTTGTAGGCGCCGATCAGGGCGTTGCCGCGCAGGCCGCCGATGGACGACAGCAGGATGATCGAGCCGTCCTTCCGCTCGAGCATCTGGGGCGCGACCATCTGGATCAGCCAGTGGTTGGAGATGACGTTATTCTGGAGGATCTTCCCGAACTGCTCGTCGGTGATCCCGGCCATGGGCCCGGCGTAGGGATTGGTGGCGGCATTGCACACCAGAATGTCGATCTGGCCGAAGGCGGCGTTGGTCTCGTCCACCAGACGCTGCAGGTCCTCCTTCGACGCGATGTTGGCCGGAACGGCGATGGCGCGGCTGTCGCCGTGCTTCGCGTTGATCGTCTGGGCGACCTCATCGCAAGGCCCGGCCTTGCGAGACGAGATCACCACATTCGCGCCGTGGTCGGCCATCTGCTCGGCGATGGCCTTGCCGATGCCCTTGGACGAACCGGTGATGACGGCGGTTTTCCCCGACAAATCGAACAGTTTCATGCGTTAACCTTCTTGTTCCCCTATACGGCACTAGCCGCGGACCCCTGATACCCCGATACTCGGGCGATTCCATCCGGGAAGGCGGCGATCCATTCCCATGCGCAAGATCACATCCGGGCTGCTTTTTGCATCCTACCTGTTCCTGGCCCTGACGGTCTCGGCGCTCATCTGGCGCGCGGGCTTCGGGCTGGGCAATGCCGGGGCGGCGTTCTTCGGGGCGCTGGGCGTCGGCATGGCCCTGCACGCCCTGGTGACCGGTTCGCTGGACCGCCGCGCCATCCGCCGCGAGGTCGAGGCCGTGCGTCAGGCTCACCGTCTGCTGGCCGACGCCATGGAGAACACCCAGAACGCCCTCAGCGAACTGGCCCAGGCCATCGAGACCGGCGCCCTGTCGCGCACCGAGGAGCTGACCACCGAAGTCCGCATGCTGGAGAGCCTGGTCACCCAGATCAGCGAAGGCCTCGAGGCCAAGCTGGCCGCCACGCCGACCTACCCGCCCGGGAGCCTAGAAGCCCGCATCTACCAGCAGTCCAACGCCCTGCTGCGCACCGTCCAGGACGCCCTGGCCGACAACCGCGTCGACCTGTACCTGCAGCCGGTGGTCACCCTGCCCCAGCGTCGCACCACCTTCTACGAGAGCTTCACCCGCCTGCGCGACGGCACCGGCCGGGTGCTGATGCCCGCCGAATACCTGTCGGTGGCCGAGGGCGAGGGGCTGGTGCCCGCCATCGACAACCTGCTGCTGTTCCGCTGCGCCCAGATCGTGCGGCGGCTGGCGACGCAAGATCGGAAAGTGGGGGTGTTCTGCAACGTCTCCCTGACCTCGCTGGGGGACGAGACCTTCTTCCCCAAATTCCTCGAGTTCCTCAGCGAGAACCGCGACCTGAAGGACGCCCTGATCTTCGAGCTGGGACAGGCGGTGTTCGACGCCCGCGGCGCGGTCGAGGCGCGCAACATGGCCAAACTGGCCGACCTGGGCTTCCGCTTCTCCATCGACAAGGTCCAGACGCTGGATCTGGACTTCACCGACCTGCAACGGTCGGACGTGAAGTTCATCAAGATCGCCGCCGACCTGCTGATCGAACAACTGCTGGACCAGGACGCAGGCGTAGCCCTGCCGTCCCTGCGCGACATTCAGGCCGCCGACTTTGCCGGGCTGGTGCGCCGCTACGGCATGGAGGTCATCGCCGAGAAGGTGGAGACCGAGCGCCAGGTGGTCGATGTGCTGGAGCTGGACATCGCCATGGGCCAGGGCCACCTGTTCGGCGAACCCCGCGCCATCAAGGAAGCGGTGCTGGCCGAGGCGGACACGCCATCGGACTTCGTGCGCGACACCCTGCAGAGCGCCGAACGCCGCCGCCGCTTCGCCTGACTGCGAATTGCACCAATTGCACTGATTGCACCGTGCACACCCGGCGCGCTTTCACCCCAGATCGGTGATGTCGCCGGTGCGCGGGGGCTGGCCGGCGAACTCGTCGGCGTAGGCGGGGGCCAGCAGGGATCGGAAAGCGGACTGGGGCACGGCGATCTCGTAGCCGCCCTCGGCGTAGGGCCCCACCTGATACGGTCCGATCAGGAAGATCAGACCGCCCGCCTTGCCCGGCGTGCTCGACGCCGCCAGCACGAACGGGGTCGAGCCCGCGCGGGGGCAGGACCAGCCGCTCCGGGTCGGGTTCAGGCCGATGGTCTCGGCGTCGGGATTGCGCTCACGGCGTGCAGCGTTGATCGCCTCGCACAGGGCGTTGTCCAGCGATGACAGGTCCGCGCCGCGCCGGAACAGCTGGGCCGGCTGGACGAACTGCTTCAGGGCCTTGTCCCAGATCACCGCGCCATAGGCCGGATTCGGGTGAGCGCCGCCGGTGTTCTCGTAACTGTTGCGTTGCAGACTGATCAGCTTGCCGGTTTCCCCCGCCGCCACGAACGTGATGTCCTTGGCGTAGGGCGGCAGATCCATGTCGCCCTCATATTCGGTGCGGTCCGCCTGGGCGCCCTCGGTGAAGGTGCGCAGCTCGCGCACCCCTTCGGCGTAAAGGCGCGCGTGAAGGTCAGGCTGCGCCCGCACCGCGTCGGGCAGATTCAGGCTGACCTCGGCGAAGCGGTTCTCGCTCTCATAGGTCATGGGGGCCGCACCGTCGGCGGGGGTGACCTGGCCCTGATCGGCAGGCGCCGCAGCCTCAGGGGCGGTCTCGCGCTCGCGGCGGTCACAGGCGGCCAGCGTCAGGGCCACGGCGGCGGTCACGATCAGGGCGCGGGAAGGCAGGCTCATCTTGGGGTCTCCTCGGGAAGGAATGGTCAAGCCTACAACGGGATCGCGCCCAGCGCGACCGCAGCCAGCAGGATCAGGCCGGCCTCGCGGTTGGACCTGAAGAGGCGCAGGGCCAGCGCACCGTCGTCGGGCTTCACACGCATGACCTGAAGGGCCAGATGACCGGCATAGGCCAGCAGGCCCAGAGCGAACAGCGGGCCGAGCCCGGCCAGCACCCCGGCCCCCGCCGCACACAGCACCGCCAGACCGTAGAAGACCGCCACGCCGGTCTTCACCCGCCCGCCCAGCCGCCGGGCGGAGGACTTCACGCCGACCATGGCGTCGTCCTCAAGGTCCTGAAGGGCGTAGAGGGTGTCGTAGCCGAGGGTCCAGAACACACCGCCCAGATAGAGCAGCAGCACCGCCGGGGGCACCTGCCCGCCCAGCGCCGCGTAGCCCATCAGAGCGCCCCAGTTGAAGGTCAGGCCCAGCCAGGCCTGGGGCCACCAGGTGATGCGCTTCATGAAGGGATAGGCCGCCACCAGCGCCAGCGACCCCACGCCCAGCAGGATGGCGGTGAGGTTGAAGGTCAGCAGGATCAGGAGGCTGATCAGGGAGCAGCAGATGACGAAGGCCCAGGCGCCATTGACGCTGATGCGGCCCGAGGCGACGGGCCGGGCGGCGGTGCGGGCCACCTGCCGGTCGATGTCGCGGTCGACGACGTCGTTGAAGGCGCAGCCCGCCGCCCGCATCAGACAGGCGCCGACGGCGAAGGCGGCTGCCAGCCACCAGCCATAGCCGTCCGGCGCGGTGCAGCTCTGGGCCAGCGCAAGGGCGATGCCCTGCCAGCCGGGCAGCAGCAGCAGCCAGATGCCGATGGGCCGGTCGAACCGGCCCAGCTTCAGCCATGGCTTCAGGCCTTCCGGCGCGAAACGGTCCACCCAGTTGGCGCGCGTGGCATCGGGAAGCGGCGAGGTGATCATGGCCGAGCCATAGCGCCGCTTTGCGCCCCCGGCGATAGGGCGATGTCGCTTCAGCGCCACAGAATATGGAATGCGAGCGGGTCGCATTGCCAATTCCCCGGGTCCCGCCTAAGAGCGCCCAACCTTAAGAATGCGTCGCAATCAAGCGCGCGCGCCTGGACCCCCGCCTTCATGACCCAACGCGTCACCGCCTCGATCCTCGCCCTCACCGCCGCCCTCGCCGCTCCGGCCGCCTGGGCCGCAGACAGCGATCCCACGGTGCTGGAGGCGGTCATCGTCACCGCGTCCGCCGAGGACGCCCGCACGGTGGGCGGATCGGCGACCTTCCTGGACAATGCAGCGCTGGAGGTGTTCGGCCACGCCGACGTCAACCAGGTGCTGCGTCAGGTGCCGGGCGTGTTCCTGCAAGAGGAAGACGGGTTCGGCCTGCGCCCCAATATCGGCATCCGGGGCTCGGGCACCGACCGCTCGGGCCGGGTGGCGGTGATGGAGGACGGGGTGCTGATCGCTCCCGCCCCCTATGCGGCTCCGGCCGCCTACTACTTCCCCCGCCTGACGCGCATGACGGGCGTGGAGGTGACCAAGGGTCCCGGCGCCATCAAGTACGGCCCCCTGACCACAGGCGGCGCCATCAACCTGTTCTCCACCCCCATCCCCGAGGCGAGGGCCAGCGAGCTGGAGCTGCTGGGCGGGACCGACGGCGCCCTGCGCGCCCACGGCTGGGCCGGTGGCTGGGCGCCGCTGGGCCAGGGTCTGGAGATCGGCGGCCTGATCGAGGGCCTGCGCGAGGAGAACGACGGCTTCAAGACGCTGGATAACGGCGGCCCCACCGGCTTCGGCATCGACGACCTGGTGTTCAAGCTGGCCGTGCGCACGAGGCCTGGCGCAGCCCTGCCCCAGTCGCTGGAGCTGAAGCACCAGACCTATGACGAGACCTCGCACGAGACCTATCTGGGCCTGACCCTGGCGGACTTCGGCGA
The DNA here is from genome assembly GCF_046293315.1 of Brevundimonas sp. Classification (GTDB taxonomy): domain Bacteria; phylum Pseudomonadota; class Alphaproteobacteria; order Caulobacterales; family Caulobacteraceae; genus Brevundimonas. The sequence continues at coordinate 76,324 of NZ_JBKBPF010000008.1, forward strand.
CGATCCGTTCCGGCGCTACAACGGCAGCCAGGTCGACCGCATGGACGTGGCCCACGACACCTGGCAGCTGACCCACCGCATCGCCCTGTCCAGCGCCCTGGACCTGACCACCATCGCCTATCGCACCGACACCACCCGCGCCTGGTACAAGCTGAACGACGTGCGCAACTCGGCCGGAAACGGCTGGGTCGGGATAGGAACGGTGCTGGCCGACCCTGCCGCCTATGCGGACCAGATGGCTGTGCTGGTCGGGGCGGACGGCTTCACCAGCGCCGATGGGGCCCTGCGGGTGCGCAACAACAACCGCGCCTATGAGTCAGAGGGCGTCCAGACGGTCCTGACCGCGCGCTTCGACACCGGCGCCCTGTCCCACCAGCTGGAGGTTTCGGCCCGTTATCACCGGGACTCCGAGGACCGGTTCCAGCGGGACGACCTCTACCGCATGGACGACGGGACCATGGTTCTGACCACCCGGGGCGTGGACGGCGCGCAGGACAACCGGGTCGGCGAGGCCGAGGCCTGGGCCTTCTTCGTGCGGGACGTGATCCGGACGGGGGCCCTGACCCTGACCCCCGGCGTGCGCTATGAGACCATCGACCTGACCCGCACCAACTACGCCCTGACGGGCGGGCCGCGCGGCGCGCCCCTGTCCGTGATCGAGTCCAGTGTCGACGTGTGGATTCCGGGCGTGGGCGTGACCTATGACCTGACCCCTTCCCTGCGGCTGGTGGCGGGGGCGCACCGTGGCTTCTCCAATCCCGGCCCGGGCTCGTCGGTCGATCCGGAGACCTCGTGGAACTATGAGGCTGGGGTGCGGCATCGGTCCGGCGGTCTGGACCTTGAGGTCATCGCCTACGTCAACGACTACGACAATCTGCTGGGCGCCTGCACGGCCTCCACAGGCGGCGGCTGCGTCATCGGCGACCAGTTCTCGGGCGGGGCGTTCGTGGCGCGCGGCGTGGAGGCCACGGCGGCCTATGATCTGGGCCCGGCCGTGGGCGCCAGCTTCGGCCTGCCGGTGTCGCTGGTCTACACCTTCACCGACACCGAGTTCCGCACCAGCTTCTCGTCCAGCTACGAGCCCTGGGGCAATGTGCAGGCGGGGGACGAGGCGCCGTACCTGCCGCAGCATCAGCTGACCCTGAACGCCGGGGTCCGGTTCGACCGCTGGCGCGCCGACGTCCGGCTGAACCGGGTCAGCGAGGCCCGCGCCGTGGCCGGATCGGGCGCCATCGCCGCCGAGGACCGCATCGATGCGCGGACCCTTATGGACGTGGCCGGATCGTTCGAAATGACGGACAATGTCGCCCTGTTCGCCAGCGTCCAGAACCTGACCGACGAGGTCTATAACGTGGCCTTCTCGCCCGCCGGCGCCCGGCCGGGCGCGCCGCGCATGGCCATGGGCGGCCTGCGCCTGAGCTTCTGATCCGGAGCGGAGTCCTCAGGGCGCCAGGCGGCCCTGGGCTTCGTGGAAGGGGAAGACGATGTCGGGGTCGGGGACGATCGGGGTCTCCCGATCCGGCCGTTCCAGCCGGGACAGGACGTGCCTCATGATGCCGATCCTGGCGTCCTCCTTGCGGTCGGTGCCCACGATGGTCCAGGGGGCATGGCCGGTGTGGGTGGCCCACAGCATCTGGTCCCGCGCAGTGGAGTAGTCGTCCCAGCGGGCCTGGGCCACACCGTCCAGGGCCGAAACCTTGAACTTCTTGAGCGGGTCCTCGCGGCGCGACTCGAGCCGGTCGGCCTGCTCCTCGCGGCTGATGTCCAGCCACAACTTGATCAGGGCGATGCCGTCGCGGGTCAGCATGTCCTCGAACTCGGGCGCATCCTGGAGGAAGGCGGCGTGCTGGGCCGGAGTACAGAAGCCCATCACCGGCTCCACGCCGCCGCGATTGTACCAGGAGCGGTTGAACACGAGAAACTCGCCCGCCGCCGGGAAATGGGGGGTGTAGCGCTGGAAGTACCACTGGGTGGTCTGGCGCTCGGTGGGCTTGGGCAGGGCCACGACGCGGGTGTTCCGCGGGGCCATGTGGGCGGTCATGCGGCGGATGGCGCCGTCCTTGCCGGCGGTGTCGCGCCCCTCCAGCACCACCAGCACCCGGCGGCCCTCGGCCATCAGCCAGGCCTGGGTCTGGACCATCTCGATCTGGAGCCGCTTCAGGGTCGCCTTGTAACCATCTTTTTTTGTCATCCCCCACAGTGCGGCCGGCGGCCCGGCGGCGCAAGCGCGGCGCACAAGGTGACAGGGTTAGCGACGGGGCTAGACTGTTCTCACACCAGGAGAACAAGCCATGCTCGACCGCCGCAGCCTGATGCTGAGCGCCGCCGCCCTGACGGCAGCCGGAACCGCCGGGACTGTGCGGGCCACGCCCTCGCCGCGCGACGCGGCGCTGGCGCAGGCGCTGGAGCGATCGGGCGCGCCGGCCCTGGCGGGGGCCGTCATCGGCCGCGAGGGCCTGATCTGGAGAGGGGCGGCGGGGGTGCGGATCGCCGGGGGCGAGGACGCGGTCACCAGCGACGACCTGTGGCACCTGGGCTCCAACACCAAGGCCATGACGGCCATGCTGTACGGACGGCTGGTGGAGGACGGGTCGGCCCGCTGGAGCGCGACCCTGCCTGCGCTGTTCCCGGATCTGGCGGTGGATGCGGCCTGGGCGGAGACCACGCTCGAGGACCTGATGGCTCACCGGGCTGGCCTGCTGGACGCGGCGGTGCTGGACATGCCGACCCGCGTGGCCGGGATGAGCGACCCGCGTCCGCTGGACGAGCAACGCACCGACCTGGTCCGCCGCGCCCTGACCCGGCCGCCCACGGGCGAACCGGGCGCCTTCGCCTATGGCAATCTGAACTATGTGCTGGCGGGAGCCGCCATCGAGCGACTGACCGGGACCACCTGGGAAGAGGCCATGCAGGATCGGCTGTTCCAGCCTCTGGGGATCACCAGCGGGGGATTCGGGCCGCCCGTTGGCGATCAGCCGCGCGGCCACATGAATCTGGGCGCGCCCGTGCCGGTGGCGCCGGATCAGGCCGGGGCGGACAATCCGCCGTTCCTGGGCCCCGCAGGCACGGCCCATATGACGCTGGCGGACTATAGCCGGTTCCTGGTGCTGTTCCTGACCGACGGCGGCGGATTCGTGACGCCGGAGACAATCTCACGCCTGACTACGCCGCCAGAGGGCGCGGACTACGCCCTGGGCTGGGCCGTGGCGGCGAACAGCCCCCTGACCGGCGGACCGATGCTGGCCCACGAAGGCTCCAACACCCTGTGGCACGTCACGACGATCATCGCGCCCGCGCGGGGTCTGGCCGCAGTCGCCGCCTCCAACGACCACGGCCGGGGCGGAGCCGCGACACAGGGGCTGGCCGCCCGGCTGATCCGCCCGGAAAGCTGAACCCGCCGTGCGCGAACCGTTTTGGCCTCGTCACGCCCTTGGGCTAGACAGGGGTGATGGATCGCGATCTGGCCGACTTCTGGAATCTGCTGTGGGAGTTGGCCCTGGGCGTGATGGCGGGGTTTTTCCTCCTGAACGCCTTCGCCCCGCCCCAGGATCTGCCGTGGAAGCCGCTGGATCTTGAAGCCCCCATCGGCCGGGCCACGGCGGCCAAGGTGTCGGACTTCGAACTGGCCCGCACATCGGCGGCCGAGGAGGTCACCGCCGTCACCGATGCCTGTATGGCGATGTTGCGACAGGCGGGCGTTGAGGTCGAGCGGGCCGAGGATCGCGACGACGGCGGCTTCTGTATTGTGCGCGGGGCGGTGCGCATCACCGGCGGGGACGTGACGCCGCTGGCGCCCGGCGGGCTGGTCATGCAGTGCCCTCTGGCCATGCGCTATGTGATCTGGGACCGGCAGGTGCTGCAGCCCGCCGCGCGCGAGACCTTCGGGTCCGAGGTCGCGAGGGTGGACAACTACGGGTCCTATTCCTGCCGCCGCATCTACGGGTCGGAGCAGGTCAACGACCGGCCCAGCGAGCATGCGAGGGCCAATGCCCTGGACGTCGCGGGGGTGACGCTGGAGGACGGCCGGCGGGTCAGCCTGGCGGCGGACTGGGACGGCGACGGTCCGGCCGGGCGCGAGGGGTCGGTGTTCCTGCGCCGGCTCAGCCGGGGCGCCTGCCAGGTGTTCTCGACCGTGCTGGGGCCGGAGTACAACGCCGCCCACGAGGACCACCTGCATTTCGACGGCGCCCCGCGGGGCCTTTGCAGCTGAAATCCCCGAGTCGTTTCCCGGTTGACCGTTTTGGACAGACGGGTGAGAAAGTTGGCGTGGTCCGAGACTGCGCGCGGATTTCCGCCTGCGGTCGTCCGTCTCTGTCGAGCGGGTTCTGAATGATTGGACCGCCGTACGCTCCGTCGGGGCGTATGACTGGAAGAAGCGCCATTACGGAGTGCGCAACATGGCGACCGGCACGGTCAAGTGGTTCAACCCCACGAAGGGCTTCGGCTTCATTCAACCTGAGAACGGGGGCAACGACGTGTTCGTTCACGTCACCGCCGTGCAGAAGGCGGGGTTGCAGGGTCTCGATGAAAACGCCCGCATCGAGTACGAACTGGAGGAGCAGCGCGGCAAGACCGCCGCGGTGAACCTCAAGCTTCTCTAATCCTTCCGGCCGGAAGGCCCCGGATTTGAAGACATGACGGGCGCGGAATCCAAGGGTTCCGCGCCCGTTTGCCGTTCCAGGGCGGCGGGCGGACGGCCCCGCCCCGACCACTGGGCCAACAGCACCGCCGACAGCACCAGGGCTCCGCCGGCCATCTGGATCGCGGTCATGGTCTCGCCGAAGATCAGCCATCCCAGGATGGCGGCCACTACCGGCTGGATCAGGATGACCACGGCGGTCATGCCCGCCGAGACCCGGCCCAGGGCCCAGGCGACCCCGCCCTGCCCCGCCACATGCATGACGCCCAGGCCCACGCAGGCGGCCCATCCGGCGAGGGTGGCGGGAATGATGGACTCGCCCAGCACCAGACAGGCGGCTAGCATCAGGGGAATGGGGATGGCGGTGCTCCACAGCATGACCCGCACCGCCCCCGCAGTGGACCGGGCCGCCTTCACCGCCAGGAAATAGCCCGCGTACCAGAGCGCCACCGACAGGGAGAGCAGGTCGCCCAGCAGGGGATCGGTTCCCTGCCCGCCGTCGGCACCCGCCGCCATGGCGAAGGCGCCGGTCATGGCGAAGACGAGGGCCAGCACGAAGACCGCGCGGGGCCGCTGCTTCAGGACGAGCCAGGCGAACAGGGTGACGACGACGGGGGTGAGATTGCACAACACCGTGGCGTTGGCCACAGACGTCATCACGATCCCGTAGTGCCAGAACGACAGGTCCAGAAAGAAGAACAGCCCCGCCAGCGCCATCCATTTCGAGGGCCGCCCCACCCCCTCGCCGCCCGGCCGGTGGGACAGCAGCAACAGCAACGGCAGGGCGAAGATGAACCGCCATAACCCCGCCGCCGCCGGCCCCGTCTCGGTCAGGCGCACCAGAATCGGGGCCAGACTGAGCACCACGGCCGAGCAGATCAGGACGATGAGCGGGAGAAGGGCCGAGAGCCGGGGCGAGATCATGGATGGCTCATAGCGCCGCGCCCGAGGATTGAGGAGAGCGATTCCCTCTCCCCTTTTGGGAGAGGGCTGCGCGCACGGATGCGCCAGCATCCGTTCTTCGCGCGCAGGGTGAGGGGGGAAGCGGTTCAGCAATGATCCGCACACCGGGACGCGGGACCATACCCCTCATCCGACCCGCTTCGCGGGCCACCTTCTCCCTCAAGGGGAAAAGGAAAAACTAGACGCCCAACTCCCCCCTCAACTGCTCCACCGTCATCCCGGCGGCGCGCAGCTCGGCCAGTGTCCGGGACCGGTCGCGCTTGGCGTAGCGCTTGCCGTCCGGTCCGGTCAGCAGGCGGTGGTGGCGATAGACCGGCGCGGGCCAGCCCATCAGGGCCTGGATCAGGCGCTGGATATGGGCCGCCTCGAACAGGTCATGGCCCCGGATTACATGGGTGACGCCCTGAAGCGCGTCGTCGTGGGTCGCCGCCAGATGATAGGCCACGCCGGCATCCTTGCGCGCCAGCACCACGTCGCCCGCCGTCTCGGGCCGGGCGTGGATGACGCCAGTCTCGCCGTCCGGGCCGGCGCCCTCCTCAACGAACGCGAGGTCGTCCCACCCTTCGCCCAGCGCCTCGCGCGCCCGGTCCAGCGACAGACGCCAGGCGAATGCCCGTCCCTCGTCTAGCAACCGAGCCTCTTGGTCCGGCGCGTGGGGCCCAGGGCGCACCGGGTCGGCAGGGCCGTGGGGGGCCTGCCCAATCCCCTCCATGATCTCGCGCCGGGTGCGGAAGCAGCGGTACAGCAGCCCGCGCGCGTTCATGTCGTCGATGACGGCGGCATAGTCGGCCAGATGATCGGACTGGCGCCGCACCGGCGTCTCCCAGTCCAGCCCTAGCCAGGCCAGGTCCTCAAGAAGTGCGGCCTCGTAGTCTGGTCGGCACCGGGTCTGGTCGATGTCCTCGATGCGCAGGATGAACCGCCCGCCCGCTTCTCGCGCGGCGCGATGCGCGGTCAGGGCCGAAAAGGCGTGGCCCCGGTGCAGCAGGCCAGTGGGCGATGGGGCGAAGCGGGTGACGAAGCTCATGGGCCGACCATAGCCGACTCGCGGTTTGCGGACCCGGTCAAACACGGCGGCTTCCCCCGGAGGACAGGACTGGCATAGTGACGCACATGATCCGCGCCCCTGAGCCTGAAGCCGTCGCCACCGCGCGCGCCGCCCTGGCCGACGCCGACCCGGCGCTGGCGCGGGCGCACCGGACGACGCCAACGTTCGAATGGCGTCTGCGGCCCGGCGGATTCGAGGGACTGTTCCGCATGATCGTCGAGCAACAGGTGTCGGTGGCCGCCGCCGCCTCCATCTGGAGGCGCGTGGGCGAAGGGCTGGGCGAGATCACGCCGGAAGCGGTGCTGGCCCGGGACATCGAGTCCCTGCGCGCGTTCGGCCTGTCGGGCCAGAAGGCGAAATACGGTCAGGAGATCGCCCGCGCCCAGGCCGACGGCCGCATCGATCTGGAGCACATGCAGACCCTGGGCGACGACGAGGCGATCGCCGCCCTGACGGCCATCAAGGGCGTCGGCAAGTGGACGGCGGAGACCTATCTGATGTTCTGCGAAGGGCGGCTGGACGTGTTTCCCGGCGGCGACGTAGCGCTGCAGGAAGCCATGCGCTGGGCCGACATGGCTGAGGACCGGCCCAACGAGAAGGCCGCCTATGTGCGCGCCGAAATCTGGCGGCCCCACCGCGGCGTGGCGGCGCATCTGCTCTGGGCGTGGTACGGCGGGGTCAAGCGCGGCGAGATCGTGCTGGATGAGACCTCCTGATGACCCGCTCGATCCTGGGCCTGACCCCGCCCGACCTGCCCATCGCCGAGATCGCGCCCCTGGCGGCGCTGGACCTGATCGGCGTGGCCGTGTTCGCCGCCACCGGCGCGCTGGCGGCCGCGCGCGACCGGCATGATCTGGTGACCATGACCTTCTTCGCCGCCGTCACCGGAGTGGGCGGCGGGACCCTCCGCGACCTGCTGATCGGAGCGCCGGTCTTCTGGGTGGTGGACTGGCGCTACATCGCCATGTGCATCGCCGCCAGCGTGGCGGTGTGGCTTCTGGGCGCGCGGCCCTGGCGGTTCCGCCTGTTGCTTTGGCTGGATGCGTTCGGGCTGGCGGCCTATGGCGTGATCGGCGCCGCCAAGGCCGAGGCGTGGGGCGCCACGCCCCTGATCTGCATCGTCATGGGCGCTCTCACCGCCTGTTTCGGCGGGGTGGTGCGCGACCTTCTGGCAGGGCAACCTTCGGTGCTGTTGCGTCGCGAGATCGTGGTCTCGGCCGCCATCGCCGCAGCTACCGCCTATGTGGCGCTCAAGGCGCTGGAGGTCGGGAACTGGCCCGCCGCCGCCATCGCCACAACGCTCGGCTTCGCCCTGCGCGCCGGGGCCCTGCGTTGGGGTTGGAGTCTGCCCGCGTTTCCGCAGGCGTCGCTAAGGCCCTGAGGCGGCGTCGCGGAAGCAACTGTCCGCGAATGTTGCAGCTCGGCCAGGCGTCATGGCGTTGCGGAAGACGAAGTCGCCCCGGCCGCGTTGTCGCGACGCGCGGCGTCGGCTCCCAACTGATACCCGGAGAAGAGGCCGACAAAGAGAGCCAGCCCGACGATTGCGGCGATGACCAAGGATCGCCGGGTGATCGGATTTTCTTCAGCCATAGGCGGGGAAACGCTCGACCGGCCATCATGGTTCAGCGGCGGCGCAATCGTCCCGCAAATCCCCGGACCGCTTGAGGACGGTTCATCGGCAATGACGATGTCATGGGGAAAATGGTGGACGCGACAGGGATTGAACCTGTGACCCCCTCGATGTCAACGAGGTGCTCTCCCGCTGAGCTACGCGTCCGCCGTAAGCCTGAGGGCGAGCCCCCGGGCGGGAAGGCGCGGTCTATAACCTGTGACCGAGGCCGACTGCAAGCCTCAAAACCGCTGCGTCTCGGCCGGCAGCAGGGATCGCGCGTCAGTCGCAGGGCACGGGCGGCGTTGCGCGCCGACGTCGACGGTCAAAGGACAAAGGCGGACCGGCGCGGGATGGTGACTGACGAGGAGGAGGCCCTGCCCCGTGCGGACCAGCCTGTGCTCCAGCGCGTCCAGCACGCGGGCCTGGGTGGCGGCGTCGAGACCTTCCGTGGGCTCGTCCAGCAGCAGCCACGGCGTGTCCCGGAGATAGGCTCGGGCCAGCCCGAGCCTGCGGCGTTCGCCGCCGGAAAGGAATTCGCCGCCCGCCCCGACAGGAGCATCGAGGCCGCGCGGGTCGGTCTGGATACGATCCGTCAACGCCGCGTCCTCCAGAGCGCGCCACAGGGCGGCGTCATCGGCCGGGCCGGCCAGCAGCAGGTTCTGGCGCACCGTGCCGTCGATCAGACGCACGTCCTGGGCGGCGTAGGCGAACAGCGCGCGGCGCCCCTCCGGACGAATCTGCGCGGCGTCGGTTTCGCCGACGAGCCACTCGCCGGGCCGGGCGGGACGCAGACCGGCCAGCCGCTCGATCAGGCTGGTCTTGCCCGCGCCCGAGGGGCCGGTGAAGGCCAGCCGCGTGCCCGGCGACAGGTCGATGTTGCGGGCCGCCAATCTCAGGCCGTGGGAGGTGGCCGCGGCGCGCAGGTCAGCGGACGGCTCGGTTGTCAGGTCTTCAAGACGGGTCATGGCCTTGGTGGCGGCGCCGTTCTGATGGAGCGCTCCGGCGAGCCCGGAGGCGGCCTCCACGCCCATAACCGCCGCCAGCACCGCCAGGGCGGTCATGGGCAGGGAGGCGCCGACGGTGGCGGGCGCCACCAGCACCACCGCCAGAGCGGTCACACCAGACTGCCACAGCGCGATCCACCCCGCCGCCAGGGTCAGGCGGGTCTGGATCGCGTCGTGCCGGGCGGCGATCGAGGCGATGCTGTCAGCGGCCCAGTCCTGCAGCCCGTAGGCCTTCATCTCGGGCGCGGCGGCCTCCAGCGCACCGATGTGGTCCTTGAGCGCGCCGACGGCGACCTGCAGCTCGCGCCCGGCCGGATCCGCCAGCCGCCGCGCCAGAATTACCGACCCCAGCGCGCCAACGCCCAGGGTCAGGGCCAGCAGCAGCCCGGCTGTGAGTGTCGCCATACTGGTCAGGATGATCGCGGACATGGCCCCGGCGCCAAGCGCCCACGGCGTCGAGAGACGCACGAACAGGGTCTGGATCGCATCCACGTCCTGGATCAGGCGCGCGGACGCCTCGCCGGAGGACAGGCCGAGCGCCCGTTCCGGCGGGGCGGCGGCCAGCGCGCTGAACAGCTGGGGCCGCAGACGGGACAGCGCCCGCAGGGCGGCTTCATGCCCGGCCACGCGTTCCACATAGCGCGCGCCGGTGCGGATGATGGCCAGCAGGCGGATGATCGCGCTGGGCATCAGATAGTTGAAGGTCTGGGCGGCCAGCAGGCCGGCCACGCCCGCCAAAGCCGCGCCGGTGATGAACCAGCCGGACAGACCCAGCAGACAGACCGCCGCCACAGAAACGCCGGCGCCGCCGGCGGCCGCCAGCCTGAGCCGGCCGCGCTCAAGCCGGCGCTGCCCGCCGCTCATGGCGCGGATGCGCGCGCCCTCGATGGCCCGGCTCACAGCCGCACCACGCGGTCGGCCATGGCCGCCACGGCGGTGGAGTGGGTGGCGATCACGGTGGTGCGGCCCCTGGCGGCCTTGCGGATCACATCCAGCATCGCGGTCTCGCTCGCAGAATCGAGGTTGGCCGTGGGTTCATCCAGCAGCATGAGGGGCGCGCGCTTGAGCATGGCGCGGGCCATGCCGAGCCTGCGGCGTTCGCCGCCGGACAGACCGCCGCCCCGTTCATCCAGGATACGATCCAGCGATAGCTCCAGCCCCGCCGCGCGGGCGGCTTCGGACACCTGTTCCAGCGAGGCGGTCTGGTCGGCGACCCGGATGTTGTCCGCCAAAGTTCCGGGAATGATGACGGGGTTCTGGCCCGCCCAGGCGATCTGGCCGGCGAAATGGCCCGCCTCGCCGAGGGGGGCGCCGCCGACCTCCACCTGGCCGCCGGACAGCGGCGCGAGGCCGAGCAGCAGGTGCAGAAGGCTGGACTTGCCCACCCCGCTGGCGCCGGTCAGGGCCACGATCTGGCCGGGCCGCACATCCAGGGTGAAGCGGTCGATCACCGGCGCGCCGGGACCATAGGCGATCCGCACCGCGTTGAAACGGACAGCGGGCGCGGTCATCGGCAGCTCGACCTGACGCTCCGGCACAGCCGCCTCGACCACCAGCGAAGGGACCGCGGCCTCGGCGGCCTGACGGTCATGGTAAGCTGCGGCGAGCCGGCGCAGCGGATGATAGACCTCCGGGGCCAGGGCGAGGACGAAGAACGCCTGCGCCAGGGTCAGGGCTTCGGGCACGGGAAACGGCAGCAGGCCCAGCAGGTTGAAGCCGCAATAGACGGCCACCAGCGCCACCGACAGTGCGGAGAAGAACTCCAGCACCGCCGAGGACAGGAAGGCCACCCGCATCACCCGGGCCGAGCGAGTCTCGAGCTCGCGGGAGGCGTCTGCGATCTCCTGGCTGACGCGCGCCTCGGCGCCGAACGCCAGGACGGCTGGCAGGGCGCGGATGCGGTCGATGAACAGTCCGGACAGCCGCTCCAGCGCCGAGAATTGGCGGCGGCTTTCAGAGGCGGCAGCGGATCCGGCCAGGGCCATGCCGACGACGAAGGGAAACAGGGTGAAGACCAGCAGGCCCGCCGTGACCGGGCTGGCCAGGGCGGCCGTGGCGATGATGATCAGTGGCGAAACCCCGGCGGCGATGCGCAGCGGCAGAAAGCGGGCGTAGTAGCCGTCCAGCGCCGCCACGCCCTCGACCGGCGCGGCCAGACGATCGGCCGAACGACGGCCCCGCCTGAAGAGATCGGCCAGTAGACGGGCGCGCACATCGGCCTTCACGTCCCGGGCCACCGTCGCGCCCATGGCCAGCATGGCCTGGCTGACCAGCCCGCGCATGATCAGGCTGACCACCGCCAGGGCGAGCCAGGGCGCCGCCGCGGATAAGCCATCAGCGAAGCGGGCGACGGTCATGGCCAGACCGCCCGCGAAGCCGATGGCCGGCGCCACGTCGGCGACAGTCAGCAGCGTCGTGGCCGCCACCTTTCGCTTCCAGGGTCGCGCCGTGGCCTTCAGCCAGGCGGCGGGCGCGATGTCGCGCTCTACGGTCATGGTCATGATCAGATGTCGTCCCGGAAGCTCATCGGATGGCTCTAGGGACTGCGGCTCTTGCACACTTTGATCAGGATCAAAGTCGGAGGCGGCCGGTCCCGGCTAAGGGCCGTGAGACATCGGTCGTCGGGGCCGATTCCAGGAGTTCAGCCATGATCGACCTAGCGGTCGTCGACCTCTCCCGGCTGCAGTTTGCGCTGACAGCCCTCTACCACTTCCTCTTTGTGCCCCTGACTTTGGGGCTCTCGTTCATGCTGGTCATCATGGAGTCGATCTATGTGATGACCCGCCGGCCGATCTGGCGGACCATCACCCGGTTCTGGGGCGTTCTGTTCGGCATCAACTTCGCGCTCGGCGTCGCCACCGGGATCACCATGGAGTTCCAGTTCGGCATGAACTGGAGCTATTACAGCCACTACGTCGGCGACATATTCGGGGCGCCGCTGGCGATCGAGGGGCTCATGGCCTTCTTCCTCGAAGCCACATTCGTGGGCCTCATGTTCTTCGGCTGGGACAAGCTGAAGCCGGTGACGCACCTGTTCGTCACCTTCCTGGTGGCGCTGGGCACCAACCTGTCCGCCCTGTGGATCCTGATCGCCAACGGCTGGATGCAGAACCCGGTGGGTTCGACCTTCAACCCGGACACCATGCGGATGGAGGTGACGGACTTCATGGCCGTGCTGTTCAATCCCGTGGCCCAGGCCAAGTTCGTCCACACGGTCTCCGCCGGCTATGTGATCGCCGCGGCCTTCGTGCTCGCCGTGTCGGCCTTCTACCTGCTGCGCCGACGCCACGTGGGCTTCGCCAAGCGGTCCATGACCGTGGCGGCGGCCTTCGGTCTGGCGGCGTCCCTGTCGGTGGTCGTGCTGGGCGATGAGAGCGGCTACGCCCTGACCGACAACCAGAAGATGAAACTCGCGGCCATCGAGGGCATGTGGCGCACCCACGAAGCCCCCGCCGGGCTGAGCATCGTCGGCATGCCCGACATGGCCGCCCGGGAGACCCGCTACGAGATCCAGATTCCATGGGCCCTGGGGCTCATCGCCACGCGCAGCCTGGACGGAACCGTCGACGGCATTTTCGAACTGGTCGCCGTCGCCGAGGACCGCATCGAACGGGGGGTGCTGGCCTATGACGCCCTGGAGCGGATCAAGGCCGACACCACCGATGTGCGGGCCCGCGCGGACTTCGAGGTGCACCGCAACGACCTGGGCTATGGCCTGATGCTGCGGCGGCATGTGGAAGACCCCCGCGACGCCACGCCGGCGCAGATCATGATCACCGCCTGGGACACCGTGCCCAATGTGCCGCTGATGTTCTGGACGTTCCGGATCATGGCGGGGATCGGCTTCCTGATGATCGCCCTGTTCGCCACCGCCTTCATCCTGTGCACCCTGCGCAAACACGACACACGCTGGTTCCTGTGGACAGCCCTGCTGGCCATGCCCCTGCCGTGGGTCGCCGCCGAACTGGGATGGGTTGTCGCGGAAGTCGGTCGCCAGCCATGGGCGGTCGAGGGGGTTCTGCCCACCTTCCTCGGCGCCTCCAGCCTGACTGTTCCGCAGCTGTGGACCACCATCGTCGGCTTCACGCTGTTCTACGGCGCCCTGGCCGTGGTCGAGGTCGGACTGATCCTGCACACCATCAAGAAGGGGCCTTTCCACGAACTCAGCCTGTTCGGGGACCCTGACCCCCAGCCCGCCGACGCCGCGCGGGACCCCGCGCCCACCGTGGCCTGACCTCGTCTTTCAAAGGATATCCGATCATGGATCTGCCGATCGATTTCGCGACACTACGCGTCTTGTGGTGGGGCATACTGGGGGTGCTGCTGATCGCCTTCGCCCTCACCGACGGGTTCGACCTGGGCGTGGGCTCGCTGCTGCCCTTTGTGGCCAGGACGGACGAAGAGCGCCGCATGGTGATCAACACCGTGGGGGCGACGTGGGAAGGCAACCAGGTGTGGTTCATCCTGGGGGGCGGGGCGATCTTCGCCGCCTGGCCCCTCGTCTATGCGGTCAGCTTCTCGGGCTTCTACCTGGCCATGTTTCTGGTGTTGTCCGCCCTGATCCTGCGACCCGTGGCGTTCAAGTACCGGTCCAAGCGGACCTCGCCCCGGTGGCGGGCGTTCTGGGACTGGAGCCTGTTCATCAGCGGCTTCGTGCCTGCCCTGGTGTTCGGCGTGGCGGTGGGCAATGTGCTGCTGGGCGCGCCGTTCCGCCTGACCAGTGAACTGCGCATCTTCTATGACGGCACCCTGCTGGGCCTGTTCACCCCCTTCAGCCTGCTGGCCGGACTGCTCTCGGTCGCCATGCTGGTGGTGCACGGCGCCGCCTGGCTGAGCGTAAAGGCCGAACGGGGACCGGTGCTGGACCGGGCCAGAACTTACGGCACTATCGCCGCCATCCTGTCGCTGATCCTTTTCGCGGCCGGCGGCTTCTATGTGGCGTACGGCGGCGTCGGCTATGCGGTGACCGGGGGACTGGACGTCCAAGGCCCGTCCAACCCGCTGCGCGCCCTGACCGAGGCGGTTCCGGGGGCCTGGTTGACCAATTATCAGACCTACACCTGGATGCTGGCGGCCCCGTTCCTGGGCTTCGCCGGCGCCCTGGCGGCCCTGGTCGGGATGTGGCGACGGTCGGATGTGCTGGCCTTCGGCGGCTCGTCCGTCTCGACGGTCGGGATCATCGCCACCGTCGGTCTTTCGATGTTCCCCTTCATCCTGCCCAGTTCCATCGATCCGGCCTCCAGCCTGACCGTGTGGAACGCCTCCTCCAGCCACCTGACCCTGTTCATCATGCTGGTGTGCACGATCATCTTCCTGCCGCTGATCCTGATCTACACGACCTGGGTCTACCGGGTGCTGTGGGGCCGCAGCTCCACCGGCGCGCTGAAGACCAACCCTGACCTCTACTGAGCCGAGGAGCTCTCATCCCATGTGGTATTTCGCCTGGATTCTGGGCCTCGGCCTGGCGGTCGCCTTCGGCGTCCTGAACGGCCTGTGGCACGAGTTCCGCCTGTTCGACGAAGGGGACGCCGGGCTCTCGACGCCCGATCCCGAAGACGCCGAACCCGGTCACTGACCCTCCACTGTCGCGGCGCTTCAATCCGGGGCGCCGCGACTTTTTTTGAAGCGCTCCATGCTCACCCCCAGCCTGTCTGACCCAACCGCGGCCCTGCCTGCGGAGACCGTGCGTGATCTTATCGCGCGCTATGACGCCCACGCGCCGCGCTACACCTCCTATCCCACCGCCGCCCAGTTCACGGCGGACGTGGACGGGACGCGATGGGGCCAGTGGCTGGCGACGACGCCGGTGGACGCGCCGGTCTCGCTGTATCTGCACATCCCGTTCTGCAAGCGCCTGTGCTGGTACTGCGGCTGCAACACCCGGGCGATGAACCGCGTGGCGGTGATGAGCAGCTATGTGGACCTGCTGCTGGACGAAGCGGATCTGGTGCTGGCCCACATCGGGCGGCGCGTCCGGGTGGGGTCGATCCATCTGGGCGGCGGCACGCCCAACATGCTGCCGCCGGAGGAGCTGGAACGGCTCATGGCCGGTCTGGCCGCCCGGTTCGACCTGTCCGACTGCTACGACATCGCCGCCGAGCTGGATCCCGAGGTTCTCACCGACGATTGGGTGCGGGCCGCCGGCCGGATCGGCCTGAGTCGCGCCAGCCTGGGCGTTCAGGATCTCTCGCCCCGCGTGCAGGCGGCGGTCAACCGGCCGGAGTCGTTCGAGTCCATCCGCCGCGCGGTCGAAGGGCTGCGGGCGCAAGGAGTGACCTCGCTGAACCTGGACCTGATGTACGGCCTGCCGCTGCAGACCGAGGTCAATGTGGTGACCACCCTGGGCCAGATCACCGATCTGAAGCCCGACCGCATCGCGCTGTTCGGTTATGCCCACGTGCCCTGGATGAAGCCCCATCAGAAGCTGATCCGCACCGAGGACCTGCCGGACGCCCACGCCCGGTTCCTCCAGAGCCAGACGGCGACACGATACCTTCAGGCCAAGGGCTGGACGGCCATCGGACTCGACCATTTCGCCCTGCCGCACGACTCTCTGGCGGCGGCCCAGAAGGCGGGACGGCTGCGCCGCAATTTCCAGGGTTATACGACCGACACGGCCCCGACATTGATCGGCCTGGGCGCCTCGGCGATCAGCCGTGCGCCGCAGGGGTTCGCACAGAACATCGTCCAGGAGCGCGCGTGGCGCCAGGCAGTGCAGAACGGACAGCTTCCCGTGGCACGCGGCGTCGGCCTGAGCGATCAGGACATCCTCATCGGCGCGCTGATCGAACGGCTGATGTGCGACTTCACGGTTGACGTGGAAGCGTGCACCCGACTGCACGGCCTGGACCCCCACGGCCTGCGCGACGTCTGGCGCCGTCTGGAGCCCTTCGCGGCGGATGGCCTGATAAGGATCGAAGGGACGCGGGTCACGGTGACGCCCTTGGGGCGGCCTTTCGTGCGCGCCGTCTGCGCGGTGTTCGACGCCCATGCCCGCCCCGTCGGGCGACATGCGCGGGTGATCTGAAACGTCTTTCCCAGCAAGGACTTGCGCTAAATCAAGGCGCGGATTCCCGCCTGAGATCATCCTTCCGGCAAGACGCCGAAGAGGCCGCATGAGGCGACCGGGCGTCGGGGATGACATCATGAAAGCCAAAACCCTTATCCTCACCGCCCTGGCCGCGGCGGCCTGCGCTGCGCCGGCTATGGCCCAGAGCTACGACGCCTGGCGGGCGCCGCGCGCGGGCGACTGGCTGATCTCGGCGCGGGTCAGCAATGTGTCGTCGGGCGCGGACGACGCGATCCTGACCGCTGCCGGCGCCGACAGCGGCCTCGTCGTGGACGTGGGCGACAGCACCATGCCGACGCTGGGCTTCACCTACTTCCTGACCGATCACTTCGCCGTTGAGGCCATCCTTGGCGCCACCAGGCACGAAATCCGCGCCCGGGGACCGGCGACGGATGTGGCGGTACATGAGACCTGGGTGCTGCCGCCGGTGGTGACGCTGCAGTACCGTCCGCTGACCGAGGGACGGTTCAGCCCCTATGTGGGCGCGGGCGTGAACTACATGGTCTTCTTTGAAGGAGAGGACCTCAACGGGTACTCGGTGGACCTGGACGACGGCTTCGGCCTGGCGCTGCAAGCCGGGGCCGACATCGGGCTGCAGGGGCCGTGGAGCCTGAATGTGGATGTGAAAAAGATCTGGTTCGACACGGGCGCCGAGATCAACGACGGCGCCCTGACCAGCGACGTCAGCCTCGACCCCTGGGTGGTCTCGCTGGGTGTGTCGCGCCGGTTCTAGCACGACGCCGAACGACGGAACGGAGCGGCCCCCGATGCGGGGCCGCTTCTGATTCTGCAGCGCGCTTCAGCCGCCGCCCGGCGCCGGTGTCCGCGGGGTGCGGAAGGCGTACAGGGCTGCGGCGAGCGGAAAGACTACGGCGTATCCAAGGATGCCGATGTTGCGGATGTCCATGCGCCGGAGGACAGGGCCCAGCAGCCCGATCAGGGCGAGGGCCGCCGCCAGCAGCAGCAGACGGCGGATCCGCTTGCTGCGAACGGCCGGGGCCGCGCAGAACAGGGCCAGGGGGAAGAAGCCGTCCCACGCCAGGATGTCGACGGCGTAGACCAGCGATGGCCACTCGAACGCGAAGACTCCGGACCACGCCGCGTCCGTGAAGGGTGGCGTGCGGCTGAGGGTGAGAATCGAGAAATGAACCGTGGCGGTCAGCGCCGCCGCCACGGTCATGAAGGCGACCGCGAGAAGCGCGCCGATCCTCGCCTCGGACGCCGCCCGCGCGTGGATGGCGGCCATCATCGCCACCATCAGGGGCGCGATCAGCAGGATCAGCCCTTCCATCAGGGTGAACCACGGATCGGTGATGGGCGCGCCTGAGGGCGCCGTCACCAGGCCGATGACGAGAACGACCACATAGGCCGCGCCGAGTCCGGCCAGAGCCGCCGAACTCCCGTTCCGGCGCGGACTCAGCCAGCGGGTCATCAGTGTGCGAGCAGGACCGGAAATCTGGGATCCTTCAGGAGCGCGCCGGTCGCGCCGCCGAGCAGGAAGTCGCGCACCCGCGAATGGCCGAAGCCGCCCATCACCAGCAGGTCAGCGTCCTGCTGCTCCATATGGGCTTCCAGAACCTGGCCGATGGGCCGCCCGGCGGCCTCGACCTCATCGACCGTCGCCTGTACGCCGTGCAGCGCCAGATGCCGGATGACCTCATCGCCCTGGCCGGATCTGGCCGAGGGCTTTTCACCGATCACCGTCAGAATACGGACATCGCGGGCGCCGATGAGCAGGGGCAGGGCGTCACCGAGCGCGCGCGCCGCAGAGCGGCTTGCGTCCCAGGCCACGACGATGCGCTCGAATGTTCCGCTGTCCCGAAGCGGAGCCGCCTCGGGGAAAATCAGGAGCGGTCGACCTGACGAAAACAGCATCGATTCCGCCGCCGCCTTGTCGATTTCCTGCTCGGGGCCTATCGAGACCATACAGATGTCGGAGGTCCGCGCGGCACGGGAGAGCGCTTCGGCTTCGCCGAACATGTCCACGTCGCGGATGAAGGTCCGGCTCTTCAGCCCATACCCGGCGGCAATCCCGGACCATGCGGCGGCGGTCTTTTCGGCCACGGCGGCGCATCGACGGTTTTCTTCGCGGATCAGGTCATCGGTCTGGGCCAGGAAATTCGCCAGACGGTTTCGCGCGGGTTGCATCTGGACCTTGAAGACCATGGCGGCGAGTTCGCCGCCGTCCGGCCCGCAGCCCAGCCGCATGGCTATAGCCGCCGCATTGCGCATGGCCGACTCGGGGATCGGCGTCGGGTAGGTGAAGAGCGGCAGCAGAATATCTTTGTACGCCATGGGGCCTCGGCTGAGCGATGGGTGCAGGTCAGTGAGTGAGCAGCAGGCCGGGTGACCGGCTGAAGATGTTGTGGAGTTACAGCCGGCCCTCACGCTCCAGCCTGCGGAAGTAGGCCATCAGGTCGTCGATCTCGCTGGCCCGGTACCGGTAGGGCGGCATGTCGGGATGGGAGGTCACCAGGCCGCGGCCGAAGTCCTCTTCAAGGAGGAAGAGATCACGCCTGGCCGCGATCTCGCGGAACGTCGGCGCGGACGGCAGGGGACTGGAACCGGTCAGTCCCACCGCATGGCAGCCTGAACAGGTCGAGCGCACGATCAACTCCGCGCGTTCGGCGGCGGCGGCTTCCATGCCGGTGGAATCGAGGCGGGCGTCTCCGGTCGCGCCGATTTCTGGAGAGGGCGCGCAGGCGGCGGCTGACAGGGCCAGGCCGGCGATGAACAGATTACGCATGGCGTCACTCCTTGAGGCGCGGGACAGCCTGGGCTGCGAAGGCGCCTGAGGCCCGCGCTGGGCGTAGCAGGGAATCTGCACGCGTCGCCGGGATCGAGTCTTGTGGCGCAAGGTATCGCGCCCGGCGGCGCGCCGCCTTGATCCAGATCAAGGGTGCGGCGGCCTCCGTAGAATCCCTTAGGGGACGCTCCCGAATTTCCGGCTCTGTCCCGCCCGCCTAGCTTGGGTTCAAGGAGCAAGCCCATGACCCTTCTGCATTCCGCTGTTCAGGCGCCCCGCCATCACGAGCCCCTGGACGGACTCGGCGTCCGGATGGTGTTCGCGCGGGGCGAGGACATCTACGCCCAGGATGAGAAGGCGGATCTGCTGTACCGGGTCATCTCGGGCGCGGTGCGCACGACGCGGATCATGAGCGACGGCCGCCGCCAGATCGGTGACTTCTATTTCAGCGACGACATGTTCGGGCTGGAGTGCGGACCGACGCACCGGTTCGCGGCCGAGGCGCTGACTACCTGCGAAGTGCTGGTCTTCAAGCCCGGGGCCGCCCTGCCCGGGCGGGTCGGAGACGCCCGCATCCAGGCCGCCTTGTGGGAGGCCACCACCCAGGAGCTGGAGCGGTCGCGCGAGCACCTGATGCTGCTGGGGCGCCATACGGCGCTGGAGCGGGTCGGCGTATTCCTGCTGTCGTTGAGCCGCCGCATGGGTCAGGGCGAACTGGCCATGGGCCGGCAGGACATGGCCGACTATCTGGGCCTGACCATCGAGACAGTCTCGCGCATGCTGTCCCAGCTTCAGGCCGAGGGTATGGTCGAGTTCTTCGGCGCGCGCCGCTATCGCCTGCTGCGGCCAGAACGGCTGCGGGCGTGGGCCGACGCCTGACGGTGCGTTCTGCCACCGGGTCCGGCGACACCGCGCCGGAAAGAATTGGCGGCGTTCGGGCCCCGCGTGATAGTGCCCGAGGCCTCTTCCTTGCGGCGGTGGGCATGCGGCTGAGCAATCTGACGGTGGTCAAGAGGGACGACCTCATTCGCGGCGTCCTGGCGGTAATCGCGGGCGTCGCCGTCGTGCTCACGCTGCGCTTTGGCCTGGATGAGACCTTCAGCGATCGCAGCTTCTTTCTGCTCTACCTGCCGGTGGTGCTGCTGTCGGCCGCGCTCGGCGGACGCACGCCGGCCCTGGCGGCCACAGGCCTTTGCCTGATCCTGTCGATCCTGTTTCTGGGCGAGGCGCTCTGGACCAATCTCGCCAACACCCTTGATGCGGTGTTGTTCCTGATCATCGGGCCCGTCGTTGCGCAGATGGGGCATATGAACCTCGCGCGCCGTCGACAGGCCGCCGCGCGGCAGGCCCAGCTTCAGTCCATCCTTGATACCGTGCCCGAGGCGATGATCGTCATCGACGAAAAGGGCATGATCCAGTCGTTCAGCGCGACCGCCGAGCGCCTGTTCGGGTGGCGAGCCGCGGAGGTGGAGGGCCGCAACGTCAAGGTGCTGATGCCCTCGCCCTACCGCGAGGATCACGACGGCTTCATGGAACGCTACCGGACCACCGGCGAACGGCGCATCATCGGCATCGGCCGCATCGTCGTAGCGCAGCGGCGGGACGGGTCCACCTTCCCAATGGAGCTGGCGGTCGGCGAGGCGAAGTTCGACGGCGACCGCTTCTTCACCGGCTTTGTGCGCGACCTGACCGATCGGCGCGAGCAGGAGCGCCGGCTGCAGGAGTTGCAGGCCGAGCTGGTGCACGTGTCGCGTCTCAGCATCATGGGCGAGATGGCGTCGTCCCTGGCGCACGAACTCAACCAGCCCCTGGCCGCCATCAACAACTACATGAAGGGCTCCGCCACCCTGCTGGAGCAGTCCGATCCCGACCTGGAGCGGGTACGGGACGCGCTCAGGAAGGCGGGAGACCAGGCGCTACGGGCCGGCGACGTGATCAGCCGCCTGAGGGAGTTCGTCGCCAAGGGCGGCACGGAGCGGACGCCGCAAGATGCAGTCAAGATCATGGAGGAGGCCAGCGCCCTGGGCCTGATCGGCGCGCGACCGCTGGATCTGCGGGTCTCCTATCAGTTCGATCGGGCCGCAGGACCGGTGCTGGCCGACTCCATCCAGATCCAGCAGGTGGCGCTGAATCTCATCCGCAACGCCGTGGAAGCGATGGCGGGCGAGCCCCGGCGTGACCTCGTCATCGGCGTTGCTGCCCACGACAAGGGCCTGGCCCGGATCTGGGTCAGCGATACCGGAAAAGGTCTCGCGCCCGAGGTTCAGGCCCGGCTGTTCCAGCCCTTTGTCACCACCAAGGCGGACGGCATGGGCGTCGGGCTTTCGATCTGCCGGACCATTGTGGAGGCTCACGGCGGTTCTATCTGGTGTGAACCGAACGACGGCGGCGGGACCGTATTCGCCTTCACTGTTCCCCTGGCAGGAGAGGACACCGGATGACCGACCGTCTGGTTCATATCGTGGACGACGACGAGGCCATGCGCGAGTCGCTGTCCTTTCTGCTCGACGTCGGCGGCCATGCGCACCGGACGTATCCGGATGCCCGGACCCTGCTGGATCGGAAACGGGATCTGGAGCCCGGCTGCATCGTCACGGACGTGCGCATGCCGGGTCTGTCGGGGCTCGACCTGCTTCGACGCATCAGGTCCCTTGAGCTGCCCCATCCGGTCATCATCATCACGGGCCACGCGGACGTGGCGATGGCGGTCGAGGCGATGAAGGCAGGCGCCTGGGATTTCTTGGAGAAGCCCTTCGACGACAGGGTGTTCCTGCGCCTCGTCGAGGCCGCCCTGGCGGTTTCGACATCGGCCGCGACGCCCGCCGCCGCCGCTGCAGGCGATGCGCCGGAATGGCTAGGCCGTCTCAGCCCCCGGGAGCGCGACGTGCTCGCGGGCGTGGCGGCTGGCAAGTCCAACAAGGAGATCGCCCGCGACCTGGAGATCAGCGCGCGCACAGTCGAGGTCTACCGGGCCAATCTCATGACAAAGGCCGGCGTCCGAACCCTGTCGGACCTGATGCGGCTGGCCCTGGGGGCAGGCTACTGACCCGTGCGGGTGACGATTCTCCGTTGATCTGGATCAAGGCCGATTGCCAGGCGAGCGACGATCATGTCGCATGGACACGCACCGCAAGCCGCCCCGGCGCATCCTCATCATCGAAGGTCATCCCGACCCTTCGCCGCAGCGCCTTTGCCACGGCCTGGCGGAGGCGTACCGCGAAGGTGCGCGTGAGGCCGGCCACACCCTGCGCACCCTGATCCTGGGCGACCTGGACATTCCGCTGCTGAACAGCCGCGCCGCCTGGGAGGGCCCTGCGCCGCAGATCGTCGAGGCCTGTCAGCAGGACCTGCTGTGGGCCCAACATGTGGTGGTGATCTATCCCCTGTGGCTCGGCGATGTGCCTGCGGTCCTGAAAGCCTTCATTGAACAGGTGTTTCGCCCCGGGTTCGCCTTCGATCCGAAGCGGAAGGCCACAGGTGGACAGCTCAAGGGCCGATCCGCACGCCTGGTCGTCACCATGGGCATGCCGGGCTGGCTTTACTTCAGCTGGTTCAGCGCACACAGCCTCCGGATTTTCAGGCGTAATGTCCTGCAATTTGTGGGCATCGGGCCGGTCAGAAACACAGTGTTCGGCATGGTCGAGGGAGCGTCTGCTGAAAAGCGGCGTGTCTGGCTGGACGAAATGACCCGGCTCGGCCGCCTGGGCGTGTGAAAGCAGCCCAAATCCTTGATCCGGATCAAGGACGCAGCGGCTCCACCCAAACAGAATGGAAAAAAAGGAGATCAGCATGCCCCTGTCATCCCTCATTGTCGTGAGCGCCGTGATCGCCGCCTTCTCCGCCTTCATCGTGTCGGTCGGCGGCGTCGCCATCTGGTCCAACCGCAGTTCGCGCGACGCCGGAAACAGGTGAAGACGCAGGCACGGACCGCCAGCACGTGCTGCGGGAGACCACTGAACTGATCAGTCACCGGTTACCGCTGGAGCAGGCGGCCGACGGCTACAAGAACTTCCACGACAATCCAACGAATGCACCAAGGTGGTGTTCAAGCCGAACTGAGTGCAGGCCCTCAGGCGGGTACGGGGGCCGGGTCAGCCGGCTGTCCGGGCTCGGCCGGCTCCTCATCCATAAGGGCCAGCAGAAGGCTGCAGTGAGCCCCTTCAGGTGGAAACTGAATGTGGGCCCGCCCGCCGTGTTCTGCCGCGAACGTCTGACGGATCAGCCGGGCGCCAAACCCTTCACGCGTCGGAGGGACAACGGCCGGACCGCCGCTTTCCCTCCACAACAGCGTCAGAAAACGCTGTCCCTCGCCGTTGTGAGCCAGATTCCAGTCAACCGCGACCCGGCCGTCCGGCGTGCTGAGCGCGCCGTACTTCGCTGCATTCGTCGCCAGTTCATGACAGGCCAGGGATACGCTTACCGCCTGCGAGGGATGCAGGCGCACAGGCGGGCCCTCCATCCGGATCGGCGATGGATCCCGCTCGTAGGGCGCCAGCACCTCGCAGATCAGCGTCCTGAGATCGGCCCCGGCCCAGTTTTCGGTGACCAGCACATTGTGGGCCTGGGACAGGGCGATGAGGCGGTTGGACAGCCCCTCGCGGACTGACTTTTCGACTCCGGCCGCCCGCAGTCCCTGTTCGGCGATCGACTGAACGGTCGCCAGGGTGTTTTTCACGCGGTGGTTCAGTTCGTTCAGCAACAGCACGCGCTGCTCCTCCGCGTGCTTGGCGGGGGTCTCGTCGCGAAAGATTTTCGCCAGCAGCCCGCCGGCGCCCAGGTCCACAGTGACGCCGTTGCCCCAGAACAGGCTGCCGTCCTTGCGCTGGTGCCACCGGCTGTCCTCGGCGCGGCCCTCCCGCAGGGCGGTCTGGACTTCAGCCTGTGGCATGCCGGCCGCCTGATCTGCGGGCGTGAAGAGGTCGGCGATGTTCATGCCCAGCGCGTCCTCGCGGCTGTAGCCCGTGATCGCTTCGGCGCCTGCGGCCCAGGCCGTAATGTGGCCGTCGGGCGCCAGGCCGATAATGCCATGGCTCCGGACATTCTCGATGATGAGCCGTGCGAGCGCGACGTCGTTGAGGGACATGGGGTCGTTCCTTCGATGCACAGGTCAAACGGTGAACGCGCATCGAGGGTCCGCGCCCGCAATAATAATGCATGCGCGCAGCGGCGTTCGGGCTCTAACGGCGGGGCCGGCTGGCGGCCCGCCACCGGGAAGCTCGCCTGAAGGGCGCCTACCCCACGGCCTGTCCGTAGGGGGATACGCGGACCCGGATACCGTCAATGAAGCTCGCCACCGCCATGTTGTAGACGTCGGCTCGCTCCAGAAAGCCCATGTGGTTGACGCCTTCGACGACCTGCAGGTGGGCGTGCGGAATGGCCCCCGCGATGGTCCGGCTGGCCTCCAGCCTGGTCACGATGTCCATGTCCCCGCCGATCACCAGAACCGGGACCGGAATGGTCGGCAGGGCGGCCGTGGCGTCCCACCCGAACATGGCCAGGTTTCCGCGCGCCTGTACCCCGGGCGGGTTGCGGGTCATCAGCAGGGTCGTGTGGTCCAGCTGGCTGCGGGTGACGAAGCGGCCGAAACCGAAGCGATTGGCCACATGAGCCATGCCGCTCAGGTAGCTCTGCCAGGCGCTGAGCCAGACGAGAGGCTGAAGCACGATGGCCGCCATCATCAGCGGGGTGAGGACGGGCAGTCGGATCGCCTGGAAAAAGGGGCTCAAGATGATCGTTCGCAGAGGATTGATGTGAGTGGTGTTGATCAGCACCAGCCCGACCACTTCGCGGCCCAGCATCTCGGGATAGTCGCGGGCCAGTGTCTGGATGGTCATGCCGCCGATGCTGTGTCCGACCAGCACGACCGGTCCGCCGGTGTCCTTGATGAGGGCCCGGAGGTTCGCCGCAAAGGCGGTCAGGCTGACGCCATTCGGCTTGCCGGCCTTCGACTCGCCAAGGCCGGGGAGGTCCCAGGTGACGACCCGGAACCGCCGGCTCAAGTCCGACTTGGCGTAGTTCCAGATGGTGCTGTCCATGCCCCAGCCGTGGGTCAGGATCACCGTCGGCGCCCCGGCGGGGCCCAGGGTCTCCACATAGAGCTCGGCCCCGTCCACGCCCTGCACACGGGCGCCGGCGATCCGCACCGGCATGCTGGCCACATGGTCCTTGCGCGCCAGCAAGGGCAGCAGCGCCCGGCGACCCAGGAATGACCATGCCAGCAGCGCCAGGGCGGTCCACAGCCGCCAGTCTTCCCGCACGCGCGTGACTGTCCCGTCTGGGTCGGCGATCAGTTCACCCTGATACCAGGACCAGCCCAGCCAGCCCGACGCCCCCAGAATGACCAACGACAGGACGTTGAAGAGAAACAGCAGCAGGATAATCGGAACCATGACGTCCTTCGGCGGCGCGGTCACCGCGCCGCCTTTCTTGTCGGAGGGAAGAGAAGTGGATCAGGACTCGAGTTTGGTGGTCTTGCCGGCTCCGGGGCCGGCGCCGAGATCCGCGCCCGTGACAGGATTGGAGTCCGGATTCGAAGCCGTGCGTGTGGCGAAGGCGTCGACGGCCTTGGTCTCCTTGGCCGACAGGCCGACGGCCGCCGTTCCGTCGCCGCCATCGACGGCGGACTGTTCTTCGCGCTCGTCGACAAACTCCCACTGTTCGCCTTCATTCCAGGGCCCGCGCGCCTCGCCTTCGCCCTGCGACAGGCTGTAGTACTTGTCGGCGAAGTCCGGGTGGCCGGGGATCTTGCCGGGCGGGAAGTTGGGCTCGATGGCGTAGAGCGCCTTCTCGAACGACTTCTGGTGGGCGACCTCGCGCGTCATCAGGAACGTGAGGGCGTCCTTGATGCCGGCATCGTCGGTCACATTGATCAACCGCTCATAGACGATCTTGGCGCGGGATTCGGCGGCGATATTGGACCGAAGATCGCAAGCAGGGTCGCCGATGGAGTCCACATAGGCGGCCGTCCACGGCACGCCGGCCGAGTTCACCAGCGCCGGGGCTCCGCCGTAGAGGATGGAGGTGGTGTGGCTCTCGCCGCCGGCGTTCAACGACATGTAGAGGTCAGCCTCCTCCATCGCGCCCTCGGCCAGCTCGCCTTTGACGCCGCGGTTCAGCATGGCGACGATGGAGCCGATGACCTCCAGGTGACTCAACTCCTCGGTGGCGATGTCCAGCAACATGTCCTTGCGGCCCGCGTCTTCCTCGCCCAGCGCCTGGGTAAAATAGCGCATGGCGGCGGCCAACTCGCCCTGCGGCCCCCCGAATTGCTCAAGCATAAGCGTGGCGAGACCCGGATTGGGCTCCGCAACCCTGACCGTATACATAAGTCTTTTGTTGTGAATGAACATGATGAGGCTCTCATAAAAACTTCAATGATTGCCTCGAAAACTTGGCGGTCAAAAAATTTGTTCCAGCCGCAAAGCTTGTGAGTCCGAATTCGGACGAAGCGATTTCTTTTCACAGGACGTCTTTTTTCAGCTTCGCTTTAGTATTCGTCTAGGATTTTCAAAGCGCTGCAGGGCCCAGGCACGGCCGGGTTTTCGTCCACGAGGCCGCCAGAGAGCGCCATGCGCTTCGTCATGCGACCGTGTTAGAGGCGCATGGCGGGAAATGGGGTCTGGACGTCCAGTGAGATTCTCGTGAGCGACCGGGGCGCTCACGACGGAGCACGCTTCAGGCCGCAACCATGCGCTCAACCTCAGCGACCAGGTCGCGCAGATGAACAGGCTTGGACAGCACCTTGGCCTGCGGCGTGGACTGGGCCGCAGTCAGGGCGACGGCGGCGAAGCCGGTGATGAACATGATGCGCAAGCCCGGCTGGCGAGCGGCGGCGATTCGCGCGACCTCGATGCCGTCGGCGCCCGGCATCACGATATCGGTGAGCAGCAGGTCCCAGGGACCGTCTTCCAGCGCGTCCACGGCGTCGTCGCCATTCTCGCACGCGGTGACTTCGTGCCCCGCTCGCTCAAGGGCGCGGGTCAGGAACCCGCGCAGGGAGCCGTCGTCTTCCGCAAGAAGGATTCGCGCCATGGATGCCGCCCCGTTGTGACTGGGCTCAAGGTAGGCCGGGGACGGTAAACCGCCGATGAAGGCGGGCGGATCATCCACAGGCGCGTGAAATGGGTTATGGCTTGGCCATGACGACGCCTGTGTTCACTCTTGAGCCTGCTGACGCGCTGGAGGCGCCGCGGCCGATCGTGTCCCCGCTGGTGTTCGCCTCACCCCATTCGGGGGACGTGTATCCGGACGATCTGGGGGCGCGGGCCGAACTGGCGGAACTGTCGTTGCGCAGCGCCGAGGACGCTCTGGTGAACCGGCTGGTCGCCCCCAATCCGGACCTGGGCGTTCCCTTGATCGCCGCGCGGCTGGGTCGGGCCTATGTGGATCTGAACCGCGATCCTGAAGAACTGGACCCCCAGGTGGTCGAGGGCGGCGGCGTTACGTCTCCTCGCGTAGCCGCGGGGTTCGGCGTAATTCCGCGCCTGACCGGCGACGGCCAGACGATCCGCGATCACGCCCTGACCCATGATGACGCCCTGGCGCGGCTGGCCGCGGCGCACCGGCCCTATCACGATGCGCTGGAGCGTCTGATGTACAGGGCGCGCGACCGGTTCGGCTACGCCGTTCTGGTGGACTGGCACTCCATGCCGTCGCGGGCGGTGGGGCGCCCGGCGGGGGTGCGGGGGCCGGACGTGGTGCTGGGCGACCGGCACGGCTCGTCCTGCTCGGCCGAGGTGACGCGGCTGTTGCGCGCGCAGTTCGAGCGCGCGGGCTGGCGCGTGGCCCTGAACCGCCCCTATGCTGGCGGCTGGTCCACCCAGGTTTGGGGGCGGCCCGACGAGGGCTTTCACGCCGTGCAGGTGGAATTGAACCGGGGGCTGTACCTGGATGAGGACGCCCTGACCCCTGGACCGCACTTCGCCATGACGCAGAATGTCATCCGACGGGTGACTGCCGCATTGGCCGCGCACGACTGGTCGGGGCTGCGGTCCCACACCCAGGCGGCCGAATAGGATTTCAGGCAAAAAAAACCGCGCCCGAGGGCGCGGTTTGAAAGTCTATAGGGAGGAAACGCCCAGGAAGGGCAAGACGCTCGAAAGCGTCGAAAATCAAGCTACGTTGCGATGCACAATCCGTCAAGCGTGCATTTCGCACTTGCGATCACATGCCGTAACAGAAACCGTTTTCACGGCATGGGGATCAAGCATCCCCTATTTCGCGGGTGCGAGATCACTGCTCACCAAGCATGCGGCGAGCCGTCCTGATGGCGCGGGCGGCGGGCGAGCCCTTCTGACGCCAGAGCAGGAGGCTGAACGCAACCATCACGCCGAGCGCAAGCCAGAACGGGCCGAACAGCCACGCCGTCGCGGCGAGGGCGAAGTAATAGGCCCGCACCCCGCTGTTGAAGGCGACCATGGCGGGATTCAGAAGCGATCCGGCGGCCCTGGCGTAGGCAGTGCGGTCCATGGTCGTCTCGCCCTCCGGCGTCGCGCCGATCAGGGCCAGGGTGTAGTTCATCTGCCGGATCGACCAGATGAAATCCAGCAGCCCCCGGGCCAGGCACAGGGTGATCAGGCCGAGTTTGCCCTCCAGTATCTCCAGAGAGGCCGCTTCTGCTCCGCCTATATCCGCGCCGACAGCCGCGACGCCCCTCAGGGCCGCCTCGCCGCCGAACAGCACCCCCGCCACCGCCGCGATCAAAAGCAGATTGGCCGAAGCGAAGAAGGAGGCGGAGTTGATGGAATGGCCCATCAGTTGGCTGTCCACCAGGCGCAATTCGCGCACCGCCATCTGGTTCATCCAGCCCTGGCGGACGGTCAGCATGTCGTCGTTCAGCACCCCGCCCTTGCCGGCCAGCAGGTGCAGCAGCGGGCCGTAGCCCAGCCAGCAGACGAAGAAGAGCGCCAGCGCCCCCCAGTCCCAGTATGTCATGGCCGGATCCTTTGCCCGTGAACGCATCCCATGCTGCGATGCAATCCCCTTATTACGCAAGGGCGCTTGCGGCGGGGACGGGCCGGGCTTATCACGCCGCCCTCCCCGAGTTTCGCCTGAACCGCACGAAAGAGACCGTCATGAAGCTGGACGCCGTTCCCGTCGGACCCAACCCGCCCTGGGACATCAACGTCGTCATCGAGATTCCGCAGGGCGGCCTCCCGGTGAAGTACGAGATGGACAAGGCCTCCGGCGCCCTGTTCGTCGACCGCTTCCTGCACACCGCCATGTATTATCCCGGCAACTATGGTTTCGTGCCCCACACCCTGTCGGACGACGGTGATCCCTGCGACGTGCTGGTGATCAATCCGACCCCGGTGGTGCCCGGCTGCGTCATTCGCGCGCGGCCGATCGGCGCCCTGATGATGACCGACGAGGCCGGCGGCGACGAGAAGATCCTGGCCGTGCCCGTGGACAAGCTGAACCCGTTCTATTCGGACGTGGCCAGCTATCGCCAGCTGCCCTCCATCCTGATCGAGCAGATCGAGCACTTCTTCACCCGCTACAAGGATCTGGAGAAGGGCAAGACGGTCACGGTCCACCGCTGGGCCGATGCGTCGGAAGCCGCCGAGCTGATCCGCCAGGGCATGGAAGCGCACAACGCCAAGAAATAGGCCTTGCGCGTTCCACTGTAACACCGTAGTGAAACGGCATGGCCTATCAGGACGTGCCCACGACCAATGACGCCCGGACCGCGCTTTTCGACGCGATCCTGAGCCTGCGCACGCGCGAGGAGGTGGACGCCTTCCTCGCGGACCTTTGCACGCCCTCCGAAATCCGCGCCTTCGCCGAACGGTGGGAGGTTGCGCGCCTGCTTGACGCGGGCGGCAAGTCCTATCGCGAGATCGCCGAACAGGCCCACGCCAGCCCCACCACAGTGGTGCGGGTGGCGCGCTTCCTCAGGGAAATGCCCCATCAGGGCTACCGGCTGGTGCTCGATCGCATCAAGCGCCCCCGACACTAAGGTAAAGTCACATGAGTACTGCATCCGGGCGACTGCGCATCGCGGTCCAGAAATCCGGCCGTCTGGCCGATCGTTCTCTCGAGCTGATCCGTGACGCGGGTCTGCGCGTCATGAAGGGCGCGAACGACCTGCTGTACCGGGTGGAGAACCACCCCATTGATCTGCTGCGCGTGCGCGACGACGACATCCCCACCTTCGTGGCGGACGGAGTCTGCGACTTGGGCGTGGTGGGGTTGAATGTGCTCGAGGAGCAGAAGAACGGCGGCCCCAATGCGGAGATCGTCATGTCGCTGGGCTTCGGCCGCTGCGAGCTGAAGCTGGCCGTGCCGCCGGCGCTGGACTACGCGGGGCCCGCTTCGCTGCAGGGCAAGCGGGTCGCCACCTCCTATCCCAACATCCTGCGCCGCTTTCTGGCCGAGCAGGGCGTCACCGCTGACATCATCACCATGCGCGGGGCCGTCGAGGTGGCGCCGCGACTCAAGCTGGCCCACGCCATCTGCGATCTGGTGTCCACCGGCGCGACGCTGGAGGCCAACGGCCTTCTGGCCCGCGAGAGCGTGCTGAAGTCCGAAGCCGTCCTGATCCGCTCGCCCCAGGCGCCTGAGCCGGAACTGGCGGGCCTGCTGGAGAGCATCGTCGAGCGGGTCTCGGGCGTGGTGGCGTCGCAGGGCGCCAAATACGTCATGCTGAACGCGCCGCGCTCGGCCCTGGCCGAGATCACCGCCATCCTGCCGGGCGCCGGCTCGCCCACCGTCACTCCGCTGGCGGGCCGCGACGACGCCGTGGCCGTCCACGCCGTATGTCAGGAGTCCGTGTTCTGGGAGACGCTGGAGAAGCTCAAGGCGGCCGGGGCCTCGGCCATTCTGGTCCTGCCCATTGAGAAGATGATGTGATGCGCACCCTCGACTGGTCATCCCTTGACGAGGCCGGGCGGCGCGCTGCCCTGGCCCGTCCCGCGCGACGGACGGACACCGCCGTCAGCGACGCCGTGCGCCGCATCTTCGACGATATTCAGGATCGTGGCGAAGGGGCGCTGAACGACTGGTGCGTCAAGCTGGACCGCGCCCCGCCCCGGCGCCTCGCCATCACCCCTGAAGCCGTCGCAGAGGCCCGCGCCGCCGTGGCGTCCGAGGACGAGGCCGCGCTGAAGACCGCCGCCGACAACGTGCGCCGCTTCCACGAGGCGACGAAGCCCGCCGACAGCGACTGGATCGAGACCACGCCGGGCGTCCGCTCGCGCCGGGTCTGGCGGCCCATCGAGGCGGCGGGGCTGTATGTGCCCGCCGGCACCGCGCCCCTGTTCTCGACCCTGCTGATGCTGGCCATTCCCGCCTCCGTGGCG
Organism: Brevundimonas sp.; assembly: GCF_046293315.1. Lineage (GTDB taxonomy): Bacteria > Pseudomonadota > Alphaproteobacteria > Caulobacterales > Caulobacteraceae > Brevundimonas. The sequence goes on from NZ_JBKBPF010000008.1 coordinate 107,704, forward strand.
GGGGTGCCGGTGCGCGCCGCCGTCACCCCGCCCGGCCCGACCGGACAGCCGCACCCCATGATGATCCTGGCCGCCGATCTGGCCGGGCTGAACGCGCTCTGGATCGTCGGCGGGGCCCAGGCCATCGCCGCCCTGACTTTCGGCGTGGGCGGACTGCCCAGGGCCGACAAGCTGTTCGGCCCCGGCAACGCCTATGTGGCCGAGGCCAAGAAGCAGGCCGCCGCCCTGCCCGGCGGCCCGGCGCTGGACATGCCCGCCGGACCGTCCGAGCTGATGGTCATCGCCGACCGCCAGACCAACCCGACCATCGCCGCAGCCGACCTGCTCAGCCAGGCTGAACACGACGTGGACGCCCAGGTGATTCTGGTCTGCGACGACGCCCGCCGCATCGCGTACATCCTTGAGGAAGTCGAGAAGCAGCTGGCCGACCTGCCCCGCGCCGCCATCGCCCGGGCGTCCCTGAACGAGGGGCGAGTCATCCGGGTGCGCGACACGGCCGAGGCGGCCGAGGTCGCCAACCTCTATGGCCCCGAGCACCTGTCCATCCAGACCGCCGACGCCGAAGATTTAGTCGACCGCATCACCGCGGCCGGGGCCGTGTTTGTGGGAACCTACGCCGCCGAGACCCTGGGCGACTACGCCGCCGGGCCCAGCCACGTGCTGCCCACCGACGGCGCCGCGAGGGCGTTCTCCGGCGTCTCCACGGGCGCCTTCATGACCGCCATGTCGGTGCAGCAGGTCAGCCGTGACGGCGCCCGTGTGCTCGGCCCCGTGGCCGCCCGTCTGGCCCGGTTGGAGGGTCTTGAGGCCCACGCCCGCGCCGCTGATCTGAGGGCCTTCCTATGAGCCTGCCCGCCCCATTCCCGCCGCTGGTCGCCGGCAGCGACGGCCTGGACCGTTATCCGGCGGACGCCGACGCCCTCGCCGCACGGCTGGCCCAAATTTACAGCGTCCCGGCCGAGCGCGTCCTGCCCGTGCGTGGCGTCACCCACGGTCTGGAACTGGTCTGGCGCCTCGCTGCGAAAGACGGCCGGTCTGTGCAAGCGCCGGCCGCTGAGCCCTATTCGCAACTGGCCGCCATCTATGGTCGCGACGGGGACACCGCCGCCATGGTGGTGCGCGCCCTCGGCTCGTCCGAGGCTGTGGAGGAAATGGCCGCACGCACCGCGCCCGCCCTGCTGGTCATCGACGAGGGCCTGATCGAGTTCGCGCCCTTCGAGTCCGCCGCCGCCCTGACCGCCGAACACCCCAACCTGATCGTGCTGCGCAGCCTGTCGCTGGCATATGGGCTGGCCGGGGCCCGCGTCGGCGCGGCCATCGCGGCGCCTGAGGCCCTGGCCCGGCTGGCGGCAATGCTGGAGCCCTGGGCCCTGCCCGCGCCGCTGGTGCGGCTGGCCATGCAGGCGCTGGACCCCTCGCGCATGATCGAGACCGCCCAGCGCATCGAGACCGTGAAGGCCGAGCGTGCGCGCACGGTGCGTGAGCTGGAGCGGGTCACGGTCGTCGAGCCCGGCTTCGGCCCGGTGATCATCGCCCGCCCCTACGACATTCCTGCCGTCCGCGCCGCGCTGGAGGCCTACGGGATCGCCTCGGCCCCGGCGGGCGAGCGGCTGCGTTTGCCGGTCTCCATCAAGCAGGAGGTCAACGACCGCCTGCTGGCCGCCTTCGGCCTCAACCCGCCCCGCGCCCGCCCCGCCCGGCGCGGCGAGGCCGTGCGCGACACGAAAGAGACGCGCATTGTCTGCGCCGTCGATCTGGACGCCGCCGCGCCCGTGGCCGTCGAGACCGGCGTGGGCTTCTTCGACCACATGATCGAGCAGGTGGCGGCCCACGGCGGCTTCTCCATCCGCCTGTCGTGCGCGGGCGATCTGCACATCGACCCGCACCACACCATCGAGGACTCCGCCATCGCCCTTGGCCAAGCCCTGAAACAGGCGCTCGGCGAACGGCGCGGCATCGGCCGCTATGGCTTCGTTCTGCCCATGGACGAGGCGGAGGCCAAGGTCTCCATCGATCTGTCGGGCCGTCCCTACAGCGTGTTCGAGGGCGCGTTCGCCTCGCCCTTCATCGGCGAATACCGCACCGACCTGACCGCCCACGTGTTCCGCTCGCTGGCCGAACACCTAGGCGCGGCGATCCATGTCTCGGTGACGGGCGAGGACGACCACCACATGACCGAGGCTTGTTTCAAGGGCTTGGGTCGCGCGCTCAGACAGGCCATCCGCGTGGAGGGCGATGCGGTGCCGTCCACCAAGGGGGTGCTGTGATGCGCGTGTTCCCCGCTCATCCCGGCGAAAGTCGGGACCCAGTGCTTTGGGTGTCGCAGCGGATCAGGTTCGATCGCCGCTCTCCAGTCCTGAAGCGTCGGCGTCAAGCTGGACAGAACTGGGTCCCGGCTTTCGCCGGGATGAGCGGGAAGGAAGGCCGGTCGTGACCGTCGCCATCATCGCGTATGGCGCGGGCAACACGGCCTCGGTCCAGTTCGCGCTGGAGCGGCTGGGCGCCGACGCGCGCGTCACGTCCGACCCGGCCGAGATCGCCGGAGCCGAACGGGTCATCCTGCCGGGCGTCGGCGCCGCCGCCTACGCCATGGGCCGGCTGGACGCTCTGGGCCTGACGCCGGTGATCCGCGCCTTCGAGCGTCCGTTGCTGGGCGTGTGTCTGGGCCAGCAGCTGCTGTTCGAACGCAGCGATGAGGGCGCCGGCGCCGATCTGCTGGGCTTCATCCCCGGCGTGGTCGCCCGGCTCGATCCCGGGCCGGCCCTGCCCGTGCCGCACATGGGCTGGAGCGCGCTGAGCATCGACCGGGACGATCCCCTGCTTGAGGGCGTGGCGCCCGGCGACCACGCCTATTTCGTTCATTCGTTCCTGTGCCCCGACGGGAACGCCACCTTGGCCCGCGCCGAGTATGGGGGGGCCGTCCCGGCCGTGGTGCGGGCGGGCAACCGCTGGGGCTGCCAGTTCCACCCGGAACGCTCCGCCGCCCCCGGCGCCCGCATCCTGAAGAACTTCCTGGAGCTGCCCGCGTGATCCTGTACCCCGCCATCGACCTGAAGGACGGCGTCTGCGTCCGGCTGATGCACGGCCGTTTCGACGCGGTCACCCGCTATGACGACGTCCCCGCCGCGCGGCTGGTATCGTTCGTGGGCGAGGGCGCGGCCTGGGTGCACGTGGTCGATCTGGACGGCGCCGAGGCCGGCGCCGCGCGTCAGCACGCCCTGATCGGCGAACTCGCCGGCGCGGTGGAAGTGAAGGTCCAGAGCGGCGGCGGCGTGCGATCCATCGATGACGTGCGCCTGCTGCTGGAGGCCGGGGTCGCCCGGGTTGTGATCGGCAGCCTCGCCGTCACCGCGCCTGATACCGTCGCCAGTTGGCTGGCCGATTTCGGCCCTGACCGCATCACCCTGGCGCTGGACGTGAAGCTGGAAGACGGCGTACCCGTCCCCGCCCTCAAGGGCTGGACCCAGCGCGCGGGCGTGGACCTGTGGGCCGCCCTGTCCGCCTATGCCCCCGGGACGCTGAACCACATCCTCGTCACCGACGTGGGCCGCGATGGCGCCCTGACCGGCCCCAATCTGGAGCTGCTGGCCGAGGTCAAGCAGCGCCGCCCCGAGCTTCAGCTGCAGGCCTCCGGCGGGGTCTCCTCGCTGGAGGATCTGACGGCTCTCAAGGCCATCGGCTGCGACGGCGCCATCATCGGTCGAGCGCTGTACGAAGGCCGCTTTACCCTGTCCGACGCGCTGGCGGCGGTGCGATGACCGCGCGGCGCATCATCCCCTGTCTGGACGTCAAGGACGGGCGGGTGGTCAAGGGCGTGCGCTTCGTGGGCCACACCGACATGGGCGACGCCGCCGAACTGGCCGCGCGCTACCGGGACGAGGGCGCCGACGAACTGGTGTTCTACGACATCACCGCCTCGCCGCAGGGCCGCACCCTCGACTACGGCTGGGTGCGCGACATCGCCCGGCTGCTGGACATCCCGTTCTGCGTGGCCGGCGGCATCCGCTCGGTGGATCAGGCCGCCCGCTGTCTCGACAACGGCGCGGACAAGGTCTCCATCAATTCGCCCGCCCTGGAGCGGCCCGAGCTGATCGGCGAAATGGCCGAGCGTCTGGGCGGCCAGTGCGTGGTGGTGGGCGTGGACAGCCAGTTTCAGGATGGCGACTGGCGGGTGCACAAATACACCGGCGACCCGGACGCCCGGCGCGGAGCCGGCCGCCTGACCATGGACTGGATCACCGAGGCGCAGGCGCTCGGCGCCGGCGAGATCGTGCTGAACTGCATCGATCAGGACGGCGTTCGCAACGGCTATGACGTGGCCCAGTTGAAGGCCGCGCGCGCGCGCCTGACCATCCCGCTGGTGGCGTCGGGCGGCGCCGGTTCGCCCGACCATTTCCGCCAGGTGTTCGCCGAGGCCGACGTCTCCGGCGCCCTGGCCGCCAGCGTCTTTCACTCCGGCGCCATCCGCATTCCCGACCTGAAGCGGACTTTGGACAGCGACGGCATAGAGGTGCGGTTGTGACTCTCCGTTCCGCTCATCCCGGCGAAGGCCGGGATCCAGATGCAAGATCACATCGCCTGATCACGATCGAGACTGGTATGTGCAAATTCACCCAGGTTCAGCCTTACGATCTGGATCCCGGCCTTCGCCGGGATGAGCGGAGATTTTGAATGCTTGATCCGTCTCAACTCGATTTCGACAAGGGCGGCGGACTGATCGCGGCGGTGGTGCAGGACGCCGCCACCCTGCAGGTGCTGATGCTGGCCTACATGGACCGGGCGGCGCTGGACGAGACGCTGGACAGCGGCGAGGCCACCTTCTTCTCCCGCTCGCGTGGCGGGCGGTGGAGGAAGGGCGAGACCTCCGGCGACCGGCTCAAGGTGGTCTCGGTCACCCCCGACTGCGACGGCGACGCGGTGCTGGTGCGGGTTGAGCCGGTGGGCAATGCCTGCCACCTGAATCGCGTCAGCTGCTTCGGCGACGAGGACGCCCCGGGCCTGGGCCGCCTGGCCCGGCTGGAGCAGACCATCGCCGCCCGTTCGGCCGCCGATCCGTCCGAAAGCTGGACCGCCAGACTACTGGCGTCCGGCCCCAAGCGCATCGCCCAGAAGGTCGGCGAGGAAGGCGTCGAAACGGCGCTGGCCGGGGCCGCCGGCGACGAGGCCGAACTGGCCAGCGAAGCCGCCGACCTGATCTATCACCTGCTGGTGCTGCTCAGGTCGCGCGGCCTGTCGCTTCAGGACGTTCTCGACGTGCTGGAGAGCCGGGCGTAGAGCCTGATCGGTTGAGGTGAAATCGCTTCGCGATTTCGCCGATGCTGTGAATCAGGCTCTCGCAGTATGCTGGACCGATTTCGGTCTAGCGTCCCCCTTCTCCGACGCCGTGTGGCACCGGCGTCCAGTTGCGCACGAAGGTCTCCAGCAGGCGCACCGAATAACCGGTCGAGGCGCTCGAGCCGTCCCAGGCCACGCCCGCGATGTCCAGGTGCGCCCAGGGCGTCTCGGGGTTCACGAACCGGCTGATGAAGTGCGCGCCCGTGCCCGCACCCGGCCCGCCGGTTCCGCTGTTGCGCAGGTCTGCGACGTTGGACGACATCGCCTCCGCATAGCTGGGGTGAAGCGGCAGGCGCCACAGGGGCTCGCCCGACGCCTGACCCGCCGCCGTGAGTTGGTCGGCCAGGGCGTCGTGGCGGCTGAACAGGCCCGCATAATCCCGACCCAGCGCCCCGCTGACCGCCCCGGTCAGGGTCGCCACGTCCACGATGACGGCGGGATTCAGACGCGCTTCGGCGTAGGACAGGGCGTCCGCGAGCACCATGCGGCCCTCAGCGTCCGTATTGGTGACCTCGATGGCCAGGCCGTTCATGGCCGTGACCACGTCGCTGGGCCGCGTGGCGTTGGGCCCCGGCATGTTCTCGGCCAGGGCGGCGATGGCCACCACGTGCACCGGCGCGCCTTGCTGAGCCAGGGCCAGGGTCGCGCCCATGACGCTGGCGGCGCCGGACATGTCCATCTTCATGGCGCCCATGCCGCCGCCGGTCTTGATGTTCAGTCCGCCGGTATCGAAGGTGATGCCCTTGCCGGCCAGTACGATGGGCTGGTCTGCAGACCCGGCGCCGCGGTAGCGCACGATCATCATGCGCGGCGGCCGCTCCGATCCCTGCCCGACCGAAATGATGGCCCCCATGCCCAGCTGTTCCATCTGGCGCTCGTCCAGCACCTCGATCTGGACGCCGCGAACGCCGGCGAAGGCTTCGCGTGTGCGCTCCACGAAGGTCTCGGGATAGATGACGTTGGGCGGTTCGTTGGACAGGTCCCGCGCCAGGGCCATGCCGTTGATCACGCCCATGCCCTGCGCGTCGAAAGCGGCCTGGGCGGCGGGGGCGATGAAGGTCAGGGCCGAGGGCGCGGCGCGATCCGCGCTGCGGCGGCCATAGCCGGCGAAGCGATAGGCGGACACGCCGGCCCCGGTGGCCACCCGCGCGGTCACCGCCGGATCGAGACCCTCGGCCATGATCGACACCGCGCCGGTCTCGCCCGACAGGGCGCGCGCGAGGGTCGCGCCCAGGGTGAACTGGTCCGCCTCGCTGATGTCGCCCGGCGCGCCAACCACCACGATCTGGCTCCACTCGCCGATGCCGCGCAGGGTCAGGCTGTCGCGGACGCCATAGCCGAACGCCGCCGACGTCAGCGCCCGGGCCACGGCCGCACGCTCCGCCTCTCCCAGCGCGGCCCCGCGTTCCGCCAGGTCCCCCTCGGCGCCCAGCAGCAGCACCAGCGCGCCTTGTTCGGCGGGCTGGGCGGCGAAGGCGATGGGCCGTTCGGCCTGGGCGGCTGGCACGGCCACCACAAGGCTGGCCAGGGCGGTGAAGACAGCGAGACGGCGCATGAGAACTCCCGGAGCTATACTGTAACAGCACGGCCACTATGGGCGGGGCGGTTTGCCGTCGCAAGCACGCCCGGGAGGCTTTCGACGAAGTGCCAATTTTTCACCTCCAGACGGGTTTGGTGGTGGCCTTTGACGCATGAATTTTCTAGGCTTTGCCCTCCGCCACTCCTCCTGTCCGATCGGCGGATGAGGCCCTTCATGAACTATGTCAGCACGCGGGGCGCAGCCGCCCCGACCACCTTCCGCGATGCGCTGCTGCGGGGCATGGCGCCCGACGGCGGACTCTACATGCCCGAAAGCTGGCCGACCCTGAGCGCGGGTGACATTCGCGCCGCCGCCGCACTGCCCTATGCCAATCTGGCGGCTGACATCCTCGGCAGGTTTACGGGCGACTCCCTGCCCCCCGCAGCGGTGCGCGCGGCCGCCGATCGCCTGACCGGGACCTTCCATCACGCCGCGATCACGCCGCTGGTCCAGCTGGAGCCGAACCTGTGGGTGCTGGAGCTGTTCCACGGCCCCACCGCCGCCTTCAAGGATCTGGCCATGCAGATGATGGCGGTCCTGACCGACGCCGCTCTGGAAGGCACGGGGCAGAGATTGCTTCTGCTGACGGCCACCAGCGGCGACACCGGCGCCGCCGCCGTGCGCGCCTTCGCCGGGGCCACGTCCGTGGATCTGGCCGTGCTGCATCCGCTGGACCGGGTCTCGCCGGTCCAGCGCCGCCAGATGACCACGGTGGACGCGCCCAATGTGCTGAATCTGGCGGTGCGCGGCGACTTCGACGACTGCCAGCGGCTGGTGAAGGCGATCCTCGCCGACGAGACCCTGCGCGAGGGTCGCCGGGTCAGTTCGGTCAACTCCATAAACTGGGGCCGGCTGGCGGGGCAGGTCCCCTATTATGTCGCCGCCGCCTCGGCCCTGGGCGCCCCGCATGTGACGCCGCGCTTTGTGGTGCCCACGGGCAATTTCGGCGACGCCTTCGCCGGCTGGGTGGCCCGCGCCATGGGGGTCCCCCTGACCCTGACCGCCGCGGTCAACCGCAACGAAGCCCTGGCCCGCGCCCTCAACGAGGGCCGCTATGAGCGCACCGCCGCCAACCCGACCGCCAGCGTCAGCATGGACGTGCAGGCGCCCTCCAATTTCGAGCGGCTGCTGTTCGAGGCTACGGGCCGGGACGCCAAGGCCACGCGCGCTTTCTTCGACACCTTCGCCCGCGACGGGGCGGTGGATATCGCGCCCGACCTGCTGGCCGCCCTGCGCGCGGAGGCAGCCGCCGTGTCCATCGACGAGGACCGGACCCGCGCCGAGATCGCCCATGCGTGGAAAGCGTATGGCCGGGTCATCTGCCCCCACACCGCCGTGGCCCTGGCCGCCGCCCGCGACATGGCGCGCGAGGGCGGGCCGGTGGTCGCCCTGTCCACCGCGCACCCGGCCAAATTCCCCGAGAGCGTCGCGCCGGTGCTAGGCTTCGAGCCGCCGGTTCCGCCCGCCCTGGCCGCCATCACCGGGGGCAAGGAGCGCCTGACCGTCATCGACGCCGATCTGGATCAGGCGCTGGCGGCGGTGAAGGGCCTCTATGCCGTCGCCAACCCGTAGTCCGCCGGGCTCGCCGTGCGGTGGAAGGCGATGCGGGCGAAAAACGGCGCGGGGTCCTTGGGCGTCACCAGCCACTCGGGATCGTGGAACAGCTGGTCGTGCAGCCGCGTCAGGGTGAAGCGCACCGCCGAGGCCGCGCCCAGAACCGGCAGGGCCTCGACCTCCGCCCGCTCCAGCCGCCGACCCTGTTCATAGCCGCGCAGGAACGCGCCCAGAACCGCCTCGTCCGGGCGTCCTTCGGCGTCAAAGCCCCAGGCGTTCAGGGCGATCGCCAGGTCCCAGACCCAGGCCCCCACATGGGCGAAATAGAAGTCGATCACCCCGCTGGGCCGGTCGCCCTCGTACAGCACATTGTCCGGGAAATAGTCCGCATGGATCGCGCCTGACGGCAGCCCGTCTGGCAAGAGCAGCTCCAGCCGATCCAGCTCGGCGACCAGCGCCTCCAGCATCCGCCGGCTGTCGCCCGCCGCGCGGTGATCGCATCTCTCGGCCAGCAGCCGCCACTGGGCCGGGCCCACCGGATTGGCGCGCCGCCCGGCGAAGTCCGCCGCCTTCAGATGGAGGTCCGCCAGAAGCCGCCCGCCCGCCATGGCCTGGGTGGCCGTGGGCGCTTGCAGCCCGGCGCCCTGTAGCCATTCGATCACCGCCGCCGGGCGTGCGTTCAACCGGCCGATCCAGTCGCCCGAAACGCCTCGCACCGGCCTCGGCGCCGCGAAGCCCGCGTCCGCCAGATGGTCGGTCAGGCCGAGGCAGAACGGCAGGCCTCCCTCATCGGTGCGCCGCTCGAACAGGGTCAGCACATGGCGCCCGCCCGCCGTCTCGATGCGATAGTTGGTGTTCTCCACCCCCTCAGCGATGGGCGCGATCTCGCTCAGTGCGCCGAGCCCGTAATCCGCGATGAAGGCGCGGGCCTGATCCGGCGTGACAGGGGTGAAGACGGCCATCTAGAGACCCTGGCGAATTCGCACGATGTCGGAAAGGTCCGCCAGCACGCTTTCGGCGGTGGCCCAGCGCCCGGCGCCGCGTCCCTTGCAGGTCCACACCCGCCCGTCCTGGCCATAGACCTTCAGCGCATTGCGCTCGCCCTTCAGGTCGTGGAACACCGGGTCCAGGTCGGACTCCAGCGCCACCCGCGCCTCGAGCTTGCCGCCCCGGGCCTGACAGGCGCCGATCTGGCGCACGCCCCGGCGGCCCAGCGGCGCGTCGGGCGACAAGGCTTCCAGCGGCAGATCCTCCGGCGCCTCGCCGAACGCTTCATAGGCCAGCAGCCGCACCTTGGCTGCCGAATCCAGACCTTCCAGATCGGCCGAGGGATCCTCTTCCGCAAAGCCCGCCGCGCGGGCCGCCGACAGGGCGTCGTCGAAGGCGTCGCCCTCGGCCAGCCGCTCCAGCATGAAATTGACCGTGCCGTTCAGCACCGCCTCGAACCCGGCCACGGGCCCGGCCGCGCGGGCCAGACGCAGGGTCTCGATCATGGGCGATCCGCCGCCCACCGCCGCCGAATAGGCCAGCCGCGCGCCGGTGCCCCAGGCCAGGTCGTTGAGGCCTGACGGGTCGATGCTGATGGCCTGCTTGTTGGCGCTGACCACGTCCAGCCCCTTGTCCAGGGCCGCGCGGATCAGGTCGTGCCCGGCCTGCCCCTCCGACATGGCCTCAAGCACCACATGGGGCCTGCTGGCCAGAAGATCGTCTTGCGCGGCGGTGAACAGCTCGGCCGGACAGGCGAAATCGCGCGGCTTGGACGGATCGCGCACCAGCACGCTGACCACCTCGAAACGCGGGTCGTTCAGCAGCCGCTTGAGCAGGCCGCCGCCCACCACGCCGGCCCCGGCCACGGCTACACGCACGGGCTGATAGGGTTTGGCCGGATGGGGCGCGTCCTCGGCGTCGCCCACCACCGTGGCGGCGGCGCGGCCGAGGGCCGCCACCTCGATCTCCACGCCCCGGGCCTGACCCAGGTCGATGGCGTCACGCTGGACCAGCGATCCGCCCAGCCGGCGCGCCGTCTCCCAGCTCGCCCGGTCATAGCGCAGGGCGCCGTCGGCGTTGTTGGGGTCGCGGTCGTAGAGACCGTCCACGTCCTTGACCAACCGCACCGTCTTCAGGCCCAGCTCGGCGGCCAGGAAGGCGGCGGTCAGGTCCGTGCCACCCCGTCCCAGCAGCACCACCCGGCCCTCGCCCGTCACCGCGCCGAAGCCGGGGACCACCACCACCTCATGGGCCTCCAGCGCCTGGCGCAGGCGCGCATCGTCCAGCGATCGGGGATGGGCGTGTTCCGGCTCGCCCTCGGCCACGAGGCCAAGCTCGCGCACCGTCAGGGAGACCGCGTCCAGGCCGACCCGGTCGCAGGCGAGAGCGGTCAGGGCCGCCGCCTGCTCCTCGCCCTGCACAACATAGGCCGGGGCCAGCAGGTTTTCATGGGGCAGGCCCAGCTCGCGGGCGTGGCCCAGCAGCCGGTCCGTCTCGCCGCCGAAGGCCGAAACCACCGCCACCACGCGGCGGCCCTGGCGCACATGGCCGTAGATCTCCGACGCCGCGGCGGGCGTGTCCTCGGGGCCGTGCAGCACCGAGCTGCCGAACTTCAGCACCACCACGTCGCGCCCGCCGGCGAGGGCGGGCCGGGGCGCCGGTTTGAGCTTGTCTTCGGGTTTGAGAAGGACGGCGACGGACATGGTGTGGACCTCGGAAATGCGAAAACCCGCCTCGGGCGACCGGGGCGGGTGGTGGGTTGATGCGAACCTTGCCTCTGGTGCGCGCTAACCGTTCCCCGCCCGGGTGGGCATGGTGGTGGTCATAATGCCGGTGGTACCGAGGCCGCCGGACACGCGTCCGCCCTGACGTCCGGAGACGGTCAGGGAGGCGATCGACAGGGGCGTGACGCAGGACACCAGAATGGGTCTTTCGAGCTTCGGTTGACCGTGAACCTGACTGAGCGACGAGCGATCGTCAACCCTGAATTGGTGAAATAGTGCGCTGCCAGCCACTCGAGCGCAATGAACTTTCCATGACGGTGGATATCGCTCCATAATGGGGATGATTATTTCGCTTGACGAAGCCTTGAGCTTTCCGCAGGATTTCCGGGCTCATCAAGACCGGTCGAGGGATAGGCCCTTTGACGCCGGGGCAACCTCGGGCTTTCGCCCGAAAGGTGCCAACTCCTGCGAGAGCCTTCGGGTTCGCGAGAGATGAGTGGAAGCCCTGCTCTAAAGGGAGTCCACGGTCTGTCAGCAGAGTCTCGATGAGCGGGACGATTGCGAGACGACCGGGATAATGACCACCGCACTGGCCAAAAAAACGATCCTCGACACAGAACCTGCGTGTCGCCCCCTGCGCAAATCCTTTGCGCCGATCCCGCCTGCACGCGACATCATCGTTCCCATTCCCGCCGATTTTCGACTGGCTTCCGGCGAAGCCTTGGCTGATCCGGTCATCCGCGCCCGTCTGCAGGGCCGCCCCGGCGCGCCGCTGGTGATCGTGGCCGGCGGCATCTCCAGCGGCCGGTTCGTGCATCGCACCGAGACCAACGGGTCAGGCTGGTGGTCCGGCGCCGTGGCGGCCGGCGGTCCCATCGATCTGGACCGCCTTCAGGTGCTGGCCTTCGATTTCGCCCCCGAAGGCCCCACCGCGCCCTTGACGCCTCTGACCGTCACCACCGGCGATCAGGCCCGGCTGCTGGCGGTGCTGCTGGACCATCTGGAGGCGCCGCGCGCCGCCGCCTTCGTGGGCTGCTCCTACGGCGGCATGGTCGGCCTGGCCTTCGCCGAAGCCTTCCCTGAGCGTCTGGGCCAGCTGGTGGTGATCTCCGCCGCCCACCGCCCCCATCCCCTTGCCACCGCCTGGCGCGGCGTCCAGCGCCGCATCCTGCAGCTGGCGGTGGAGGCCGGGCGGCCCGAGGACGGGGTCGCGTTGGCGCGCGAACTGTCCATGACCACCTACCGCACGCCGGAAGAACTGGACGCTCGCTTCGAGACCGTCGCCCCCGAGCGCGCCGGCGGCCGCTATCCGGTGTGCGATTATCTGGGTGCGCGGGGCCGGGCCTATCCGGCGGTGATGACCGCCTCGCGCTGGCTGACCCTGTCGGACTCCATCGACCGGCACACGGTCACGCCCGAGGCGATCACCACGCCCACCACCCTGATCGGCTTCACCAGCGACCGGCTGGTGCCCGTCGACGACATGCGCGAGCTGGCCGCCCGCCTGCCCAACCTGTTCCGCCTCGTCGAGGCCCCCTCCCTCTACGGCCACGACGCCTTCCTCAAGGAAGACGCCTTCGTCGCCGACGTGCTGACCACCGCCCTGAAAGACATCGAACAATGACCCACCGCCCCACCGATCCCCGCACCATCGCCGCGCGCACCGGCGTCGACCAGGATTCGGCGCATGGCGCGGTCATGCCGCCGCTGTACCTGTCGTCCAACTATTCCTTCGCCGGTTTCGACCAGAAGCGACAGTACGACTACAGCCGCTCGGGCAACCCGACCCGCGACGTGCTGGCCGAGACCCTGGCCGAACTGGAGGGCGGCGCGGGCGCCGTGGTGGTCTCCACCGGCATGGCGGCGGTGGACCTGGCCTTCTGCTCGCTGGAGCCGGGCGACCTGCTGATCGCGCCCCACGACTGTTACGGCGGCACCCACCGCCTGCTGTGCGCTCGCGCCCGAAAGGGCCATTTCGAGGTGGCCTTCGTCGACCAGGGCGACCCCGGGGCGCTGGAGCGGGCCCTGGCCCTGAAGCCCAAGCTGGTCTTCGTGGAGACGCCCTCCAACCCCCTGATGCGGGTGGTGGATGTGGCCGACATCTGCCGCCGCGCCCACGCCGCCGGGGCCAAGGTGGTGGCCGACAACACGTTCCTGTCGCCAGCCCTGCAACAGCCCATCAAGCTGGGCGCCGACTTCGTCGTCCACTCCACCACCAAATACATCAACGGCCATTCTGACGTTGTGGGCGGGGCGGTGATCGCGGCCGATCCGGCGGACCACGAGGCCCTGTGCTGGTGGGCCAATTGCACCGGCGTGACGGGCTCGCCGTTCGACGCCTATCTGACCCTGCGCGGGGTGCGCACCCTGTTCGCCCGCATCGAGCGGCAGCAGGCCACCGCAAGCGCCGTGGCCCACTTTCTGGACGCCCACCCGGCGGTCAAGGCGGTCCACTGGCCTGGGCTCAAGTCCCACCCCGGCCACGCCCTGGCCGCGCGCCAGCAGACCGGCCCCGGCGCCATGCTGTCGTTTGAGCTGAACGGCGATGTGGACGCGGTCCGCACCCTGGTCGAGGGACTGGAGATTTTCACCCTGGCGGAATCCCTGGGCGGCGTCGAAAGCCTGATCGCCCACCCGGCCACCATGACCCACGCCGCCATGACGCCCGAGGCGCGCCAGACAGCGGGCATCACCGACACCCTGCTTCGCCTGTCGGTGGGTCTGGAGCATCAGAACGATCTGATCGCCGACCTGTCGCGCGTTCTGGACGCGATCGCTCAAGAGACGGCCACGCCGGTGCAGGCCGCCAGAGTGGCGTCCGCAGCCTGACGAAGGGCGGGGCGGCCTTAGCCGCCCAGGGCGACGAAGCCGGGGTTCAGATACTGGGGCTTGGCGTAGGTCAGGGGCTGGCCCTCGAGCGTGATGACGCGGCCGCCGGCGGCCTCAAGGATCGCCTGCCCGGCGCCGGTGTCCCACTCGCAGGTGGGGCCGGTGCGCGGATAGACGTCGTAGCGTCCCTCGGCGATCAGGCAGAATTTGACCGACGAATCCAGCGCCTGCCATTCGGCGCAGCCGAAGCGGGCGGCGATGCGCTCGGCCTCGTCCTCGCCCAGCGAATGGCTGATCAGGGCGAAGCCGCGGTCGGGCTTTTCACGCACCCGCACCTGACGCCAGCCCGGCTCGCCGAAGCGACGGGTGAAGGCGCCGGCCTTGTCGCCGCTTCCGCCCGTGCGCCAGGTCTGACCCATGGCCGGGGCCGAAATGACTCCCGCAAGCACCCGCGCCCCATGGGCCAGCGCGATGTTGACCGTGAAGGCCTCGCGTTCGCCCACGAAGGCCTTGGTGCCGTCCAGCGGATCGATCAGGAAGAAGGCGCTCTCGGCGTCGGGCGCACCGTCCGCGGCGCAAGCTTCCTCAGCCACGGTCTGAACGCCGGAATAAAGGGCGGTCAGCCGCTCCAGAATCAGGGCCTCGGCCTTCTGATCAGCCTCGGTCACCGGGCTGTCGTCAGCCTTAGTGGTGACGGCCGTGTCGGCGCGCCAGTAGGGCAGGATCAGGACGGACGCCTCCTCGGCGATCTCGGCCAGGTGTTCTGTCAGGCGGCCTGATTCCAGGTCGCGGCTCAGCTTGGGGGAAAGGGGAGTCATCAGGCGGCGGTCAATAGCCCATGTGGGGCGTTTGAAGAACCGGCAAATCAGGTCAGCTTGTCGCGGTTACGATATTTGTGGGCTGCGGGGCACGATGACGACCGAAACCGAGGCTGTGATGGACGGCGCTGACCTGGCCACCTTCCTGACCGGCAAGCTTTGCCATGATTTCATCAGCCCCGCCGGAGCCATCGCCTCCGGCCTTGACCTGATCAATGATCCTTCGGCGCAGGACATGCGCGAGGAGGCCATGGGTCTGATCGCCACCAGCTCGGAAAAACTGATCGCCCTGATCAGCTTCGCCCGCGTGGCCTACGGCGCGGCCACGACCGCCGAGCGGTTCAGCGCAGACGCCCTGCAGCCTCTGGCGGAAAGCGTATTCAAAGGCGCACGGGCCTCTCTCGACTGGCAGGTGGAGACGAGCGAGTTCGCAAAGCCCCAGGCACGGGCGCTGCTGAACCTGGCCCAGCTGACCGGCGCCGCCCTGCCCGGCGGTGGAACCGCCACGGTGACCGCGCGCGAACAGAACGGCTGGCTGACCCTGCGCGGCGAGGCCGACGGCCCCCGCGCCCGACTGAAACCCGAGGCCGCGAAGGGTCTGGCGGGCGAACGCCTGACCGAGGGTTTGGCGGGACAGTGGATCCAGTCCTACTGGCTGTGGCGCACGGTCACCGACCACGGCGGCACCCTGGGATTCACCGTGGGGGAGAACCGCGTCACCCTGACGGCGCGGCTGCCGATGTGAGGACATGCTGAACGCGGCTTAAGGGTGTCCGCCAATAGCTCGTTAACTGCAAAGGACGATAAGACATCAAGGGCGTCGTCCTGCGCCCAAAGCGTCGAGAATTCCGCACCGTGCAGCCCCCTGTCGATGCCAGAACCTGCCTGATCGTCGATGACAGCCGCATCATCCGAAAGGTGGCGCGCCGCATCATCGAAGGACTGGGATTCGAGGTCGACGAGGCCGCCGACGGCGCCGAGGCCCTGGCCTATTGCGCTACCGCCACACCGGAAGTGATCCTGCTGGACTGGAACATGCCAGTGATGGACGGCCTGACCTTCCTGCGCCGCCTGCGCGCCCAGCCCGGCGGCGACCAGCCCAAGGTGCTGTTCTGCACCATCGAGACAGAGGCCGACCGCATCAAGGAGGCCCTCGAGGCCGGCGCCGACGAATACGTCATGAAGCCTTTCGACGGCGAAATCCTGGAATCCAAGCTGGCCGAAGCGGGGATCGTCTGACCGCGCATGACGCCTGAAAACCTTCACCATCTTCAGGGACTCCTGGTCAGCCGGACCGGCTTCATGCTGGCGCCCGACCGCGCGCATCTGGCCGAGCATCGACTGGGCCCTGTGGCGCGACGGGAGGGATACGCGGGAGTCGACCCCTTGATGGACGCCATCCGCAGCCAGCCCCCGGCAGGGCTGGCGTGGTCGGCCATGGAAGCGGTGCTGAACTCAGAAACCTGGTTTCGCCGCGACCGGACACCATTCACCACGTTCGCCCGCGAGGTCCTGCCCGCGATCGCCCGCGTCCGGCCTGAAGGGCGCGTGCGCATCTGGTCGGCGGGTTGCTCGTCGGGCCAGGAAGCCTACTCGCTGGCCATGCCCGCCCTCGAATCCCAGGCCAATGTGGAGATCGAGGCCACCGACCTGTCGCAAAGGGCGCTGGAGAAGGCGCGAAGCGGCATCTTCACCCAGTTCGAGGTGCAGCGCGGCCTGTCGGCGCGCCAGCTGCTGGCGTGGTTCGAGCAGAGCGAGGACATGTGGGAGGCCCGTGCCCGGTTGCGATCTCTGGTCCGCTTCTCGCGCGCCAACCTGCTGGACGCGGCGCCCGAAGGCGGCCGCTTCGACGTGATCTTCTGCCGCTACGTGCTGGGCGACATGGCGCCCGAGCGCCGCGCCCGCGCCCTGGACGTGCTGGAACAGGCCCTGGCCGACGACGGCTGCCTGTTTCTGGGCCTGGACGAGACCGCGGGCGAGCGGCCCGACTCCTTCCGCCCTGTGCCCGGCCGTCCGGGGGTCTTCGTCAAGTCGCCCGCCGCCCTGAGGCGCGCGGCCTGATCCTCCCCGCTCGACGCCCGCCGTCCGGGCGCCTAATAATGGCCCCATGACACCCGGGGCCTTCATGAATCGCATCGTGCTGCTGGTCGCAGCGCTGGGACTGGCGCTGGCCGTGGCGGTCGCCGCTTCGCACACGCCGGATCCAGCCCCGGCCACGGCGGCGGACACGGCCTTCTCGGCCACGCGGGCGATGGTCGACGTCGAAGCGATCGCGCAGGCGCCCCATCCCACGGGATCGGAAGAGAACGCCCGGGTGCGCGCCTATCTAATGACTCGCATGGCCGAGCTGGGCGTGAATCCGTCAGAACAGACCGGCCCCCTGCCCGAAGCCTCGGTTGCGCGCCTTGGCCGCTGGGGCGACGAACAAGCCGCTGAACGCCAGATCACCAATCTGATTGGCGTCCTGCCCGGCCGCGATCGGGAGGGCCCTGCTGTGCTGCTGGTGGCCCACCACGACACGGTGTGGGATTCGCCGGGCGCTGCGGATGACTCAGCGGGAGTCGCCGCGATCCTCGAAGCCGTGCGGGCCATTCAGGCGCGTGGGCCGGCAGAGCGGGACCTGATCGTCCTGTTCACCGACGCCGAGGAGCTGGGACTGGACGGCATGCGGCTGTTCCTGAACGAGCATTCGCTGGCGCAGCGGGTGGGCATGGTGGTGAATCTGGAGGCGCGCGGCGGGGGCGGGCGAGCATCCATGTTTGAGACCGGCCCGGGCAACGGCCAGACCGTGCGCGCCTTCACCCGCGCCATGGACGGGGTCGAGGGCGGCGCCAACAGCAACTCGCTGGCGGTGCTGGTCTACGAGAACATGCCCAACGGCACCGACTATACGCTGGCGCGGGAGCGTGGCATCGCCGGGGTGAACCTGGCCTTCATCGGGCGGGCTCACCAGTATCATGACCCCGCTTCCACGCCCGACGCGTTGGACCGGGGCAGCGTTCAGCACATCGGCGAAAAGGCGCTGGAGACGGCCGATCATTTCCTTCGCGCCGACGCCCTGCCCATGGTCACGCGCAATGTGGTCTATTCGGACCTGCTGGGCCTGTTCTTCGTTCAGTACGCGCCCTGGGTCGGCTGGCTGGTGCTGGCGGCTGCGGGCGGTTTCCTGATCATCGCGGTCTGGCGCGGACGCACGGTCGGCGCTGTGACCTTCGCGGGCATGGGCCTGGGCGCGTTGGGCGGGCTGTGGCTGGCGATCGTGGGGGTGGTGCTGGCAACCGCCATGCGTGGGCTGGCCGGGCCCTCCATGAGCCGCTCGGGATCGCCGGAGCTGTACTACGCCATGCTGCGCCGCCTGCCCTGGCTGGAGGCCGGGGTGGTGCTGAGCCTGCTGGCGGCGACCCTGATCCTGTTCGGCTCGGCGCAGGGCCGGCGGCGGCTGGTGGCGGGCGCCCTGATCCTGACCACGATCGCCACGCTGACGCTTTACGAGTTCAGCTGGATCCCCTTCGTTCTCGGCCTGATCGCCGTGGGGGGCGCGCTCTACAGCGGCTGGATGAAGGCGGCGCGGTTCTCGGCCTGGACCGGGCTGATCGCCCTGATGCTGGTGCTGGGCGTGGTTGTTCAGGCTCTGGCGCCCACCGCCGCCTTCCTGATTGCCTGGCCGGTGCTGGGCGCAGCCCTCGCCGCGGCCACTGGTGGGCTGATCGACCCGCGGCTGGAGCGGCACGTCTCCCTGTGGCCCGCCGTCATCGTCACCGCCGTGCTGGGCGGCTGGCTGTTTGCCCTGGGACACTGGACTTTCCTGGGCGTGGGCATGGACCTGCCGGGGGTGCTGACCCTGATCGCCCTGCTGGCCGCCATGCTGGCCCGGCCGCTGGCGCCCACCTCGCGGCGCGGGCTGGAGATCCTGGCCGTTCTGGCCGCCGTCGCCTTGTTCGCCGGGGCCGGTCTGGCGCTGGGCGCTCGCATCATCGAACCCGTCCCGACAGAAGGACACGCCACATGAGCGTCACCGTCTTCCACAATCCCAGATGCGGCACGTCGCGCAAGCTTCTGACCGCCCTGGCCGAGCGGGGCGTCGAACCGACGGTGGTCGAATATCTGAAGGCCGGCTGGACCGAGGACCAACTGACGGACCTGCTGGCCAAGATGGGCGGGGCGCGGCCGCGCGACATCCTGCGCCGCCGCGAGACCCTGGCCCAGGACATGGGCCTGCTGCCCGAGGACACGCCGGACGATCTGATCCTGCACGCCATGGTGCAGCACCCCATTCTGGTGGAGCGGCCGATCCTTGAAACCGATGACGCCGCCGTGGTGGCGCGGCCTATCACCCGGGCCGACCCCTTGCTGTGAGGCCTGCGCCGGGCTTGCGCCGGCGCTACAGGATCGCCACGCCCGCCTCGCCGTCTTCGTCGGCCCAGGCCACACGGGTCCCGTCCGCGCTCATGGCGAGGGCGGCGATGGGCGCGCCCCGGTCAGCGCGGATGTAGTTGAGGCCCTGGGCGGCGGGCTCGGCGACCCAGACCCGGCCGTCTGACAGGCCCGCGGCCAGCTTCGCGTGGTCAAGCGCGGCTGTGACCAGAACCACCTGAGATCCGGCGTCGTAGCCGATCTCGGTGGCCTCCTTGCCCATGGGCCCGTTCGATCCGATGAACGGCCACAGCACGGTTCCTTGCGCCCCCGAGGTGGCCAGCAGCGCCCCCTTCGACAGGAAGGCCATGGCCCGCACCTTGGACGGATAGCCGCCCATGCGCATGTCCTTTGAGTCCTTCAGCCGCCAGCCGTGCAGCTGGGCGTCCTGCATGGTGGTGACGACGAAGTTGCCGTCCGGCGAGAAGGTTACGCCGGTGTGCGACCCCGCCCATTTGAGCATCGTCGGCTTCTGCTTCTCTATGCGTGCGAACCAAAGTGCCGCTCCGCCGTAGGTGGCCGCCGCCAGCCGGCGTCCCTTGGGATCGAACGCCAGGCCCGAGACGGTGCGTTCATGCTCGAAGGTGCGGAGGAACGTCGGGTCCTTCACGTCCATAACTGTCACCCTGCGTCCGGCGGAAAAGGCGATCAGGCCCGAGGCGGGCGATGTCGCCACCGCATCGATCCAGGCGCCTTGGGCGGCCGCCAGCGTACCCGCGTCCTCACGCCGGCTCCACACCAGCCGCCCGTCGTCGCCCCCGGTGACCACGCCCTCGCCGGACGGGTGGACGGCGGCGGAAAGCACCGGACCGTCGTGGGCGTCCGCGCGCTCGCCCGTATCGAACCGCACCCCACCGTCGCCGAGGGCGAAGATTGCGCCTTGATCATCGAACAGGGCGGCGGTGGGCTGGGCGTCAAAGGAGAATGCGGTCATGGGGTCATGTCACGATATGCGGGGCCCTTGGCAAGAGCCGGTCGACACGCGGGAGACAATTGCGCGCCGGGGCGTTAGAGTTGGCATAGCCAATAGGGAGGATTGACGAATGACCCTTCGCACCACACTCGCCGGCGGCGCGCTCGCCGGCGCAGCCCTTATCGCCACCGCAGCCGCCGCCCATCACGGCTGGAGTTCCTACGACGCCGCCCGCGCCATGACACCCACCGCCGAGGTGGTGCAGTCCCACTGGGGCAGCCCCCATGGCTCCATCGTCATCGTCGTGGACGGCCAGCGCTGGGATGTGGTCCTCGCGCCCGTATCCCGCATGCAGGCCCGGGGTCTTGAGCAGGCCGACATCGCGGTGGGCGAAACCGTCACGGTCGAGGGTTATCCGCGCCGCGACGGCACGCCGGAATTGCGCGCCGAACGGATCACCGCCGGCGGCCAGACGGTGGAACTGCGCTGAGTTCGACGCCCGCCTTGATTGCGACGATTGAAGCCTCCGCCCTTGCGCGGTGGATCGGCGAAACGGCCCTGGTCTATCCGGTGGCCAACACCGCCCATGTGATCGGCGCGATCCTGCTGGTCGGCGGCATTGGCCTGCTGGACCTGCGGCTGCTCGGCTATGGGCGCGGCATCAGCGCCCCGGCGCTGGAGCGGGCGGTGACGCCGCTCGCCCTCGCCGGCTTTGCGGTGATGGTGATCAGCGGGTCGATCCTGTTCGCGGCCGACGCCCGGGCGCTGGCCGGATCGTCGCTGTTTATTGCAAAGCTCGTCCTGATCGCTCTGGCTGGGGCAAACGCCGTCGCCTTTCGTCTCGGCCGGCCGGCGCTGGCGCTGCCGGCCACCCTATCCATGCGGGTCATGGCCGCCGGGTCCCTGATCCTGTGGATCGGAGTGGTTATTCTGGGCCGGCTGATCGCGTATTTCTGACGGAGCGCCCGGCCGTCAGGCTGCGCAGGCCTCGAACCCGGCCCGGAGCGCCGCCTCGTCCAAGTCGCGACCGATGAAGACCGCGCGGCTCCAGCGCCGCTCCTTTTCGCCCCAGGGTTTCTGCAGGTCGCCTTCGAGGATCATGTGGACGGCCTGGAACACCAGCCGCCGGTCTTCGCCCGCCACCTCGATGATGCCCTTGGCGCGCAGGATATCCTGGCCCTTGCTGGCCAGCAGTTCGTCCAGCCAGCGAGTAAACTTGCCGCCGTCGATGGGCCGTTCCAGTGACAGGCTGATGCCGCGAATGTCGTCGCCGTGGTCGTGGCCGCGCGGCCCGTGCCCATGGTCATGATCATGGTGGTGGTCGTGGCCGTGAGCATGATCGTGGTCGCAATGATCGTCGTGCACATGGCCCGGCTCGCCATGGGCCGGGTTGGCGAAGGCGGGGCGGATGTCGGTGATGCGGTCCAGATCGAAGCCGCCCAGCCCCAGCACCTGATCCAGCGGCACATTGGCCCGCTCGGCCCGCATCACCGGGGCGATGGGGTTGAGGGCGCGCAGGCGGGCCTCGATGGCCTCGAGCTGCGCCTCGTCCACCAGGTCGGTCTTGTTCAGGATGATGCGGTCGGCGACGGCGATCTGCTCGCGCGCCTCGCGGGAGTCGTCCAGCCGCGCCATGATGTGCAGGGCGTCGGCCAGGGCGGTGACGCTGTCCAGCCGGGTCTTCTCGCGCACCTCGTCGTCCACGAAGAAGGTCTGGGCCACCGGGCCGGGATCGGCCAGGCCGGTGGTCTCGACGATGATGGCGTCGAAGGCGGGCTTGCCGGGGCGCTGGCGCTTCATCAGACCCGAGACCACCCGGATCAGGTCGCCGCGCACCGTGCAGCAGACGCAGCCGTTGTTCATCTCGAACACGTCTTCGTCGGCGCCGACCACCAGATCGTTGTCGATGCCGATCTCGCCGAACTCGTTGACGATCACGGCGTAACGCTTGCCGTGGTCCTCGGTCAGGATGCGGTTGAGCAGGGTGGTCTTGCCGGCGCCGAGGTAGCCGGTCAGCACGGTCACGGGTGTCTTGTCGGTCATGGGGGCCAGATGGCGCCTAAGGAGGCCGCGATCAAGCGCAGGATCAGCAGTCGGGGCAGTCGGCCTGGGCCGCGTCCTCGATCTGGAAGGTGGTGTGGGCGACGCCGAACCCGGCGGCCGCCTTCTGGGCGCGGGCCAGCAGATCGCCGGGCGCGTCCGCGCTGCGCACCAGATGGGCGGTCAGGGCGGCGTCGGTGGTGGACAGGCCCCACACGTGCAGATCATGCACCGCCGCCACGCCGGGCAGGTCCAGCAGCGCCTGCCGCACGGCGCTGACATCCACGCCCGCCGGGGCTCCGTCCAGCGCCAGGGTCACCGAATCCTTCAGCAGCCCCCAGGTCGCCCACACGATCACCGCCACGATCACCAGGCTGATCATCGGGTCGATGATGGTCCAGCCGCTGAACATGATCACCAGCCCCGCCGCCACCACGCCCAGGGACACCGCCGCATCGGCCATCATGTGCAGATAGGCGCCGCGCACGTTCAGGTCCTTGTGCTGGTCCTTCAGGAACAGCAGGGCGGTGCCCAGATTGATGACAAAGCCGATGCCCGCCACCACGACGATGAAGCCGGACGCCACCTCGACCGGATTCATCAGCCGCTGGAACGCCTCCCAGGTGATCCAGCCGCAGGCGGCCAGCAGCAGCATGGCGTTGGCCAGGGCCGCCAGCACCGTGCCCTTGCGATAGCCGTAGGTCAGCGACGCCCGCGCCCGCTTGCGCGCCAGCCACGCCGCGCCCCCCGCCAGGGCGAGGGCCAACACGTCCGACAGATTGTGCCCGGCGTCGGCCATCAGGGCGGTGGAGCCGCTGACCACCCCGGCCCAGAACTCCACGACCACGAAGCCCAGGTTCAGGCCCAGCGCGACCACATAGCGCCAGTCGCCGGTGTCCACCGGGCCATGCCCATGCCCATGCCCGTGATGCTGATGATGGTCGTGCGCCATCTGTGAAGGCTAGAGCGGACCGAACGCCACGAGAAGGCCCAGAATGATCATGGCGGCGCCGAGAATGGCGCCCTCGAACCGCGCCAGCCGCTCCAGCCGCAGCAGGGACGCGCCCATGAACGCCGCCCCGGTCAGGATCACCATGCCGAGGATCGTACCGCCCGCAAACGCCAGGGTCAGCAGGATCAGGCCGTGCAACCCATGCTGGGCGCCGGACAGATACAGCGGCAGCAGCACCTCGCCCGGCGACAGGGCCAGCAGGGCCATGAGGCCCAGGAACGCGGCCCGGTCCGAAACCGCCCGTCCCGGCTCGTCCCTCGCCGCGGAGGCCCGCGCCCGGAACGCCCGCACCAGATAGTACGCCCCGAAGCAGAACATCATGGTCGCCGCCAGCCACGGCAAGACCCCGGCCAACCGCTCCTCCAGCGCCAGACCCGCCGCCACAATCAGGCCGCCCACGACGGCGGTGGAGATCACATGGACCACGCCGGCAAGAGCTGCGGCGCCGAGCGTCATGCGCGCCCGCCATCCCTGCGCCCGGCCCACCAGCACGAAAGGCAGCCAGTGGGTCGGCAGGGCAGCGTGCAGGAAGGCGGCGACGAACCCGCCCCAGATCAGGGGCGCCAGCAGGCTTTCGGCGGCGGCGGGGTCGGTCATGGCCGCGCCCCATAGCGCGTTATTCTGTAACGCACGACCCCTGATCCATCGACCGTCTCGCCGCAGGGCGCGCGGGCCGCTGGATTTCCGCTTCGACGCGGGCCACATGGGGCGTCACGCCAACCCCCCAGCCACGGACGCCGCCTTTGCAATCGTTGCGCGCCCTTCTCGCCTCCCGCCGCACCGAACAGGTCATCACCGCCCTGATCGTGTTGAACGCCATCATCCTGGGGCTGGAGACCAGCCCGACGGTCATGGCTGCGTACGGCGGCGTGCTGCACTGGGCCGACAGCATCCTTCTGACCGTGTTCGTGATTGAGATCGGCGCTCGGCTGGTGGTGCACCGCCTGGCCTTCTTCCGGGATCCGTGGAGCCTGTTCGACTTCGTGGTGGTGGGGGTGGCGCTGGTCCCGGCCACCGGCGCCTTCTCGGTGCTGCGGGCCCTGCGCGTGCTGCGGGTGCTGCGCCTGATCACCGTCGCGCCGTCCCTGAAGCGGGTGGTCTCGGCCCTGATCTCGGCCCTGCCCGGCATGGGCGCCATCGTCATGCTGCTGGCGCTGGTGTTCTATGTCTCGGCGGTGATGGCCACCATGCTGTTCGGCGACAGCTTCCCCCAGTGGTTCGGCAGCCTCGGCGCCTCAGCCTACTCCCTGTTCCAGATCATGACGCTGGAAAGCTGGTCGATGGGCATCGTGCGGCCGGTGATGGAGGTCTATCCCTACGCCTGGGCCTTCTTCGTGCCGTTCATCCTGGCCACCGCCTTCACCATGCTGAACCTGTTCATCGGGGTGGTGGTCTCGGCCATGCAGGAAGAGCACGACGACCTGCTCAAGGCCGATCACGAGGAGGTGGAGGCCCACCTGCGCCAGGCCGCCGCCGAGCGCGAACAGGCCCGCACAGAATCAGCGGCCGAGGCCCGGGCCATGACCGACGAACTCAAGGCCCTGCGCGCCGAGATGGCTGACTTGCGAGACCTGCTGGCGCGACGGGGCGCTTGATCAGGCGCGCTTGACCTAGTCCGTCCAGCCCCACGGGGCGGGCGGCGCGTCGATCTCGCGGGTCAGGTCGAACTCCACCCGATAGGCGCGCGGCGTGCCGACGCGCACGGCCGCATAGATGAAGCGGTCGTCCTGCACCTCCATGAACCAGACGCTGGGGTGCGAGTTCGGCATGCGGCCCCAGGTGGCCTGATCCGCCGGGAACATCTTGATGCGGTCGTTGCCCGGATTGGGCGTGAAGCCCCCATACTGGGTGGCGTCCTCCTCGGAGCCGTCCTCGTGGCGGTGGTCGTGGCGCAGTTCGACGCGGCCGTCCTCATGGCGGGTCAGCACCCAGGTGCGCGACAGGTTGTCGCCCACAACGAAAGGAATACGGATGCGCTGCGGCGAACAGTCCCGCACATGCATGACCAGGGCCTGGCCCTCGAACGCCGTATCGCCCTCCGGCGCCTGTATCAGGGTTCCGCCGAACGCCTTGCCGCACAGGGCGCTGAGGTTCGACCAGTAGGCGTCAACGGGATCGGCCGCCGCCGGCTGGGCGGTCATGACGACGGCGGCGGTCGCGGCGAGAACGGAAAGACGGCGTGACATGAAGCGCTCCTTGCTGGCTGGCTGGCGACACCTTGCCCGGCCTGTCCACCAGAGGCCATAGTCGGGACGAACCGGCGGCGGACACCCTTGCCCGATGGCAAAAACCCGCCTCTTTCCCCGGTTTCGCGTTGACTCAAACCGGCCTGTCCGTATATGTCGCCGCTCTTCGCCCGCAGGGTCACCTCGCGGGCGCACCTCTTTTTGCGTTCCAGCCGAGGCTTAATATGTACGCGGTGATCAAAACCGGCGGCAAGCAATACCGGGTCCAACCGGGTGACGTGATCGTTGTCGAGAAACTCGACGGCGACGCGGGCTCTGACGTCAGCTTCGGCGAAGTCATGATGCTAGGCGGCGACAAGGGCGTGACCCTGGGCGCCCCCCTCATCGAAGGCGCCTCCGTGGCCGCCACCCTGGTCGAAACCCGCAAGGGCGAGAAGATCAAGATCTTCAAGAAGATTCGCCGTCAGGGCTATCGCCGCACCAACGGCCATCGTCAGATGGAAAGCGTGCTGCGCATCACCGGCATTGAAGGCGACGGCCAGTCGGCCAAGTGGGACGGCAAGGCCGAGGTTCTGACCAAGGCCGAGATGAACGCCCGCGCCCGCGGCCTGGCCCCGCGCGTCGAGGCCGAGCCGAAGAAGGCCCCCAAGGCCAAGGCTGAAGCCGCTCCGGTCGAAACGGCCGAAGCGCCCGCCAAGAAGGCTCCGGCCAAGAAGGCCGACGCCCCCAAGGCTGAAGCCAAGACCGAAGCCAAGAAGGCGCCCGCCAAGAAGGCCGCGCCCAAGGCCGACAAGGAATAATCCGCTCGATTGGCCATCCGGCCTTTCGCGCATTAGTCTAGAGATCACGCGCTCAAGCAGCGAGGGACCGGGTCCCGAGCGATAGCGCCCCAAGGAATGACGGAGCAGACCCATGGCTCACAAAAAATCCGGCGGCTCGTCCAGCAACGGTCGCGACTCTGAAGCCAAACGCCTCGGCGTGAAGAAGTTCGGCGGCGAGCGCGTGCTGGCCGGCAACATCATCATCCGCCAGCGTGGCACCAAGTGGCACCCCGGCGACAACGTCGGCCTGGGCCGTGACCACACCATTTTCGCCCTCGTACAGGGTGCGGTGAAATTCACCACCAAGCGTGGCGGACGTTGTTACGTCTCCGTGCTTCCGGCCGAACAGGCCATGGCCGCCGAATAGCGCGAACCCAGGAACCTCCCGGATCGCGCTGGCCAGAACAGCAGCGATCCGGACCAGGGAAATATTCCGCGGGGAGTCTGGATCGACAGGCTCCCCGTTTTCGTTTCCCCGCCTCGAGAGACCGGTCCGAGCCCTTCAAGGAGACCGGCGTGAGTTGAGGCTACGCCCATGTGCGTCATAGAAACCTCCCCCGTCATCGAGACGCGGCGCCTGGCCCTGCGCGCGCCGGTCGCTCACGACATCCCCCGCATCGCCCAGCTGGCCGGTGACCTCGACATCGCCCGCATGACCTGCCGCATGCCCTCGCCGTTCCGCACAGAGGACGCCGAGGCCTTCGTCATGAACGTCGCCATGCAGGACCCGCGCCGGGCCAACACCTTCGTCATCGAGCACGAGGACCACGGCGCCGTCGGGGTGCTGGGCCTGTTCCACGACAAGGACCCGACGCCGGAGATGGGCTACTGGATCGGCAAGCCCTTCTGGGGCCGGGGTCTGGCCACCGAGGCGGCGCAGGGCGCCTTGGCGTGGGCCAGGTGGCGCTGGAGCAAGAAGGCGGTCGTCGCCGGGCACTTCGCCGACAATCCGGCATCAGGCCGTGTGCTGGAGAAGGCCGGCTTCCTCTACACCGGCGAAATCCGGCGCCAGTTCAGCCGCGCCCGTCAGGCCGAGGTGGACACTCGCATGATGCTCTGGCTGGCCTGACCGTTCAGGGCGCCGATCGCAACCGCGCCACCGCCTCGATCAGCCGCTCCAGATCCGCCGGCCTGGAGAGGCGGTGGTCGCCGTCCTGAATCAGATCCAGCCGCACGTCGGGCCCCTCGATCAGCTCGGCGAGGGCCAGGGCGTGACGCCACGGCACCGGCTCGTCCTGCTTGCCCTGGAGGATATGCACGGGCGCGCTCAAATGGAGGGGCCCGTCCAGCAGCAACCAGTTTCGGGCCTCCTCGAACATGGCGCGGGTCAGCACATACGGGCCCAGCCCCTCGTCGGGCATGTCGACCTCCCCATCCCGCAGGATGGCCTGTCGGATATGGTCCGGCAGCGACGGCCACATCAGCCGCTCGGTGAAGTCCGGCGCCGGGGCGATCAGCGCCAGCCCCGCCAGCTTTTCGGGCCGCGCCAGCGCCGCCAGCAACGCCACCCAGCCGCCCATGGACGAGCCAACCGGCAGCACCGGCCCATCGATGGAATCGATCATGGCGATGGCGTCCTCACGCCACCGGCCCACCGTGGCCGTCTTCCAGGCGCCCGACGAGGCGCCATGGGCGAAGTGGTCGTAGCGCACACAGGCCCAACCGCGCTCGCGCGCCGCCTGTTCAAGGGCCACGGCCTTGGTCCCCTCCATGTCCGAGCGGAAACCGCCCACCCACAGCACCGTCGGCCCTGCCCCATCAACGCGCTTGAAGGCGATCCGCTCGCCGTCGGGACGGTGCAGGATGTCGTGAGTCATGGGGTCTCCGTGGGCTTGAAAGGCTTGTCCCGCTTGATTCTGCGGGCCTTCGGGGTCATATATCCGCCACGGAGGGAACGCGACCGTGCGGTCGTGCGCTCACCCGTGCACCTATTGACCACACAAGGAAACGACGCCCATTCGCCGTCCCATGCAAGCGCCGCCCGTGAAAGACGGGCCCCGTATGAACCAGGACATCCGCGCCCCGCGGGTGCTGCTGATCGACCAGAGCGGGGAAAAACAGGGTGTCATGCCGACGTCCTCCGCCATGGAGGCCGCCGAGGAGGCGGGCCTCGATCTGGTGGAGATCGTCCCCAACGCCGATCCCCCCGTCTGCAAGATCATGGACTACGGCAAGTTCCGTTTCCAGGAACAGAAGAAAAAGGCCGAGGCGCGCAAGCGGCAGAAGGTCGTCGAGCTCAAGGAAATCAAGCTGCGACCCAACATCGACACCCATGACTATGAGGTGAAAGCCAAGGCGATGCACCGCTTCTTCGACGAGGGCGACAAGGTCAAGGTGACCTTGCGTTTCCGCGGTCGCGAGATGGCCCACCCGGAACTGGGCATGAAGCTGCTCAACAAGGTGCAGGCCGACTTCGACGAGATCGCCAAGGTGGAGTACGCCCCCCGCATGGAGGGCCGCCAGATGATCATGATCCTGGCGCCCCGCTGATCCAGCGCTAGGGCCCCTTGAAACGCCCCGGTTCGCGCCGGGGCGTTTTCCTTTGCGGCTAGACAATCCGGCAGAGCCGCCTATTCAGGATGTCGGGGGCAAACATGAAATCTGTAGTTCTGATCGCTTTTGCGTGCATTGGGCTGGTTGTTGCGACCCACGCGTTCGCCCAGGTCGAGCCGCCGCCGTTGGAAGCCTATGGCCGCCTCCCCGCCTATGACCTCGTGGAGATATCTTCCTCCGGCGACCGTCTGGCGTTCGTCTCGGTGGTCGATGAGACGCGCACCCTGCTCCTGACGGAATTAGGTGATGGCGCGGACCGGAGCAGCCCGCTGGCCGTCAGTCTGATCGGCAGAATACAGGTGGGCGACGTCAAGGTTCGCAGTCTGCACTGGCTTGGCGAGGACCGAATTCTCACGGTGGCTTCCATCACCCGGCGCTTGACCCACTTTTCTGATTCTCGCGGCGAATATGGCATCGGACATATCTACGATTTGTCGACCCGTGAGCTGAGCGCGGTCTTCGCCCGCAACTCCAATGTTTCAATGGCCCTCGGCGCTGTGACCATTCGGAACTTCGGCGGCGAGCCCACCCTGTTCACGGAAGGTTGGGTGACGGACCAGAACAACCGGGTCGATCTCTTTCGAATCGATCCCGGCAACGGGCGGGGCGTGTCCGTGGAGCGCGGCGACTTCGACGTGCGCCATTATGTCCTGAACGCTGAGGCGGAACCCGTCGCGCGATCACCCTACGATGAGCGCCGGCGTCGATGGGACCTGCAGTAAAAGCAAGGAGGGGCCTGGCGCACCGTATGGTCTGTTGATACGCTGGTTGATCCGCCCTGGCTGGGCGGTCTGGGCCGTAGCGCCGACACCACCGTCGTATTCGCCCAGCTGGAAGGCGACAGTGAGCCGGTGATCTATGAGGTCGACGCCCAGGGCGCGTTCACCAGACTGTTTGATCAGGCTCCGGAAGGTCTCCTGCGCCATCCCGCAACCCACCTGCTGATCGGCTTCGGACATCGCGAGGGCGAAGGGTTCAGGTACACCTTCTTTGACGACGTGGCGTATCGCGCATGGTCAGCCATCAGCCGCGCTTACCCGGATGGGAATCCGAGCCTGTCGGGGTGGAGCACGGACATGCGCAAGGCCGTCATTCTCACGCAGGGGCCGACTGATCCCGGCACCTACCATCTGGTGGATCTTGACGCTCGTCGAGCCGATGTCATTGGCGAAGCCTATCCCGGTATCCGTCCCGAGCAGGTGGCCGAGATGCGGCCCATCAGCTATGCGGCCGGCGACGGCATGACGATACCGGGCTACCTCACATTGCCGCCGGGGCGTGAGGCCCGTGATCTTCCTCTGGTGGTTCTGCCCCACGGCGGCCCCGCAGCCCGGGATTACCTGGGCTTCGACTGGTGGGCCCAGGCCCTGGCTTCGCGCGGCTATGCGGTGCTGCAGCCCAACTTCCGGGGCTCGGACGGTCTGGGCCAGGCCCATCTGGAGGCCGGCTATGGGGAATGGGGCCGCAAGATGCAGTCGGACCTGTCCGACGGAGTCCGCAACCTGGCTGAACAGGGCCTCATAGACCCCGAACGGGTGTGCATCGTGGGCGCCAGCTTATGGCGGTTATGCAGCCTTGGCCGGAGTCACGCTGGAGCGCGGCGTCTATCGCTGCGCCGTCTCGGTCGCCGGCGTCTCGGACCTGCGCCGCATGGTTCTGTGGACCGCAGATCGGCAAGGCTCGCGGGACAACTCGGCCGTACGCTACTGGAACCGCTTCATGGGGGCCGAGCGCCTCGGCGATCGTTCGCTTAACGAACGGTCGCCGGCGCTTCGCGCGGCCGAGGCCGACGCGCCCGTCCTGCTCCTGCACGGACTGGACGACACTGTGGTGCCCTTCGAACAGTCCCGAATGATGGCCTCGGCCCTGGAGAGGGCCGGGCGTCCTCATCAGCTGATCGAGCTGGAGGGCGAGGATCACTGGCTGTCCACGAACGAAACTCGCCAGCGCATGCTGGCGGAGACCGTCCGCTTCCTCGAAACCCACAATCCTGCGGACTGACGCTTCGCCGCTTCCTATTGCCAGCGGCGGCGCCATGACGTATGAGCCCCGCCTTCGCGTACCGAACCGCCGGGCTAACAGGCATGCCTGGGCGGTTCTCAACGGTCTGTCGCTTCCATGGGCTCACGTAGCCGATAGGCGGTAGACCACTCAAAAAAGAGAGAGTGAAAATGCCGAAACTGAAGACGAAGTCGGGCGCCAAGAAGCGCTTCAAACTGACGGCGACGGGCAAGGTCAAAGCAGGCGTGGCAGGCAAGCGCCACCGTCTGATCAGCCACAACTCGAAGTACATCCGCCAGAACCGCGGCACCAAGGTCATGGCCGCCGCGGACGCCAAGAAGATCAAGTCCTACATGCCCTACGCCTGACCGGCGTCGGCACGAACCTCGATCTCCACCGCATCAGTTTGAAATCATGTCCTCAAGCAGCGAGGCCCCGCGGGCCGAGCGCTAGAGACATCCCGAAGGGAAAATCATCATGGCTCGCGTCAAAAGGGGCGTAACGTCCCACGCCAAGCACAAGAAGGTCCTGAAGCAGGCCAAGGGCTTCTACGGCCGCCGCAAGAACACGATCCGCACGGCCAAGGCCGCCGTGGATCGTGCCGGTCAGTACGCCTATCGTGACCGCCGCAACAAGAAGCGCTCGTTCCGCGCCCTGTGGATCCAGCGCATCAACGCCGCGGCTCGCGCTGAAGGCTTCACCTATTCGCAGTTCATGCACGGCCTGGGCAAGGCGGGCATCGAGCTGGACCGCAAGGTCCTGGCCGCCATCGCCGCCGACGACGCCGGCTTCAAGGCCGTCGCTGAAAAGGTTCGCGCCGCCCTGGCGTAAGCCTTTGCAGCCTGACTGTTGAAAGAGCCCCCCGGCCAGGCCGGGGGGCTCTTTTCGTTCAGGCCGCCGCTTGCATCCGCCCGGCCACCGCCCGTCGAATGGCGTTGAGCAGGATATCGGGCTGAATAGGCTTCTGGACCACGCCGTCCATGCCCGCGGCGAGATAGGCCGCCGCATCGCGTTCGTCCGCATTGGCGGTCAGCGCGAGGATGGGCAGCCCCCCCCGCTCCCCGTTCAGGCTGCGGATCGCGCGGGTCGCCGCCACCCCGTCCATCATGGGCATCTTGATGTCCATGAGCACCAGATCGTAGGCGCGCATCCGCACGGCCTCGACCGCCTCGGCACCGTTCTCGACCGCGTCATGGCTGCAGCCGAACATTTCGAGCAGCTTGCCCGCGAGGAACCGGTTGGCGGGATGATCGTCGGCCACCAGTACGTGAAGGGTATCGTGCGGGGTCGGGGCGGCGATGGCCTGGCGCCCGGATTCGGCTTCCGGGTTCGCCGGGGTGAGCGACAGGTTGAAGCGGAATCGCGCGCCGCCCAGAGGGGAGGCTTCGGCGCCGATGCGTCCGCCCATGCGCTCCACGATCTGGCGACATATGGCCAGACCCAGACCGGCGCCGGCCCCCTGCCGGATCGCATCTCCGGTGTTGAAGGGCTGGAACACTGTTTCCGCCCGCTCCTGGGGCACGCCGGGGCCCGTGTCGTCCACACAGGCGGACAGCGCCACACGCCCGTCTTCGCGGCGCGCCGTAATGCGCGCTTCGACCCGGCCGTCGGGGGTGAACTTGATCGCGTTGCCGATCAGATTGTTCAGCAACTGTTTCAGCCGCGTTTCATCTGCCTCGACCCAATCGGCCTCCCCGGCGTCACAGGCGACGAGAAGGGCCAGGCCCTTCTCGTCCGCCCGCGCCCGCCACAGCGCCTGCAGATCGTCGGTCAGGTTCGTCAGGCGCATGGGCGCCGGTTCGAGGCTCAGCATGCCCGCCTCGGCGCGCGACATGTCCAGGGCGTCGGTCAGCAAACGCAAAAGGCTGTTGCCGGAATCCAGGATGGTGCGCAGATGAGGTCGAAGGGATTCCTGCTCCAGCTGGCGCTCCATCAGGGCGGCGACGCCCAGCACGCCGTTCAGGGGCGTGCGAATCTCGTGGCTCATGACCGCCAGAAATTCCGACTTGGCCCGGCTGGAGGCGCGGGCCTCCGCCTCGGCCCGGGAGAGATTGCTGGCCAGCGCCGCCATCTCGTCGGCGCGGCGCCGCGCCAGGGCGCCGGCGGCCTGAAGCACCTGCACGCCCGACCCGACGCCCGCATAGCGGCCCTGTTCGGTGACGATGAACCCGGACAGAAGACCGCCCAGTCCGGCGGCGTCCACAGTGCGGAAAAGGTCTTCGGCTACGGTTTCCCCTTCCAGGACAAGTGGGGAAGCGTCCATGAGGGCCGAGATGGGGCGGCGAGCGTACAGGGCGCGACCGAACTCGGCGGCCATCTTCAGGGTGAACGCGTTGCGCTCCACCAGACCCAGCGGCCGCATGCCCTCGTCGACCACCGCAATGGCCAGGGTGTCCGGTTCGTTCTGGAAACGGTCGAACACGACCGCGCCGCTGACGTCTGGCCCGACCGGGGCGGCGCCCACGACAAAGTCCCTGATCCGGGCCATGCACAACTCCTACTGACCGGACAGGGCATTAGGCGCGGAGCGATTAACGACAGCTTTGCCGTTTTAGAAGATTTTGCAACATCTTCATATAGTTACCTCCGTAGCCGGATCATTTTCTGAGCGCGTCGAAACACTGAACGTCCGAAATGCCCCCCGACCGCGCACCATGGGGTTCCCGCTCGCGCGCTCAGAGGCTAGAGGGTCGCGGTCATGACCGACCTGAACCAACTGGAACTGGACCTGATCAACGCCATCGGCGCGGCCGAGAGCGTGACGGGTCTCGAGGACATCCGCGTCGCCGCCCTGGGCAAATCCGGCTCCATCTCGGGCCTGCTCAAGGGGCTGGGCGCCATGAGCCCGGACGAACGGCGCGAACAAGGCCCCCTGATCAACGGTCTGCGCGACCGGGTCGGCGGCGCCCTCGCCGCGAAGAAAGCCGAACTGGAAGCTGCCGAGCTTGACGGCCGTCTTCAGGCCGAGCGCATCGATCTGACCCTGCCGGCCCGTCCGCGCCGCAAGGGTGGGGTGCACCCCACCATGCAGGCCATGGACGAGATCATCGCCATCTTCGCCGAAATGGGCTTCGCCGTGGCGGAAGGTCCGGACATCGAGGACGATTTCCACAACTTCACCGCCCTGAACTTCCCGCCCAAGCATCCGGCGCGCGAATTGCACGACACCTTCTTCCTGAAGGCGGACCCGCAAACCGGCGAGCGCAAGGTGCTGCGCACCCACACCAGCCCGGTGCAGGTGCGCACCATGATGAGCGAAAAGCCGCCCATCCGCATTATCGCCCCGGGGCGGACCTTCCGTAAGGACTCCGACGCCACCCACACCCCCATGTTCCACCAGGTGGAGGGTCTCGTGATCGACCGGGCCATTCACATGGGTCATCTGAAGTGGACATTGGAAACCTTCGTGGCGCGCTACTTCGAACTGTCAGGTGTGCATGCGCGGTTCCGTCCGCACCACTTCCCGTTCACCGAGCCGTCGGCGGAGATGGACATCCGCTGCGACCGCTCGGGCGGCTCTCTGAAGCTGAATGAGGGTGATGACTGGATGGAGATTCTGGGCTGCGGAATGGTGCATCCCAACGTGCTCAGGAACTGCGGTCTTGACCCGGAGGAATGGCAGGGTTTCGCTTTCGGCATGGGCGTCGATCGTCTGGCCATGCTGAAATACGGCATCACCGACCTGCGCCCCATGTTCGAGGCCGATACCCGGTGGTTGGCACACTACGGCTTCTCACCGTTCGTCGCCCCCAACCCCGCCTCGGGCCTGAGTTGAGAATTCCATGACCGCGACCGCCCAATCCATGACCCTGCCGCCGCTCGGCGACGGCCCCGAGTACGAAGACCAGCAGATCTGGCTGCCCCAGTTGATCGCGCAATCGATGGCTGCGGGCTCGGCGGCCATCAAGGGCAGGACGTTCACGCGCTGCCGCCTGGAGGGCCCAGCAGTCATGCTGGCGGCTGGCGGAGTCCACTTTGACGCCTGCGATATGGGTTATGCTGGGGGCGACGCTCGCAATCTGTTGCTGCGGCCCGTCGGCCCCGAGAAAGTGATCGGCACGATCGCCTTTCAGGACTGCACCTTCCGCGAGTGCTCATTCTACGCTGTCGGCTTTACAGGCAGTCCAACCTTCCTCGACAGCTTTCTTCAAGTGCTGGGCGGTAGCGGCTCATGAAATTCACCCTCTCCTGGCTCAAGGAGCACCTAGAGACCGACGCTTCCATCAACGCCGTGGCCGACGCCATGACGATGGCGGGGCTGGAGGTGGAAGAGGTTCTCGATTCCGGCGCCGCCTTGGCGGCGTTCAGCGTGGCGCGCATTGTTTCTGCCGAGCGTCACCCCAACGCAGACCGCCTGCAGGTCTGCCAGGTCGAAACCATCGACGGGATCAAGGAGATCGTCTGCGGCGCGCCTAACGCGCGGGCGGGCCTCGTCACCATCTACGCGCCCATCGGCGCCTATGTGCCAGGACTGGATGTGACCCTGGTGGAGAAGCCGGTGCGCGGCGTGATCTCCAACGGGATGCTGTGCTCCGCCTCGGAGCTTGAGCAGGCTGGCGACAGCGACGGCATTCTGGACCTGCCGGAACACTGGGCCGTGGGGACGCCAGCCGCCACGGTGTTCGCCGCCGAGCCGGTGATCGATTTCGAGGTGACCCCGAACCGGCCCGACTGGCTGGGCGTGTCCGGCATCGCCCGCGACCTGGCCGCCACCGGCATCGGCCGCTTCATCGACCGCACGCCCGCGCCGGTAAAGGGCGCGTTCCCTTGCCCGGTCTCGATCCGCTTGGAAGCGCCCGAGCTGTGCCCCGCCTTCGCCGGCCGCGTGATCCGGGGCGTCAGGAACCGTCCCTCGCCCCAATGGCTGCAGGATCGGCTCAAGGCCATCGGCCTGCGCCCCATCAACGCCCTGGTCGATGTCACCAACCTGATCACCTACGACCGGGCGCGTCCGCTGCACGTCTATGACCTGACCAAGCTGTCAGGCGATGTGATCGTGGCGCGCCATGGTCAGGCGGCGAAGGATTCCGCCGAGCCCGAACATCTGATCGCTCTGGACGGCAAGACCTATGCGGCGGCGCACGGCATGTGCGTCATCGCCGATGCGAACGGCGAACGCCCCATCGGCCTCGGCGGCGTCATGGGCGGAGAGTCCACCGGCTGCGACGAGGCCACCACCGACGTCCTCATCGAGAGCGCCTGGTTCGACCCGCTGGCGACCGCCCAGACCGGGCGGATGCTGACCATCGGCTCCGACGCCCAGTACCGGTTCGCGCGCGGCGTGGACCCGGCCTTCGTGGTTCCGGGGCTGGAGCTGGCCACCGCCCTGATCCTGGACCTGTGCGGCGGCGAGGCTTCGGACATCACCATGGCGGGCGAGGCGCCGGCCAGTCCCGCCGCCTTCGACTTCGATCCGGAACAGGTCTGCCGCCTGTCGGGTCTGGCCATCGGCCGCGAGGGCGTGGTCGATGTGCTGTGCCGTCTCGGCTTCACCGTGGAAGGCCATGGCGTCACCGTGCGGGTCACGCCGCCGTCCTGGCGCCGCGATGTGGAAGGCCCCGCCGATCTGGTGGAGGAAGTGGCCCGCATCGTCGGTTACGACCAGTTGCCAACCACCCCCCTGCCCGAGGTGGCACGCGCCGCGTCCGGCGTGCTGGATCCTCGCCAGAAGCGCGTGCGCATTGCCCGCCGGGCCCTGGCCGCCATGGGCTATGCGGAGGCCCTGACCTGGTCCTTCATGCGCCGGGACAAGGCCGCCCTCTTCGGCGGCGGTGATGAGCGGCTGGTGCTGGAAAATCCCATCGCCTCGGACCTGGACTGCATGCGGCCCGCGGTCCTGCCCAATCTGATCGAGGCGGCGGCGCGCAACGCCGCGCGCGGCCATCCGGACGCGGCCCTGTTCGAGATTGGCCCGATCTATCTGGGCGACGGCCCCGACGATCAGCGCACGGTGATCGCCGGCCTGATCGCGCCCCACGGCCCCCGCCATTGGGCGAGCGCCGGCGAGGACGCCCTGCTGGCGCTGAAGGGGGACCTTCTGGCCCTGCTGGACGAACTGGGCGCACCGGTGACTTCCCTGCAAATGGTCCAGGGCCAGAACCCGGAATGGTGGCATCCCGGCCGCTCCGCCCGGCTGCAACTCGGCCCCAGAACCGTGATCGCTCATTTCGGCGCCCTGCACCCCCGTGTGCTCAAGGCGCTGGACGCCGACGGGCCGATGCTGGGCTTCGAGATCGTGCTGGAGTCCGTGCCGGAGCCCCGCGCCGCCAAGACGGCGGGCAAGTCTCGCGGTCCCGCCGACCTGCCGGCCCTGATGCCCCTGACCCGAGACTTCGCCTTCGTGGTGGACGAGGCCGTAGCGGCGGGCGATCTGATCCGCGCTGTGGCCGGCGCCGACAAGGCCCTGATCCAGGACGTGCGCGTGTTCGACGTCTATCGCGGCCAGGGCGTGGGTGACGGGCGCAAGTCCGTGGCCATCGAGGTTGTCATCCAGCCCCGCGAAACGACCCTGACCGACAAGGAAATCGAGGCCCTGTCGGCCAAGGTGGTGACGGCCGCCGGCAAGGTCGGGGCGACCCTGAGAAGCTGAACCCCTTCAGGCGAGAAGTGCACCAATTGCACTAATTGCACCGTGCATTTTCACGCTGCGCAGCGGATGGGGGGACTGCACCAATTGCACTGAGGGCGCCATGCACACGGCTGGCCCTGAAGGCAGGCGGATCAGCCGCGCTCCATGGCGTTCAGGATGACGCTCGCCGCGTTGTCCGGCGCCAGATCATGGGTCAGGGCGCGGCGGAACTGGCCATCGGGCCCCATCAGATAGACCGTCAGGGTGTGGTTCATGGTGTAGCCGGGCCCATCTCCCACCTTTTCGAAGTAGGCCCGGTAGGCCCGCGCGGCCTGGGCCACCTGCTCGGGCGTGCCAGTCAGCCCGGTGACGCCTTCGGGGAAGCTGTTGGTCAGGAGGTAGTCGCCCAGCAGTTCGGGCGTGTCCCGCTCCGGGTCCACGGAAATGAACACGATCTCAAGATCATCGCCCCGCTCGCCCATGGCCGCCTTGGCCGCCTTCAGGGACTGCAGCGTCGTGGGGCAATAGTCCGGGCAGTGGGTAAAGCCGAAGAAGACAGCGGTCCATTGCCCGTCAAGCATGGACTCATCCACGGCCTGGCCGGTCTGGTCCACCAGTTGGAACGGCCCGCCCACATCGGCCTGACCGGTCGAGACCGCTTCCGACTGCTGACGGCCGCCGACCACGACCACAGTGACGACGGCGAGGGCCGCCGCGATGGCGATGCAGGCGCCGGCGAACAGAAGGATGGACTTGCGCGGCATTATGCGTGGGCTCCCTGACGAGACGAAGGCGTCACCCCGGTCTATAGAGGGCCCGTGAGCCAGTCCCAAGCCGACCCGTCGCCGCAGTCTGATCCGCCGGACGCCGCCGCCCTGCCGCGGCTGGTGCGCGGGCTGGAGCTGCGCACCCTGATCGTCCTGCGCTGGCTGGCCGTGGCCGGTCAGACGGTGGCGGTCCTGACCGCGTCTCTGGTGCTGGACCTGGGCTTGCCCATCGGCGCCTGCCTGGTGGTCATCCTGGCCAGCGCACTGATGAACATGACCGCCATGGCGCGGCTCCAGACCATCGAGGGCCGGCGATCCGCAGGGCGCGAGACCACGGTCCAGCTGGGCTTCGACATCGTGCAGTTGTCGGTGCTGCTGGGCCTGACAGGCGGGCTGGAGAACCCGTTCTGTCTGCTGCTGGTCGCGCCGGTGACGGTGGCCGCCGCAGCCCTGC
Source organism: Brevundimonas sp. (assembly GCF_046293315.1). Taxonomy (GTDB): domain Bacteria; phylum Pseudomonadota; class Alphaproteobacteria; order Caulobacterales; family Caulobacteraceae; genus Brevundimonas. The sequence goes on from NZ_JBKBPF010000008.1 coordinate 146,257, forward strand.
CCGCCCGCAAGGCCATGATGCTGGGCGGGTTGGCCCTGCTTTGCACCATGGCGCTGTTTCTTTGGTCCATGCCCCTGCCCTGGAGCGAGGGCACGACCCTGAGCCTGCCGCCGCTCTACAAGGTAGGCATGGGTCTGGCCGTGGGCGTGGGGGTGATCTTCACCGCCGGCTACGCCTGGCGCGTGGCCGAGGATGCCGACCGTCTGGCCCTGGCGCTGGCGGCGACCCAGCAGGTGCTGGAGCGCGAGCAACGGCTGGCGGCCCTGGGCGGACTGGCCGCCGCCGCCGCCCACGAACTGGGCACGCCGCTGGCCACCATCCAGGTCGTCGCCAAGGAGATGCTGCGCGCCGCCAACCGCAAGAGCGGCGACCCCGCCGTGGCCGAGGACGCGCGGCTGTTGATCCAGCAGGCCGACCGCTGCCGCGAAATCCTCAAGCGCCTGTCCCAGCGGCCCGAGGACGGGGACGCCATCTACGCAGAGGTGGGCCTCAAGGCCCTGCTGGAGGAGGTGGTCCAGCCGCACCGGGGCATCGATCTGGACATGGACTGCCGCATCGAAGGGGTGGAAGAAACCGACGCGCCCCACGTGCGCCGGTTGCCCGAGATCGTCCATGGCCTTTCGTCCATCGTGGAGAACGCCGCCGATTTCGCTGCCGAACGGGTCGAGGTGATTGCCCGGGTCGATGCACGGCATGTGGAGGTGATCGTCGCCGACGACGGCCCCGGCTTCTCGCCCGAGATCCTGGCGCGGCTCGGCGAACCCTATGTCACCAGCCGGCCGCTGGGCCGCGCCCGCAAGGGCAAGCAGGCAGCGGGAACGGGCGTGGGCGGCGGCATGGGGCTGGGCTTCTTCATCGCCCGCACCCTGCTGGAGCGGACCGGCGCGCGGGTGTCGGCCGGAACCGGAGAAACCGGCGGCGCCCGGGTCACGGTGCGCTGGCCCAGGGCGGCGCTGGAAGCCGACCCGACTTGACCTCGGCCTCGCCGCATCCGACTTGAGGACTCAGGAGTATTTGAAAATATGGCCAGTCTGGAAGACCGCATCGCCGCCCTTGAGGACAAGTCCCTGCTGCTGCTGGACGACGACCAGGCGCTGAGGACGCGCCTTGGCCGGGCGCTGGAGTCGCGCGGTTTCGAGGTAACGACCGCGAGCTCCATCGCCGAGGCGCAGGACGCCCTTCGCGCTGGCCTGCCGGCCTTTGCAGTGCTGGACATGCGTCTGGAAGACGGCAACGGGTTGAAGATCGTGGAAGCCATCCGCGCCCGCCGTGACGACGCCCGTATGGTCATGCTGACCGGCTACGGCGCCATCGCGACCGCCGTGGCGGCGGTCAAGGCCGGCGCCGTGGATTATCTGTCCAAGCCCGCCGACGCCGACGACGTGGTCAAGGCCCTGATGAGCGAGGAAGGCGACGCCCCCGAGCCGCCGGACAATCCCATGTCCGCCGATCGCGTGCGCTGGGAGCACATCCAGCGGGTCTATGAGCTGTGCGACCACAACGTTTCGGAAACCGCCCGCCGCCTGGGCATGCACCGCCGCACCCTGCAGCGGATCCTGGCCAAGCGCGCGCCGCGGTAGGCTACACCCTCAGACTCCTCATCGCCCCCAGCCGCGCGAACGCCAGCGTCAGGGCCTTGCGCCGGGCGGGCGCCAGAGGCGTGGTCGCAGCCTCGCGAACCACCGCGCCGCCGAAGCCGTCGGCGACGATGAGGCCGGGCTCCTCGGGCAGGATTCCATCGGGAAATTCCGGCGCCACAGCGAAATAGAAGGCGTCGCAGAAGGGGGCGTACTCATGCCACTTGCGGTCGACCCGGTAATCCTCGACCCCGGACTTCACCTCGCAGATTGCGATCTCGCCGCGCGGGCCCAGCGCCATGACGTCGGCGCGGCGGCCGTTGGGCAGGCAGACCTCCAGCAGCGGCGCATAGCCCATGTCCGCCATCAGCCGTGCGGCGCCGCGTGTGACGGACTGGGTGGTCTCGGGCCGGCTGAAGACCAGCTCGATATGAATGGCGGCGGATGGCATGCCGCCATATGTTCCGCATGTGTTCCCGCCGTCAACCCGGCGTGCTGACCACGTCCGATGTGTCGAAACCCAGGGCGCGCGCGCGGGACAGGGCCGCGCGGCGGACATCGGCGGAGGGGTTTTCACGCCGCGACCATATCCAGAAATGGCTCTTGTCCGGCAGGCCCATGATCGCCCAGCTGTAGTCGGCCGACCGATGCCAGACCCAGTAGCTCTGGCTGGCCAGCCCGCCGAACGAGGGGATTCCGGCCAGAGACATGCGGAACCTGGCGTTGGAGTCGGTGACCCGCGCATTGGCGTTGAGGGTCTCGATCTCGCCGTCCGAGCGGCGGGTGCAGGTGTGGACCACCCGGTAACGGCCCGGGTCGTCGCGCGCGGTGAAGTCCACCGACAGGCGGGTGCAATCGCGCTGGAAACGGTTCGGGTTGCGGGCGATCTCGTACCAGCGACCCGAGAACCGCTCCAGGTTCAGGTCCGCGACCTGGGCTGAAACCGGTTGCGGCGCCAGCATCAGGCTCGAGGCCATGACGAGGCTGGCGATGGCCGATGGGGTTTTCATGTGCAGGCTCCCTCTGCGGTCTTGTCGCACAGATACGGCCGAGGCGAGTGATCGGCTTCAGAGAAAAATTCAACCGCACGGTTGACCATTTTTGACCGACATCTATATTCAATCACATGGTTGAATATAATTCCCCCGAACTCAGCGGCGTGTTTCACGCGCTCAGCGATCCCACCCGCCGCGGCATGCTGGCCGAGCTTGCGCTGGGCGAGCGGACGGTGAGCCAGCTGGCGGCGCCCCATCCGATCTCGCTGGCCGCCGCATCCAAGCACATCAGGACGCTGGAGACCGCCGGCCTGATCCGGCGCGAGGTGCGTGGCCGCGTGCACCTGTGCCGACTGGATCCCGGGCCTCTGGCCGACGCCCACGACTGGCTGGGCGTCTACCAACGCTTCTGGACCGCGCGACTGGATGACCTGGAGCGGATCCTTCGCGACGCCCCCACCACCCCCCAAAAGCAAGGAGACGACCAATGACCGACACTGCCACCCTCGACGCCTATGCCGACCTGATCGAGCCGACCACCCTCAGAATCCAGCGTCTCCTGCCCGGTCCCGTCGACCGGGTGTGGGCCTATCTGACCGAGAGCGAACTGCGCCGTCAGTGGCTCGCCTCCGGCGACATGGAGATGAAGGTCGGCTCGGCCTTTGAGCTGGAATGGCGCAACAACGAACTGACGGACCCTCCGGGACGCCCGCCCGAGGGATTCGACGGCCGCCACAGCCTGGCCAGCCGGATCACGGAACTGGTCCCGCAGCAGCGCCTCGCCATCGAATGGGGTGCGTCCGCCGGGGTCGTCTTCGATCTCGAGCCCATGGGCGATGAGGTCATGCTCACCATCACCCACAAGCGGGCGCCCGATCGCTCGGTCCTGGTGAACGTCAGCGCTGGATGGCACGCCCATCTTGACGTCCTGGTCGCGCGTCTGGGCGACGGCGCGCCCGGCCCGTTCTGGGACCACTGGACGGCATTGAAGGCCCAATACGAGCAACGCATTCCGGCCTGACGCGAAAGCGAAACCTCCCGACCGCTGCAGGCGGCCGTTGGGAGGCACGCCCGGATCACCCCGTCAGGCGGCCGCTCTCTTTCAGGGCGGCCATGATCGCCTCGCAGGCACCCTCGGGGCTCATGACCGTGGTGTCGATGTGAATCTCGGCGTTCTCGGGCGGCTCATAGGGGCTGTCGATGCCGGTGAAGTTCTTGAGCTCGCCACGCCGGGCCTTGGCGTAAAGGCCCTTGGGATCGCGCGCCTCGACCTCGGCCAGCGGCGTGTCGATGAACACCTCGATGAACTCGCCCTCGGCCATGCGCTCGCGCGCCAGGCGGCGCTCGGCCCTGAAGGGCGAGATGAAGGATACCAGCACGATCAGGCCCGCATCGGTCATCAGCCGCGCCACCTCCGCCACGCGGCGGATGTTCTCGACCCGGTCGGCTTCGGTGAAGCCCAGGTCGCGGTTCAGCCCGTGGCGGACATTGTCGCCGTCCAGAATGCAGGCGTGACGGCCCTCCGCGTGCAGGCGCTTCTCCACCAGATTGGCGATGGTGGATTTGCCCGATCCGGACAGGCCGGTGAACCAGACCACAGCCGGCTTCTGGCCCTTGGCTGCGGCGCGGGATTCGCGGGTCACGTCCAGGGCCTGCCAGTGGATGTTGTGAGACCGGCGCAGGGCGAAGCGGATCATGCCCGCGCCAACCGTGGCGTTGGTGATCCGGTCCATCAGGATGAAGCCGCCCAGCCCGCGATCGATCTCATAGGGCTCGAAGGCCACCGGCTGGGTCAGGGACAGCTTGCAGACTGCAATCTCGTTCAGGCCCACGGTCTTGGCCGCGCTCTCCTGAAGGGTGTTCACGTCGATGCGGTGCTTGATCTCGGTGATCTGGGCCGAGACGGTGCGGGCGCCGATCTTGAGCCAGTAGGAGCGCCCGGCCAGCAGTTCGTCCTCGGCCATCCAGACGATGGTGGTCTCGAACTGGTCCGAGGTCTCAGGCGGGGTGTCGGCGGCCGCGATGACGTCGCCGCGCGAGACGTCCACCTCGTCGGCCAGGGTCAGGGTGATCGATTGCCCGGCCGTGGCCTGATCAAGGTCCCCGGCCATGGTGACGATGCGCGCGACCTGTGTCGTGCGGCCGGACGGCAGGATGCGCACGGGATCGCCCGGCTTCACCACGCCGGACGCGACCTGACCGGCGAAGCCCCGGAAGTTCAGGTCCGGGCGGTTCACCCACTGCACCGGCATGCGGAACGGGCGGCGGGCCAGGCGCTCGTCGTCGACCTCGACCGTCTCCAGATGCGCGATCAGTGACGGGCCCTCGTACCAAGGCGTGTGGGCGCTGGGTGCGGTGATGTTGTCGCCCATCAGGCCCGAGATGGGGATGCACAGCACATCCTTGATGCCCAGTTCGGCGGCGAAGGCGCGGTAGTCGGCGACGATCCCGTCGAAGATCTCGCGGGACCAGCCGACCAGATCCATCTTGTTGACCGCCAGCACCACGTGCCGGATGCCCAGAAGCGACACCAGATAGCTGTGCCGCCGGGTCTGGGTCAGCACGCCCTTGCGCGCATCGATCAGCACAACGGCCAGATCGGCGGTCGAGGCGCCGGTGACCATGTTGCGGGTGTACTGCTCGTGGCCGGGCGTATCGGCGACGATGAATTTCCGCTTCGCCGTGGCGAAGAAGCGGTAGGCCACGTCGATGGTGATGCCCTGTTCGCGCTCGGCCGCCAGCCCGTCCACCAGCAGGGCGAAGTCGAGGGCGCCGCCTTGCGTGCCCACTTTTTTCGAATCCGCCTCCAGCGCCGCCATCTGGTCGTCGAAGACCATGCGCGAGTCATAGAGCAGGCGGCCGATCAGGGTGGACTTGCCGTCATCCACCGAGCCACACGTGATGAAGCGCAGCAAGCCCTTGGCTTCGTGGTCGGCCAGGAAGGCGTCGATGTCCTCGCTGGCGAGGTCGGCAGGGCGGTAGGCTGTATCGGGTCTGATGGGGGGCATCAAAAATAGCCCTCCTGCTTCTTCTTCTCCATGGAGGCGGTCTGGTCGTGATCGATGGCCCGCCCCTGACGTTCGGATGTGGTGGTCAGCAGCATCTCCTGCACCACGTCCGCCAGGGTGGAAGCTTCTGAGCGGACCGCCCCCGTCAGCGGATAGCAACCCAAAGTGCGGAAGCGGACGCTGGCAAGCTCCGGCGTCTCGCCGGGACGCAGTCGCATGCGGTCGTCATCCACCATGATAAGCGCGCCGTCCCTCTCCACCACCGGGCGCTCGGCGGCGAAATACAGGGGCACGACGGGGATGGCCTCGCGCATGATGTACTGCCACACGTCCAGTTCGGTCCAGTTGGAGATCGGGAAGACGCGGATCGACTCCCCAGTGTTCACGCGTGTGTTGTAGAGGCTCCACAGCTCCGGGCGCTGCGATCTGGGATCCCAGCGATGGCCTGCATTGCGGAAAGAGAACACCCGCTCCTTGGCCCGGCTCTTCTCCTCGTCGCGGCGCGCGCCGCCGAAGGCTGCGTTGAAGCCATACTGGTCCAGAGCCATTTTCAGGCCCTCAGTCTTCCAGAGGTCCGTGTGCACGGTCGCGCCGTGGTCGAACGGATTGATCCCCCGGGCTTCGGCCTCGGGGTTGCGGAAGACCAGAAGGTCCATGCCCGCCTCAGCCGCCATGCGGTCGCGCAGGGCGTACATGTCCCGGAACTTCCAGGTCGTGTCCACGTGAAGCAGCGGGAACGGCGCCGCCGCCGGATAGAACGCCTTGCGCGCCAGATGCAGCATCACCGCCGAGTCCTTGCCCACAGAGTACAGCATCACCGGTCGCTCGATCTCGGCCGCCACCTCGCGGATGATGTGGATGCTCTCGGCCTCCAGCCGGTCAAGGTGGGTGAGGCGATGAGATGAGAGGCCGGTAGTCAGGGTCGCCTCCTGGCGAAAGGGCTCGAGCGCATTCACATACATATCGCGCGGGCGGACGAACGGAACCGCGACCTAGCGCCTGGGGCCTCCGGATGCGGCCGATATTTTCTGGTCCCCGCCTATAGCTCAGCCGAAAGGGACGATGTTCAGCCGGCGAAACTCGCCACCGCCCCCACGATGCGATCCTGGGTCTCTTCGTCCAGCCAGGCGTGCATGGGCAGGCTGATCACGCGGTCTGCCTTTGTCTCCGTCACCGGCAGACCGCCGGGGCCAACTGGATAATGGGCATAGGCCGGCTGCCGATGCATAGGGATGGGGTAATAGACCGCCGTGGGCACCCCCTGGGCCTTGAGGTGGGCGGCAAGACCGTCGCGGTCGTCATGTTCGATGGTGTACTGGGCCCAGACCGAGAGCCCGCCGTCCATGACGCCGGGAATCGAGGCCACATGAGGTCCCAGCAGGCGGTTGTATCGCTCCGCAATCCTGTTTCGCCGTTCGATTTCGTCGGCGAAGATGGCCAGCTTCTCGATCAGTATGGCCGCCTGGATGGTGTCGAGGCGCGAGTTCATGCCCACGCGCATGTTCAGATATTTGGGATCATGCTCGAACGAGCGCCCTTCGAGATCCCGCGCCACAGCCTTGCCATGCACCCGAAGGGAATCCAGCAACTGGGCCAGGTCGTCATCATTCGTCAGCACCGCCCCGCCGTCGCCGTAGCAACCCAGCGGCTTGGCCGGGAAAAAGCTGGTTGTAGCCACATCGGCCCATGAAACGGGATGCTTCCCGTCCAAGGTGCAGCCGAAACCCTGGGCGGTATCCGCGATCAGCTTCAAACCATGCCTGCGGGCGATTTCGGCGATCCGCGGATAATCTGCGGGCTGACCGAACAGGTCGACGGCGATCACCACTTTCGGCGTCAGCTTGCCTTCGGCCTTCACGGCCTCAATGGCCGCCTCGAGATGATCCGGGTCCATGTTGTAGGTAATGGGGTCGACGTCGACGAAGACAGGGCTGGCGTCGAACCACGGAATGATCTCGGCCGTGGCGGCGAAGGTGAAGGAAGGACAGAAGACGGCGTCACCGGCTCCAACCCCCCACGCCATCAGCGGCAGCGCCAGGGCATCGGTTCCGTTGGCGCAGGACACGGCATGCCCTGCATGGCCGAATTCGGCCAGTTGCTGCTCCAGGGCGCGAACCTCCGGGCCCATGACATAGGCGCCGCCCGCGATGACCCGAAGCACCGCCGCATCCAGTCGATCGGCGATCTGCGCCCGCTGGGCCTGAAGGTCTATGAAGGCAATGCTCATCGGAATCCTGACTGTCCGCGTCGAACAGGTTACGTCATAAGATTTATGTATCAGGGGCGTAAAGCTGTCGGTCGTCACCATTGATGTCGCTTCATTAGCGCGCAGTTGGCCGCTTCGGCCCGCGCGACGCAACCTCCTGTCGCATTACGGCCACGGTATCGACCTTGCAGCCCTCGCGAGGGGTCGCCGGTATCGACCTCCCCCGTCAACGCTGTTATGACCAAATCGGGGCGGCAGGACCGCCGATGAAACTGCGGAGAGGGCTAGCACCCATGCGCTTCAAGAATCTTATGATGGCCACGGGCGCAGCAGCTGCGCTTGCATTTGGCGCGACCAGCGTGTCGGCTCAGTCCAGTGGGGTCTACGGCGCCCTCGACGTGGGCGGCCACTGGATGGAAGACGGCATCAACGCCCGCTCCGAAGCCGGACCGGCTTGGGAATGGGAAGTCAATCAAGGCTGGGCCGCGTTCGCTCGCCTCGGCTATCGGGTGAACCCCAACTGGCGCGTTGAGCTTGAGGCCGGGCATCGCTCGGGCGACATCGGCACCGTTCGCCGGTTCACCGACGCCGTTCCGTCCGGTCTGTGCAACCTGTCGCCGGCCGCCGGCCCGTGCCACTCGCCCGAAGGCGACATCGTATCGCGGACCGTTTTCCTCAACGCTCTGTATGATTTCGGTTCGTCTGACTGGGCGTTCCGTCCGTTCGTGGGCCTGGGCGTCGGTGTCAACCGCGTTTCCATCGACACCTTCGGCAGCCTGCGCGGCAATCGTGGCGCGACCCTCGAAGCCAACGACCGGTCCTATGACATAGCGTTTCAGGGCCTTGCCGGCTTTGCCTGGGCTGTGGGTGAACGCGCCAACATCGACCTGACCTATCGTTACCTGACCGGCGAAGCGGACTGGGATACGACGACCACCGGCGCTCCCGCGCTCGGCAATTTCGCAGGCGACTACGATTTCAGCCACACGGTGACGCTGGGCCTGCGTTATGCGTTCGGCCCGACGGCGGCTCCCCCGCCGCCGCCGCCGCCGCCGCCGCCCCCGCCGCCCCCGCCGCCTCCCCCGCCGCCGCCTCCCCCGCCGCCT
>NZ_JBKBPF010000009.1:0-145778 GCF_046293315.1 Brevundimonas sp.
CCCCCACCTCACGCACGGGGGACGGGCGCGCCCCCTCCACCACGCCCTGACGGGCGCGGTCCCCCTCCCCCGCGCGCGGGGGAGGAGAGGCGGGAGATCTGATGAGACACATTCCAAATGAACTGGCCGACCGCATCGAGGGCGGGGCGGCGACGATGTGCCATGCCTGGGTGCTGGCGCGGGCGGACGGGGCCCGGCTGGGGTTCACTGACCATGACCGGGATCTGATCGTGGACGGGTTGGTGTGCCGGGCGGCCGGCGGATGGACCGCGGGGGCGGCTGAGGGCGCGGCGGGGCTGGCGGCCGGATCGGCGGCGGCGTCCGGCGCGCTGGACGACGGGGCGATCACCGAGGGCGACATCACGGCGGGGCTCTATGACGGGGCGCGGCTGGAGGTGTGGCGCGTGGACTGGGCGCGGCCGGAGCTGAAGGTGCGGCTGTGGGTCGGGCGGATCAGCCGGATGGTGCGGGACGGCGAGGCGTTCACCGCCGAGCTGGACGGACCCATGGCGGCGCTGGAGCGGATGGTGGGGCGGACCTATGGGCGCAGCTGCGACGCGGTGCTGGGGGACGCGCGATGCGGGGTCGAGGCGGACCATCCGGGCGCGGTCTGCGACAAGCGGTGGGCGACGTGCGTGGGCGTGTTCGGCAACGGGGCGCGGTTCCGGGGCTTTCCGGACATTCCGGGCGACGACTTCCTGACGGCGTATCCGGCCGAGGGCGGGCGCCATGACGGCGGGAGCCGGCGGTGAGAACGCGGGCGCTGATGGAGGCGCGCGGATGGATCGGGACGCCGTATCGGCACCGGGCCAGCGTGCGGGGCGAGGGGTGTGACTGCCTGGGGCTGGTGCGCGGGGTGTGGCGGGGGTTGCACGGAAACGAGCCGGAGGCGCTGCCGCCCTATTCGCCGGACTGGGCTGAGCGGGGCGGGGACGAGACCCTGCTGAAGGCGGCGCGGCGGTGGATGGTGCAAATCCCGGTGCGCGAGGCGCGGGCGGGGGATGTGCTGCTGTTCCGCATGAGCGCGGGGGTTCCGGTGAAGCATTGCGGGATCGTGGGGAGCGGATCGGTGAGGCCGACAGACCCCCTCCACCCTGCTGCGCAGGGTCCCCCTCCCCCGAGGGGGGAGGAGATGACGTTGATCCACGCCTACTGGGGGCGGGCGGTGATCGAGAGCTGGATGGGCGACTGGTGGACGCGGCGCGTGGCTGCGGCGTTCGTGTGGCCGGAAACGGGTGAGGGGAATGTGGGGCGGACAGGCCCCCTCCACCATGCTTCGCATGGTCCCCCTCCCCCGGTGGGGGAGGATTAATGGCGCAGGTGATTCTGGGGGGGATCGGCGGGGCGATCGGGGGCGGGCTGGGGCGCGCCATCGGGGCGTTCGCGGGGGCGTCGCTGGACCGGCTGGCGGTTTCGTCGCTGGCCGCGCCGCGCCAGCGCGGGCCGCGGCTGGAGACGCTGAAGGTGCAGTCCTCAGCGGACGGGGCGCCCATGGCCTGCGTCTTCGGAAGGGCGCGGGTGACGGGCCAGGTGATCTGGGCCGCGCGGTTTCTGGAGAAGCGCAATGAGCGCAGCGGCGGCAAGGGCGGGCCGCGTACGGTGGACTATGAGTATTCCCTGAGCTTCGCGGTGGCCCTGTGTGAAGGGCCCATCGACGGGGTGGGGCGGGTCTGGGCCGACGGCCGGCCGCTGGACCTGTCGGGCGTGGTCATGCGCGTGCACCGGGGGACCGAAGACCAGAATGCGGACCCGTTGATCCAGGCGGTGGAGGGAACCCCCTCCACCCCTTCGGGGTCCCCCTCCCCCACAGGGGGAGGAGATGCGCCGGCGTACCGGGGGACGGCCTATGTGGTGTTCGAGGACCTGCCGCTGGGACCGTTCGGCAACCGGGCGCCGCAACTGAGCTTCGAGGTGTTCCGGCGGCCGAGGGGCGGCGCGGCGGGGCTGGAGGATCGGCTGGAGGGCGTGTGCCTGATCCCCGGGGCGGGGGAGTTCTGTCTGGCGACCACGCCGGTGATGCGGCGCGAGGGGCTGACGCGGACCACGGCGGAGAACCTGAACAATCTGCAGGGCCGGGCGGACCTGATGGTGTCGCTGGACCAGCTGGAGGCGCAGCTGCCGAACGTGCGGCGGGTCAATCTGGTGGCAGGCTGGTTCGGCGACGACCTGCGCATGGGCGCGTGCCGCATCCGGCCGGGCGTGGAGCGGGCGGTGAAGCCGACCGAGCCGCTGGCCTGGTCCGTGGCGGGGGTGACGCGGGATGAGGCGTTTGTGGTGTCGGAGGCGGACGGCGGCCCGGCCTATGGCGGCACGCCCTCGGACCAGACGGTGATCGACGCCGTGCGCGAGCTGAAGGCGCGGGGCATGGCGGTGACGCTGTATCCGTTTGTGTTCATGGACATCCCGCCGGGCGGGGCGCAGCCGGCCTATCCCTGGCGCGGGCGGATTACGGGCGAGGGCGGGACGGCGGCGGGCGGCGAGGTGGCGGCCTTTTTCGGCGGGGCGGAGGACTGGGGACTGAGGCGCATGGCGCGGCACTATGCGGCGCTGGCGGTGGAGGCGGGCGCCGACGGGCTGATCATCGGCTCGGAGCTGCGCGGGGTCACGACGCTGCGGGATGCGGCGGGCGGCTATCCGGCGGTGGCGGAACTGCGGGCGCTGGCGGCGGAGTGCCGGGCGATCACGGGGCCGGGGGTGGAGATCTCCTATGCGGCGGACTGGTCGGAGTATTTCGGCCACCATCCCGGCGGCGGGGAGGCGGTGTTTCATCTGGATCCGCTGTGGGCGGACCCGGCCATCGATTATGTGGGCATCGACTGGTACCCGCCCATCGGCGACTGGCGCGAGGGCGATGAGCATCTGGACGCGCAGGCCGGATATGCGGGGCCGGCGGACCCGGCCTATCTGGCGGCGAACGTGGCGGGCGGGGAGAATTTCGACTGGTTCTACGGGTCCGAGGCGGACCGGGCGGCGCAGGCGCGCACGCCGATCACCGACGGCGCCTGGGGCGAGCCGTGGGTGTGGCGGTCCAAGGATCTGAAAAACTGGTGGTCCAACGCCCACCATGACCGGCCGGGCGGGGTGCGCAGCGCGGCGCCGACGGCCTGGGTTCCGGGCATGAAGCCGATCCGGCTGACCGAGTTCGGCTGCGCGGCGGTGGACAAGGGCGGCAACGCCCCGAATCTGTTTTCAGACCCCAAGAGCAGCGAGAGTTTCCTGCCGCCGTTTTCGACGGGTGCGCGGGACGACCTGATGCAGCGGCGGGCCATGGAGGCGTGGCTGAGCCACTTCGCGGCGGATGCGAACAATCCGGTTTCCGTGGTCTATGGCGGACGGATGGTCGAAGGGCTGGACGCCTGGTGCTGGGACGCGCGGCCTTATCCGGACTTTCCGGCGCGGGCGGGGGTGTGGGCCGATGCGGGTAACTGGCGCGCGGGGCACTGGCTGAACGGGCGGCTGGCGGGGGAGGGGCGCGATCTGATCGCGGCGATCCTGAAGCGCGGCGGGCTGGACGAGGCGGATTTCGCCATCACCGGCGTGGACGGGGCGGTGGCGGGCTATCTCATCGATCGACCGATGCGGACGAGGGACGCGCTGGAGCCGCTGCTGTTCGCCCTGGGCGCGGAGGGCGGCGAGCGGGACGGGCGCGTGGCGGTGGTCGGGCGGCGCGAGGGTGTCGTGACTTTGACGGCCGAGGACCTGGCAATGCCGGAGGACGGGACGCCGGTGTCGGCGGCGCGGGTGCTGGAGGCGGCGCCCGACACGGTGCGGGTGCGTTTCATCGACGAGGCGGCGGATTATCAGGCCGGGTCGGTTGTGATGCGTGGGCCGGAAACGGGCGGCGGCGGGCTGGACATGGATCTGCCGGCGGCCTGTTCGGCGGGACTGGCGCGGTCGGTGGCGGAACGGGCGCTGGCGGCGTCGGCGGAGACCCTGACCGTGCATCTGGGGCCGCTGGAGGCGCTGCGGCTGGAGCCGGGCGATGCGGTGGCGGTTGAGGGCCGCGCGGGCGTTGGGCGCGTGGCGCGGATGGAGCTGGACGAGGAACCGCGCGCGGTGCTGACGCCGTGGGTGGAGACCGGGGTGATCGACGAGACGTTGGACTGGCGGCTCGAAGCTCCGTGCGGCGGAACGGGCGCGCCGTTTATGGCCCTGCTGGACCTGCCGCCGCTGCCGGGCGCGGAGGATGACGGGCGGCCGCTGGCGGCGGTGGCGGGCGAGCCCTGGCGGGCCATGCAGGTGCATGGGGGCGGGGATGCGGAGGGGCTGACGGTGCGGGCGAGCGTGACGGCGCCCGCGACGGTGGGACGACTGACAGAGCCCCTGCCGCCCGGGATGATCGGGCGCTGGGATGAGGTCCATGCGCTGGTGGTGGCGGTCGAGGGGCGGGCGCCGGAGACGCGGGGCGCCAGTGCGGTGCTGAACGCAGCCAGTGCGGTTGCGGTGCGCGGCGAAGACGGCTGGGAGATCGTGCAGTTCCGGGAGGCCGAGATGTTGGGTGGCGGGGTCTGGCGGTTGAGCGGCCTGTTGCGCGGGCAGCAGGGCACGGAAGCCGAGATGGGCGCCGGGGTCGGGGCGGTGGCCGTGTTTCTGGATGAAACGCTGGCGCGGGTGGGAGTTCAGCCGGGCGAACGGGGCCTGCCGATGCTGTGGCGCGCCGGACCGGCGGGGGCGTCGCCGGGCGGTGACGGGTTCAGCGAGGCGGCCTTCATCTGGCGCGGGGTGAATGACCGGCCCTGGGCGCCCGCGCACCTGAGCGTGACGGCGGAGGACGGCGGGCTGAGGCTGAACTGGATCGGGCGGACGCGGCGGGACGGGGACCGCTGGGACGGCGAGACGCAAGCAAGCGATCCGCTGCGGTTCCGGGTGCGGGTGCTGGACGGGGCGGCCGTGGTGCGGATGTTCGAGGTGGAGGCCGGGACGGCGGTCTATGGCGCGGCCGATCTGGCGGCGGATTTCCCGGGCGGCTTGGGCGAGACTGCGCGCGTGGCGGTGAGCCAGTGGAGCCCGGTTTATGGATGGGGCGTGGAGGCGGTTGCGGTGCTGCGTTGATGTGTCCTCTCCCGCTTGCGGGGGAGGGCGACCATCCGAAGGATGATGGAAGGGGGCGACTCTGGACGCTGGGGCTCGAGGTTGCCCCCTCCACCGCTTCGCGGTCCCCCTCCCCCATGCACGCATGGGGGAGGAGATTGCGGCTTACCCTTTGCGATGAGGGCGGCATGGCTTAACTGACGGCTTTGGCTTTCATGGAGCAGGGCCGGACGTGGCGGGTGATCCTTACAAGGAACTGGGCGTGGCGCGGAGCGCCAGTCAGGACGACATCCGCAAGGCGTTCCGGAAGCTGGCCAAGGAATTCCATCCGGACAAGAATCCCGGCGACACGCCGGCCGAGGATCGGTTCAAGCGCATCACCGCCGCCTTCGACATTGTGGGCGACGAGGAGAAGCGCCGAAAATTCGACCGGGGCGAGATCGACGCGGACGGACGCGAGCAGTTTCGCGGCTTCGGTGGCGGTGGCGGTGGCGGCGGCGGCGGGGCGCGGCCCGGCGGCGGCTTCGGCCAGGGCGGATTCGGGCAGGGCCCCGGCGCGAGCGGGGCCAAGGCCGGGTTCGAGGGCATCGATCTGGACGAACTGTTCGGCATGTTCGGCGGCGGCGCAGGCGCGCGGCCGGGCGGCGGGCGCGGCCCGGCGCGCGGGCAGGACCTGAAGGCTACCCTGGATATCAGCCTGGAGGACGCCATCATCGGGGCGACCCGCCGCATCCAGTTCTCGGACGGGCGCACCCTGGACGTGAGCATTCCCAAGGGGGCGGGCGACGGCCAGACCATCCGCCTGCGCGGACAGGGCATGCCGGGGCGCGGCGGCGAGGCCGGCGACGCCCTGATCGAGCTGAAGGTGCAGTCGCACCCCCTCTATCGCCGCGAGGGCGCGGACCTGCACATGGATCTGCCGGTGTCGGTGCCCGACGCGGTGCTGGGCGGCAAGGTGACGGTGAAGACGCCGGATGGGGCGGTCAGCATGACCATTCCAAAGGCGTCCAACTCCGGCCAGGTGCTGCGGCTCAAAGGCAAGGGCGCGTTCGCGGGCGGCAAGCGCGGGGATCTGCTGGCGAAGCTGGTGGTGACCCTGCCGGAGTACCAGGACCACAATCTGGTGAAGTTCGCCGAGAAATGGCGGGCGGACCGGCCCTATTCGCCGGGGAAGACGTGATGACGCCGGGGGTGAAGCCTTCCGTGAAGCCGGGGCGGCCGTGGTTCTCCGCCGGGCCGACGGCCAAGCGGCCGGGCTGGTCGCTGGCGGGCCTGCCCACCGATCTGCTGGGCCGCGGCATCCGGGCGCCGGAGACGGTGGAGCGGTTCGCTTATGCGCTAAGGCTGACCCGCGAGGTGCTGCAGGTCCCCCAGGACTATGTGGCCTGCTATCTGCCGGCTTCGGATACCGGGGCGGTTGAGGCGGCGCTCTGGGCCATGCTGGGGCAGCGGCCGGTGCAGGTGGTGGCCTATGAGAATTTCGGCCTGACCTGGGCCGCGGACGTGCGCGACCACCTGAAGCTGGACCCGGAGCTCATCGAGGCGCCGTGGGGCGAACTGCCGGACCTGTCGCGGGTCGATCCGGCGAAGGACGTGGTGTTTCCGTGGAACGGGACCACCTCGGGCGTGCGGGTTCCCAATGCCGACTTCATCAGCGAGGACCGGGAGGGCCTGAGCATCTGCGACGCCACCTCGGCGGCGTTCGCCATGCCGCTGGACTGGCCGAAACTGGATGTGACGACCTTCTCGTTCCAGAAGGCGCTGGGCGGCGAGGCCGGGATCGGGGTGGCGGTGCTGTCGCCCCGGGCAGTGGCGCGGCTGGATGCCTACCGGGCGCCGTGGCCCATTCCCAAGGTGCTGAGGCTGCAGGACGCCAAGGGCTTCGACCGGGCGCTGGCGACCGGGACCATGATCAACACCTTCTCGGTGATGACCATCGAGGACTGGATCGACGCGCTGGAGTGGGCGCAGGGCATCGGCGGGCTGGACACGCTGATCGCGCGCACGGATGAGAACTTTGCAGCGCTGTCGGAATGGGTCGAGAGAACCGACTGGGTCGACTTCCTGGCCGTGCGGCCGGAGACCCGGTCGACCACCTCGGTGTGCCTGAAATTCACGGACGCGCGGGTGACGGACCTGCCGGCGGAGGATCAGCGCGCCTTCGTGAAGCGGTTCAAGGATCTGCTGGAAGGCGAAGGGGCGGTGTTCGACATGGAGCCGCACCGCAATGCGCCGCCGGGGTTGAGGCTGTGGTGCGGCTGCACGGTGGAGACGGCGGACGTGGAGGCGGCGACGCCGTGGCTGGACTGGGCGTTTGAGGAAGCGCTGCGCTGATCCTGCGGCGACCGCGCTGCTCTCCCCACGAAATGGGGCGGAGAGGGGGACACGGAGCGATTCCCTCGGTATAGCCTGCTCCCGCAATTCCAGCGGAGTGTAATGTCTTGGCGAACGTCGCGGTGGTCGGCGCCCAGTGGGGCGACGAGGGCAAGGGCAAGATCGTCGACTGGCTGTCGAACCGGGCCGATGTGGTGGTGCGGTTTCAGGGCGGCCACAACGCCGGCCATACGCTGGTGGTGGGCGACAAGGTCTACAAGCTGAGCCTGCTGCCCTCGGGCGTGGTGCAGCAGAAGCCGTCGGTGATCGGCAACGGCGTGGTGGTGGACCCTTGGGCCCTGCTGGACGAGATCGCCCGCATCGAGGCGCAGGGGGTGTCGATCACCCCGGAGATCTTGAGCCTGGCGGACAACGCCTGCCTGATCCTGCCGCTGCACAAGGACCTGGACCAGGCGCGCGAGGCGCAGGCGGGCAAGACCAAGATCGGCACCACCGGGCGGGGCATCGGCCCGGCCTATGAGGACAAGGCGGGACGGCGCGCGATCCGCGTGGGCGACCTGTCGGACCCCGAGGCGCTGGACGCCAAGATCGAGCGGCTGCTGGCCCACCACAACGCCCTGAGGAAGGGCCTGGACCTGCCGGAAGTGGACGTGGCGGGGCTGAAGGCCGCGTTGCTTGAGGTGGCGCCCAGGGTACTCATCTATGCGGGCCAGCCGGTGTGGCGGACGCTGGACCGGTTTTACCGCGAGGGCAAACGTATCCTGTTCGAGGGCGCCCAGGGCACCCTGCTGGACGTGGACCACGGCACCTACCCCTATGTGACCTCGTCGAACACGGTGGCGGGGCAGGCGGCGGCGGGCTCTGGGCTCGGACCGCGCTCGGTGGGCTATGTGCTGGGTATCGTGAAGGCCTACACCACCCGCGTGGGTGAAGGGCCGTTCCCGACTGAGCTGTTCGACGACGTGGGCAAGCGCATCGCCGAGCGCGGGCGCGAGTTCGGCACGGTGACGGGGCGGCCGCGGCGCTGCGGCTGGTTCGACGCGGTGCTGGTGCGCCAGTCCATCGCCGTGAACGGCATCCACGGCATCGCCCTGACCAAGCTGGATGTGCTGGACGGCTTTGACGAGCTGAAGATCTGCACCGGCTACCGGATCGGCGATCGCGAACTGGACTACCTGCCCGCCGGCATGAAGGATCAGGCGGGGGTGCAGCCGGTTTATGAGAGCCTCGAAGGCTGGAGCGAGAGCACCCAGGGCGCGCGGTCGTGGAAGGACCTGCCCGCCGCGGCGATCAAATATGTGCGGCGGATCGAGGAGCTGATCGAGGCGCCGGTGGCCCTGCTGTCCACCAGCCCCGAGCGGGACGACACCATTCTGATGCGCGATCCGTTCGAGGGGTAGGTTCGAGGAGCCAGGTCCAGCACCTCGCTTCAGCGTCAAGGCGATCTTTACCCAAAGTGGGTAATGAGGGGTGTTCGCCGGAGTCACCCGTGTTCACCACCGACGCAAAAAGCCTGGCCAGGATGGCCCCCACCCTGAAGCGCGTGCTGATCGTCGATCCCAATGCGACGGCCGCCAAGCTGCTGGCCGAGAGCCTGAAAGGCCTGGGCGTGGGCGAGGTGGTTCACCGGGCCGACGGCCGCGTGGCCCTGGACGCCTGCCGCGATTTCGAACCCAGCCTGATCTTCACCGAGTACAGGGGCCCGCATCTGGACGGCGAATCCTTCGCCAAGGCCGTGCGGCGTTCCAGCCTGGCTTGTCGCAGGGTTCCCATCATCATGATCACCGCCGAGGCCACCGCCGCCAGCATCCTGGGCGCGCGGGATTCCGGCGTGCACGAGTTTCTGAGAAAGCCCTACACCTCCGGCGACCTGACCAAGCGGGTCGAGGTGGTGTCCCTGAAACCGCGCAACTGGATTGAGGCGGTGGGCTATGTGGGCCCCGATCGACGGCGCTTCAACTCGGGGGAATACGCGGGTCCGAGAAAGCGCAAGGCGGACGCGCCCAAGGGCGGCGCCGATGTCGCGGCCAAGGATCAGGCCATGCGCATCCTGGCCTCGGCCCACAAGCAATTCGACAGCGATCCCATGCAAGCCTTGCGCGCCATTCGCGAACAAAGCACTGCCTTGAAAGCGTTGTCCATGAAGGCGTCCGACACCCCGCTGGTGATCGCGGTCTCGGAGCTGGAGCGGGCCCTGATGGACACCCAGCCGACGAAAGCCGCCCTGGCCGCGCCGGTCGCGGCCGTGGTGGCGCTGGCGGCTCCCGAAACCCTTGCCGAGCTGGCGGCGTAAGCTCTACCGTTCCAGTCATGACCAAGGCCGTCGACATCACCCCCGTGAAAAGTCAGGCGGATCTGGACGCCGTGGCCAGCCTGTTCCAGGCGTATGCCGCGTCGCTGTCCGTTGACCTCGCCTACCAGAATTTCGATCAGGAGCTGGCCGGCTTGCCCGGGGCCTATGAGCCGCCGGGCGGAGAGCTTTTCATCGCACGAAGCGCATCCGGGACCGCGCTGGGCTGCGTCGCCCTTCGTCTTCTGCAAGGCGACGGCGAGGGCGCAGGCGAGATGAAGCGCCTGTTCCTGACGCCGGCTGCGCGTGGCCGGGGGGTGGGACGCGCCCTGACCCAGGCCGTGATCGACAAGGCCACAGATCTGGGTTGCCGCGAGCTTCGGCTCGACACGCTGCCGGACATGACGGCGGCGATCGGCCTTTACGAAGCCATGGGCTTCAGCCGCATCGATCCGTACTACGCGCCGACGCCGCCGGGCACGGTCTTCATGGCGCTGACGCTGTAGGCCGTCAGACCGCTTCGAGGTTCCGTTCGGTGGCCGCCGCGCGCATGGCCTTCTGCAGCTTTTCGAAGGCGCGGACCTCGATCTGGCGCACACGCTCGCGGCTGACGCCGTACTGACCGGCCAGCTCCTCAAGGGTGACCGGGTCATCCTTGAGGCGGCGTTCGGTCAGGATGTGCTTTTCCCGATCCGTCAGCTCCTCCATGGCCTCCTGCAGCAGACCCATGCGCAGGGAGTGCTCCTCGGTGTCGGCCAGACGGGTTTCCTGGGACACCTGGGTATCGTCGGTCAGCCAGTCCTGCCATTCGCTTTCGCTATCCGAGCGCAGGGGCGAGTTCAGGGACGCGTCGCCCGTCAGGCGCCGGTTCATGTTGATCACGTCTTCCTCGGGCACGCCGAGGTCGGTGGCGATCTTGGTGACGTGCTCGGGACGCAGGTCGCCTTCCTCGAAGGCGGAGATCTGGCTCTTGGCCTTGCGCAGATTGAAGAACAGCTTCTTCTGGGCCGCGGTGGTGCCCATCTTCACCAGCGACCATGAGCGCAGGATGTACTCCTGGATCGAGGCGCGGATCCACCACATGGCGTAGGTGGCCAGGCGGAAGCCCTTGTCGGGATCGAATTTCTTGACCGCCTGCATGAGGCCGACATTGCCTTCGGAGATCACTTCCCCGATGGGCAGGCCATAGCCGCGATAGCCCATGGCGATCTTGGCCACGAGGCGCAGGTGGGAGGTCACGAGGCGGTGCGCCGCCTCAGGGTCTTCATGCTCGGACCAGCGCTTGGCGAGCATGAACTCCTCGTCCTTGGTCAGCATCGGGAACTTGCGGATTTCCGTCAGATAGCGGGACAGTCCCTGTTCAGGCGACATAACCGCAAGTGATTTCAGAGCCATGTGGCTTCCCTTCAACGCATCAAGAGCAGGCGTTGCTCGACCCGGCCACCGGATGTGCACCGGATCCTTCGCCCCTCAACCAGCCAGATAGGAATGGGTTTCGTCCTTTGTCAGGGGTGAATCGACGCAGGCGCGAACAATTGTGTTCTTTCCGCATCGCCATCGGGTCAGAGCGGTATAGCAGAGAGTGCGTCCTTTTTCAATACGGACCCGGGCGGGGCGCTCAGAGTCCGATGATCTGGCGGTAGGTCGGATGGACCGTTTCGGCGTGTTCGGGATGCCGCTTGAGCCAGCCGGCGAAGAAGGGGCAGACGGGCAGGATCTTGAGTTCCCGCGCCTCGATGTCGGCCAGAACGTGGCGAGCCAGGGCGCTGGCGTGGCCCTTGCCCTCCAGGGGGATGGGGGTGATGGTTTCGGTGATCATCACGCCGCCGTCCACCAGATTGTAGGTCGCGACGATGACCCCGCCGTCTACGGCCAACTCATAGCGTCTGGCTTCGGTGTTGTTTCGGAATTCGGGGTAGTCCATGCGATACGCTCCTTCTCTTGCAGCAGTTTACAGATCGGCCAGCAGAGTCTCCAGAGCCCGCATATCCTCCGGCGGATCAGTCTCGAAACGCAGGGCTTCGCCGGTGACGGGGTGAATGAAGCCGAGGACGGCGGCGTGGAGGGCCTGGCGCTTCAGGCCGGCGGCGGCGATGGCGTCGCGCACCGGCTGGGCCGGGCTGCCGGAGCCATAGGTCGGATCGCCCAGGATCGGCGCGCCCTTTGACGCCAGATGCACGCGGATCTGATGGGTGCGGCCGGTGTGAAGGGTGCAGGCGACGCGGGCGGCCATGGGGGCGCCGCCGGGCTTCTTGGGCGCGCCGAAGATCTGCTGGACGCGGTAGTCGGTGACCGCAAGCCGGCCGCCGGATTTCAGCACCGCCATCTTCTTGCGATCGGCATTGGAGCGGCCGATCTGCGTCTCGATGCGGCCTCGGGCCGGGTCGGGCGCGCCCCGCGTCAGGGCGATATAGGTGCGTTCGATGTCGTGGGTTGCGAACAGGGCCGACAGGCCTGCGTGGGCCGCGTCGGACTTGGCGGCGACCATGACGCCGGAGGTGTCCTTGTCCAGCCTGTGGACGATGCCGGGCCGGGCCACCCCGCCCACGCCGGACAGCGAGCCCGCGCAGTGATGCAGCAGGGCGTTGACCAGGGTGCCGGTCTCGTTGCCCGGGGCAGGGTGGGCGGCCATACCGTCGGGCTTGTCGAGCACGATCAGGTGCGCGTCCTCGAACAGCACCGGCAGGGGCAAGGCTTCGGGGGCCGGGTCAGCGGGGGCGAGGGCCGGGATCAGGATGTCGTACAGCCCCGGCGCAGCCTTTCCGGAGCGGGATATGGGCGCGCCGTCCAGGGTGACGCGGCCCTGCTCGATCAGAGCTTGAAGGCGGGCCCGGGACAGGTCGGGCATCTCGTCGGCGAGCGCCTTGTCCAGCCGCTGGCCCGCGTGGGCGTCTGTCAGGCGCACGGTCCGCGCGCTCGCGCCGAATTCGTCAACATCCTCGTCAGCATCCATTCAGCCTGTGTGGGGCGAACTGCATGGGAAATCCAGCGGTGGAACCGTCAAGCTCTGGCCAAACGGAGTTCTTTGAGGCATCTAGCCGCCGGGCGAATTGGTTAACGGGGGAGTTTGACATGCGTGTTTTGCTGACACTGGCGGCTGGAGCGGTCCTGCTGGGGCTGGGTAGTTGCGCCACAATGAGTGAAGATCAGTGCCTGACGGGCGACTGGGTCGGCCAGGGCCGCGTCGACGGTTCGGCGGGTTACGGCGCCGGGCGTTTGTCCGATCATGCCGAGGCCTGCGCCCGGCACGGAGTGACGCCCGACGCCAACGCCTACTACCGGGGTCATGAGCAGGGCGTGCGGCAGTATTGCGTACCCGGCCGGGCCTTCCGGGTGGCGGTGTCTGGCGGCGGCTATGCCAACGGCTTCTGCCCGGCCGATCTGGAGCAGGATTTCCTCTATGGCTATTCTGACGGTCGGCTGGTGTGGGACGCCGTCCAGCGCGCCTCTACCGTGCGCGTGCGGGCTGACGAGTTTCGCGCCCGGGCGGCCGAATACGAGCGGGACATTCGCGACGAGGAATACCGCCTCGAGAATGAGGAAGACCTGACCCAGGAACAGCGCCGGACCATCCGCGACCGCATCAACCGGTTGCGTCGGGACCGCGACACCGCCAACGATCAGGCCAACGCCCTGTCCTATGACGTGACGGACGCTGATCGCGAGGTCAGCCGCCTGCGCAGCCGGTTCACACCAGTTTACGGAAACTGGTGAGGCGGCCTCAGGCCGCCTCGGTCTCCATGGACGCGTCGTACTGGCCAAGGCTGGCCAGGCCGTTCAGGCGCGCCCGGTGGGCGAAGGCGGCCTGGGCCTTCGCGGCGTTGGCGTTGTCGCCTCCCCAGATGCGCTGCGGCGCGGCCTGAAGCGCGCGGCCGTAGGAGAAGGTCATCTTCCACGGGAAGCCGCCGATGCGGTTCATGGCGTCCAGGTGGGCGGTGGCCTGTTCGTCGGTCTGGCCGCCCGACAGATAGGCGATCCCCGGAACGGCTGAAGGCACCGTGGCCTTGAGCGCGGCGATGGTGCGCTCCGCCACTTCGTCCACGGTGGCCTGACGGACGCTGCCCTTGCCCGAGATGATCATGTTGGGCTTCAGCACGATGCCCTCCAGCGCCACGCGCTGTTCGAACAACTCGTTGAACACGGCCTGCAGCACCATGCGCGTGACCTCGTCACAGCGGTTGATGTCGTGCGGGCCGTCCATCAGCACCTCCGGCTCCACGATCGGCACGATCTGCTCCTGCTGGCAGATGCGGGCGTAGCGGGCCAGGGCGTGGGCGTTGGACTTGATGCAGGTCCAGGTGGGCACGCCGTCGGCGATCTCGATGACGCCGCGCCACTTGGCGAAGCGGGCGCCGCGTTCGCGGTAGGCGCGCAGGCGCTTTGACAGGCCGTCCAGGCCCTTGGTGACGGTCTCGCCGGGGAAGCCGGCCATCTTGGTGGCGCCCTTGTCCACCTTGATGCCGGGGATGGCGCCCGAGGCGTTGATCACCTCCACCAGCGGCGTGCCGTCGGCGGCGTCCTGGTACAGGGTTTCCTCGAACAGGATGACGCCGGAGATATGGTCCTTCATGGCGTCGGCGCGGAACATCAGCTCGCGGTAGTCGCGGCGGTTGTCCTCGGTGTTCTCCACCCCGATGGCGTCAAAGCGCTTCTTGATGGTGCCGGTCGATTCGTCCGCCGCCAGGATGCCCTTGCCGGGCTGCACCATAGCCGTCGCCACCGCGTTCAGAGCCGCGAGATCCATGCCGAAATACCCCTGAAACTGTTGTTTTGCCGCTGTCTAGCGTCCGACGTCGGCAAAGTCACGCAGGGTGACAGGATGGATCACCCCGCGTACTTCGCCGCGTCCTCGTCCGAGATGTCCTCGTTCGAATAGACGTTGGCCACGTCATCCTCGGCGTCCAGGGCGTCCAGCAGCTTCATCAGCGTGCCGACCGCCTCGCCCGTGACCGGGACTTCGGACTGGGGCTTCCAGATCAGGGCCGTGGACCTGGGGTCGCCCAGAACCCTGGACATGGCCTCGGCCACCTCGTTCAGGTCCTCGAAGGCGGTCCAGATGGTGTGCCCCGGCGCGTCCTCGTAGATGTCCGGCTTGACCAGATCGCTGTACACATCCTGGGCGCCGGCCTCGATGGCGGCCTCCATGACTGCGTCCTCCGTGCCCGCCTCGGCCGGGTAACGGATTTCGCCGACCCGGTCCCACATGAAGGCGACGGAGTTCATCTCGCCCAGGGCGCCGCCGTTCTTGGTGAAAGCGGCGCGGATGTTCGAGCCGGCCCGATTCCGGTTGTCGGTCAGGGCCTCGACGATGATGCCCACGCCGCCGGGGCCGCGGCCCTCGTAGCGGATCTCCTCCATGGTATCCACATCGGCGCCCGACGCTTTGTTGATGGCGCGCTGGATCACGTCCTTGGGCAGGCTTTCGGCCTTGGCGTTGTTGACCGCCAGGCGCAGGCGCGGGTTCAGCGCCGGGTCGGGCAGACCGGACTTGGCCGCCACGGTGATCTCCCGCGACAGGCGCGAGAACAGCTTGGAACGCACCGCGTCGGCGCGCCCCTTGCGGTGCATGATGTTCTTGAACTTGGAATGGCCGGCCATGCGGAACCCCGGAATCTGGGTCGGAAAGGGAAGGGCGCCATCTAGCGCAACCGGTTCAGCGTAACAAGGAACCGCGACGCCTGCCGGGGATTAGAATCGCACAGCCAACTGGAGGATGACATGGCCGCCGAAGACGTTCTGATCGACGAAGACGACGAAGCCGACATCGTGGAATGGTACGAGGCCCGGCCCGTCACCGTCTCGACCGCCGTGGCCACCGGCGCAGTGGTGACCGCCTTCGCCCTGGGCGTGCTGACCGGCGTCGGCGCGCTGGCGCTGATGGGCTGGCTGGACGACTGATAGAGTCGACCCCGGCTGATCAGGCCGTCGGCACGTTCTGACTCAACCGACCGCCCACGCGGATCGGTTCCACGCGCGTAGCCAGTCCTGTTCTGTCATCCGTCTCCACATAAACCCCGCACACCGTCGCCGGGCCGCTGGCCGGGGCGTAGCGACCGCCGGACAGGCGGGTGGTGAAGCGGCGCAGGGGTTCTTCCTTGTCGTTGCCGATGACCGAGTCATAGTCGCAGCAGCCGCCCGCGTCGGTCTGATAGGCGGTGCCGCCCGGCAGGATCTGGCAGTCAGCCGTGGGGACGTGGGTGTGGGTGCCGACCACCAGCGACGCGCGGCCGTCGCAGAAATGGCCCATGGCCATCTTCTCGCTGGTGGCCTCGCAGTGCATGTCCACGATCACGGCGTCGGCGACGACGCCCAGCGGCGCGGCGTTGAGCTCTCGCTCCACCGCGCTGAACGGGTCGTCCATGGGGTCCATATGGATCCGGCCCAACACGTTCATGACCAGCACCCGGCGACCATCCTGCGTGGTGAACACGTCCGCGCCCCGGCCCGGCGCATCCATCAGGCGCGGATAGTTGGCCGGGCGGATCAGACGCGGCTCGCGCACGATATAGGTCAGGGCCTCGCGCTGGTCCCAGGAGTGGTTGCCCAGGGTCAGGACGTCGGCGCCGGCGGCGAAGATCTCGCGCGCGGTGTTCTCGGTGATGCCGAAGCCGCCCGCCGCGTTCTCCGCATTCACCACCACGAAATCCAGCTTCAGGTCGCGCCGAAGGCCCGGCAGGTGATCGGACAGCCCGTCCCGGCCGGACTTGCCCACCACATCGCCGAAGAAAGCCAGTCTCATTCAGATATCCTCTTTGCGGACCTGTAGCCCGCTTCGGTCAGGACCCCATCCAGAGGCTGGTCGTGGGCGTCCATGGGAAGATTGTCCATTTGCTGGGCCGCATAGGCCAGGCCGATGGCGGCGATGCGCGGCATGCGGTCCGCGGCGCGCAGAGCCTCCAACGTGAGGTCGTAATAGCCGCCGCCCTGTCCGAGCCGTCCGCCGGCCGGATCGAACGCCAGCAGCGGGACCATGATCAGATTCGGAGTGACCTCCCCAGCCAGGTCCAGCGGCGCCGGGCATCCGGCCTGATCCAGCTCGAGCGGATCGCCGGGGCGCCAGCGGCGAAAGATCAACGGGGCGTCGCGCCGGACCACCACGGGCATCGCCAGTTCCAGGCCGTGCACCATAAGGGCGCGGGCCAGGGGGGCAGCGTCTATCTCGGATCCTTGCGCGCCGTAGAGGGCGGCTGTGATGGTCAGATCGGGGGAGCCTGTCGCGAAGTCGCCGCTCGCGAACAATGCGTCCAGCATGTCGCCCACATGCTCCACCAGCCGCTCGGCGGCGTAGGGATTGGCGTCGGCCGCCTGTTTGCGGCGGCCCCGCATGGCGGCGCGAAGATCGGATTTGACGGTCACGATCCCGGCCCTAGCTCATTTCGAGGAAAAAAGTTGGCGGCGCCGCGAGAGCCGTGAAGGACGGTTTGATCCTCTCGAGCCTGGATAACCAGGTGGGCGTCGTGTGCCCAGGCCCACGAGCCCGGACAGGGACAACTCCCTTCGAGTGAATTAAGGCCGCGAGGATATGTTGCCTTCGACGTGAGCCACAGCATGACCCGCCATCGCGCAAGATAGGCGCGGGCGGTGTCTTCAACAAGGCCGATCAGATCCCCGCCGCGATCTTCTCGATGCGGGCAGCGACGGCGTTCAGGGCTTCGGCGACGCCGGCGTCGGAGGGCGCGGCGGTGGGGACGGGGGGAGTCTCGCCCAGGCGGGCTTCCTGCAGCTGGTCGGCCAGCACCAGCGCGGCCATCAGGAACAGGCGGATGTCGCCCACCTGACCCACGTCGGCGGCGACGTCGCGCACATGGTTGTCAAACTGCTTGGCCAGGATACGCACGCGCTCTTCCTGGCCGTCGGCGCAGCCCACCGCATAGGGGCGGCCGTTGATCTCGACAGTGACGGTGGCCATCAGCCCTCTCCGTTCAGGACAGCGCGAACCTCGTCGGCGGCGCGCGACAGGGCCCTGGACGCCTCATCGGCGGCAGTCTCAAGCTCGGCCACGCGGGCGGCGCTCCCGGCATCGTCAGCGGCGGGGCGCGGTGCGAACAGGTCGTCGTCGGCCACGGGGGCCGGGCGCGCCTTCAGCTCACGCACCTTGCGCTCCAGATCGTTCAGCGCACGGTCGATGCGGGCCCGTGCGGCCTCGACGGCGTCAGCCATGCTCAAATCCTCCAGTTTTCGTATAGAACCCGAAGGCGCGTCGGGGTAAAGCGGCGCCGTCCCCGTTTACTATTCATTGTTCGAGAGGTCCGCCGCGTGGCCGAGCCCCAGACCATCCGCACCCCGTCCGCCAAGCCCTCAATGCGTCAGATGGCCGATGCGATCCGGGTGCTGTCCATGGACGCGGTGGAAAAGGCCAACAGCGGCCACCCCGGCATGCCCATGGGCATGGCCGATGTGGCGACGGTGCTGTTCTCCAAGTATCTGAAGTTCGACGCCAGCCGCCCGGACTGGGCGGACCGGGACCGGTTCATCCTCTCGGCGGGCCATGGCTCCATGCTGCTGTACAGCCTGCTTCACCTGACCGGCTACAAGGCGGTGACCAAGGACGAGCTGTCGAACTTCCGTCAGTGGGGGTCGAAGACGGCGGGCCATCCGGAGTACGGCCACATCCCCGGCGCCGAGACCACCACCGGCCCGCTGGGGCAGGGCCTGGCCAACGCCGTGGGCTTCGCCATGGCTGAGCGGCACCTGAACGCACGCTTTGGGGATGATCTGGTCGACCACCGCACCTGGGTCATCGCCGGCGACGGTTGCCTGATGGAGGGCGTCAGCCAAGAGGCCATCGGCATCGCCGGGCGACTGAAGCTGAACCGCCTGACCGTGCTGTGGGACGACAACGACATCACCATAGACGGCGCGGTGCGCCTGTCCGACGCCACCGACCAGCTGGCGCGCTTCAAGGCCTCGGGCTGGGCGGTCAAGGCCATCGACGGCCATGACGAGGGCCAGATCCGCCGCGCCCTGCTGTGGGCCACGCGCCAGGACAAGCCCACCCTGATCGCCTGCAAGACGAAGATCGGCCGCGGCGCCGCCACCATGGAAGGCAGCCACAAGACCCACGGCGCGGCCCTGGGCGCCGCCGAAGTGGCCGCCACCCGCCTTGGCCTGAGCTGGAACCACGAGCCGTTCGACCTGCCGGACACCATAGAGAAGGCGTGGCGCGCCGTGGGCCGCCGGGGCGCCAAACTGCGCAAGGTCTGGGAAGGCCGTCTGGCCGCCCACCCGCAGGCGGATCATTTCACCCGCGCCATGAAGGGTGACTTGCCTGCCGGCGCTTTCGACGCCCTGGACGCCAGGATCGCCGAACTGGTGGAGACGAAGCCCGCGCAGGCCACCCGCCAGTCGTCCGGCGCCGCCCTGACCGAGCTGTTCGGCCGCATCCCGGAGATGATCGGCGGCTCGGCCGACCTGACGGGCTCCAACAACACCTACGTCAAGGACACGCCCATCCTCGACACGCCGGACTATTCCGGCCGCTATGTGAACTGGGGTATCCGCGAGCACGGCATGGCCGCAGCCATGAACGGCATGGCGCTGCATGGCGGGGTCATCCCCTACGGCGGCACCTTCATGGTGTTCTCCGACTATTCGCGCCCGTCGATCCGCCTGGCCGCCCTGATGGGCATCCGGGTGGTGCATGTGCTGACCCACGACTCCATCGGTCTGGGCGAAGACGGCCCCACCCACCAGCCGGTGGAGCATCTGGCCGCCCTGCGCGCCATTCCGAACCTTCTGGTGTTCCGCCCCGCCGACACGGTGGAGGCGTTCGAGTGCTGGAAGCTCGCGCTGGAGCACCGCACCGCCCCGTCGGCCATGGCCCTGTCGCGTCAGAAGACCGACGCGGTGCGCGTCACGGCGTCGGACGAGAACCTGTGCGCCCGTGGCGCCTATGAGTTGCGCGCCGCCGACGGGGAGGCGAAAGCCACCCTGTTCGCCACCGGCACCGAGGTTCCGCTGGCGCTCAAGGCCCGCGACACCCTGCAGGCGCAGGGCGTGCCGACCCGGGTGGTTTCGGTCCCCTGCTTCGAACTGTTCGAGCAGCAACCGAAGGCCTACCAGGACTCGGTCATCGGCCGCGGCACGGTTCGCGTGGCTGTCGAGGCCGCCATCAAGCAGGGCTGGGAACGGTTCATCGGCGAGGACGGCGCTTTCGTCGGCATGTCGTCCTTCGGCGCCTCGGCCCCGGCGCCGCGCCTGTACGAAGCCTTCGGCATCACCGCCGATGCGGTGGTGGAGCAGGTCAAGGCGCGCCTCTGACGCCGGGAGCACGACCGATGAAACTGGGCACCCCGCTTTCCGACACCGCCGTGCGCGTAATGCTGCTGGGCGCCGGCGAACTGGGCAAGGAAGTGGCCATCGAGCTGCAGCGGCTGGGCGCCGAGGTGGTGGCGGTGGATCGCTATCCCAACGCGCCGGCCATGCAGGTGGCGCACCGCAGCCACGTCATCCCCATGACCGACCCGCAGGTGCTGAACGGGGTCATCATGGCCGAGGCGCCGCACATCATCGTGCCCGAGATCGAGGCCATCGCCACCGACGTGCTGGCCGCCATCGAGGCGGCGGGCATGGCCACGGTCATCCCCACCGCTCGCGCCACCCAGCTGACCATGAACCGCGAGGGCATTCGCCGTCTGGCCGCCGAAGAGCTTGGCCTGCCCACCAGCCCCTACGCCTTCGCCGGTTCGGCCCTGGAGCTGGCGGACGCCGCCCACCGCATTGGCCTGCCGGTCTTCGTCAAGCCGGTGATGTCCTCTTCGGGCAAGGGCCAGAGCTATGTGGAGGCGCTGGAGGACTGCGCCAACGCATGGGCCTACGCCCAGTCCGGCGGCCGGGTCGAGACGGCGCAGGTGATCGTCGAGGGACGTATCGATTTCGATTTCGAGATCACCCTGCTGACCGTGCGCTCCCTGCGCGACGGCGTGGTGGTCACCGATTTCTGCGACCCTATCGGCCATCGTCAGGTCAAGGGCGACTATGTGGAAAGCTGGCAGCCCCAGCCCATGACCCCCGCCGCCCTGACCGCTGCGCAGGACATCGCCGGCAAGGTCACCGACGCGCTGGGCGGTCTCGGCCTGTTCGGGGTGGAGCTATTCGTCAAGGGCGACCAGGTGTGGTTCAGTGAGGTGTCGCCTCGCCCGCACGACACAGGTCTGGTCACCCTCGCGAGCCAGCGCTTCAGCGAGTTCGCCATCCACGCCCGCGCCATCCTGGGCCTGCCGGTGGATGTGAGCCGCACCGACATCGCCGCCAGCGCCGTGATCTATGGCGGCATGGACGCGCAGGGCATCGCCTTTGAAGGCGTCGACCACGCCCTGTCCGTGCCCACCGCCGACATCCGCCTGTTCGGCAAGCCGGAGAGCTTCGAGCGCCGCCGCATGGGCGTGGCCCTTGCGCGGGGCGATGACACGGATCAGGCCCGCGAACGGGCGCGCGAGGCCGCCGCGCGGGTCAGGCCGGTCAGGGGCTAGAGGTCAGCCGCGCCACCGCCGCCGCCAGCACCACGTCCTCGCCCGCGCGGCGCTGGGTCAGGGTGGGGGCGATTTCCAGGTCGGGGGTCACGCCGCGCTTCTCCAGCACCACCCCGGAGGGGGTGCGCAGTTCCTGCATGCCGACGCTGAGGCGTCCGCCGTCCGGCAGGTTCAGATGGCGGGAGGCCACGACCACGCCATGGGTCCGCTCGCCCATGACCACCGCCCGCCCGGATTCCTGAAAGGCCGCGGCCAGAACTTCGGCGGCGCTGACCGAGGCGGCGTCCACCAGAATGACGAGCGGGCCGGCGTAGGCGCCCGCAGCCGGATCGACTGCAATGCGCTGGTCTACGAAACGCCCGGTCATGACCGCAGCGATCATGGGCTCGCGCACCAGCATGCCCATGAGGCGGGTCATCTCATAGAGCGAGCCGCCCCGGTTGCCGCGCAGATCCAGAATGACGCCCCGCGCCGGTTGCTCGTATCGCAGGGCGGCGATGGCCTCCATCACGGCCTCGACCGGGGCCGTGTCGAAACCCTCGAAAGCCGCCAGCAGGACGTCGCCGTCCAGGCGCTCGAGGTGGTGCTGGGGCATTGCCGGCATGATCTCGGCGGTCAGGGTGAAGGCGTGGGACGCGCCCGTCTCGTCCGTGAAGACGATCTCCTCGGAGCGGCCTTCGGAGGGCGGCAGGGACGCCTCCAGGCTGCGGCCGTCGAAGGTCTCGGCCTCCCAGCCCACCTGCACGCCCGCACGGTCCGCCGGACTGTCCGGGCGCACCACATGAACGAACCAGCCCTCGGGCGACCAGCGCAGCGTCATGCCGTAGGTGGCCTGGGCTTCGCCCCGCTCAAGCGCCTCGGTGCGGACCCGCAGATGGGGCGCGCGGACATTGGTGTGGCGGTCGTCCAGCGTCTCGATGACCGCGTTGAGGTTGTCGTAGAAGGCGAACTCGTCGGGCTGGGCCACCACCGCCTCACGCCGCGTGGCCGTCAGCGCATCCCAGTCCACCCCGCCGAAGTCGGACCGGTAGAACAGCCTCCCCACCCAGCGCGTCGCCTCGTCATAGACCTGTTCGTTCAGGGCCCGCCGCTCGGGCGAATGGTCCGCGACCACCACCGGCGCGGGGGCGGGCTGATCCGTACGGACATAGGGCACGGTGCTCTGACACGCCGCCAGAACGAGGGCGGCCAGGCCGATGAGCAACGGAGGCAGGCGGAGGTTGAGTGTCATGTCTCCACGCTAGCCTCATCCCCGGCAGGCCGGGAACCGCAAAGTTGTGCGCGGAGGTCAGACGGCCGCAGTCGGCATCCCCGCCGAGCGTAGCCGCGCCGCGTCCCGGCCGGGCGGGGTGCCGAACAGGCGGACGTATTCCCGCGAGAACTGGGACGGGCTGTCGTACCCCACCTGAAAGCCCGCGCCCTGGGCGTCGCAGGCCTCGCTTAGCATCAGGCGGCGGGCCTCCTGCAGGCGGATCTGCTTCTGATACTGGAGGGGGCTCATGGCCGTCACCGCCTTGAAGTGCTGGTGCAGGGCCGAGGGGCTCATGCCCGCCTCGCGGGCCACACTCGCGATGCTGAACGGGCGATCATAGTTGTCACGGATCCAGGCGATGGCGCGGGCCACATGGGACAGGCGGCTGTCGGGCGCCCCGATCTGACGCACGACGCCCGCCTGATCTCCGGTGAGCAGCCAGTAATGGATTTCCCGCCGGATCATGGGCGCAAGGGTCTCTGCGTGCTCCGGAGCGTCCAGAAGCTGAACCATTCGGGCGCCCGCGCCCGCCAGTTCCGGGGTCGTCCGGCTCAGGTGCACCCCGCGCGATCCTTCGCTTCCCGGCGGGGGCGGGCGCTCGGTCATCAACGCCATCAGGAGCGCCGGCTCCAGATCAATGCGCAGGCAGAGGTAGGGCCGTTCCGGCGACGCCTCTGTCACCTGACCGGTCAGCGGCAGGTCGACGGACACCACAAGGTGGGAGTCCGCGTCGTAGCGATAGGTCTCGTCGCCCAGCATGACCACCTTGGCGCCCTGGGCGATAATGCATACGGCCGGCTGATGCAGCACGGGAATCCGCTCTGTCGGCTGCCCCTGCCGAATGAGCGCCATGCCGGGAACAGCCGTGTCGAACATGCCATCGCCGGGCGTGTGTCGGGAGATCAGGGAGGCCAGGTGCTTCATGCTTCCTGCTTTCCACCGCCGGACGTCCGATACAACCGGTCATGCTCGACTCAGGAGGATCGTGCAAGAACGCCGGAGGACCATTCTAACGCATCCGCACGCCGTCGCCGTATTCCGGTCTCGTCCAATCAAGGAGACAGACATGACGAATGCAATGAACAAGGTGGTGCTCGTGACCGGGGCCAGCAGCGGCATCGGTGAAGCGATCGCCCGCGAACTGGCCGGGGCCGGCGCCAGGGTGGTGATCGGCGCGCGGCGGCTGGACCGGCTCGAGGCCCTGAAGGCCGACATCGAGGCGGCGGGCGGCGAAGCCCTGGCCCGCGCCCTGGACGTGACCTCGCGCGAGGATGTGAAGGCCTTCGTGGAGGCCGCGCGCGAGCGCTTCGGGCGGGTGGACGTGATCGTCAACAATGCCGGCGTCATGCCGCTGTCCCCGCTCGCCGCCCTGAAGGTCGACGAATGGGACCGCATGATCGACGTCAACATCCGTGGGGTTCTGCACGGAATCGCGGCGGCCCTGCCGATCATGGAAGAACAGGGCGAGGGCCAGATCATCAACATCGCCTCGACCGCCGGGCACCAGATCCTGCCGACGGGCTCGGTCTATTGCGCCACCAAGTTCGCGGTACGGGTGATCTCGGAATCCCTGCGTCAGGAGACGGACAAGGTTCGGGTGTCGGTCGTCTCGCCGGGCGTGACTTTGTCGGAGCTGGCCGAGACCATCACCCACGCCGACACCGCCGCCTTCATCGACGAGTACCGCAAGAAGGCGATCCCGGCCGAGGCTATCGCCCGGGCCGTGCGCTTCGCCATCGAGCAGCCGCGCGAGGTGGACATGAGCGAGATCATCGTGCGCCCCACCGCGACCACGGTCTGACGCGCCGGAGGGGGCGGGGAGGTCGCCCCCTCGCCCTCTCCACGGAAGGGCGCGGCGAAGCAGCCGCGCGATCCCAAATGGGATGGTCGACGCCCTGACCGGGGCGATGTTTGAACAGGGAAAGGTTTTGGAGGCCTGACCGAGAATCGAACTCGGGTGCACGGATTTGCAGTCCGCTGCGTAACCACTCCGCCATCAGGCCGCCGGCGCCCGTAAAGGGCCGTCGCTCAAGCGAGGGCGTTCGCTATCAGATCGCCCGCGCCGCCGCAACGCGCCTTTTACCGGGCGCGCGACGAAAGGGCGCGAGCAAATCGTGGCGCCAATTGCTGAACCTGAAGGCTTTTCCGGAGTTTTCCTCACAGCGTGGCGCTTGCGACGGCCGCTGCGCACTGGAAAACCAAGGGGGAAAGCGCATGACTTCAATCCGCATACTGGGCGCCGCATTGGCCGGCTCCGCTCTGGTCCTCTCAGCGTGCGGGGGTGGCGATGAGGCTGCGCCAGGAGAGCCGGCGACCGATGTCGCCGCGAGCACCCCTGGCGGTCAGGGGGAGCAGCCGGTGGCTGCGGCGTCGCAGACATCGCTCTGGAGAGGCGGCGAGGTCGTGCCGCTCGATATCCAGGTCGCGCATCCGAACGGCGTGGTCCTGCAGCTGACGTCGCTTCAGTCCCGCGAGACCGAAACGGCGGTCGGCGTAAGAATTCTGAACGGCGCAGAGCGAGAAATCCAGCTCAACCGGGTCAACAACCGCCACGGCTACATCGTGGTGGACACCGGCGAGCGCATCTACATTTCGCCCCCGGCGGGGAATACCACCCTTGCCGTTCAGCCGGGCCAGACGCTGGAAGGCGAGCTGGTTTTCCTTGGCCGACTCCCGCGCGGCCAAAGCGCCGTGCTGGT
Organism: Brevundimonas sp.; assembly: GCF_046293315.1. GTDB lineage: Bacteria > Pseudomonadota > Alphaproteobacteria > Caulobacterales > Caulobacteraceae > Brevundimonas. The sequence continues at coordinate 25,078 of NZ_JBKBPF010000009.1, forward strand.
GCTGAATGAGAACAACCCCACCGACAACCGCTACTCGCGCACACCCGGCTTCCGGATCGATCTTCCTCTCGCCACTACGGGCGCGCCGGAAGCGGCGTCGTGAAGGCCGCCGCAATGCCTGGGGGCATGGCCCTCGCCGTGACCTGCGCAATGGCGGCCGCCCTGGCGGCCTGCGGCGAAACCGGCGCCGGTCGGGATGGCGCGCCGCTTGAGGTCCAGGCCACGCACGCCTCTGGCGCAGTGCTGCAGATCCTGTCGGCCCGGGTCGGAGACGAAACCACTCAGGTCCGTGTGCGGGTCATGAATGGTCGGGATCGGGAGATCATCCTGAACAACGGCGACACGGCCTCCTACCTGCTGACCGACGGCGGTGAGAGGCTCCCGCTGATTGCGCCGCCGACCAACGAGCGCCTCGCCATTCCCGCCGGACAGATCCTGGACGGGGTACTGGTCTTTACGGGCGCGCCGGCGCGCGGCACGGACGTGGTGTTTGTGCTCAACGAGCGCGGATCCGCCGACAATGTTTACAGCAGCACCCCGCGCTTCGAGGCGCGCCTGCCGCTTGACGGCGCCTTCGGCGGGCGCGGCCTGGCCGAAGTCTCGGCGTTGTCCGGCATGAGGGCGAACCCCACCACCGTGCTGCGTCCCATGACCGCGAGCGGCACGACTCTGGGCGGCGGCGGCCGCAGCGCCAGCGAGCTTCGCGTGGTCGAGGCGCTGAAGACCGAACTGGGCGCGGTGGAGACGGACAGGGGCACGGTGGTCTCGCTGGAAGGCGACGTCACCTTCGACTTCGATCAGGCCACCATCCGGTCAGAGGCCCGCGGGACGCTGGACCGGCTGGCGGAACTGCTCAGCGGCGCCGAGGGCGGGACAATCCAGATCGAAGGCCACACCGATTCCGAGGGCGCCGAAGACTACAACCAGACCCTGTCAGAGCGACGGGCCGAGGCTGTGGCCGCCTACCTCGTTGAGCAGGGCGTGGCGCGGGATCGTCTCCGGACCGCAGGATACGGCACCGGTCGGCCCGTGGCGCCGAATGCCGGGCCAGATGGGTCAGATGACGAACAGGGGCGCCAGCGAAACCGCAGGGTCGAGGTGATCCTGCCGGGGTTGGGCGAGCGCGCTGCCCCGCAGGCGGCCGGCGGACAGTCCAGACTGGGGCCCGCGTCCTGAGGTCCCACCCGCCGCACCTTGCCGGGGCGGGGCGGGCGGACCTATAAGGCGCGCAGGTTTTCAGGCCTTTCGGCTGATCAGGATTCGAGCTGCCATGGACTTCGTCGCCGCCCGCAAGATGATGGTGGATTCCCAGGTCCGCGTGAACGACGTGACCGACCGCGCGCTTCAGGCCGCGCTGCTGGCCGTGCCCCGCGAGCGCTTCTGCGCCCCCGACCGGGCGTTTTCGGCCTATGCGGAAGCGGAATGCGAGATCGCGGGCGGGCGCGTGCTGATGCTGCCGCGCGAGGTGGCCAAGCTGCTCAGCGCGCTTGAGGTCCGTCCGGGCGAAAAGGCCCTGGCCATCGCAGGCCCCTATGCCGCAGCCGTGCTGGCCCGTCTGGGCGCCGCGGTCACGGCCCAGGAGGCGGATCACGCCGTGCTGGATGTGGTCGCGCCGGCTCTGGCTGACGCCGGGGTCGAGACAACGGCCGCGCCCTTCGATCAACCGCAGGGCGAGGGCTACGACATCATCGTCAGCGAAGGCGCTGTGGGCGCGCGGCCCCAGGTCTGGCTCGACGCCCTTGCCGTGGGCGGGCGGCTGGCGGTGGTGGAGCGCACGGGCCCGTCAGGCCGGGGCGTGCTCTATGTGCGGGGCCGCGACGGATTTTCGCGCCGTGACCTGTTTGACGCAGCGCCGCCGGTGCTGGCGGGTATGACGCCCGAAGCGGCCTTCAGCTTTTGAATCCTGCGCGCGACGGAACGCCGCCCGTTTTGCGTGAAGAAAACTTAACTGGCGCGAACGGCGGGCATTTCGCAAACCAGCCTGACGCGCGCGCATCTCGCGCCCTAATCTTTGAGGACTGGTCATGGTGAGACGTACCCGCGCGCTGGCTTCCGCCGCCGCTCTGGCCCTGATGGCGGCGCTGGCCGGGCCGGTTTCGGCGGACTCGCTGCAGGACGCCATCGCCCTTGCGTACCAGACCAATCCGACCCTGCTGGCCCAGCGCGCGCAGCAGCGGGCCCTGGACGAGACCTATGTGCAGGCCCGCGCCGGACTGCGGCCGAACATCAACGCGTCCGTGGGCGCCGCCTACACGCGCAACTACGGCGAAACGACCGGGGGCGCGATCCCCGACATTCCCGTCCCCATCGACACGGACGGCGACGGAATCCCCGATGCCACGGCGACCATTCCGGGCGCGGCCTTCTCGAGCAGCGGCGCTGCTCGCGAGAGCAATTCGGGCAGCGTCAGCGTGGGTCTGTCCCAGGTCCTGTACACCGGCGGCCGTCTGGCCCACGGCATCAATGCGTCGGAAGCGGCGGTGCTGGCGGGGCGCGAGGACCTGCGCGCCGTCGAGCAGTCGGTGCTGCAGGGCGTAATCCAAGCCTATGTGGACGTGCAGCGGGACATGGAGATCCTACGCATCCGTCAGGACAACATCGGCGTCCTGAGCCGCCAGCTGGAGGAGGCCAGCGCGCGGTTCGAGGTCGGCGAGATCACCCGCACCGACGTGGCCCAGGCCGAAGCGCGCCTGGCCCAGTCCGAATCCGATCTGGCCGGCGCCCAGGCCCAGCTTTCGGTCAGCCGCGCCGCCTATGCGGCTGTGGTGGGTCAGACGCCGACAGATCTGGAAACCCCGCCGCCCCTGCCGGGCGTGCCCAACGACTTCGATGTCGCCCTGGACGCGGGTCTGGTCGAGAATCCCGGCCTGACGGCATCCGAGTACCGCCTGCGCGGCGCCGAGGCTCGCGTGGCCGCCGCCCGCAGCGAATACCTGCCCTCGGCCAGCCTGAACGCCAGCTATGGCGGTTCCAGCGCCCTGAACGAGTTCGATCCGTTCGAGCGCACCAGCCTGAACGTCACGGCTAACCTGACCGTGCCGCTGTTTACCGGCGGGCTGAACCGTTCGCGCGTGGCCCAGGCCCTGGAAGACGCCAACGTCGCCCAGATCGGCGTGGAGGGGGAGCGTCGAGAGGTGCTGCGCAGCGTCAGCACCGCCTACGCCCAGATGATCTCCGCCCGGTCCTCGCTACAGGCGGGCGAGGAGGCTGTGCGCGCCGCCCGTATCGCGGCCGAGGGCGTGCGTCAGGAAGCCCAGGTGGGTCTGCGCACCACCCTGGACGTGCTGAACCAGGAGCTGGAGCTGCGCTCGGCGGAGGTGAATCTGGTGTCCGCCCGACGCAACGAATACGTGGCCCAGGCCGCACTGCTGGCCGCCATGGGCCGACTGGAAGGCCCGGCTCTCGTGCCTTCGCTGGACCCCTATGATCCGGCCGCCAACTTCCAGCGGGTGCGCAACCGCGGCGGCCTGCCGTGGGACGGCGTGATCGAGGCCATCGACCGCATCGCGGCCCCCTCGATCATGCCCGCCAATGACCAGGTAGACGCCCCCATCGACACCCAGTTGAAGTCCCAGATCATCCGCACGGCGCCGACGGAATAGGCCGCGTAATTAACCGTCTCGGCGAAAACGAGCGTTGATTCCCGAGCCTCTAAGTGCGACGACAAGGGCATGGGGGCAGGCGCGCAGAATGGCGCGTGTTCCTTTGATGCTTGTGATTTTGACCGGCCGCTTCGGGGATTCGCCATGACCGATCAATCCGCCCAGGAACCGACCATGGAGGAGATTCTCGCCTCCATCCGGCGGATCATCTCCGAGGACGACGCTCCGGCTGACGCGCCCGCCGCCGAGGCGGCTCCGGCCGAACCGGAACCCGATCCCATGCCCGTCCAGGCCGAGCCGGAACCCGCGCCCGAACCTGAAGCCGTCGCCCCCGCGATGCAGGAGCCGGCCCCGGAGCCTGAGCCCGAAGCCGCTCCCGTCGAGGACGAAGAGGTGCTGGAGCTGACCGAGCGCTACGAGGCGCCCCAGGCCGAGGAGAGCATCGGCGATCTGGACGTGTCCGCACCCGAGCCGTTCCCTGAACCGGCGTTCGAGCCCGAACCGGCGTCCGTCCCGCAAATGGCCCCGCAACCCGCCCCTGTCGCGGCCGCGCCCGCTGAGTCGCTGGTCAGCGCCGCCGCCGCCGGCGCCGCCGCCTCGGCCTTTGCGGGCCTGACCGCCGCCGCGCGCACCCCGGCTGACGCCCGCTCGCTGGAGGACATCGTGCGCGAACTGCTGCGCCCGATGTTGAAGGACTGGCTCGACGCGAACCTGCCCGGCATCGTCGAGCGCGAGGTACGCGCCGAGGTGGAGCGCATCTCCCGCCAGGGCGGCGCCTGACGCCGACGCTGGCCCTTCGGGCCTCATCCGACTATCTACGGAAGGCGGCTCCGACGGGGCCGCCTTTTTCTTTCCGACGAAACGATCACGCGATGCTTGAGAAGACCTTTGACCCCAAGGCCGCCGAACCGCGCCACTACGCCCGGTGGGAAGCCAGCGGCCTGTTCGCGCCCCGGGATCGCGCCGCCACTGACGGCGCCGCCGACGCCTATTCGATCGTCATTCCGCCGCCCAACGTGACCGGCTCGCTGCACATCGGCCATGCGCTGAACAACACGCTGCAGGACATTCTGGCCCGCTATCACCGCATGAAGGGCAAGGCGGTGCTGTGGCTGCCCGGCACCGACCATGCGGGCATCGCCACCCAGATGGTGGTGGAGCGCAAGCTGGCCGCCGAGGGCAATATCGGCCGCCGCGACCTGGGCCGGGACGCTTTCATCGACAAGGTCTGGGACTGGAAGGCCGAGAGCGGCGGGACCATCGTGCGCCAGCTACGCCGCCTGGGCGCCTCGTGCGACTGGAGCCGCGAGCGCTTCACCCTGGACGAGGGCCTGAACGCGGCGGTGCGCAAGGTGTTCGTTCAGTTGCATCGGGACGGGCTGATCTATCGCGACAAGCGGCTGGTCAACTGGGACCCCCACTTCCAGACCGCCATTTCCGATCTGGAGGTCGAGCAGAAGGAGGTGGAGGGCGCCTACTGGCACTTCGCCTATCCGCTGGCCGACGGCATGACCTATGAGCACCCGGTCGCCTTCGACGAGGACGGCAAGGCGACCGAATACGAAACCCGCGACTACATCGTGGTCGCCACCACGCGGCCGGAGACCATGCTGGGCGACACCGGCGTGGCGGTGCACCCGGATGACGGGCGGTATGCCGGGCTGGTGGGCAAGCAGGTGATCCTGCCGATCACCGGCCGCCGCATCCCCATCGTCGCCGACGACTATGCCGACCCGACCAAGGGCTCGGGCGCGGTGAAGATCACGCCGGCCCACGACTTCAACGACTTCCAAGTCGGCAAGCGGAGCATGTTGCCCGCTATCAATATTCTGGATGCTTTCGGGAGGATTGCCCCGCAATTTCAGATGACCTTGATTGGCCAAGCTGGTGGCGGCGGACCGGTCACCGAAGAAATCTTGGTCAAATGGTCCAGTGAGGCGGCTCCAGCGGAGTATGCAGGCCTAGATCGGTTCGTGGCCCGCAAGGCGATCATAGTTCGCGCCGAAGAGGAAGGCTGGCTACGCGAGATCGAGAAGACCCGCCACGTCGTCCCGCATGGCGATCGTTCCGGCGTCGTTATCGAGCCTTGGTTGACGGACCAGTGGTACGTCGATGCCCACACCCTTGCTCAGCCGGCCATCAAGGCGGTCGAAACCGGCGCGACCGTGTTCGAGCCGAAGTCCTACGAGAAGATATATTTCGAATGGCTGCGCAACATCGAGCCTTGGTGCATTAGCCGCCAGCTCTGGTGGGGCCATCGCATCCCAGCTTGGTACGTTCCTCGGCCCGATCCCGAGACTGGGCTGCCAGAGTATCCGAGCACAGCGGGTTACGAGACGATCGTGGCAGAGAGCTGGGAAGAGGCACTGCCTCAACTTGAAGAACTGTATGTGGATTTTAAAGCCAAATGGGAGCCCCGGTGGGCGGCCGAGGGCCGAGATTCCCAAGTCAAGTTCGTCGAGGTGAGTTCTTGGGACGATGCGTTCACCCTGATGAAGGACGCCGCAGTTCCATACATTGGTCGGGATCACCCGGATTACCCGATCTATGTCCTGCGAGACGCAGACGTTCTCGACACCTGGTTCTCGTCGGCCCTGTGGCCGTTCTCGACCATGGGCTGGCCGGACAAGACCGAGGATCTGGAGCGGTTCTATCCCACCTCCGATCTGGTCACGGCGGCGGACATCATCTTCTTCTGGGTCGCCCGGATGATGATGATGGGCCTGCATTTCATGGATGAGGTCCCGTTCCGGCGGGTCATCATCAATGGCCTGGTCCGCGACGAGAAGGGCCAGAAGATGTCGAAGTCCAAGGGCAACGTCATCGACCCGCTGGAGATCATCGACGACCTGGGCGCCGACCCCCTGCGCTTCACCATGGCGATCCTGTCGGGCACCCGCGACATCAAGCTGTCGAAGCAGCGCATCGAGGGCTACCGCAACTTCGGCACCAAGCTGTGGAACGCCGCCCGCTTCGCCCAGATGAACGAGGCGGCGCGGGTCGAGGGCTTCGATCCGGCCACGGTGGAGCAGACCATCAACCGCTGGATCCGCGGCGAACTGGTCAAGACCGAACGCCAGGTGGCGGACGCCATTGAGGGCGGCCGGTTCGACGACGCGGCGGGCACCCTGTATCGCTTCATCTGGAACGTGTTCTGCGACTGGTATCTGGAGTTGGCCAAGCCGGTGTTCGGCGGCGCCGACGAAGCGGCCCGGGCCGAAACCCGGGCCATGACCGCCTGGACGCTGGACCAGACCATCAAGCTGCTGCACCCGGTCATGCCCTTCATCACCGAGGAGCTGTGGACGCAGCTGGGCGGCGAGGGGCTGGTCATGGGCGCGGCCTGGCCCGAGTTCCCCGAGACCTTCATCGACGCGGACGCCGGGGCCGAGATCGGCTGGCTGGTGGATCTGGTCACCGAGGTGCGGGCGCTGCGCGGCGAGATGAACGTGCCGCCGGCGGCCAAGCCCCCGCTGACCATCGTGGCGCCGGACGGCCAGACCGCCGCCCGCGTCGATCGTCACCGTGACCTGCTTCAGACCCTGGCCCGGGTCTTGTCGGTGCAGACGGCGGATGCGGCGCCGACGGGTGCGGTGACCTTCGTCTCCGGCTCGACCACGGCGGCTCTGGCGCTGGCCGACCTGATCGATCTGGGCGCCGAGCGTGCGCGGCTGGAGAAGGCCGTGGCCGATTTCGAGTCCGACGTCGGCCACGTGAACAAGAAGCTGGGCAACCCCAACTTCGTCGCCCGCGCCGCCCCCGAAGTGGTGGACGAACAGCGCGAGAAGCTGGCCGCCGCCGAGGCGGGCAAGGCGAAGATGCAGGCGGCGCTGAAACGGCTGGAGGATCTGGTCTGAAAACCCGGCTGGACCAACTGCTCGTCGCGCGCGGCCTGTTCGACACGCGCGCCCGCGCCCGCGCCGCCATCGAGGCGGGCGGAGTGACTGTGGACGGCGAGCCCGCCAGGCAGCCGTCGCAAAAGGTGGACGAGGATGCCGCCGTCACCGCCGAGCCGGCCCACCGCTTCGTGGGCCGGGCGGCGCTGAAGCTGGATCACGCCCTGACCCTGTGGCCGGTGGCGGTCGAGGGGCGGGTGGTGCTGGACGTGGGCGCCTCCACCGGCGGCTTCACCGAGGTCTGCCTGGAGCGCGGCGCCGCGCAGGTCTTCGCCGTGGATGTGGGCCACGCCCAGATGCACCCCGCGGTGGCCGACGACCCGCGCGTGGTCAATCTGGAGAAGACCGACGCCCGCAATCTGACGCCGGGCCTCATCGACCGGGCGCCCGAGCTGATCGTGTGCGACGTCAGCTTCATCGGCCTGGCCAAGGTGCTGCCGACGCCCCTGTCGCTGGCGGCGCCGGGGGCAGATCTGGTCTCCCTGGTCAAGCCGCAGTTCGAGATGGAGAGCCGGGGCGAGGTGGGCCGCAAGGGCGTGGTGCGCGACGCCGACGCCCGGGCCGCCGCGCTGGACCGCGCCGTGGCCTGGCTTGGCGAGCAGGGCTGGACCGTGCGCGAAACCACGGACAGCCCCATCGTCGGCGGCGACGGCAACCGCGAATATCTGGTCTGGGCGACCCGGGCCTGACCAGACGGCCCGCAGGCCGTCTGGCTGGACTCAGGCCCTGGCGTCGATGGCCGCGACCGCGTCCTCGCACCGGCCGCACAGGCCGCCGGATGCGCTGAAGTCTGGCATGCGGCGCCAGCAGCGGCGGCATTTGGGATGGTCGGCGACCTTGACCGTGACCGCCGTCTCGCCTGCCGCCAGTTCGGCGCCGGAGGTGCGGAACACCTCGGCCGGGTCCAGACCGTCGAAGGCGGCCAGCGCCTCGGCGGGCGCCGTGACCGAGGGCCAGGCGTCCAGGGCGCCGCCGATCAGCTTGTCACGGCGGGCGGCCTCCAGAGCATCGTTCACTTCTTCCAGCACCGTGTCGACCTTCGCCCAGCGCTCGGCCTCGGCGGCATTTTCCCATTCGGCGGGCGTCGCCGGGATGACGCGGGCGCAGTTGGAGCCGGCTTCAGGGAAGCGCGTGGTCCACGCCTCTTCCATGGTGAAGGGGGTCAGGGGGGCCAGCCAGGCGGTGAGTCGGATGAAGACCTCGTCCATGACCGTGCGCACGGCCCGGCGCTTGATGCTGTCCGGGCGGTCGCAGTAGAGGCTGTCCTTGCGGATGTCGAAATAGAGGGCCGAAAGGTCATTGGAGCAGAACTCCAGCACCGGGCGTACCACGTCCTGGAAGTCGTAGCGGGCGTAGGCGGCGCGCACCTCGCCGTCCAGCTCCCAGAGGCGGTGCAGGATGTAGCGTTCCAGCGGCGGGAACTGGTCCAGGTCGGTCAGGCGCTCGGCCTCGTCGAAGCCGTTCAGGGCGCCCAGCAGGTAGCGGACGGTATTCCGCAGCTTGCGATAGGCATCCACCGTGGTCTGAAGGATCTGCTTTCCGATCCGCTGATCCTCGGCGTAGTCCACCACCGACACCCACAAGCGCAGGATGTCGGCGCCGGACTCGTTGATGACGGTCAGGGGATTGACGGTGTTGCCCTTGGACTTGGACATCTTCTCCCCGTTCTCGTCCAGGGTGAAGCCGTGGGTGAGAACCGCCTCATAGGGGGCGCGGCCGCGGGTGCCGCAGGCTTCCAGCAGGGACGACTGGAACCAGCCGCGATGCTGATCCGAGCCTTCCAGATAGAGGTCGGCGGGCCATTTTGAATCGGCGCGGCCCTCGATGGTGAAGGCGTGGGTGCAGCCGGAGTCGAACCAGACGTCGAGGATGTCCTCGACCTTCTCATAGCGGTCCGGATCGTGGCCGGCGCCCAGAAAGTCGCTGTCGGGGCGGGTGAACCAGGCGTCGGCGCCCTCGGCCTGGACGGCCTCGACGATGCGGGTGTCCACGGCGTCGTCGTGCAGGGGCTGGCCGGTTTGCTTGTCCACGAACATGGCGAGCGGCGTGCCCCAGGCGCGCTGGCGACTGATCAGCCAGTCGGGGCGCGACTCGACCATGGAGCGGATGCGGTTGCGCCCGCCCGCCGGGTGGAAGGTGGTGGCGTCGATGGCGGCCAGGGCCTTGTCACGCAACCCGTGCTCGCCGTCCAGGCGCACAAACCACTGGGGCGTATTGCGGAAGATGACCGGCGCCTTGGAGCGCCACGAGTGCGGATAGGAATGCTCAAGGCGGCCGCGCGCCAGCAGGGTGCCGGCCTCGATCAGCTTTTCGATCACGGCGGGGTTGGCGGGGCCGAACTTGCCGGTCTTCTTGCCCTCGGTCTCCAGCACCTTGAGGCCCCCGAACAAGGGCACGTGCTCATAGTAGGCGCCGTCGGGATCGACGGTGTCGGGGATCTCGTGATGGCCGTGGGCGCGCCAGACTTCGTAGTCGTCAGCGCCGTGGCCGGGGGCGGTGTGCACGAAGCCCGTGCCCGCCTCGTCGGTGACGTGGTCGCCCGCCAGCAGCGGCACCGAATAGCCGAAGCCGGGGTGCAGGGCGGCCAGCGGGTGGGCGCACTCCAGACCGGACGGATTGACCGCGTCGATGCGGGTCCATGTGGCGATCTTCGCCGCCTTGAACACGTCCTCGGCCAGCTTGTCGGCCAGGATCAGCCGGTCGCCGGGTTTGGCCCAGGGCTCGAACTCCAGCCCTTCCTCCATCGCGACGATTTCATACAGGCCGTAGTCGATCTCGGGGCCGTAGCTGATGGCGCGGTTGGCCGGGATGGTCCACGGCGTGGTGGTCCAGATGACGATGGCGGGCGTGGCGTTGCGGAAGGCCAGCAAGTCGTCGGGATGATCGTCCGTGGCGCCGGTGACCGGGAACTTGACCCATATCGTGGGGCTGTTGTGCTCGTGGTACTCGATCTCGGCGTCGGCCAGCGCCGTGCGCTCGACCGGCGACCACATGACAGGCTTCGATCCGCGATAGAGCTGGCCACTGTTCTTGAACTTGTGAAATTCGCGCACGATGGCGGCCTCGGTGCCGAAGTCCATGGTGGCGTAGCGGCCGTCCCAGTTTCCGACGATGCCCAGGCGCTTGAATTGCTCGCGCTGCACGTCGATCCAGCCGGCGGCGTAGTCGCGGCAGGCCTGACGGAACTCGGCCTTGGAGACCTCGTCCTTGCGGCGGCCCCTGGCGCGGAACTGCTCCTCGATCTTCCACTCGATGGGCAGGCCGTGGCAGTCCCAGCCGGGGACGTAGTCCACGTCATTGCCCAGCAGGAACTGGGAGCGGACCACGAAGTCCTTCAGGGTCTTGTTCAGCGCATGGCCGATGTGGATGTCGCCGTTGGCGTAGGGCGGGCCGTCGTGCAGCACGAACAGGGGCGCGCCCTCGGCTTGCCGTTGCTTGCGCAGGGCGGCGTAGAGGTCGCCCCAGGCAGTCAGAATCTCCGGCTCCTTTTTCGGCAAACCGCCCCGCATGGGGAAGGGGGTGTCGGGCAGGAAGACGGTGTCGCGATAGTCGCGGTCTACAGGAGTCTGGGGGGCGTCGGCCATGGGTGTCTCAGGCTTTGATCGTGGTTGCGCGGGTGATCTGTCGAACCCGGCGTGCGTGGGGCGAGGCCCTGAAACGCTACGCCGGGCGGCGAATCGAGATCACGATAATGGGCGCGCGAACCAGCATGGGCGCGGTCTAGCAGGCGCGCCCGCGTGAAGCCAGTCCGGGGCGCAGCCTCAGTCGCGGATGAAGGCGCCTGCGATCCAGCTGACCACACCGGTGACCACGGCCGCGCCGATGGCGGGCCAGAAGCCGCTGACCGTGAAGCCGTCGAAGAACACCGAGGCCAGGCCGATCATCGCTGCGTTCACCACCAGCAGGAACAGGCCCAGGGTGATGACCGTGATGGGGAAGGTGATGATCACCAGAATCGGCCGCACAACCGCATTGATCAGGCCCAGAACCAGGGCGGCCATGATCAGGATGGTGGTGCCGCGGAACTCGATTCCCGCGATCAGGACCGAGGACAGCCACAGCCCCAGGGCCGTGACCAGCCACTGGACGATGAAACGGACCATGAGCGCCTCCCTTTAATGCAGCGCCAGCATAGCGTGTGTCGCCGGAATTGGCTGCATCAATCGGCGTGCCCCGCGGGAGAATAGGCGTAGGCCCCGAACACCGCCCCGACGAAACCGCCGGCGATGCGGGTGCTGAGAATGCTGGCGTCGCCTTCGGTGACCAGCGCGGTCCACTCGCCGTCCGGTACGGCGAAGGCCAAGTCGATTTCGCCGACATCCACGCTCGCGCGCAGACGCAGGGGGGCGCCGGGGGCGACGGGCAGGGGGGCGGAGGCGATGATGACGCCGCGCGCCGGATCGTCCGGCCCGGCGCGGCGCTCGACCAGCACCACATCCTGACCCTCGTGACTGCCGACGCCGATGAACCACCAGAAATCGTCGCTCTGGAAGGCGGCGAGGCCCGCGCGGTCGCCGTCGTGGGCGGGGGTGAAACGCACCTCGGTGGAGGCGGCGGCGGTCATGTGCTGCTGGCGCCGGGCGGCGAAGGACGGATTGGCCATGTCGCCCAGCCCCTGCGGGCGGGCGGTCAGGTGCAGGGCGCCGTCCGAGACGCTGAACCAGTCCGAGCGCGGATTGCGGACGGTCAGCCAGTGGATCGGCAGGGTCTCGCCGTCGAAGTCCTCGGTGACGCTGAACGGGCCGGTGGTGGGGAGGTCGGGCGCGGGCTGTTGCGGCAGGTTGGGGCGGTCCAGCACATGGGGGATGACCTCGCCGGGCCCGGTGATGCGGGGCCAGCCGTTCTCCCAGGTCACCGGCATCAGGAAGGTCTCGCGCCCGGTGTTGTAGAAGTCGTCGCCATAGGGACGCACGGCCAGGAAGGTGGCCCACCAGTCGCCGTCGGGGGTCTGGACCAGATCGGCGTGGCCCGCCGAGGTGATGGGAAAGCCCCGGTCGCGCGGCAGGTTCCGCTGGGTCAGGAAGGGATTGTCCGGGTCGGGCGTGTAGGGGCCGTCGGGCCGCTCGGCGGCCAGGGCGACCTGGGAGTGCGCCTCGGCGGTGCCGCCCTCGGCCGCGGTCAGCACATAGCGGCCGTCGACCTTGTAGATGTGCGGCCCCTCGATCCAGATGGGCCGGGTCGAGAAGTCCACACCGCCGTCCACCAGCAGGGTGCGCGGGCCGTGGGTGGACAGGGTCTCGAGATCGAAGCGCTGGATCCAGATGGCGCGGTGGCCGTCGTACTCCGGTTCGCGATCCGGCGGGCCGTTGTTGAGGATCCAGGCCGAGCCGTCCTCGTCGATGAACAGGGCCGGGTCGATGCCGCCCGCCAGGTCCGGCAGCCACACCGGGTCGGACCAGGGCCCCGCCGGATCGGTGGCGGTGATGACGAAATTGTCGCCGCAGTCCACGCAGGTGTTGAGGATGTAGAAGACCCCCTCGTGGTGCTCGATGGTCGGAGCGAACAGGCCGCGCGACAGGCCGAGGGTTCCGAAATCCACCTGATCGGGCCGGTCGATGGCGTTGCCGATCTGGGACCAGTTGACCAGATCTCGGCTGTGGAAGACCGGCAGGCCGGGGAAATAGGCGAAGGTGGAGGTGACCAGATAATAGTCCTCGCCCGCGCGAGTGTTGGACGGGTCGGGATAGAAGCCGGACAGGATCGGATTGCGGAACTGGCCCGGCCCGGGCTGAACCACCGCGTGTTCCGGGTCGGCGCCCTCATAGGCGAACCAGTCGAAGCGGGCGATGGAGGCGTCCTGCGCGAAAGCAGGCGTTGTCAGGGCGAGGCTGGCCGCGAGGGCGGTTATGGCATGTTTCATGATGTCCTCCCGCGCCGCCGGGCGGCGTCATTGTTAGCGCTATCATGTAAGGTCGGCGGGCCTGTGTCCAGCCATCGTGCTGAACATCATCCCGCCGCGCAGTTGGCCTGAATGAACTCCTTCTGCAGCGGCATGTAGTCGGCGGAGGTGCGCATGACCCGGCGGATTTCTCCGAGGCGGGCGCGGGTTTCGTCCAGGCTGAGGACGTCAGCGACCGGGTCATAGCCGCGGGCCTTGAGGCCCTGGCCCACCATCACGGCCATCCAGCTGGTGTCGTTGAACAGTTCCTCGTTCTCGCGGAAGATTCGTCCGTAGCCCTCGAACAGGCGGTACTTTTCCTTGAGGCTGTCGGGCACGTCCATGGTGCGGCAGCGGTCCCAGAACGGCGTGTCGTCCCGTTTGGTCAGGTGATAGTGCAGGATGATGAAGTCGCGGACCTGCTCCATCTCGACCTGGGTCATGCGGTTGAAGCGCTCGCGGTCGGCGGGCTCGAAGCGCTTGTCCGGGAACATCTGCATCAGCTTGGCGACGCCGCTCTGGATCAGGTGAATGCTGGTGGATTCCAGCGGCTCGATGAAGCCTGACGACAGGCCGATGGCCACCACGTTCTTGACCCAGCACTGCTTGCGCCGCCCGGTGACGAAACGGAGGAAGCGCGGGTCAGCCAGCGGCTTGCCGTCCAGATTGCCAAGCAGGGTCCCTGCGGCCTGGTCGTCGGTGATGTGGTTGCTGGAGTAGACATATCCGTTGCCGATGCGATGCTGCAGCGGGATGCGCCACTGCCAGCCTGCGTCGCGTGCGGTGGAGCGGGTGTAGGGCGTGAAATCCGGTACGCTCTCGCACGGCACGGCGACAGCCCGGTCGCAGGGCAGCCAGTGCGTCCAGTCCTCGTAGCCGGCCTTTAGCGTCTGCTCGATCAACAGCCCGCGGAAGCCCGAGCAGTCGATGAACAGCTCACCCTCGATGCGTTCGCCGCTCTCCAGTTTCACCGCCTGGATGAAGCCGTCTTCAGCGCGTTGCTCCACGTCGACGACCTTGCCCTCTCGGCGCACCACCCCGCGCTCCTTGGCGAAGCCGCGCAGGAAGCGCGCATACAGACCGGCGTCGAAATGAAAGGCGTAGTCGATGCTGGACAGGGGCGAACGGCCCGCGTCGATGGCGCGCATGAATTTGTTGTCCGCCGCGGCGACGGCCTGAAGCGAATAGTCCTCCAGCCGGTGCGGATCACCCGCCAGGTGGAGCCGCTGCCAGTAGGCGTGAAAGGACACCCCCTCCATGTCCACGCCGAAGGGGCCGAAGGGATGGAAATAGACGTGGCCTTTCTTCCCCCAGTCCACAAACTGGATGCCCAGCTTGAAGGAGCCCTGGGTCTTGCGGATGAACTCGTCCTCGTTGAGGCCCAGCATGCGATTGTAGATTCCGATCTGGGGGATCGTGGCCTCGCCCACGCCGACGATGCCGATCTCGTCGGACTCCACCAGGGTGATGTCGGCGAAGTCGCGCCCCAGAAGCTTGGCCATGGCGGCGGCGGTCATCCAGCCAGCTGTGCCGCCGCCCACAATGACGATCTTTCGGATACGGTGGTCGGTCTCGGTCATGCAGCCTCAGGCGGGTTCAGGTTCGGGCGCCGCGCAGTGCCGGGCCAGGAATTCGGCGTGGTCGGGCATGGCGTCCGCCGCCGCGCGAACGGCGCGGCGCAGCTCGTCCATGGCGCGCGCAACCCCGTCCTCCGGCAGGGCGTCGACCAGGGGATCGTAGCGTTCCGGCATCACGTTCTGGCCGATCAGCACGGCCAACCAGCTGGATTCGGCGAACAACTCGTCTTCATGGCGGAAGAAGGCGCCGGCGCCTCTGAACAGCTCAAGCTTCCGCCGAAGGCTGTCGGGAATCTCCATGGTCCGCACATGGTCCCACAGGTCCTGACCGGTGCGTTCGTTGGCGTGATAGTGCAGGATGATGAAGTCGCGGATCTGCTCGATCTGCACGTTCGTCAGGCGGTTGTATTCCTCGATCGCTGCCGGGTCGAAGCCCCGGTGCGGGAACAGGGCCAGCAGCTTGGTGATTCCCGCCTGGATCATGTGGATCGAAGTGGACTCCAGCGGCTCGAGGAATCCCGAAGCGAGGCCCAGCGCGACGCAGTTCTTGATCCACGCCTTCTTCCGTCGTCCGGCCCGGAAGCGCAGCGACCACGGATCTGTCGTGGCCTTTCCATCAAGGTTGGACATCAGGGTTTCGGCGGCCCGATCATCGGAAATGTGGGCGCTGGAATAGACATAGCCAGTCCCGACACGGTGCTGCAGGGGGATGCGCCACTGCCAGCCCGCCTCGCGCGCTGTGGAGCGGGTGAAGGGGGAGATGGCGTTGTCGTTCAGGCACTGCACCGCCACAGCCCGATCGCAGGGTAGCCAGTGATTCCAGTCCTCGAACCCGGCATTCAGGGTCTGCTCGATCAGAAGGCCGCGGAAGCCCGTGCAGTCGATGAACAGGTCCCCGTCGATGCGGCGGCCGTCCTCCAGCACGATGGCGTCGATGAAACCGTCTTCCGGACGCTGCTCCACCGACAGGACCTTGCCCTCCTGACGAACCACACCGCGCTGTTCGGCGTAGGCGCGAAGGAAGCGGGCGTAGCGTGACGCATCGAAGTGATAGGCCCAGACCGGGTTGGTGACCGGTGAGCGCATCTGGGGCGTCACGGCGCCGAAGCGGTTCAGGCGCGCGGCCACGTCGCACAGGTTGTAGTCGCCGAACCCCGAGGCGCGGCCCTCGCGCTGCATCTTCAGCCAGATCTGATAGAACTTGACCCCCTCCAGATCGGCGCCGAAGGGGCCGAAAGGGTGCAGGTAGGTATGGCCGTGCCGGGTCCAGTCGACGAACTCGATGGCCAGCTTGTACGACCCGCGCGTGGCCTTGAGGAACTCGCGCTCATCGATGCCCAGCATGGCGTTGAAGGTGCGGATGGGTGGAATGGTGGCTTCGCCCACCCCGACGGTTCCGATGGCGTCGGACTCTACCAGGGTGATACGGGTGACGCCGTTGGCGGTGAGGCGCGACAGGGCCGCGGCCGCCATCCACCCCGCGGTGCCGCCGCCGACGATGACGATGCTGCGGATCGCGTCGGGCTGGATCATGCGCCTGAACTTTCAAAGATTGGCAAGGCGGCGGCGGTCGCGGCGGCCATATGGCGGATGCGGTCGGCGCGGGCGGCGAGCATGGCGGGATCGAGCGCGTCCGCCAGAGGATCGTGACGCCGCGGCTTCAGGCCCGAAGCCAGAAGCGCGGCGGCGATGAACCCGGCGGTGAACGCCTCATGCTCGCGGCGGCTGATGCGGCTCCGGCCTTCGAACAGAGCCAGACGGTGTGCGGCGGGGTCTGGGAGGGCCACCCCGGGCGGGCGTGTCAGGACCAGGGCGAAATCGCGGTCGGCCTCCGCCTCTGCGGTCATAAGACGGTTGAACTCGCGGGCCTCCAGCAGGCCTTCCGAACTGGCGGGCCACAGGGCGATCAGCCGTTCCGCGGCGCGGTGAATCAGGTGAAGAGCGCCCGCGCCCAAGGGCGGTGACACATGCGCGGCCGCGCCAACGGCGATCACATTGCGCTCCCAGAAGGACTCCCGCCGACCAGGGATGAAGGGCGTTCCTGCGCCGCCCTGTGTGAGTCTGGTCTCCACGCGCCGTCCGGGCAGGGGAGCGGTGCGGTGAAGCATGGCCGCCTCGCTCTCAAGGCTGACATGAACGGAGGAGGGCGCCTGGCTGACCGTGATCTCGGCCCGGTCCAGACGAAACAGCGAGGTCCATGGCTGGAAGGGTGCATCGGTCAGCACCCCCTGTGCTCCGCTAGCGTCGATGAAGAGATCGCCGCGCACTGACGAGCCGTCCTCCAGCTCGACCGCCTCAACCCGGCCGTCAGTGCTGCGCCGCGCCCCGGTCACCGCGCCGGCTCGCACCGACGCGCCGCTGGCCTCCGCCCTGTTCCGGAGAAGAGCGGCGTAGGGCTGGGCCTCGAAGCTGGCGCCGTGGTCGAGGGTCGACAGGAACGACGCCGGGTCGGGCGAGGGCGGGGAAAAGCGGCCCAGCCTGGCGGCCTGGGCCGCCAGGGAATGTTCTGCGAGGGCGTCCAGACGGCCAAGCCGGGCCAGCTGCTGGTGAAACGCGACGGGCCCCATGTCCGCCCCGGTCTGACCGAAGGGGACGAAGCCGCCGCCGTTGGGCCCCTCGAGGCTGAAGCCCATAACCGGGACGGCGCAGGCCATGGCTTCGGGCGGGGGCAGCCCCAGTCGGGCGTGCTGGCCGCGGATCGCCGGCGGCGCCGTCAGGGCCGGACCAAAGGGGTCCACATCCCCGGGCGAGCTGTGGGTGATAACCGTGACGCGCGCGGGCGCGCCGCGGCTGATCGCCAGGGCCATGATCCAGGCGGCGGGCCCGTCGCCGACGATGACGGCTTCGGTGGGCCCCCTGTCGCTCATGCCCGGGCCTCGGGCATGGCGGCAGCGCGGGCGGCGGCCAGGACGTCGACGTGTCGAGGCTGGCGCTCCGCCATGGCGGCGATGCGGCGGCGCTGCTCGTCCAGATCGGCGCGGACGGCGGCCGGGTCGAGCTCATCCAGGCGGGGGTCCCAACGGCGGGGCGTCACGTGCTGGCCGACATAGACCGCGACCCAGCTGGGGTGCAGGAAGACACCGTGCTCATAGGCCGCGACCACGCCCCGTTCGCGGAACAGCTCCATTTTCCAGGCCAGGGAGTCGGGGATGGCCATGGTGCGGCAGTGGTTCCAGAACTCCGAGTCGTCACGCGCGGTTGCGTGATAGTGCAGCACGAGGAAGTCGCGGACTCGCTCGTACTCCATGTCCATGGTGCGGTTGAATTCCGCGGCGTCGGCGGGATCCCAGTCGCCGGTGGGGAACAGGTCCAGCAGATAGCCGATCGCGGCCTGGATCAGGTGGATCGAAGTGGACTCCAGCGGTTCGAGGAACCCGGACGACAGGCCGATGGCCACGCAGTTGCGGTTCCACTGGAGTTTGCGTTTGCCGGTCAGGAACCGCAGCCGGTTGGGCGGCGCCAGGGCCACGCCTTCAAGCTGGTTCATCAGGGTGGTCTCGGCGTCGTCGTCGTCAACGAAGGCGCTGCAGTAGACGTGGCCGTTGCCCACACGGTGCTGCAGCGGGATCCGCCATATCCAGCCGGCCGTCTGCGCCGTGGCGCGGGTGGCGGGGGCGAACAGGCCGCCGTGCTCGCAAGGCAGGGCCACGGCGCGGTCGCAGGGTAGCCAGCGGGTCCAGTCGTGATATCCGGTCTTCATGGCCTGTTCGATCACCAGCCCCCGGAAGCCGGAGCAGTCGACGACCAGGTCGGCGTCGATGCGCTCGCCGCTCTCCAGCGTCACATGGGTGACGAAACCGGTCTCGCCCTGCAGGGCGACGTCGGCGATGCGGCCCTCGGTGCGCACCACGCCCCTAGCCTCCGAATAACGCCGCAGATAGGCGGCGTAGAGGGAAGCGTCGAACTGATAGGCGTAGGAAAAGCCCGACATCGGAGAGGTCGGGTCAGTCGACGGATGAGCGAAGCGCTCGCGTCGCGCCATGGCGACGGGCAGGCTGTAGGCGTCCAGGGACCCGGTCGCGCCCGCGCGCGTCCACAGGTGGTGGAACAGCTCCGCCTCATGCGCGGCGGGATCGGCGCCGTAGGCCCCGAAGGGATGTATGTAGCTGTCGCCCAATCGACCCCAGTTGCGGAAGTCGATGCCCAGCTTGAAGGTGGCCTGGGTGCGGGACAGGAAGTCAGGTTCGTGGATTCCCAGACGAGCGTTGAAGTGGCGGATGTGGGGCAGGGTGGATTCGCCGACACCCACGGTTCCAATGGCCTCGGACTCGACCAGACGGATGTCCAGCGCCATCCCTTTCAGGGTTTCGGACAAGGCGGCGGCGGTCATCCAGCCAGCGGTTCCGCCGCCAACGATCAGCACGCGCCTGATGCATTTGTCCGACATGCTTTTGCGCTCTCCCCGCAGCGCTTTCTTTCCATCTAGGGGCAGAAAAAAGGCGCGGTCAATGGCGTCGTGCGCGCCAGAGAAGTGTTACAGCGTCATGTTTTTCAGGGCTGCGGGCTCAAGCGAACAAATCCCCGGTCGCTCATATGGCCAAAATGCGGCTCACATAACGTCAGGGAAAGGAGGGCTTGCGGAAGCCTGAAAGCTGGGCTACGACTTCATTAATCAGACATTTGGCGCCGCCTCGATTTGGTAGCGC
The DNA here is from genome assembly GCF_046293315.1 of Brevundimonas sp. Lineage (GTDB taxonomy): Bacteria > Pseudomonadota > Alphaproteobacteria > Caulobacterales > Caulobacteraceae > Brevundimonas. The sequence goes on from NZ_JBKBPF010000009.1 coordinate 44,677, forward strand.
TAACAAAAGAAAATGCTGGGGAGGAAATCGGGTGCATACTTCAGGAAACATGCGGGCGGACTCTGTCCGCCTTGGAGCCGGGCTGAAAGCCGGGGCTTCGGTAATGGCCATCACCGCCGTGCTGGCCGCCGCGCCAGCAGTGGCGCAGGTCGCGCCGCCGGACAGTGCGACGGAGGTTGAAGAAGTCGTCGTCACGGGGATCCGCTCAAGCCTGCGCAGCTCGCAGGCCATCAAGCAGGACTCGGAAGTCTTCGTCGACTCGATCACGGCCGAAGATATCGGCGCCTTGCCCGATCGCAGCGTCACCGAGGCGCTCCAGCGGATCCCCGGCGTCTCCATCGACCGCTTCCGCGCCGGGGTCGATCCGGATCACTTCTCCATCGAGGGTTCGGGCGTCGTCGTGCGCGGCCTCACGTGGGTGCGCAGCGAGCTGAACGGCCGCGACACCTTCAGCGCCACCAACGGCCGAGGCCTCAGCTTCCAGGACGTGCCGTCCGAGCTGATGGGCGGCGTGGACGTGTTCAAGAACCAGTCCGCGGACATGGTCGAAGGCGGCATCTCGGGCAGCATCAATCTGCGCACCCGCGTGCCCTTCGATGCGCCGGGTCGCGTTCTGGCGGGCTCCATCGAGGGCAGCTACGGCGACTTCGCCAAGGAGTGGACGCCGACCTATTCGGCCCTGTGGAGCGACCGGTTCGACACCGAGTTCGGCGAGTTCGGTCTGCTTCTCAACTTCGTGAATTCCGAACTGATCGCCCGCAGCGACGGTCAGCAGATATCCAACTTCGGGCCCCGCACCCTCTATGCCAATGGCGACGTCGTCGGCCCGGCCGGGACGGAAGCTGGGTCGGTCTGGTTCCCGCGTGGGGCCGCCATGCGCAGCCAGACCTTCGAGCGGCAGCGCGAGGGTTACGCCGCCGCCGCCCAGTGGCGCAGTCCCGACCGCACCATGGTCGCCACCGGCCAGTTCCTGCGCTCCGATTCTACCCAGTCGTGGACCGAGTATGCGCTTGAAATCGCCACCGATAACGTGGCCAACAACGGGGACTCCCGCGCCCTGCAGGGCACCCAGCTGGAGTTCGGTCCGGACGGTGTGTTCACCAATGGCGTGATCACCGGCCGCACGGGCTGGCGCGCTGACCAGAACAACGGAAATCCGCGTACCCCGGACTGGGGCTTGCAAAGCAACAACATCCGCCGCGATCAATGGCAGCGCTACATCACCACCGATGTCGGCTTCAATCTGGTTTACACGCCCACGGATCGGGTCCGGATGAACCTGGACTATCAGTTCGTGGACTCGACCGTGGAGGTCGAGGACAACACGCTCTGGAACTCCACCTACCAGAACGCCGTCATCGAACTGCGCGGCTCCGACATCCCGATCGTAACCTTTGAGAATCCCCGCCGTCTGTGGAGCGGAGACGCCAACCCGGCGGACCCGGCCCAGGGCACGCCGGGAACGCCCTGCAACGTCACGCACCAGCACTGTCCGAACTATGCCGGGTTTACGGATCTGGGGGCGCCCGCCGCCACCTTTACCCGCTCGGCCATGGACCACTATGAAGACAGCGAGGGCACGCTCCACGCCCTGCGGTTCGACTACGACTACTCGTTCCCGGACAGCAACTGGATCGAATCGGTCCGCTTCGGGGTGCGGGGCGCCCTGCGGGATCAGACCACCCGCTTCAGCACCTACAACTGGGGCGTGATCAGCGAACAGTGGGGCGGCGATCCGGGCGGGCCGCGCTGGCTGGACGGCTCCGTCCCCGGCGTCGGTAATCTGGCCGACTACCACAGCCCCTTCGACTTCGGGAATTTCATGCGTGGCGAGGTGCCGACGCCGACCGGCGATCAGCCGCGGCTGTTCTGGAACACCAGCGCCATCAATGACTATCAGCGTCTGGTCGACTACGCCCTGGGCGTCGGCGACAGCTGGCGTGACCGGCTGAACGCCGATGGCTGTCAGCAGAACTGGGTGCCGGCGTTCATGCGATGCGACGCGATTGAAGGCACGCCGTTCCTGCCCCAGGAAATCAACCCGATGGAGGAGATTACGCGCTCCGCCTACGGCATGCTGCGCTTCCGGACAGACCTCGACAACGGCGCTGAACTGAGCGGCAATGTGGGTTTGCGTTACACCCGCACCGACCGCACGACGGAGGGCTTCCGCGCCTTCACCTTCGTATCCTTCCAGTCGGAGGCGGAGTGCGCCGCGGTCCCACCGGACCAGGCGCCCCCGGTGTTCTGCACCTTCTCGCCAGCCGTGCGTCAGGGCGCGCGCGACTTTGCGAACGGGGCGATCACCGCTGTCGATACCAGCATGGACTACGATTACTGGCTGCCGAGCCTGAACGTCCGGCTCCGGCTGGACAACGGGCTGCAGTTCCGCTTCGGCGCTTCCCGGGCCATCACGCCTCCGGACGTGGGTCTGACGCGGAATTACTACAACGTCGCCCTCTCCGCGCTGGCCGAGAACGTGGTCGACGGCGAGCCGACAGGCCGGTTCACGGTGGGTAATCCCAATCTGAGGCCGATCCTCGCGACCAACTTCGACGCCTCGGTGGAGTACTACTTCGCGGATGTGGGCCAGTTGACCTTCTCGGTCTTCTACAAGCGCCTCGAGGACGTCATCACAAACGGCACGACACGGCAGACCTTCACCAACAACGGCGCTTCGTTTGACGCCGTGGTGACCCAGCCGACCAACTCTGACGACACCGGCTCGGTGCGAGGGTTCGAAGTCGCGTATCAGCAGACTTACGACTTCCTGCCGTCGCCCTGGGACGGGCTGGGACTCAACGCCAACTACACCTTCGTAGATTCCGATGGCGTCGAGCAGAGCACGCTCTCCGCAACGGACCCGGACGTGGGGGCCGGGCGTGTGGCGAACGTCGATGTCAGCCTGCTGCCGCTGCAAGGTCTGTCCGAACACACGGCCAATCTGGCGGTGTTCTACGAGAAGGGGCCTCTGTCCGCCCGCCTGGCCTACAGCTGGCGGTCCGAGTTCCTGGTGACCACCCGGGACGTGATCGTGCCCTTCGCTCCGATCATGCAGGAGGACACCGGCCAGTTGGACGGCTCGCTCTTCTACACGATCAACGACAACTTCAAGGTGGGGGTCCAGGGGGTCAATCTGCTCAACGAGATCACCCGCACCAGCCAGGTTCTGAACGACGACCTTCTGAGAGCCGGACGGTCGTGGTTCATGAACGATCGCCGCTACACCGTGGTGCTGCGCGCGACCTTCTAGTTCCGGACGGTCCAACTGGGGGCGGGTCCGCCGGTGCGCCGGCAGGCCGCCCCCTTTTTCTTTCTCGTCGTCCGGCTCATCGTGATCGGGTGATGGAGGGGTGTCATGACAGCCGCTGAAATGAGCGTGATCTTCTTCCTGCAGCTGGCCGTGATCCTGGCCGTCTGCCGGATCGTGGGTTGGGCCGCCCGGCGCTGGCTGGGCCAGCCGCAGGTGGTGGGCGAGATGATCGCCGGCGTCATTCTGGGGCCGTCGCTGTTCGGCCTGCTGGCGCCCGAAATCCAGGCCATGCTGTTTCCCGCGGAATCCCGCGATGTACTCTATGTCGGCGCCCAGCTGGGTGTCGGGCTCTACATGTTCCTGGTGGGCCTCGGCTTCCGCACCGACCACTTCCTGAGCCAGGCGAAGAGCGCCGCGGCGGTCTCATTCGCGGGGACGGCCGCGCCCTTCCTGCTCGCCGTGCTGATCACGCCGTGGCTGCTGAACACACCGGGCCTGTTCAGCGACCGGGCGACCATGACCCAGGCCATGCTGTTCATGGGCGCGGCCATCTCAATCACCGCCTTTCCCATGTTGGCGCGCATCATCCACGAGCGCGGACTGTCAGGCACGCCTCTGGGCACCCTGTCCTTGTCGGCCGGCGCCATCGGCGATGCGTGGGCATGGATCATCCTGGCCATCGTCCTGGCCAGCTTCGGGGCCGGGGCCGGAGTGGCGATCACCGCGGTGGGCGGCGCCGCCCTCTTCCTGGTGATCATGACCACCATCGGTCGGCGACTTCTGGTCCGGCTTGGCGAGCGCGCCGAGCGTGACGGCGGGGTGGGCCCTGGGCTGATGGCCGTGACCCTGATGATGTTCGCCCTGTCAGCGTTCGCCATGGACGCCATTGGCATCCACGCCGTGTTCGGCGGCTTCCTGCTGGGCGCGGTGATGCCGAAGGGGCTGTTCGCCGAGCAGGTGCGCAAGCAGCTGGAGCCGTTCACGCTGGTGGTGCTGCTGCCCCTGTTCTTCACCTATTCGGGGCTGAACACCCAGCTGACGACCGTGGACAGCTGGCCGTTGCTGCTCATCGCCCTGGCGGTGCTGGCGGGGTCGGTGCTGACCAAGTTCGGCGCCTGCTGGGCGGCGGCCCGCCTGACGGGTCAGGACAACGCCACGGCGCTCGGCATCGGCGCCCTGATGAACGCCCGCGGCCTGATGGAGCTGATCATCATCAACATCGGCCTGCAGCGGGGCCTGATCGGTCCGGCCCTGTTCTCCATCCTCGTTCTGATGGCCATCGTCACCACCCTGATGGCCTCACCCCTGTTCGAACGCGTCTACGGCCGCAAGGCCAGGGCGCGGGGCGAGCTGGGGGATCTGGCCGACCCCGAACCCGGCGCGCCGCCCGGCGCTGCTAGCGTGAGAGAGACATCATGATGAACCGTCGCCAGGCCCTGAGCCTGTCCGCCGCCGGCCTGCTGGCCGCCTGTGAAACCACGGGCATGGGGGGCGTTGGAACGTCGGGCCCGTCGCTGAACGCGCTGGCGCGCCGCAAGGGCATGCGGTTCGGCAGCGCCGTGGGCGCCGGCCAGCCGGGGACGGTGACCGCGTCCCTGGACGATCCCCGCTATCGCGAGATCCTCGCCCGCGAGTGCGGCGTGCTGGTCCATGAGAATGAGCTGAAGTGGTATGTGCTGCGGCCCGACGTGAACACCTACGACTATGTGCGGGCCGACCGGGTCATGGATTTCGCGACACAGCACGGCATGGGCGTGCGGGGCCATACCCTGGTCTGGCACCATCCGCGATGGTTCCCGCAATGGCTGGAGACCCATGACTACGGCGCCCGCCCGGCGGTCGAGGCCGAGCGGCTGGTGGTGGAGCACATCAACGCCATCGTCGACCGGTACGGCGACCGCATCGATTCCTGGGACGTGGTCAACGAGACCGTCGACGAGAATACGGGCGCCCTGCGCGAGACGGCGCTGTCGCGGCATCTGGGCCACCAGGAGATCATCGACCTGTCGTTCCACACCGCGCGGGCGGCGGCGCCGAACGCCCAGCTGGTCTACAATGACTACATGAGCTGGGAGGCTGGCCACGAGCAGCATCAGGCGGGGGTCCTGCGTCTGCTGGAGGGCATGAAGGCGCGGGGCGTGCCCATCGACGCCCTGGGAATCCAGAGCCACATCGGTTCCGGCAACAGCGACGACTCTGTCGGCTTCGACACGGCCCGTGAAGGCAACTGGCGCCGCTTCATGGATGAGGTCACCGGCATGGGGCTGGACATCGTCATCAGCGAGTTCGACGTGCACGACAAGAACCTGCCCGCCGACATCCCCTCGCGGGATCAGGCGGTGGCCGAGCTGGCGCGGCGGTATCTGGACCTGATGCTGAGCTATCCGCAGACCAAGGACGTGCTGGCCTGGGGCATGGTGGATTCCTATTCCTGGCTGCAGACCCACTGGGTGCGGCCCGACGGGATCGCCAAGCGGCCGACGCCCTATGACGCCGCGTACCAGGCCAAGCCGCTGCGACAGGCCATCGCCGACGCCTTCATCGCCGCCCCGGCCCGCTAGCCGTCCTTCCTGCCAGAGTGCCCATGCCCGTCATCACCGCCGCCCGCACCATCGTCACCTGTCCCGGGCGCAATTTCGTGACCCTGAAGATCGAGACCGACGCGGGGGTCAGCGGGGTGGGCGACGCCACCCTGAACGGGCGCGAACTGGCGGTGGACGCCTATCTGGCGGAGCACGTCATTCCCTGCCTGATCGGCAAGGACGCGCACCGGATCGAGGACATCTGGCAGTACCTGTACCGGGGCGCCTACTGGCGGCGCGGGCCCGTGACCATGACCGCCATCGCGGCGGTGGATATGGCGCTGTGGGACATCAAGGCCAAGGTGGCGGGCCTGCCGCTGTACCAGCTGCTGGGCGGCGCCTGCCGCGAGGGGGTGATGGTCTACGGCCACGCCAACGGCGAGACGGTGGATGAGACCGTGGCCCAGGCGGCGGACTATGTGGCCAGGGGCTACAAGGCCGTGCGGCTGCAGACCGCCGTGCCGGGGGTGAAGGGGACCTACGGGGTTTCGACGGACAAGATGTTCTATGAGCCCGCCGACGCGGCCCTGCCGACGGAGACCCGGTGGGCGACCGAGCCCTATCTGAGGACGGCGCCGCAGCTGTTCGACGCGGCGCGCGAGGCGCTGGGCTGGGACGTGCATCTGCTGCACGACGTGCACCACCGGCTGATGCCCATCGAGGCGGGACGGCTGGGCAAGGACCTGGAGCCCTACCGGCTGTTCTGGATGGAGGACGCGGTGGCGGCCGAGAACCCGGCCGGGTTCCGCCTGATCCGCCAGCACACCACCACGCCGCTGGCGGTGGGCGAGGTGTTCAACTCCATCTGGGACTGCAAGGGCCTGATCGAGGAGCAGCTGATCGACTATATCCGCGCCACGGTGGTGCACGCGGGGGGCATCACCCACCTGCGGCGGATTGCGGCCTTGGCCGATCTCTACAAGGTGCGCACCGGATGCCATGGGGCCACGGACCTGTCGCCGGTGGCCATGGCGGCGGCCCTGCACTTCGACCTGTCGATCCCGAACTTCGGGATTCAGGAATACATGCGCCACACCGCCGAGACGGACGCCGTGTTCCCCCACGCCTACAGCTTCGCGGACGGGATGATGCATCCGGGCGAGGCCCCGGGGCTGGGCGTGGACATCGACGAGGATCTGGCGGCCACGCATCCGTACAGGCCCGCCTGTCTGCCGGTCGCACGCCTGCCCGACGGGTCCATGACTGACTGGTGAGACGCCGCCGCGCGAGGAAGGACCACGAGATGAGCGAGACGCCAGCTGAACACGGTCCGCGCGCCTTTCGGGGCAACTATCGCTGGGCGATCTGCGCCCTGTTGTTGCTCGCCATCACCATCAACTACGTAGACCGGCTGATCTTCGGCGTGCTGAAGCCGGTGCTGGAGGTCGAGTTCGGCTGGAGCGAGAGCGACTACGCCAACATCGTGGTGGCCTTCCAGGGTGCCTACGCCATCGGCCTTCTGCTGGTGGGCCGCCTGATCGACCGCGTCGGCGCGCGCTGGGGGCTGGGCATCGCCATAGGGGTCTGGAGCCTCGCGGCGGCGGCCCATGCCGGGGCCAGCACGGTGATCCAGTTCGCCATGGCCCGCTTTGCCCTGGGTGTCGGGGAGTCGGCGGGTTTCCCCGGCGCGGTCAAGGCGGTGTCGGAGTGGTTTCCCAAGCGCGAGCGGGCCCTGGCCACAGGCATTTTCAACGCCGGCTCGAACGTCGGCGCCCTGCTGACGCCGATCCTCGTGCCCATTCTGGTGCTGGCCTTCGGCTGGCGCGCTGCGTTCATCGTCACGGGCCTGTCGGGCCTGGTGCTCATGGCCGTATGGTTCCTGGTCTATCGACGCCCGCGCGAGCATCCCCGCGTGACCCCGGCCGAGCTGGCGCACATCGAGAGCGACCCGCCCGACGCGCCGGGAAAGATCAGCTGGGGACAGGCGCTGAAGCGGCGTGAGGCCTGGGCTTTCATCGTCGGCAAATTCCTGACCGATCCGGTGTGGTGGCTGTTCCTGTTCTGGCTGCCGGACTTCTTCGGCAAGACCTACGATCTGAACCTGCTGACGTTCGGTCCGCCGCTGGTGGCGGTTTATCTGCTGGCCGATGTGGGCAGCGTCGGCGGCGGCTGGCTGTCGTCGCGGCTGATCCACCGGGGCTGGTCGGTGAACCGGGGTCGCAAGACCGCCATGCTGGTCTGCGCCCTGTGCGTGACCCCGATCTCGCTGGCGGTGTTTGCGGACAATCTGATTGCGGCAGTGGCGGTGATCGGCCTTGCCGCAGCGGCGCATCAGGGGTGGTCCGCCAATCTGTTCACCCTGGTGTCCGACACCTTCCCCAAACATGCGGTGGCGACAGTGGTGGGCATGGGCGGCTTCGCCGGCGCTGTGGGCGGCATGTTCATCGCCAAGGTGGCCGGGTGGACGCTTGAGGCTACCGGCAGCTATGTGCCGCTGCTGGCCTTCGCCAGCGTGACCTATCTGATCGCGCTGGGAATCATCCACCTGCTGACACCCAGGCTGAAGTCGATTCCGACCAGCTGACCCCACGACAGCGCAATCTCCCCATCGCCCGCCCGGCCCATGGCCCGGCGGGCGAACTTCGTGGGGCGATCCATAGCCGCACACGGACTTTCACCAGCAGCAATTGGTTGCGCTAACAAAATAGACGCTGTATTGAAAAATTATTGCATATTTGAAAATGCCAGTGAGGTGAGACACTGGCCCGGATGTGCACACGGGAGAGCACCCTCCAAGCGCCGGCTACAGGCGTCGAGGGGCATTTGAAACGGGGAGGGGCATTGCATGTCTCAAGGTAAACGCGTCTCGAAATTCGCCCTGTCACTGGGCGTGTCTGCGATCGCCCTGGGCGCCATGAACGCCCCGGCTCCAGCCCGGGCGGCTCAGCAGCCGGACCAGGCCACGGAAGTCGAGGAGGTGGTCATCACCGGTATTCGGGCCAGTTTGCAGAGCGCCCAGGAGATCAAGCGAAACTCGGAAGTGATCGTGGATTCGATTACCGCCGTGGACATCGGCGCGCTGCCGGATCGCTCCGTCTCCGAGGCGCTGCAGCGAATCTCCGGCGTCACCCTCCAGCGCACCAACGAGGCCCGCGACCCGGCCCGTCTCGCGGCCGAGGGCGGCGGGGTGTTCATCCGCGGCCTGTCCTGGGTGCGCTCCGAAACCAATGGCCGGGACATCTTCTCTGCCCGCAACGGCCGGGGCCTGTCGTTCGAGGACATCTCCGCCGACCTGCTGGCCGGGGTGGACGTGTACAAGAACCCTGCGGCCAACCAGATCGAGGGCGGCATCGGCGGCATCGTCAACCTGCGCACCCGCCTGCCGTTCGACCAGGACGGACGCCTGCTGGCGTTCACCACCGACTACAACTACGGCGACATGATGGAGGAGGGCTACTGGTCCGGCTCGGGCATCTTCAGCGACCGCTGGATGACTGGCGCGGGCGAGATCGGCCTGCTGGCCAACGTCAGCTATTCCAGCGTCGGCAACCGGACAAACAGCATCACTACAGACCGCTTCGACCCGGTCACGCAGCTGGATGGTTCGACGGTCTATCACCCCAAATATCTGGGCTGGCGTGACGGCCGCTGGGAACAGGAGCGCACCGCCGTGGCTCTGGCGCTCCAGTGGAGCCCGACGGCGGACCTCACCTTGACGTTCCAGGGTTTCCACTCCGAGGCCGACCCCACCAACATCGAGCGCGTGGCCGGGATCCAGGACGCCACCACCCTGTGCCCCAGCGCCGGCCTGAATTACCAGAACGGCGTCCTCGTGGGCGGGACGCTGACGGGCTATCACGAAGGCGGGTGGGGCTGCTGGCCCACCGGCAATGTGGTCGGCGGCCCCCAGGGCGGGACCATGGAGGGCATCACCTATGACGGCAACACCCGCTACGGCGAAGACCACAAGGAGACCTCGGACTACGCCTTGAGACTGGAGTACTCCAGCGGCAGCTGGGACTTCAGTGGCGACGTCCAGTACGTGGAATCCACCGCCGACATCCTGAGCTTCACCGTGGGCACCCAGCGCTCGATGCTGGGCACGGCCCCGCTGTCAGCTCTGATCAACATCGGCGGCGGCGTGCCCAGCATCAATATCACCGGAGACGACCTGAACCGGGCCTCGGATTACTACTGGGGCTTCGCCATGGACCACATCGAGGCCAACGAGGCGGACTCCCTGTCCTGGCGCGGCGACGCCACCTATCATTTCGATGCGTCGAACGAGTGGATCCGCAACATCAGCTTCGGCTACCGCGCCACCGACAAGACCTACATCACCCGCCAGTCCAACTGGAACTGGAGCATCCTGTCGGCCCAGTACTGGGGCTTCGCCAACGACAACGGCGGCGCCTGGAGTTATCCGGCGGTCTATCTGGATGACGCCTCGCCCAGCCCCCAGCTGCCGTCAAACGCCGAATACTACGGCTTCGATGACTTCTTCCGGGGAGACATCGCCGTGCCGGGCGGGTTCTGGCTGCCCTCGGCCTCGCTGGTCAGCCAGGGCACCCAGTACGCCTATGGTCTGCTCAGCCCCATCACCACGCGGCCATGGCCGGACGGCCAGGGCTGGGGCTGGGCGCCGCTGGTTCCGGACTGGGACAACTTCAGCCCCAATCCCGACAATCCGAGCGGCGGCGTGACCCAGCAGGACGAGGAGACCCAGGCCGCCTACGCCCTGCTCCGTTTCGGTCATGACACGGCCCTGCCCTGGGCCGTCGACGGCAATGTGGGCGTGCGGGTCGTGCGCACCGAGACGGCCACCGAGGGACGTGTCCAACTGCCAGTTCCTGCTGCGGGCGCATGTCCAGCGCCGACACCGGCCCAATGCGCGGCTTTCAATGCTGCCCAGCAGTTTAGCCAGGGCGGCGTGCTGGATGCGGTGCCTGCGGGCGGCGACTACAGCAACATCCTGCCCAGCCTGAACATCCGCGCCCATCTGTCGCCGGAAATGCAGCTGCGCTTCGCTGCTTCGCGCGCCATGGTTCGGCCCGACTTCAACCAGATGCAGCCCTATACCGATCTCAGGATTAACTTCACCGGGGATGGGTACACTCTGGATCCGGTCGCTCCCTTCACGGGCACGGCCGGCAACCCGAACCTGCGGCCGATCATCGCCGACCAGTTCGACCTGAGCTTGGAGTGGTATTTTGCGCCCCAGGGCAGTCTGACCGGCGTGATCTTCTATAAGAAGATCGAAGACTACATCTATTCGGGCGTGACCCAGCAGACATACACCAACAACGGGGTAACTTATACCTTTGACGTGACCCAGCAACAGAATGGCGAGGAGGGCACCGTCCAGGGCTTCGAGATCGCCTACCAGCAGTTCTTCGACTTTCTGCCGGGCTGGCTGAATGGGTTCGGCGTCCAGGCCAACTACACCTACATCGACAGCGACGGCGGGGCGAACACGGCGGTCAACATCTTCGACCCTGATCAGGTAAACTCTGCGGGCCTGGACCTTCCGTTGGAGGGCATGTCGCCCACCAGCTACAACATCGCCGCCCTCTACGAGCGCCACGGCATCTCGGCCCGCCTCGCATGGAACTGGCGTGAACAGTACCTGCTGACCACCTCGGCGGCGAACATCGAGGCGCCAGTGTGGGCCGAGGACTACGGCCAGCTGGACGGGTCGATCTTCTTCGACGTGACCGAGAACGTGAAGCTGGGCGTGCAGGGCACCAACCTGACCCAGGAACGCACCATCCTTCGGGTGGGCTACGGCGACCGCATGCCGCGATACAGCTGGGTCGACACCGACCGGCGCCTCGCCGTGGTGCTGCGCGCGCGCTTCTGACGTGACCGAGACCGCGCCCCGGGTGATGATCCCGCCCGGGGCGCGCGACCGCCGCCATTCCTGTCGACGACGGCCGAGAGACTAATGACCTTTTCTGCTCGCTTCCGACCCTTCCGCCCACTCCTGGCCGCACTGGCCGGCGCGGGACTGATGCTGGCCACCGCCTCATGTGGGGAGGGCGCCGGGGAGCCGATTCCGGAGGTCGTCAGCGAGAACGGCCGCCACGCCTTGATGGTGGACGGCGCGCCGTTCTTCATGCTGACGGCGCAGGTCAACAACTCCTCCAACTATGAGGCGGCCCTGGCCGACGTCTGGCCGGCGGTGGAGTACGTCGGCGCCAACACCGTGCAGGTTCCCATCGCCTGGGAGCAGGTGGAGGCGGTGGAAGGCGCGTTCGATTTCTCGTTCGTGGACACACTGGTTCGACAGGCCCGCGAACACGACGTGCGGCTGGTGCTGCTGTGGTTCGCCACCTGGAAGAACACGGCGCCGAAATACGCCCCCGAGTGGGTCAAGCTGGACACCGAACGGTTCCCGCGCCTGATCCAGCAGGACGGCACGCCGTCCTATGCCCTGTCGCCGCACGGGGCCGAGACCCTGGCCGCCGACCGGCGCGCCTTCGCGGCTCTGATGGCCCACATCCGCAATATCGATTCTGCGCATCGCACCGTCATCATGGTGCAGCCCCAGAACGAGACCGGCACCTACGGTTCGGTGCGCGACTATTCTGCGGCCGCCCAGGCCCTGTTCGACGGCCCCGTGCCGCAGGCCCTGCTGCAGCGACTGGACCGGCAGCCGGGAACCTGGGCCGAGGTGTTCGGCCAGGACGCCGACGAGTTCTTCCACGCCTGGTCCATCGGCCATTACGTCGGCCAGGTGGCCGAGGCGGGCAAAGCGGAATACCCCCTGCCCATGTACGCCAACGCGGCCCTGCGCGATCCAGTCAACTATCAGGACCCCATGACCTATGCGTCCGGCGGGCCGACCTGGAACGTGATCGAGGTCTGGCAGGCGGCGGCTCCGGCCATCGATTTCCTGTCGCCCGACATCTATGAGCGGGGCTCGGTGGTCTATCAGGGACATCTGGACCGCTACACCCGGCCCGACAACGCCCTGTTCGTGGCCGAGACCGGCAATGACGTGCCCTATGCCCGGTATCTGTTCGACGTGATGGGCCGGGGTGGGATTGGCTATTCGCCCTTCGGCATCGACTACACCGGCTACGCCAACTTCCCCCTGGGCGCGCGGGAGGTGACGGAAGAAACCCTGACGCCCTTCCGCAACCTCTATCGCCTGGTCGCACCGTGGCAGCGGGTGTGGGCGCGCGCGGCGTTTGAAGGCAATGTGTGGGGGGCCGGGGAGCCGGACGACAGCGCCGAACAGGTGCTGGATCTGGGCGACTGGACCGCGACGGTGCGGTTCCGCCTGTGGCAGTTCGGCATGCACGACTGGACCTGGCTGGGCGAGATTCCGCCCCGTGAGCGGGCCAGCCCCGACGGCGGCGCCATCGTGGCCCGCCTGGGCGAGGACGACTATGTGCTCACCGGCTACTGGGCGCGGGTCAGCTTTGACCGCAAGCCCCTGGACGACGGGCGCAGCGGCCAGATCCTGCGGGTCGAGCAGGGCCATTTCAACGACGCGGGCGAGTGGGTGTTCGAGCGTCGCTGGAACGGCGACCAGACTGACTATGGCCTGAACTTCACCGACCGACCCGTGCTTCTGCGGGTCAGGCTGAGCGATCAGGCGCGGGCGGGCGCGGTGCGCGCCGTGGGCGCCGACCAGAATTGACGGGAGTGGAAACCATGAGACATTTGCTGACGGGCGCCGCCATGGCGCTGGCTCTGGGCGTGCCGGGCGGGGCGCTGTTTGCTCCGACGACGACGGCGGCGGCGGTGGTGCAGAGCCAGGCTGAAGAAGCCGGCGTCGAGCGCACCGCCACGGGGGTGATCGTGACCCCGGCCGAGGGACCGGCGCGGCGAGTGCGCCTGCGGGTCATGGGGCCGCGCATCATCCATGTGACCGCGACGCCTGAGGCCGACTTCACCAATCTGCCCGACAGCCTGATGGTGACGGCGGAGCCTGCCGCGACAGGCTTCGAGGTCACGACGCGGGGCGGCCATGTCTTCGTCTCCACCCCCGAGATGACCGCCGAGGTGTCGCGCGCCACGGGCCGGGTGCGGTTCCTGGATGCGGCCGGCGAGGTCCTGCTGGCCGAGCGCGCCGGCGGGCGCGAGATCAGCCCCTTCATGGTCGAGGACCAGGACGGGGTGCATTCCTTCCACTCCGTGCGTCAGGTGTTCGAGGCGGCGCCGGATGAGGCCATCTATGGCCTGGGCCAGCACCAGCAGGGGCTGATGAACCAGCGCGGCGCCGATGTGGAGCTGACCCAGCACAACATCGATTCCGGCGTGCCGTTCATGACCTCCAGCCGGGGGTATGGCGTGCTGTGGGAGAACAACAGCCTGACCCGGTTCGGCGATCCGCGCGAATACGGCATGCTGGACCAGCGCCTGATCGTGCGGGACTCCGAGGGGAATTTCGGCGGCCTGACGGCCAGCTATTTCCAGGACGGCGAGCTGGCCCTGTCGCGCATCGAGAACCAGATCAATTACGAATTCATCCGCGATCACCAACGCTGGCCGCCGGGCTTCAAGGTGCAGCCGGGCCAGCCCGCGCAGGTGGGCGACATGGGCCGCTCGGGCCAGCCCGGCGTGACCGTGACCTGGGAAGGCACCCTTGAGCCGACCGTCTCGGGCGAGCACAAGTTCCGCCTGTACGCCTCGTCCTATGTGAAGGTCTGGGTCGACGGCGAACTGGTGATGGACCGCTGGCGCCAGAACTGGAATCCGTGGAACCACGACTTCCAGATCCAGATGGAAGCCGGTCGCCGGGTTCCGATCCGGGTCGAGTGGCTGCCCAATGACGGTTACCTGGCCCTGCGCCATCTGGACCCGCTGCCGGTCGAGCAGCATCAGGCCCTGTCGTTGTGGTCCGAGGTGGGCCATGCGGTGGATTACTACTTCGTCGGTGGTGAAAATCTTGACCAGGTGATCGCCGGCTACCGCGACCTGACCGGCGACGCCGTGATGATGCCGCGCTGGGCCTATGGCTTCTGGCAGAGCCGCCAGCGCTACAATACCCAGGACGAAGTGCTCGAGATCGCCGAGGGCTACCGCAGCCGCAACCTGCCGATCGACAACATCGTGCAGGACTGGTTCTACTGGCCCGAGAACGCCTGGGGCAGCCACGAGTTCGAGGCGTCGCGCTTCCCCGATCCGGGCGGCATGGTCGCCCAGCTGCACGCCCGGAACATCAACATCATGATCTCGGTGTGGCCCAAGTTCTATCCGACCACAGAGCACTATCGCGAGCTCGAGGCCATCGGCGGCATGTACACCCGCAATGTCGAGGTGGGCGCGCGCGACTGGGTCGGGCCGGGCTACGCCAACAGCTTCTATGACCCGTATCACGAGGAGGCGCGGGCGCTGTACTGGCGCCAGATCCGCGAGCATCTGCACGGGCTTGGCTTCGACGGCTGGTGGCTGGATTCGGTGGAGCCGGACATGCACTCCAACCTGGACCGGCGCGAACGGACCCTGCGCATGGGCCCGACGGCGGCGGGTCCGGCGGCGCTGGTGTTCAACTCCTATCCGCTGGTCAACGCCGAGGGCGTCTATGAGGGCCTGCGCGAGGCCCAGCCGGACCGGCGCGCCTACATCCTGACCCGCGCCGCCTGGGGCGGTCTGCAGCGCACGGCCTCGACCCTGTGGTCGGGCGATGTGGTGCCGCGCTGGGATGATCTGCGCGAACAGATTTCGGCGGGGGTTCAGGTGGGACTGTCGGGCATTCCCAACTGGACCCACGACATCGGCGGCTTCTCGGTGGAGGATCGCTACACCACCGAGGACATCACCCCCGAGGATCAGGCTGAGTGGCGCGAGCTGAACCTGCGTTGGTTCCAGTTCGGGGCCTTCACGCCCATCTTCCGTTCGCACGGCGAGTTCCCCAACCGCGAGGTCTGGGAGATCGCGCCGGAGGGCACCGAGGTCTATGAGGCGCTCAGCGACTATCTCCGCCTGCGCTACCGCCTGATGCCCTACATCTACACCCTGGGCGCCGAGGCCTATCACCGCGACGGCACCATTATGCGCGGTCTGGTGATGGACTTCCCGCACGACGAGCGGGCCCGCCAGGTCAATGACCAGTTCATGTTCGGCCGGGCCTTCCTGGTCGCCCCCGTGCATGAGCACCAGGCGCGCAGCCGTCAGGTCTGGCTGCCCCGGGGCGCGGACTGGTACGACTTCAACAACGGCGCGCGTCATGCGGGCGGTCAGTCGATCACGGCTGCTGCGCCGCTGGCCCGCATGCCCCTGTTCGTGCGGTCAGGATCGATCGTGCCCACGGGCCCGGCGATCCAGCACACGGCCGAGGCTCTGGACGGCCCCATCACCCTGAACGTCTATGTGGGCGCGGACGGCTCGTTCGATCTCTATCAGGACGAGGGCACCACCTACGGCTACGAGCGCGGGGCCTTCGCCACCATGCCCATCACCTGGGACGACTCTGCCGGGGTGCTGACCATCGGCGCCCGTCAGGGGTCGTATCCGGGCATGCCCGCGAGCCGCACGGTCCATGTGCGCTTCATCGATGGAGCCGGCGACGCGCCGTGGACCGTGGACGCCGCGCCGCATCAGACGGTGGAGTATGCGGGGCAGGCGGTGACCGTGCGGCGCTAGGGTTCGGTCGCTGGTCCATCTGGACGGACCGCGCCTTTTGCGGGCAAGCTGCAGGCGGGGATCCGGGACGCTGAAGCCCGGAGCCTCGCCGTCGCGCAGAACGACGGCGACGAGGGAACAAGCGGGAGGAGGACCCCATGCGCCTGCGGGTGATGATCGCGGCCAGCTTTCTGGCCATGAATGTTAGCGCTAACGCTCATGCGCAGGCAGCGCCGGTTCCGCCGGTGCGGCTCAGCCAGGCCGGGTTCGAGACGGAGGGCCGCAAGATCGCGCTGGTCCCCAGCCAGGTGGAGACGCCGCTGGACTGGCGGCTGGTCGATGCGTCCGGCGCCGTGGCGGCGTCCGGGACCAGCGAACCCTTCGGCATGGACGACGCCTCGGGCGAAGCCGTGCACCGCATCGACTTCTCCGGCGCGACGACAGCGGGCGAGGGCTATCGCCTGATCGTCGGCGACATGGAGAGCCGCCCGTTCGCGATTACCGGGCGGCCTTGGGCCGGGCTGGCGGCGGACGCAGCCAGCTATTTCTACCAGAACCGCAGCGGCATCGAGATCGCGGCCGCCCATGTGGAGCGCCCCGATCTGGCCCGCCCCGCCGCCCATGTGGACGAGAGCCTGACGTGCTTTTCCGGCGAGGACATGAACGGCAACGTCTGGCCGGGCTGCGACTACGCACTGAACGTCGGCGGGGGCTGGTACGACGCGGGCGACCACGGAAAGTATGTGGTCAACGGCGGCATCGCCCTGTGGACCCTGCTGAACGCCCACGAGCGGTTCGGCGCGACCACGTTCGCCGACGGCGCCCTGGCCTTGCCCGAGTCCAGCAATGGGGTGGGCGACCTGCTGGATGAGGCGCGCTGGCAGATGGAATTCATGCTGGCCATGCAGGTCCCGGACGGGGCGCGGCTGAGCGTGCCCGTGGGCCGGTTCGAGCGCGGCGCAGCGCTGGGTTTCACCGAAGTGGACGCGGGCGGCATGGCGCACCACAAGGCCCATGACGTGCGCTGGACGGCCCTGCCCATGGCCCCCCACAACGATCCGGAGCCGCGCTTTCTCTATGCACCATCTACGGCCGCGACCCTGAATCTGGCGGCGACGGCGGCCCAGTGCGCGCGGGTCTGGCGGGAGGTGGACCCGACGTTCTCGGCGCGCTGCCAAACCGCCGCGCGGCGCGCCTTCGCCGCCGCCGAGCGCAACCCGGAGATCTATGCCGTGGGCCAGTTCCACGGCGGCGGCGACTATGGCGACAGCGACGTGCGCGACGAATTCTACTGGGCGGCGGTGGAGCTCTACGCCGCAACGGGCGAGGCGGCGTTCGAGCAGCACATGCGCGCATCGCCCCACTGGCTGGGCGCGCCGGGCGACGCCGGCGCCGACACCGGCCATATCACCTGGCCCTCGGTGGGCGCGCTGGGGACAATTACCCTGGCGACCGTCGAGACCGGTCTGGCCGAGCAGGACGTGACGCAGGCGCGGGCGGCCCTGATCGGGGCGGCCGACCGCTATCTGACGCTGCGGGACGGGCAAGGCTACGCCATCCCCTTCGGCGCGGGCGACTATACCTGGGGCTCCAGCGGCGACATCCTGAACCGGGCCATGATCCTGGCCGTGGCCCACGATCTGACCGGCGAGGCCAGGTACCGCGAGGCCGTGGTGGATGCGGCGGACTATCTGCTGGGCCGCAATGTGCTGGACCAGTCCTTCGTCAGCGGCTGGGGCGCGCGGCCGATGCAGCACCCGCACCACCGCTTCTGGGCGCCGTCAACGGCGGGCTACCCCGCGCCGCCCGCGGGCGCCGTGTCCGGCGGACCGAACAGCCGGTCCATGGCCGATCCGGTGGCCCAGGCCATGCGCGGCACGTGCGCGCCCCAGGCGTGCTGGGCGGACCATGTGGACTCCTATGCCCTGAACGAGGTGGCCGTGAACTGGAACGCGCCGCTGGTGTGGGTGGCGGCCTGGCTGGATCAGTAGCCGGCGGCCCAGGCGTCGACGAAGGCGGTCGCGCGGTCCCCCACCTCGGCCGCGCCCATGCCGGGCTTGTAGAGGGCCGAACCGATGCCGAAGCCCGAGGCGCCCGCGCGGCGCCAGTCGGCCAGGGTGTCCGGCGCCACCCCGCCCACGGCGTACAGGCGCGTCCCGGACGGCAGCACCGCGCGCAGGGCCTTGAGGCCGGCCGGCCCGGCGATCTCGGCGGGGAACAGCTTCAGGGCGTCGGCCCCGGCCGCCAGCGCCGCGAACGCCTCTGTAGGCGTAAACACACCGGGCAGGGACAGGGCCTGCAGCCGCCGGGTTTCCGCGATCACAGCCGGGTCGGCATTGGGCGAAATGATCAGGCGACCGCCCGCCTCCACGGTCTCGCGCGCGGCCTGGGGGGTCAGCACGGTGCCGGCCCCGACCAGGGCCTGACCCGCGAACCGATCGGCCAGGAGGCGGATGCTGTCCAGCGGCCGGGGCGAGTTCAGCGGAACCTCCAGCACCCGGAACCCGGCCTCGACGAGGGCGTCGCCCACGGCGGGGGCCTGCTCCGGCGTCAGCCCGCGCAGGATGGCGATCAGGGGCAGGGCGTCCAGGGTCTCCAGATCGGTCATGCGGTTTCCTTCCACAGGCGCCATAGACCGCGCGTGACGGCGGCCTCGGGATCGACGGGCGTCGAGGTCCGTCCGGCGCGGGCGAGGGCGCGGCCGTAGCGGTCGTTCAGCGCCGGGGCTCCGATCAGATGGACCGGCCCCTCGAACCCGCCGCCCGCGCCCGCGATCTCGGCGCCGATCAGCAGGCCCGACAGATAGTCAGGCGCGGCGCTGGGCGCCAGACGGCCGTCCAGCCCGGCCGTGCGCACCGAGAACAGGGCGGCGGTGAGGGCGGGATCTTCGAGCCCCCGGTCCACGCCCTCGTCGAAAGCCTCGGGGTCGAACGGGCCTTCGGTCATGCTGCGGCCGAGGATCGAGTGGGCGCGTAACACGGCGAACAGCTCTCCGGTCATGACGGTGCGCAGGTCGGTGATGCGGCCGGCCTCCATGCGCACCCATTTGGAATGGGTGCCGGGACAGACCGCCACGCCGTCGGTGAGGGCGCCCAGCACCTGAACCTCCTCGCCGCGCATGACGTCGATCAGGCGGCCGTGCTCGCGCTTGCAGACACCGGGGACGATGCGGACGCCGGGCGCGGCCTCCGTCAGATGCGCAACCAGATCCGCGAGGGCTGCGGGCGTCTCCACATAGGGCGCCTCGACCCAGCCGCCGCGCGCCCCGGCCATGCCGCAGATCAGCACCGTGGCGCCGTTCGCCCGCCAGTCGCCGATCACATCGTCCAGCACCGCGGCGAACCGGTCCGGCGACAGGCTCGCCGCGCCGCGATCATCCGCCCGACAATCCAGCACCGCGCCGTCGCCGTCCATGGCGAAGGCGCGCAGGTTGGTGGTGCCCCAGTCGACGCCGACCAGGGCGATGGCGGATCGTTCTCTCATGGGCGTCAGTCTAGTCGGTCGGGCACACCGCGTCGCCTTCGTTGGAGGCCAGCCGCACGGTCTCGAAGCTGACGGCGAAGGCGGACGCCGTGCTCAGGCCGAACGGCTCGGACACCTCGGCCACATTGGCCCCGGCGTCGCGCAGACAGGACAGGCGCACCTTGATCTCGCGCCATTCGCCGATGGGCGCCGCGCCGAAGATGCGCGTCATGTCGACCATGCCCTCGTCCAGCGTCAGGAACACCGGACCTGTAGGGGCCGCATCGACGCGGTAGCGGAAACCGATGGCCATCTCGCCGTTGGTCTGGCGGGTCAGGTCCACCGGCGCAGCCGAGATGTTGGCCACGCCGCCGTCCCCGGAGAACACCAGCGCCCGGGCCGATTCCTGCGCCGAGCCGTCGGCGGAGCGCACGGTCACGCCGTCGCGCGGGCTGGCGCCGGAAGCCTCCTGGCCCAAACGCCGTTCGCCGCCTGCATCGCGCAGGGCCAGCGACCAGGGCGGGGTAAAGCGCCCCTCGGTGAAGTAGCGGTCCGGGTTCGCCGCCGCGCCGGTGACGCCGGACTCTTCGCTCAGCGCGGGAACCTCGCCCGGCCGGGCGTAGGACAGGCCGTGGCCATAGGCGAACAGGGGGTCATAGCCGGTCTGTCCGGCGTTCAGCGGCCCCTGCACCGCCGTACGTGGCCACGAGAACGACAGGGTTCCGGTGAAGTCGTGGCGCGGGGCACCCGCCGCGTCCCCGATCAGAACGTCGGCGATGCCGCCGCCTTCCGCGCCCGGCAGCCAGGCGGCCACGAAGGCGTCCGAGGCGTTGATCTCCGGATTGGTCCACATGGGCCGCCCGGACAGGAACACCGAGACGGTAGGAATGCCCTGGGCCTGAAGCGTGCGCAGGGTCTCCAGCGGCTCTTCGGGCACGAAGTCCAGATGCTCCACATCGCCCTGGAACTCGGCATAGGGCGTCTCGCCGAAGACGACGATGGCCACGTCGGGGCGGGTGTCGAACGAGCCGTCGGCCGACAGGGTGGCGGCGCCGCCAGCTTCGGTCACGGCCTCCTCGATCCCTTCCCAGATGGACTGGCCGTTGGGGAAGTGCTCGCGCCGGTTGCCCGTGCCCTGCCAGGTCAGGGTCCAGCCGCCCGACGCCTGGCCGATGTCGTCCGCCGCGGCCCCGGCCACCAGGATGTTGGCGCCCGCGCGGATGGGCAGGACGCCGTCGTTCTTGAGCAGCACCAGCGACTGGCGCACCGCGTCGCGGGCCACGGCGCGGTGCTCCGGCGCGCCCAGATGCTGGAACTGGCCTTCCAGCGCGCGGCTGGCCGGCCCTTCGGACTCGAACAGGCCCAGCTTGACCTTGACCCGCAGGATGCGGCGCACGGCCTCGTCCAGACGCGCCATGCCGATCTCGCCCGAGCGCGCCTGCTCAAGGGTGTTCTGGTACAGGGGTCGCCAGCTGTCGGGCGCCATGACCATGTCGATGCCGGCGTTGAAGGCGGCGGCGCAGCTTTCGTTGGAACAGCCCGGCATCTGGCCGTGGGCGTTCCAGTCCGAGACCACGAAGCCGTCAAAACCCAGCGGGCCCCGCAGCACGTCGGTCAGGATGGTGGGGTTGCCCGTGTGCTTGACGCCGTTCCAGCTGGAGAAGCTGGCCATGACCGTCAGGATGCCCGCATCGATGGAGGGCGGATAGCCCGCCGCGTGGATGTCGATCAGTTCGCGCTCGGTGATCTGCGCGTCGCCCTGGTCGGCTCCGTTCAGGGTGCCGCCGTCGGCGAGCCAGTGCTTGGCCGATCCGGCGATGCGACCGGCCGCCAGAGGCTGCCCGGAAACCAGCTCGCCCTGAAGACCCAGCGTGACCGCGCCCGCATAGGACGCCACGATCTCGGGATGCTCGCCATAGCCCTCATAGGCCCGGCCCCAGCGGTCGTCGCGGGGCACGGCCACCGTCGGACCGAAGGTCCAGTCAGCCCCGGTCACCGCCACCTCCAGCGCCGTGACCTCGGCGATGCGGCGGATCAGCTCCGGATTGCGCGCGGCGCCCAGGCCGATGTTGTGCGGAAAGAGGGTGGCCCCAACCACATTGTTGTGACCGTGAACCGCGTCGATGCCGAAGATCAGCGGAATGGCCGTCCCGCCGCGCGCCGCCGCCGCCTCGCGGAACGCCAGCGCCAGATCCAGCCAGGCCTGGGGCGAGGCGTAGGCGTCGCCGCCCGGTTCGGAATTGCCGCCCGCCAGGATCGAGCCCAGCGGATAGATGGCGAGATCTTCGGGCGTGATGGCCGAGATGTCCGCCTGGATGGTCTGGCCGACCTTCTCCTCCAGCGTCATGCGGCTCATCAACTCGGTGATGAAGGCCTCGGTCGCCGCATCCGTGATGCCGTCCGGCGTGGCGCTTGCGGGCCAGTTGGCCGGGTCCGCGCGGGCGTCGTCGGACACGGGGATGTCCGCGCCGGCCGGAACCGGGGCGGGCAGATCGACCGATTGCGCCGAGGCGCAGGCGGCGGCGGACAGGGCCAGGACGGCCGTGGTCGCGGTCAGGAAGCGGCGGCTATGGATCATCAGGACCTCCCCAGGACTGATTTCTTGGTGGGCGGACAAAGGGACGGCGCGACCGCGGGTGCGATCGCGCCGGAAGTTCGCTCAGGGTTCGGACGCAAACACGCGGGTCGTCGCGCGACGCGGACTCAGGGGAAGGGCGCGGCCGTCGGCCATGCAGATTTCACTCCCCCGGAGCCAGCTCGAACGGCGGCTCTCGTTTTTACCAGTGCAAACTTGATGCATAGGTGGCAATCGTGTCAACTGTTATTCCGTTAGCGCTATCACTGTCGCGCGAGTACGCCGGAACGGCAACCGCGATCTGTCGCCCTGGGGAGGGACCGCCATGTCTGCACGCCTGACGCTCGTTCTGATTCTGGCCCTGCTGTGGCCCGTCACCGTCACGGCGCAGGACGCGGACTACGTCTGGCGCAATGTGACGGTGGGCGGCGGCGGGTTCATTCCCGGGGTTGTGTTCAGCCCGATCGAGCCGGGTCTGGCCTACGCGCGCTCGGACATGGGCGGGGCCTATCGCTTCGACGCGGCGCTGGACCGCTGGGTTCCATTGCAGGACGACGAGGCGGAATCCAGCTTCTACGGCGTGGAGAGCATCGCGCCGGACCCGGTGGACCCTGACGTGGTCTATGCGGCGGTGGGCATGCACCGGGGCGGGCGCGCCGCCATCCTGCGCTCGGCGAACCGGGGCGAGACCTGGAGCACCCATCCCGTGGACTTCCCCATGGGCGGCAACGAGGATGGCCGGGGCCTGGGCGAACGGCTGGCGGTCGATCCCAACGCCACGGCGGTGCTGTATTTCGGATCGCGCCACCACGGGCTTCAGCGCAGCGACGATCATGGCCGGACCTGGCGGCGGGTTGCGAGCTTTCCCCATGCCGGGCGAGGCGTCCCGCCGCAGGGCCAACCCACCAATCCCGGCATCAGCTTCGTCCTGTTCGACGCCCGAAGTGGCGCGCCGGGGCACGGCAGCGCGGTCATTCTGGCGGGTGTGGCGGACGACGGGGCGCAGGGCCTCTATCGCTCGGACGACGGCGGCCGGAGCTGGCGACGGCTGGACGGCGGGCCCGACGGCCTGTCGCCGGTCAAGGGGGTGATCGACGCGCGCGGCGTGCTCTACACCACCTGGACCCGGGGCGTCGGCCCGAACGGGGTGACCGACGGGGCGGTCTGGCGACTGGATCTCGACAGCGGCGACTGGCGCGACATCACCCCGCCCCACGAACCGGGAAGCGGCGGCTTCATGGGCCTCGACGTGGCGCGGGACCAGCCGGGCGTGGTGATGGTCTCCACCCTGAACCGCTGGCGGCCCGGCGACACCCTGTGGCGCACCACCGACGACGGCCGGCGCTGGACCAGCCTGCGCGAACAGGCGGTGCGCGATGTGAGCGAGACGCCGTTCCTGTACTGGGGACTGGACGACCCGGACTTCGGCTGGTGGATCGCGGCCCTGGCCATCGATCCGTTCGACGCAGACCACATGGTCTATGGCACCGGGGCGACGCTGTACGCCACGCGCAATCTGGGCGCGGCAGACCAGGGCGCCCCGACCCGCTGGCGCCCTTGGGTGAACGGCATCGAGCAGACCGCCGTCATCACCCTGGTCAGCCCGCGGGAGGGGCCACCGCTGCTGACCGGTTTCGGCGACATCTCCGGCTTTGCCCATGAGGACCTGGACACCTCGCCGACGTTGCAGTTCAGCACCCCGGTGTTCGGCAACACCAACGGCATCGACTACGCGTGGCATGCGCCCGAGATCGTGGTGCGCTCGGGCACGCCGCATGAGGGCGTCGGGTCGGACGGCGCGGACGGCTCGACCCTGGCCTGGTCGGACGACCACGGGCGAAGCTGGCGGCCGCTGGGCCGGCCCGCGCCCGCCGCCGATCCGGAGGCGGCGCAGAACCCGCGCATGGACCTGTACCGGGACGCCCCCATCACCGTGTCGGCGGACGGGGAGACCTTCGTGGTCGCCACACCCCGGCCGGTTCTGAGCCGCGACCGGGGCGCGACCTGGCGGCCGGTGCAGGGCCTGCCGCTGCTGGCCCGGCCGGTGGCGGACCGGCATGATCCGTTGTTGTTCTATGCGGTGGATTTCGCTTCGGGCGACTGGTTTGTCAGCGTGGACGGCGCCGCGACCTTCGCGCCTATGCCCAGTCGGGGCCTGCCCGACGAGCTGTGGCGGGACCAGCCCCACTGGCGCGAGATCGCCTTTTCCCTGCGCGCCACGCCGGGTCGCGACGGCGACCTGTGGTTTGTGTCCACGCGCGGCCTGTACCGCTCCCTCGACGGCGGCCAGCGTTTCCAGCGGGTCGACAGCGATGTGGCCGTGCGGTCCATGGACTTCGGCGCCCCCATGCCGGGCCACGACTATCCGGCGCTCTACGCCATCGGTGAGCGGGACGGGGTGCTGGGCATCTATCGGTCCGACGACGCGGGCCGAGCCTGGCTGAGGGTCAATGACGACCACCATGAATATGCCCGCCGTTACCGGGCGGTGGCGGGCGATCCGCGCCTTCCCGGCCGGGTCTATGTGGCCACCGACGGCCGCGGCGTGGTTTATGGAGAACCGAGATGACGGGCGGATTTTCGAGACGCAGCCTGCTGGCCGGCGCCGGCGGACTGGCGCTGGCCGGATGCGCCACGGTCCCGGCGGCGACCGGGCCGTTCCGGGCGGACTGGGGCTCGCTGATCGCAGGCTACCGGACGCCGGACTGGTTTCGCGACGCCAAGCTGGGCATCTGGTCCCACTGGGGTCCCCAGTGCGTCCCCGAGGCCGGCGACTGGTACGGCCGCCAGATGTACCAGCAGGGCAACCCGGTCTACGACCACCACCTGGCCACATACGGGCATCCGTCCGAATTCGGCTTCGTGGAATTCATCGGGCGCTGGCGGGCGGAGGCCTTCAACCCCGAGGCGCTGCTGGACCTCTATGAGGCGGCGGGGGCGAAATACATCGTCTCCATGGCCAACCACCACGACAATCTGGACATGTTCGCCAGCGCCCACCACGACTGGAACACCACCCGCGTCGGGCCGGGGATCGATATCGTCGGGAGGTGGGAGCGGGCGGTGCGGGGGCGGGGCCTGCGCTTCGGCGTCTCCAACCACGGCGCCCACGCCTGGCATTGGTGGCAGACGGCCTATGGCTATGACCCCGAAGGCGCGCGTGCGGGCGTGCGCTACGACGCCGCGCGGCTGCGGCGTCAGGACGGGATCGGGACGTGGTGGGAAGGGCTGGACCCCCAGGCGCTCTATACCGGCGCGACCATGGCGCCGCCGGACGGCATCGACAGCATCGCGGCCATGAACGCCTTCCACGACGCCAACAGCGGCCAGTGGATCGAGACCATTCCCGCCAACGACCCCGGCTTCGCGGCCAACTGGGCCCTGCGGCAGCGGGATCTGGTGGACCGCTACCGGCCCGACTTCGTCTATTTCGACAACTACGGCCTGCCGCTGGAGCACCACGGCCTGGAGGCGACGGCCCACCTCTACAACGCGTCGCTGAACTGGCGCGGCGAACTGCCGGTGGTCACGGGCAAGCGGCTGACGGTCGATCAGCGTCGCGGCGTCACCGAGTCGGTGGAGCGCGGCTTTCTGACCGAAATCCGCGACGAGCCGTGGCAGACCTGCACCTGCATCGGTGACTGGCACTACAACCGCGCCCGCTTCCGCGACCGGTCCTATGTGCCGGCCAAGGCGGTGATTCAGCGGCTGGCGGACGTGGTCTCCAAGAACGGCGTGCTGTTGCTGAGCATTCCCCAGCGCGGGGACGGGTCCATCGACGCGGAGGAGGCGGCGATCCTGGGCGACATGGCCGCCTGGATGGCGATCAACGGCGAGGCCATCCACGGCGCGCGCCCGTGGCGCATCTGGGGCGAGGGCCCCACCGAAATCCGCGAGGGCATGCACGGCGAGGGGGCCGTGGGGCCCTTCACCGCCGCCGACGTGCGGTTCACGGCGAAGGGCGAGACGCTCTACGCCATCGCCATGGACTGGCCCGAGGATGGGCGACCCCTGCGGATCACCAGCCTCGGCCGCCGCGCCATGGACGGCCGGGCGGTTCAGGCGGTGGAGTTGCTGGGCGCGAGCGCCGTCGCTTTCGAGCAGACCGACGATGCCCTGACCGTGCGCCTGCCCGGGACGCGCCCGGTCGCCTTCGCGCCGGCGCTGAGGGTGCGCGGCCTGATCTGACCCGCCCCGGCCCCATTGGCGCCGGGGAAAGCCTGTGAAATGGTAGCGATAACAAGAGGTGTCAAAAGACGCCGATGATCGCCGCTCGGGCGACGGGAGGACGACCATGACGCGGGCCCTGCTCGCCGCGATGATCGCGGCCGCTCTGTTCCTGACCACCGCCTGGGTGGCGAAGGCCGAGGACGGCTATGACCTGTGGCTGCGCTATCCGCCCCTGGAGGCCCGGGCGGCGACAAGCTACCGGGCGGCGGCGACGCAAATGGTGACAGTGGGCGACTCCGCGACTCTGGGCGTGGCCGTCGACGAGTTGCAGCGCGGGCTGTCCGGCCTGCTGGGCGCGGCGCCGGAACGGGCGAGGGCGGTCAGCCGGGACGGGGCGTTGCTGGTCGGGCGCGCGGGGGATGCGGCCATCGCGGCGCTGGGGCTGGACCTGACGGGGCTGGGCGCCGAGGGCTATGTGATCCGCAGCGTCGACGTGGACGGGCATGCGGCCACGGTGATCGCCGGCGGCGGGGACGCGGGCGCGCTGTACGGCGCCTTCCACTTTCTGCGCCTGATCCAGACCCGGCAGGCGCTGACGGACCTGAACATCCGCGAGACGCCGGCGGTGAGCCTGCGCCTGCTGAACCACTGGGACAATCTGGACCGGACCGTGGAGCGGGGATACGCGGGGCAGTCGCTGTGGGACTGGCACAAGCTGCCGGACCATCTGGACCCGCGCTACACCGACTACGCCCGGGCCAACGCCGCCATCGGGATCAACGGCACGGTCATCAACAACGTCAATACCGACGCCCTCAGCCTGACGGCGCCGTGGCTGGAGAAGGCCGCGGCCCTGGCCGGGGTGTTCCGGCCCTATGGCGTACGGGTCTATCTGTCGGCGCGGTTCTCGGCCCCGGTGGAGATCGGCGGGCTGGACACGGCCGACCCGCTGGACCCACGGGTGCAGGCCTGGTGGCGAGCAAAGGCCGACGAGATCTACGCCCTCATCCCCGACTTCGGCGGCTTTCTGGTCAAGGCCAACTCCGAGGGCCAGCCCGGGCCGCAGGACTACGGGCGCAGCCATGCGGACGGCGCCAACATGCTGGCCGATGCTGTGGCCCCTCACGACGGAGTCGTGATGTGGCGGGCCTTTGTCTATGACGACGGCGTGCCCACCGACCGGGCCATGCAGGCGTATGACGAGTTCGTCCCGCTGGACGGCCAGTTCCGCGACAACGTCATCGTCCAGGTGAAGAACGGCCCCATCGATTTCCAGCCGCGCGAGCCGTTCCATCCGCTGTTCGGGGCGACCCCCGACACCCCCCTGATGATGGAGTTCCAGATCACCAAGGAGTACCTCGGTTTCGCCACCCATCTGGCCTGGCTGGGCCCGCTGTACGAAGAGGTGCTGGACGCCGACACCCATGTGCACGGGCCGGGCTCGACAGTGGCGCGGGTGGTGGACGGCTCGCTGTTCGGCCACCGGCTGACCGGCATGGCGGGGGTGGCCAATACGGGCAGCGACCGAAACTGGTCCGGCTCGCAGTTCGACCAGGCCAACTGGTACCTGTTCGGGCGGCTGGCGTGGGATCCCGGGCTGGGCGCCGAGGCCATCGCCCGTGAATGGACCGCCATGACCTTCTCGCCCGACCCTGCGTTCGTGGAGCCGGTGGTCGAGATGATGATGGGCTCGCGCGAGGCGGTGGTGGACTACATGACGCCGCTGGGCCTGAACCACCTGATGGCGACCGGGCACCATTACGGACCGGGGCCCTGGGTGGACGATCTGCCGCGCGCGGACTGGAACCCCACCTATTTCCACCGGGCCGACGCCGAGGGCATCGGCTTCGACCGCACGGCCTCGGGCAGCAATGCGGTGAGCCAGTATGCGCCGGAGGTTGCGGCCGGCTTCGCGGACCTGGCGCGGATCGATGAGCGCTTTCTGCTGTGGTTCCACCATCTGCCGTGGGACCATCCCATGCCGTCAGGACGGCCCCTGTGGCACGAACTGGTGGCGCGCTACGACCGGGGCGTGGCGGCCACGGGCGAGATGCGCCGCACCTGGGCCGGACTGGCCGACCATGTGGACGCGCGCCGCCATTCAGAAGTGGCGGACTTCTTGGCCATTCAGGAGGAGGAGGCGCGGTGGTGGCGGGACTCGTCAATCGCCTACTGGCGCAGCCTGAACGGCCTGCCGATGCCGCAGGGCCATGCGCCGCCGGAGCATGATCTGGCCCACTACGAGCGACTGAGCTTTCCCCATGCGCCGGGACATTGGGATTGAGAGCCCGGTGAGGTGGGCTTACGCCTGCGCCACCGCCTTCATGGATACCGACGGATCGGCCAGCTTCGCGCGGTCGACCGGGGTTGATCTGGCGATCAGTTGCTTGCCCATCATGAACTCGGGCGCGGCGTTGACCGCCTCCACCGCGCGCAGGCGGTCGCCCTTCAGATGGAACACGGCGAAGGCCCCCGCCGCCGGATCGCCGCGCACCACCACGTCATCGGCCTCGAACGGCAGGCCGGCGATCTGCAGCTTCACATCGTACTGGTCCGACCAGAACCACGGCGTCTCGGGCGCAGGCGCAGGGCGGCCGGTGACGGCGGCGGCGACCTGCCTGGCCTGCTCCAGCGCATTGGGCACGCTTTCCAGACGGAACGAGCGGTCCTCATAGAGGGGCAGGGGGCGGAACGTCACATCGCCGATGGCGAAGATGGCGGGATCGCCGGTGCGGGCCTGATGATCCACCACCACCCCGTTCTCGCAAGCGATCCCCGCCGCGCACGCCAGTTCGTCATTGGCCACGCCGCCGACGCCCACCAGGGCGATGTCGCAGGGGATGACGCGCCCGTCCTCCAGCCGCACGCCGGTGAGGACGCCGTGCGCCTCCTCGAAGCCGGAGACGCCGGCGTTCAGCTCGAGGCTGACGCCATGGGCGCGGTGAAGGTCCTGGAAGAAGTCCGAGAGGGGCCCGCAGGCGACCCGGGCCAGACAGCGGGCCTCGCGCTCGATGATGACGGCCTCGGCCCCCAGCGCCCGCGCCGACGCGGCCGCCTCCAGCCCCACATAGCCGCCCCCGATCACCGCCAGCCGCGCGCCGGGCTCCAGCACCGCCTTCAGCGCCTCGGCGTCGGCGAAGGTGCGCAGGGCGAGCACACCGGGCAGGTCGGCCCCGGGAATCTCGAGCCGGCGGGCGCGCGAGCCGGTGGCCAGGATCAGCACGTCGTAGGGAACAGCCGATCCATCATTGAGCGTCACCGTCCGGGCGTCCCGATCAATGGCGACAGCGGCGGTTTCGGTGCGCAGGTCCACGTGGTTCTCGGCGTACCAGGACGCGGGGCGCAGTTCGACCGCCGCGATGTCCGCCTCGCCCTTCAGCCAGGCCTTGGACAGGGGCGGGCGCTGGTAGGGAATGGACGCCTCGTCGCCGATCAGGACGATAGGGCCCCCATGGCCGTACTGGCGCAGAAACGCCGCCGCCGAGCCGCCCGCATGACCCGCGCCGACGATGACGATGCGGGCGTCGGCGGCATGGGCGGCGGGGTCGGTCATGGGGCGTCCCTGATCAGCGGTTCAGCCCGACATATGGCACGCGAACCGGCGGAAGCCAGCCCCCGGCGACGCGTCAGGAAAGAGAGGCGCAGAACCGCTGGATGCGTTTGCAGGCTTCCTCCAGCACATCCTCCGACGTGGCGTAGCTGATGCGGAAGAAGGGCGACAGGCCGAAGGCCGCGCCGTGCACCACCGCCACGCCCTCGGCCTCCAGCAGTTCGCGGGCGAAGACCTCGTCGCTGTCGATGACGACGCCGGTTGTGGTCGTCTTGCCCATCAGCCCTTCGGCCGACGGATAGACATAGAAGGCGCCCTCGGGCGTGGCGCAGGTGATGCCCTCGGCCTCGTTCAGCATGGCCACCACCAGATCGCGGCGCTTTTCGAAGGCGGCGCGGCGCACGGCCATGAAGTCCTGAGGCCCGTTCAGGGCTTCGACGGCGGCGGCCTGGCTGATGGAGGAGGGGTTGGACGTGGTCTGGCCCGCCACCTTGCGCATCAGGTCGATCAGGGGCTTGGGCCCGCCCGCATAGCCGATCCGCCAGCCGGTCATCGCATAGGCCTTGGACACGCCGTTGACCGTCAGGGTGCGCTCGTAAAGGTCCGGCGCCACCTGGGCGATGGTGGTGTAGTCAAACCCGCCGTAGACCAGATGCTCGTACATGTCGTCGGTCATGACCCAGACGTGGGGATGACGGCGCAGGACCTCGGCCAGGGATTCCAGCTCGGCGCGGGTGTAGGCGGCGCCCGTGGGATTGGAGGGGCTGTTGAGGATCAACCACTTGGTCTTCGGCGTGATGGCGGCCTCCAGCACCCCAGGCTTCAGCTTGAAGCCGTCGGCGGCCTGACCCACGATCTCCACCGGCTCGCCGCCCGCCAGCAGCACCATGTCCGGGTAGCTGACCCAGTAGGGCGCGGGCACGATCACCTCGTCGCCGGGCGACAGGGTGGCGACGAGGGCGTTGTACAGCACCGCCTTGCCGCCGGGCGCCACATGGATCTGGCTGGTCTCGTAGGTCAGGCCGTTCTCGCGGGCGAATTTGGCGACGACGGCGGCCTTCAGCTCGGGCGTGCCGTCCACGTCGGTATATTTGGTGTCGCCGCGCTGGATGGCGGCGATGGCGGCCTGCTTGATGTTGTCGGGGGTGTCGAAGTCCGGCTCGCCGGCGCCGAGGCCGATCACGTCGCGGCCGGCCCGCTTGAGCTCGCGCGCCTTGGCGGTCACGGCCAGGGTGGCCGAAGGCTTGACGCGCGCGAGGGCGGAGGACTGCAGGCTGGACATGAGCGATCCGGGGTTGGGCGTGGGGGAGACTGCTGTCTTACGCAACCGCGAAAGGACGCGCAAACCAGTGATGCGCGGCGTGGCGGAACCTGGCCCGACAGGCGAATCGCCGCGCGGGACCGGCGCTGAATCCGCTTTTTGGTCTCACGCCCTCCGCGGCGCCTTAAACTGCCGGCTCACGCGATGCGTGGAGGGAGGTCGATTTCAACAATTCGGACAATTCGGACAATTCGGACAGTGTTTTTTTCGGCTCCGGGGCCTCAAACGCCGCCTGCTATAGATTTATCTATCGCTGCAAAAAAAGTTTATCGATTTTCCTTTTGATCTCGAAGCGGCTACGGTTGTTGTCTGGCCAGCGATAAAAGGAGGAACATCATGGACGGTGAACAGAACGGCGGACCCCTCGGTTGCCCGATGAAGAAGCAGGGGGCCCTGCGCTCGCTGCTGGGACGCACGAACCGCGACTGGTGGCCCAATCAGCTGTCGCTGGAGATCCTTCACCAGCAAGGGGTCAGCGGCGACCCCATGGGCGACGACTTCGACTACGCCGAGGCCTTCAAGGCCCTCGACTATGCGGCGGTGAAGCGTGACCTGCACGCCCTGATGACCGACAGCCAGCCCTGGTGGCCGGCGGATTATGGCCACTACGGCCCCTTCTTCATTCGCATGGCCTGGCACTCGGCCGGCACCTACCGCACCGGCGACGGCCGCGGCGGCTCCACGTCCGGATCGCAGCGCTTCGCGCCGCTGAACAGCTGGCCGGACAACGCCAACCTGGACAAGGCCCGGCGTCTGCTGTGGCCGATCAAGCAGAAGTACGGGGCCCAGCTGTCCTGGGCCGACCTGATGATCCTGGCCGGCAATGTGGCCATCGAATCCATGGGCGGGCCCGTGTTCGGCTTCGGCGGCGGCCGCGCCGACATCTGGGAGCCCGAGAAGGACATCTACTGGGGCACCGAGGAGAAGTGGGTCGGCCAGGAAGGCAACGAGACCCGCATCCAGCCTGACCGCGAGATGGTGCTGGAAAGCCCGCTGGCCGCCATCCAGATGGGCCTGATCTACGTCAATCCGGAAGGCCCGGGCGGCAATCCCGATCCGATCCAGTCGGGCCGCGACATTCGCGAGACCTTCGCCCGCATGGGCATGAACGACGAGGAGACCGTCGCCCTGACCGCCGGCGGCCACACCTTCGGCAAGTGCCACGGGGCCGGCGACGCCTCCAAGATCGGGGCCGAACCCGAGGGCGCCGACATCGCCCAGCAGGGCCTGGGCTGGCAGTCCGGCCATGAGAGCGGCATGGGCGACCACACCATCACCTCGGGCCTCGAAGGCGCCTGGACCCCCACGCCGATCCAGTGGGACATGACCTATTTCGAGATGCTGCTGGACCACGAGTACGAACTGGTCCGCAGCCCGGCGGGCGCGCAGCAGTGGCAGCCGGTGGGCAATCCGGACGAGACCCTGGCCCCGGCCGCGCACACCCCCGGCAAGCGCGTCCCGACCATGATGACCACGGCCGACATGGCCATGAAGATGGATCCGGCGTATCGCGCGATCTCCGAGCGCTTCCGCGCCAATCCGGACCAGTTCGCCGACGCCTTCGCCCGCGCCTGGTTCAAGCTGTGCCATCGCGACATGGGCCCCAAGGCCCGCTATCTGGGCCCGGAAGTGCCGGCAGAAGACCTGCTCTGGCAGGACCCCATCCCGCCGCTGGATCACCCGGTGGTCGACGCCAACGACATCAAGACGCTGAAGGGCAAGATCGCCGACTCCGGCCTCAGCGTGTCCGAACTGGTCACCACCGCCTGGGCCTCGGCCTCGACCTATCGCAGGTCGGACCACCGGGGCGGCGCCAACGGCGCGCGCATCCGTCTGGAGCCTCAGCGGAACTGGAAGGTCAACCAGCCGGAACAGCTGGCCAAGGTCCTCCAGGTCTATGAGCGCATCAAGGCCGAGTTCGACGCCACGGCGGCGGGCGGCCGCAAGGTCTCCATCGCCGACCTGATCGTTCTGGGCGGCTCCGTCGGCATCGAGCAGGCGGCGAAGGCCGCCGGCCACGAGGTGCAGGTTCCGTTCACCCCCGGCCGCACCGACGCCAGCGCCGAACAGACCGACGCCGAAGGCTTCGACGTTCTGGAGCCCAAGGTCGAGGGTTTCCGCAACTACCTCGGCGTGCGCTACAATGTGCCGACCGAGGAAGTGCTGGTCGACCGGGCCCAGCTGCTGGGCCTCAGCGCCCCGCAGATGACGGTTCTGGTGGGCGGACTGCGGGTGCTGGGCGCCAACCACGACGGCTCGAAGCACGGCGTGTTCACCGACCGGCCGGGCCAGCTGACCAACGACTTCTTCGTTAACCTGCTCGACATGGGCACAGCGTGGAAGGAAGTGGACGACCGGGGCGACGAGGTCTTCCTCGGCACCTGCCGCAAGACCCACGAGGAGAAGTGGACCGCCACCCGCACGGATCTGGCGTTCGGCTCCAACTCCCAGCTGCGCGCCCTGTCGGAGGTCTATGCGGCCTCGGACGCCAGGGCGAAGTTCATCAAGGACTTCATCGCGGCCTGGGTGCAGGTGATGAACGCCGACCGCTTTGACCTGGCCCCGGCCCAGCGTCGCGCGGCGTGACGCCCAGGCGACCAGCCGGGTCGGACGCTCGTCCTCCCGGCTGGTCGTGATTTACCCCGCGGAGAACCGCCACACGGTGTGATGGCGATAGGTGTCGCCCGGATCGAGCCGCGCTGAGGGAAAGCCCGGCTGGTTCGGCGCGTGCGGGAAGTTCTGGGGCTCCAGGCACAGACCCTGTCCCTGCCGATAGGCCACCCCGTTCCGACCGATCAGCTCTCCGGTCAGGAAGTTGCCCGAGTAGACCTGCAGCCCCGGCTCGGTTGTCAGCAGCTCCATCACGCGGCCGGAGGCTGGATCGGCCAGCCGTGCGGTGAAGGTCGGGGTCCCGGTCCGCCCGTCCTCGCGAACGAAATTGTGGTCATAGCCGCGGCCGATCCGGATCTGCGCGTCCCGCCCGTCGCGGACCCTGTCGCCGATGCGGCGGGCGGTGCGGAAGTCGAAGGGCGTGCCGTCCACGGGGCGAACCTCGCCGGTGGGGATCAGGTCCTCATCCACCGGGGTATAGGAAGAAGCGGCGAGGGTCAGGGCGTGATCCATCACGTCGCGATCGCCGTCCGCCCCGGCCAGGTTGAAATAGCCGTGGGGGGCCAGCGACACCACGGTCGGCGCATCGGTCACGGCCTCCAGCATCAGGTCCAGATGGTCGGCCTCCGGGTCCAGCCGGTAGGTTGCCGTAATGGTCAGCGCGCCCGGAAAGCCCTGGTCGCCGTCCGGGCTGACGTGGCGCAGCACCACCTGATGCGGGTCCGCGGACTGGATGCGCCAGACTACCTTGTCGAGCCCTCGAACGCCGCCGTGCAGGGCGTTGGCGCCTTCATTGGCGGTGAGGCGGAAGGGGCGGCCGTCCAGGGTGAAAGCGGCGCCGCCGATGCGATTGGCGTAGCGCCCGACGCAGGCGCCCATGAAGTGGGGCTGGCGCACATAGGGCTCCAGCGTCTCGTGGCCCAGAAGCACATGGCCGAGGCGGCCCTCGCGGTCGGGAACCTGGACGCCCTGCAGAGAGGCGCCGAGGGTGATCACATCCACCTGCATGCCCGCGGCGTTTCGAAGCGTGACCCGCTCCACGACCTCGCCGTCGGGGGTCACGCCGAACCGGGTCCTGTCCGCATTGGCCATGGTCATCTCCTTGCGCCGAACCACGATAGCGCGCGCAGCCGGTTCAGCCAGCGGCTGTCGCTGGCGGCGCGCAGCACGAGGAACAGCAGGATCATCAGGCCGATGACGATCTTGGCCCACCAGCTGGTCAGCGAGCCCTCGAAGGTGATGTAGGTCAGGATCAGGCCCTGGATCATCACCCCGAAGAACGAGCCGATCATGCCGCCCGAGCCGCCGGTCAGAAGGGCGCCGCCTATGACCACCGCGGCGATGGCCTCAAGCTCCACGCCGACCCCGGACAGGGCGTAGCCCGCCCCGGTGTAGATGGAGAACACCACCCCCGCCAGCGCCGCCATGAAGCCGGAGAAGGCGTAGATCAGGATGGTGACCCGGCCCACCGGCGCGCCCATCAGCAGGGCCGCGCGCGCGTCGCCGCCGACGGCGTAGACCTGCGACCCGAAACGGGTGCGGTGAAGCAGCAGGCCGCCGATGACCACCGCCGCGATCATGATGACAGCGATCAGGGTCAGTCCCCCGCCGCCCGGCAGCGGCAGGCTCCAGAACGCCAGCTGGGCGTAGAGGGGGTGCTGGACGGGAACGGACTCCTGCGACAGCACCAGCGCCGCGCCCCGGGCCAGGAACATGGCCGTCAGGGTGACGATGAAGGGCGGCGCCTCCAGATAGTGGATGGCCGCGCCGACCAGGGCGCCGAAGCCCGCGCCCAGCGTCAGCGCCACGGCGAAGGCGGCCAGCGGGTGCAGGCCCCAGTCGCCGATGGCGATGGCGATCAGCAGGGACGAAAACGCCATGACCGCGCCCACCGACAGGTCGATGCCTCCGGCCACGATCACCATGGTCATGCCCACGGCGAGGATGCCCAGGTAAGCGCTGTCGGTCAGCAGGTTCCCGGCCACGCGCGGGGTGGCCATGTAGGGAAACTGCAGCGCGAAGACGGCGTACATGAGCACGAACAGGCCGATGGTCACCAGCGTCGGGGCGCGAAGGCCGATCATGGGGCGGTCTCCCGGCGAGGGGGTGTCAGGCGGCGCCACGCCCGGCCGCCCGCCGGCGACTGCAGCGCCAGAATGACGGCGATCAGCAGCGCCATCACAATGAGATTGTATTCCGCCGGCAGGCCCGAGCGCAGGATCGCCAGCTTCAGCCCCTGAAGGATCCACACCCCCAGCAGGGCCAGCGACAGCCCCAGACGCCCGCCGTACAGGGACGCCCCGCCGATCACCGCCGCCAGAATGGCGTCCAGCTCCAGCCACAGACCGGCGTTGTTGGCGTCCGCGCCGCGAATGTCGCCGGCCACGATCAGCCCGGCCAGGGCGGCCATCAGGCCCGAGGCCACATAGACGCAGATCAGCACCATACGGCTGTTGACGCCCGACAGGCGGCTGGCGGCGGGATTGATCCCGATGGCCTCGATGAACAGGCCCAGCGCCGTTCGGCGGGTCAGGACGATCAGGGCCGCGGCCGCAGCGAGGGTGATCCAGACGGGAATGGGCAGGCCCAGCCACGCTCCGCTGCCGATGGTCGCCAGCCCCGGGTCATTGAAGGTCAGAATGCGGCCGTCGGTGATCAGCTGGGCGACGCCGCGCCCGGCCACCATCAGGATCAGGGTGGCCACGATGGGCTGGATGCCGATGACCGCAACCAGCACCCCGTTCCACAGGCCGCACGCCAATCCCGCGCCCAGCGCCGCCGCGACGGCCACGGGCCAGGGCGCGCCGCCGTTGACGAGCACTGCGGCCACAGCGCCCGCGATGGCCATGACCGCGCCCACCGACAGGTCGATGCCCCGGGTGGCGATCACCATGCTCATGCCCAGCGCCAGCAGGGCCACCGGCGCGGCGCGGTTCAGCAGATTGATCGGGCTGCCGTACAGACGCCCGTCGGACCATGTCAGGTCCAGAAAGCCGGGCGCGATGACCATGTTCAAAGCAAGCACAAGCGCCAGGGCCGCAAGCTGCGGCCGGGCCGTCATCAGCCAGCGGGCCGTGTCCTTCAGGGCGCTCATGCGGCGTCCATGTCTGCTATGGCGCCCAGGATGCGGTCGGGATCGATCTGGTCGTGCGACAGGACCCGGACCTGACGCCGGTCGCGCATGACCGAGATGGTCTGGGACAGGGCGGTCAGCTCCTCGATCTCGGAGGAGATCAGATAGACCGCCATGCCGTTCGCCCGCATCTCGTCCACCAGCTTGAGGATCTCGGCGTGGGCGCCGATGTCGACGCCCTGTGTCGGTTCGTCCAGAAGGAACAGGACGGGCTCGGTGGCCAGCCAGCGGGCGATCAGGGCCTTCTGCTGATTGCCGCCCGACAGCTGTTCGATAGGCTTTTCCGCATCCGGCGTGCGGATGTCGAGCAGGCGGATGAAGCGCTCGGCGATCTCGTTCTGGCGCGCGCGGGGAATGGGCTTCAGCCAGCCTTGACGCGCCTGAAGCGCCAGGATGATGTTCTCGCGCACGCTGAGGGCCCCGACGATGCCATCGGCCTTTCGGTTCTCGGGCAGCATGGCGAACCGGCGCGCCAGGGCCTGACGCGGCGCGCTCATCTGCACGGCCGCGCCGTCGATTTCCAGCACGCCCACGTCCGCCGTCAGGGCGCCGAACATCAGCAGCGCGGTCTCGGTCCGGCCCGACCCCAGAAGGCCGGCGCCGCCCACTACCTGACCGGCGCGGAACTCCAGATCGAAGGGCTCGACGACCCCTTTCAGCCCCAGCCCCCGGGCACGGGCGACCACCGGCGCATGCGGATCCGGCGGCGGCGCGATGCGGGGAGCGTCATCGAAGGCCCGGCCCAGCAGCAGTTCCACCAGCTCTCGGCGCTCCAGCCCGGCGATGTCGCGCTCGCCCACCATGGCCCCGTTGCGCAGGACGGTGAGCCGGTCGCAGACCTCGAACACCTGATCGAGAAAGTGGGTGATGAAAATGATGCCGACGCCCTGTTCCGCGAGGCCGCGCAGGACGCGGAACAGGGCCTGGACCTCGGCCTTGTCGAGACTGGCCGTGGGCTCGTCTAGGATCAACACCTTCGCCCCCAGATCCACGGCGCGGGCGATGGCGGTCAGCTGGCGCACGGCGAGGGAATAGACCGAAAGGGGCCGCGACACGTCGATGTCGAGGCCGAAGGGCTTCATCAGTTCGGCGGCGCGCCGGTTCATCTCGCTGCGCTTGACCAGGCCAAAGCGGATCGGTTGGCGGCCGAAGAAGATGTTCTCCGCCACACTGAGATTGACGGGGGCCGGCGCCTCCTGATGGACGGCGGCGATCCCCAGCCGCTCGCTTTCGGCGGGGGCGTGAGGGTCGATCTCCTGTCCGTTCAGGACCAGGTCGCCGCCGTCACGCCGCAGGACCCCGGTGATGACCTTGATCAGGGTGGACTTCCCCGCTCCGTTCTCTCCCAGCAGGGCGTGGATTTCGCCGGCTCGAAGGGTGAAATCCACGCCGTCCAGGGCGCGTACGCCGGGGAAGATCTTGTCCACGCCCCGCGCCTGCAGCAGGGGTGTGGCGCCGGGGGCGTGCGCCATGGATCAGTACCGGTCGCGGCGCTGTGCGTACTCAGCCTCGGCCGTGTCCGCCAGATAGAGCGGCGAGTCCGTGCGCACCCACTTCTGGGGCTCGGTCCCGTCCGCCAGGTAGGCCTCCAGCAGGTCGAAGGCGGGTCCGGCCATGTTCGGGGTCAACTCGACCGTGGCGTTGGCCTGACCCTCGGCCATGGCGCGGAAGATGTCGGGCACGCCGTCGATGGAAACGGTCAGGATGTCTTCGCCGGGGTTCAGGCCCGCCTCGGTCATGGCCTGGATGGCGCCGATCATCATGTCGTCGTTGTGGGCATAGACCGCGCAGATGTTCGGGCCGCCCACCGAACGGATCAGGCTCTCCATCACCTCCTTGGCGCGGGAGCGGGTGAAGTCTCCGGACTGGCTGCGCAGAATGGTCAGGTTGGCGTTCGCGGCGACGATCTCGGCGAAGCCCGCGCGCCGGTCATTGGCGACGCTGGCGCCCACGGTGCCCTGAAGCTCGATGACGCCGCATGGCCGGGCGCCCACTGCCCCGGCCAGCCAGCGGCCCGCGACACGGCCTTCCTCGACGGCGTCGGAGGCGACGGCGGCCAGATAGAGGCCTTCGTCAGCCGTATCGATGCGGCGGTCCAGCAGGACCACGGGGATGTTGGCCTGGCGCGCCTCGGTCAGCACCGCGTCCCAGCCGGTCTCCACCACCGGGGCCAGCAGGATGGCGTCCACGCCCTGGGCGATGAAGGTGCGGATGGCGCGGATCTGGTTCTCCTGACGTTGCTGGGCGTCGGATATACGCAGGTCGATGCCGCGCTCCACGGCCTGCTCGCGGGCCACGCGGGTCTCCGCCGCGCGCCAGCCCGACTCTGATCCGATCTGGGAGAAGCCGACCACCATCTGATCGCTGTCCTGACCCTGGCCGCATCCGGCGATGGCGGCGCACGCGAGGGCGGCTACGCCCAGTTTGAGCAGGGA
The DNA here is from genome assembly GCF_046293315.1 of Brevundimonas sp. Lineage (GTDB taxonomy): Bacteria > Pseudomonadota > Alphaproteobacteria > Caulobacterales > Caulobacteraceae > Brevundimonas. Next base: position 84,283 of record NZ_JBKBPF010000009.1, read on the forward strand.
CTTCATGGCGTTTCTCTCCTTGGGCGCCGACTGAGCCGGTCGTATTCAGGAGCTCACCATCGAATAGTCAGACATTTCCCGCAAGCCTCTCTCGCCGCAAATGGACACACCGCGTGGCCGTCTCAGAATTGAAAGGCCGGCGCGCTGATCCGCTCGCCCAGCATGAAGGCGTCCGCCACATGGCTGAGCGGCGTCACGTCGACATCGCTGCGCCCCGCCGCGATCAGGTCGGCGAAGCGGCCATAGAGCGATGCATACTCGCCCCCCAGCACGCCGTCGTGGGCGGGTCCGGGCCGCTGCTCGCCGTCGATGAACAGGTCCGCGCCGCCGTTCGTCAGGGTCAGGACGCCGTCGTCGGTCTCGACACGGATCGACCACGTCTGGTCCCCCGTCTGCAGGAAGTCGAACACGGCCGTCACCGGCGCCCCGTCGACCGTTTCGAAGGCCAGATCCGCAAGGATCGGGGTCTGGCGGTTCTCCGGGAAATGCAGGCGTGCGGTCCTGAGCAGGAAGGCGACGGGCAGGATTCGCGTGACGATGGACAGGGCGTTGATGCCGGGATCGAACACGCCCAGTCCGCCGGGCTCGAAGATCCAGTCCTGTCCCGGATGCCACACCCGGACGTCCTCGCGCCATTCGATGTGGACGCGCTGGATGGTCTTGTCTGCCAGCCACGCGCGGGCCGGCTCGACCCCGGCGGCGTGTCGCGAGTGCCAGGTGGTGAACAGGGTCAGCCCGCCCTTGTCCGCCTGCTCCGCCAGCGCGCGCACCTCGGCCAGGGTGGCGCCGGGGGGTTTCTCGAGCATCAGGTGGCGTCCGGTCGACAGGGCCAGGCGGGCGTCGGCGAAGCGGGGCGCGGGCGGCGTGCACAGGGACACGGCCTCGATGTGGGGCACAGCCGCCAGCAGATCCGCCAGGCTGGTCCGGGTCGGCACGCCGTCGAGATCGCCTGTGCGGTCTGCGGCGCCGATCAGATCAAAACGTGGGCTGCAGGCTATCGCGGGCAGGTGCTGGCTGCGGGCGATGACGCCGACGCCCACCAGACCCAGCCGGATGGGGTCGGTGCTCACAGCGAACGCACCGTCACCGGCGCGGGCTTCTCGATGGCCAGCGTATTGCGCACCGGCGTCAGGAACGGGGCGGCCTCGACCTCGAACACATCGCCCGGCCGGGCCTCGATCCCGTCGCTGAACGACAGGGTCGCCGTGCCCATGAAGTGGACATGCACGTCGCCCGGTCGGCGGAACTGGGCGTATTTGAAGTGGTGATGCTCGAGGTTCACCAGGCTGTGACACATGTTGGCCTCCCCGCTAAGGAACGGCTTCTCCCACAGCACCTCCCCGCCGCGGAGGATGCGCACCGTCCCGCGCACGTCGGCGGGCGGCTCGCCCAGCAGGATCTCCGCCCCCAGCGAACAGGCGCGCAGCTTGGAGTGGGCCAGGTAGAGATAGTTCTGGCGCTCGGTCACATGGTCCGAGAACTCGTTGCCCAGGGCGAACCCGAGCCGGAAGGGCGTTCCGTCCGGGCCGATGACATAGATGCCCGCCAACTCCGGCTCCTCGCCGCCGTCGAGGGCGAAGGCGGGGGATTTCAGGGGGGCGCCGGGCGCGGCGATGATGGCGCCGTCCCCCTTGTAGAACCACTCCGGCTGTACCCCGGTCTGGCCGGGCTCCGGCTTGCCGCCCTCCAGCCCCAGCCTGAACATCTTCATGGAGTCCGTCAGGGTCGTCGCGTCCTTCAGGTCGCGATGCATCTTGTCGCGTCCTTCGGCCGAGCCGAGGTGGGTCAGGCCGGTGCCGGTGACCAGCAGGTGCGCGGGGTCGGGATGATCGATAGGGGCGCGGACCCGCCCCTTGGCCAGGGCGGCGCGCACGTCCACGGCCTCACCCAGCCCGGCAACCTCGACCGCCTCGGTCAGTGTTGAGCCTGCCGCGATGGCCGCCTGGGCCAGGCCATAGGTAGTGTCATGGCCCTCGACCCGATGGGCCCGGCCGTCGTCGGTCATGGCGGCCAGCAGACGATCCCCGTCGGCGTCGTCCAGTTGCACGAGTCTGAGAGGCATGGGGGCTCCGTTGTCCAGCCAGACATAACTCATACAAAATAAACCGGCGGAAAGGACCCGCTCAAGGTGAGAAAATTCCCGGAATGCCGCGTGGCGCCCCGGACCGCCCAGTTGTGGCCAGGGAGAGTTGAAACCCTCGTCTCAGGATCGCGGCAGGACACCGTTCTGGATGAAGCGGCGGTCGGCCCAGACAGAATGGGTGCCGCTGGAGATCTTGTGCGGCAGGGCGATGCGGACCACCGGCCCGGCCTCGAAGTCCTTGCAATCGATCAGGATGCACTGGGACGTTTGAGTAGTTTCGTCGATCAGGAAACTGACCAGATAGCCGTCGTCCTCATCCTTCGCGTCGATGCGGGGGACGAAGGGCGCCTCGCTGGCGTAGACGCCTTCGGGCAGGTTGACCGCCCAGGACTGGCCGGTCTCGAGGTCATGTTTGACGAAGCCGGTGAACAGGAACCAGCCGGGTCTGGTGGTGGTGCTGTAGGCGTAGCGGTAGGGCACGCCGGCGTGGCGCTGGTTGAACATGCCGAACTCCAGCAGCCGGTCGTCCATATGATGCTCGCGGGTCTCGCCGGTCTTCAGGTTGAAGCGCCAGCGGTGCAGCCGGGGGCGGAAGCTGTGCTCGTCCAGGAACGCCATCATGTGCCCCATGCCCGGAGGATAGCCCTCGAGCGGCTCGGGGCAGGGGGTCTCCTGGAAGTAGCCGTCCAGAACGATCTCGTCGCCGTCCTCATAAGCATTCAGGAAGTGCAGCACATAGGTGGGGTCCGCCTCGAACCAGCGGATGTCCTCCGGCCGGCCGTACCGGGGAATAATGCCGAAGCGCGATTTCAGCCCGTCGTGCATGCGCGAGGCGTGGACGCCCTTCTTCAGGAGCTCCTGATCCCAGAACAGCGGGAAGTCGTTGAGGATCGAGTAGTTGGTGGTGAACGCCATATCGTGGGGCAGGCGCGGCCCTGGCAGAACGATCGGCACGTAGTGAACCAGGGTCCCGGTCCGGTCGACGACCCCGTAGTGCATATAGGGCGCGTGGACGCCGTAGTTGAAGAACAGCATCTCGCCGGTGGCCTCGTCCACCTTGGGGTGGGCCGAGACCCCGTCCAGCGGGCCCCACGGCGCCACGCCGGACTGCTCCAGGGTTTCGGGATCGAGCCGGTAGGCCTCGCCACACTGGTAGAAGGTGGACAGGATCTGTCCGGCGTGGACCACCACGTCGGTGCTGGAGGAGTCCTTGATGCCGCCGTGGGCCCCGAACCCCGGACGCACGGATGTGCCCGGCGGGTCCATCAGTCCGCCCCACAGCGACCCCTCCGCCTCCTGCTCGGCCTGGAAGCAGCGCGTGCGCACGAAGCGGTTGCGATAGTCCGCCTTGCCCTCGCGAAAGCTGATGGCGTGGACCATGCCGTCCCCGTCGAAGGGGTGATAGCGACCCAGCGGTTGGTGGATCTGGTTTTCGGTGTTGCGCAGATAGACGCCGTCGATGTCGTCCGGGATGCGGCCTTCCAGCACCGTCAGGTCCGTGGCGTCCACCTCGGTGAAGATGGGCGTCCAGGCGCCGGTCAGATAGGGGTGGTTGGACGGCTTCAGCGATGACTTGATCGGCGGCAGTTGATGAACGGTCATGGTGCGGCTCCTCGGGCGCGAACGCGCCGTGCGGGGATGATAGGACTCAATAGTCTGTTTACGCAAGTTATGGGAAGGGGTTAGCTCGGCAAACCGCCGCGACAGATTGTTGCGCCTACGGGGCCCTGTGCTAGCATGGTTGCATAAGCAGACCAATAATAGGGAAACGTCATGACCGTGCAGGCTGCCCAATCGCCGACGACGGATGCCCCAACCTTCCGCGATGCGGGGCTCATGGCGGTGGACCTTGAGGTGACCGGGCGGCCCGACGGCGCGCTGCTGGTGCGCTCGCGCATTCCGCTGGCCGAGCATGACTGGAACGTACCGCGCGCGATCCGTGCGACGGCGCGGTCGCGCCCGGAGGCGCCCGCCCTGGCGCGGCGCGAAGGCGGCGTGGGGGACTGGCGCTTCACCAGCTACGGCGAGCTGGCCGACCAGATCGACGGCTTCGCCCAGTGGCTGCTCGATCGCAGACTGCCGTCCGGCGCCGCGGTGATGATCATGGGCGCCAATTCGCCCGGTTTCGCGGCGGCGGCGCTGGGCGCCATGGCGGCGGGCGCTCCGGCCGCCCCGGTCAGCTTGCTGTACGCCATGCTGGGGGGCGATCTGGGGCGCCTGCGCCATGTGATGGACCGCATTCGGCCCGCCGTTCTGGTGATCGAGGACGCCCGGCCCGTCGCCGCTGCGCTGGCGTCGCTGGATCTGGACGGGGTGACGGTGGTCACCGCGACTCCCGAGGCGGTGGACGCGCCCCATGTGGTGAATCTGGCCGAGGTCTTCGCCACGCCCGCGACCCCGGCGGTCGAGGCCAGTCTCGCGGCGCTCAAGCCCGACGATCACGCCAACTATCTGCTGACGTCCGGCTCCACCGGCCTGCCCAAGGTGGTGGCCGTGTCCTACGCCAATCTGGCGGCCAACACGGCCCAGGGCATCCAGGCCACGGGCGAAAGCCTGCGCTGGGACGGGCGCATTCTGAACTGGCTGCCGTGGCACCACACCGCCGGGGCCAGCGTCCTGCGCGCGACCCTGCTGGCGGGCGGCGTCTTCTATGTGGACGACGGCAAGCCCCTGCCCGGGATGCTGGACATCTCCCTGCGGAATCTAAAGGAAATCCCGGTCGAGTATTACGCCAATGTGCCGCTGGGTTTCGCCTTGCTGGCCGATGCGCTGGAGGCTGACCCGGACCTGCGCCGCACCTTCTTCTCGGAGCTGCGGCTGATGCTGTTCGGCGGCGCCGCCCTGGCCCAGCCCGTCTATGACCGCATCCAGAAGATGGCGGTCGCGGAGACCGGCCAGCGCATCATGATGACCTCGGCCTATGGATCCACGGAGACCACGGCCGGGTTCCTGGCGGGCTACGCCTATACGGACAAGGTCGGGCTGGGCCTGCCCCTGCCGGCGGTGACCCTCAAGCTGGTGCCGCACGACGGCACGCGGTGGGAGGTCCGGGTCAAGGGCCCCAACGTGACCCGCGGCTATCTGGACGACCCGGAGCGCAGCGCCCAGGCCTTCGACGACGAGGGCTTCTACTGCATGGGCGATCTGGCCACCTTCATCACGCCGGGCGACGTGACTGGCGGCCTGGCCTTCGCCGGACGGCTGGCGGAAGAGTTCAAGCTGTCCACCGGGACCTGGGTCTACGGCGGCCCGGCGCGCGAGGCGGTGCTGACTGCTCTCTCGCCCCTGGTCACCGAACTAGTTCTGTGCGAGGAGAACCGACCGTATCTGGGCATTCTCGCCTGGCCGTCGGCGGAGGGCGTGAAGCGCGAGCTGGGGCTGGAGATCGGCGAGGCGATCACCTCCGGGCGGCTGGGCGAGGCCGTGCGCGAGCGGCTGGCGGCGCACAACCGGGCCCACCCCATGGCTTCCATGCGCATCGAACGGGCCGTGATCCTGACCGCGCCGCCGAACCCCAATGCCCACGAGGTGTCGGACAAGGGCAGCATCAACCGGCGCGGGGTGATCGACAACCGCAGCCAGGACGTGTCGCGCCTCTACGGCGACCAGCCCGACGCGGGCGTCATTGTCGTTGCGGCAGGGGACTGAGCGGATGGTCTATATTCTCGGCGGCTGGCAATCGGACTTCCGGCGCAACTGGGCCCGCGAGGGCATGGAGATCGCCGACGGGTTCGCCGAAACCCTGACCAGTGGGTTGGAGGCCGTCGAGCTTGATCCCGGCGACATCGACGTGGGCCATGTGGGCAATTTCGTCGGCGACCTGTTCGCCGGTCAGGGCATGCTGGGTGGGTTCTTCGCACTGTCGGACCCGCGCTTCGATGGCATGCCGGCCTCGCGCCACGAAGGGGCCTGCGCCTCGGGCTCGCTGGCTATCCTCGCAGCCATGGCCGACCTCGAGTCCGGCCGCTACGGAACCGCTGCCGTGCTGGGGTTGGAGCTGATGCGCAATGTGCCAGGCCAGACGGCGGCCCAGCATCTGGGCGCGGCGGCCTGGGCGGGCCACGAGTATCAGGACGCGCGCTATGTCTGGCCGCGCGCCTTTTCGGACCTGACCGAGGAATACGACCGCCGCTACGGCATCGACGAGGCGCACCTGCGGCGCATCGCCCGGATCAATTTCGACAACGCCCGGCTGAACCCCAACGCCCAGACCCGTGACTATGTGTTCCCGGACGCGGCCTTCGCCAATGACGACGAGGCCAATCCGGTGATCGAGGGGCGGGTGCGCAAGACGGACTGCGGTCAGGTGACGGACGGCGCCGCCATGGTGGTTCTGGCCTCGGCCGAGCGGGCGGCGGACTACGCGCGGCGTCGCGGGATCGCGCTGGAGTCCATCCCGCGCATCAAGGGCTGGGGCCATCGCAACGCCCCCATCAGCTACGCCCACAAGATCGCCGCCAGCGCGGACGAGGCTTATGTCTTTCCGCAGGTGAAGCGCGCCATCGACGAAGCCCGCACGCGCGCCGGGGTTTCGCTGGACCAGATCGACGCGGTGGAGACCCACGACTGCTTCTCCATGACCGAGTACATGGCCATCGACCACCTGGGCCTGACCGCGCCGGGCGAGGCGTGGAAGGCCATCGAGGCGGGGGACATCGAGATTGGCGGGCGGTTGCCCATCAACCCCTCTGGCGGCCTGATCGGCTGCGGTCACCCGGTGGGCGCCACGGGGGTGCGCATGGCGCTGGATGCCTTCAAGCAGACGACCGGGACGGCCGGGGCCTATCAGGTGGAGGGCGCCAGCACCGTCCAGACCCTGAACATCGGCGGCTCCACCACCACCACCGTCAGCCTCGTGATCGGAGTCTAGCTCTCGCGCCGCCGGATCGAGACGGCGGCGGTTCCGTGCGCCACCACGCGACCGTTGGGCAGAGCCACCGTCACCTCGGCCACCACCTTGCGCGGGTCGGCATAGGCGGCGCGCGCCTCGGCGATCAGATGGTCCGCGTCGATGGGCGCCGCGTTCAGGAAGCGCAGGGTCAGGTCGGTGGACAGCAGGTGCTCGCCCGGCTTCAGCAGGGTCATGGCCACCCCGCCCCCGGCGATGTCCACCAGCGCCGCCGTCACCCCGCCGTGGACCAGGCCGACGAAATTGGCGTGGCCGGGATCCAGGTCGCAGCGGATCACCATGCGGCCCCGCTCGACCTCGGTCGGCCAGGCGCGCAGCCGCTCGGCGAAGCCGCCCGCAAACCGCGCCTCGGCCCAGCGGCGCGCCAGCTCCAGTCCGTCGACCGCCGGGTCCAGATGGAAGCGCGAGGCGAGGGACGGGAACGGCTCGCTCACGCCGCCGCCGCCCGGCTGTTCAGTCGGAGGAAGCGGTCGGCCGCCTCACGGTATTCCCGCTCCAGCCGCGCCACCACCTCGGCGGTGGACTCCACTGCTTCGATGCGGCCCACGCCCTGGCCGGCGGCCCAGATGTCCTTCCAGCGCTTGGTGCTTTGGCCGCCAGAGTAGTCGCGCTGGATCGCCCCGCCCATGGCGTCGGGGTCGAGGCCCGCGGCCTTGAGGCTGGGCTTGAGCCAGGAGGCGTCGGTGCCGGTGACGGCGGGCGAGACGATCAGGTCGTCGGCGTCGCAGTCCACCACCATCTGCTTGTAGGCGTCCTGGGCCATGCTCTCGCGCGTGGCCAGGAACCGGGTGCCCATATAGACCATGTCCGCCCCCGCCGCGATCGCGCCCGCCACCCCCGCGCCGTCGGCGATGCCGCCGCCGATGGTCAGATAGCCGTCGAAGAACTCGCGCACCGCCGAGACGAAGGCGAAGGGCGAGAGATGGCCGGTGTGCCCGCCCGCGCCCGCGCTGATGCAGGCCAGACCGTCAACGCCCGCCTCGGCGGCCTTTCGGGCCAACTTCATGTTGACCACGTCGGCGAAGACCAGCCCACCGTAGCCCTTGACCGTCTCCATCACCGGCTTGGGCGACCCCAGGGCGGTGATGACGATGGGCGGCTTGTAGCGGGCCACCATGGCCAGGTCGTCGGCCAGCCGGGGGTTGGTGGAGTGGGTGATCAGATTGGCGATCCACGGCCCGTCTCCGGGTTTGAGCGCGCTTGTGATCTGGTCCATCCAGCGGTCCAGATCTTCGGGCGTCCGGCAGTTCGGCGTCGGGAACGCGCCGCCGATCCCCGCCTTGCAGGCGGCGATGACCAGCTCGGGCCCGGAGACCAGGAACATGGGCGCGGCGATGACGGGCAGCCGCATCGACTGGGGGAAGGCGGAACTCATGCCGAGGGTGTTTCTCCAAGACGGTCGCGCAGGTCCCGCTTGAGGACCTTGCCGACCGGGTTGCGCGGCAGGGCGTCGATGACCTCCAGCCGCTCGATTTGCTTGTAGACGGCCACCTGTTTCTCTTCGGTCAGGTAGCGGTTGATCTCGACCATGTCGGCGCTCTGGTCGGGGCGGAACACCACGAAGGCGCACAGGCGCTCGCCCAGCCGCTCGTCGGGCGCGCCCACCACGGCAGCCTCGGCGATGGCGGGGTGGCCCATCAGATGGCCCTCGATCTCCTCGGACGAGATGTTCATGCCGCCGCGGATGATGATGTCCTTCAGCCGGCCCACGAAGCGGATGAAGCGATTGTCCTCGCCCGCCAGCTCGAACAGGTCGCCAGAGCGGAACCAGCCGTCGGCGTCGAAGGCCCGCTCATTGACCTCCGGCGCGCGCCAGTAGCCCGAGAACACCGTCGGGCCCTTCATGCGCAGTTCGCCGGGACGGCCCGGCTCGCGGATCTCCTCTTCGGTTTCCGGGTCCACCAGACGGGTGGAGATGCGGTCGTGCAGCATGGCCTTCCAGCGCAGGCCCTCTCCGAACCGGGGGAACAGGGCGGCGCGCTCGGCCGGGTCGGGCACATCCTGCCACGCGCTGGGGAATGAACAGCCCTCGTTGGAGCCGAAATAGTTGACGATCTGGACGCCGTACTTTTCGTGGAAGGTCTTGACCATCCAGGGCGACAAAGGGGCCGAACCCGAGCCGATGGCCTTCAGGCGGTTGAAGTCGATGCCCGCCAGCAGGGCCTCGTTCTGCAGCAGCAGGTTCAGCACAGCGGGCGGCGCGACGGTGTAGTCGATGGTCTCATCGCGCATCTGCTTCAGTAGAACCTGCAGGTCGAACGGGTGGTGCTGGATCAGCACCCCACCGGTCACCAACCAACTGACGAAGCCGGTGGAGATTCCCGCCATGTTGACCATGGGAAACGGGTTCAGGATGCGCGCCCCATGGCCGAGGTCCGCAGCATCCACCACCCCCGCGCCCATGATGATCCACTCGTTGTGGCTGCGCGGCACGCCCTTGGGCAGGGCCTCGGTGCCGGAGGTCCAGCAGATGGTGAAGACGTCGTCGGCGCTGATCTTCGCGGCCTTGATGGCGTCGCGCGCGGCCTTCATCTGTTTCGGCGTCACCGCGTCCAGATGAGGCTCAAGGTCGATGGCGCCGGAGGGGCAGGTCTCGCCCATGACGAACACATGCCTCAGGCCGGGCGAGCGGCCGGCCACCGTCATCAGCATGTCGCCGTGGGCGTGCTTGCCGATGCGGTCGGTGGTCAGGGCGGCCACGGCGTCGGTCTTGCCGACGATGTAGCCCAGCTCGCTCTCGCGGTACTGGACCGGCGCGGGCGAGACGATAATCCCCAGCCGCGCCGCCGCCAGATAGGTCAGGCTCAGGTCGTTGATGTTGGGTAACTGGACGACCAGCACGTCATCCTTCTTCAGGCCGTGCGCGTGAAACACCGCCGCCAGCCGGTCGATGGACGCGTCCGCCTCGGCCCAGGTCAGCCGCTCCGGCTGGCCGCCCATGATGTCGGCGGCGTTGAACGGATCGATCAGGGCCTCGGCGTCGGGATGAGCTTTCAAGTGGCGGCGGAACAGGTCGTCGAGGGTGTCGTCACCCCACCAGCCCTTGTCCCTGTAGGCGCGTATGCGGTCCTTCGGCACGACGATCATGGCGTTTTCCTCCGTCTCTCGTTTTGTCTCCCGGTCATTGGGGCGCCGGGTAGATCAGGGTTCTCACATCCGCCCGCACCACCTTGCCCACGGGATTGCGGGGCAGGGCGGCCAGCGGATGCAGGGTCTTGGGGGTGCGCACCGGACCGATGGTCCGGCGCACATGGTCGATCAAGGCGGCCTCGTCGGCGAGGGCGGGATCGTAGGCCACGGCGGCCTCCAGCCGTTCGCCCCACACCGGGTCCTCCACGCCGAAGGCGCAGGCCTCGCGCACCGCCGGATGGGCGCCCAGGGCGGCCTCCACCTCGGCGGGATAGATGTTGTAGCCGCCCGAGATGATCATCTCGCGCGACCGGCCAAGAATGGTCAGCAGGCCGTCCGACTCCAGCCGCCCCAGATCGCCGGTCCTGAGCCAGCCGTCGTGGCGGGCCTCGTCCGTCGCCACCGGATCGTCCAGATAGGCGGTATCGGCCAGATCGCCGCCCACCAGAATCTCGCCCTCGCCCTGTTTCGCCACATCGCCCCCGGCGGTCAGCACGCGCACGGGCGTATCGGGGAAGGGATAGCCTGCCGCGCCGCGCAGCTCCGGCCGCGCGACCTGTTCAGGCGTCAGGGCGGCGATGGTCATGGGCGCCTCGGTCTGGCCGAACAGGGCGCCCAGCACCGGGCCGAAGCGCGCGACCGCCTGATCGATGCGCGCCGGCGGCATGGGGGCGGCGGACCAGGTCAGGTGGCGCAGAGCCGTGAAGTCATCCGGTCCGAAGGCGGCCTCCTCCATCAACAGATAGATCAGGGTCGGCGGCATGAAGGCCACCGTGACCCGGCGCTTCATTTCGTCCAGCATGGCCGCCCGGTCCGGCTGGGCCATCAGTACATGGGCCCCGCCCGCCGCCAGCACCGGCAGCACATAGTGCGACGAGCCGTGGGTCAGGGGCGCCACCGCCAGATTCACGTCGTCAGCGGTGAAGCCGTAGTAGGCCTGCATCGATCGCAGGGCCGCCATCGCGCTGCGTCGGCTCTGCACCACGCCCTTGGGCTTGCCGGTGGAGCCGCCGGTGAATTTGATGGCGAAGACGCCGTCCGGGTCGTCGTTGATCGGCGGCGGCGTCGGCCCCGTCTCCACCGCGTCGATCCAGCTTTCCAGCTCCAGACGGCGGGCGCAGGGGGCAATCTGGTCCCGCGAGGGCTGATCGACGAACAGCATGTCCAGCTCGGCGCGGCGCTGGAGCTCGGCGTTCAGGCCGGGGCCGTTGCGGGGGTTCAGGGGAACCCAGACGGCGCCGGCCCGCAGGATGGCCAGATAGGCGACCACATGACGCCAGCTGTTGGCGGCGCACAGGCCGATGCGGCGGCCCCGGTCCAGGCCCCGGCGATGCAGGTCGGCGGCCAGGGCGTCCACCCGCGCGATCAGCTCGCCATGGGTGACGGTCTGGTCGCCGTCGATCAGGGCAGGGCGGTCGGCCCGCGCGCGCCAGCCGTCATAGATGACGCCGACCGGGTTCATGCTGCGCGCTCCAGAACAGTGACCACGGTGGCCGCCTCCTCGACGCCCAGAAAGCCGCCCCCGTTCTCGGCAGCCGCGATGCGCGCGCCCTCGATCTGGGCCGCCCCGGCCTCGCCGCGCAGCTGGCGGGTCAGGTCGTGCAGCTGGATGATGCCTGTGGCGCCCACCGGATGGCCCTTGGCCACCAGACCGCCCGAGGCGTTGACGGGCGTGCGTCCGCCCAGGGCGAAGTCGCCGCGCCGCAGCCGCTCCCCCACGGTCCCCGGCCGGGCCAGACCCAGGTTCTCGATCTGCTGGATTTCGGCGTAGCTGGTGGCGTCGTGCACCTCCACCGCGTCGATATCGTCGGGCCCGGCGCTCGCCTGCTCCCAAGCCGCCAGCGCCGCGCGGCGACCGATGTGGTTGTCCATGTCCGCCGCCTCGCGCATGGACGCGCTGACGAGGGCGCAGCCGCGCACCCGCACCGCCCGCGCGGCGGCGCCCAGCCGCTTCAGCCCGGCTCCGTTGCACACCACCATGGCTGCCGCCCCGTCGCTGACTGGCGCGCACATGGCGCGCGTGAACGGGAAGACGATGGTCTTGTCGGCCAGCACCTGAGCCGCCGTCATGGGGTTGCGGTACTGGGCCAGCGGGTTCAGGGCTCCGGCGGTGTGGTTCTTTGCCGCCGCATGGGCGAAGTCGGCCTGGATCGTGCCGTGCCGGGCCATGTGGGCGCGGGCCTGCGCGGCGTACAGATCCATGAACAGGCTGCGGCCCTCGCCCGGTTCCTCGCCGCCCATCTCGCGGATATAGGCCAGCACGCCCTCGCGGTCGTGGATGTCGGTCCCCCCCGCAAAAGCCGCCGCCACCCGCTCGGGCCGATCGGGCCAGACCATCTTCTCGGCCCCGGCGACCAGCGCAATTTCGCCGCCGCCCGCCCGCAGCCACTGCAGGGCCAGCCACAGGGCGGTGGAGCCCGAGGCGCAGGCGTTCTCAACGTTGATGACGGGGATGCCGGTCAGGCCCAGCGGGCGCAGGGCGATCTGGCCGCGCACGGTGTTCTGCCCCTCCAGCATGGGCTGGCGGGTGTTGGCGAACCAGGCGGCCTGGATGTGGGCAGTGTCCGCACCCGCGTCGGCCAGGGCGGCGCGCACCGCCTCGGCGGTCAGTGACTTGACGCTCTGGTCCAGCCGTTTGCCCAGCGCCGTCATGCCGATCCCGGCGATGAAGACGTCCGCCGTCATGCCGCCGCCGGGCGGCGTCGCTGCACGATGCGGAAGCGCGAGGCGACGAAGGCCAGGTCGGCCAGACAGGCGTTGCCCGCCGGGTTCAGGCCGGAGACGTGATAGTCGCTGTAGGCCGCCGCGAAATTGATCCACATGGCGCCGGTCAGATTGATGGTCAGATTGGCGCCCGCCTGCTCATACAGCGGCGTCGAGCGGTCGATGAAGGCCTCGTCGGTGGAATACAGATAGGACGAGATCGAGCCGTGCTCGCGCGCCAGCCGGGTCGCCTCGGCCACCGCCGCATCGCCGTCCACGCGGACCACGAACAGCACCGGCCCGAAATGCTCCTCGGCGTAGAGGTCAGGGTCCGAACCGTCCACTGCCACCACCAGCGGGGTCAGGGTGCGCGCCTCGGGAAACTGCGGGTGGGCGTAGGGCGCGGCCTCGCGCAACACCCGGGCCTTGGGATGCTGCTTGAGGGCGCCGCGCACATCGGCCACGGCCTTCAGACTGACCTCGCCCTGGATCGCGCCCATGATGCCGGCGGCCAGAGCCGGATCGCCGACGATGGCGTCGATCTGCGCCGCCAGCGCATTTCCGAACGCATCGGCCAGATCCGGGCGCACATAGATCACCTGCGGGCTGGTGCACATCTGGGCCGAAAACAGGCACGAGGCGCGGGCGATGGCCCGGGCCGCGGCGTCCAGATCGGCGGCGGACTCCACCACCACCGTGTTGACGCCCGCCGTCTCGGTGAACAGCAGCTTGCCGGTTACCGTGCGCTCCAGATGGCCGCCGTAGCGGGGGCTGCCGGTGAAATCGACAATCTGCACCGCCGGATGGTCCACCAGATGCTGGGCCACGGGCGCCTCAAGCGTGTCCACGGCCAGAGTGACGAGGTTGGGGTCAAAGCCGTGCTCGGCCAGCACCCGACGGCATTCGCGCACCACGATGGCCATGGGCAACACGGCGATGGGGTGCGGCTTGACGATCACCGGATTACCCGTGGCGAGGCTGGCGAACATGGCCGGATAGGCGTTCCAGGTGGGGAAGCTGGCGCAGCAGATGACCAGACCAACGCCGCGCGGGACGATGGAATAGTTTTTGTCCAGAACCACCCGCTCGCCCGCGAAATCGCGCTCGTAACGGCCGGTCGGCGCCACGTCGCGCATGGCCTTGACCGCATAGGCCAGGGCCTCGATGCCCCGGTCCAGCGCATTGGGGCCCGAACCGCTGAACGCCTGGGTGTAGCTTTGCCCCGCCACGTGCATGACACCGTGGGCCATCTCGAAATTGGCCTCGTACAGCCGCACCGCCATCTCGACGCATAGCGCCGCGCGCAGGTCCGGCGAGGCGGCGGCCCAGTCGGGCATGGCGGCCTGCGCCGCCTCGATCAGGGCCTCGGGCGTGCTCACCGGATAGGTGATGCCCAGCGGCTTCTGCGTATAAGGCGAGACCTCGGCGCCCTCCCAGTTGATGACGCCCGGCAGGTCCAGCGCGAACCGCTGGCCCAGCTGCGCCTCGAAGGCGGCCTTGCCGGCGACGGGCTTGTCCGGGCCGTGGATCTTGGTCGACGGCGAGTCCCTGAACGGCGACCAGGCGCGGCGGGTGCGGATGGCCTCCAGCGCGCTATCGATCAGCGCGGCGTGGCGGGCCACGACGGCGTCGCGGGTTGCGGGCGAGCGGGCGTCCATCAACGAGCCATCCGTTCGACGATCATGGCCGAGCCGACCCCTTGGGCGCCCGCCGCGACCACGAGGCCATAGCGCCCCTCGCACGCGTCCAGCGCGTCCAGCAGCGACGACAGCAGGATGGCGCCGGTGGCCCCCATGGGGTGTCCCTTGGCCAGATGGCCGCCGCCCACATTGACCTTGTTCGGGTCCACGTCCCGCTCTCGCAGGAAGGTGACGATGGTGACGGCGAAGGCCTCCATGAACTCGATGCGATCCATGTCGGACAGAGTCAGGCCAGCCCGCTCCAGCACCCGGTCCATGGCCGTGAAACCTGCGGTCAGGGAGGCGGCCGGATCGCCGCCTACCTCCACATGGGCCACGATGCGCGCCCGGGCGCTCTCGGCCTCGGACGAGACCAGCGCCAGACCGGAGCCGTCGGACATGGGCGGGGCGTGGGCCACGGTGTGTCGATGATCGATGGCCCAGCCTTCCAGCGCCTCAGCATAAGGCGCGGCCATCTCGGCGAAGGCGGAGGGCAGCTTGGCGAGTTTTTCCAGCGTCGTCGGGCGGGCGCACTCGTCACTGTCCAGTCCGTTCAGCGCAATGCGCGAGGCGACCAGCGGGCCGCCCTCGGCCTCGGCCGTGCGGGACTGGGAGACGAATGCCGCCTGATCCATCTCCGCGCGGGACACGCCCGCGTCTTCGGCCAGCCGGTCGGCGGCGACCGCCACCGGCAGGTAGCGGGTACGGGGCGGGAAGGACCCATCGGCGTAATAGTCGGCCCGGTCGCCCATGAAGGGCACGCGCGACATCATCTCGACCCCGCCCGCCAGCACGGAGCGGGCGCGTCCGGTCTGGACCATGTCGGCGGCCTGTCCGATCGCGGTCAGACCTGAGACGCAGTAGTTGTTGATGCTCCACGCCGCCGTTTCGTCCGGCAGGCC
Source organism: Brevundimonas sp. (assembly GCF_046293315.1). Taxonomy (GTDB): domain Bacteria; phylum Pseudomonadota; class Alphaproteobacteria; order Caulobacterales; family Caulobacteraceae; genus Brevundimonas. Next base: position 99,688 of record NZ_JBKBPF010000009.1, read on the forward strand.
GGCATGCAGCTTGGACACCAGCGCCACATTGGCCCCCTGTGCCCCCACCTGTCCGACACAGCCGACGATCAGGGCCTCGGCCGCCCGCGCCGCGTGGCCGCGCATCTGGATGGCGTCGATCAGCCCGCCGATCAGCTCGTGAGGCTTCAGCGCCGCCAGTCCGCCGTCGGGGCGGGCCCTGGCGCGGGGCGTGCGGACGGCGTCGTGGATGTAGGCGCTCATGGATCAGGCGGCCTTCAGCTGGTCGCCGCGCGCCCATGTGCCGTGGAAGCCCGCGGGCACCCGCACCGGTAGGATCACCCGGGCCACCGGCCCGGCCTCCATGTTCTGCGCATCGATCACCTGCACCTCGGACTTGCCGGTCTCGTCGTCGGTCACGAAGGCGATGACATAGCCGTCGTCCTCCCCGGTCGCGCCGACGCGCGGGGCGAAGGCGGGCTCGGAGCCGAACTGCGAGGGTTGGTAGTCCCAGGAGCGCGCGGCGCCGGTCTCGAGATCGTACTTGATCAGGCCTTTGAAGCGCTGCAGCTCCGTGGGCGCCATGGCTACGTGATAGGACCATTTCGTGGGGCGCGAGGCATAGTCCAGATTGACTACCGGGAACTCCCCGATGCGGTCGTCCAGCTGGCGCTTCTTCACCTCGCCGGTCCTCATGTTCATGCGCCACTCCACCGGCACGGCGTGCAGAGCCAGCACGTTCACCATCGCGGCGTAGGGGCCGTACTCAGCGTTGGGGGCAAAGCCGTTGGGAGTCATCATGCAGGCGGTCATGACCACCTCGTCGCCGTCCTCCCAGGCGTTGACCACGTGATAGATGTAGCAGCTGTCGGTCTCGAACCAGCGGACCTGATCGCCCGAGCCGTTGCGCGGCACCACGCCGAAGCGGGCCGGCTGGTCGGCGAAATGAATGTTCCAGGTGCTGCGCTTCAACCCACCGTCGGTGAACACCACCGGCAGGTCGTGCAGGATGACGTAGTTTTCGGTCAGGCCCATGTCGTGGGGCAGGCGCGGGCCCGGCAGCTCGACGCGGGCGAAATGGGTTAGCTCATTGGTCGGGCTGACCACCCCGAAGGTCATCCAGGGCTCGTAGAGCGAATAGTCGAAGAACACGAACTCGCCGGTCTTCGGGTCCACCTTGGAGTGGGCCGACACATGGCGCGACAGGGCCCCGCCGAAGGTCTCGGTCCCGATGGTCTCCAGGGTGCGTGCGTCGATGCGCACCGGATGGCCCGAGATGTACCACAGGGCCATCAACGAACCGTTGTGCAGCACCAGATCGGTGTTGCCCGTGTCCTTGTAGACCTTGTCCCCGCGCGTGGACGACGGATCGGCCCGCGTGGAGGGCTCCATCACCCCGCCCGCCCCGCAGCCGCCGTTGAGGTCCGCCACATGGTCCGCCGAGCGGACGAAGCGGTTGCGGTACTCGGCCTTGCCGTTCTCGAACCAGACCGCGTGGACCATGCCGTCGCCGTCGAACCAGTGGTGCATGCCCTGCGGCGCCTGGGCCGGATTGGGGCCGTTTCGATAAAAGGCGCCGTGCAGGTCCTGCGGGATTTCGCCGATCACGGGCAGGTCGATAGCCGTGGTCTCGCGGGAAACCGGCTCATAGACGCCCTGCAGATAAGGGTTGAGCGTATTCAGCGGGCTCAACGGCCCGGTTTCGATACGGCGTGCGGCGGTGGCGTCGTCGGCCATGGCAATTGCCTCCAGAAACTTTTCAGAACAGACCTTCGGATATTTGGTCGCTTAACGCAAGCGTTGGCGTCCGCCTCGACCCGCATGCGAATTGGGTTAGAGGAAGATATGGACAGCAGCGAAGAGCTTGGGGGCGAGCCGGACATGCGGGCCCTGATCATGGGCAATCCGGTGGCGCGGGCCTTCGCCATCACCGGTGACGCCTGGACCCAGCTGATCCTGCGCGAGGCGTTCTACGGCGTGCGGCGCTTCAGCGCCTGGCGCGACCAGCTCGGCGCCCCGCGAAGCGTCCTGGCCGATCGCCTGCAACGCCTCACGGCCGCCGGAATGCTCGAGACCAAGCCGGTGGCCGAAGGCGGCGCGAGGCTGGAGTACCGCCTGACAGCCATGGGGCTGGATATGTTCGGCGTGGCGGTCATGCAGGGACAGTGGGAGCGCAAATGGGCCCGCTCGCCACTGCAGGAACGCTATGCGCTGCGCTTCTACGACCGTAAGACCAGAGACCGCCTGGAACCGGTGGTGCTGGGCCGCGAGCACGGAACGCCGGCGGGAATCGACAATGTTGTCTGGGCGGTCACGGCGCCCATGACGCCGATCGCCCCGCCGACGTCTCGCAGGCGGCGCTCCCAGCCCATCGAGACCGACCGGCCCATCATAGACCGTTCCACCGACATCATGGGCGACTACTGGAGCTGGGCAGTGCTGTCGGCGGCCTATTTCCGCCTGCGCCGTTTCGACGAGATCCACGCTGCGCTGGGCGTCGCCACCAACATTCTGGCGGACCGGCTGTCGCGTCTGGTTCTGCACGGTGTGCTGGAGCGCAAACCGTATCAGGACGCCCCGGTGCGCTACGAATATCGGCTGACCGAGGCTGGGCGCGACATGTATCCCATCGTGCTGGCCATGCACGGCTGGAGCGAGCGCTGGCTCTACCCAGACGAGGCGCCGCCCCTGCGGCTCAAGGACAGGACGACGGGCGAAATCCTCACACCGGTGGTTTGTGATCGGACGACGGGCCGGGCCATCGATCCCCGACAGGTCCGCTGGGAAGTCGAGCGTGAAGCCGCGCCGGCGGGCGGAGCCGCCTGACAAGGAAAGGCCGCCGCCGCAGGCATGCGACGACGGCCGTTTTTCACTCGGAAACGCGGCTCAGAACGTGCGGGTCAGGGCGATCCCGAACGAGCGCGGCGGACCGAAAACACTGAAGCCCACGCCTACGTTCTTGATGACGTGGTTGCGGTACTCCTCGTCGGTCAGGTTCTTGCCGTAGACCGAAACCTTGTAGCCGTTGTCCGACTCCCAAGACGCAAAGGCGCTGAGCAGCCCGTAGGACGGGATCAGCACCTCGGGATTGTTGGATGGGTCGAAGAAGTAGTCGTCCGTCCACTGGTAATCGATGCGCGTCGCCAGGGTCCCTTGCCCCACACGCCATTCGCCGTCGGCGTAGAGGGTGTACTGGCTCTCCGGCGAACGGGGCAGGGCGTTGCCTTCATAGGGCAGCGTGCCGCCCGCCGAGATCGCGTCGGAGGTGAACTGGGCGTCCAGGCTTGTGTAGGAACCGCCGATGGTGATGGCCGAGCTGACGGCGAGCGCCGTCTCGATCTCGAAGCCCTCGACCTCCGCCTGGGCGTTGGAGGCCACAAGACTCAGACCGGCCAGTTCGTTGACCTGCAGATCGGTGTAGTCCAGCCGGAAAGCCGCCGCGTTGAAGCGGAGACGCCCGTCGAACACGGTGGTCTTGGCGCCGATCTCGTAGTTGTCCAGCAGTTCGGAGTTCAGCGGCTGAATCGCCTGCGCTCCGGTCTGGGCCGCACTGATGTAGGCCCCGGCCTTGTAGCCGCGATCATAGCTCGCATAGAGGTGCACGTCCGGCAGGGGCTCGACCGACAGGGCGATTCGCCAGGTAGGCTCCTCGAAGCTGGTGCTGGCAGTCACGTCATATGGCGATCCGGTGGGGCCCAGCGGGATTCCCGGAGGCGCGTTTAGTCCGCCGTCGTTGTCGATGGCCACCTGATGAACCTCGCGCTCATCGTGGGTCCAGCGAGCGCCCAGGGTCAGCTCCCAGATGTCGGCGAACGGGATCGCCGCCTGTCCGAACACCGCATAGCTGGTGTTGGTGGCGTCCTGGAAGAAGGTCGTATCGCCGCCGAAATTGGGCGGCGCGATGGGCAGGGCCGTTTGCACGAGGAAGCGTTCGGTGCGGGTCACGTTCTCACGGAAGAAATAGGCGCCGGCCACCCAGTTGATGTTCGACTCCGGCGCGGACACAAACCGGAATTCCTGGCTGATCTGGTCCGCCTGCTCTTCGGCCTGATTGTCCACCCGCAGTGGGAACGCCGGATAGGTCAGACCTCCGAGATTGTCCCGCCAGTCATAGTCGTTGTCCCGGAAGGATGTCAGGGACACGAAGCCAAAATTGTCGCCCTGCCATTCAGCCCGACCCGTTACGCCCCAGTTGGTGCGGTTCTGGTAAGTGTCGTCGGGATTCAAGGTCTCGCGGATATCGAGGCCTGCGCGAAGGGCGTCGATCACGGCGACGAACGGCGCCGGGGTGGTAGCCACGATGACGGGGATCCGCGCCTGACCGTCCATCTCCTCCATACTGCCGTCGAAGCCGGCCAGGAAGGTCCAGTTGCCGACGTTGCGCAGAATCTGGCCGCGCAGGCCGAAGGATGTCCCGCCATGCAGATCCGCGCCCGTAAGAACGTTCTCGGCGTAGCCGTCATTGGTGCTGAAGCGGAAGGCGACGCGGCCGGCGGTGTCTTCGGCGATCTCGCCGTTGAACACGCCTTCCAGGCCCATCTCGTTGAAGCTGCCGTAGCGCGCCGTCAGCTGGCCATAGGGCGCGAAGTCGGGCCTGTTTGTATAGACGTTCAGTGCGCCACCCGAGGCGTTGCGCCCGTACAGAGTTCCTTGAGGGCCGCGCAGGATTTCCACCCGCTGCACATCCATGAAGGCCAGGGCGCTGGCGCCCGCGCGGCCGATGGACACCTCGTCGATGGACACGCCAATAGACGGGTCGCTCGCAGCGGAATCGCTGGTGGTGCCGACGCCCCGCACGAAGATCTGCGGCTCGCCCACATTGAACTGGGTCATGGTGACGCCCGGGGCCTTGCCCGCCACGTCCTGAAGGCCGGTGGCCGCCGTGCGCTCCAGCGTCTCCTGGCTGAAGGCCGTAACGGCGATCGGCACTTCCTGTAGACCCTGTTCGCGGCGCTGGGCCGTGATGATGATTTCGTCGAGCGTGACGGCCCCCGGCTGGGCCTGTCCGGTTTGCCGGGCGAGCGCCGGGGCCGCTAGTCCGGCCGTGACGGCCAGGGCGATCGTCGACACGCCGGCCAGACGCCGACGCCACGACGAGCCGCGCATTGTGATGCTGGTCAAGACATTCCCTCCGAATGTGTACGGCCCTTTGCGGGCTCATTGCAGGAGTAGCTTGCGCTAATGAACCAGTTTTGCAAGTCTTTTTACGCAAGCGTGTTTGAGGGCGAAATATGGCGGACGTTTCATCCATTGTTCTGGCCGGCGCCGCATGGGCCGCCACGGCGATCCTCTGGCTGGCATTGATCCCGTCCGGAACCCGTGGCCGGGCCTGGCACTACGGCCTCGCGGCTGCGCCGCTGGCCTTCATCATCCTAGCGACGACGGTCCCCGAATCCGCGCTCCGCGACAGCCTTCGGATATGGATCCTGCCCGGCGGGGCGGGGGTGCTGGCCGTCATGGCCTTGGCCTGGCTGTGGGGAACCCTGGCCCGGAACCATGGAGTCATGGACATCTCCTACCCGGCCGCCGCGGTGGCCGTGGCGATCCTGACCCTGTTCGTTTCAGGTCGCGCGCCGGACGGTCCCGGCTTGCTGCTCATGGTGTTTCTGGTGATTGGGGCCGGGCGGCTGGTCATCCAGACCTGGGGCCACAACATCGGCGCCGAGCGCCAGCCCTACGCCCACTGGCGGGCCCGCCACGGGTCACGCTGGCTGTGGTGGAGCGCCTTTCAGGTGCACCTGCTGCAGGGCGTGACTCTCTGGCTGTGGTCGGCCCCAATCGTCTTCGCCCTCACCGTCCCGGCGAGCGTGTCCGGGCCCGCCCGGAGGGGCTTCTGCATTGCAGGCGTGGCCGTCTGGCTGTGCGGTTTCATCCTCCAGACCCTCGCCGACCGGCAGCTGGCGGCCTTCAAGGCCGACCCGAATAACCGCGGCCGTCTGCTGGACGCCGGCGTCTGGGCCTGGGTCCGTCATCCCAACTATCTGGGCGAGACCCTGATGTGGGCCGCGTGGTTCGTGTTCGCCCTGGCCCATCCGTGGGGCTGGATCACCCTGTTCGCGCCGCTCTTCACCGGCTGGTTTATGGGCTACGCCTCCGCGGCCCCGTTCAAGGAGGCGCACATGGCCCGCACCCGCGGTGAGGCCTGGACCGCCTACTGCGCCCGCACCCCCCGCTTCCTGCCCTGGCCGCGTCCGCGCGCCGTCGCCCCCGAGAGGAAACCGTCATGAGCTACCTGAAGGATCGCGTCGTCGTCGTCACGGGGGCGGGCAGGGGCCTTGGCCGCGCCTATGCCCTCGATCTGGCGGCGCGCGGCGCCTCGGTGGTGGTCAATACGCGCCCCCGCGGGGCGGACGCGCCCGGCTCGGCCGAGGCCGTGGTCGCCGAGATCGAGGCCCGGGGCGGTCGCGCCGTCGCCGCGCCCGTGGCGGTGGAGGACGCGGACTCCGGCGAGCGCCTGCTGGCGGCGGCCCTGCACGCCTTCGGCCGCATCGATGGCCTGCTGAACAACGCCGGCGCGCCCGAAGCCTCGACCTTGCACAAACAGACCGTCGAGGAATTCCGCGCCAATTTCGAGGTCAATTTCTTTGGGACCCTGACACCGACCCTGCCCATCTACCGGCACATGCGCGAGGCGGGCGGCGGCCGGATTCTGGTGTCCACATCCACCGCCGGGCTGCACGGCGTGCACGGCATGGCGGCCTATTCCGCCTCGAAGGCCGGTCTGATCGGCCTGATGCGGGTCATCGCCCTGGAAGGGGCGAGCCGCAACGTCGCCGCCAACGCCATCGCTCCCTTCGCCGACACCGGCATGACAGGCGAATTCCTGTCGCCGGAGCAGGCCGCCCGTCTGTCGCCCGACCGGGTCGCCCCGGTGGCCAGTTGGCTCATGTCGCCTGACTGTCCCCTGACCGGCGAGACGGTCACTGCCGGGGCCGGCGGGGTGCGTCTCGCCGCCCAGGTGGAAGGCGGGGCCCAGTGGTTCCCCGATGGCTTCGGTCCCGACGACCTGACCGCGCGGGTGGACGCTCTCAAGGCCCGCGACGGCTGGCGCGATTACCCCGAGGGCATGGCCGCCTTTGCGCACCTGATGGGGGGCAGCTAGCCTTCACCGACTTTGGCGGACGCGGTAGGGAGAAGGGACAGGCCTTGATGCAGACGCGCAGGACGGGTTGCACAAAGCGGCCGTGGCGCGCGGGGAGCGCCTCTGCCTCAGTCCCGGCGATCTACCAGTATGCGACCATCACCGGTTTGCTCGATGTCGAACGCATCGACCAGATCGCCCGTCCCGTCGTAGGCCCGCAAGCTCAGCCGGTCCGAGGTGACGTCCACGATCTGGAAGGTCTGGGTGTCGCCCAGTCGAACGTCCGCGCGGGCTTCGGAATCGGCGTTGAGCGGGTACATCTTGGCCCCGGCGACGGACACTACATAGGCTGGCCCCGACAGCGTGCGACGCCCGCCCGGCGGCAGGGGGCCGACGTCGAGGTCGCTGACGCGGCTGTAGCAGTGGTCATGACCCTGCAGCACCAGATCGGCGCCGCCTGCGCGCAGCACGTCGGCGAACGCCGACCGGATACGGATGGGTTCGTAGTCCCGGCCGCAACTGAAAAGCGGATGGTGCATGACCACAATCCGCCAGCGCGCCCCTGGCGCCGCGAGGGTCTGGATCAGCCAGGCGCGCTGGGTCTCCAGGGTGCCGAAATTGAGGGCTGAAGTACTGTCCAGGACAATGAAGCGAACGCCCTGACGGTCCACCGCATAGGTGGTCTGGCGGGCCCCCGCTGCGCCATTGTCCGGCAAGGCGAACTGGGCGCTCCAGTGAGGCGCGAGGCGGGTATAGGCCCCGCCACCGTCGGCCTCGCGGACCTCCATATACTCGTGATTGCCGGTGGCGACGATCTGGGGGACCTCGCCATAGACATGGCCGCCGACGGCGTTCCATTCGCCCCATTCCGCGTCATGCGGGTCGCCGTCGCGCTGCTGCACCAGGTCGCCCGCATGCACCATCAGGGCGGCATCCGGCGCGGCGCGAAGGGCCTGACGCACAATGCGGGCGCCGACCTCCAGCACATCGTTCTGGATATCGCCCAGAGAGATGAAGCGAAAGGGCTCGAACCCGTCCGCCGCGGTGTAGAACGGCCGCCATTCTCCCCAGCCGTCAGCGCCGCGCAGGCGGTACGCGTAGGCGGTGTCGGGCTGCAGGTCGGTGAAGCGGACCTGGTGATAGGTTGCAGGACCCAGTTGGGTCTCAAGCCTTGCTGACCGACCGTCGACGGCCTGCGCCCCGTCCTTGATGTCGGGTCCGGGAGTGGCTCGGGCCAGTTCCGCCTGCGCCGTGGCCTGACGCCCGTCAGTGCGCCAGGCCACGGCCATCTCGCGAGCCGGATCGGCGCCGGGGGTCAGCACCACCCGGTCGGGCCAGCCGCCGGGCGCCCAGCGCGCCACCGTCTCAGGCCGCGCGCTGTCGGGACGCAACTCCTGCGCCTCGGACTGAGCGCCCAGAAGCAGAGCGGCCGCGGCCAGCCCTAGCCACATCAGAACGAGGCCCTCAGACCGACCTGCACCGTCCTGCCGAAGGCCGAGTTGGTGTAGAAGATCGGGCCGTTCTCATCGCCCCGATAGACGTCGATTTCCGCTTCGTCGGTGATGTTGGCGGCGTCGAAGTATAGCCGCACCCTGTCGTTCAGGTCGTAGCGAAGATTGAAGTCCACCTGGGTGACGGCGCGGCTCCAGACGTCTTCCTCGGGCCCGCTGGCCAGCACCGCCAGGGCCTCACCCTTGTGATTGGCCGCCAGACGCAGCGACAGGCTGTCGTTCTCCCAGCCCAGCGACAGATTGCCGAGGAAGTCGCGCTGGTTCGGCAGGGAGAAGGTCTCGCCCGCGCGCACGCTGGCCGAGGATTCCGAGTCCGCAAAGGTGACATTGCCCTGGACGAACAGACCCGAGAGCAGGCCGGGCAGAAAGCTGAACCCCTGCGTCACCGACAGCTCCAGCCCGATCACCTCGGCGTCCTCGCCGTTGATGACGGTGTCGACGGACGCGAAGTCGTCCGAAACCCCATCGGGCAACTGCAGGCCCAGCAGCGGCAGATCGGCGCCATCCCCCTCGAAGTCGATGAAGAAGTTGTCGATCTGCTTGTAGAAGGCGGCGACCTGGATGGTGGTTTCCGACGACGGATACCAGGCGGCCGAAACGTCAAAGGAATTCGCCGTCAGCGGCTCCAGCCAGGGGTTGCCCGCGACCAGATCGCGGTCGCTTGGATCGTCCTCGTCGAACTGGACGCGGATGCGGTTGGCCCGGTCGGTGAAGTTGGGACGCTGTATGCCCCGGTTCGCCGATGCGCGGACCACCACCTGATCGGTCGCGTCCCAGCGCAGGTGCAGACCCGGGAACCAGTCGGTGTAGCTGTTGGATACCGTGCCCAGGTCGATGATCTCGCCTGTGCCGGGTTCGCCGTCCGGGCCGCGGCCGGAGCCGTCGAACTCGGTGTAGAAGCCCTGGCCCTCAGCCTCGGTATGCTCGACCCGCACACCCGCGATCACCTTGATGTTCGGGGCCGGCTCGAAACTGGCCTGGCCATAGCCGGCGATGACGTCCTCGGCGGTGAAATAGTCCACCGCGACCGACAGGTCCTCGCGCTGGTACTCCGGTTGCGCCAGCAGGATGTTCCGGGCTTCCAGAAAGGCGCGGTAGCCGCTCTGGGCCGTGGGGAAAAAGCTGGCGTAGCCCTGGCCGGCCACGTCGAAGACGTCCAGGTCGGCCATGTCTATGGAGTAGCCGAAGCTGCGCGGATTGCCGGTGTATTCGCTGCGGTCGTTGAATTTCTCGCGCAGGCGCGCCTTCACGCCGAAATCGATGCGCACGGGCATAGTGAAGTCCAGATCGCGGCCCAGGTCGATGCGACCCGTCCAGATCTGGTCTTCGCGAACCTCGGGCACGAATAGCAGCTGGTTGAACTGATAGTCGCCCGGATTGAACGGGTCATCGCCGTCGCCTCCGTCGCCGACGGCCGGCGTCAGGGAGAAGCCCTCGTCGGTGAAGTCCAGGTCGACCAGCAGGTCCTCGGCCCGGAAGCGGCCGCGCATGGCGTCGGTGTTCTCGAACTTCGACAGGGCGTAGTCGAGCTGCAGCCCGATGTCCCATCCGCCCCGCGTCAGGTCGGCCCCCGCCGAGATGCTGGTGATGTTGTCATAGATATCCTGGAAGAACAGCCGGCGCTCGTTCTCGACGATGTCGAACAGGCCGCCGCGCGGGCCCAGCTCCAGAATGTCCTCGTCCTCGGATTCCTCAATGACCCAGATGTCCTGATAGCTCAGGTCCTCGTCGTTCAACCGGCTCCAGGTGCCGCGCAGGAACAGTTCGGTGTCGGCGGCCGGCCGGTACTCCAGATTGACCGACGCGTTCCAGCGAGTCCGTTCACCGGTCTCGGTGACCTGGATCACCTCGTTGGGCCGCAGGAATTCCGGTTCGTCAGCCTCCAGCGCGGTGACGTAATCCAGGCCCGCATCGCCTTCCAGCTCGGTTCCGGCGATCGGCCGGCGAGAATAGCCGAGGCTGGCGCCCAGGCCTAGCCGGCAATCCATCAGGCGGCGGGTGAAGTTGGCGGAAACCTCCTCGCCCCATTCGCCGACTTCCTCGCCGTAATAGCCCTCGACCCGGATCTGCGCCGTCTCGCGCCCCGAAAAAGCCGACAGGGTCTTCAGGTCGATGATGCCGCCGATGGCGTCGGCGTCCTGGGAGGGCAGGGTCGACTTGCTGATCTCGATCTGGGCCAGTTGCTCGTTGGACACCGAGTCCAGGGAGACGGCGGCGGTGTTCACGTTGGAGGTTCCCAGACGCACGCCGTTGACGGTCACGGCGGTGTATTCGGATGGCAGCCCCCGCACCGAGACGCTGCGGCCTTCGCCCTCGGACCGCCCGAGAGACACGCCCGGCAGGCGGGCCAGGGATTCCGCCACGTTCTGGTCGGCGAACTGTCCGATGTCTTCCGCCGAGATGACATTGACCAGATTATCGGCGGCTCGCTCCACCTCCTGGGCGCGCACGATCGCTGCGCGGGACCCGGTGACCATGATTTCCGAGACCGTGGTCACTTCGCCCACGTTGGGCCGCCGGGTCTCCGCCGTTCTCCGCAGGGTGATCACGCCGCCGGTTTCCTGAACCACGGTCAGCGGCAACCCGGCGATGACACGGCGCAGAGCTTCGCCCCGGCTCATGGTTCCCCGCACGCCCGGCGACGTCAGGCCTTCCACGACGTCGTAGGGATAAAGGATCTCGGCGTCCGCCTGGGTGGCGAAGGCGTTGAGGGCGGCTGCGGCCGGACCGGCCGGCACATCGAATGCGGTCTGGGCGGCGGAGACGGCGGGTCGGGCCTGCGCGGCCTCCTGCGCCTGGGCCATGGCCGGCAGGCTGGTGATGAGCGCTGTGGACAGCATGAGCGCGAGCGCCCGTGATCCGGTCGAAGGCATGAGGTCCCCATTTGCCTGGTCGCCATGCGGATACTCCGCCGGCTTCTGCCTGCTAAGACGAAGTCGACGCTCGACTCCGCTATCCGGCAGTCGACATTCTTTCGATAAGAATGCGATCGCCTTGGACCGAGGCTGTCAGGTCAAAGCCGCTTTCAAGCGCCCTGAGGAACGGCTCGGGCCGCACGGTCTCGAAGCGACCGCCGATGCGGATTGCGCCGATGTCCTCGTCCGCGAGCACCAGCTTGCGATCGAGATAGCGATTGTACTCGGCCACGGCCTCGCTGAGCGTCTCGCCGGTGAAGACGATTTCGCCCCGACGCCAGGCGGTCGCGGCGCCCAGGTCCGGCTCGGGCTGAGGCGTGGGCCGCGCGCCGCGCGCCAGGCTGAGCCTCTGACCCCGCTGGGCGAGGGGCGCAGCAGCGGCGCCCGAGACCCGCGCGCCGCCGTCCAGCACCAGGACCTCCGGCTCCTCGCCCAGAGACCGGGTGGAGTAGGCCCCCGGTGCGAGCAGGACCTTCTCACGCGCCAGGTTCAGCGTCACGCCGTTGAGCGCCTCGCCGTCGATGAACAGGGCTGCCTCGCCCTTCTCAAGCCAGACCTCGCCATCGCGGCCCCGGACTTCCCAGGACAGGCGGCTGTCGGTGTTCAGTTCGATCGTCAGGCCCGGCGCCGCCTCGAAACGCCGCATCTCGCCCACGGCTGTCGCGGCATGGGCGCGTCCGTCGCGCAGCACCGCGGCCATGCCGGCCAGCGTCAGGACCGGGCCGGCGACCGCCGCCGCGCGCAGGAGGGCTCGCCGACTTGGCGCCCGGGCGGGTGAGGCGGGGACCGGGACGGACTCGCGCGCCTGGTCCCGGCCCAAGGTCTCCCAGGCGGCGACCGCTTCTGCAAAGGCGACGGCGCGGCGCGGATCGGCGTCCCGCCAGAGGGCGAATTCCTCAGGCCGAGCAGTCCCGGCGTCCAGACTCGCCAGCCAGTCCGCCGCCTCCGCTCTGAGATCTCCGTCCCTGGTCACCGCCGCCGTCATCCCTGTTGATCGTCGTCTCTTCGCCGTTGAGGGCCTCCATGACAAGGCGCAGCCCCTTCGACAGATGCTTCTCGACTGTAGAGACGGACAGGCCCAGACGATCCGCTATCTGACGAACCGTCAGCTCTTCGAATTTCCGCATCTCCAGGCATTTGCGGCACTGGGACGGAAGGGCCGCCATGGCCGCCCGGACCGTCCGCAGCCGTTCGTGGGACGCTATGGCCTGAAAGGCGTCGGGCTGGTCGTCCTCGACCGACAGCAGCGCCTCGTCCCCACGGCGGTCGAACGGCGCCAGCCGAGCCTGACGTAGCCGATCGATCGCGATGTTGCGAACCACCATCAACACGTACGCCCGCGGTCGCGTGATGGCTCGCCAGTCGGGTGCGGCGATGACCCTCGCGTAGGCTTCCTGGACGATGTCCCGGGCCGCTTCAGGATCCGTGGCCCAGCGGCGTGCCTGGCGCAGATAGGCCGGCGCGTGGGGCAGCACCTGATCGATGAACCATCGATCGATCTCCCTCACTAACGCCATAGATACGCCCCGCTCCTGCAACACGGCAGGGTTAGGCCCCGAGCGTCACGGATCACTGACGGAAATGTCTCCGTTTCATGACCGGGAAACCTTACGTTCTGACCGTCAGGTGGACGCTCCGCAGCTCCTCGCCCGCAGCCAAATCAAGAAATCTAGCAGAATGAAGCTAACGACGCGTCTGGGGCGCATCCGGATGCGGTTCATTCAGCAGTGGCGGAGAGGGTGGGATTCGAACCCACGGTACGCTTCCACGTACGCCGCATTTCGAGTGCGGTACATTCGACCACTCTGCCACCTCTCCGCGGTCGCTGTTTCCCCAAGGGGTGGTCGAGCGAGGCGGGATACCTAATCGCCTCGGGCGTTTCCCGCAAGCGTTCCGTTGCGATTATCGCTGGCCGGGCAGGGACAGGCCCGTGACGCCGCCGCCGGAGGCTTCGGGGCCCCGGTACCGATAGAGTTCGGCGGGCCGTCCGCCGGTGGCCGCGCTCAGCCGTCCGGTGGGTTCGACCAGGCCGGTGCGCTCCACGCCGCGGCGGAAATTCTGTTTGTGCAGGGACAGGCCCGACACCGCCTCGGCGGCGGCCTGAAGCTGGGACAGGGTGAAGGTGTCGGCGGTCAGGTCGAACAGGACCGGACGATATTTCATCTTGCTGCGCAGCCGCGCCAGGGCGGTGGCCAGGATGCGGCGGTGGTCCGACACCATGGCGCGCCCGGGCAGGGGGGCGGGGGCCTGATCGTGGTCGCGGCCTGCCTCCGGGGCCAGACCGGCCTCGTACAGCAGTTCATAACGTTCCAGCACTTGCTGCTCGTTCCAGCGCGCGCCCGGCTTGAGCGCGAACAGGCGCTCGGCACGGGCGGTGCGGACGGCGGCGTCCTTGGAGGCGGCCCAGGCCCTCAGCGGGGTCGCCAGCACCTGATCGATGACGGCGGGACGACCGTCGCGCCAGTCTTCCCACGGAAAGAAGTCCAGCACCGGGGTCCAGGCTGCGCCCGGCCCGGCCACTGCGCTGGCGTCAGGGGTCAGGGCAAGGTAGCCCACCGAGACCACCCGCCGGGCGCCCACGCCCATCTCGGCGCGCGGTGATTCCCGGCCCGCGTCGCCGAAGGTGTAGAGTTGCTCCACATAGCCGAGCGGAAAAGTGGTCTGCTCGGCTACGAAGTCGCGCAAGGCTAGCTCGAAGGTGCGGTGACGGGCTGGCTCGAACGGTCCGAAGGGCAGGCCGGCGCCGTCGGGGCCGCTCCCGGTGGTCAGTACCACCGCCTCGCCGTCACGCAGCGCGAACACCACCACCGACAGTCCGATCAGCACACCCTGGTCCTGAACGGCGCGGTCCATGCTCACTCCGTGTGCCAGGCGTCGGCGGCGGGCAGAACGCCCATTGCCCCGGCCAGCACCTTGTACCGTTCCAGATACCGCGCCTGGGCCTGACCCGCGGGCAGGGGCTGGATCAGCAGATCATACTCCGGCGGTGGGGCGCCGAACAGGCGCAGGGATTCCTTGCGGTCGAACCCGGCCAGCTGGGTCGCCTCGAAGAAGGCGCAGGCGCGGTCGGCCTTCTTGATCAGGGTCTTGATGGCCCCGGGCGATTTCGGCGGCAGGCCGAACCGCAGGTGGATGGCGCTCTCCAGCCGCGCCTCGAATTCCTTGTAGTTGAAGCCCAGGGCCGATTTGAAAGGCGAGATCATGTCGCCGATGACGTATTCGGACGCATCATGCAGCAGGGCCGCCAGCCGCCATTTGGGCGCGATGTCCGGCTGGATGTGGGCCACGATCTCCTCGACCACCACACTGTGCTGGGCCACGGAGAAGGCGTGGTCGCCGATGGTCTGGCCGTTCCAGCGGGCCACGCGGGCCAGGCCGTGGGCGATGTCCTCGATCTCGATGTCGAAGGGCGAGGGGTCCAGCAGGTCCAGCCGCCGCCCGGACAGCATCCGCTGCCACGCCCGCGGCGCCTTTTCGCTGGTCGTCTTTCGCGCCTGGGCCAAGATCACTCCGTCGGTTCGAGGCCCTCGGACGTGACGCATTCGGGCACGGCGATCAAGCCCGCCGTCCGGCTTATTCCCCGACGTTCAGGCGGACCAGCGACTTGGCGGCGTCGAAGACCTCGTCCTCGCGGCGCTCCTTGCTGCGGACCAGCGCCACCACCACGGGGCCGCCCTCGGGGCCCCGCGCTTCGTAGCCCACCAGCCGCCAGCCCAGATCGGAGCCCCGCTCGTCCACCAGAATGTAGGTGGCGCGGATTCCGTTGGCGGTGTCGCGGGTGCGTATCTCCACGGCCTCGTCCTGGGCGCGAATTCGGACGGCCTCGTTGTCGCTGCTGATGTTGACGCGGTCGCCCGTATCGTCGCTGCGGATGCTGATGCCGCCCACGCGGACACTGGACTGGCCGCCGTCGGTGTCGATGCTGATGCCGGGAAGGCGGACGGTGGCGGTTTCCCCCTCCGCCTGGATGCTGACGCCGGGCACGCGCACGTCCACCTCGCCGTCACCGGCGTAGGCCGCGATGTCCACGCCCTGTGCCGTCGCTGAGGCCGCGCCGCCGACGCGGTCGATGGCCGCGGGCAGCAGCCCTTGAATCTCGGTCTCGAGACGATCGAGCGCGGCCAGGTCGCCGCCGTCCAGCGTCACCAGACGCAACGTCACCTGTGACCCTCGCGGGCCGGTATATTCGCAGGACAGGCCATCGGCCGCCGGTGCCCCGCGGCGGGTCAGCACGTCATGACTCTGGGGGCACTGCAGCGTGTCCGCCACCCGCAGGACGCCGCTGGTGCCGGCGTCCTGGTCAGCGTCGCGCGAGATGCGGATCGGCGGTTCGGAATCGCAGCCCGCAACCAGGGCGACGAGACAGATCGGAATGATGAGGGCGCGCATGGTGTCGGCTCCTGTTTCAGCCCTATTGTGCGCTGGGGGTTTTCATACGCCAGTGAAATCGCCGTAACAGGCCCTGCCGGAACGTCTCATCCGCCCGGTCGCCCGCCCTCGCGGCGCTGGAGGAACGCCAGCCGCTCGAACAGGTGCACGTCCTGCTCGTTCTTCAGAAGGGCGCCGTGCAGGGGCGGGATCAGCCGCTTGGGGTCGCGCTCGGCCAAGGTCTCCGGCGACACGTCGTCGGCCAGCAGCAGCTTGAGCCAATCCAGCAGCTCGGAGGTTGAGGGCTTCTTCTTCAGGCCCGGCGTGTCGCGTATCTGGTAGAAGGTCTTCAGCGCCTCGGAGACCAGACGCGGCTTCAGGCCGGGATAGTGCACCTCGACGATGGCCTTCATGGTCTCTTCGTCGGGGAAGCGGATATAGTGGAAGAAGCAGCGGCGCAGGAACGCGTCGGGCAACTCCTTCTCATTGTTCGAGGTGATGATGACCACTGGGCGGATCTCGGCGCGGATCGTCTCGTCCGTCTCGTGGACGTAGAATTCCATCCGGTCCAGCTCCTGCAACAGGTCGTTGGGGAACTCGATGTCGGCCTTGTCGATCTCGTCGATCAGCAGCACGGGCCGTTGTGGCGCCTGGAACGCCTCCCACAGCTTGCCGCGCTTTAGATAGTTGCGCACATCGTGCACGCGGGCGTCGCCGAGCTGGCTGTCGCGCAGGCGGCTGACGGCGTCGTATTCATACAGGCCCTGGTGGGCCCTGGTGGTGGACTTTATGTGCCAGGTGATCAACGGCGCGCCCAGCGCCTCGGCCAGCTCATAGGCCAGAACCGTCTTGCCGGTGCCGGGCTCGCCCTTGATCAACAGCGGCCGCTCCAGGGTCACGGCCGCATTGACCGCCACCTTCAGGTCATCGGTGGCGATATAGTTATGGGTGCCCTGGAACCGATCCATTCATCCACTCCGTCCATGCGAGACCAGAGGGGGTAGCGGATCAGGACGCACCTGAACAGGGTTCAGGTGATGCGTTTGGGAGTCGCAGGGTCGCTGGCGGGGAAGGTTTCCTCCACTGCTTCGTCAACCAGGCCTTCCTGCCGATCCTCGGCCGTGCGGTCCTTGTCCTTCAGATGATCGGGCTTGCCCTCTTCCGGCGTGATCTTGCGGGCGTAGGGGGCATCGATATCGTCTTCGCGTTTGCGATCGTTCATCAGGCTTCCTTTTGGGGTTGTTCGTCGGGGCCATAGCCCAGGGCGTCGATGTCGTCGTCGTCCAGGGTGCGGGATTCCCAGTGCGCGGCCGAGCCTTGCGCCCCCTGGACGTTGCGCATCAGGCCAGAGGGCACCAGCTCGATCTCGTCGGCGCCGTATTCGCCGTCGCTCTCGATGTCCTGCTCGTTCAGGGGCTGAGCTCCGTCATCCAGCCGGGCGTCGGCCTCGGGATCGACGCCGTCCAGGGCCTGGACATCCTCCAGCTCCAGATCATCGTCACCGGCGTCGCCCGCTTCCTGGGTGACGTCCAGAACGTCCATCTCCTCAAGGGTGATGTCGCCATCGCCCTCATCGTCCAGATGGGTCTCGTCGAAGGTTTCCGACTGATCCTGCTCGTCGGGTTGTTCCAGCGGTTCGGCCATGGTTTCGGCTCCCTTGTGGGAGTGAAACGTGCGCAGATCAGGCGGCGTTCCGGCGGGCCGAAGATATTCGCGCCAGTTCGGCGGCCATCTCCGCCATCACCCCGTCCCAGCGCCCGAAAGAGCCCGCCGCCCAGCCCCGCATGCGCGGATAGAAGGGATAGGTCTTGCCCGTGCCCAGCAGGTGCCAGTCGTCCGGGGCCTGGATCATCCAGGTGTTAGCCCCCACGGCCGCAGCGATGTTGGTCCCGGCGATGCCCGGGCCGATCACCAGATCCAGCGCCACCGACAGGGCCGCCACGTCCTCCAGGTCGTCCTTGAGGTTGATGGGCGGGGTCCAGATATTCAAGCCCTCCGCCTCGGCCTGGGCCAGCTCGGCGGCGGTGTCGCCGCACTGCAGGTTGACCATCACGCAGCCGGGCGTGGTCAGCACCGGCCGCCACTGGTCGAAGGGCGAGAAATAGCGCGACCGCACGCCCTTCAGCACCAGACTCTTCCAGTGCAGGCCCACCTTGAAGCCGTCGCCCAGCGCCGCCAGCTCACCCCGCCAGCGCGCCACGCGCTCCGGGTCAGGGGTGATGTAGCCCGCGTGATCCGGAAACGCCTCGACGTTCGGGCGGAACGGGGCCATCAGGCTGGCCAGCGGCAGCCAGCCGTCCACTGCCCCCTGATCCTTCATGAAGGGGGCGAAGCGGATCAACTGTCCGGCCTTGCGCACCGCCTGGTGGGCCCCGACTACGGTCTGGGGGAAGCTGCGCTGGAAAATCGACACCAGCCGCGGCTCCACCGCAAGGAACACCTTGCCCTGCGGCCCCACCGCCCGGATCAGGTCGGGGACCATGTTGGCGAAGAGGAACTCATCGGCGATGCCCTGCTCGCCGATCGCCAGGATGCGCTTGCCGTCCAGCGGCTGATCCGGCGTCCAGCACGGACCGTCCGCCACGATGATCATGGCGTCCGGCAGGGCCGGGTCCTGCCGAATTTCATAGATGTCATAAGCGTCCTTCAGGCGACCGGACCCCAACAAGGTCAGGGCCCGCGCCATGGTCATCATGGCGGTCTCGTACCCCGGCGCCGCGTAGGGCAGGGCGGCCTCGATGTCCTCCAGCGCGCCCTCGAAATCCCCCAACGGCTGCCGCGCATTGCCCCGGTTGTACCGCGCCTTGGCGAAGTCCGGCTGCAGGCGCAAGGCTTCGTCATAGAAGGTCAGGGCCGTGCCCATGTCGCCCTGGTCGCCGAGCACCGTGCCCAGGGTGTTCCACATGAGCGCGCTGTCCGGCGCGGTCTGCAGTCGGGCGCGCAGCACCTCGATCGCCTCGTCATACCGGTTCCGGTCGCGCAGGACGCAGGCCAGGTTGTTGATCGCCTCGATGTGGTCGGGGTCCGCCGCCAGATAGTGTCGCAGCAGCTTTTCGGCGATCTCCAGATAGCCCAGCCGCTGGGCCAACCGCGCCAGGTCCTGGGCCACCGCCGTGTCGCTGGGCAGCAGCTTCAGCGCGGCCTCATAGGCGTTCAGCGCCTGGACCACATCCCCGGCTTTCTCGCGCGCGATTGCCAGCACGTGCCACGCCAGCCCGTTCTGGCTGTCCAGCTCCAGCGCTTTCAGGGCCCTCTTGCTGGCGCCCTCATAGTCATGGACGCGCACGTCGGCTACGGCGGCCTTCAACTGGAACAGAACGGCCCGCGCCTGCTTCTTCGCCTTTCCCTCGCTCTTCGCCTTTCCCCCGTCCTTCGCCAGAATCCGCGACAGACGGCCCATGGCTTCGGGCGAGGCGGCGTCTCCCGCGGCGGCGTCGGCGGCGCGGGCCAGTCCCGGCAGGGCGGCGGGCGCCTCGAATGCGATGCTCAACTCTGACCTCCTGGACCGGGATTCCCCTTCATGCTGCCGTCCGAACCACAAGGGATGGTTAACCACGTCTGTTTAATCAGTGTCAGGCGAGCCTCGATAGGACTGGGGCGCGGGAGGGTCGTCATGCCGCTGAAACTGTCGCTGAAGCCGGGTGAGAAATTCGTCCTGAACGGGGCCGTCGTCCAGAACGGCGACCGCCGGGGCGTGCTCCTGCTCCAGAACAAGGCCTCGGTCCTTCGCGAGAAGGACATCATGCAGGCCGACGAGGTGACCAGCCCGGCGCGCCGCATCTATTTCCCGGTCATGATGATGTACCTGGACGAATCCGCGGCGGAAAAATTCTACGACGAGTTCGCCATGCGCCTGTCGGAGTTCATGGGCGCCACCCGCAATCCGGAAATCATGGCCGACTGCGTCGCCGCCTCGCGGCACGTCATGGCCCGCGAATACTACAAGGCCCTGATGGCCGCCCGCAAACTGGTTGAATACGAAGAGTCGAGGATCGGCGATGTCGCTGCAGGCCTACAAGACGGCGACCGCTAGGGCGGAAAACCCGCGCGAGGCGGAATACCGCCTGTTCGGCCAGGTTACGCGAGCGCTCATGGAAGCCTCGCGCGCCGACCCGAGCGACATCCAGACCCGCATCGACGCCCTCGACTGGAATCGGCGCCTCTGGTCGACCCTGGCCACAGACTGTTCCAATCCCGACAACAGCCTGCCTGCGCCGCTGCGCGCCCAGCTTATCTCCATCAGTCTGTTCGTCAGCCGCCACTCCTCGGCGGTCATGCGCCGCGAAGAGGATTTCGAGCCGCTGATCGACATCAACAAGATGATCATGCAGGGCCTGGCTGCGGCCACAGGCGCCCAGGCGGCCTGACGCCCAATCCTCCCCCATCGGGGGAGGGGGACCATGCGCAGCATGGTGGAGGGGGCTGGCCCGGGGTATGCTGATCAACAGCCCCGCGCCATCGTCGATTCAGCCCAGCCCTCACCCGCGGAGCCCGGCTTCAGCCCCCTCCGTCACGGCCGCTATCGCGCCCGCGCCACCTCCCCCGATGGGGGAGGATGTGCCGACTTCGTCCCGCATTTTCCGGGCCCAATGCATGGCCGGACAAGGCTTCGCGAAAATTCTTCGCCCATTTTTCCTTCCCATCACCCCGCAACGACGGGCGCCCTGGCGTGGGCGCCATCGGCAAAACCTTCCGCAGGGGCCCGGCAGAAATCGCGCGTTCGCGGGGGTGGCGTTGTTATTGTCTTGATAATCAAACCTCTGACGTCGGCCTGATCCTTGCGAGGGCGTGCGCGAGCCAGAACCGGCTCAACGGCCAGAAGGCTGTTTTCACTCCCCGACCAGAATGGAAGGACCGCCGACATGAACTCGGTGAACGTCAACGTGGGCGCGATGATCGCGCTCCAGAACCTGAACAAGACCAACCAGGACCTGGCTACCACACAGAACCGCATCAACACCGGGATGAAGGTTGCGTCCGCCAAGGACAATGGCTCGATCTGGGCCATCGCCCAGGGGCAGCGCGCCGAGCTCGGAGCCCTGAATGCGGTTTCTCAATCGCTGGCCCGCGGCACGTCCGCGGTCGACGTGGCCATGGCTGCGGGCGAGACGGTGTCGGATCTCCTGGTGCAGATGAAGGAGAAGGCCCTCGCGGCGACCGACGAGACCCTGACCAGCTCCTCCCGCGAAGCGCTCGCCGAGGACTTCGAAGCCCTGCGCGACCAGATTTCCAGTGTGGTCGTCAATGCCGAGTTCAACGGGGTCAACCTGCTGAACACCGGCGCCACCGGTTTCGAGGCTCTCGCGGACGCCAGCGGCGCGCTGCGGCTCACCGTCGCGGCCGAAGTGATGGCGCTGGGCGGGACCATCGTGTCGATCGGCGTCAGCCAGACCATCACCGCCATGTCCGACGCCGCCACGGCGCTGGACGATGTGAACGACTCCATCGCCGCCGTGTCCGCCGCCCTGGCGCGGATGGGCACGAAATCCAAGGCGCTGGAGACGCACACGACCTTCGTCGGCAAGCTTCAGGATGCCCTGGAGGCCGGCGTTGGGAACCTGGTGGATGCGGACCTGGCGAAGGAAAGCGCAAGGCTCCAGGCGCTGCAGACGAAGCAGCAACTGGGTGTTCAGGCGCTGGGCATCGCCAATCAGGCGCCGCAGATGCTTCTGGGTCTGTTCCGCTAGGTCGTGTTCAGGATCAAGCGCCGGACGTGCGGAGCCTTCGGGCCCTGCCGTCCGGCGTTCCTCTTTTAGGTCAGCGAATGGTCGAGGGATCGCACTCGCTGATCACGCCGCGCTGGCACGCCTCGACCCGCCGCCGCCATGCGGCTAGGCTCGTCTCGTGCTCCCGCTGGCGGCGCACCACCTCGGCCTCATAGGCCGCCTGCTCGGCCTGGTGTTCGGCTTCCAGCCGCTCCACCCACGCCTGATGGTCGCGCAGGCCCTGTTCGTATTCGGCCTGGGCCGAGGCGTTGGTCTGGCGCACGGACTGGTTATAGGCCTCGACCGCGGCGTTCAGCCGTTGGGTTTCCTCGGTCTCCGGGTCATAGGCGGGCTTGTCGACAACGGCGACGCCGGATGGGGCGGGTTGCACGGGGCGGGCCTCAGCAGGCGCAGGCGGCGGCGGGGGAGCTCGTTCCTGGACCGCCGGAGGATTGGCGAACAGGTCATCCACGGCGTCCTGCGCCATGGCGGGGAACGCAACCGCCAGGGTCGCTGCGGCCAGAAGGGAAATGCGGAGCATGATGTGTCGTCCTGGACCTCGACGCCGGGGTCGTTCCGGCGCTTCGTCGCTACAACGAGCATGACGCCCGAACCGTTGCAATATGCGGCGTGTCGTCCGCGCTCCCGGGTCGGGCTGTGCAAGGAACGACCCCTCTGCTAGTTGCGCCGTTTACGGATTAAATTTTCACACAAGCGAAGCTTTTGGCCAGGACCCTCGACAAGGATCTCAAGAAACTCGGCCGCCTGGAGACGGCGACCGCCGACCTGGGCCGCTCCCTCGCGCTCCCGGGCGTGGCGCTGATCTTCCTGCTCGCCGTGGCCCTGTTCGCCCTGCGCATCGCCGGGGTGGGCGACCTGGGCATCTACGTGGTCTTCGGCACGGTGGTGGCCGGCTACATGGCCCTGAACATCGGCGCCAACGACGTGGCCAACAACATGGCGCCGGCCGTGGGGTCCAAAGCCCTCAGCCTCACCGCCGCCCTGATCATCGCCGCCGTCTGCGAAGTCTCAGGGGCCTTGCTGGCCGGCGGCGGGGTTGTCGACACGATCTCCCGGGGAATCATCACCCCGTCGCCGGAGCTGGATGCCCAGAGCCTGATCCTGCTGATGACCTCCGCCCTGCTGGCGGGCGCCCTGTGGCTGAACCTCGCCACCATCCTCGGCGCGCCTGTCTCCACCACCCATTCTATCGTCGGCGCCGTGCTGGGATCGGGCATCGCGGCCTTCGGGGTGGGCGCGGTGGCCTGGCCCGTCATGGGCGGTATCGCCGCCAGCTGGATCATCTCACCGGTTCTGGGCGGGATCATCGCCGCCGCGCTGCTGGCCTTCATCAAGTGGCGCATCCTGTTCCGGCAGGACCGGGTCGCCGCGGCGCGCCGCTGGGTGCCGGTGCTGGTTGGCCTGATGGCGGGAGTGTTTACCCTCTACATGTTCGCCAAGGGGCTCAACCGGGTCTGGGCCCCGTCCACGCCCGTGGTGCTGATTGGCGGCGCCGCGATGACCGTGTTCGGCTGGGCGGGCTCACGGCCCTGGGTGCTGCGCAAGGCCGAGGGCATGGAGAACGCCAAGAAACAGGTGGCCACCCTGTTCGTGCCGCCCCTGATCCTGGCCGCGGCCCTGTTGTCTTTCGCCCACGGCGCCAATGACGTCGCCAATGCCGTGGGACCGCTGGCGGCCATCGTCGCTGCGGCCCAGTCCGGGTCGGCCGGGACGGGTACGGTGGCCCTGCCGGTCTGGGTGCTGATCGTGGGTGGGATCGGCATCTCGCTGGGCCTGGCCCTGTTCGGGCCGCGCCTGATCCGCACCGTAGGGGAGAAGATCACCCGCATGGACCCCATGCGCGCCTTCTGCGTGGCCCTGGCGGCGGGATCGACCGTGCTGGTGGCCTCCGTTCTCGGCCTGCCTGTGTCCTCTACCCACATCGCCATCGGCGGCATCTTCGGGGTCGGCCTGCTGCGCGAGGTCATGACCAATCGCGGCATGCGTCGCCGCAATGGAATCCCGTCGCCGGATAGCCTCTCCGTCACCCCGGAGGCGGCCGTCAAGGCGGAGACCAAGCGCCAGAACCGCCTCCTCGTGCGGCGCCAACATCTGTGGGGCATCGCCGCAGCCTGGGTCGTGACGGTGCCCGCGGTAGCGCTCCTGTCAGCGGGGATCTATCTGGTCCTGACCCGCTTCCTGGGGTGACGCCGTCGCTTGGCCGGTTTCCGGGGCCTGGCGTCGGCATCCGGCGCTGTTAGGTCGGCGTGCAGTTGGTCCAGCACCGCGATCAGCTCGGCGTTGTCGATCAGCCGCCGCGCCTGCCGATGCGTCGCCCAGTGCCGCCGGCGGCTGTGGCGCTCGGGCCAGTTTCCGGCCTGATCGTCAACCTTGAGGGGATAGAGGTCCACGGCGATCATACGCGTGCTGTGACGCTCGATCTTTTCCGTGCGGTATGTACCGATCGCCGCCTCGCCGATGTCTCCGCGCACCCCGGCTTCCTCCCAGGCCTCCTTGGCGGCCGAGGCGGCGGCGGTCATGTCCTGCTCAACCACACCCTTGGGGAAGATCCACCGGCCGGTGCGCCGGGAGGTGATGAGCAGATAGGTCGGCTCGTCTCCGGCCCAGGCATAGGGAATGGCGCCGCTCTGTACGGTGGAGGGAGCCCCCCCCTGGGAGCTGATTCGTCTGTGACGGGCCCGCAGCGCCCGCACGATGCGGCGTAACATCCGGTGACCCTAGTCCTGGTCTGCGAGTCGGGGGAGGGCCCAGGGCCGGTTCCGCCACGATTTCACAAATGAATGATTTTGACAGGCGTACGGGCCGCGCTCACCCTGCCGTCTGTCAGCGGAGAAGAGGAGGGCCTCGTGTCGCGTTCGGGGTTGTATTGCGCCTGTCGGGCCGCGCTCATCGTCTTCGCCGCCTCCGTGCCGGCCCCCGCCATCGCCTCTGCGGCCGGCTGGCCCGGCGGCGCGAGGGCGGCGGTGGTGCTGACCTATGACGACGCCCTGCCGTCGCAGCTGGCGAACGCCGTTCCCGATCTGGACGCCCGGGGCCTGAAAGGCGTCTTCTTTCTCAGCAATGTTCAGGCTGATGCCACGCCCGCCTGGCGTGCGGTGGCTGAGGGCGGGCACGAGCTGGCCAACCACACCATCTTTCACCCCTGCCTGGCAGAAACCTTCCCCGCCGACCCGCGCTACACCCTCGAAGCCTACACGCCCGACACCCTGATCCGCGAGATCGAGCGTCACAACGCCCTGCTGGCCGCGCTGGACGGCCGCGCAGAGCATGGCTTTGCATTGCCTTGCGATCAGACGGTGGCGGGCGGCGTCGATTATCTGGGGCCTCTGGGAGAGTCCGGCGTGGTCGCCTATTCGCGCGGCGGCGTCACCGATCTGGCCGACTGGTGGCCCGCCCCGGACCAGATCAACCGGATGCGGATTCCGGGACGCGGCTTCATCGAGATATCCACCGCAGAGGACCTGATCGCCTATGTGCAGGACGCCATCGACCGGGGCAGCATGGCGGTGTTCGTCTTCCACGGCGTCGGCGGTGACTATCTGAGCGTGGACCATGACGCCCACCGCACACTGCTGGCCTGGCTTTCAGACAATCGCGATCAGGTCTGGACCACGACATTCACGGAGCTGTTCGCCCACCTGGACGAGGGAACGACAACGCCCCGCTGAGCTCCAGGCGACGGCGCCGCCCTCCCGGATCGAACGGGAGATCTCCAGAGCTACAATCCGGACAAAGCCTGAGGCGTCGCAGAGCGCGCTGAAAGGCGTGCGCGCGTCGCGCGAATCCCCTTCAATAGTGACGTGTAACGAGAGGGAGCCAGATATGCGGGGCGAAATTCTGACCTTTGATGCGGCCACGAGAATGGTTGCGATCAGGGGGGACGACGGAAATCGCTATCTGTTCCCGGCCACGGCCATCCATGCCGGACTTACACCCCGCAGGGGGCAGCAGGTCGATTTCAGCCCCACGGAGGACGGCGCGCCTGGGGAAATCTTCATCCTGCAGAGCGGGGAGGGCGCTGCGGCCTCCACCCAGGGTGGATTTGATCTGGGCCGTGTGATCAGTCGGACCTTTGCGGCGATCCGCGACAACTGGCTGGTGCTGCTCGTCGCCTCGATCGTGCTGGTCGGTCTGCCGAGCACCTTGTCGGCCGTGGGCCAGACTTTTTTCTGGAGCGGCGATTCCACAGGGACGGGCGTTGTTTTCGTCGTCCTCGGCTCCCTGCTCTACCTGATCGGCTTCTTCATGCTGCAGGGGACAGCGGTCAAGGCTGCGGTGGACGGCTTCAACGGAAAGAAGACAGGCCTGAGCGACGCTCTGGGCGTCGGCGTGAGGGCATTCTTTCCGTTGCTGGGGCTCGGGATCCTGGCCAGTCTCGGCATGGGGTTCGCCTTCGTTCTGCTCATCGTGCCGGGCGTCATCCTGGCTGTCCTGTGGTCGGTGGCCGCCCCGGCCGTCGTTGTCGAGAAGCGGGGCGTCCTGGAGAGCTTTCAGCGAAGCCGGGACCTCACGCGAGGCTATCGGTGGAACGTGTTCGGTTTGCTCGTCATCTATATCATCCTGACCTGGATCCTGGGCGCGGCGATCGCGGCCGTCAGCTTCGCCGCCGGCGGCACGATCACCGGCGGCAGCGGTCCCAACCTGTGGGTCAATCTTCTCACCGGACCGGTCGTGAATGTGCTGTCAGGAGTGATCGCTTCGGCAGGGGTGGCGTCGCTGTATTATGAGTTGCGCTCGGTCAAGGAAGGCGCGGGGCCGGAAAGTCTGGCCGCAGTGTTCGACTGACGCTTCAGACGTCGTGCTTGTCGCGGCGACGCACGCCCATCAGCATGCGCTGCTCAAGCCGTCCGCGCAGAGCGGCGTAATAGGCTGCGAGAAAGTCCCGGTCCGCTTCGTCCTGACGCCGGGCCCAGCCGATCCTGGCCGCGATGCGGTCGGCGACGGCGCGCAGGGTCTTGCGATCATTCTGACGCAGCACGGACTCGAGCACGTGCAGTTCCTTGGCGCCATAAACGTCGACCTGGGCGGGGGTGAAGTTGTAGACGGCGATGCGGCCGGCGCTCTCGTCGGCCAAGTCGCGGGTCAGTTTGCGGCGGGGGGCGCGCACGACCCAGGTTCCCCCCACCAGATCCCCCACGCGCAGACGATCGCGGTTAAACAGGGGGAAGAAGACGAAGATCGCGCACCAGACGAACGCCAGCAGATACATCCAACTGTCCACGCCGTCCCCGCCCCCGCGTGAGAACAGGAGGGACAGCGGCAGAAAGACCTCCAGCTCCCGCAAGGCGTTCCGGACGAAAACCGACTCAGCCCTCAGTCGCCCCCCGTCCCGGGAAGCGACGCGGAGGCCCATGGCCCGCTTGCCTGGCGTCGCCGCGCTGGCTGAAAGTTCAAAGGCGGTAAAATAGAAATTCCGGAGCAGGAAGAAGACCAGCAGCCAGATCACGTACATGAGCTCGACGCCTGCTCCGCCGCCCACGCCCGCAGCGCCGATGCCCATGAACAGGACCGCGAGCGACATGGCGATCAGCACGCCGATGATGATGCCGGCATCCAGCAGGAAGGCTGCCGCTCGCTGACCTGCGTCGCCGATGTTCACGCGCAGGTCCACCCCCTCGGGCGTGACCAGCGAGCGAGTGGTCCCTTGTGTTTCCAGGGTTCTAGCGCGCATGACGTGTCGCGCGAGGCGCATAGAAATAGACGGCCCAGATCAGCCCCGAGACGCCTGCAACGGCATAGCGTAATCCCGTATCGGAGATCAGCTGACGACCGAAGCCTTCCAGCAGGCCCGCGAGCATCAGCATGACGACGACCCCGGCCATGGCCACGCCAGCGGTTCGCCCCGCCTCCATGGCCGCGTCCAGTCGTTCTCTTGAGCCAGGAAAGGCGACGGCCCAACCGATGCGCAGTCCGGCCGCGCCGGCCAGGATCACGGCGAACAATTCCGTCACCCCATGGATGAGCAACCAGCCGCCGAGTTCCACCCCCAGCCCCCGTGTTGCGAACAAGGCGACGAAGGCGCCCAGGGTCGCGCCGTTGTAGAGGATGAGCAGACCGGTCGGCAGGCAAAGCGCGAACCCCAGAGCAAAGGCGAGCAGCGCCACCTGGGCGTTATGGGTGAACAGAAAGGCGGCGAATGCCGACAGGCCGTCTGCGCTTTCGTGCCCGCCGAGGGTGGCCCTGAGGGTTTCTGTGGACGCACCAGGGTCGCGGCCGCCGGCGAGTTCGGCGGGTACGAACGCGTAAAACCACTCGGGCTCGTGCACCACCAGCCACCCGGCCACGATCGCGCCCAGGGCCATCAAGGCTGCGGAAATCAGGGTCTCGCGCCAAAGGCTGCGCACCGCGGAAGGCCACCCGCTGCTGAAGAAGTCGCTCAGGCGGTCCTGCAGCGTCGCCCGGGACCCATAGACGAAGAAGTAGGCCCGTGTGGCGAGGGTTTCCAGATACTCGATCAGCCCCTGGTCAAGCGAGGTTTCGCGGGCGACGGAGAGGGCCGACAGCGTCGATCGATACAGCACCGGAACAGCGAGAATTTCGGCGTCCGTCAGCTTGGCGGCAGAGCCCTTCTCGGCCTTGTCCATCAGTCTTTCCAGCCGACGCCAATCCTCCTCGCGCGCCTGGCGGAAGCGCTGACTTTTCAGCAGGGGGGAAGGGCGATGGTCGGTCACAGCAAATCCCTGCGTTTCAGATCCAGATACGCATTGACCACTTCGGGTCCGACGCGGTCGGCCGGAGTATCGACAATATGGGCGCCCATGCGCCGTAATCTCGCGACCACGGCTTCGCGCTCACGCAACAGGGTTCCGGCCACAACGGCGCGCGACACGTCATCGGTCTCCTCGGGGCTGAATGCGGCCAGTGACTCGAGTTCTTCGTCGCGAAGCACGACGAACAGCACCAGATGACGCCGCAACACGCGACCAAGCGACTCAATCATCAACTCGGCGGCGGTGGAGTCCGTGAAGTCGGTGAACACAACCACCAGGGACCGACGCTGCAACTGGCCCGAGAGGGCGGCCAGGGCGAGGGTGTAGTTGGTCTCGTGGGTGGAGTAGTCGATGCGTCCAGCCACCGCCTGAAGAGTGCGGAAAGCATCAGGCCCGCTGATTGCACCGGTGGAAAGACGTGGGATCGAGTCAAAGGCGAACAGCCCCGCCCGGTCGCCAGACTTGAGACAGGCGTAGGACAGCAGCAGCCCCGCATGAATGAAGCGGTCGATGCGAGGCATGCCGTCCACGGGCTCGCAAGCCGCTCGACCGCAATCCAGCGCCATGATGACATTGTGATTGCGTTCCGTGCGGAACTCCTTGGCCAGGAGGGCGGCGTGACGGGCCGACTGCTTCCAGTCGATGGCCCGCCGATCCATTCCGGGCTGATAGTCGTGCAGGGCCTGGAACTCTGATCCCTCGCCGAGCTCCAACTGGGACTTGGCGCCGAAGAGGGCGTCGCGGGCAAACAGGCGCACAGCCTGATCCCGCACCCCCTGCAGATCCGTCAGGACGGGCGCGGACAGGCCCAGGGCGAAGACCTTCTGTTTCCACGCCAGACCCAATGGTCCGTGCCATCGCGCCCAGAGCGCCTTGATATCGGCCGCACCGCGCCTTTCGGGCAGGAACGGGAAGGCCATGGGGGAGGCGCGGCCCGAGACCCTGGCGCGACGTGTCACGCCGTCCAGGCCCAGTCTCGAATCGCCCGAGACTGCGGCGTCAAGCGACTGGGGCGTCGGCCCTCTCGTGCCGAAACGCAGCGTCATGTCAATCTGGCCGGGCCTTCCGACGGCCGCACGAACCGGCTCGGGCTCGTCCAAGTTGAGGGCGGCCCGGGATCCGGCCGAGACCGCATCCAGCGCGGTCAGCAACACAACAGCGCCGATCCAGGCTGGACCGGCCAGCCAGCCCGATGGAGTCAACACGCCGACGAGCAGGGCGACGGGAGCGCCCGCCACCATCAGGAGAACCGCTCGCTGCGTGGGATAGATCACCGGGGGGCCGCCACCTGATTGACCAGGCCGTCCAGCACCTGCTCGACACGACGTCCTTCGATTTCGGCGGCGGGCGACAGAACGAGGCGATGGCGCAGGGCGGGCACGGCAAGCGTTTTGACATCGTCCGGGATGACGTAGTCGCGGCCGTCCAGCGCTGCGTGAGCGCGCGCGGCGCCGGCCAGCATCGCTCCTGCCCGCGGTGAGGCGCCGATATCGATATCCGCCGACTCCCGCGTCGCTCGAACCAGATCGGCGATGTAGGTGACCACGTCTTCGGTCAGGCGGACGGCGCTCACGGCGTCGCTGACGTCGGTGATGGCTGCGGCGTCAGCGGCGATGTCGACGCCAAGGGCGACAGGGTCCATCTGCCCGACCCGGGCGCCATGATCAGCGATGATTGACCGTTCCTGCTCAAGCGACGGGTAGTCCAGCACATATTTGAACAGGAACCGGTCCAGCTGCGCCTCCGGCAGCGGGTAGGTGCCCTGCTGCTCGATCGGGTTCTGGGTGGCCACGACGGTGAAGCGCGGGCTCAGGGCGTGCGCCTCGCCATCAATGGTGATGCGCCGCTCCTGCATGGCCTCAAGGAGGGCGGCCTGCGTCTTCGGCGGCGTTCGGTTGATTTCGTCGGCCAGCAGCAGTTCGCAAAAGATCGGCCCCCGCGTCAGGGTGAAGCTCGATGTTTGAAAGTTGAAGAGGTTGGAGCCGATGATGTCGCCAGGCATCAGGTCCGGCGTGAACTGGATGCGGCCGTAGTCCAGACCCGTCGCCCGCGCGAAGCTCTGGGCCAGGAGGGTCTTGGCCGTTCCTGGCGGCCCCTCGAGCAGCACATGACCGCCACAGAACAACGCGGTCAGAAGCAGATCCACGGCTCCTTCCTGGCCGACCACGGCCTTGGCGATTTCGGCGCGGATGCGCTCTGCGACGGTTTTCACATCATTGACGCGCACGGGTCAGCTCCTGATTCCAGCGATAGAGGGCGTTGGCGACCCGCATCAGGTCGCCCGGTGTCCTGGCCGCCCGCGCCTGCTCAGCCAGGGCGGAATAGGTCTCGGTCGCACCGGTCGAGCGGCTGACGCGGTCGAGAAAGGCGTTCAACTGCTCATCATCCAGACTGCGAGGCGCGCCGATGGCGCGTGCGACGGCCGCGCGCATCAGCAGGGCATAGGGCGTAGCCAGATGGTGCTCGCGTCGCGCCAGGCGCACCAGGCCCGCGGTGTTGTCCGCCAGACCGCGCTTGCCGAGAGCGATCACCCGGGCTGTCTCGCGCGTCGGACCAAAGCGAACCGCGGCCTGTGTTCCGGCGAAGACTGCAAGCGCCGCCATCACCAGCGTCATGCCGAGAAGGGGAGGTTCAAGCATCAGCCGCAGCAGGCTTCGCGTCCTCTGAAAGCCGTGAAGGGTAAGGTCGAAGATCACCGGGGCGCCCTGGGCCCGAATGACGCCCAATAGCGCCACGGCGGTCTGAGCGCCCTCAAGGGTCTTCAGGCCCTGAGTGTTGATAAGATCGGGGTCGCTCAGGACATAGGTCCCTGTTTCGGCATGCATCGCCATCACCGGGGCGCCGCGCTCATCCGTCACGACGGGGATCCAGCCCTCGCCTGACAGGGTGCGCAGGCCCTCGATCTCGACGGGCGCGCCGAAGGCCATTCCATTCGGACGACGCAGGACGATCCGTTCACGCCCCTCGCGCTCGACGAGGTCGGCGCCCTGACGCAGATCGTGCGGAAGGATGGAGAGGGCTTCGCCGGCCGGATTCGCGCCGATTGTTGTGACCCAGCCTGCGTGGGCCGGATCGGGAGCCGTAAACCATTTCGGCAGGACGATCAGGGTCGGGCCGCCGTGTTCGAAGTTATCGACCCGATCGGCGGTCAATCGGCCAGTCGGCGTCAGAATCAGAAGGCCCTCGTTTGCAGCCTCCGTGAGGGCTCCACGGCTAAGCAGGACCGGTTCACCGAGCCCGCGCAGCAGGGGCGGCAGTCCTCCGAACCCTGTGGCGGCGCGGGACATGGCGTGAGTGCCGCCATCGTTCCCTGAGCGAAGCTCGGGCGCGTAGGCTGAGAGAATCCCCAGTCCGGCGAATGTCACCACCCCGACCAGGGCGACCACGATCACGACAACGGGTGAAAATGCGCCGTCTCGGGCTCGGGCGGATCGCGTCATCGGGCCCATGCGTCAGGCAAGGCAAACGCTTCATAGGCCCGGCGGCACTCATCGAAGGCGTCGGAATCGACCGGCGCGCCGCCAAACAGACTGCGTTCGACGGTTCGCCCAATGCTGGAGAAGGCGGGACGCGCCGTATCAGGCAGGGCCTTCATAGCCATGATCTCGCGGGTCGTGAGAGACACAGCCAAGGCGTTCGGTTGGCGCTTCTCGATATCCTGAACACTGCGCAGCAACAGGATATGGGCGGCCTCGGCATAGAGGCCGCGTGTGGCGAGGGCGTCGGCCTCGGCCAGCAAATCCCTCGCCGCCTGGGCGTCCGGTCGCCATTCCTCCACGACGAGCGGTCTGGGCTTTCTGGGCCTGGCCGGCGGCCGGCGCAGGCGAACAATCTCCCGGCCAATCGCAAACAGGATCAGGGCGGCCAATAGTATGAGGCCAATCCAGAATGCCCATGTCAGCAGGGGGGCCATGACCTCAAGAGCATCACCAATCCATCGCAGCCAGACCGGAATTTCAGGAGGCGTGAAGCCCGCGCGGTCGAACTGCAGGGATTGATCCTTCAGCAGTTGCGCGTGCGCCTGAGCAAGATCTTCATCGGGGGGCGAGGCCCTGTACATCTGGCAGAACCACGTGCAAGCGAACGGTCAAGGCATACCGGGCTGTCGTAGTGAGTCAACAAGAGAGCGTTCACGACGCCGCCTCGGCCTGGCGGAAACCCAACGCTGCCAGGGCGAGCGCTGCAGCTGAATCCTCTGCCGCATAAGAGGCAAGCGATGGTACCGCCCTCCCGGATCGAACGGGAGACCTCCAGAGCCACAATCTGGCGCTCTAACCAACTGAGCTAGGGCGGCATCGCGAAGGCCCGGTGTCTAGCCGCACCGGGCCCGCTGATCAAGCGGAGAAGACGCCTACCAGCCGCGGCTGGAGATATACTGCTCCAGTTGGGCGATGCGGGTCTGGTCCGAGGGGTGGGTGGAAGCGAACTCGGGCGTGGAGCCCTGGCGTTGCTGGGCCATCAGGGTCCAGAGGGCGACCGCCTCACGCGGCGCGTATCCGGCGGCGGCCATGTAGTCGATGCCCAGGCGGTCGGCTTCCAGCTCGTGGGTCCGGGAGAAGGGCAGGAGCACGCCCAGCTGCGCGCCGATGCCGCCCAGCGCGCCGACGGCCTGCCCATAGTCGCCGGCCACGCCCTGGGCCACCTGCAGGCCGGTGGACGTCAGGGCGGTCTGCGAATAGCGCTCGGCCGCGTGGCGGGCCACAACGTGAGCGACTTCATGGCCGATGACGGCGGCCAGCTGATCGTCGTTGCGCACGAGACCCAGCAGACCGGTAGTCACGCCGATCTTGCCGTTGGGCAGCACGAAGGCGTTCGGCGTGTCGTTCTGGAATACGGCATAGTCCCAGGACAGGCGATTACTCAGGTTGGCCGCCGCGACGATGCGGCTGCCAACGGTGCGCACCCGCTGGTTTTGGGCGGCGTTTGTGGTGGGGTTCATCTCGCGCATGGCCTGGGTCCAGGCCTGGTCGGCGGAGGACTGCAGCGCGGCGTCGTCCACGATCAGCAGCTGGTTGCGGCCCAGCGTCTCGTTGTAGGCGCAGGCTCCGAGCAAGGCGGTCAGGGCGGTGGCCGTCAGAAGTGCGGCGGCGGTGTTGCGGATCATGTGGACGTGCTCCCTCAGCAGTATGTGCGTTCAACGCTCAAGCTGAACGATTGGCTCCCGAACGGAAAGCCACAAAGAAAAACGCCCCGGAGTTTCCTCCGGGGCGCTGTTCAGACTTGAGGCTTCTGCATCAGCCCAGACGCCAGCCGATCGGGATGCGGACCCGGGCCCCGCCGACGGGCGCGCCGTCACGGGTCTGGGGACGCATCTGGAACCGCGGCGCCAGTTGCAGGCTGGCCCGACCGAAGCCGGCGCCCGCAGGGCTTTCGCTGACGACGCTGCAGTTCGCGAGGCGGCCGTTGGCTTGAACGGTGCACTCGATCACGGCGTTGCCTTCGGTGCCGTCAGAAGCCGCGCGGCTCGGATAAAACCGGGCCAGATCGCTACTGTCCGGACGACGCACCCAGTCAGGGTTGGTGATCACCGACGGCGCGGGAGGCGCCGGCGGGGCCGGAGGCGGCGGAGGACCGGGGACGATCACGGGCGGGCCCGTGTATTCCTGACGATCTTCCTTCTTGGTCGCCTCGATGGGCAGCGTCACCGGGGGCGGCGGCGCATTGGCCACCGCGACCGGTTCACGCACCTGCAGCTTGGGCGGGGGCGGTTGGTCGGGCGGAGGCGGCGGCGGCGGCGGCGGCGGAGGCGGAGGCTCGACGAACGGATCGATCAGCTCGACCTCGATCGACTCGTCCGAATAGGACACCTCTTTCAGGACGAACTTCTGGTTATAAATCCACCAGGCGCCGGCCACGTGGACGAAGACCGAGATCCCGATACCCACGATGACGCCGGTCGACATCTTCTTCCGGCGCGGCGGGTCCAGGAGCGGGTCGCGACGATGTTGTTCAGTCATGCTTTGCGACCAGGCCCTTATGCGTTGTCTTCGCCGACGAGCGCGACGCTGTAGAATCCGTTGTCCTGCAGCGCATTCATGACTTGCATGAAATCGCCGTAGCGGACCCCCCGGTCAGCGCGGATGAAAATCCGCTCATCTTCGGGACTGCGCTGCCCGATCAGACGGCGAAGATCATCGCCCATCTGCTCGACGCTCGTGCGGCCGTCCCCGATGTAGACGCTGCCGTTTTGCTGCAGCGAGATGTACACCGGCGTTGGCGGGTTCTGCTGAGGCGGCGAGACGGCTGTCGGCAAGTTCACCTCGATCGACACGGTGGCGAGCGGAGCCGCCACCATGAAGATGATCAGCAGAACAAGCATGACGTCCACGAAGGGTGTAACGTTGATTTCGCTGTTCTGCTGGATCTCGTACTTGCCGCCGCCGCCGCCTCCGAGTTTAGCGGCCATCTAGGTTACGCTCCCTTGTCGAGTTGACGCGAGATCGTGTTCATCAGTTCGGCGTTGAAGCCGTCCGAGCGGACACCGTAGGAAGAAATCCGGGTGTTGAAGTAGTTGTAGAAAATAACCGCCGGGATAGCCGCGAACAGGCCCAGACCGGTGGCCAGCAGGGCCTCGGCGATGCCGGGGGCCACAACCGCCAGGTTGGTGGTGTTGGTGTTCGCGATGCCGATGAACGAGTTCATGATGCCGTACACCGTACCGAACAGACCGATGAAGGGCGAGTTCGATCCGGTCGAGGCGAGGAACTGCTGACCGCCCGACAGGCGCTTGGCCAGACCGGATTGGACAGCGGCCACGGCCGCCATCGCGCGAACGATGGTGGTTTCACGGTGGTCCGTGTTGACGGCCAGACCCGAAGCACGCGAGGCCTCGACTTCTTCGGTGGCGGCAGCGGCCATGTCGGCCAACGGGTTGCCTTCGAAGTCCTCGGAGGTCGACACGCGACGGATGTCCGGGATCGTCCGGGCGCCGCGGAAGGCTTCGAGGTAACGGTCGGTCTGACGGTTCAGGCTGCCGAACTCGATCATCTTGATGACGAACAGGGTCCAGGAGAAGACGGAGGCCAGCACCAGACCGATCATCACCGCCTGAACGACGGGGTCGGAATCGATGAACATGCGGGCGACAGTCAGTTCGCCATGGCCGCCGGTGTCGGTCGGTGCGGCCTCCGCCGCCGGAGCGGGGGTTTCGACCGGGGTAGCGTCGGTAGTTGCCGGGGCCTCAGCCGCGGGCGCTTCGGTGGGAGCCGGGGCCGCGTCTTGCGCGAGAGCCGGCGAGGTCGCCATCAGGACGGCGGCGCCGGCCAGAGCGAGGAGGAAGTTTGTCTTTTTGCTATGGAGCATAGTTCGCCAGTTCCTGCTTGGTCTGACTCGTTGGACCTAAAGAGACGTTCGCCGGAAGGCGGCGCCCCTCACTGAATTAGAACGGTACCGGATCGACGACCCGGCTCCCGTAACGTTTCCTGCTGCTCTCCGGTTGCCGAGGCGTCCGAAAAGCACTCGCGATTGGCCTGGAGAGGCGGCCGTTCGCATACCGACGCTCTCCATTAAGGGGAGCGGTCACGTTGTCTTGGCGAACCGCCCGGGGGGCGTCAAGTGCGTGATCATGCTTTTCAACTGCCGCGAGAGCGGGATTTCGCGCTCGCAAGGTCTTTTCGCGCACACGTCATAAGAGCGTCATCTGTTCCCGGTGGGGCTTTCTCGGAGAAAAAATATTGCTCGAATAGTGGAATATGGACAATCGGTAATCATGTTACAGTCGGTAACCGGAAAGGGTTTTCGTCATCCCCCAAGACGAGGGAATCTCCGGCCAGAGGGTTCCTGCATCTGCATCAGGCTCAGTTGCTGAGATATGAGCAAAGCCGAGAGCAGAAGCAGAAGAGAACCAAACGGACCACATAACGACGAAATGTTTTTCGTCACGGTAACCGGTGGCACCGCTGAGGGGATAAGGAAAAGAGGAGGTGGTGCCTGGGGGCGGATTCGAACCACCGACACGCGGATTTTCAATCCGCTGCTCTACCAACTGAGCTACCCAGGCCCGGGTCCGGCGACGGCTCAGGCCGTCGGGAGCGGGGTCTATAAGCGAGCCCGATCAGCGTGTCCAGCGTCAGGCCTCATCCGCGCTGTCGCTTTCGCCATTTTCATCCACCGGGGGGCCCGGAACGGCGTACCGGCCGGTGAACCAACGGCCCAGGTCGATGTCCGCGCACCGCTTGGAGCAAAAGGGGCGGTACCTCGGGTCGGCCTCGGCATGGCGGCAGATGGGGCATGCGGCGCGGGTCATTCGATGATCACTCGGGTCGGGGGAAGGCTGTCGTCAGGCAGGACATGGGCTCGCGGACCGAGACGCGCCACCAGCGGCGTGGCGGTTTTCCCGACATCGCTATGGCAGCGCACTGTAATGCGGGCGCTGGCGGTGTCGGCCAGCAGGGCGTGGTTGAGTTTTCGCGCCGCTTCGCAGGCGGCGGTATCAACCCCGGGCCGGATCATCTCCTCCAGAGGTGTGAAGCGCCACGGCAGCACCAGTTGCAACACGCCGAACCGGTTGACCGGGCCGTAGGCGATGGCCGGGTCGGTCCCGAAGGCGGTGCGCGCGGCGGCGGTGATCTGCGCCCCGTCGTGACCGGAGCCCAGCAGATCCACAGCCACAAGCCCGCCCCAGCGGCGCAGGCGGATCAGGCGGGCGGCGATCTTCAGCCCCTCCTGGTTGGCGCGCTGCCGATCCCGGGCATTCAGTCCCTTGCCGGGCAGAGGCGGCTGGTCGATGTCGACGGTGATCATGGCGCGGGTGCGCTCGACCGCCACGTCGGGTCCGCCGCCGGGCATGGCCGGCGCTTCGGCCTCCTCCAGCGCAGCCCATCCCGCTTCTATGGCCGCCTTGCCGGTGATCGGACGGAGGCCGGGCGCGAGACGGTCCAGCCATTCATCGACGCTCGGGCCAGGGCGGATCAGGCGGACGTCGCCCTCGGCAGGGCCTAGCATTCGCAGCGTCGGCCCCTTGGCTTCCCGGGATTCGGCGACGACCTCGACCTCGATCTTCCGGCCGACGGGGAGACCGGTGTCTCGCTTGAGTGGGAGAAAGCCTTCGGCGCCGCCCAGGTCCACGAAGGCGCCGCTCAGGCCGGGCTCCAGCCGCGAGATTCGGCCGACGGATGCCGCGCCGAGGCGCTGGCCGGGATCGTCAGCCTCGCGCTGGATCAGGATGTGTTCGAAGCCGCGCTCGCCTTCGATGATGCCCCGCGTTTCGCCGGGGCTGTCGTCTATATAGGTTCGGCGCTCGGCGCTCACGGCCGGGCCGGGCGCCAGCCGGCGCCGTGCAGAAGCTGGACCGTTTCATAGAGCGGCAGGCCCATCACCGCCGGATGGCTGCCGACGATGCGGCGCACGAAGGCGCCCGCCGGACCCTGGATGGCGTATCCGCCCGCCTTGCCGCGCCAGTCGCCGGTGTTCAGGTAGCCGGTGATCTCGTCGTCGGACAGCGGTTTGAAGGACACGCGGGTCTCGACCACGCGCACGGCGGCGTCGCGCCCCGGCGCCTTGACCGCCACGCCGGTGAAGACTCGGTGGTTGCGGCCGGACAGGAGGGCGAGGAAGCGTCGGGCCTCAGTCTCGTCGGCGGGCTTTTCCAGCAGGCGGCGGCCCACGGCGACGACGGTGTCGGCGGCGAGGATCACGGCGTCGGGCTCAAGATCGGCGACGGTCCCGGCCTTGGTGAGCGCGAGACGCTCGGCCAGGCGGGGCGGCGTCTCGCCCTTAAGGGGCGTTTCATCGATGTCGGCGGGGACGATGCGGTCGGGCGCGATGCCGACCTGCGCCAGCAGTTCGATGCGGCGCGGGCTGGCCGAGGCCAGCACCAGAGGCGGCCGGGACGGGGACTGGGCCACGCGGCCGTCCGCCTTACTTGAAGCGATAGGTGATGCGACCCTTGGTCAGGTCGTACGGGGTCATCTCCACCAGCACCTTGTCGCCGGCCAGCACGCGGATGCGGTTCTTGCGCATCTTGCCGGCGGTGTGGGCGATGATCTCGTGGTCGTTCTCCAGCTTCACGCGGAAGGTCGCGTTGGGCAGCAGTTCACTGACGACGCCCGGAAACTCGAGCAGTTCTTCCTTCGACATGCAGTCTCTCTCGCCCTCGGGAAACGGGTAACGGCCGCGCCGGGCGTGGGCGAGGCTCGAAATCGGACGCGGCGTAATGCACCAAAACGAAGCGGGCGTCGAGTTCTGACAGGAAATAGCGCATGGGCCGCCCTACTGCGGAGGCTGGGGCCAGGAGGACGGCAGCTCGGCGGCGTCCTCGGCCCACAGATGCCGCACCCCCTCGCTGATGATGCGGGGAACGACCGTGTAGTGGTCCTCGCCGGCGAAGATCCGGGTGCGAACGTCCAGAGAGGGATAGCCGCGCATGTGGAGGGTTTCCGAGAGCCGCGTCGCGGAGCTGACGATGCCCGAGATGGCGAGGAAGTACTCGTCTGTCTCATCGCCGCCGACGCCGATGAACAGCGAGGCGTCCAGATCGTCATGGGTCGCCGCATAGGCGGTCTCGGCGTCGAAGACCGCCCCCCGGACCACGTTCAGATAGGGGCTGCCGATGATGACCTTCCCGAAGGCGCCGGGACGCTGGAAGAGGGCGTAGGCGGCGAACATGCCGCCAGCGGAATGACCGAAGAGGGCGTGGTCTCCGGAGAACCGGTATCGCTGCGCCAGTTGCGGCCGCAACTCGTCGACCAGAAAGGCGAGGAAGTCGTCGGCCTTGTGCGGGAACTGGGGCAGGGGGGCCAGCGCGCGCCACGCCTCGCCCTGGGGCTCCGGAGGGAAATAGTCGGGCCCGGGCGGAGAGAAATCCATGACGCGCCTGCCGAGGCCCGCGAGGCCTTCCTCGGCCGGGCTGCCGATGCTCACCACGATCATCTCGGGGGCGTGATTGCCCATGACGAGGGTGTCCAGGACGCCGACCACGGTCCGGGTCATGAGCGGGGAATCCAGAACCCAGAGCACGGGATAGGTCCGATCTCCGGATACGTCGTAGCTGGCGGGCAGGACGACCTGAACTTCGTGGTCATAGGAAAATGCGGCGCCGCGGAAGGTCTGGGGCTCCAGCATCTGCATGTTGGCGCGCGCGCCGGGCGTCTGCGCCAGCTGCGGATTGGCGATCCCCGCCGAAGGGGCGATGA
Organism: Brevundimonas sp.; assembly: GCF_046293315.1. Lineage (GTDB taxonomy): Bacteria > Pseudomonadota > Alphaproteobacteria > Caulobacterales > Caulobacteraceae > Brevundimonas. Next base: position 139,089 of record NZ_JBKBPF010000009.1, read on the forward strand.
CGACGCCGAGGACGAAAAGGAAACCGATCAAACGCAAGGCGGACATGAGCAAACCCTCCCGCTGGCGCCGGACGTCTCTCGCGAGAGGCCGGGCGCATTTCTGAAGGGCGACGGTATCAGCGGCGGTCAACGGCCGCACGTTACCCTTTCGTCAGCCTTCGACAGCCTCAACCCCGCCGCCACAGGGCGCAGATCAGGGTGAACAGGCGGCGGGCGGTTTCGTGGTCGACCTCGACCTTGCCTTCCAGCCGCGTCTTGATGGCCTCGGCGCCTTCGTTGTGCAGGCCGCGCCGGCCCATGTCGACGGACTCGATCTGGCTGGCCGACGAGCCGCGCAGGGCTTCGTAATAGCTGTCGCAGATCATCAGATAGTCGCGGATCACCGTCTTCAGCGGGGTCAGGGACAGCAGGTGCGCCTTGCGATACGCAGGTCCGGTGATGTCCATGGCCAGGCGGCTGTCCTGCAAGGACAGCGTCAGCTGATAGGGCCCCCCGTCGGCGCCGACGGGGGTGAAGCTGTTCTGCTCGACCAGATCGAAGATGGCCACGCGGCGGGCGTGCTCGATCTCGGCGGTGGCCGAGGGCAGGGACGCTTCGTCCAGATCGACGGCGGACAGACGATGGGGGCCGCTCATGCCGGATCCTCTTCATGGCGCGGCGCGCTTCGGGCCTGCCAGCGTTCGGAGATGTCGGCCAGCACCGCGTTCATGCACTCCACGTCCACGCGCAGGTCGCCGCCGCCGGCGAACATCATGACCACGCGGCCGCCCGGGGCCTCGCCGGGCAGGAAGTCCATGGCCAGCAGTTCCAGCGGGATCTCGGGCGCGCGGGGCATGTCGCGGCTCTTGACCGCCATGACGTCGCCGAACTGCAGCGCCGCCTGGACCCGGGTGCCGCCGCATTCCCAGCAGAAGCGGCGCAGGGTGATGGTCAGCCGCCGCGCCGTGCTCTCCCACAGGATGTCGCCCGGCGTCAGGATGGCGTCCTGAAGGGCCGCCGAGATGATCAGCAGGTCCTCATGATCCTCGGCCAGCAGACGCAGGGGCGGCAGGGGCGGGCCCTTGTCGGGGGTGGTCTCGTCCGGGGTCAGGTCCGTGTCGACGGCGGGGGTTTCAGTGTCCATCCTCATCGCCTTTCAGCCGACGCACCTCGGCGCCGCAGGCCCCCAGCTTTTCCTCAAGCCGCTCGAAACCGCGATCCAGATGATAGACCCGGCCGATGGTGGTTTCGCCCTCCGCCGCCAGGCCTGCGATCACCAGGCTGACCGAGGCGCGCAGATCGGTGGCCATGACCTCGGCGCCGTGGAGGGCCTGAACGCCGCGCACATGGGCCTCGCCCCCGTGCACCGAGATGTCGGCGCCCAGGCGCATCAGCTCGGGCACGTGCATGAAGCGGTTCTCGAAGATGGTCTCGGAGATCACGCTCTCGCCGTCGGCCAGGGTCATCAGGGCCATGAACTGGGCCTGCAGGTCGGTGGCGAAGCCGGGATAGACCTCGGTGGTGACATTGACGGGCTGCAGCCGCCCGCCGTCGCGGCGGATGCGCACGCCGTCCGGGGTCTCGTCCACCGTCACCCCGGCCTGACGCAGTTTTTCGGTCAGGGCGGTCAGCAGGGCCGGGCGCATCTTCGTCAGGGTCACGTCCCCGCCGGTCATGGCGGCGGCCGTCGCATAGGTGCCCGCCTCGATGCGGTCGGGGATGACGCTCCAGTCGGCGCCCGAGAGCGAACCGACGCCGGTGATGGTCAGGGTGTGGGTGTCGATGCCCTCCACCTTCGCGCCCATGGCGTTCAGGCAGTGGGCCAGGTCGCCGATCTCCGGCTCGCGCGCCGCGTTGTTCAGGACGGTCGTCCCCTGCGCCAGCACGGCGGCCAGCAGGGCGTGCTCGGTGGCGCCCACGGAGATGAAGGGGAAGGTGATCTCGGCGCCGCGCAGCCCGGTCGGGGCCTGGGCCGAGACATAGCCTTCCTCGAGCTCGATCACGGCGCCCAGGGCGGCCAGGGCCTGCAGGTGCAGATCCACCGGCCGCGCGCCGATGGTGCAGCCGCCGGGTAGGCTGACCCGCGCATGGCCGGTGCGGGCCAGCAGCGGCCCCAGCACATTGAACGAGGCCCGCATCTGTCGGACCAGTTCATAGGGCGCGAAGGTCGAGGTGATCTCGGCGGCGTGCAGCACGGTTTCGCCGCCGTCGGGCCCCTCCTGCTCGGTGACGCTGACGCCCATGCCGCTCAGCAGTTCGCCCAGGAACCGGGTGTCGGCCAGGCGCGGCATGTTGGTCAGGCGCAGCGGCTGATCGGTCAGCAGCGATGCGGCCATCAGCTTGATGGCGGAGTTCTTGGCGCCGCTGATCGGAATGGATCCGTTCAGCCGGGCGCCGCCGGTGATGGCGATGCGGTCCATGGGGTCTCTGTCGAGGCTGCGCCCGGCGCGGGCGAAGCGGGGGCGGTATCTAGCCTGTCTCGCGCGCCGGTTGAAAGGGGCGAGAACGGACTGTCACGCCTCTTGATCGGACGCGGCCACGGGCTGCGCCTCCGTGCGGCGGGACCGACGGAGGTGGGGAAGCGGCGGGCGCGGGCGATCTCGCCCGGGACCGGAGCGGCGCCGTCGCCGGCCGCCGCCCGTGATGTGTGTTTCGGCGTGGTCGCTCGCGCCCGCCCGGTCGTTCTGTTCGTGAGCGCCGCGGGGGAGGGCTCTCTTCAGCCGGCAGACACGCAACCTCGTTCGTCGCGCGCCCAGAGTTCGCCGGTTCGTCCCCATGCCGCATGGCTCGGCCCACGACGGGCGGCGGCGTCCAGGACGCCCGCCGGACCCCGGGCTCTCAATGCCCGGGCGATCCCGCTCGACCGGTCCCGCCGCGCGTTCGGCCCTGGCGCCAACGCCTTCCCCCGCAACGGAACCCCACAAGGGTACGCCAGCCACGAACGCGGTCGGAAAACCAGACAAAAAAATCGTCCCTGCCTTTGTGCGGCAAGGCATTGGGGTGCGGAAATGCGGGGCGAACCGGTGCGTTGGTCCCGCTTCTTGCCCTCAGTCCGGTTTGGGAGCGGTCGGGGCGGGCGGCGCCTTGCGGCGGCGCAGATTCGTGCGCAGGGCGGCGGCCAGGCGCGTGTCCCGGTCCGCCTTCGCCTTTTCGGCGGGCGTCGGTGGCTTTGGCGGCGTCGTGTCGGGCGGGCTTTTCACCGGGGGATAAAGGCCGGATGCAGGAATGCGATCAAGAGGCGTTTTGGCCTTTGCATCGGGCGAACGTATTGGCTATACGGCCGCTTCCTCAGATTTCGCCGCCGTAGCTCAGTGGTAGAGCGCATCCTTGGTAAGGCTGAGGTCGTGGGTTCGATTCCCCCCGGCGGCACCATCGGAACCCAAGTCAATAAGAAGACTTGGGTTCCGGCCACCCCTTCCTGGACCGCTGCCACTGCAAGGTCGAAAACGACCGGCAGAATGCTCTTGCCTTAAATGGCTGGCGCGTTGCGGGAAAAGACCGCTAACCTCAATAATGGGGGAGCGGCGAATCTAGGCCGGGCTGGGCAAACTGAAGCGCGATGGCCGAACAAATACCTATAACACCGCAGCTTCTTAGGTGGGCGCGAGAACGAGCGGGACTTTCCCGTGAAGCCGCCGTCGAAAAGTTCCGCAACTTTGTGGAGTGGGAGGAAGGCCGGGCGTTCCCCACCTACCCGCAGCTCGAACAAATTTCTGATGCTTTGAAGGTGCCGATAGCGGTCTTCTTTTTTCCCGAACCACCGAACGTCCCCGCAATCCAAGAGACGTTCCGCACCTTGCCCGGCGCGGAATATGTGCGGCTGCCAAGCCAAATCCGGTTGCTACTCCGGAAAGCTAAGGCGCTGCAGTTGAATCTTGCGGAGCTGACTGGCGAGCGAAACCCTGCTGAGCGTCTTATAACCCGCGATCTAGCGTTCGCTCCACGCGTAGACATCCCGCTGATGGCGCAAGAGGTCCGCGCCTACATCGGTGTGTCGTTGCAGGAACAGCAAAACTGGCGCGACGACGACGCCGCGATGAAGGGGTGGCGGGAAGCACTTTTGCGCGTGGGAGTCTTCGTTTTCAAAGATGCTTTCAGAGTTCCGGAGTACTCGGGCTTTTGTTTGTATGACGATACGTTTCCCATAATATACGCTAACAACAGCTGCGCAAAAACGCGTCAAATGTTTACGTATTTCCATGAATTAGCCCACCTTCTATTCCATACGAGTGGGATAGATACATTGACGGATGAATTTGTTGGGCATCTTTCTGGTGATGCTAAGCTTATAGAGGTTATATGTAACAGGTTCGCGGCTGAATTTTTACTTCCGGAGGCGGAGTTTGAAGCGGTTACTGCTCAGCACGAGCCATCTGAGGCCCTCGCGGAGCAGGTTGCAGCTCGCTACCACGTAAGTCGTGAGGTGGTGTTTCGCCGCTTCCTGGATCGCGACCTCATTGAACAACGAGATTACGAGCAAGCGGTAGAGCGATGGAATGGTCAACGCAGGCCTGCCGGACCTGGCGGTGATCACTATTGGAGCAAGCTCGCCTACCTCGGCCGAGACTATGTAGAGTTGGCGTTACAGGCGTATCATCAGAATCGTATCGATGAGGATCAGCTAGCCGATTACCTTGACACAAAGCCCAAAAACCTCAGCACTCTGGAGCGATACTTCGAGCGGGGGGCTGCATAATGTACGTGTTCGACACGTCGCCCCTGTCCGTTCTGTTCAAAAATTATTATCGGCGTCGTTTTCCGAGTCTGTGGGAGCGGTTCGATCAGCTTGTTGCCGACGGGGCTATCGTCTCAACGCGCGAGGTTGCACGCGAAATAGAAGATGCATCTGCTGAAAGCCTTCGGGAGTGGGCTGAGCTACAGAAGGCAATTTTCGCCACACCCACCGCTGCCGAAGGTGCATTTGTCGGTCAGATTTACGGGGTTCCGCACTTTCAACAGAACATCGAACAGCGGAAGCTTCTGAAGGGTGGAAAGAACGCAGACTCTTTTGTCGTCGCTAAAGCGGCAGTCGACGGGTTCACGGTCATTACCATGGAGCAGGCAAAGCCCAACGGGGCGAAAATCCCGAACATATGCGAGCATTTCGGCGTGCCCTGCCTAACCCTCGAGGAATTTATGGAAGCGGAAGGGTGGGAGTTCTAGCGCCACTTAGACGATCTTCGTTCCGTCCGGGCCTTTTTGCATTCACCAGTCCTCATCGTCCGGGATAGCGGTGATGCCGCGGGTCCGCAGGGAGCGGGGTGTCAGGCCGTCGGCGCCGTAGACCCTCCACGGGTCCGGCGCGCCGAAATACGATCCGGAGCGCAGGCCGTAGCCGCCATAGCCGGGATGGTAATACGGACTGTAGCCGCCGAACCGTCCCTCGCTCTCGCTGTAGTGAAGGTTGAGCTGGCCGCTCTCGCCGAGGGGGATGGAGACGCCGACGCCGAAGGCCTGGTAGCCGTGCGAGCCGATGGCGGCGCTGACCTCGCCCCGGATGCGGCGCTCCTCGGGCTCGAACGGCGCGTCATAGTTGAGCGGGCCCTCGCCCATATCCAGTTGAGCGGCGGGGGAGGCGCCGATCCAGGCGGCGATCTGCTCGTCGGTGCTCATGGCGCGGGCCCCGGTGATCGACGGGGCGACGGGTTCCTCGGCCGCGGTGGGGGCGGGCACATGGCCCTGGCTGCGGCCGGCCGTGGCGATGGGCTGGTCGGACAGGACCAGAACGGCGAGGGCGGTCAGGATCATGGCTTTACTCCAGTACCGTCACGCTGACGGCTGAATGCGGCGACGTCGTGTCACCCGGGCAGATGATCGCCCCGCCCCAGCGGATCGGGCAGGGGCTCGCCGTCCGGGGTGAAGCTGAGCGCCGCCGAATTGATGCAGTAGCGGTCCCCGGTGGGCGGCGGGCCGTCGGGGAACACGTGGCCCTGATGGCTGTCGCAGCGGGCGCAACGGGTCTCGACCCGCACCATGCCGTAGGAGGTGTCGGTGATGGCGCGCACATGGTCGGGGTCATACGGGGTGTTGAAGCTGGGCCAGCCGGTGCCGCTTTCGAACTTGGTCTGCGTCTGGAACAGGGGCAGGCCGCACAGGCGGCAGCAGAACACGCCGGCGCGCTTTTCCTCCAGCAGGGTGCCGCAGAAGGGCGCCTCGGTGCCGTGGTTCAGCAGCACGCGCCGCTCCTCGTCGGTCAGGTCATGCTCGAGGATGGCCAGTTGCGACGGGCCGGGCGGGGTCAGGTCGAAGCCGGAGGCGGAGCGACGGGGCGTGTAATCGGTCATGGCGATAAAATGGGGGCGCCTGGCCCGGATTCCAACAGCTTCTGGTCGGCTTGCCCTGGATTGAAAGGTTTCATTCACCATGTCGGGCGGAAGGTTAACAGGCGCGCCGCGCCCTTTGAGTCGCCAGGACAGTCCCATGCAGACCCGCAATCCGTTTCTCGATGAATTCGCCAAGCTGACCACCGGCGCCATGGGCCTGGCCCAGGCGGCGGGCGAGGAGGCCAGAAGCGCCTGGCGCGCCCAGGCCGACCGCTTCGTGGCGGACATGGATCTGGTGCGTCGCGACGAGTTCGACGCGCTGAAAGCCGAGATCACCGCCCTGCGCGCCGAGATCGCCGAGCTGAAAAAGCCCGCCAAAACAGCCGCAAAGACGCCTGGAAAGGGAACGTCCACAGCTGGGGCTCGCCCCAATGACGCAGCCGGTTGA
>NZ_JBKBPF010000010.1:0-108584 GCF_046293315.1 Brevundimonas sp.
CTCCGCCAAGCGAATCCCGTGCGGAAGCCAGGTCGGCCAGCGCCTTTTCCGCCGCGCCCAGAATGGCCCGTTCGCCGGCCAGATCGGCTTCCTCGCCCTCGCGCGGGTCCAGCCGGTCCAGTTCGGCGAGGGATTCGCTCAACTCCTCAAAGCGGGCGCGGGCGGTCTCTGCCTCGGCCCGCAGGGTCGCCAGCGCCGTCTCGGCCGCCTTCAAGCGGTCATGGGCCGAGGCCACGGCGCCGCGCTCGGCCGCCAGCCCGCCATAGGCGTCCCGCATGCCCCGGTGGGTTCTGGGGTCCAGCAGGCCGACGGTCTCGTGCTGGCCGTGCACCTCCACCAGAAGGGCGCCGATCTCGCGCAGGGCGGTGACGCCCGCCGGCTGGTCGTTGATCCACGCCCGGCTGCGGCCGTCCGCCGTCAGGGCGCGGCGCAGGATCAGGTCCTCGCCGGGCGCCGCCTCGAAGCCGCGCTCGCTGAGCATGTGGAGAAAGGACGGATCGTCCGGGGCGCTGAACACCGCCGTGGCCACGGCCTGCTTCGCGCCGCTGCGCACCAGCCCGGCGTCGCCGCGCCCGCCCAGCGCCAGACCCAGCGCATCGAGAATGATGGACTTGCCCGCCCCGGTCTCGCCGGTCAGCACGGTCAGGCCGTCCCTGATCTCCAGGTCCAGCGCCTCGACCAGCACCACGTCGCGAATCGACAGGCTTGAGAGCATGACACTCCGTCCGGCGCCCTCAGGCGGCCATCAGTGGAACGGGACGCGAACGTCCCCTCCCCCGACTAGCAGATTCGCGGGGCCGCGACCGTGATCAACCCGGAATGAGACGACGCAGCCAGCCTTCGCGCTCGCCCTCGGGCTCGACGCCCGGGCGCTGGCCGTCGTTGGTCAGCAGGACATAGGCGTCCTGATACCAGCGGCTGCCCGGGTAGTTGTGGCCGAGCACCGCGCCGTTGCGGTTGGCTTCCTCGTCCAGGCCGAGGGTCAGATACACCTCGACCAGCCGATAGAGCGCCTCCGGTGTGTGGGAAGTGCGCTGGAAGTCCGGATTGTCGATGATCGTGCGGTAACGATTGATGGCGGCCAGAGGCTGCTCCTGGCGCTGGTACCAGCGGCCGATGGTCATTTCCTTGCCGGCCAGCTGATCGTTGACCATGTCGATCTTGATCAGGGCGTCGGCGGCATAGGGCGTGTCGGGATAGCGGCGCGTCACGTCGCGCAGCGCCAGAAGCGCCTGGCCGGTGGCGGCCTGGTCGCGGCCCACGTCCACGATCTGTTCGAAATAGCACACGGCCTTCATGTAGAAGGCGTAGGAGGCCGACGGGCTGCCGGGATAGAGCTGGATGAAGCGGTCCGCCCCGGCGATGGCGTCCTGATACCGCCCTTGACGGTAATAGGCGTACATCTGCATCAGGATCGCGCGGCGCGACCATTCCGAATAGGGGTGCTGGCGCTCCACTTCCTGGAAGTAGGCCACCGCGTCCAGCCAGCGTTCCCGCTGCAGCCGCTGATAGCCGGAGTTGTAAAGCAGATCGACCGGCCGCTCTTCATAGGCCAGCTGCGGCCGCTGGTTGCGCCCGGCGCAGGCGGTCAGGGCCGTGGTCGCGACCAGCACGACCGCCAGGGCGCCGATACGGGTCGACAAACCGGAACGCGATTTCCTGAGAAGCAAAGTCCGACCTCACGTGGCTGCGTCCGCCCCGGGGCGGCCGCTAAAAAGACAGTCCGGCGCTTCTACACCAGCGATTTGTTCGCGCCAATGCGGCTCGGCGTGGGTTGCTACACGCGCGCCGACTGCTAGAAGGCGCCTCAAGTAATCGTGCCGATGACGGCGAAAGGATGACAGCCCATGAAGCTGCTGGCGGGAAACTCCAACCGCACCCTCGCCCAGGCCATCGCCGACCATCTGGATGGGCCCCTCACGCGGGCCCAGGTCAAGCGGTTCGCCGACAACGAGGTTTTCGCCGTCATCGACGAAAACGTCCGCGGCGAGGACGTCTTCATCATCCAGTCGACCAGCTATCCGGCCAACGACAACCTGATGGAGCTGCTGATCATCACCGATGCCCTGGTGCGGGCCTCGGCGCGGCGCATCACGGCGGTCATGCCCTATTTCGGCTACGCCCGGCAGGATCGGAAGACCGGCGGGCGCACCCCCATCTCGGCCAAGCTGGTGGCCAATCTGATCACCCGGGCCGGGGCCAACCGCGTCCTGACCATGGACCTGCACGCAGGGCAGATTCAGGGGTTCTTCGACATTCCGACCGACAACCTGCTGGCCACGCCGGTCCTGGCCCAGGACATCCGGACGCACTACGAAAAGACCTCTGACCTGATGATCGTGTCGCCGGACGTGGGCGGGGTGGTGCGGGCGCGCTCGCTGGCCAAGCGGCTGGATGCGGACCTGGCCATCGTCGACAAGCGCCGGCCCAAGGCGGGCGAAAGCGAGGTCATGAATATCATCGGCGACGTCGAAGGCCGCCGCTGCATCCTGTTCGACGACATCGTCGATTCGGGCGGGACGCTGGTGAACGCGGCGGAGGCGCTGCTGGAAAAGGGCGCGGTGGAGGTTTCGGCCTATATCAGCCACGGCGTTCTGTCGGGCCCCGCCGTCACGCGCGTGGAGGCTTCGTCCCTGAAGGAGCTGGTCATCACCAACTCCATCGAACAGCCGCTCGAGGTGAACAACTGCAGCCGCATCCGCCAGGTCAGCGTGGCGCCCCTGATCGGCGAGGCCATCCGCCGCATCGCCAACGAGGAGTCGGTTTCAAAGCTGTTCGATTAACGATCGAAAAACCAAATCAGGGGCGGTATAAGGACTTTGGTATCGGACGCCGGATTTTGGGGGGCGTTTCGCGTCCAGTCGTAGGGATCGCTTGATGCAACAGGCTCTTGTTCGTCGTGGGCTCGGCATGGCCGCCGCCTTGTCCGCCCTTGTTCTGGCCAGTTGCGAGACGCCGGAGCCGCCGCCCCCGCCGCCGCCGCCGCCTCCGCCGCCGCCCGCCCTGGCGTTGAACAGCGGGATTTCCGAAGCTGCGGCGATCTATGTGGCCTTCATGCGCGAGGCGCGCACCATCGATCCCGCCATCACCGACGCCGCCACGATCGAATTGATCATGACCCGCGGCGCGGCCTATGAATCCAACCAGCTTTCGCGCGGCATGATCGCCTACGGTGCTATTCTGGCCCTGCAGTCGACCCCCTTCGTGGAGGGCGTGCGCGCCTTTGCGGCCGACCCGGAGCAGCGCACCCAGCTGATCAACAATATTGTGGCCAACCCGGCCTATGCGGCCCAGTTGCCGGGCGCCGCTGACGCCGCGGGCCTGATCGTGTCGACGCTGCGCGCCGATTCGGAAGCGCTGGCCGCCATCGCCCATGTGGTGGCCGAGGACGCCTACACCATCCAGGAACGCAACGACCCCCGCCGCCGCTGGGCGCAGCAGGCCGTGCCGGACCGGGATTCGCGGCTGGAGACGATCCGTCGCCTGTCCGAGGCCCAGATGCTGCCGAACGCCGAGGACGCCGCGCGCCTGTTCGCCGCCGCCCATGACGGAAACAGTCTGGCGGTCAGCGCCGACGACCTGCAGCCGCCCTACACCCCCGCCGTGGCCAATTCCCTGGCCATCGCCGCCCTCGCCGCCCTCGGCGCAGGCGGTGAGGACTGGCGTCCCAACACCGAGGCCCTGACGCTGGAGCGCAACAGCCAGTTCTGCCTCAGCATGTCCAAGCTGAACCTGTACCAGTGCATCGCCGCCGCGCGTCCGCACTACGAGCACATGTTCTGCGCCGGACGCCATGTGATGGGCGACCTCGCCGTGTGCACGGCCGAGGCCGTCACGCCGGAGCCGCTGGTTCTTCCCACCGCCCTGGTCCAGTCCACACCCGTTGCAGCCGACGCTGCGGCGACCTCCACACAGGCGATCGAGAACGGAACCGTCTCTCCGAACTGATCGCCGGGCGGCGGGCCCGTCGCCTTTCCGCGCGGCCATGGTTGCGCTTCGGAAACGAAGCGTGTAATGACCCGCGCTCTTGAATTCGAGGGTTTCGACCCCCGCCGCGCGGGCCGTTTTGCGCGGCGGTTTTGTTATTGAGGCGAGCCTGATGGCTGAGATCATTCTGAACGTGGACGTCCGCAAGGACGTTGGAACCGGCAGCGCCCGCTCTGCGCGCCGTGAAGGCTTCGTGCCTGGCGTCCTGTATGGCGGCGGCGAAAAGCCGGTCGCCATCTCGGTGAACGAGAAGGACTTCCGCAAGTCCCTCTACACCGGCAAGCTGCTGGGCCACCTGGTGACCCTAAAGTACGGCGAAGAGACCCAGCCGGTCATCGCCAAGGACATCCAGTTCGACCCGGTGTCGGACCGTCCGATGCACTTCGACCTGATGCGCGTTGACGCCAAGGGCGACGTGAAGATCTCCATCCCGGTTCACTTCAAGAACCAGGACGAGTGCGCCGCCTTCCGTCAGGGCGGTTCGCTGGAGATCGTTCGTCACGACGTGGAAATCATCGTCCGCGCCGACCGCATCCCCGAGGAACTGGTGGTTGATCTGGCGGGCCGTGCGCTGGGCGACGCCATCCGCATGTCGGACATCACCCTGCCCGAGGGCGCGCACGCCACCATCACCGACCGCGACTTCATGATCGCCTCGATCAAGGTCTCCTCGGCCGCCCAGTCGGAAGCCGCCGACGAAGCCGCTGACGCCGCCGCCGAGGAAGAAGCCGCCGCTCCGGAGGCCGAAGCCGAAGCCGAAACGGAAGAGAAGTCGGAAGACTGATCCCGCTTTCCGGGTTGGAAGCTTGAGACGGCCCCTTCCGGAAACGGAGGGGGCCGTTTCCTTATCTGGGCTAGATTGACGCCATGCTGATTCTCGCCGGCCTGGGCAATCCGGGCGACAAGTACCGCAACAACCGCCACAACATCGGCTTCATGGCTGCCGACGCCATCGCGCGCCGCTGGCGGTTCGGGCCGGAGCGGGCCAAGTTCCAGTCGGTGGTGTCCGAGGGCGTGATCGAGACGCCACAGGGCGAGGTGCGCGTCCTGCTCATGAAGCCCCAGACCTACATGAACGAAAGCGGCCGCGCCGTGGGCGAGGCGGCGCGGTTCTACAAGGTCGCGCCCGCAGACGTCATCGTCTTCCACGACGAGATCGACCTGGCCCCCGGCCGCTTCCGCATGAAGACCGGCGGCGGGGCGGCGGGCCAGAACGGGGTGCGCTCGATGATCAGCCACCTGGGCCCGGACTTCCGCCGCGCGCGGCTCGGCATCGGCCATCCCGGCGAGAAGCATCTGGTGATGCCCCACGTGCTGGGGGACTTTCACAAGGCCGAGCAGCCGTGGCTTGAGGCCCTGCTGAACGCCGTGGCCGACGCCCTGCCCTTCGCCGCCGCGGGCGACGACGAGCGCTATCAGGGCGAGGTCCTGCGTCTGGCCCCCGCGCCCAAATTCAGTCCTCGACAGGCGGCGCGCGAGGACTAGACCGAAATCGGTTCAGTTGGGCGCAGTCCAACCGGGCTCAGATTTCGGTCCAGCATAATGCGAGAGCCTGATTCACGGCATCGGCGGAATCGCGAAGCGATCCCACCTCAACCGATCAGGCTCTAGCGCTTGTTCAGCGCCACCATGAAGACCTCGGACGAATCCTTGCGGCTCGCCTCGGGCTTGATGAATTTCACCGTCTCGAACTCGGCCCGCAGCCGGTTCTTCAGATCACCCAGATCCGCGCCCTGGAACGCCTTGGTCACGAAGGCGCCGCCGGGCTTCAGATAGGTGATGGCGAAATCCGCCGCCGCCTCGATCAGCAGCACGATCTTCATGTGGTCGGTCTTGCGATGCCCGACGGTGTTGTGGGCCATGTCGGACAGGACCAGGTCCGGCGGACCGCCCAGCAGCTCCAGCAGCCGCTCGCCCACGCCGGGGTCGGTGAAGTCCCCCTCAATCAGCTCCGCACCGTTGATGGGCTCGATGGGCAGCAGGTCCACCCCGGCCACGGCCAGAGCGCCGCGCTTCAGCGCCACCTGCACCCAGCCGCCGGGCGCCGCGCCCAGGTCGATCACCCGCGAGCCGTCCCGGATCACATGCAAGCGGTCGTCGATCTCGGTCAGCTTGAAAGCCGCGCGGCTGCGCCAGCCCTCGGCCCGGGCTTTTTCAGAAAATTTGTCCGCCAGCTGGCGCTTGATCCATTCCTGACTGGACAGCGACTTCTTGTCCGCCGTGCGGATCTTCTGGCCCATGCCGCGTCCGGCGGCGGCGCCGCCGGTGGGCAGGCGCACCATGCGGCGGCGTTCGGGCGGTTTTTCATCCTGACTCATGAACGCTCCATAGCCCTCACGCGCTTCAACCGCTATGACCCCCGCGACTTTAGACACGGAGAGCCAAAATGGCCGACACCCTGACCTTCACCCTCGACACCGGCGCCGGAACGGGAGACGTGGTGATCAAGCTGCGTTCCGACCTGGCCCCCGGCCACGTGGAGCGCATCACCGAGCTGGCCGCCGAGGGCTTCTATGACGGCGTGGTGTTCCACCGCGTGATCGCCGGCTTCATGGCCCAGGGCGGCGATCCCACGGGCACCGGCACCTCGGGCTCGTCCAGGCCGAACCTGAAGGCCGAGTTCAGCAAGGAGCCGCACGTGCGCGGCGTTTGCTCCATGGCCCGCACGGCGAACCCGGACAGCGCCAACAGCCAGTTCTTCATCTGCCTCGACGACGCCACCTTCCTGGACGGCCAGTACACCGTCTGGGGCGAGGTGACCGAGGGCATGGACCACGTCGACGCCCTGCCCAAGGGCGAGCCGCCCCGCGCGCCCGGCAAGATCGTCAAGGCGACCGTCGCCTAGGGACTGATCGTTTCGCGGTGGAATCGCCAGGCGATCCCACCGCGTGGTGACTCAATCCCCCATCCACCAGCGGAACTGCTGGCCCTCGAACGTCCGCTCGCCGACGGTGAGGGTCCCGGTCAGCGCGGACCCCTCGCTGGCCCCCAGATTACGGCGAGCCAGGCTCAGTTCGTCCCCGTTCAGTGCGGCGTCCAGGGTGACGATTCCAACCCCCGGCGACCGCCCCCGGAACCGCACCCGCGTGTCGGTGATCTCATAGGCTTCCGGCAGCACCCGCGCGGTGACCGTGTGGTACTCGCGGCCCAGCTCGTTGACGCCGATGGGGCTGGCCGTGTTGTCGAATTCGATCATGATCGGGCCATAGACGTCGCCTTGCTCGCCGCCCTCCCAGGCGCGCATGTCGTCCTGCGTGAGCACGCTGATGCTGGTCAGTCGCCAGGTCCCGACCTGGACCGGCGTTGCGGGCATATAGTAGCCCGACACGTCCTGAGCGAGGTCGTGACGGAACCCGCTCAGGTCAGTCGTATCGGCGGTCCCAGACTCAACCGGCTCCGCATCAACCGGCGGCCCGGCGGCCTGCCGCTCACAGGCCGCGACGGCCAGCGCCGCAGCGCCCACGATGATCCATCTGCGCATGACATCCCCCTTGATTGACGCGCGACGAGGGTGGCGCCGAACGCCCCCGGCGTCTACCGCGCCAGACCCTGATCCAGAGCCCGGAAACCCTGAACGATCAGCTCGGTCGCCGCGATGAAGCGCGTCGGCTCGATCCGCTCATAGTCGTCCGTCGGCTCGTGATAGTCGGGGTGATAGTCCACACCGAAATAGACGAACGGGATATTTTGCCGGTGAAAGACGGCGTGGTCGGAGCTGTTGACCCAGTTGTCGGCGCCCGTGTCGGCCGGTGTGTCCTTGCCCATCACCAGCCGCACGCTGCCGACTGGCTGGATGGGCTCAAGCATCGGCCGCAGCTGCGGATACTGCCAGGTCCCCGTGGCCCACAGGTAGCCGTCGTCCACCCGCGCGGTCATGTCCAGATTGACATTCAGGGCGATGGACTCGAGCGGCACCGGCGGGCGCTGGACGAACTGGTCGGCGCCGATCAGGCCCCGCTCCTCCCCGTCCAGGGCCACGAACAGCACCGAATGCGCCGGGGCCTCGGCCTTCAGCCGCGCGGCCAGCTCCAGCATGGAGGCCACGCCCGAGGCGTTGTCGTCCGCCCCGTTGTAGAGCCGCCCTTCATAGGTCCCCATGTGGTCATAGTGGGCGGTCACAACGATGTAGCGGTCCGGGCGCGCGGTCCCGCGGATCAGGCCGACCACATTGACTCCGTCATAGCTGACCGCGCCGATGCGGCTGCGGTTCGGCGCGCTCCAGGGCTGCAGCCGCCCGGTCAGGGGCGCCTCGACGCCCAGGGCTTCCAGCCGCGCGACGATATAGTCCCGCGCCCGCTGGCCGCCCGGCGAGCCCGTGTCGCGCCCCTCCATGTCGTCGTGGGACAGGATACGCAGATCCTCCAGCAGTTGCCGCGACGCTGCAGGGATGGCGGGCGCCGCCGCTGCCGGCTCGGAGGCGACCGGCGCCGGGCCCGTTTCACAGGCAGCCAGGACCAGGGCGGCGACAGCGGCTGAAAGAACGGTGAGGCGCATCGGGAACTCCGTGAGGTTTCCATCCGCTCTAGCGGTTCGCGGACGCGTCGTCAGCTAAACGAACTGTCATTGACCCCGGCCGATGACGCAGCCCCGCACGGGCTCTAGATTGCAGCCCAACCAGCGGACGAATCCCCGATGCCTGAGACCCCTGTCGAAAACCTGACCGAAGCCGAGGCAGCGGAGGAGCTGCAACGCCTGGCCGAGGCCCTCGCGCACCACGACCTGCTGTATCATGGGCAGGACGCGCCCGAGATCAGCGATGCGGACTATGACGCCCTCAAGGGGCGCAACGCCGCCCTCGAGGCGCGCTTTCCCCATCTGCTCAGCGCCGATTCGCCGTCCCTGCGCGTCGGCGCGACGGCCTCGACCCAATTCGCCCCGGTGCGCCACGGCGTGCCCATGCTGTCGCTGGACAACGCCTTCGACGAGGGCGAGGTGCGCGACTTCGCGGCCCGGGTGGCGCGTTTTCTGAAGCTGCCCGCCGACGAGACGGTCGCCTTTGTGGCTGAGCCCAAGATCGACGGCCTGTCCGCCAGCCTTTTGTATGTGGATGGCGTGCTGACCACCGGCGCCACCCGCGGCGACGGCAGGACCGGCGAGGACGTCACCGCCAATCTGCGCACCATCGGTGAAATCCCGCACCGTCTGGACGGCGCCGGCTGGCCCGGCCGCATCGAGATCAGGGGCGAGGTCTATGCCCCCACAGACGCCTTTGACGCCTTCAACGCCGCCGCCGAGGCCGACGGAAAACGCACCTACGCCAATCCCCGCAATTTCGCCGCCGGCTCCCTGCGCCAGAAGGATCCGACCATAACGGCGCAAAGGCCGCTGCACTTCTTCGCCTATGCCTGGGGGGAGGCCTCCGCCGACTTCGCCGAGACCCAGTGGGACGCGTTGCAGAAGCTCAAGGCCTGGGGCTTCCGCGTGAACGACCGCTCGACGCGTGTGGAAGGCGCGGATGCGCTGATGGCGCTGTACCGGGGCCTGGAGGCCGACCGGGCGACGCTGGGCTATGACATCGACGGCGTGGTCTACAAGGTCGACCGGCTGGACTGGCAGAAGCGCCTCGGCTTCGTCGCCCGCAGCCCGCGCTGGGCCGTCGCCCACAAATTCCCCGCCCAGCAGGCCACCACGGTGCTGGAGGCCATCGACATCCAGGTGGGCCGCACCGGCTCGCTCACCCCCGTGGCCCGCCTCCACCCCGTCACCGTCGGCGGCGTGGTGGTGCGCAACGCCACCCTGCACAACGAAGACGAGATCGCCCGACTGGATGTGCGGATCGGCGATACGGTGATCCTGCAGCGGGCCGGCGACGTGATCCCGCAGATCCTCGGGGTGGTACCGGAAAAGCGGCCTGGCGAGGCGAAACCCTTCGATTTTCCCGACCACTGCCCCGTCTGCGGCTCCGAGGCTGTGCGCGAGGGCGACGAGGTCAAGCGGCGCTGCACCGGGGGGCTGGTGTGCAAGGCGCAGATCATCGAGCGCCTGAAGCATTTTGTCGGCCGTCGCGCCTTTGACATTGAAGGTCTGGGGGAAAAACAGCTGACAGCCTTCCACGGGCGCGGCTGGATCAACGAGCCGGCCGACATCTTCCGCCTCGCCCGCGACACGGAAAAGCTGGACGTGCTGCGCGCGGAAGACGGCTATGGCGAAACCAGCGTGGCCAATCTGGTCGCCGGCATCGAGGCCCGCCGCATCATCGCCCTCGACCGCTTCCTGTTCGGTCTGGGCATCCGCGACATCGGTGAACAGACCTCGCTGGTTCTGGCTCGCGCCTGGGAAACCTGGGACGCGCTCAAGGCCGCCTGTCTACAGGCCGCCAAGGGCGTGCCCAGCGAGGCCTGGACCCGCCTGTCCGAGACCCACGCCGTATCGCCCCGGGTGCTGGCGCTGATGGCCGGGGCGCGGCCGCCGGCCGAGGATCCATGGCCCGACGCGCCGCTGGACCAGAAGATCGCCCTCGCCTTTCCCGGCATGGCGACGCCGGCCCGGCGCGGCCTCGCTGAACTGGCCGGCGACTGGCCCGCCATTGTGGAATGGGCGCGCGTCGCCCGTGAGCAAGGCCCGTCCGAAATTCTCAACCAGATCGCCGGGGTCTCGGGCGTCGGTCCTGTGGCCGCCCGGGAACTGGCGCGCTTCTTCCACGAGCCGCACAATCTGGATGTGGTCGCGGCGCTGGAGGCCGAGCTGACCCGGATCGAGCCGGTCGAGCGTCCGGTCCAGGATTCGCCCGTCTCGGGGAAGACTGTCGTCTTCACGGGCGCCCTGGAGCGCTTCACGCGCGACGAGGCCAAGGCGCGGGCCGAAAGCCTCGGCGCCAAGGTGTCCGGTTCGGTGTCGAAGAAGACCGACTATCTGGTCGCCGGGCCGGGCGCCGGCTCGAAGCTCAAGGACGCCGAAAAGCATGGCGTCCGCGTATTGACCGAAGATGAGTGGCTGGCGCTCATTTCATGAGCGCGAGTGATCGCCGGCCAGGCGCCGTCGCCTGGCCGAACGATCTGACAACGGACGGCCCACCCGCGCCGTTGCGCGGCGCGGGTGGGTTCCGGCCGGATCGCGGCTTAACCCGCGACGGCGTCCTTGAGGGCCTTGGCGGCCTGGAAGGTCACCTTCTTGGTGGCGGCGATCTGGATGGTCTCGCCGGTCGAAGGGTTCCGGCCCTGACGCGCGGGACGGTCCTGGACCTTGAACTTGCCAAAGCCGGGCAGGTTGACCTCTTCACCCTTGGCGGCTGCCGCGGTGATTTTGGCCAGAACGCCATCAACGATGGCTTTGGCCTGAGCCTTGGTCAGGCTGTGGTCGCCGGCCACGTGATCGATCAGGTCGCTGGTATTCATGGGTCGTCCCTCGTTGAATGGTGGACGATGGTCTAGAGGGATTCAGGCCCAACAGGCAATGATATCCCGCAATTGCCGGGCCGGCGCTCCGGTTTCCGGGACCATCAGAAGCCGTCCCGGACCCCGAAGCGCTCATGCCGCAGCCTCAAACCTGCGCCGGACGACGACCTTGCTTCGGCCGATGCTACAGACTGAACAGCTTGCTGAAGCGCACGCCGATCACGCGGGGCGGCAGCACATTGGTGAAATGGCTGCGCGCATAGACGGGATCGCCGTTCATATCCTGCAGAATCTGGTTGGACAGCGACGTTCCCCGCACGCCGGTTTCGGCGTACTCGTCCCAGACATTGTCGATGTAACCGGTGAGCGACCAGTCTCCGCCCGGGTTACTCAGGCGCACCGACAGATTGTGGATCTGGAACGACGGCAGGGTCAGCCCGCCGCCACGCCCGCCCATGCGGCTTTCCACGTCGCCCGAGGCTGTAAGCCCGTAAGCGAAATCCAGCTCAAATCCGTTCGAAAGCGGGTAGTTGTAGTTGCCGTACAGGCTGAACTGGTACTCGGGCGATCCGGGCATGCGGTCCCCGTCCTCGCCATCCTCATAGGTGACGCCGAAACCGGGAGGGTCGAGGACGGCGACCAGATTGACCGTGCGGGCGGTCAGTCGGGCCCGCGTATAGGACAGGCTGCCACGCAGGGTGAGGGCTTCAGTGACGGCGGCGTCGAAACTGACCTCGAAGCCCCGGCTTTCCGCGCCGCCCGCGTTCTTGGTGATCGGCTGCAGCCCGTAGACCGTGGCGGCCGTGACCTGGGGATCCTCCCAGTCGATGTAGAACACGGCGCCATTCAAGGTCAGCCGGCGGTTGAACCACTGGCTCTTTACCCCGAATTCGTAGTTGCGGGTCTGCTCGGAGTTGTAGAGGCGCTCGTTGGGCAGCGCGCAGACGATCTGGGTGGGCGAACTGCCGTCCGGCTCAAGCCCCTCCGGACATGCGGCCGCCCCGTTGGCGCCGCCGATGCGATAGCCGTCGCTGATGGTGGCGTAGATCAGAACGTCATCGGTGAGTTCATAGGACGTGTTGAGCTTGTAGAGCCAGCCGTCTTCCTCTTCATGAGCGTCCTGGAAATCGAGCACGATCTCATCCGGATCCCGTCCATAGTACATCGTGTAAAGCAGCGGCAGATCGGTGGCGCTGCTGTCGTCGATCTCGTAGGTGTAGCGACGGGCGCCGGCCGTCACTTGCCACCGGTCCGAAATCTGCCAGCTGACCTCGCCGAACAGGGCGGTTTCGACAAACTCGCCGAAGCCCACGGACAGATACTCCAGATTGTCCGGGCGGCCCTGGGCGGCCCCCCACTCGGGAACGGCGAAGTCCTCGGCGAACCGCGGCGTGTACTCGGCGGACGAGTTCCAGTAGTCCGTCTTGCTGTAGAAGCCGCCCAGGATCCAGCTCAGCGGGCCCGAATCCGGCTTTGACGTCAGGCGTAGTTCCTGGGTGAAGGTGTCGGTGTCTTCCAGTTCCCGGGTGTAGGCGGTGAAAGCCGGGAACGCCTCATAGCTGTATTCCAGGCTGATCAGCAGATCGGTCTGGTCCCGCTGGCCGTCCTCTTCAAAGGTCTGATAGCCCGTGGCGGACGTCAGGTCGGCGAAGCCGAGATCGAGCGTCGCCTCGAGCGCCAGCAGATCGGTGATACGCTCGTTCGGCTCCCGCACGCGCTGGATAGCCTCGTACTCGCCGACCTCCACCGGAAAGGTCGTGACCCGGCGCCCGCTGACCTGGCGACCGCCCACGTCCGAGAGCTGATAGTTGTAGGACAGGGTCGTATCGAGCCAGTCTGTGGGGGCCCAGCGCACGGCGACGCGCGCCGACAACACATCCTCGGTGTTCACGTCCTCCTCGCCATAGAGATTTTCCGCCACCGCCGTCGGGTCGCTGAAATCCGGATTGGGCAGGGAGACGCCGATTTCCCGGACCAGGAACGGCTGATCGATGAAGCCTTGATCATTCAACTGATCGACGCTGGCGCGAACCGCCAGGCGGGGAGTGATCGGGAGATTGGCGGTGAATCCGAAATCGGTGCTGACGCCGTCGCCCTCGGAATAGCTGTAGGCGTCGCCGCGCACGGTGATGAACCGGTCGGTGAAGTCCGGGGCGTTTGGAATGTAGCGGATGGCGCCGGCCAGAGTCCCCGCGCCGTAAAGAGTGCCCTGGGGTCCGGCCAGAAACTCGACGCGTTCGACGTCGTTCAGACGCAGGTCGATCGAGATGGGCACGTCGCCGAGGTAGGTGGCCACCGTGCCGCCCGCGCTCTGGGCCACGGACTCGCCGAGAGGCGTGGCGTTCAGCCCGCGGAAGATGATGCGTGACGCGTTGCGGGGGCCCTGGTCCACGACAAACAGGCCCGGCACGTAGCGGGAGATTTCAGCCAGATCGGCGATGCCCTGGGCCTCGATCTGCTGCTGCCCGATGGCGCTGATGTTGATCGGGGCGTCCTGGACTGTGGAGGCGCCGCGACGGGTGCCGGTGACGATGACTTCATCGACGCTGGTGGGGTCCTGGGCCCGGGCCTCCGGCGCGCCGGCCGCGATGGAGATCGCGCTGACTGATCCCAGCAGCACGAGACTGGCATTACGGCTGAAGATGTGTGGTGATCGGATCATGTGGATGCCCCCCGAGGTCCAGTTGCCGAGAGTGATGCTGCGCTGCATCACGCCTGAATGCTGCGTCGCACCATCTTGGCCGTCAATAGGAAATGAGGCATGGAGTTGCTTCAGGCGCGCCGCAGACGGACGACACGGCACTTTTACGTCACTGAATGTGGGATAATTGGAACACGATGTCAGCGACGACGGTTCGCACCGACCTCAGAACAGCCGGCGCCCTGATCGCGCAGCGCCGCTTTCAGGAGGCGCATGCCCTTTGTCTTGCTGCACTGCAGGAACGCCATCAGGACGCCGAAGCGTTCTTTCTTCTGGGCGTGATCGCGACGGAACATCGCAATCCACTGAAGGGGATCGAGCTGTTCGACCGGACCCTTGGTCTCACCCCGGGTCACGTCGCCGCCCAGGCCCAGAAGGCGCGCTGCCTGCTGATGCTCCACAGGCACGACGAGGCCCGGGCCGCGGCGGAAGCCGGCGCGGCGCTCATGCCGGCGGAGGCGCACACGCTGGACACCCTGGGGGTGGTCCTGACCCGCACAGGGGCATTCGCACCGGCGGCGGACCTGTTTCGTCTGGCGACCGGATTGCAGCCGCGCAACCCGTCCTATCTCTACAATCTCGGCGCGGCGCTCCAGTTTGTGGGCGACATGACCGGTGCGGGCGAGGCGTACGAGCGGGCCCTCGCGGTCGACCCTGAAAACTACAAGGCCCTGTCGTCGCTGATCGGGCTTTCCCGTCAGACCGAGGCGACCCAGCGCATAGCTGAACTGGAAGCCCGCTTCGACCCGCAGGATGCCGACCCCGCACGCCAGCTTCATATCGGGCACGCCCTGGCCAAGACGTGCGAGGATCTCGGTCGCTACGCTGAGGCGCTGGACTGGCTCCAGCGCGCCAAGACGGGGATGCGCCGACAGCGCGGCTACGCCCTTGAACAGGACCGGGCCCTTTTCGCCGCCGCCATGCGGACCGGGTCCCCCGAGGCGTCCGGGCGAGGCCCGGGCCACGACGACGGCACGCCGATCTTCATCGTCGGGCTGCCGCGAACCGGAACAACCCTGCTGGATCGGGTTCTTTCGAGTCATCCCGACGTCGTGTCGGCCGGAGAACTTTCGGACTTCTCCCTGATCCTCAAGCGCATGGCCGGTACGCCCTCGCCGCTTGTGCTGGACCCGGACACCCTGGACGCGGCGGCGGGCGTCGATCTCGCTGAGGTCGGCCGAAGGTACGTCGCGCGCACCCGCAAGGTGGCCGGGGAGTCCCCCCGCATCATCGACAAGATGCCGCTGAATGTCCTGAACGCGGGGCTGATCCTGCAGGCTCTGCCCAACGCCCGGATCATCTGCCTCCGGCGTGATCCCGTCGACAGCGCCCTGAGTAACTACCGGCAGTTGTTCGCCACCGACTTCCCGTACTATGGCTATTCCCTCGATCTGGCCGACGCTGGCCGATACTACGCCCTGTTCGACCGGCTCGTGGCGCATTGGCGGGACACGCTGCCCCCGGACCGGTTCACCGAGGTGGCCTATGAGGACCTGGTTCACGACCTCGAAGGCCAGACGCGGCGCCTGTCCGCCTTCTGCGGTCTGGATTTTGACCCGGCCTGCCTGACGTTCCATGAAAACGCCGCGCCGGTCTCTACGGCCAGCTCTGTCCAGGTGCGTTCGCCGCTTTACGCCACCTCCATCGGCCGCTGGCGACGCTATGGCGAAGGGCTGCGGCCCTTGCTGGACGCCCTGACGGCCGAAGGGATCGACGGGCCCCGCGGATTCGACGATGCCGACCCGCCGGAAAGCATCCCCTGAAGGTCCTCGGCGTCCGGAAAGCCATGGCCCAATTTCAAAGGGGCCGCCCGAGGGCGGCCCCTTCAAATTCGCCAAAAAACCAGAAGGTTAAATGGTCGGAGCGACAGGATTCGAACCTGCGACCCCTTGACCCCCAGTCAAGTGCGCTACCAGGCTGCGCCACGCTCCGAAGGCGCTCCCTATAGACGGGGGACCGCGCGCCCGCAAACCCTAATCGAGAAGAATTCCGTCAGCGCCCCAGCGCCTCGTCCAGACGGGCCCGCGCGGCCTCCAGATCGGCCAGAACGGCGCGCAGGCGAGCTGTGTCGCGCGCCGCCGCAGCGGGCGTTCCTGCGCCTTCCGGTTCGGCCGCAGGCGTGAACGCCGCCTCCGCGTCGCTGAAGCCTGCGACGGCCTTGAGGCCCTGATCCTTGTAGAGGCGCTGGACGCCCTTGATGGTCAGCCCCTGCTCATGCAGCAGGCGCCGGACGCCTTTCAGCACCGCGATGTCATTGGGGCGATAGAACCGGCGTCCGCCCGCGCGCTTGAGAGGGGCGACAAAGGCGAATTTCGTCTCCCAGAACCGCAGGACGTGCTGGGGAACCCCGATCTCTTCAGCCGCTT
Organism: Brevundimonas sp.; assembly: GCF_046293315.1. Classification (GTDB taxonomy): domain Bacteria; phylum Pseudomonadota; class Alphaproteobacteria; order Caulobacterales; family Caulobacteraceae; genus Brevundimonas. The sequence continues at coordinate 16,389 of NZ_JBKBPF010000010.1, forward strand.
CCGATATGGTGCGGAAGGCGTTGGGGCCCTTGGTCATGGTCAATCGGCGGCTGCGCCGTCCACCTTGGTCTTCATGATCTGCGAGGCGCGGAAGCTGATGACCCGGCGCGGGGTGATGGTGGCCGGCTCGCCGGTCTTGGGGTTGCGGCCCATGCGGGCGCGCTTCTCGCGCACCTGAAACACGCCGAAGCCGGACAGCTTGACCGTCTCGCCCTGCTCCAGCGAGTCCACGATCAGATCCAGGGTCCGCTCGACCAGGTTGGAGCACTCCTGTCGCGACAGGCCGAGTTCCTCATGAACCGCCTCGCACAAATCCGCGCGCGTCACAGTTTCGGCCATCGGTCGCTCCCCTCCATCAGGCCCCGGGTGGTTCGCCATCTGACGACAATACGCGCCAGAGTCAAAGCGCAACCGCCTGTTTTACATCCTTAACGCCACCGCGCCCCACGTCAGCCCGCCGCCCATGGCTTCCATCAGCACCAGGTCGCCGGGCTTGATCCGGCCGTCCTTCACCGCCACGTCGAACGCCAGCGGAATCGAGGCGGCCGAGGTGTTGGCGTGGTCGGCGACGGTCAGGATGACCTTGTTCTCGTCGAGGCCCAGGCGGTCGCCCACGCCCTTGATGATGCGCTGGTTGGCCTGGTGGGGCACGAACCAGTCCACATCGGCGATCTGGATGTCAGCCGCCTTGCAGGCCGCCGTCACCGCCTCGGCGATGTTCACCACCGCATGGCGGAACACCTGGTTGCCCGCCATGCGCAGATGGCCGACCGTCCCCGTGGTGGCCGGTCCGCCGTCCACATACAGCAGGTCCGTCTTGTTGCCGTCGCAGCGCAGGGCGAAGCCCAGCACGCCGCGGTCGGCGGGCGTCCCCTGCCCTTCCACAGGCTCCAGCACCACGGCGCCCGCGCCGTCGCCGAACAGCACGCATGTGGACCGGTCGGTCCAGTCCATCAGGCGCGTCATCTCCTCGGCGCCGATGACCAGGGCGCAGCGGGCGAGGCCGCGCGCCACGAAGCCGTCCGCCACGCTGAGGGCATAGACGAAGCCAGAGCACACCGCCTGGATGTCGAAGGCGTTGCACACCGGCGCGCCCAGCTTGCGCTGGACGATGGAGGCGACCGACGGGAAGGTCATGTCCGGGGTCGTCGTGGCCACCACGATCAGGTCGATGTCCGCCACCGTGCGCCCCGCCGCCTCCAGCGCCCGCAGGGCGGCCTGGACGGCAAGGTCGCTGGTGGGCTGGTCGTCGGCGGCCTTGTGGCGCTTGCGGATGCCCGTGCGCTCGACGATCCATTCGTCGGTGGTGTCTACAAATTTGGACAGATCATCATTGGTGACGATGTTGTCGGGCAGATAGGAACCCACGCCGGTCACGGCGCTGCGCGTAACGCTCACGAAACAGTCTCCACCGGTTCTGGCGGGGCGCTGTGCAGCACCGCGTCCAGCCGTTTCAGATTGGCCCCCACCTTGGCCGTATAATCACTGCGCGCCAGGTCCACGGTCACGCGGATGGCGTTGCCGTAGCCCCTGGCGTCGGCGCCGCCGTGGCTCTTGACCACGATGCCGTTCAGACCCAGCAGCGGGCCCCCGTTGATGGCGCCGGGATCGATGCGGGCGCGCATCTGCCTCAGCGCCGGCAGGGCCAGCAGCGCGCCCGCCTTGGCCTGCAGGCTCGAGGTCAGGGCGTCCTTCATCAGGGTCGAGATGAAGCGTGCGGTGCCCTCGGCGGTCTTGAGGGCGATGTTGCCGGTGAAGCCGTCGGTGACGACCACGTCCACCGTGCCCTTGGCGATATCGTCGCCCTCGACGAAGCCGTGATAATTCAGGCCGAACGGATTGTCCCTCAGGATGGCGGCGGCCTCGCGCACCTCCTCATGGCCCTTCATGTCCTCGGACCCGACGTTCAGGATGCCGATGGAGGGATTTTTCGAGCCATGGACGGCGGCGTGGAACGCCTCGCCCATGATGGCGAACTCGACCAGCTGCTCGGCGTCGGAGGTGATGTTGGCGCCCACGTCCAGCACGGCGGTGATGCCGTTCAGGGTGGGCCAGCTGGCCACGATGGCCGGTCGCTCCAGACCCGTGGCCGACATGCGCAGCAACAGTTTGGAGATGGCCATGAGGGCGCCGGTGTTCCCGGCCGAAACCGCGCCGCCCGCCTCGCCGGTCTTCACCGTGTCGATGGCGTTCCACATGGACGAGCCCTTACCGCGGCGCATGGCCTGGGCAGGCTTCTCGTCCATGGCGATGACCTTGTCGGTGGCGCGGATCTCGCAGACGTCGCCGACGCCGGCCTTCTTCACCTCGGCGGCCAGGGCCTGCTCGTCGCCGTGCAGCAGGAACCGAACGTCCTCGCCGCCGTGTCGCTTCAGGTATTCGCGGACGCCGCCCACGGTCACGGGCGGTCCATGGTCGCCGCCCATGCCGTCAAGCGAGATGATCAATGATGACGCCAAGTTGGATGTCGCTCCGTGCGCGCGCCCTGCCCGGCGCCGCTTCCTGTTTCGAGGCGCGCCACGATAGCGGCCTCGTTCGATGATGGAAACCGCCTGACGTAACGTCAGGTGTCGCCGGAAGAGTCCGGCTGCCTGAACTGCTTCAGCACGGCGAAGGGCGATTCCTCGGCCGGCTGCTCGGGCGGCTCGAACACCGCCCCCGGCTTGCGGGGAAACGGATCCAGCGCCAGGGCGAGGTGCTCGACCGCATAGACGCCCAGATCGATCACGCCATCCTCGACCACGTCAGGGCCGTCGTCTTCGGGATCGACGTCCACTTCGAGGGGCGCGCGCGGGTCGAGTTCGACCATGTCGACAGCGAATGATTCGTCGATGTCGGCGGGCAGCGGCTCCAGCGTCAGGCCGCAACGCTGGATCGCATGGGCCGTGACCTGCCCCGACAGGGTCCAGCCTGTATCCGCAGGCTTGACGGTCAGACGCGCCTTGAAAACGGGAAGTTCAATCAGATCGAGTGTCCGGGCGATGCGCGCCCGCGCGACCTCATCCGGCTCCAGGTCGCGCGTGACGCCCGCCCCGATCTGGTTCAGGCGCAACGGCTCGCTGAAGGGTGGCGGCGGCAGGCTCATGCGGCGGCCTGCATCGGCTCGGCCCATGCCGGGGCCGCCAGGACGTTCTCGAAGGGCTGGTCCGCCAGGGACGCCCGCGTTCGCATGGCGTAGGCGGCCATGGCCCGCATCTCGGGCGTCGCCTCGTCCGCCTCGAGGATGTTGCGGCCCAGCGCCGTGGCGAGGGTGTCTTCGTCCCCGGCCAGGATCGCTTTCTCATAGGCGCTCATGCGGCCGTACATGGCCTCGCCCAGACGGCGCATCTTCTTGCCCACCGCCACATCGCCCACGCCCAGTTCGCGAAGGGTGTTGTCGAGGGCCGAAACATAGGTGTCGAACAGGTCCTGGGCCGTATCAGCGCCCTTCTGGCCTTCCTCCCTCAATCGCAGGAGCACCAGCAGCACGTGGAGGGTGTAAAGCTCGAACCGCGCGTCGATGCGGTCGGGCACGCCCATGTGCGTGTAGAACACCGGGCGGCGCGCCTGCGCGGCGCAGGCGGCGTACAGCTGTTCAGCTGCTTGCCTGGACGGCCTGGTTTTAAACAAATTCCGCAGCAACTGTTGGCCCCTTGTCCGGTCTCGGCGTTGAACTAATGCTCCGGGACCGCTAGGTCAAAGCCGTCGATCCATTCGAGGTCCGTTTCCATGTCCCGATTCACTCCCGTTCTGATCGCGGCGGCGCTTGCCGCAGGCGTTACGGCCTGTGCGCCCCAGATCGGCCGTCACGGCTTCCAGATGATCGATGTCGCCCCCAACGAGATCGAAGCGGGCGTGGATACGCGCGAAACGGTGCTGGCCAAGCTGGGCTCGCCGTCGACCCGCTCCACCTTCGAGGGCGAGAGCGTCTGGTACTACATCAGCCAGACCACCGAGCGGTATACGTACAACCCGACCCAGGTGGCGGGCCGCAGCATCACGGAGATCACCTTCGCCGACGGCAGCAACCAGGTTCAGGGCGTGCGCCTGATCGGCCTGGAGGACGGGCGTCAGATCGCCATGAACGGCCGCGAGACCCCGACGCGGGGCCGCGAACTCAGTGTGCTTGAACAGCTGCTCGGCAACGTCGGCCGGGGGCAGCTGCCGCGCACCGAGGACGATGCCCCGGGCCAGCGCCGCCCGGACTGATCCGTCACAGCACTGAAAAGAAACAAGCCCCGGAGCCTTCGCTCCGGGGCTTTCTTCTGGCCATTCCCCGGACGGCGTGAACCGCCCGGGTCAGGATGGTCAGCCGATGTTCCCGCTCGCCAGCACCGCCAGCAGCAGAAGCGCCACGATGTTGGTGATCTTGATCATCGGATTCACCGCCGGACCGGCCGTGTCCTTGTAGGGATCGCCCACGGTGTCGCCGGTGACGGCGGCCTTGTGCGCCTCCGACCCCTTGCCGTGCAGGACGCCGTCGGGGCCGGTGTAGCCTTCCTCGATCAACTTCTTGGCGTTGTCCCAGGCGCCGCCGCCCGAGGTCATCGAGATGGCCACGAACAGACCGGTCACGATCACCCCCATCAGCATGGCGCCCACCGCGGCGAAGGCGTTGGCCTTGTCCGGCTGGATCAGCATGATGGCGACGAACAGCACGATCGGCGACAGCACCGGCAGCAGCGACGGCACGATCATCTCCCTGATCGCCGCCTTGGTCAGGATGTCGACCGCCTTGCCGTACTCGGGCTTGACCTCATAGGTCATGATGCCCGGGTTTTCGCGGAACTGGCGGCGCACCTCGGTCACCACGGCCTCGGCCGCGCGGCCCACCGCCATCATCGACATGCCGCCGAACAGGAAGGGCAGCAGCCCCCCGAACAGCAGGCCCACCACCACGTACGGATTGGACAGGTCAAAGGCGACCGGCCCCATGTCTGCAAAGAACGGGTAGTCCGCCGGATTGGCCGAGAAATACCTCAGATCCTCGGTATAGGCGGCGAACAGCACCAGGGCGCCGAGGCCCGCGGATCCGATGGCGTAGCCCTTGGTGACGGCCTTGGTGGTGTTGCCCACCGCGTCCAGGGCGTCGGTGGAGGTCCGCACGTCGGCGGGCAGACCCGCCATCTCGGCGATGCCGCCGGCGTTGTCCGTCACCGGCCCGAAGGCGTCCAGGGCCACGATCATGCCCGCCACGCCCAGCATGGTGGTGGTGGCGATGGCGATCCCGAACAGTCCGGCCATCTGGTAGGTGGCGATAATGCCGACGATGATGGTCAGGGCCGGAAGCGCGGTGGATTCCAGCGAGACCGCCAGACCCTGGATCACATTGGTGCCGTGACCCGAGGTGGACGCCTTGGCCACCGATTTCACCGGGCGATAGGTGGTGCCGGTGTAGTACTCGGTGATGACCACGATCGCGGCGGTGACCGCCAGGCCGACCACGCCGGACCAGAACAGGCTCATGGCCTCGATGGTCAGGCCGTTCGAGGTGACCACCGGCTCGCTGACCAGCCGGTCGACCACGAACCACAGGGCCCCGATCGACAGGATGCCGGTGGCGATCAGGCCCTTGTACAGGGCCCCCATAATGTTGTTCGACTTGCCGAGACGCACGAAGAAGGTGCCGATGATCGAGGTGATGATGCACACCCCCCCGATGGCCAGCGGCAGCAGCATCATGGCCTCCACCAGCGGCGATTCGCGGAAGAAGATGGCGGCCAGCACCATCGTCGCCACGGTGGTCACCGCATAGGTCTCGAACAGGTCGGCGGCCATGCCGGCGCAGTCGCCGACGTTGTCGCCCACGTTGTCGGCGATAGTGGCCGCGTTTCTGGGGTCATCCTCCGGGATCCCGGCCTCGACCTTGCCCACCATGTCGCCGCCCACGTCGGCGCCCTTGGTGAAGATGCCGCCGCCCAGTCGCGCGAAGATGGAGATCAGCGAGGCGCCGAAGCCCAGCGCCACCAGACCGTCGATGACCTCGCGGCCGACCCGGTCCAGCGCCATGCCCTCGGTCAGGAAGGCGTAGTAGCCCGCCACCCCGATCAGGGCGCCGCCGGCCACGAACATGCCGGTGACCGCGCCCGAGCGGAAAGCCAGGTCCAGCCCGCCCGCCAGACTCTTCGAGGCGGCCTCGGCTGTACGGACGTTGGCCCGCACCGAGATCAGCATGCCTGCATATCCGGCCGCGCCGGACAGCACCGCGCCGATCAGGAAGCCGATGGCCGCATAGGGCCCGATCAGGAAATAGGCCGCGATCAGGATCACGATCCCGACGATGCCGATGGTGGTGTACTGGCGCTTCAGATAGGCCGAGGCCCCTTCCTGGATCGCCGCGGCGATCTCGCGCATCTTGTCGTTGCCGGCGTCGGCCTTGAGCAGCGAGGCGGTCTGGATGGCGCCGTAAAGCACCCCCAGCGCACCAGCCGCTATGACCAGCCACAGATATGACGTCATAAGCGTTTCAACCCTTTATGCATTATCTGCGCCCGGACCCTTGGCGCGGCGTCCTTTCCGGACTTGTCCGCCTTCCGGTCCCCCCGTGCGCACCGGCCGCTGGCTGCGGCCACGCGGGAATTGCGGCAGGAAAGTGCCAAAGGGGATCGACTCGCGCAACAGCGTTTAGTTGGCGCCCATGCCCGTGCGGCGGCGGGGCGCCTGATTAAGCACCTCGAACGACGTGATTACGCCATCTCCGGCGATCACGCGGGCGGCGGCCATGGCGGCGGCGGTCACCACCCGCTCGTTCAGGAGCGTCCAGTCGCCGCCAGCGGAGAAGTCGACCCGATGGGCGGCCTTGACCAGGGCATCGCGGATGAAGGGGTCGTGCGGCCGGACGGCCTCGGCGGTATGCCCGCCGGCCAGATGCATCCGTAGATTGACGAACACATAGTTGCGAAGCCGCCCCTCGGTGATGACGGGCAAGCCGAGCGGAACCAGGTTCAGGGTGGCCGCTTCCGGCGGCGCGTCGCTGGACGGCGCGGCGGCCGCCGCCGTCGCGGAGACGGCGAGCACGGTTCCGGCGGCGATCAGGTCACGGCGGCGCATGCAAGCCGTTTAGCCGAGCAGCGTTAGGAAACCGTTTCCCGCGTCTTTCAGCCGTGCCGCCAGCCCGTCTGCGCCACCTCGACGATCTCGCCGCCGTAACGGACGATCACGCCCTCCCCCTCCGTCGCGACCCCGAGCACCGTCAGGCGCAGATGCCGCGCGTCCGCTTCGCGCTTCAGCCCGTCGATGGCGTTGGGCGCGACGGCCATGAGCAGCTCATAGTCGTCGCCGCCGGTCGCCAGGTCGGTCAGGGCGGCTAACGGATCCACCCGCGTCTCGAACCAGGCCGTCGCGGCGCGGGACAGGGGCAGCTTTTCAAGGTCGATGAGGATGCCCACACCGCTGGCCTTCGCCATGTGGCCCATGTCCGCAATCAGGCCGTCCGATATGTCCAGCGCCGCCGCCGCGTATTCCCGTACCGCCAGGGCGAAATCCACGCGAGGCTCCGGCGTGCGGTAGTGAGCCGTCAGGGCCGCGACGCGCTCGTCCTCAAGCCCCAGCTCGCCGCGCGCCGCCTTCAGGCCCAGAAAGCCGTCGCCGATCATGCCCGTGACGACGATCAGGTCGCCCGGCGCCGCGCCGGCGCGGGCCACGGCGCGCCCCTGCGGGATCCAGCCGAGGGCCGTCAGGCTGAAGCTGGCCGGTCCCGGCGTGACCACCGTGTCGCCGCCCAGCAGATGCACCCCGAATTTCGCCTGATCCTCGGCCAGCCCCGCCGCGAAGGCTTCCCGCTCCAGCCAGCCCGACGCGTCGGGCCAGAAGCAGGCCAGCAGATAGCCGAACGGCTCTGCCCCCTTGGCCGCCAGATCCGACAGGTTCACCCGCAGCAGCTTCCTCGCCACCGTGTCCATCGGGTCGTCCGGCAGGAAGTGAACGCCCTCGACCATGGCGTCCTTGGTCAGGATCAGGTCGTGACCCGGACGCGACGGCAGGGCCGCCACGTCGTCGATCAGGCCGCGCCCCCACTGGGGATGGGCCAGAGGCCGGAACAGCCGCTCGATGGTCTCGAACTCGTCGGCCGCATCAACCCCGGGCATCGCGCGCGACGCCGTCCAGGGCGGCGTTGACGAACTTGGCCTCCGCCGCGTCGAAGAAGGCCTTGGCCAGCTCCACATATTCGTCGATGACGATTTCGCGCGGCACCTCGGGCTTCTCGCGCAGTTCCCACGCCCCGGCGCGCAGCAGCGCCCGCAGGGTGGCGTCCAGCCGCTCGATGCGCCAGCCGGAGGCCAGGCGCGTCACCACGGCGGTGTCGATGGCCTTCTGGCCCGCCACCACGCCGCGCACGATCTCGGCGAACCACGCCTCGTCCGCCTCGGCCAGCGGCTCCCCGTCCATGTCGGCGTCAAAGCGGTGGTTATTGAACTCGTCCACCACCGTATCCACGCCCTGCCCGCCCAGTTCCATCTGGTACAGCGCCTGAACGGCGGCCAGACGCGCCACGGTGCGGGCCCGGCGCTGGCGCGAGGTCAGGCCGGGCTCGGCCCGCTGCTTCTCGGCCTCGGCCAGCTGGGCCATGACGGATTTCAGGCTGTTGGCCTCGCTCACAGCCGGCCCTCCCTCAGACGACGGCGCAGATCGATCAACTCCAGACAGGCGCGCGCGGCGCCCCCGCCCTTGTCGCCCTCGGTGAAGCGGGCGCGGGCCCAGGCCTGCTCCTCGTCCTCAACCGTGAGGATGCCGTTGCCGACGGCCAGTCCCTTCAGGCCCAGGTGCATGATGCCGGCGGCGGACTGATCCGCCACGATCTCGAAATGATAGGTCTCACCGCGAATGACGACGCCCAGAGCCACATAGCCGTCATAGCGCACGCCCAGCGGGCTGCGGCCCATTTCCTCCGCCTGGGCGATGCCGAGCGGCACCTCCAGCGCGCCGGGGACGGTGGCGACGTCAAACGTGGCGCCACGCGCGCGCAGGGCTTCCTTGGCCCCGTCAAGCAGGGCGTCGGACAGGGCGTCATAGAACCGTCCCTCGACGATCAGGATACGCAGGGGATCGGTCAAGACTGGGGTTCTCCATCCATGTCACGCCAGCCTGCGATACGCAGGCCATAACCCTCGATGGCCGTGGGATTGGGCCGGGTCGAACTCATCACGATCATGTCGCGCACGCCCAGGTCCAGCAGGATCTGGGCGCCTACGCCATACGCCTTCAGCGCGCGATCGTTCGCGCCGGGCTTGTCGCCGTCGGTCAGGCGTTCGGCAAGCCCCTTCAGCTCCGGGTCGCGCAGAAACACGGTCACGCCGGCGGCCGCGCCGTAGCGCTCTGGATCGCTGATGGCCGCCAGCGCGCGCGGCACATAGTTCTGGCGCGCCTCCACATGGCCCAGCAGATCAGCCGCGAAATCCACCTGATGCATCCGCACCAGGGTCGGCTTGTTCGGGTCGACCTGGCCGTGGACCAGCGCCACATGCTCCACGCCCTCGATGGCGTTGCGGTACAGCATCAGGCGGAACGGCCCGCCGTGCACGCTCTCGAACGGCGTCTCCAGCACCCGCTCCACGAACCGCTCGGTGCGGCGACGATAGGCGATCAGGTCCGCAATGGTGCCGATCTTCAGCCCGTGCAACTGGGCGAAGGCGACCAGATCCGGCATGCGGGCCATGGTGCCGTCGTCATTCATGATCTCGCAGATCACCCCGGCGGGCGTCAGGCCGGCCATGCGGCTGATGTCCACGGCGGCCTCCGTATGGCCGGTGCGCACCAGCACCCCGCCGTCCCGGGCCACCAGCGGGAACACGTGTCCCGGCGAGACCAGATCGTCGGGGCCGCGGTTCGGGTCCACCGCCACCTGCACGGTGCGGGCGCGGTCTGCGGCGCTGATGCCGGTGGTCACGCCCTCGCGCGCCTCGATCGAGACGGTGAAGGCGGTGCCCATGCTCTCGCGGTTCTCGGCCGACATGGGGGGCAGGCGCAGGCTGCGCGCCCGGTCCGCCGTGATGGCCAGGCAGATCAGCCCGCGCGCATGCTTGGCCATGAAATTGATCTGGTCCGGCGTGGCGAACTGGGCCGGGATGATGACGTCGCCCTCGTTCTCCCGGTCCTCGGCGTCCACGAGAATGTAGGGCCGCCCGTTGCGGGCGTCCTCGAGGATGTCCTCGATGGGACTGACGGGGCTGTCGTTCAGATTGGCCGCCGGGTGCATCACGCTGTCTCCTGCCAGCGGGCCAAGTAGCGCGCCAGCATGTCGATTTCCAGATTAACGGCGGAATCCGGCGACAGCATCCCCAGGGTCGTCGCCTCCCACGTGTGGGGAATGATGTTCAGGTCGAAGGTCTGTCCGTCCACGGCGTTGACGGTCAGGGACACGCCGTCGACCGTGATCGAGCCCTTGGCCGCGATGTAGCGATGCAGCGGCGCCGGCGCTTCCACCACCACCCGGTGTGATCCGCCCTCTGGCGTGATGGAGACGACGCGCCCGACCCCGTCCACATGGCCCGAGACGATATGGCCGCCCATCTCGTCGCCCAACCGTGCGGCGCGCTCCAGATTGACGCCGGTCCCTTCGGTCCAGGCGCCCAGGGTCGTCTTCGACAGCGTCTCACCCGACACCTCCACCGCGAACCAGTCGTCGCCCCGCTCAACCACCGTCAGGCAGACGCCCGCGTGGCTGACAGACGCTCCCATATCAATGGTTGACGGATTCCACGCCGTGGCGATCTCGAAGCGCCGGTCGCGCTCGGTCTGGCGGACGCTGCGGACGCGGCCGATGTCGGTGACGATTCCAGTGAACATCAGAGCACGATCCCGAAAAGTGGGAGCCGGGTTTCGGTTAAGATCGTGCGTCTAGTCATGGGGGGCTCGCTCGTAACGCTCCCACAGGTCGGGGCCCAGAGGCTCCACCGCAAGGCGCCGGAAGCGCGGCGCGTCGGAAAGCTGCGCCATGGCCAGCGCCGCTACACACGGCCGCCCCGCCCCGCCCAGCAGGATCGGCGCCCGGAACCACTCCAGGGCGTCCACCGCATTCGCCGCGATAAAGGACGCCGCCACCTGCCCGCCGCCCTCGATCAGGACCGAGCCGACGCCGTGCCGTTTCAACGCCTTCAGCACCGCGTCGACGCCCGGACGACCGTCGCCGTCGGCCTCGACCTGCTCGACCAGGGCGCCGCCCACCGCATGCGGCGCGGCCGTCGTCAGGATCAGAGTCCCGGGCCCCGCCAGCTTCGCGCTCGAGGGGGTCCGCAGGCGGCTGTCCAGCACCACGCGCAGCGGCTGGTCCACCGGTCGGCCCGGCAGGCGCACGGTCAGTTGCGGGTCATCGGCCAGCACCGTCTGGACGCCGGCCAGCACCGCGTCATGGGCGGCCCGCAGGCGGTGGCCCTGCTCGCGCGCCGCCTCGCCGGTGATCCATTGGGACTCGCCCGTCGCGGTGGCGATGCGGCCGTCCAGCGAGGTGGCCAGTTTCAGGGTGACGCGCATCACCGATCCTTGTCGGGATCGCTGAATCCTTCGGAGCCCAGGAATTTCGCGAAGTCGCCCGTATGGCGGAAATCCTTGTAGACCGAGGCGTAGCGCACATAGGCCACCTCATCGACGCCCTTCAGCGCCTTCATGATGAAGTCGCCCACGGTCGAGGACTGGATCTCGGTTTCGCCCAGGCTCTCCAGCTGGCGCACGATGCGGCTGACCAGCTGTTCGATCTGGTCCGGATCCACCGGACGCTTGCGCAGGGCGATGCCCAGCGACCGCTCCAGCTTCATGCGGTCGAACGGGGTGCGCCGCCCGTTGCGCTTGACGATGACCAGCTCGCGCAACTGCACCCGCTCAAAGGTGGTGAAGCGCCCGCTGCAGCCCGGACACGCCCGGCGGCGCCGGATGGCCGCGCCGTCGTCCGACGGGCGGCTGTCCTTCACCTGGGTGTCCGCGTTGCCGCAGAAGGGGCACTTCATGGCCCTGGCCTACCGATAGATGGGGAAGCTGTGCGTCAGCTCCCGCACCTGGGCCGCGACGCCCGCCGCCACCGCCGTATCCGCCTCGTCGCCGCCCTTCATGGACACCACCACATCGGCGATCCAGTGGCCGATCTGTTTGAACTCGTCCTCGCCGAAGCCGCGCGTGGTGCCCGCCGGGGTCCCCAGCCGCACGCCCGAGGTGATGGTGAAGGGCGCGTCGTCGAACGGCACGCCGTTCTTGTTGCAGGTCATCAGGGCCTTCTCGAGCTCATGCTCGGTGGCCTTGCCGGTCACGCCCTTGGGCCGCAGGTCCACCAGCATCAGGTGGCTGTCGGTGCCGCCCGAGACGATGGCCAGCCCCCGCTCCACCAGCACGCCCGCCATGGCCTGGGCGTTCTTGACCACCTGCTGCGCATAGCCCTTGAACTCGGGCTTCAGCGCCTCGCCGAAGGCCACGGCCTTGGCCGCGATCACGTGCTCCAGCGGCCCGCCCTGCAGGCCGGGAAACACCGCCGAGTTGATCTTCTTGGCGATCTCGCCGTCGTTGGTCAGAACCAGACCGCCGCGAGGACCGCGCAGGGTCTTGTGGGTCGTGCTCGTCACCACATGGGCGTGGGGCAGCGGATCGGGATAGGCGCCGCCAGCGATCAGGCCCGCATAGTGGGCCATGTCCACCATCAGATACGCCCCGACGGAGTCCGCGATCTCGCGGAACCGCTTGAAATCGATGTGGCGCGAATAGGCGCTGGCGCCGGCCAGGATCAGCTTGGGCTTTTCCCGCTCAGCCATCTCGGCGACGTTATCATAATCAATGAGATGGTCGTCTTTCCTCACCATATAGGTGACCGGACGGAACCATTTTCCCGACTGGTTCGCCGGGCTGCCGTGGGTCAGGTGCCCGCCGCAGGCCAGGTCCATGCCAAGGAAGGTGTCGCCGGGCGTCAGCAGGGCCTGGAACACGGCCTGGTTGGCCTGGGCGCCCGAGTGCGGCTGCACATTGGCGAAGCCGGCGCCGAACAGTTCCTTGGCCCGCTCGCGCGCCAGATTCTCGGTGATGTCGACGTATTCGCAGCCGCCATAGTAGCGACGGCCCGGATAGCCCTCGGCGTATTTGTTGGTCAGGACCGAGCCCTGGGCCTCCAGCACCGCCTGCGAGACGATGTTCTCGGAGGCGATCAGCTCGATCTGCTCCTTCTGGCGGCTCAGCTCGCCCTGGATCCCCCTGAAGATATCGGGATCAGCCTCTTCCAGAGACTTGGAGAAATAGGCGTCATGGACGAAGCGGGCGGTCACGGGCGGCTCCGGAAATCGGGGGGCGGAAAGATGCCAGATGCTTTACGCCTTCCACCCCCGGCCCACAACATGTTGTGCCGTCGCACCGGCCAGGGCCCGCCGCAGCTTGCCGATGGCGATCCGCTCCAGATGCGCCCGCTCGTTCACCGGCCCCACCGCCGAGGCCTCGGTCCCGGTCGCCGCATGGATCGCCGAGCACTTCAGCCAGGCGCCGTTGCGCACGAACTCGACGATGATCTGGCCCATGTGGCTCTGCTCAGATGCGCTTCAGCTTCTGAAGCATTTCGACGGTGTCCAGTTCGCCGTCCCAATGACCGATGAGCGTCGCCTCGTTCAGCGTTATCCACTTCTGGACCAGCTTCAGGCTGGCGGCATCCAGCGGTCCCTCGATCAACGTGGGCGTCGGACGAATCCCGACCACCGCCATGTCATCGATATCGATCCGATCACCCGGTGTCCGGCAAACTTTCACACGGGCGTCATGCCGCGCTCGACCGCGATGGCTTACCCAGACGACCATCGGCAGCCCGGTATGCCTGGGGCGCAGGTTCGACATGTCGAAGAAGTCCTCCTCCTCGACCGGCGCACCTGGGATCGGCTGCTGGATGTTCATGCGCCAGCATACCGCAGATTTCCATGTATCGAAAACGGCCTACGCCGCCTTGGGCATCCGCGCGACGTTGCAGTGCGTCCACAGCTTGTCCATGGCCGCGACCAGGGCGTCCATCATGCCGTCGTCATGGTCCGGCGACGGGGTGAAGCGCAGGCGCTCGGTCCCCTTGGGCACAGTGGGGTAGTTGATCGGCTGCACGTAGACGCCGAAATCTTCCAGCAGCATGTCCGAAATCATCTTGCAGTGGACCGGGTCGCCCACGTGCACCGGCACGATGTGGCTGACGCTGGGCAGGACGGGGATGCCCGCCTCGGCGAAGCGCGCCTTCAGCGTCTCGGCCCGCTCCTGGTGCCGGGCCCGCAGGTCGGCGGCGCCCTTCAGGTGACGCACCGAGGCCAGCGCCCCCGCCGTCAGGGCCGGCGGCAGGCTGGTGGTGAAGATGAAGCCCGCGGCCCAGGACCGCACCGCATCGATGATCACGGCGTCGGCCGCGATATAGCCGCCCATGACGCCCACGGCCTTGCCCAGGGTGCATTCGATGATGTCGATCTGGTCCAGCACGCCGTCGCGCTCGGCCACGCCCGCGCCGCGCTCGCCATACAGGCCCACCGCGTGGACCTCGTCCAGATAGGTCATGGCGCCGTACTTCCGGGCCAGGGCGATGGTCCCGTGCAGGTCGGCGATGTCGCCGTCCATGGAATAGACGCTCTCGAAGGCGATCAGCTTGGGCGCATCGGCCGGCGCGGCCTGCAGCAGCGCCTCCAGATGCTCCAGATCGTTGTGCGCGAAGATGTGCCGCTCGCAGCCGCCGTTGCGGATGCCCGCGATCATGGAGGCGTGGTTCAGCGAATCGGAGAAGATGATCATCCCCGGCATGATCCGCTGCAGGGTGGTCAGGGTCGCCTCATTGGCCACATAGCCCGAGGTGAACAGCAGCGCCGCTTCCTTGTGGTGCCAGTCGGCCAGCTCGGCCTCCAGGTCCACGGCCCAGCGGGTGGTTCCGGAGATGTTGCGCGTGCCCCCGGCCCCGGCCCCGGCCTCGTCGATGGCCGCCTGCATGGCCTCAAGCACCACCGGATGCTGGCCCATGCCCAGATAGTCGTTGGAGCACCAGACCACCACGTCCTGTTCGGACCCGTCCTCGCGACGGCGAACCGCGCGGGGGAATTGGCCGCGCACGCGCTTCAGGTCGGCAAAGACGCGGTAGCGCCCTTCCTTCTGGACCTGGTCGACGGCGTTTTGAAAGGCGGCCTTATAGTCAAACACGCGGACGGCTCGTTTTGCTTATGATCGTCTATTTCGCGTTTTGCTCCCCGCAGCCCCCCGTGTCCATGAAAACCGACGGACAAAAGGCCGCAACCCCTTAATTGATAACGGTTCTCAATACCCCAATGACGACAGGGGGATGCGGGTGACCTGCACATCCTCCTTGTTGGCGGCATAGCCCACATAGAGAAACCCGCCCCAGACGACGCTCTTGGGATAGTGATATCCTGGCCGCTTGTACTGGCCTGCGAACCGCAGCGGCTGCAGGTCGCCGCTCCCGCGCAGCAGGAAACTGCGGTCGAACAGATGCCCGTCACGGCTGGTGGTCACCGCCAGCGGCACGCGCGGCCGGTCGGCGTTGGGAGCATTGACCAGATAGGCTGTCCCGTCCGGCAGATTCCCCGCGCTCTGCTTGGCGCGGGAGTCCGGCATGCCGGTCAGAACCGGCGTGGTCCAGGTCTCGCCCCGGTCGCAGCTTTCCGAGGCCAGTTGGCGAAAGCTCAGTTCCTCGTCGCGGAACACCATGACGATGCAGCCGCCGCGCTGGAACAGGCTGGGCTCGATCTCGCGGCTCAGCCGCCGCTCGTGGGCTGCCGCCGCCTGGCTGGTGTCGCGCGGCAGATGGGTCAGGGCGCCCGCGGTCCACCCCGTCAGGCCCAACGGATCATCCGTGTAATGCGGCGTGGCGATCATGCCGGGCCGCAGGTGAAAGGCGGTATGCACCCGCCCCTCGATCAGTCGGGGATCCTGCTCGATGATCCCCTCCACCGGCGCACCGTCCGCGCCTGTGACACGGCGCGGTTCGCTCCAGTTCGCGCCGTCGCGGCTGAGGCGAGACTCGGTGACGCCGCCGGCGCCCGACTGAAAGCCCTCGGGCCAGACGTTCACATAGGCGACCAGGGTCTCGCCGTCGGTCCACCAGCCGCCGCTGGAATGCATCCGCCCGCCCTGCCCGGCTGGAACCAGTTCACGCGGCGCGCTCCAGACCTCGCCGTCCTCGCTGACCGCGTACAAGACCCGGGTGTCGGGCGAATCCTCATCACGCGGCGAGCTCTGCCACTGGGCGTAGAGGCGGCCCTGAAACGGGATCAGCACGACGCCGTTGCTGAACCGGTCGGTGTCGTCGCCGGGCGCGAACACGGTGAAGGTTTCGGTCCCCGGCGCAGGCGTCAGGCCCAGGTCCGCCCGGGTCTGGTCAAACAGATCCGGCGCGACGGCATACGGCGGCGCATCCGCCCCGCCGATCATCACCGCCGCCAGCAGCGCCAGGCCGTTGCGCAGCATGCCCGTCACCGCTGCAAACCGTCCAGATCCCCGCGCAGGAACTGCAGCATGGCCGAGAAGTCCCGGTCGCCGTACCCCAGCCGGTCGAACAGGGCGTACATGGCCTCGGCCTGGGTCCCGAGCGGCGTGGAGGCCCCCGACCTGGCCGCCGCGTCCTGGGCCAGCTTCAGGTCTTTCAGCATCATGGCCGTGGCGAATCCGCCCTCATAGCCGCGATTGGACGGCGCCGTCGGCACCGGACCGGGCCACGGATAATAGCTGGTCACGCTCCAGCACTGGCCCGAGGATTTGGACGCAATCTCGAAGAATCGCTCGGGGTCCAGACCCAGCCGCTCGGCCAGGGCGATGGCCTCGCAGGTGCCGATCATGGAGATGCCCAGCAGCATGTTGTTGCAGATCTTGGCCGCCTGCCCCGCCCCGTGGTCGCCGGCGCGGATGGTGATCCGGCTCATGGGCTCCAGCGCCGCCTCGACCCGGGCCAGCACCGCCTCGTCGCAGCCGACCATGAAGGCCAGGGTCCCGGCCTCGGCCGCCGCCGTGCCGCCCGAAACCGGCGCGTCCGCGAAGGCGTAGCCCGCCTCCTGCGCCAGACCGGCCACCTTACGGGCGGTGTCCACGTCGATGGTGGAGCAATCGATCAGCAGGGCCGAGGTCGGCGCGGCGCCGATCACCTGTTCGGAGTACACCTTCATCACATGCGGCCCGGCGGGCAGCATGGTGATGACCACGTCCGCGTCCTTGACCGCCTCCACCACCGAGGTCGCGGGGGCGCAGCCGGCGACCTTCGCCCGGTCCAGGGCCTCGGTCGACAGGTCGAACGCCGTCACGGTCCGCCCGGCCTTGGCCTGATTGGCCGCCATGCCGCCGCCCATGTTGCCCAGGCCGATGAATGCGATCTTCATGTGCGTCTCTCCCTGACAGTCCTTGGGCCCGGACTTAGACTCATCGCGGCGGGATCGCCAGCGTGGCCGGGAACCGCAAAAGCCGGGATTCGTCGGGAATACTTGACTTTTCGTCATGGATTTCTATATCGGGCCAACAGTTCGGGACAGGTTTGGCGAATTCGCGCCGCCCGCTCGCCCAATGAGGGGCGGTTCCGTGCGTCATGGGTCTGAAAAGACTCCCCTTCACCGAGATACATGACTGAATTCGCCAAATTGGGCCTGTCGCCCACGACCCTTCAGGCGGTCGAAGACACCGGCTACACCATCGCCACCCCCATTCAGGAACAGGCCATCCCCGTGGCCCTCGCCGGACGCGACGTTCTGGGCATCGCCCAGACCGGCACCGGCAAGACCGCGGCCTTCACCCTGCCGATGGTGGATCGCCTCGGTTCCGGCCGCGCCCGGGCCCGCATGCCCCGCGCCCTGGTTCTGGCCCCGACCCGCGAACTGGCCGACCAGGTGGCCGAGAGCTTCGGCAAGTACGCCAAGGGCACCAAGCTGACCTGGGCGCTGCTGATCGGCGGCGTCTCCATGGGCGAACAGGTGGCCCTGCTGGACAAGGGCGTGGATGTGCTGATCGCCACCCCCGGCCGCCTGCTGGACCTGTTCGAGCGGGGCAAGATCCTGCTGACGGGCGTCGAGATCATGGTCGTCGACGAAGCCGACCGCATGCTGGACATGGGCTTCATCCCGGACATCGAGCGCATCTTCAAGCTGACGCCGCCGCGCCGCCAGACCCTGTTCTTCTCGGCCACCATGCCGCCCGAGATCACCCGCCTGACGCAGCAGTTCCTCAAGGATCCGACCCGGATCGAGGCGTCGCGTCCGGCCATGACCGCCGACACCATCGCCCAGTATCTGGTGCGCATCCCCTCCAGCGATCCCAAGGCCAAGCGCATCGCCCTGCGCGCCCTGGTGGGCCGCGAGGACGTCAAGAACGGCATCGTCTTCTGCAACCGCAAGTCCGAAGTGGACGTGGTCGCCAAGTCCCTCAAGCAGCACGGCTTCGACGCCGCCCCGATCCACGGCGACCTGGACCAGTCGCTGCGCACGAAGACGCTCGCGTCCTTCCGCTCCGGCGAACTCAAGCTGCTGGTGGCCTCCGACGTGGCCGCGCGCGGCCTGGACATTCCCGACGTCAGCCACGTGTTCAACTACGACGTCTCGCACCACGCCGACGACTATGTGCACCGCATCGGCCGCACCGGCCGCGCGGGGAAGAAGGGTCAGACCTTCATGATCGTCACCCCCTCCGACGACAAGTCGCTGGATAAGGTGCTGAAGCTGATCAAGATGGACCCGGAAGAACTGACCCTGGACATCGACTGGTCCGGCGCGCCTTCGGGAGGCTCCGCCCGTGGCGGCCGCAAGACCCCTGAGCGGGCCGAGCGCAAGGCGCCCGAGCAGACCGAGCAGGCCGACAAGCCCCAGCGCAGCCGCGGCGGACGCCGCAGCCGCTCCGAGCCCGCCGCCGAGGTCGCAACCGCTCCGATCGAAGCCGCCGCGCCCGCGCCTGTCGCCGCAGCCCCTGCGGAACCGGCCGAAAAGCCCCGCCGCACCCGCAGTCGACGGGGATCGAAAGTCGAGACAGCGCCCGTCGCGGTGGACGCCCCCGTCATTTCAGCGCCCGCGCCTGTGGCCGCCCCGGTTGCGCCCCCGGCCGCCGTCGCGGCTCAGGCGCCCCAGTTGACCCAGGCCGAGCGCCGCGGCGCCCGCAAGGGCAAGGACGACGACAAGACCCCGTCGAGCGGTTCGGGCTTCGGCGACGATGTGCCCGCCTTCCTGCGTCGCCCGGTCACCATTTCGTCCTGAAATAACACCGCTCTTTAACCTCGTCCTTACTTCGCAGGCCTAGCGTTCGCCCTGCGCTGCCCGGGCGCGGGGACGGGATCAGAATGACGGCTCAGGTTGAAACCACGCTGCGCGGCCCCGAGGCCTTCTCCCTTGCGCGTCAGGCGCTGGAGGCCATGGAAGCCGCCCGTGTCTGGCCGACGCCGCTGAATTTCGAGCTCTGGCTGCACTATCTCGGTAATCCCGACGGTCCCCTTGGCGTCGAGATGAAGCGTCTGATGGACGCCGGAACGCCCTTCACCGAGGACCTCAGCGAAATGCTGATGTCCGAGTATCTGCCGCGCGGCCGTCTCAGCGACGAGATCCGCGACGCCGGGCTGATGCTGAACCGCGAACTCACCAATGTCGCCGAGGTCATCGCCTCGGCCCAGTCGTCCCAGGCCGAATACGGCCAGACCCTGGCCCAGGCCGGCGCCAGCATGGAGACACCGCTCGCCCCCGAGGAGATCAAGCGGCTGGTCGGCGATCTGACCACGGCCACCAGCAAGGTCCACCGCGAGAACGCCACCCTCGAGAAGCGCCTCGAGGCCTCCACCCGCGAAGTCGCCCAGTTGCGCCAGCATCTGGAGCAGGTCCGGCGCGACGCCATGACCGACGCCCTCACCAATCTGGCCAACCGCAAGGCGTTCGACGAGGAACTGGACCGCGCCTGCGCGTCGGCGGGCAAGACGCCCCTGACCCTGGCCGTGCTCGACATCGATCATTTCAAGCGTTTCAACGACACCTGGGGTCATCAGACTGGCGACCAGGTGCTGCGCTATGTGGCCAGCGTCCTTGGCCGGACCCTGCGCAGCCCGCGCGTGGCTGCCCGCTATGGCGGCGAAGAGTTCACCCTCCTGTTTCCCGGCGAGACCGCCGGGATGGTCGAGACCGTCCTGAACACCATCCGCGAAGAGATCGGGTCGCGCAGCCTGCGCCGCCGCTCCACCAATGACGATCTGGGCGCGGTCACTGTCTCCATCGGCCTGGCCCAGAAACTGCCGGGGGACACCGCGGTCGCCTTGATGGGCCGGGCCGACGAGGCCCTGTACGCCTCCAAGCGCGCCGGTCGCAATCGCGTCACCTGCGCCCGCAAGCTGGAAACCGCGGCCTAGTCTCGGCCATCAATTACGGCCAGGGTCGCACCATGCGCAGTTTCGCCTTCGCCCTCGCCTACTGGCCCCTCTCCATCCTGCACACCCTGGCGGCCGCCTTCGCCGCCCTGACGCCCGGGCGCGGCCTCGTGCGCGGCGTGATCCGCAGCTATGTGCGCTCCATGGTCTGGGCCATGCGGGCCCTGGCCGGGATCCATATCCAGGTGCGCGGCCGGGAGCGCCTGCCCGACGGCGCCTTCATCCTGGCCTGCAAGCACCAGTCCTGGGGCGACGGCTTTTCCATCTACAACCAGTTCGACGACCTCGCCTTCGTCACCGGCGACCATCTGGAACGGTTTCCGCTGCTGGGCACGGTGCTGAAAAAGCTGGGCGCCATCGTGGTCAACAACTGCGGCGGCAGCGAAGCCCGCAAGGCGCTCGCCACCCGCGCCGCCGAGGCCCATGCCGAGGGCCGCAAGATCCTGATCTATCCCGAGGGCAATCTGGCCAGGGTGGGCGAGAAGTATCGCTACCGCTCCGGCGTCTGGCACATGTATCGCGACTTCCAGATGCCCGTGGTCCCCGTGGCCACCAACCTCGGCCTGTTCTGGTCGCAGGAAGCTTACGAAAAGCATCCCGGAACCGCGACCCTGGAGTTCCTCGCTCCCATCCCGCTCGGTCTGGGCAAGGACGAATTCATGGCCCGGCTCGAAGCCGCCGTCGAAGCCCGCACCGCTGAACTGGTGGCCGAGGTCACAGGCGATCCCGTCACGCCCGCGGTGCAGGTCCTCACGCCTGACGAAGCCCGGCGCGCGGCGGTCTGACGATCCGGCGCAAGAAAAAAGGCGCCGGCGAACCGGCGCCTTTTCAGATGGCTGTCAGATGACAGCGATCAGATGCGTGAAGGCGGGGTGTCGCCCGTGCGCGATTGCTCGGCGCGGATGCGATCATCGCTGATCGAATCGTCGCGCAGGGTGTCAGTCCCGGTGAAGCTGCGCGGCTCCTGGGCTACCGGCTCTGTGCGGTAGCGGGCCCGTTCGGCCACGACACGGTCGCGGTCATAGGGCTCGGCCGACGCGTCGAAGCGCTCCCAGCCCTCGCTGCGATAGTCGCCGCCGCGCTTCTCCGCCTTGACGCCGCCGTGGCGTTCCAGCACGGCTTCCACATCATCGGCGCGGTCATCGGAGACACGCACGCTGACCAGCGATCCGCCGCGGCGGACGCCCTCGGCGTAGACATGGGCGTCGTCCTCGTTCTCGCCGTCATCGGTGAGCGCGCCCACCAGGCCGCCGGTCGCGCCGCCGGCTACGGCGCCGCCGATCGCGCCGGCCGCGGTCGCCGCCAGCCAGCCGGCCGCCACGACGGGGCCCACCCCCGGAATGGCGAGCATGCCGAGACCGGCCAGCAGTCCGGCGCCGCCGCCGAGGGCTGCACCAACGCCTGCGCCGGTCGCCGCGCCTTCGCCGGCCTTGTTGCCGTGATCGTGGTCGGAGTCATGCTTCGAGGCGTCCGTCGAACGGTCCGCCGCGTGCCATTCCTCGGTATTGTTGGAGATCAGGCTGATGTCGTGGCTGTGATAGCCGCCCTTCTCAAGGCTGCGAATGGCGTCAAGCCCGTCGGAATAGTGGTCGAATAGGCGTGTGATCGTGCGCATGATCATCGGTCTCCTGAAATGGCGGCCAGACTGGACAGGGAGCCGACCGGCTCGCTGAACGCTGGCGTTGGGGGTTGCCCCAGACCAACCGGCGACCGCAGAAATTGTTCAGATTCAACAGAAACCAACAACGCGAAGTCATCGTGTCCATATATTCCACGATCCACTTGCGTCTAATGTGACGATGCCATCCGACGCTGTCCTGTATTCACCGGACTTGAGAGCACGAAGTGCTTCCATATGTACATGTAGAGCAAGTTTTTTATTTCATCATCGCGGCGCGTGAGCCGGCTGATTTTGGAACAAACGCGTGATCGGGCGGTTGTGGCCACATCTTTCAAAGGATTCAGGAGAATCACCATGCGTCTCACCATGAGCGTCACCCTGTCGGCCCTGCTCGCCGCCGCCTCGCTGGCGGCCTGCTCGGAACCCAACCAGCCCATGAACGAGGCCGTGAATGAGGATCTCAACACGGAAACGACCGACACCCAGACCCAAGGCGCCAATTCCTTCACCGAAGGCCAGGCGCGTGGCCACATCGAGAACGCCGGCTACGCGAACGTCTCCGCGCTGACGCTCACCGATGACGGCCTGTGGCAGGGCACCGCCACCCGCAATGGTGAAACGCAGAACGTCTCCGTGGATTATCGCGGCGCCGTCTCGACAACACCGGAAGGCGGGGCTGCGCCCATGGCTTCGGGCAGCAACAACACGATGACGACGCCCGACCAGAACTGATCTGACGCCGCGGTCGTGTCTCCGGACACGGCCGCGGTTCCGGCCCGCGGTCGCTAGCCCTTGGCGGGAATGATAGTCACGCTCTCGCCGCACCCGCAGGCGTCCGTCTCGTTCGGATTACGGAACACGAATTTCGACGCCAGCTTCGACGTCTCATAGTCGATCTCGGTCCCGATCAGGAACAGCACCGCCCTGGGGTCGATCAGGATGGTGACGCCCTTGTCCTCCACCACCTCGTCCAGCGGCTCGACCGCCTCGGCATAGGCGAAGGTGTATTCCTGCCCCGCGCAGCCGCCGTTCTTCACCCCCACGCGCAGGCCCACATAGGGCTGCTCGGCCTTGGCCATGATCGCCTTGACCCGTGCGGCGGCGGCGTCCGTCAGGGTGACGGCCTTGGGGCGCGGGCGGCGCGGACGGGGGGTGACGACAGCGGTGTCCATCAGAACATGTTCAGTTGCAGCTTGGCCTCGTCGCTCATGCGCGAGGGGTCCCACGGCGGGTCGAACACCAGATTGGCGCGGGCGGACTTGATGCCCGGCACCGTCCGCACCGCGTCCTCGACCCAGCCCGGCATCTCGCCGGCCACCGGGCAGCCCGGCGCGGTCAGGGTCATCTCCACCACCACGTCGCGGTCGTCGGACACGTCCACTTTATAGATCAGGCCCAGCTCATAGATGTCGACCGGGATCTCCGGGTCGAACACGGTCTTGAGCGCCGTGACCAGCTCGTCGGTCAGGCGGTCCAGTTCGGCCTGGTCCAGGGCGCCGGTCTTCGGCGCGTCCCAGGCTTCGGCGAAGGTGGCGTTATCGGTGATCGGCTTGTCGTCCATGGTCATCAGATAAAGAACTCGCGCGCCTTGATCAGCGCATCCACGAAGGCGTCGGCGTCCTCCGTCGTATTATATAGGGCGAACGAGGCGCGCGCGCTCGACGTCACCCCCATCCTTTTGGCCAGCGGCTCGGCGCAGTGCAGGCCCGCCCGCACCGCCACGCCGTAGCGATCCATGATCTGGGCGATGTCATGGGCGTGGGCGCCGTCGACGGTGAAGGTCAGGATCGCCCCCTTCCCCTCCGCCTCGCCCAGCACCCGCAGCCCGTCGACCCCGTCCAGCCTTGCCCGCGCATGGGCGTACAGCGCCTGTTCGTGGGCGATGACCTGGGCCTTGTCGAAGCCCATCAGCCACTCCAGCGCCGCGCCCAGGCCAATGGCCTCCAGGATCGGCGGCGTGCCCGCCTCGAACCGGTGCGGCGGCTTCGCATAGGTGACCCGGTCTTCCTCCACCGTCTCGATCATCTCGCCGCCGCCCTGCCACGGCGGCAGGCTCTCCAGCGCCTCCGCGGTTCCGTACAGCGCCCCGATGCCCGTGGGCCCATACAGCTTGTGGCCGGTCAGCACGTACCAGTCGCAGCCGATGGCCTGCACGTCCGGCGCGCAATGCACGGCCCCCTGGCACCCGTCGATCAGCACCCGCGCCCCGGCCCTGTGCGCCAGCCGCGTGATCTCGGTGATGGGATTGATGGTGCCCAGCACATTGGACATGTGCGTCACCGCCACGACCTTCGTCCGCTCCGTCAGCAGCGCCTCGAACGCCGCCATGTCCAGCGACCCGTCGTCCAGCACCGGCGCCCATTTCAGCACCGCCCCATGCCGCTCGCGCAGCATGTGCCAGGGCACGATGTTGGAGTGATGCTCCATCTGGCTGACGATGATCTCATCGCCCGGCTGGATCGACGCGCCGACCCCCGCCGCCACCAGATTGATCGCCTCGGTCCCGCCCTTGGTGAAGACGATATTGGTTTCGGCTTCCGCGTTCAGGAACCGCGCCACGGTCGCCCGCGCGCCCTCGAACGCCTCGGTGGTCTCATTGGCCAGGGTGTGCAGGCCCCGGTGCACGTTGGCGTAACTGCCCGACATGGCCCCGGTCAGGGCCTCGATCACCGCCCGGGGCTTCTGGGCCGAGGCGGCGGAGTCCAGATAGACCAGCGGCCGCCCGTTCACCGTCCGCGACAGGATCGGGAACTGCGCCCGCGCGGCATGGGCGTCAAAGGACAGCAATCCTCCCCCATCGGGGGAGGTGGCGCGGCGCGTTTGCGCCGTGACGGAGGGGGCCTGCCGCGCCGCCGGTGTCAGGGTCTGGGGGCCCCCCCCCCCCCACCCCGAGGGGCCCCCCCCCGGCGCCGGGGCGGCTGGGGCCACACCCCCCCGCACCCCCCCCCCCGGGGGGTGGGGGGCGCGGGGGTTTGGCGCGGGGCGGGGGGGGCCCTGCCGCGCCGCCGGTGTCAGGGTCTGGCCCCCTCCACCATGCTGCGCATGGTCCCCCTCCCCCGATGGGGGAGGAAGGTTCACAGCCGCGCCTCCAGCCATTCCCGCACCCTTTCCCGCGCGCCCTCGTGATCGATGCGGTCCACGACCTCGATCAGGAACGCCTGCACCAGCAGCGCCCGCGCCTCGTCCGCCGACAGGCCGCGCTGCTGCATGTAGAACAGGGCGCTCTCGTCCAGCGCCCCCACCGTATTGCCGTGCGCGCACTGCACGTCGTCGGCGTAGATCTCCAGCTCCGGCTTGGCGTCCACCTCCCCCCGTTCCGACAGGATCAGCGCGTGATGCCCCATGCGCGCATCGGTGCCGTCGGCCCCGCGCTGGACGATGATCTTGCCCTGGAACACCCCCCGCGCCTGATCCCGCACCACGCCCTTGGTCAGCTGCGACGTGACCCCGTTCAGGCCCGAGTGGCTGACCACGCTGGTCATGTCCGCATGGCGCGAGCCGGTCAGCAGATAGACGCCGTCCATCCGCACGTCCGCGCCCTGCCCGCCGTGAGTCAGATGCGTTTCCTGACGTTGCAGTTTCGCCCCGGTCAGCAGGGTGGTCTGGCGGAACGTCCCGCCCGGCGCCACGGCGACCCTCGCCTCGGCCACCGAGATGGCGTCCTCGGGCTCGTCCACCAGCACCACGCGCGTCACCTCGGCGCCCGCCGGGATGTCGATGTCCAGCCGGTTGTGCGCCACATAGCCGGCGCCCGATCCCTCATGGCTTTCCAGCAGCAGCAGCTTCGCCCCCGGCTTCACCGCGATGCGCGCGACCGCGCTGTGGCCGGTGTTCGTCGCCGCCGACACGAAGCGCAGGCGCAGAGTCTGCTCGCCCGAGGCCACGAAGGCGTCCGCCCCGACGGCCCGCCCGTTGGCGAACGCCATCTCCTCGCCACCCAAGGCTGCGAACGGCCCGCCCGGCGCGACGGCTGCCTCAGGCGACGGCACAGGCGCCTCGCGCAGAACCCTGCGCAGGTCGCTGTATTTCCACGCCTCCACCCGCCGCGACGGGAAGGTGGCCGGATCGTTCAGGTTCAGGACCGCCGCGCTCACGCCGCCGCCGGAAGGAACTTGTCGTAGCCTTCCGCCTCCAGTTCGTGGGCCAGTTCCGGCCCGCCCGAGGCGACGATGCGCCCGGCCGCCAGCACGTGCACCCGGTCCGGTCTGATGTAGTCCAGCAGGCGCTGATAGTGGGTGATCACCAGCATCGACCGCTCCGGCGACCGCAGGGCGTTCACCCCCTCGGCCACGATGCGCAGGGCGTCGATATCCAGCCCCGAATCCGTCTCATCAAGGATCAGCAGCGACGGCTCCAGCAGCGCCATCTGCAGGATCTCCATCCGCTTCTTCTCGCCGCCGGAGAAGCCCACGTTCAGGGGCCGCTTCAGCATGTCGAAGTCCATCTTCAGGGCCCTGGACGCCTCGCGCACCTTCTTCAGGAAGTCCGGCGCGGAGATCTCGGCCTCGCCCCGCGCGCGCCGCTGGGCGTTCAACGCCGTGCGCACGAAGGTCAGGGCCGGCACGCCCGGAATCTCGATGGGGTACTGGAACGACAGGAACACGCCCTTCGCCGCCCGCTCGGCCGGGTCCAGCGCCAGCAGGTCCTCGCCCCGCCAGGTCGCGGACCCCTCCGCCGCCTCATAGCCGGGCCGCCCGGCCAGGGCGTAGCCCAGGGTCGACTTCCCCGCCCCGTTCGGCCCCATGACCGCATGCACCTCCCCCGCCGGCACGTCGAGCGTCAGGCCGTTGAGGATGGGTTTGTCGTCGAGAGAGACGTGGAGGTTGGAGATGGTGAGCATCAGTTGGACTCTGGCGTAGGTTGGACGCGGCTCAGGTCTTGCCGCGTGTCGTAAAATGAAATGACCACCACCTCGTCAGGCAGAACCTGAAAGACGATGATCTTGCGCCACCGAAGCAGGCTGGCTTCCCGCAAGCCCTGCCATCGGGACGGGCGATAGGCGAACGGGTGCGCTCCGGTTCTCAGCGAAAGGGCTTCGCTTTCGGCCAGGGCGCGGTCGGTCAGACGCGAGTCTTGCCGTTCGAGGGAATCGAGCCATTCCCGTTGCGCGTTCCTCGCTTCTTCCGACCACCGGACCCGCCTCATCGCCTGTAGCGGGCCTTGAGCTCGGCGAAAACCTCGTCGTGATCATACACCCGCCCGGCCGCCACATCCTCCAGCCCGCGCCGGATGGACGCGATCTGGTCATCGGACAGCGGCGCGCCGGCCTCTTGCTCAGCCGCGATCTGTTCAGCGGCCGAAGCGACAAACGCCTCGACGGACATGCCGATCTCGGCGGCGGCGCGCTTCAGCCGATCAGCGGCGTCGGTTTCAAACGGAATGGCGATGGTTTCCATCAGTCGGACCTCATTGTGACGCAACGCTACCAGAATTCCCCACCGCCCCGTCCGGCCCCATCACCCAATGGGGAGGGAGAACGCTGAAATGGCCGAGGGTGCGAAAACGTCGTTTTGCAGGAATCCAGGCGGCGAGGGAGTAAGGCAAGGGATCGGGAAAATACGCCCAGACCCGCTCCGCTAGGACCCAGAGTTCATCGCCGACCCGGGCCCACCACCAGAAATCGGCGTCGATCTTGTCCATTCGCGGTTCGCTGGCCTGCGCTGCAAAATCCTCACGCCGGTTCCATGATGCCGGGGTCTCGGCGCGCCTCATGAACTCCCGGAATTCACGCTCATCTCTGAGCTCAAGAGCGTAGGTCGGAAGCACCGTGCGCGTCGGCTGCCACTCGTAAGGGGGCTCACCGAGAGGGCGCGCAGCAGGGGCCACTTGCCTGGGCCGTGACTTGCTGAACCACCCAAACATTACCCCACGCTCCCTTCCAGCGAGATCGCCAACACAACATCCGTCATCCTCGGGCTTGTCCCGAGGACCCATTTGTCAGGGCCCGCGAACCGTAGGCCAGCGCGCGCGGCCGGATGCCATGAACTGGAACGATCCATGCCGCTGAACGATGGGTCGTCGGGACAAGCCCGAGGATGACGGGGGGTGGGAGTGAGCGCTGCGCCTACTCGTCCGTCGGCCCGTGTTTCCACACCGGCGGGCGATCCCACTCCAGCGACAGGTCGTCCCAGTCGGGATTCTCCCGCTCGATCAGATTGATCTTCCACGCGCGCAGATACCGCTTCAGCGCCTTCTCGCGCCGGATGGCGGACGTCATCAGTTCGAAGGATTCGAACCAGACCAGGCGCTTCAGGCCGTGCTCCCTCGTGAAGCCCGAAAAGGCCCCCGTCCGGTGCTGGTGCACGCGCTGATACAGGTTGCTGGTCACGCCGGTGTAGAGCGTTCCGAACGGCTTGTTCGTCACGATGTAGGCGGCGATCAGCGGGCGTTCGCGTCCCATGCGGTGGAGAATGCGGACAAATGGGTCCTCGGGACAAGCCCGAGGATGACGGAGACTGGAGGATCATCCGACCGACCCTTCCAGGCTGATCGCCACCAGCTTCTGCGCCTCCACCGCGAACTCCATCGGCAGTTCCTGCAGCACGTCGCGGACGAAGCCGTTGACCAGCAGGGCCACCGCCTCTTCCTCCGACAGGCCGCGCTGCTGGGCATAGAACAGCTGGTCGTCCGACAGGCGCGTGGTGGTGGCCTCGTGCTCCAGCAGAGCCGAGCCGTTGCGGGCCTCGATATAGGGCACGGTGTGGCTGCCGCAGTCCTTGCCGATGAGCAAGGAGTCGCACTGGGTGAAATTGCGCACGCCGGTCGCCTTCGGATGCACAGACACCAGCCCGCGATACGTGGAGTCCGATTTCCCGGCCGAGACCGCCTTGGCGATGATCCGGCTCTTCGAGTTCTTGCCCAGATGGATCATCTTGGTGCCGGTGTCGGCCTGCTGATGACCGTTGGTGATGGCGATGGAATAGAACTCGCCCGAGCTGTCCTCGCCCTTGAGGATGCAGGAAGGATATTTCCACGTCACCGCCGAACCGGTCTCCACCTGGGTCCAGCTGACCTTGGACCGGTCGCCCCGGCAGTCGGCGCGCTTGGTAACGAAGTTGTAGATGCCGCCCTTGCCCTCGGCGTCGCCGGGATACCAGTTCTGGACCGTCGAATACTTCACCTCGGCGTCGTCCAGCGCCACGATCTCCACCACCGCGGCGTGCAGCTGGTTCTCGTCGCGCATGGGGGCGGTGCAGCCCTCCAGATACGAGACATAGCTGCCCTTGTCGGCGATGATCAGGGTGCGCTCGAACTGGCCCGTCTGGCTCGCATTGATGCGGAAATAGGTCGACAACTCCATGGGGCAACGGACCCCCGGCGGCACATAGACGAACGACCCGTCCGAAAACACCGCGCTGTTCAGGGCCGCGAAATAGTTGTCCGACACCGGCACCACCGTGCCCAGGTACTGGCGCACCAGTTCGGGGTGTTCGCGCAGGGCCTCGGAGATCGGCATGAAGATCACGCCGGCCTTCTTCAGCTCTTCCTTGAAGGTGGTGACCACGCTGACGGAGTCGAACACGGCGTCCACCGCATAGCGCGGCGCACCCTCGACCCCCGCCAGAACCGCCTGCTCGCCCAGCGGAATGCCCAGTTTCGCGTAGACGGCCAGCAGCTCCGGATCGACCTCGTCCAGCGACTTGGGCCCGTCCTTCTTCTTGGGCGCGGCGTAGTAGTACAGGTCCTGATAGTCGATGGGCTGGTAGCGCACCGCCGACCAGGTGGGCTCCTCCATGGCCAGCCAGCGCTCATAGGCGGCCAGACGCCATTCCAGCATCCACTCGGGCTCGCCCTTCTTCTCGGAGATGAAGCGCACGATGTCGGTGTTCAGGCCCTTGGGCGCGAACTCCTGCTCGATGTCGGAAGTGAAGCCGTGCTTGTACCGCTCCAGTTCCGCGACCGTGTCGATTGTCTCTTTAACTGCAGCCATTTACGCGACTTCCTTCGCGCGCACACTCAGGCGCGCGACATGCTTTTCAAATGCGGCGGTCCACACGTCCGCGAACCGCGTCCAGTCGGCTTCCTGCGTGCCCCAGCCGCCCGAGGCGCGCACCGCGCCCGTGGCCAGCCGGTCCAGCCCCATGGCGACCAGCGTCCTGGACGGCTTTGTCTTGCCCGACGAACAGGCGCTGCCCGCCGAGACCATGACGCCCGCCAGATCCAGCCCGATCAGCTGCTGCGGGCTGTCCCAGCCTTCCACCGCCAGAAACAGGGTGTTGGGCAGGCGATCCGCCCCCTCGCCGACCACCGCCGCGCCCGCCGCCTTGACCCGCCGGGCCGCCGCGTCGCGCCAGACCGCATGATCCGCCGCCTGCGCCAGCTCGCCGCCCGCGATCTCGGCCGCCGCGCCGAACCCGGCGATGCCCGCGGTGTTCTCGGTGCCCGCGCGCAGACCCCGCTCCTGCCCGGCGCCGTGCAGGATGCGCACGAGGGTCAGCCCCTCGCGCACCACCAGCGCCCCGACGCCCTGCGCCGCGCCCAGCTTGTGCCCCGACAGGGTCAGGGTGTCCGCATCCAGCGCCCCCATGTCCACGGCGATCTTGCCCGCCGACTGGATGGCGTCCACGTGCAGCCAGCCGCCCGCCGCCCGCACCAGCGCGGCGGCCTCGGCGATGGGCTGGATCACGCCGCTTTCATTGTTCGCATGATGGATGGCGACCGCCGCCCGGCCCGGCCGTTGCAGCGCCCCGGCCAGCCAGTCCAGATCGACCACGCCGTCGCCGTCCACCGGCAGAACCTCCACCGCAACGCCGCTGGCCATCGCCGCCTCGGCCACGCACGGATGCTCGGTGGCCGACACGATCAGCCGCTCGCAGCCCGCCGCGATGGCGCTGGCGATGCCTTGCGCATTGGCTTCGGTGCCGCCGCTGGAGAACACCACCGCCGTCGGGTCGGCCCCGACCAGCGCCGCCACCTGGGCCCGCGCCGTCTCGATGCGCGAGCGGGCGCGGCGGCCCAGCGCATGCACCGCATTGGGGTTGCCCCCCTCGGCCAGCACCTCGGCCATGAGCGCCCGCACCTGCGGCCGCACCAGCGCCGTCGAATTGTAGTCCAGATAGACGCTCACGCCGCCACCTCTTCCCGGGCGTCGACCGGTGCCGGGCGGCGCGTGCGCTTCAGCACCACGTCCTCCAGGCTGACGCTGGACAGATAGCGGTGGATCTCATCGCCCAGCCCCGCCCACAGGTCATGGGTGATGCAGCGTTCGCCGCCGATCATGCAGCCCCTGGGCGAGCCCTGCACCGAACAGCGCGTGGCCCGGATCGGCTCGTCCACCGCCAGCACGATGTCCGACACCATGATCTCGGACGACGCCGACGACAGGCGGTATCCGCCGCCGGGCCCGCGCACGCTCTTGACCAGCCCGGCCCGGCGCAGGCGCGCGAACAGTTGTTCCAAATAGCTGAGGGAGATTTCCTGACGCGCGGCGATCTCGGCCAGGGACACGGCGCGCTCACGCCCGTGGCGGGCCAGATCGGCCATGGCCATCACGGCGTAACGTCCCTTTGTCGAAAGTCGCATGGCGCACCTCAAGAAATCGCGCGCTTTTCGGGGCTCCTGTGCTAGAACCCGCGGCTTCATGGGCCATGGCGCGTGGGGTGGAGATATAAAGTCCCACCCCCATGGTCAAGTATTACGCAGCTGCGAAACGACAGTTGAAGACAGGATTCCACCAGATTCATGCCTGAAGTCATCCTGAGCGGCGCCTCCGGTCGCATCGAAGCCCGCTACTCCCCCGGCAAGCGCGAGAACGCGCCCATCGCCCTGATCCTGCATCCGCACCCCAAGGCGGGCGGGCACATGAACAATCCCATTGCGGTGCACCTGTACCAGCTGTTCCAGAAGCGCGGCTTCGCCACCCTGCGGTACAACTCGCGCGGCGTGGGCAAGTCCCAGGGCGAGTTTGACTCCGGCATCGGCGAACTGGCCGACGCGGCCACCGCCCTGGACTGGCTCCAGACCGAGAACCCCGGCGCCAGCCAGACCTGGGTCGCCGGCTATCAGTTCGGCGCCTACATCGGCATGCAGCTGCTGATGCGCCGGCCCGAGACGGACGGCTTCATCTCGGTGTCGCCGCCCACCAACATCTACGACTTCAGCTTCCTGGCGCCCTGCCCGGCCTCCGGCCTGTTCCTGCACGGCACCGCCGACACCATCGTGCCGCCGGTCGAGGTGGAGCGCGTGGTCAACAAGCTGCGCACCCAGAAGGGCATCACCATCGACTACGAGCTGGAAGAGGGCGCCACCCACTTCTGGCAGGACCACCTTCCCGCCGTGGAACGCCGCGTCGGCGCCTATCTGGACATGCGCCTGGAAGCCGACCCGGCGTAGGAGAACCCCATGAATCGGGTGCATTCTTGTATTTCCCGTCTGGGCGGAGCTGCGCTCGTCATCCTGTTCACGCTCGTCCTCCCTGGCGCCGCGAACGCGACCTATTCCATTGTAGCCTGCGACAGCACCCGTTCCTGCGGAGCGGCGGTCGCCACCCACAATCTGGCTGTCGGCGCCACCGTCATCTACGCCCGAGCCGGCGCAGGCGCTTTGGCGACCCAGTTCGAAACCAACCCGAATTACGGGCCGGCCGGTCTCTCCCTGCTTGAAGCGGGCCATGACGCCGACCAGGTCCTGGCGAACCTGCTCGCCAATGACGGAAACTTCGAAGGCCAAGGTCCGGCTTTCCGGCAACTTGGCGTGGTGTCTGCTGGGGGAAGCGCCTCCGTCTTCACCGGTTCGGAGGCTCTGGCGTCTCCGTGGGCCGGCGACAGATATGGTCCGATGTATTCGGTACAGGGCAATGGCCTCGCGGGCGCCGCCGTCCTCGAGGCGATGGAGGCCGCCTTCCTTGCAAGTGATGGAAAGCCCCTCGCGGAACGCCTGCTTCTGGCTCTGGAAGCCGGTGAAGCTGTCGGGGGGCAGACCATTGGCGGCATGTCTGCCGCCCTGCTGGTGCGCACCCCCGACGGAACATGGAGCGACACCGACTTCCGCGTCGACGCCTCTTCCCGTCCAATTCAGGATCTGCGTCGCCTGTGGAACTTCAATCAGGCTCACAGCCACATGATCCGCGCGGAACGGTCGGCGCGCCGCAGCGATGCCGAAGCAGCGGCCCGCGACATCGACACCGCCCTTGTCCTGGGCGGCGACTGGGATCGCATACAGCGTCGCGCCGCCCGCCTTTGGGCATCACTAGGCCGCTCGGGCCCCGCGCTTGAGGCCCTGACCGCGTTCATCCGTCTCAATCCGGCTTGGGGCAGGATCGAGATCGCGGACCCGCTATATGATCCGCTCCGCGCCGATTCGACCTTTCCGACCGGTATCTAGAGCTCGAATCCGGGCACGGCCGTGCACCGTGATCCAGAGGCCGACGCGCCGACCAAATGGGTCCTCGGCCCGAGGATGACGGATTGAGGTTCCACCTCAACAGTGATCGTCAGCACGCTATCGCGCCAATGCGGCCAGAACTTCCTCATGTTCCACCATCACGTCACGCGCGATGGCCAGCTGGCGTTCGGTCTCTGTCCGGTGGGTGACCACTGTCACGCCGGACTCATCCACCGCGATGACATCGCCACGCTCGGCGCCTAGCGTCTTGAGCGACGCATCATCCAGCAGAATGGCCGCCCGGCCCTCGATGTCTTCGATCTGCAACTGGATCATGGCTCTTCTCCTGCGGAGAGAATAGTGACATTTCCCCTCCTCTCCAAATCCCGGCAGGTCCCTTGTCCCACGTCATCATCCACACCGACGGCGCCTGTCGCGGCAACCCCGGTCCCGGCGGCTGGGGCGCGGTGATGCACTGGGGAGAGCGCGAGAAAGAGCTGTGGGGCGGCGAAAAGCTGACCACCAACAACCGCATGGAGCTGATGGCCGCCATCCAGGCGCTGGAGGCCCTGACGCGCCCCTGCAAGGTCGAGCTGCACACCGACAGCAAATACGTCATGCAGGGCATCGAGCAGTGGATCCACGGCTGGAAGGCGCGCGGCTGGAAGACGGCGGACAAAAAGCCGGTCAAGAACGAGGACCTGTGGAAGCGCCTCGACGCCGCCCGCGCCCGCCACGACGTCCGCTGGCGCTGGGTCAAGGGCCACGCCGGCCACCAATGGAACGAGCGCGCCGACGCCCTCGCCAACCGGGGCGTGGATGAGCTGAAGGGCTAGGGTCTGTCCCAACAAATCCGTCATCCTCGGGCTTGTCCCGAGGACCCATTGTGGCCTCAAGCGCGATTTTGAGGCGCTTTGACTGTGCGGTGCGACCCGGCGACCTGTCGAGACTGTTTTCGCCATAGGCCCTCGGGACAAGCCCGAGGGTGACGGAATATTGAAATCATTGAACTAATTTAGCTCGACTTACAGTACACGACCTAGCCCACGACAGCCTGGACCGCGCGCACCTTCAGGCGCGAGCCGCTGACCGATTCCACGACCACGGCCTGCCCCACCATGGGGGCCTCGCCATCGATCTCGGCCGCCCACTCGGACCCCGAGATGAACACCCGGCCGCGGCCCTCGGCGAAGGCCTGGACCACCTGCGCCCGTTGCCCCACCAGCCGGCTGTCGCGATCGTTGATGTCGGCCGCGTCGCCCGGGTTGATCCGCTTGATGAAGCGCCGCGCCAGAACGGTGAACACCACCGTCAGCAGGGCGAACACGATCAGTTCCCCGGCCCAGCCCAGCGGCAGGCCGAGAGCCGTCAGCACCGCCACCACCCCGGCGGCGGCGGCGGGCCACAGCAGCCATTCGGTGGTCATGGAGACCTCGACGGCCAGCAACGCCACGCCGACGGCCAGCCAGATCCAGAACGGCTGGGCCGAATACAGATCGATCAGCCAGTCCATGGCCTACTCCGTGCCGGGGACCGATCCGCGCGGACGGCGCGGGGCGGTCTGGGTCGGCGGCGGCGAGTTGGTGGTGGTCGGACGCGGGGCGGGGCGCGCGGCCTGACGGTCGTCGCGACGGTCCTGCTGCTGGTCCCGGGCCAGGCCGACCAGTTCGCCCAGGCCGGCGATGGTGCCGACCAGTCCGCCCATCTCGGCGGGGACGATGACGGTCTTCTGCTGCGGGCTGCGGGCCAGCTCGGCGAAGGCCTCCACGTACTTCTGGGCCACGAAGTAGTTGATGGCGTTGACGTCGCCGGCGGCGATGGCCTGGGACACCATTGCGGTGGCGCGGGCCTCGGCCTCGGCTTCCCGCTCGCGGGCCTCGGCGTCGCGGAAGGCGGCTTCCTTGCGGCCCTCGGCCTCCAGAATGGCCGCCTGCTTGGCGCCCTCGGCCCGGGCGATGGCGGCCTGCTTCTCGCCGTCCGCCTCGGTGATGATGGCGCGCCGCTCGCGTTCGGCCTTCATCTGGCGGGCCATGGCGTTGGTGATGTCCACCGGCGGGGTCAGGTCCTTGATCTCGATCCGGTTGACCTTGACGCCCCACGGCTCGGTGGCCGCGTCGATCACGGTCAGCAGGCGCGAGTTGATGCTGTCGCGCTGGAACAGCACCTCGTCCAGTTCCATGGAGCCCACCACGGTCCGCAGATTGGTCGAGCACAGCTGGGTGATGGCGTAGTTGAGGTCATCGACCCGGTAGGCCGCGGCCGAGGCGCTCATCACCTGGATGAAGACGATGGCGTCCACCTTCACCATGGCGTTGTCCTTGGTGATGACCTCCTGCTGGGGCACGTCCAGGACCTGCTCCATCATGTTCATGCGGCGGCCGATGCCCTCGACGAAGGGCGTCAGGAAGCTGATCCCGGGGCTCAGGGTGCGGGTGTATTTGCCGAACCGCTCCACGGTGAACTCGCGCCCCTGGGGCACGATCTTGATGACGCTGAACGCCAGGGCGATGGCCATCACCACCACCACGATCGCAAATACGGACAAACCCATGGGCAGCCTCCCTTTTTCAGCCCAACCCTACCCCGCCATGAACCGCCGGACCATCGAAACCGGAACGTGAGGAATTACTTCCGCGTCATCGGGCTCATCGGGCCCGCTGCGGCGTCAGCCCCGGCCGCGATAGGTCGGCACGCCCTGGTCGGGCAGCCACAGCCCCTCGGGCGCCGGCCCGGTCTGCCAGAACACGTCGATGGGGATGCCCCCGCGCGGATACCAGTAGCCGCCGATCCTCAGCCATTTCGGCGCCAGCAGGTCCGCCAGCCGCTTGCCGATGGCCACCGTGCAGTCCTCATGGAACGCCCCGTGGTTACGGAACGACGTGAGGTACATCTTCAAGCTCTTTGATTCGACCAGCCATTCGCCCGGCGCATAGTCGATCACCAGATGGGCGAAGTCCGGCTGGGCCGTCACCGGGCACAGGCTGGTGAACTCCGGCGCCGTGAAGCGCGCCAGGTACAGGGTGTCAGCATGCGGATTGGGCACGCGCTCCAGAACGGCCTGTTCGGGGCTGTCGAAGCCCCGTACATCGCCGCCGAGCTGGGTGAGGCCGGAAGTGTTCGTGATCATGGACCCGCTTTAGCGCCTCGCCGCGCCCCGGTCATCACCTCAGAATGGTCAGGCCAGCGGCGTCCATTCCTCATGGGCCGGCAGCGGCGCGAACAGGGCGTCCAGTTGCGCGTCCGTGACGTCCGCCAGATCAGCCGGCGACCACTTCGGCGCATTGTCCTTGTCCACGATCACCGCGCGCACCCCCTCCTGGAAGTCGTGGGTGCGCACGACCCGTCCGCCCAGCCGGTACTCCATGGCCATGTTCTCGGCGAAGGATGTCAGCCCCGCCCCGGTGCGTATCTGGCGCAGCGAGACCTTCATGGACTGGGGCGACTTGGTCTTGAGGATCGACAGCTGCTTGAGCGCCCAGTCCGACCCGTCCGCCTCCAGCGCCATGAAGATCGCCTCCACCGTGTCATGGCCGAACAGCCGGTCGATGGCGTCGCGGTGCTCGTCCAGCGGCGACGGGCCGGGGTCGGCGGCGAAATGCTCCGCCACAGCCTTCGGATCGGCCGGCTCGGCCGTCAGCGCCGCCTTCAGGGCCCCCGCCTGCTCCGACGGCATGAAGTGGGTGTGGATCCCCAGCGCCACCGTGTCCGCCGCCTTCAGCCGCGCCCCGGTCAGGGCCAGCCACGCGCCGGTCTGGCCCGGCAGGCGCGGCAGGAACCAGCCCCCGCCCACATCGGGGAACAGGCCGATGCCCGTCTCCGGCATGGCGTAGGTGGTCCGCTCGGTGGCGATGCGCACGTCCGCCGGCTCGCTGATGCCCACGCCGCCGCCCATGACGATGCCGTCCACCAGCGCCGTCACCGGCCTGGGATAGTCGAACAGCAGATGGTTCAGCCGGTATTCCGCATGGAAGAACGCCTTGGCCTCCAACGCATCCCCCGCCCCGCTCTCGGCGATCATGCGGATGTCGCCCCCGGCGCAGAACCCCCGCTCGCCCGCGTGGTCGATCAGCACCGACTGGACCGCCGGATCGTCGCGCCAGTCCAGCAGCGCCGCGATCATCGCCTCGCACATGCCCTTGTTCAGCGCATGGATGGCTTTGGGCCGGTTCAGGGTGATGACGCCGAGGCCGGTCTCGACGCGGGTGAGGATTTCAGGTTCTGAGGTCATGGCGAGGGCTTAGTCGCGCAGATCGAACACGTCCACACCAGCGGCGCGCGCGGCGTCCAGAAGCCGGTGGTCGCGACTGGCCAGCCCGCCGCCATGATCCATGGCATGGAGCAGATAGGCGGTGTCAAACAGCGTGAGGTCCAGCGCCGCGGCCGCCCCGACGGTTTCCAGCACCGCCTCAGGTGAAGGCGCGGGCGCGATCTCGATCCCAAGGGCGTGGAGGCGATCACACAGGTCCATGGGTTCCATGCCCGCCCGACGGCTGCGGGTGGCGATCAGATTGCCGACTTCCCAAGCGAAAATGCCCGGCGCGGCAAAGCGCCTGTCCGCGCTGTCAGTCAGGAACGCGTCCGCAGCGCCAGACGCCTGCGCCGGAAAAAGCCAGCTGACCGCCGCCGAGGCGTCAATCGTAACGGTCTTCATCGCGCGCGATCCGCTTCAACTCGTCCCAGCTCAGATCGTCGAACCCGGGCACAACGGGTCGCGCGTCGCGGGTCGCAAGGATGGCGGCGACGGTCTTCTTCCATTCCGCGGGATCGCGTCGGCGTGGCTGACTGACGGGCACAAGCTTGGCCGCCGCGCGTCCGTGTCGTGTGAGGACGATCTCCTCCCCCGTACGCTCCACGTCCGCGACCAGACCCGACAGCCCGGTCTTGGCCTCCAGAATGCCGACTTCACGCATGACACGCTCTCCTGACCATTATGGTCAGAATAGCAGAAATCCCGGCCCGGGCCTACTGTCGCAGCATCTCCCGCGCGGTGATCACGCGCATGATCTCGTTGGTGCCTTCCAGGATGCGGTGCACCCGAAGGTCGCGCACGATGCGCTCCAGCGGGTAGTCCTTCAGGTAGCCGTAGCCACCATGGAGCTGGAGCGCTTCGTCAGCAATGGAAAAACACGCGTCGGTGGCCAGCCGCTTGGCCATGGCGCACCATTTGGTCTTTTCCGCATGGGCCGTGTCGATGGCCCAGGCCCCGCGCAGCACCATCAGCCGGGCGGCGTCCAGTTGCGTCGCCATGTCCGCCAGCTTGAACTGGGTGTTCTGGAACTCCGCCAGCGCCTTGCCGAACTGCTTGCGGCTGGCGACGTAGGCCTGCGCCGTCTCCAGCGCCAGCCGCGCCCCGCCCAGCGAACAGGCCGCGATGTTCAGCCGCCCGCCGTCCAGCCCCATCATCGCATAGCGGAACCCGTCGCCCTCCTGGCCCAGCAGGTTGGCCGCCGGCACCCGGCAGTCGTCGAACGAGACGATGGCCGTGGGCTGGGCGTTCCAGCCCATCTTCTTCTCCTGCGCGCCGAAGCTCAGGCCCGGCGTGTCCTTGTCCACAACGAAGGCCGAAATTCCCCTGGCGCCCTCCCCGCCCGTGCGGGCCATGACCACATAGATGTCCGACGTCCCCGCGCCCGAGATGAAGGCCTTGGAGCCGTTCAGCACATAGTGATCCCCGTCCTTCACCGCCGTGGTCCGCAGCGCCGCCGCGTCCGACCCCGAGCCCGGCTCGGTCAGGCAGTAGCTGGCGATCCGGTCCATGCTCACCAGCGACGGCACATAACGCGCCCGCAGGTCATCCGAGCCGAACCCGTCGATCATCCAGGTGGCCATGTTGTGGATCGAGATGAAGGCCGCCACGGACACGTCGCCCCGCGACAGCTCTTCAAAGATCACCGCCGCCTCGACCCGGCCCAGCGCCATGCCGCCGTGCTCCTCGCCCGCATAGATGGCGCAGAAGCCCATCTCGGCGGCCGCCTTCATCACGTCGACGGGGAAGTGCTTTTCCTCGTCCCAGCGGGCCGAATGGGGCGCCAGTTCGGCCTCGGCGAAGGCCCGTGCGGCCTCCTGAATGGCGCGTTGATCCTCGGTGAGGGCGAAGTCCATGAACATCCCTGAAAGCTTCGCGGCTTTGCGCCGCTGTTGCGATTGGTCTATGCGGCGGCCTTGAACGGCGCGTCGTCGGGGGCTGACGGCGGAATCCATGAGGAAACCCGCATGAGCGACACCGCTAATACCGGACAGGGGCGCGATCCGTCGAGCGATGATCGCAACCTGGCCATGGTCGGCCACGCCCTGATGTTCGCCGCGCCCTTCGTGTTCGGCCTCACCGCCCTGATGGCCGTGGTCATCGCCTATGTGCGCAAGCCCGAGGCCGAGCCCCTGGCCTGCAGCCATTACCGCTACCAGATCCGCCACTTCTGGATCGCCTTCGCCCTGGCCATGATCGCCTTCATCGCCCTGGCCGTCGGGGTGGTGTTCCTGCTCGTGGATCTGGTCCGCCTGGTGATCGCCAACGCGCCGGGCGACGCCTGGGAGGCCGTGGCCATGCAGGTCAGCCCCGAAATGCCGGTGGTTTTCTTCGTCGGCGTCTTCGTGTTCCTGATCGCCTACGCCCTGGCCAGCCTGTGGGTGATCATCTCCTCGGTCATCGGCATGGTGCGCCTCGGCGCCCGGCAGCCCATGGGCCGCGTTTCGGTCTGAAAGTTCCGGTCATGAGCGTCTTCACCCCCGCCCCCTTCCCCGCCGCGCGCCCGCGCCGCCTGCGCCGCACCCCGTGGGTCCGCTCGCTGGTGGCCGAGCATGTGCTGACCCCCTCCGACCTGATCTGGCCGCTGATCGTCCACGATGGGCCCGAGGACCGCGTCCCCGTCCCCTCCATGCCCGGCGTCGACCGCCTCAGCCCGAAAGCCGCCGCGCAGGCCGCGAAGGAAGCCGCATCGCTGGGCATCCCCGCCGTGGCCCTGTTCCCCAACATCGACCCGTCGAAAAAGGACGCCGAGGCCTCCGGCGCCGTGGACCTCGACGGCCTCATCCCCGACTGCATCAAGGCCATCAAGGACGCGGCGCCGGAGATCGGCGTCATGACCGATGTGGCGCTGGACTGCTACGCCGACCACGGCCACGACGGCCTGATCGAGAACGGGGTCATCGTCAACGACGCCACACTGGACCGTCTGGCCGAGATGGCCTTCATCCACGCCCATGCGGGCGCCGACATGGTCGGGCCGTCCGATATGATGGACGGCCGCGTGGCCGCCATCCGCGACGCGCTGGAGGCCAACGGCTTCCAGGACGTGCTGATCCTGTCCTACGCCGCCAAATACGCCTCGGCCTTCTACGGCCCCTACCGCGACGCCGTCGGCTCCGCGAAAGCCCTGACCGGCGACAAGAAGACCTATCAGATGGACTTCGCCAATTCCGAGGAGGCCCTGCGCGAGGTGGCCGCCGATCTGGCCGAGGGCGCCGACGCGGTGATGGTCAAGCCGGGCCTGCCCTATCTGGACATCGTGCGCCGCATCCACGAGGCGTTCCACGTGCCCACCTTCGCCTATCAGGTGTCCGGCGAGTACGCGATGATGCGCGCCGCCGCCGCCAACGGCTGGCTGGACGAGGACCGGGCCATCCTCGAGACCCTGACCGCCTTCAAGCGCGCCGGCTGCGCGGGCGTCCTGACCTATTTCGCGCCGCGCGCCGCCCGCCTGCTGGGCGCCTGACCGGTCGCGCCGTTACAGCGGCCCGCTACAGCGGAAAGGCCACTTCCACCACCAGCCCGGCCGGGTCCCAGTTGCGGGTGATCGTGCCCTTGATCTGACCGACCACCCCCGCCTTCAGCAACGAGCCGAAGCCTTCGCGCGTCGGCGGCGCCACCGGCGGCCCGCCGGTCTCGCGCCAGACCAGGGTCACCCGGCCGTCCTCGAGCGCCCAGGTCACCGACACCTTGCCGTCGACATGGCTGCAGGCGCCGTACTTGTTCGCATTGGTGGCCATCTCGTGGATCAGCATGCTGATGGGCTGGACCTGCTCGGGCGACAGCGCCACCTCGGGCCCCTGCGCCGTGACGCTGTCCTTCGGGCACAGCGCCTCCAGCTCCTCGCGCACCACATCCTCCAGCCGCCCGCCTTCCCAGCGCCGGTTGGCCAGCGAGGTCTG
Source organism: Brevundimonas sp. (assembly GCF_046293315.1). Classification (GTDB taxonomy): domain Bacteria; phylum Pseudomonadota; class Alphaproteobacteria; order Caulobacterales; family Caulobacteraceae; genus Brevundimonas. Next base: position 57,764 of record NZ_JBKBPF010000010.1, read on the forward strand.
CGCCCGCGCCAGGGCGTTGATCCGCCCCGCCAGAATGGTCTTGTAGCTGTCCAGATCATCGGCCCGCGTCAGCTGCGCCAGCGAATGCACCACCGCCAGCACATTGCGCGCGCGGTGATCCACCTCGCGCATCAGCAGGTTGCGCGCCGTCTCGTGGCGCTTCTCATCGCTGATGTCCCGCGCCTCGATGATCGTTCCGACCACCTTGGCCTCCTCGTCCTGCACCGGACTGGCGGTGAAGGCGACCGGATAGAACGACCCGTCCTTGTGGACGAAGATCTCCTCGCCCTGCGTCCCCACCTTCTCGGGAAAGCTGCGGTCGATGGGGCAGTCCTCCAGCGGGAACGGCGTGCCGTCCGGATGGGTGTGATGGATCACGTCGTGCAGCGGCCGTCCCGTGACCTCGGCGAACGAGAACCCCGTCAGGTCCTCCGCCGCCTTGTTCATGAACACGCAGTGCTGGTGCTCATTCATCAGGAACACGGCCATGGTCGTATTGCCGAGGATCGCATCCAGCCGCGCCGAGATCTCCAGCAGTTCGGACTCGATTTTCCGATGGCTCGTGATGTCCTGGATGGCCGCGTAGAACACCCGGTCGCCGCCCTCGTCGAACAACTGCAGCTTGACCGAGACGTTGTAGTCCGTCCCGTCCTTGCGCCGGTGAACCGTCTCGAACTCCAGCCGCTCCACCGCGCCCGACTGCAGCGGATGCACCAGCGCCAGAAACGCCTCGCGCGTGATCTGCGGCTTCAGGTCCCACGGCGTCAGCCCATGAAGCTCCTCGATGGTATAGCCGAGGTTCTCGCGCGCGCCCTTGTTGACCAGCCGGAAGCGGAAATCCTCGTTGGAGAAGATGTAAACCTCGCTGGCCGCCTCCTCGACAATACGCCCGAGACGATCGCTGGTCAGTCCGATTCCGCTGGGCATGCTGGACAGTTCCGCCTCGAAGGTTTGCCGCTCGCCACCTCCTAGGACAGTCCGCGATCCCGTGACAATCACATTGCCGCTCACGCGGGCGGCGACCGGGCCCACAAAGGGTTCACGACCCTCAGCGCACCAGCCGCACCACCGCCCCTTCCGCCGCATCCGACACGCCGTCGGCCAGCGCCCGCACCACCTTCGCCGCCTCGTCCAGCCCCTGATGCTCGACGATCCGGATCCACGGCGCGGTTGGGTCGACCACCCGTTCGAAGAAGGCCCGCTGGTCCGCGAAGAAGCGCTCGTAGAAGGCGCGCAGCGTGCCCCGCTCGCGGTGCGCGTCCAGACAGGTGGCGGCGAAGAAGAACTGGGGCCTCGGCCCCACCAGCGCCGGATCGTCCTTGGGAAAGGCGTCGCCCTGGGTCGAGCCGACCAGACAGTCATAGGTCAAATCCGCGCCAAACCTCGCGTGCACCCGCCGCCGCATGTCGGGATCGCCGGCCAGATCCAGATACAGCGTCGGCACGCCCGTCGGCAGGGTCTCGATCTCCTCGTAGCCGTGCACCGCCTGATAGGCCCCCAGCCCCTCGACGAAGGCCCGGTTGCGCGCCCCCGTCAGGGCGATCAGCCTCACGTCGTCTTCGGCCATGCACCAGGCCGCGCCATAGGCGGTCTTGGACGAGGCGCTGGACACCACCACCTGTCTCGCGCCGAAGAAGGCGTGCTCGCGCAGGAAATCCACCGCCGTGTAGGAGGTGATGAACAGCGGCCGGAACAGCGCCTCCGGGTTCTCCAGCGCCACGTCATAGTTGGCGTCGGCGGCGCACAGCACATAGCGGTTATAGATGTCGGGCACCGCCTTGCGCCAGGGCGCGGCGTCGGCGAACCCGCCCTTGCTGATCTTCTCGGCCTGCACCACCAGCGTGTCGGCCATGGGGAAATAGCCGAACACCCGCGCCCCGACCTCGATCCCCGGCGCCCGCGACGCCGCCACATCGGCGAAGCCCCACACCGGCATCAACCCGAAATCGTCGCGCCCGGTCGGAAACACCCGCCAGTAGCCGATGGCGTCGCCATAGGCCGCATAGGTGATGTTGTTGGTGGTCAGGGAGAACCGGTCCAGCGCCAGCACCACCTCGCCCTCCGCGGGCTCCGGGGTGACCACGGTGTCCAGCAGGGTCTCGCCGAAATCGGCCTTGCGGGTCATCAGTCGGCGGTTCAGATCAGACATGGCGGCCTCCTCGCGCGTTTCCTTGGTGCAGCCTAGCGGACAACGCGGTTGACGCAGGAGAAGGTTCGGCCCGCCACGGGACATTTCGCCTCGTCGACCCGCCCTGCCACGCGACGCCCGCCCTCCGCCGCAAGCATTGACTTCCCCTGCTGCACAGGCGCATGCTGATTTCATCATGTGTAGATGCGCCATCCTTTCGCGGAATACGCTTCACGCCGGGCGCTTCGCCGGACGCGCCTGACCCCAAATCCGTAACGAGCGAACGCTCAGGGTTTGGGGACTGTTTTCGACCGCCCGACATCGTCATCCCACCGCCCCCGTGACTTCGGGCGCGCGCCGACGCCTGTCCGGAAACCTCAATTCAACCTTCAGATTCCTCCGCGGCCCGCGAGGGCGCGCGTCCTTACTTGCGCGTCCAGACGACGCCGAACATGCGAGACCTCCCATGACCAACAGCCGATCAAAGCCTGCCCGCAAACCCCGACTGCTCATCACCGCCACCGACCTCGAGATCCTGGAGTCCATGGTCGGCCATGCCCCCGCCTCCGCCGCCGCGCGGCTGCTGGATGAAGAGCTGGCGCGCGCCGTGGTGGTCAATGACGCCTTCAACGCCCGCCCCTTCTGCCGCATCGGCAGCTGGGTGACCTATGAGGACCTCGGCTCGGGCCAGACCCGCGAGATCCAGCTGGTGCTGCCCGCCGACGCCGACATCGACCGGCGCCGCGTCTCGGTCCTCAGCCTGGTGGGCGTCTCCCTGCTGGGTCTGGCCGTCGACGCCGAATTCGGCTGGACCGACGACAAGGGCCGCCCCCACCGCCTCCGGGTCCTCGACGTGACGCCAGAGCCTCTCGCCCGGGTCGCCTAGGGCGGCCGGGCCCCGTTCATCCCGCATTTTCCGGCGCCAATGCCAGGGCCTGCAAGGGTTCACCGTCTCAAACCCCTGTTTTTCGCCGCACGCCTCCGGGGCGCCGGATAATGGCGGGATGAGCATGACCGTCGTTCCCCCCGCCCCGCCCGGCCGCCTGACCGGAGACTCCCGCCGCTGGACCGCCGCCCGTGAGGAGTATCTGGCCGGCGCCACAGCCGAGGCGGTCTGCCGCCGCCACGACCTGCGCCTGTCCACCTTCCGCCGCTACCTGCAGGAAGGCGGCTGGCGCCGCATGGACCAGCCCGACGCGCCTGAAGAACCGCCGCCAGAGCCCCCGACGGCGCAGGACGACCCCCTTGTCATCCCGGACGCGCCGACAGGCGCGAGCCGGGACGGGACGGAGGCGCCCCTCACCGCCGCCCAGATGGTCGACAAATGCTGGTCCCACGTCCAGGCCGCCGTCGCCGCCGGCCGCCTGATCGAGGCCCGCGGCTGGCTGCGCCTCTACAAGGACCTGAAACCCATCGCCCGCCTTGAGGAGATCGAGGCCCGCGAGGCCCGCATGGACCGCGCGGCCGCGGAACGCCGCGCGGCGGAGGCGGCGCAAATCGCCGGGGATCGCCTTGTCATCCCGCAAGCGCCGCAGGCGCTGTCCGGGACCCCGTTGCACTGTTTTTCGGCTTCGGAGTCTCACGAACCGCCCCGCGCCGCCGATCCGGTCGAGGCCCCCCGCGACGCCGCCACCCGCCATCTGGTGAGGCTCGCCACCCGTCTGGCCGCCATCACCAGCCAGGCCGGACAGGCCACGCCCGCCGGGACAGTGAGACTCCCGTTGCACTCTTTTTCACCCGAAGAGTCTCACGCGCCCGACTCCCTCGACGCCCTGCGCCGGCTCCAGACCGAAATCGCGGCCCTCCGCGGCGCGGAGCCCCGCTCCCCCGCCCTCCCGGGCGCCCCGTGAGACTCTCATTGCACTGGTTTTCGCGCGCAGAGTCTCAACGTCCCCACCCCCGTCATCCTCGGGCTTGTCCCGAGGACCCATTGCGGCTCCGGTCACGACCGGAAAGGGACTGAACACCCGGCTGGACCCGGGCTCCGTCCCGGAACCGCATGGCCGTGGGCCCCCGGCCCGCCGACGGGCGGAACGCATCCTCGCCGGCTCACGTTGATCAGTCGGACGGTGGTCGCCGATTGCGTGACGTCGCGCCCGCGCCCCATGCTACGATGAGCCTCATTCAGGAAAGCGCCGACATGAAAGAGTCCAAAGGCAAGCCGAAGAAGGCCGCATCGCCCAAGGCCAACGCCTCGAACCCCAGCCTGAAGGGGCTGCCCGAAGGGCCGGCCAAGCCGAAAAAATAGATGGGCGTTGAAACCGTTCATATCGTCCAGGGCTATGTCGCCGGCAAAGGCGGGAGCCTCAAGGCGGAGCAGCAGATCGGCTGCAAGTCTGCGGAAGAGGCCCGGCGCAAGGCCGAACGGCTGGGACCTCTGAGGGTCGGCGTCGTCGCCTTCACCGTGTCCGCCGACACCGAGCTGGGGGACTATGACGAAGCCCCGACGATCCTCTTCAAATCCGGGCGACTGCCCCACCCTTTTGACTAGCCCTGGAGCCAATGTGACCGAAGACCAGACCGTCGAGGCCCTGCTCGACATCATCGAATCAGAGCGCACCGAGAACCGCGAACTCAGCGCCCAGCTCACCGTCCTCGGCCTGGCCGAGCGCACCGGCAAGTCCGGGTTCCGCCCCACCAGCGCCGGCTGGAACCTGCTCGGCGACAAGGGCCGCAAGCACCGTTACGCCTGACGATCCGGGCTCGGGGGCTAGGTCGTGTACCTGTAAGCCGAGCTAAATTAGTTCAATGATTTCAATTCCGTCACCCTCGGGCTTGTCCCGAGGGCCTATGGCGAAAACAGTCTCGACAGGTCGCCGTGTCGCACCGGACAGTCAAAGCGCCTCAAAATCGCGCTTGAGGCCACAATGGGTCCTCGGGACAAGCCCGAGGATGACGGATTTATAGGGACAGACCCTAGCGGGTCTTCGTTTGCAGCCGCGCCGCCAGGCTGGAGGTGTCCCACCGGTTCCCGCCCATGGCCTGAACCTCGGAATAGAACTGGTCCACCAGCGCCGTCACGGCCAGATGGCTGCCGTTGGCGCGGGCCTCGTCCAGCACCAGCCCAAGGTCCTTGCGCATCCAGTCCACGGCGAAGCCGAAGTCGAATTCGCCCCGGCTCATGGTGGCCCAACGGTTGTCCATCTGCCACGACTGGGCCGCGCCCTTCGAGATCGCCGCGTGGACCGCCCCGGCGTCCAGCCCGGCGTTCTCGGCGAAGTGCACCGCCTCGGCCAGGCCCTGGACCAGCCCGGCGATGCAGATCTGATTGACCATCTTGGTCAGCTGCCCGGACCCCGACGGCCCCATCAGGCGCATGGCCTTGGCATAGGCCGCCAGCACTGGCTCGACCCGGGCGAAGGCCGCCGCGTCGCCGCCCGCCATGACCGTCAGCTGGCCATTCTCTGCCCCCGCCTGCCCGCCTGACACCGGGGCGTCGATGAAGGCCCGCCCGCCCTCGGCCGCCAGCGCCGCCATCTCCCGGGCCACCGTGGCCGAGGTGGTGGTGTGGTCCACGATCACGGCGCCCGGCGCCAGATGCGGCAGGGCTTCGCCCACCACCTGCCGCACATCGTCGTCATTGCCGACGCACAGGATCAACAGGTCAGCCCCCGCCGCCGCTCCGGCCACGGTGGGCGCGAAGGCGCCGCCCGGCCGCTCGGCCCAGGCTCGCGCCTTGTCCGGCGAGCGGTTGAAGCCGGTCACGGCGTGCCCGGCCCTGACCAGATGCCCGGCCATGGGCCCGCCCATGACCCCCAGTCCGGCGAAGGCGATGGTCACAGGCGATCCTCCCCAAGGCGGCCGTAGTGTCCCCGGAAGAACACCAGGGCGTCGCCGCCATCGGCCGCAAAGCTCTCCACCTCACCCACGATGGTGATGTGGTCGCCCATGGGCAGGCGCTGGTGCGTGCGGCAATCCAGCCGGGTCACCGCGTGCTTCAGGCGCGGCGCGGCGTCGCCCACGCGGTCGTATTCGTCGTCCCTCAGCCGGCAGTCGCCCCGGGCGAAGCGGGCCGCCATGTCCCGGTCGTCGGCGCCCAGCACATGGATGCTGAATCGCTCCGCAGCCTCAAAGGCCTTCCAGCGCTGCGAGCCCTCGTCCATGCACCACAGCACCAGACGGGGCTCCAGCGACACGGAGGTGAAGCTGTTGATGGTGACGCCCAGCGGCCCGTCGGGGGTGTCGGCGGTCACCACGCACACGCCGGTGGCGAAGCCGCCCAGCGCCCGGCGATAGGCCACGGGCTCGGGCGTGTCGGCGTCGGTCTGGGGATCGATGGTCACGCAGGCTCCACGGTCGGCTCCCCCGGACCTAGGCGGCGCGGGCGGCGGTGGCAACCGTCCCGTTTCGGGAAACCCCGCCTTAACCTCATTCAGGCTAGGTCATCTGACCATTGCGGGGTGCGTTCCATGTCCATGAGCGATCGTCCGATCCTCATCAAGAAGGTCAAGAAGGTCGCCGGCCACGGCCACCACGGCGGCGCGTGGAAGGTGGCCTATGCCGACTTCGTCACCGCCATGATGGCCTTCTTCCTGCTCATGTGGCTGATCAACACCACCGATCCGGAGCAGAAGAAGGGCATCGCCGAGTACTTCGCCCCCGCCAGCGTCTCGGCCACCACCAGCGGCTCCGGCGGCATCCTGGGCGGCACCGCCCTGGGCGACGACGGGGCCCAGGGCTCCGGCTCCCGCTCGGTCATCGAACAGCTGGCCCCCGAGGCCCCCGACCAGGTCGAGGACGCCGGCCAGAGCAGCAACCTGGCCGCCGCCACCGAAAGCGAGCTGCGCGAGGAGATCGCCCGCCGCGAGGCCCAGGAGTTCGCCAGCGCCGCCGCTTCCCTGCGTCAGGCCATGCAGGACATGCCCGAGCTGGCCGAGCTGTCGCGCCACCTGATCATCGACCAGACCCCCGAGGGCCTGCGCATCCAGCTGGTGGATCAGGAAGGCCGCTCCATGTTCGACAACAGCTCGGCCCAGCCCAACGAGCGGGCCCGGGTGCTGCTGCGCGCCGTCTCCCGCGTCATCAACCAGTTGCCCAACCGGGTCACCATCACCGGCCACACCAGCGCCGTGGCCGGCCAGCGCCGCGCCAGCGCGCCCGGCGACTGGCCGCTGTCCTCGGCCCGCGCCGACGCCTCGCGCCAGATCCTGCAGGGCGCCGGCGTCGATCCGGACCGGGTCTACCAGGTCTCGGGCAAGGCCGGGTCGGACCCGCTCTATCCCGACGATCCCACCCTGGCCGGCAACCGGCGCATCTCAATCGTGCTGCTGCGCGAGGCCCCGGTGTTGCCCACGGACACCAGTCTGTGACCCGCCGCCCCGCCTCTCGCGCGAACGCGCTTGCGGCGGGCGGCGATTTGCTCCCAAATCCACACAGGTCGAAGTATCGACCTGATTTCGTGCAGGTTGTGGGAGCGTGACCCAACACATTCCGACCCGACGGCTGCGGTTCTTCATGACCGCCACCGCGCCGTGTCCCTACCTGCCCGGACAGGTGGAGCGTAAGGTCTTCGCCAACCTGCCCTTCTCCGAAGGCGCCGACGTCAACGACCAGCTGACCAGCGCCGGCTTCCGCCGCAGCCAGAACATCGCCTACCGCCCCGCCTGCGAGACCTGCGACGCCTGCGTCTCGGTGCGCCTGCCGGTGGCCGACTTCGTCTTCAGCCGGTCCCAGCGCAAGGTGCTGAACCGCAACGCCGACCTCAGCCGCGCCCTGGTCGAGGCCGAGGCCACCATGGAGCAGTTCGACCTGCTGCGCCGCTACCTGACCACGCGCCACCCCGGCGGCGGCATGACCGACATGACCTGGCAGGACTATGTGGCCATGGTCGAGGACACGGCGGTCCGGACCCACCTGATCGAGTACCGCCTGCCCTCCGACGACGGCGGCCCGGGCGAGCTGGTTGCCGTGTGCCTGACCGACCTGCTCGCGGACGGCCTGTCCATGGTCTACAGCTTCTTCGACCCCCGTCTCGAGCGCCGCAGCCTGGGCGTCTTCGCCGTGCTGGACCACCTCCGCCAGGCCGAACTGATCGCCGCCCCCTATGTCTATCTGGGCTACTGGGTGCAGGGCTCCACCAAGATGGACTACAAGGGCCGCTTCCGCCCCATGGAAGTCCTGCGCCCCCTCGGCTGGACGCTGGTGGTCTAGCCCAACACCAGCGACACGATCAGGGCGATCAGCAGGACCAGGCTGACCCCCTTCCAGAACCGCACAGGGTCGCGCTCCAGCAGCGACATCTGCCGCGGCGGCTCCACCGCCAGCGCCCCGCCGCTCTCCAGCGCCTGCACCAGATCCTGCACATCGGCCCAGCGGTGCGCCGGGTCCGGCGCGATGGCCCGCATGATCGCCGCCTCCAGCCAGGCCGGCGCGTCCGGCCGCCGCCGCGTCAGGGGCGTGGGCCGCTCGTACGGCAGGCGGCTGTCCGGATCGATCTCGCCCCACGGCGCCTCACCCGCGAACAGCCGGTACAGCGTCACCCCGAGGGCGAACTGGTCGGTCTTTTCGTCCCCGTCGCTGTCGCCCGCGAACATCTCCGGGGCCACGAAGCCAGGGGTGCCGGGCGCCCGCGCGCCGGTCTCCTCCACCCGCTCCACCCGGGCCACGCCCAGATCGATCAGCTTGACCCCGCCGTCCGGGCTCAGGATCACATTGTCCGGCTTGATGTCCCGGTGCACGACCCCCTGCCGGTGCAGGGCCATGACCGCCCGCGCGATACAGGCCGCGATGGCCACGCCCTCGGGCATGGGGATCGGCTCGCCCCGCGACAGCCGCCCGTGCAGTGTGCCGCCCTCATGGAAGGGCTGGACGTTGTACAGCCGGCTCTGGCGCGCCGGGTCCACCGGCAGGGTACGCCCCAGGTGCGCGCTGTCCACATGCTGGCCGATGAAGGCCTCGCGCAGCAGGATCGCGCGCAGGTCCGCCTCCGGCAGGCCCCCCGGCTTGGGAAATTTGAGCACCACGGGGTCGCCCCCTTGCGTGTCCCGCGCCACGAACAGCCGCGTGTGCCGCCCGTCGGCCAGTTGTCGCTCCAGCCGCCAGTCGTCCACGATCTCGCCGGCCTTGGGCGGCGGCGGCATGGGCAGGCCCTCGCTGCGCGCCCCCAGCGACGCCCAGTCCAGCGCCCCGGTGCGGATCACGTCGATGACGATGGCGGTGGCGTTGTCCTGCCCGTCGGCCTCCAGCGCCGCCTGCACGATGGCCTGGGCGTCAGCGTCGGGCGAGGCGCGGCGGCCCAGGATGCGGCCGATCTCCCCCTCGTTCAGCACCCGGTGGGCCCCGTCCGTGGTCAGCAGCAGCCGGTCGTGCGGCTCCAGCGCCTGCACCCGCACGTCCAGCTTCACATCGGACTCGATGCCCACGGCGCGGAACAGCATGTGATCCTGTCCCGGCCGGTTCAGCACATGGTCGTCGGTCAGGCGGGTCAGAACCCCGTCGCGCCAGTGCCACGCCCGGCTGTCGCCCACATGGACCACCGTGGCCTCGCGCCCGCGCAGGATCATGGCTGTGAAGGTCGCCGCCGCCCCCTCCATCTTCGGGTCGCTGCGCCCGGTGGAATGGAGCCACCGGTTGAACCCGCGCAGGGCCGCCGTCGCCGACGCCGCCACCCCAGACAGGGGCTTCTGGTCCAGATAGCCGTCGATGAAGCTGCGCACCGCCAGCTCGGCCGCCACGCGCCCGCCCCGGGCCCCGCCGACGCCATCCGCAATGGCCGCGATCACCCCATGCAGGCGCTGCTCCTCGGGCGAGCCCAGGTGCACCCCGCCGAAGTCCTGATTATCCGCCCGCGGCCCCCGCTCCGTAGCGAACCCCGCCGCGACCTCCAGCCTGTCGTCCGGCATATCCCCTCGCTGGCCCCCTTGCTGGAGACGTCAGGGGACCGAGCATGGATTGTGCAGTGCGGGATGGCAATCCCACACATCCCGTCACCCTCCGGCTTGACCGGAGGGCCCAGAGACTCCGTCGAAACCGTGGTCGTCTCGCTCCTTCGGCGTTCCGAACGACGGAGGGGGCGATGGTCACCAAGGGCGGGCTGATCGGCGTCTACATCATGACCGGCGGCATGCACGGCACGCTGTACGTGGGCGTCACCAGCGACCTGATCCGCCGCATCTGGGAGCACCGCACCGGCCAGGGCGACGGCTTCACCAAACGATACGGCCTGACCCGCCTCGTCTGGTACGAGGTCCATGACCGGATGATCGAGGCCATCGCCCGCGAGAAGCGCCTCAAACGCTGGAACCGCGACTGGAAGACCGCCCTGATCGAGCGCACCAACCCCGACTGGTCCGACCTCTACGACAGCCTCGTCACCGGCGGCGTCGCCATGCCGCCGGACCCCGACACCTACCGGGACTGGATGCCCAGGCCCCCCGAACCGCCCAGACCCCGCCCCCTGCCCAAGGGCTGGCGCACCGATGAAACCTGAATACCGGCCTCTCCGTCATCGTCCGGCCTGACCGGACGATCCAGACTCACGGAGTGTCCGGCGTCGCACGGACAGCACCCCACAGTCACAAAAACCGCCCCACCCGCTTCTCCAGCAACGCCACCAGCTCCGGCTGCATGAAGGCGTAGTCGTCGGGGATGTCGAGGCAGACCACCCGGACCCGCTTCAGATGCGCCCTGAACCGGCGCTGGAGCTTCGCGCGGTGGGCGCGCTCCATGACGAAGATGATGTCGGCCCATGCCACGTCATCCCGGACTTGATCCGGGATCAGCGGAGCATGGCTCTTCCGCATCGGGCGCCAGCCCGGCGGAGGCGGTCTCCACACCGGGCCGATTGGCGAACACCTGCTCCGCCGTGGGCGAGCGCAGGCGGTTGCGGGAACAGAGGAAGAGGAGGTTGGTCATTTGGTGTCCGCAGACTCTGAAAATCTCAGAACCTTTGAGGACGCGTCGCTAGAGCGGGCGAAACGGCGCATCTGCCAAGTATATTTCAGGCTCGTAGCCAAATTTCTGACACAACACCTCGACCGCTTGCAGTTGTTTGCTCGCGCCAAAACCGGGACCAATACCGATTCTGTCCACGGGCAGCTTACTCCGGCCTGCTCCGAACTCGATATAAGGCACTAGTTCGCCACCGCGCGCGCGAACATCAACATCGTGTGGCTCCTCAGCAAAACTAACCAGCCGCCACTCGCTTTCAACGGCGAAGGCTTTATGTTTATTTGTCGATCCTCTAACGATGACCATTTCGGATAATGCTTCGTATATCACCTCACTGAGCGCCTCTTTATCTCGCTTCCGGCGCACGTCCGAAACATACTGCTTCTCAAACGCATCGAGAGCTAACGCTAGGCTCCTACGTTGCTTCTGTTCGTCGTAAACTACCTTCCGAAGCGTGAACTGACCTTCATCATCGAGGTTTTGCTCTGCTAGCACTTGAGCATTCAGTCCGATTGAGAAACCTTTTCCCTCCCTTGCATATCCTCTCCATTGGCTTAGCGAATCTGGCTCCTCAGTCATCGAAAATATAAATGTCTGTTCGGCTTCGGACAGAAACGAACCCTTCGATAAGAGGCTACTGTATAATAGATTGACAGTGGGCGTCGCCCCGTCTTTGATCTTTTCCGCAATCATACCCATTAGAAGTCGTGCAGTGTGAACAACTTCACTAATGTCATTAAGATACCTGAAGTCAGTCGCTCTGAGCCTCCCAGATGTCAATATACCAATCAAGCCTGCGGCATCAGTATAATGATAGAGAACGGATGGCACCTCGTCGGGAGTCGGCACGTCCCGCCAAGCATACTTCTGCGCTAGCGCGTCATAAGCCTCATTCACGTGGATACCCTCCCCTACAACGGAATATTATCGTGCTTCTTCCACGGGTTCTCCTGCTGCTTGTTCTTCAAAGTCCCCAGCGCCCGGATCAGTCTCCGCCGCGTCCCGTGGGGCATGATCACGTCGTCGATGTAGCCCCGTGACGCCGCGACGAACGGATTGGCGAAGCGCTCCTTGTATTCCGCCTCGCGCGCCGCCAGCGCCTCCGGGTCGCCGGCCTCCTTGCGGAAGATGATCTCGACCGCGCCCTTGGCGCCCATGACGGCGATCTCGGCGGTGGGCCAGGCGTAGTTGACGTCGCCGCGCAGGTGCTTGGAGCTCATCACGTCATAGGCGCCGCCATAGGCCTTGCGGGTGATGACGGTCAGCTTGGGCACCGTGGCCTCGGCATAGGCGAACAGCAGCTTGGCGCCGTGCTTGATCAGGCCGCCGTATTCCTGGCGCGTGCCGGGCATGAAGCCGGGCACGTCCACGAAGGTCAGCAGCGGAATCCCGAACGCGTCGCAGAACCGCACGAACCGCGCGGCCTTCCTCGACGCATCGATGTCCAGCACCCCGGCCAGCACCTGCGGCTGGTTCGCCACCACGCCCACGGTCTGGCCGTCCAGCCGGCCGAAGCCGGTGATGATGTTGCGCGCGAAGCCTTCGGAGATCTCGAAGAACTCCGCCTCGTCCACCACCTTCAGGATCAGTTCCTTCATGTCATAGGGCTGGTTCGGATTGGCGGGCACCAGCGTATCCAGACTGGGCTCGTCGCGCTGGGGCTCGTCATAGCTCTCGCGCACCGGCGGCTTCTCGCGGTTCGACAGGGGCAGGAAGCCCACCAGACGCCGGACTTCCGACAGCGCCTCCAGATCGTTCTCGAACGCCCCGTCGGCGACGCCGGACTTGGTGGCGTGGACCCGGGCGCCGCCCAGATCCTCGTGGCTGACCACCTCATTGGTCACCGTCTTCACCACGTCCGGGCCGGTGACGTACATGTAGGAGGTGTCCTTCACCATGAAGATGAAGTCGGTGATGGCGGGCGAATAGACATCGCCCCCCGCGCACGGGCCCATGATGACGCTGATCTGGGGGATGACGCCGCTGGCGAGCGTGTTCTGCAGGAAGATGTCGGCATAGCCCGCCAGGCTCTCGACCCCCTCCTGGATGCGCGCCCCGCCCGCGTCGAACAGACCGATGATCGGCGCGCCATTGGTCAGGGCCATGGTCTGCAGCTTGACGATCTTGGCCGCGTGGGCGCCCGAGAGGCTGCCGCCGAACACGGTGAAGTCCTTGGAGAACACATAGACCAGCCGTCCGCCGATGGTGCCGCGTCCCGTCACCACCCCGTCGCCGGGGATGCGCTGATCCTCCATGCCGAAGTCGTGGGAGCGGTGCTCCACGAACATGTCGGTCTCCTCGAACGAGCCCTCGTCCAGCAGCACGTCGATGCGCTCGCGCGCCGTCAGCTTGCCCTTGGCGTGCTGGGCCGCGATGCGCTTGTCCCCGCCGCCCTGCTTGGCGGCTTCGCGGCGCTTCTCGAGCTGTTCGAGGATATCGTGCATATGGTGTCTCCTTGATGAGCGAGGCTTAAGGAGACGCGGCGGCGGTGGCAAGCAATCCTCCCCCATCGGGGGAGGGGGACCGCGAAGCGGTGGAGGGGGTGGTTCCGCCGCACAGACGGCTTGTTTGCACTCGAGATTTCCGACCGGTGAACCGGACAGACCCCCTCCACCATGCTGCGCATGGTCCCCCTCCCCCGGTGGGGGAGGATTACGCCACCCCCGCCAGCCGCGTCAGTTCGGCCACATGGGCGGCGAAGGCCTTGCGTCCCTTGGCCGTCAGCGACAGCCAGGTGCGCTGACGCCCGTCCACCGCCGCCTTGCGCGGCTTCAGATAGCCGGCCTCCTCCAGCTGCTTCAGGTGCTTGGACAGCACCGAGTCCGACACCTTGATGGCGTCGCGGATCATGGCGAACTCGGCCTCGTCGATGCGGGACAGGATGGCGCAGATCTGCAGCCGCCCCGGCGCGTGGATCACCGGATCGAAGACGGGAACGGCGGTCATCCGCCCGCCTCGGCCAGTTCACGCTTCCACACCGCCATCCATACGCGTCCGCCCACGACGGCAGCGACGAAGCCCGCCGCCCCGGTGGCCAGCGGCGTCCAGGCGATCCCGGCCGCCTTGCCCCAGATGGACAGCCCCATCAGGCCGAACAGGACCAGGACCAGGCCGATGGCCGCCCAGCGGGCGCGCTTCGGCGAATAGCCGCTGACCCACCAGCCGTATTTCTGCTTCCACCAGTGGATCAGGCCCACCAGCCCTACCATGGACACCACCAGCGCCAGGGCCGACCACGGCGTGGGCAGCCCCTGCCCCGCCACCAGCAGGCCGCAGCAGAGCCCGTAGGCGATGTCGTAGCTGAACGAGTTTTTCATCTCGCCCGGCACCGTCTGGCGAGCGGAAGCGACGGCGTCCAACGCCTCTCGCGGATCAGGATTCTGGGTCATGGCGAACTCCTCACTTTCCATGCTGGAAAATGAGGCTGACTTTCCACATCGTCAAGTGATAATTTTCCAGACTGGAAAATCAACGCAGCGCCGCGAACCACCGCTCCAGCATCACCGCCTCGGCGCGCAGGGCCTCGGCCCGCTCGGCCGCTTCCTCGTCCACGCCCCATCGGTCCTCGGTGAAGGCTTCGTCCAGCCGGGACAGGTCGAACGCCTCGGCCCCCGACAGCGCGCCGCGCTGCACCGCCAGCGCCAGCACCGCCGAGCCCAGCAGCGGGGTGGCCATGGCCAGTCCGGTCAGGGCGTAGTCGTCCAGCGCCAGCGCCTGTTTGCGCACCGCCGCCAGCGCCTCATCGGCCTGCGGCCGGTGCACGATGCCCGCGACCGGGATCAGCACGCAGCCCAGCTCCCGCTCGGCCCAGTCGCGCCACGGGGTCCAGTCCCGCGCCTGACGCTCGACCAGGGTGTCCGGGGTATCGGCCAGATAACAGATCACGTCTGACCCGGCGTAGGCGGTGATCTCGTCGGCCACCGCCTCGCGCACCTCGCGCACCCGGTCTATGGCGGTGAAGGCCAGCCGCGTGGCGGGCATGGTGGCGGGGATCAGCACCTCGCCCTGCCCGGCCCATTCCTCGGCCACGATCTGCGCGGCGGCCTGCGTCGGCAGCACCAGACTGTGGCCCGCCGGAGATTTCGGCATCTTGCCGTCCAGCCGGACGGCCCAGCCCTGCCCGCCGGGCTCGACGCTGACGGTCTTCCAGAACCGGCGCACCTGATCCTGCGCCAACTCGACAAAGCCCGCTGGGCGCCGGGACGGCGTATCGGCCATCAGCTTATCCGATCAGAAAAAATGACGGTCGCGGCTTCAACGCGCAGACGCCGCATTCGGCGCCGTGGGGATGGTGAGCCCCCTCGGGTTCGAACCGAGGACCCTCTGATTAAAAGTCAGATGCTCTAACCAACTGAGCTAGGGGCTCCCACACCTTGAAGCGGCGCGGACCATACGGATGTCGCCCCGGCGGGGCAAGACGGGTTGGCGCCTCTTTTTTCGCGCGGCGTCAGGCTGCGGCTTCGACGCCTGTTTTGACGGTCTGGCGCGGTTCGGCGCAGGCCTCGCCCAGGGTGCGCGCCAGCAGCGGCGCGTCGATGGGCTTGGTCAGGAAGGCGTGGACCCCCGCCGCGTCCCAGGCGGCCCTGTGCACCTCCATGGCGTTGGCGGTCAGGGCGATCAACGGCGTGGCGGCGTTGGGACCGGCCCCGGCGCGGATGCGGCGCGTGGCCTCCAGCCCGTCCATCACCGGCATCTGCATGTCCATCAGAATGGCGTCGAAGACCTCCACGCCGGCCGCCTCCACCGCCTCGGCCCCGTTCTCGACCAGGGTCAGGCGACAGCCCAGCGGCTCCAGCAGCAGGCCCAGGATCCTGCGGTTCACCTCATGATCGTCCACCGCCAGAATCGAACGCCCCTGCAACGAGACCGCGGCGCGACGCGGCGCCGTCGGCGCCTCGATCTTCTGGTGCGCCTCCACAGCCTCCACCCGCACCGTCAGGGTGAAGGTCGAGCCCTCGCCGGGCGCGCTGCTCACCGTCAGGTCGCCGCCCATGACCTGGGCCAGACGCCGGCTGATGGCCAGCCCCAGACCCGTGCCGCCATAGCGCCGCGTGTCCCCGACCGAAGCCTGTTCAAAGCTGTCGAAGATGCTGTCCATCTGCTCGGCCGCGATGCCGCAGCCCGTGTCATGCACCTCGGCCGTCAGCATGGAGGTTTTTTGGTTCCAGCCGACGTTCACCCTGATCGCCCCGTCGCGGGTGAACTTCACGGCGTTGGACAGCAGGTTGAACAGGATCTGCTGGAACCGCAGGGGATCGGTGCGCACCGTGTCGGGCACGGCGTCGTCGATCGCCACGTTCATTCGCACCCCGCGCGAGGTGGCCTTGGGCTCCCACAGGCGACGCAGGGCCGCCAGCTTGTTGCGCACATTCATCTCGGCCGATTCCAGCCGCATCTTGCCGGCCTCGATCTTGGAGAAGTCGAGCACGTCGTTCAGCAGGCCCAGCACAATGTCGCCGCCTTCCAGCAGCATGGTCACGTGCTCGCGCTGCTGGGCGTCCAGCCGCGTGCGCCGCAGCAGGTTGGCCCCGGAGATCACCGCGTTCAGCGGCGTGCGGATCTCGTGGCTGATGACCGCGAGGAACTCGGACTTGGCGTCGCTGGCCTCCTTGGCGCGGTCGCGCTGGATCAGCGCCTCGACCCTGGCCGCGCGCATGTCCCCCGCCGTCCGCATGGATTGCCGCACCGCCACCACCAGATGCGCAACGTACAGAAGCGCCGCGATCAGGATCGCCACAGCCGCCAGATCGCGCGTCACCAAGAGCGCCAGAAGGGGCAGCCCCAGGAAGTAAGTCGCGTGCGGAACCACCGAGGCGATCAGCAGCCCGCGAACGTGGTGCATATGCAGGCTGACATGCAGCAGACCGCCCGCCACCTGGATCATGGCGAACAGGGGCCCGAATTCTCCGCCCCGGAACCACAGATAGACCGCGATGGAGGAGTATATGGCGGTGTTCAGCGCGGCGGTGATCATGCAGACGACGCGCTGAACCAGCTGCGGCTCATCCAGGTCCGCTCGAAAGGGTGTGAACGCCAGCCAGTCGAGCCCCTGTCCGGCCAGCATCGCCGAGAACCACACCACCGGCCAGATCGACGGCGCCATGACCATGGCCGCCCCGCCGATGAACAGGGCCAGGCCGAGGCGGGTCGGCAATTCCCTGGCGCGCGCCTTCGCCACCGCCACGTATCCGGACCTGACCATGCCCCCGTCCTCCCAATTATGAAACAAGGGTATCCGCCACAGTGCAAACGATTGGTTTCCATACCTTGACGGATGTTGCGGGCTCGGGAATGGAACGCGAGCACGGGTCAAGCGTTGGCAGCCGTAACTGGGCCTTACCGGGTCGGGAACTGAAGATGAACAAATTCAAGCTGATCATGGCGCTCTCCATCGTCTCAGGTCTGGCAGCGTGCGACGACGAGGCCTACCGCAGCGCCGAGCGCGACGACCTGCCGCCGCCGCCGATGGAGTCCGCCCCCGCCGCCGGGGATGTGGGCGTCGAGACGTCCGCCAGCACATCCGATGCACCCCCCACCGACTACTCCCAGTTGCCGCCGCCGCCCGAAAGCTCCGAAGAATCGGTGCAACCGGAAAGCGAGACCCTGTTCTATTGAGGCCCGGTTCCCGCCGTCAGACCGCCACATGGAGATGCTCCACGGCGGTGGCCTTTAGTCGCCTCACCTTCCTGGCGGGCCGGAGACTTCGCGTTTGACACGTCCGCTTCCCCTGATCGCCGCCGTCGTCACGGCCATGAGCGCCGCGACCTCCGTTCAGGCGGAACCGCGCGCGGTGGTTCGCGGCGAGGTCAGCGACGACCTGCAGGACGCGCTGGAACGCGCCGTGGGCGAGACGGACGCCCCCATCGAGAACCGCTTCCAGGCCCGTCGGCGCGCCGCCGCCGCCGCCGAGAACGCCGAGGCCCTGCTCCGGTCCGAGGGCTACTACCAGGCCGTGATCGAGGAAGTGGTCGAGGGCGAAAGCCCGCCACGGG
Organism: Brevundimonas sp.; assembly: GCF_046293315.1. Taxonomy (GTDB): domain Bacteria; phylum Pseudomonadota; class Alphaproteobacteria; order Caulobacterales; family Caulobacteraceae; genus Brevundimonas. The sequence continues at coordinate 75,773 of NZ_JBKBPF010000010.1, forward strand.
CCGTCATCGTGGTGACGCCCGGCCCGCGCTTCTCCCTGAACCAGCCTCGCGTCGACTGGCTGGAGACGCCTCCCGACGAGCAGACCGCCCTGGCCATGCTCGCCGCGGTCGAGGTCAAGCCCGAATCCCCCGGGCGCGCCGCTGACGTCATCGCCATGGAGGGCCGGATCGTCTCCGGCCTCACCCGTCGCGGCTACGCCGACGCCGCCGCGGAGACCCGCCGCGTCGTGGTGGACCACGCCGTGTTTCAGGTGCAGCCGACCTACAGGATCCTGGCTGGCGACCTGGTCCGTCTGGACGGCGTCCGGCTGGAGACGCGGGGCCCCACCCGCGCGGCCTGGGTCGGGGGGCTCGCGCCCTGGACCGAGGGCGACGTCTACGATCCCGAGGACGTGGCCGAGCTGGAGCGTCGCCTGCTGGAGACCGGCGTCTATGACGGCGTCGGTGTAGCGCTGGCGCCCACCGACCAGACCGACGCCCAGGGTTTGCGCCCCATCATCGTCACCCTGACGGACCGGCCGCGCCGCATTCTGGAAGCCGGCGTCAGCTACTCCACTACCGAAGGTCCCGGCGTCGACGGGATCTGGACCTGGCACAACCGGTTCGGCCGCGCCGACACCCTGCGCTTCCTCGCCCGCGCCGCGCGCATCGACAGCCGCATCGGCGCCGAGCTGTCCCTGCCCCACTGGCGCCGCCCGGGCCAGACCCTCTCCCTGGCCAGTGCGGCCATCTACGAGGACACCGACGCCTACGACCGCACCGCGATCAGCCTGAGCGCCGACCTGCGCCAGCGGTTCGGCCGCACCTCGTGGTACAGCTACGGCGTAGCGCTTGACGGCGGGCTCTACAACGAAACGCGGTTTGACCCCATCACCGAGGGACCGTTGGACGTTGAACGCAATCTGGTGATCCTGACCGGGCGCGGCGGGTTCCATGTGGATCGCTCCAACAACCCGCTCGATCCGCGCCGCGGCTGGCGCCTCTCCGGCTCGGCCCAACCGACGGCGGTGACCGGCGACGACGATGTCTACTTCCTGCGCGCCGACGTCACCGGCACGGGCTACCTCCCCGTTCAGGAGGATGGGCGGACGGTTCTGGCCGGGCGTCTGCGCGTCGGCTCCATTGTCGGGGCCGAGGAGTTCGTGGTGCCGTCTGACCGCCTGTTCTACGCCGGCGGCGGCGGTTCTGTGCGCGGCTATTCCTACCAGGGCGTGGGCCCTCGCCTGACCGACAATACGCCCCGCGGCGGCCTGTCGCTGCTCGAGGCGTCCGTCGAGGTCCGCCGTGACATCGGCGAAAACTTCGGCGCGGTGGTGTTCGTGGACGGCGGCGCGGTCGGATTCGAGGAGACGCCCGACCTCAGCAACATGCGCTACGGCGCCGGCTTCGGCGTGCGCTATCGCCTGCCCTTCGGCCCCATCCGCGCCGACGTCGCCTTCCCGCTCGACAAGCGCGAGGGCGACGCCGACTTCCAGCTCTACATCAGCATCGGACAGGCGTTTTGACCGACACGCCTCCCGAATCTGAAACGCCGCAAGAGGCCAAGGCGCGCCGCACGCGCCGCCAGTGGGCCGCGCTGATCGCGGGCATGGTCGCGGGCGGCCTGATCGCCCTGACCGTGCTGGTCCTGATCGGCGGCCGTCTGGTCGTCCTGTCCCCGGCCGGGCGCGATCTGGTGGTCGGCTTCGTGTCGGGCAAGCAGCTCGGGGACTACGGCGCCATCAATGTGGAGGGCCTGTCCGGCGATCTGTGGGACGATTTCACCATCGCCCGGGTCACGGTGACGGACGCCGAGGGCGTCTGGCTCGAAGCCACCGATGTGCGGGTGGACTGGTCCTATCTGGCCCTGATCACCCGACGCTTCCACGCCAGCGATATCACCGCCGACCGCATCCGCCTGATCCGCCGTCCCATCGTCGAGCCTTCGGACGATCCGCCCGGGGGCGGTCTGCCCCTCAGCATCGATATCGACCGGTTCTCGGCCAACATCGATCTGGAGGAAGGCTTCAGTCAGGAATACGGCCGCTGGACCCTCACCGGCCAGACCAGCATCGGCCGCGTGGGCCTGAAGTCGGCCCAGGTCCGGGCCTTCAGCCTGACGCGGCGGGGCGACTTCCTCTTCGGCGACGTGCAGTGGGGCGACGGCATCGACGACCTGCGCGTGAACGCCATTGCGCAGGAAGCAGGCGGCGGCCCGCTGGCCGGCGCCGTCGGCTATTCTCCCAATGAGCCGTTCCGCGCCCGCGCCCTGATCAACGGCGACGGCATCGACGCCCTGGTCCGCACCGGCGAATTCACCCCCCTGACCATCAATGGCGTGTTTCGCCAGGGTGGCGGCACCCGCATCGGCGGCCATGCCGATTTCTCCGGGTCGGACCTGCTGGAGCCGTTCGTGCGCCGCATCGGCCGCACCGCCCGCTTCGGCCTCGCCACCGTCGCCGATCCCGAACGGCCGGGATTCGAGGCCATGGCCTGGGATCTGCAGGCCGAGAACTTCACGTCCCGCGCACGCGGCTTCGTGCGCTCTTCGGACCGGGCTGTGCCGGACGGCGTCCGCCTGACCGTGGCCACGCGCTCCCTCAGCCGACTGGCCGGGACCAACCTGGCCGGACCGGCCGCCTGGGCCGGCGTGTTCCGGGGCGACGGCACCGCCTGGACGCTGGACGGCGCCGTCAGCGTGCGCAACCTCACGGCCGCCAGCTACAGCGCCGCCCGCCTCGACGGCCCGTTGAACGTGCGGGTGCGGGACGGCGACATGGCGCTGGACGGCGATCTGGCGGTGCAGGGCGGATCCCGCTCGGGCGTCATCGGCGGCCTGCTGGGGGTCCAGCCCCGGGTGTCCTTTGAAAGCGCCCGCACTGCGAGCGGCGACTTCCTGCTGCAAGACATCGACCTGCGCGGTCAGGGCCTGATCATCGAGGGGTCTGGCGCTCGCGGGATGAATGGCTCCCTGCGTTTCTCGGGCCGGGCGGAAGTCACCGACGCCGGTCTGGTCCGTCCTGGCGCGCGGGGCGCCTTCGGCGGGCCGATCCGCGCCAGCCAGGCCCGATCCGGCGCGCCCTGGCGCGTCACCTTCGACGGACGCGGCCGCCGCTTCGCCACCGGGATGGCCGAGCTGGACCGCCTGCTGGGCGCCACGCCGCGCCTGGACGTGACTGCCGCCTATGATGATGGCCGCATCGCCATCGACCGCGCCCTGCTGACCGGCACAGCCGGCCGGGCCGGAGCTCGCGGCCTGATCGGCGGCGACGGCGCTCTCCGCCTCGCCCTCGACTGGAACGCCGAGGGGCCCTTCGGCGTGGGCCCGGTGGCCATCGACGGCACCATGAGCGGCCAGGGCGCGCTGACCGGGACCCTGTCGCAGCCGCGCGCCGATCTGACCGCCCGGTTTGCCGAGATCGCCGCCGGCCCGCTGGCCCTGACCGAGGCCGATCTGATCCTCAGCTTCCGGCGCGGCGCCAACTCGTCCGATGGTCGCGTCGCCATCACCGCCGGGAGCAACTACGGTCCGGCCCGCGCCTCGGGCGACTTCTTCCTGGCCGCAGGCGGCGTGCGCCTGACGGGCGTCGATGTGAACGCCGGCGGCGTGGAGGCCCAGGGCGACATCGCCCTCGTAGACGGCGCGCCCGCCAGCGCCGACCTGACCTTCTCCGCTCGCCAGGGCGCCTTCCTCGCCTCGGGCCAGGCGGACGGGCGCGTGCGTCTGACCGAGGGCGCGGGCTCTGAAACCGCCATCCTCGACGTCACCGGCCGCAATGTCCGCTTCGCCGGCTCGAGCTATCTGATCCGCACCCTGGACCTGAACGGCCGCGGCACGCTGAACCGCCTGCCCTTCACCCTGACCGCCGACGTGGCGGGCGACACCCCCGTCGAGTTCGACGGCTCGGGGGTCTACGCCCGCACCAATGGCTCCCAGACCGTCACCCTGTCCGGCGACGGCCGCGTGCGCGAGATCGCCTTCAACACCCGCAGCCCGGCGGTCATCGCCCTGGCCGGCGACGGTCGGGTCGTTCGCCTCGATCTGGGCGTCGGCGGCGGCGCCCTGGTGGGCGAACTGCGTCAGGACAGCAATTCCGCCCTGATCGAGGCCAACCTGACCAGCGTCGATCTGGGATCCCTGTCCCCCGACCTGCGCGGCCGCGTCACGGGCCGCGTGTCCCTGCGCGGCGCCGGGACTGATCTGTCCGGCTCCGCCAATCTGACCATGACCGACCTGCGCAGCGTCGACGCGGCTGAAGGTCTGGCGGTCAACGGCACTCTGGACGCCCGTCTGGCCGGCGACACCCTGCGTCTGACGGCCCAGGCGGTTGATGAGGGCGGCGTGCAGGCCAACGCTGCCCTCACCCTGCCGGTGGAAACCTCCGCCGCCCCGCTGCGTCTGGCGGTCAACCGCACCCGCCCCATGTCCGGCGAGGTGTCCCTCAGCGGCCAGATACAGCCCATCTGGGACATCTTCTTCGGCGGCGAACAGCGGCTGGCGGGTCAGGTCGAGGGGCAGGCCACGATCGCCGGCTCCATCAATGACCCCCAGCTGCGGGGCACCCTGGATGTGCAGCGGGGCATGTTCCGCGACACCATCACCGGCGTCCGTCTGGAGGCCCTGACCCTCGCCGCCCGCTTCGACGGCGAATCCGCCCAGGTCCAGACCTTCACCGCCAACGACGGCTCCGGCGGCACGGTGTCCGGCTCCGGCCGCATGAACCTGCGTCAGGGGTCGTCCTCCAGCTTCACCCTGGACCTGTCCAGCTTCCGGCTGATCGACAACGAGATCGCCACCGCCGACGCCTCCGGGCCCATCACCGTGACCCGCGGCGCTGATGGCAACATCCAGTTGATGGGCCGCCTGAACGTCGATGAGGCCGAGATCGCCGCCAATCCCGTCGGCGGCAACGGCATCGTGCGCATGGATGTGGTCGAGGTGAACCGACCCGGCGGCGATCCCATCGTCATCGGCGCGGGCGACCCGGCAGCCGAACGCCGCGGCCCCTCCATCGGGCTCGACATCGTGCTGCGCTCTCCCAACGGCCAGGTCTGGGTGCGCGGCCGCGGTCTCAATGTGGAGATGAACGTCAACGCCCGGGTCAGGGGCACCCTCGCCAGCCCGCAGCTGACCGGCACGGCGCAAGTCGTGCGCGGCGACTACGACTTCGCCGGCAAGCGCTTCGTGTTCGACGAGCGCGGCACGGTCACCCTGTCCACCGACATCAACCGCATCCGTCTGGACCTGCGCGCCGTGCGCGAAGACCCGGCCCTCACCGCCGAGGTGCGGGTCACCGGCACGGCGTCCTCGCCCGAGATCGAGCTGACCTCGACCCCGCAGCTGCCCCAGGACGAGATCCTGTCGCAGGTCCTGTTCGGCCGCTCCGCTTCGCAGCTGTCGGCGTTCGAGGCGGCGCAGCTGGCCTCCGGCGTAGCATCGCTGGCAGGCGGCGGCGGCTTCGACGTGCTGGGCAATCTGCGCGAGTTCGCCGGTCTGGACCGCCTGTCCTTCGGCGGCGACGCCTCGGCCCTGACCGTGGCGGGCGGCCGCTACCTGACCGACGACGTCTATTTCGAGGTCATCGGCGGCGGCGAGTCCGGCGGCGCGGTGCAGGTGGAATGGCAGGTCCGGCGCAACATCGCCGTCACCTCCCGCTTCGAGGGCGACGGCGACGCGCGCCTGGCCATCCGCTGGCGCAACCAGACCCGTCAGCCGGGCACCGGCCGCCGCGATCGTCGCCCGAACCAGCCGGACTAGGCGGGGAGCCGCCCCCTTCCCGCCCGGCTTGGCTTTTGTCCCCCCGGGCGCGTAGGGTCCGCCCGCATGAAGATTCACCCCTACGATCAGGTTGTCCTTGATCGCGTCGCCGAAGCCGGTGAGCGCATCCTGTCGCGCGCCGTCGCCTGGAGCGAGATCAATTCCGGCAGCCGCAATGACGCCGGCCTGGCCCGCATGCTGGACGTGCTGGAGGCCGAGGCGCGGATCCTGCCCGCCGAAATCGAGCGGATCCCCACATCCCCCTCGTCCATCGTCGGCGACGACGGCCGGGTGATCGAACAGACCCACGCCGACTGTCTGAAGATCACCGCCCGCCCTGACGCCCCGATCCAGGTGGTCCTGACCGGCCACTACGACACCGTCTTTCCCGCCGACAGCCCGTTCCAGACGGTGACCAAGCGCGCCGACGGCGCCCTGAACGGCCCCGGCCTCGCCGACATGAAGGGCGGCATCTCCGTCCTGATGGGCGCGCTGGAGGCGTTCGAGGCCCACCCGGACAAGGACCGCGTCGGCTGGACTGTCCTGCTGTCCCCGGACGAGGAGATCGGCTCGCCCGCCTCCGCCCCCCTGCTGGCCGAACTGGGCGCGCGCGGGCATCTGGGGCTGACCTATGAACCGGCGCTGGCCGACGGGACGCTCGCCGGCGCCCGCAAGGGCAGCGGCAACTGGCACCTGATCGTCACCGGCAAGGCCGCCCACGCGGGCCGCGCCTTCGACGAGGGCCGCAACGCCGTGGCCGGAGCCGCCATCCTCGCCGCCGCCCTGCACGGCCTGAACGGCCAGCGCGAGGGGGTCAGCGTCAATGTGGCGAAGATCTCCGGCGGCGGCGCCCTGAACGTGGTGGCCGACAACGCCGTGGTCCGCTTCAACGTCCGCGTGCCCGACGCCCAGGCCGCCGCCTGGATCGAACACGCGGTGACGGACATCGCCTCGACCCCGCCGTTCGAGGGCCTCCACCTGCACCTGCACGGGGGCTTCACCCGCCCGCCCAAGCCCATGGACGCGGCCCAGACCGAACTGTTCGATGCCGTGCGCCGGACCGGCGCCCTGCTGGGACAGACCATCGCCTGGAAGTCCTCCGGCGGGGTCTGCGAGGGCAACAATTTGCATGCAGCCGGCCTGCCCAATATCGACACCCTGGGCGTGTTGGGCGGCGACATTCACTCCGCGGACGAGTTCGCCTGGCCCGACAGCTTCGTCGCGCGCGGCCAGCTGTCCGCCCTGATCCTGTGCAAGACCGCCTCCGGCGAGATCGACGCCCACCGCCTGAAACAACTGAGACTGGAGACCTTGTGAGCCGGACGTTCAAATCCTCCCCCGCCCCTTCGCGGGGGAGGGGGACCATGCGCAGCATGGTGGAGGGGGCACACCTCATCCGCCGATGCACGCCGGTCGCCCCCTCCACCGCTACGCGGTCCCCCTCCCCCGTCCTGCGGACGAGGGAGGACTGAGATGCTCGTCGTCCGCCCCGCCGGGCCCTCCGATCTCGATTCCCTGCTCGAACTGGCCATCCTGTCCGGCCCCGGCTTCACCAGCCTGCCCGAGGACGCCGACGTCCTGTCGGAACGGCTGGACATCAGCCGCGACAGCTTCACCGGCGCCCTGGCGCCGCAGGAGCGCTGGTACACCCTGATGCTCGAGGATTCCGCCACCGGCGACGTCGACGGCGTCGGCAGCGTCAAGGCGGCGGTGGGGCTGAAGCGGCCCTTCTTCTCGTTCCGTATCGTCAACCACACCCAGTCCTCGCCCTCCATGAACGTGCGGCTGGATCACCAGACCCTCGTGCTGGTCAATGAGTGCACCGGCTGGTCCGAGGTGGGCTCGCTGTTCCTCAAGGCCGACCGGCGCAAGGGCGGCGCGGGGCGCCTTCTGTCCCAGTCCCGCTACATGCTGATCGGCGCCGATCCCGACCTGTTCGCCGACAATGTGCTGGCCGAGCTGCGCGGCGTCTTCACCCCCGACGGCGCCTGCCCGTTCTGGGATCATGTGGCGCACAAATTCTTCCCCATGGAGTTCGACGACGCCGACCGCATGACCGGCTCCACTGACAAGCAGTTCATCGTCGACCTGGCCCCGCGCCACCCCATCTACATCGGCCTGCTGCCCGAGCCCGCCCGCGCCGTGATCGGCAAGGTGCACCCCCAGGGCGTGCCCGCCATGGCCCTGCTGGAATCCGAGGGCTTCCGTCCCAACGGTCTGGTGGACATCTTCGACGGCGGCCCCACCGTGGCCTGCCAGCGCGACAACATCCGCACCGTCCGCGACGCCCGCACCCTGACCCTGTCGCTCGCCGACGAGGTGGACGTCGAACTGGTCTCCCTCGCCTCCACCGACAGCGTCTCCGCCTTCCGCGCCGTGCGCACCAAGGTGGCCATCGACGGTGACGTCGCCCATATGAGCAAGGAAGCCGCCGACGCCCTGAAACTCAAACCCGGCGCCGTCGTTCGGGTTAAGAGCTGACAATAGAGATTCCGCTCATCCCGGCGGAAGCCGGGACCCAGTCCTGTCCAGCTTGACGCTGACGCTTCAGGACCGGCGGGCGGGCCAGACCTGACACTTCGGGTCATCCAAATCACTGGGTCCCCGCGTTCGCGGGGATGAGCGGAAAAAAGAATGCCCATGACCCACTTCATCGCCAACCAATGGACCTCCGGCCAGGGCGCCGCCTTCACCTCCACCGACCCCGCCACCGGCGAGACCGTCTGGGCCGGCGCCGAGGCGTCCCCCGCCCAGGCCGCCGCCGCCGTGGACGCCGCCCGCACCGCCTTCCCGGACTGGGCCGACCGTCCGCGCGAGGAGCGCATCGAGGCGGTGAAACGCTATCAGGCCGTGCTCAAGGACCGCGCCGCCGACATGGCCGAGGCCATCAGCCGCGAAACGGGCAAGGCCCTGTGGGAGACCAAGGCCGAGCTGGGCTCCATGGCTGGCAAGGTGGACATCTCCATCCGCGCCTATGAGGAGCGCACCGGCGAGCGCGAGGCCGAGACCGCCTTCGGCCGCGCCGTGCTGCGCCACCGCGCCCACGGCGTGGCGGCGGTGCTGGGCCCGTATAACTTCCCCGGCCACCTGCCCAACGGCCACATCGTCCCGGCCCTGCTGGCGGGCGACACCGTGGTCTTCAAGCCGTCCGAGGAGACCCCCCACACGGGCCAGCTGATGGCCGAGGCGCTGGAGGCCGCCGACCTGCCTGCGGGCGTATTCAACCTGATCCAGGGCGGCCGCGAGACCGGCGCCGCCCTGCTGGACCAGCCCATCGACGCCCTGCTGTTCACTGGCTCGGGCGCCGCGGGCGCGCACTTCCGCAAGAAATTCGCCGACGATCCCCACGTGATCCTGGCGCTTGAACTGGGCGGCAACAATCCGCTGGTGGTGTGGGACGTCGCCGACGCCGAAGCCGTGGCGGGCATCGTCATCCAGTCCGCCTTCATCACCACCGGCCAGCGCTGCTCCTGCGCCCGCCGCCTGATCGTGCCCGAGGGCGCGGCGGGCGATGCGGTCATCGAGGCGGTCAGGGCCCTGGCCGATCGCCTCACCTTCGGCCCCTGGACCAGCGACGGCGAGGTCTACGGCGGCCCCCTGATCTCGGCCCGCGCCGCCGACAGCGCGCTGAAGGCCGTGGACGCCCTGATCGCAAACGGCGCCCGCGTCATCCGCCCCTTCGGCCGCATCCCCGGCCTGTCCGACGCCTTCGTCACCCCGGGCATCCTGGACATGGCCGAAGCCCGCGACATCCCCGACGAGGAGATCTTCGCCCCCGTGCTGCAGGTCTACCGCGCCGCCGATTTCGACGCCGCCATGGCCCGCGCCAACGACACCCGCTACGGCCTGTCCGCCGGTCTGGTCAGCGACGATCCGGCCAACTGGGACCGCTTCCAGCGCCGCATCCGCGCGGGCGTGGTCAATTTCAACCGGCCAACCACCGGCGCGGCGGGCGACATGCCCTTCGGCGGCCTCGGCGCCAGCGGCAACCACCGCCCCAGCGCCTACTACGCCGCCGACTACTGCGCCTGGCCCATGGCCAGTTTCGAGGCCGAAGCCGTCTCGGACATCACGTCTGAAATCAAGGGACTGAAGGCATGACCTCAGCGGTCGAAGCCAATGCCGACGGCCTGATCGGCCCCACCCACTCCTATGCGGGCCTGTCCCCCGGCAACCTGGCCAGCGCCCTCAACAAGGGCGAGGCCTCCAACCCCCGCGCCGCCGTGCTGCAGGGCCTGCAGAAGATGAAGCTGCTGGCCGATCTGGGCGTGCCCCAGTTCGTCCAGCCGCCCCACGAGCGGCCCAACATCCCGTTCCTGCGCGGCCTCGGCTTCTCCGGTTCGGACAAGGCGGTGCTGGAGCAGGCGTGGCGCGCCGCGCCCAGCTTCGCCGCCGCCGCCTGTTCCGCCAGTTCCATGTGGGCCGCCAACGCCGCCACGGTGACGCCCAGCGCCGACACCGAGGACCGCCGCGTCCACTTCACCCCGGCCAATCTGATCACCAACCTGCACCGGGGTCTTGAGGCGGAGCAGACCACCCGCGCCCTGCGCGCCCTGTTTCCGGACCGGGACATCTTCAAGGTCCACGACCCCCTGCCCGCCGCCCCGCACCTGTCCGACGAGGGCGCGGCCAACCACGTGCGCCTGTGCGCCGACCACGGCGAGCCGGGCGTCAATCTGCTGGTCTGGGGCCGCGAGGCCTGGGAAGCCTGGGACGGCCCCTTCCCTGCCCGCCAGACCCGCGAGGCATCCGAGGCCATCATCCGCCGCCACACGGCCGGTCGCCCCGTCCTGGCCCGCCAGAGCCGCGCCGCCATCGCCGGCGGGACGTTCCACAATGACGTGGTCTGCGTCGGCACGCGCGAGGCCCTGCTGTTCCACCAGTTGGCCTTCGAGGACACGGCGGGAACGAAGGACGCCATCCGCCGCATGGCCGACGGCCTGTTCGAGCCGGTGTTCATCGAGATCAGCGACAGGGACCTGCCGCTGGCCGACGCCATCTCCAGCTATCTGTTCAACTCCATGCTGGTGACCCTGCCGGGCCGTGACCGCCTGACCCTGATCTGCCCCACCGAGACCCGCGACAACGACCGCTCGCGCGCCGTGGCCGAGACCCTGGTCTCGGGCAACGGCCCCATCGGCGCGGTGGAGTATGTGGACGTGCGCCAGTCCATGCGGAACGGCGGCGGCCCTGCCTGCCTGCGTCTGCGCGTGGTCCTGACCGACGAGGAGCTGGACGCCGCCAACCCGGCCCAGCGCCTCACCGACGAGCTCTACGCCCGCCTCTCCATCTGGGCCGCCACCTGGTACCGCGACGCCCTGACCCCCTCCGACCTGGCCGACCCCGCGCTGCTGGACGAGTCCCGCGGCGCGCTGGACGAACTCACCGAGATCCTCGACCTCGGCGGCGACTTCTATCCGTTCCAGCAAATCTGATCCTTCTCCCAATGGGAGAAGGGGGAACCCCCGACCGACGGCGCCACGGGGATTCGTGCGCGGGGGATGAGGGGCGCGTGCCGAGGCAGGATGGAACCGACCCTCACCCTGCGCGCACAGAACGGATGCTGGCGCATCCGTGCGCGCAGCCCTCTCCCATCGGGAGAGGGATCAGTTGATCAACCCCCACAGCTCCTGCCCGGCCAGCACGCAGAACAGCGCCGCCGCCGCGACCAGCATGCCGTTGGACAGCCAGCCGCTGCGCCATTCCTTGGGCGTCCGCGCGCTGTTCAGCAGCCAGATCAGCGTCAGGGCCAGGAACGGCATGAACAGCGCCCCCAGAACGCCATAGGCCACGATCAACCCGAACGGCCGCCCCAGGAACAGCAGCATCATGGGCGGGAAGGTCAGCCACAGCAGATAGCCCCGGAACGCCGGGCTCTTCTCGCCCCGCACCGCCTCGTCGCCTTGCCGTTTGGTCACATGGGCGAAGAAGTCCGCGAACATCAGGCTGACCCCGTGCCAGACCCCGATCAGGGACGAGAAGGTGGTGGCGAAGAACCCGACGAGAAACATCGTCCCCACCACGTTGCCGAACCGCTCGCGCAGCACCTCGTCCAGATCCAGGAGACCCCGGTCCCCGCCGCCCAGCGCGATGCCGGCCGCGTAAAGGATCTCGGCCCCCACGATCAGCATGGCGACCACGAAGATGCCGGTCATGATGTAGCCGACCCGGTTATCCAGCCGCATGACCCGGATCCACTCCGGTCCCTTCCAGCCCTTGGCCATGATCCAGTAGCCATAGGCCGCCATGGTGATGGTCCCGCCCACCCCGCCGATCAGGCCCAGGGTGTAGTACCCCGCGCCCTCCGGCAGCATGGGGATCAGCCCGCGCGCCATGGCCGGAATATCGGGCGTGACCAGGATCGCCAGTCCCACCACCGTGACGAACATCACCGCCACCAGGGCCGTCATGATCTTCTCGAACACCGGATAGGAATTGAACCACACCAGCACCAGCCCGGCCACGCCGGCGATCATGGCCCAGGTGATCAGGTTGAAGACCGGGAACAGGGCCGCCAGCGGCAGCGCCGCCGCCGTCATGCCCGTGGCCCCGTAGACGAAGCCCCAGATCACCACATAGACGCCGAAATAGATGCTGGCCCACGGAAAGCCCCTGGGCCCCAGACTGGACCAGCCGTCGAAGATGGTGCGGCCCGTCGCCAGGCTCCAGCGCCCCACCCCCTCGGCCAGGGCGATCTTCAGCACGGTGCCGATGATCGCCGCCCACAGCAGGGCGTAGCCGAACCGCGAGCCCGCGATCAGGGTCGCCACCAGATCACCGGCGCCCACGCCAGTGGCCGCCACCACGATGCCGGGCCCCAGCAGCTTCCAGCGGTTCTTCGGCGTAACGTCCTGATCCATCGTCGATCCTCCCGGCTGCGGGAAACCTGCTACGCTTTGCCCCGCCGCGCAATCGGCGCAGCTTGACTTGAACAGGCGACCCGATCACGCAGGGACCGCTTTGGGCCGCCACGGCCGCAGACATCCCCTGGCCGCCGATGTTCCAGTCACTCTTCAAGCGCAGCGAGACGCGCCGCCCCGACGGGGTCCGCCCCCTGACGGCGGAACAGGCCATGTGCATCAAGCTGCCGACCCAGCCGCAACGGGCCCGCCTTCGCCTTGAGCATCAGCAGCAAAAGGGTTGGCGGCCCCGGCCGGATCGCCCGCCCGTGCCCTTCACCCTGCCTTTTGACTGGACCGCCGACCCCTTCAGGGACGCCAACTGGCGGTTTCAGCTCAGCGCCTGGCGCCCGCTTGACGTCTATATCGGCTCGCACTGCCGCGGCGGTGATCTCCAGGCCTACCGGTTTCTGATCGACGCCATGCTGGACTGGGCGCGTGCGGAACACCGCGGGCGCGGTAAGGCCGCCTTCTGGGGTGACATGGCCGCCGGCATCCGCGCCGCCAAACTGGCCTATGTCATCAGCCAGCCCGCGTTCGAGGCCCAGAGCCGTCTGCGGCGCGACGCCGTGATCCGACTGGCCCGCCGCCATCTGGCGCGCCTGCGGGATCCCGCCTTCATCGCCTATTCCAATCACGCCCTGGCCCAGATCCACGGCGCGGCCGCCCTGTGCCACGTGGCGCCCGACTGGCCGGAAGCGCAGGACGGCAGGGCCTATGTCTCGGGCTTGCTCTCCCGCCTCCTGCTGACCCAGTTCGGCCGGCGCGGCGTGCATCTGGAGCATTCTCCCGGCTATCACTTCTTCGCCCTCAGGGAATTCCGCCGGATGGCCGAGACCGGCTGGTTCGATAACCCGGACCTGGCCCGCACCATCCGTGGGGCGGCCAAGGCCGTCCCATGGTTCATCTTTCCGGACGGGACGTCGTCGGCCGCGGGAGATTCCTCGCCCGTGCGGCGGCCCTTCCCCGCGCCCGTAGTGGAGGAGCGCGTCGTCGGGCGCCTGTTCCGCGAGGCGGGCTACGCCGTAGTGCGCACCCGCTGGGACCGCGCGCCCACCAGGGCCGCCATGCTCCTTGTGACCTGCGGCCACCACAGCAATGTGCACAAGCACGCGGACGATCTGTCTTTCGAACTGTTCGAGCGAGGCCATCGCCTGCTGGTCGACACCGGCAAGTACAGTTACTCCGCCGGCGCCATGCGCGACTACTCGCTCAGCGCGCGGGCCCACAACACGATCGATCTGGTCAGCGAGCGGGATGACAACGGTCTGGGCGCCACGGCGCCCTCGGGCGGCGGCCTCACCGCCATGACGCACACGCGGTGGGGCTGGTTCATCGCCGGCCGCATAGACCGACCGGCCTTCGGAGTGGCGCACCAGCGGCGCTTCCTCTATCGGCCGGGACAGTGGCTGATCCTTCTGGATCGGGTCACCGCCGACACCCCGCGCCTGCTGACCGCCTGGCTTCACCTGCATCCCCGCATCGTGGTCCAGGCGGCGCCGGACGGATGGACGCGGAAAGACTTCCGCATTCGCCACGTCGCGGACCATCCCCTGACCTTGCGCCGGGTCCGCGGCGAGGACTCCCCGCCCCAGGGCTGGATGGCGGCCGACTATCATCATCGTGTGGAGAACGACGCCCTGGCGGCCGGGTGGCTGGGCCGGGGCGGGCGCCTGGCCACCATCATCAGCCTGGGGGGCCATGCCCCGCCCGAGGTGCGCCTGACCGAAGACGACTTCGAGGTGGTCTGGCGCGGCGCGCCCCTGGCCATTCCGCGCGAGTAGACGCACGCGGCGACCGGGCTCAGGCGCCGGGTTCCGGGGCCTCCGGCGCTTCCGCCGCCGAGGGCTGCAGCAGGTCTGCGGCAGCGTCGTTGTCGCTGGGGGCGCCGGCCGCCTTTTTCTTCGGCTTGCGGGCCGCCGGCCTGGGCGTGGGCGCCTTGCCGGTGGTCATCGCCTCCAGAGCCTCGTCGCCCTCGCGGCCGAACAGGCTGCGGATGCGCAGGTCGGTCTGCGGGAACGGAATCTCGATGCCCGCATGTTCCAGCGCCTCGGCGATGGCCCAGGTGTAGGCCGCGTGCATGGCGGCCGGTCGCTTGACCGAATCCTGCGTCGGCCAGACCAGAAGCTCGAAATCCAGCCCGCTCTCGCCGAAGTTCACCAGCCAGACCTGACATTTGCGCGCCTCGGTCTCGGGCAGGGTGAACGGCGACGCCCGCGCCGCCGCCAGCACCACATCGCGCACCTCGCCCCGGTCCGCGCCGTAGGCCACCGAAAAGGGGATGTGGATGCGCCGGGTGTCGCCCTTCAGCGTCCAGTTGGTCAGGGGGTGCTCGATCAGCTGCGAGTTCGGCACCAGAATGTTGATGTTGTCATTGGTGCGGATGCGCGTGGCCCGGGGCCCGATCTCCATGATGGCGCCGCGCGCCCCGCCCTCCAGCTCCACATAGTCGCCCACGCTGACCATGCGGTCGAAGATCAGGAACACGCCCGAGACGAACTCCTTGACCACGCCCTGCAGGCCCAGCCCCACGCCGATGCCCAGCGCCCCGGCGAACACCGCCAGCGACGACAGGTTCAGCCCCGTGGCCGACAGGGCCAGCATCAGTCCAGCGACGATCAGGCCATAGCTGACCAGCTTCTCCAGCACATACAGCGACTGGGCGTTGCGGCTGGACCGGGCCCGGACCCGCTTGATCCCCCGCGTGGCGGCCCACGCCAGCCCGATGGCCACGGCCAGGATGATGGCGGCCGAGATCAGCCCCCCGGCGGTGATGGACGTGCCCGCCAGCCGGAACACCGGCGCGCTCTCGATTTTCTCCAGCGCCAGAAGGCTTCCCATGTCGGTCATGGGGGTCCAGCGCGCGAACAACGGCCAAGGTTCCCGCTGTCATCCCACCTTGACCCGCCGCCGCGCCCGTGGCCATTGCGCCGCCCATGCTGACCGCCGACTTCGATTTCGACCTGCCCGAGGACCGCATCGCCCTGCGGCCCGTCAGCCCGCGCGATTCCGCCCGCCTGATGGTGGTGCGCGGCGGCCGGATCGAGGACCGGATCGTGCGCGATCTGGCCGACCTGCTTCAGCCCGGCGACGCCCTGGTCTTCAACGACACCCGGGTCATCCCCGCGCGTCTCGACGGCGTGCGCGACCGCGACGGCCTGACCGTGCCGGTGGAGGCCACCCTGCACCAGCGCACGGCGCCCGACCGCTGGACTGCCTTCATGAAGCCGGGCAAGCGGCTCAAGCCCGACGACCGGGTGATGTTCGGCAAGACCGCCGACGGCGCCTGCCTGGCCGGGCGGCTGGACGCCCGCGTGGTGGACAAGGGCGAGGACGGCCTCATCACCCTGGCCTTCGACCTGGCCGGCCCGGCGCTGGACGACGCCATCCGCGAGGCGGGCGTCATGCCCCTCCCCCCCTACATCGCCGCCAAACGGCCCGAGGACGACCGCGACCGCCTCGACTACCAGACCCTGTTCGCCCGGCACGACGGCTCGGTCGCCGCCCCCACCGCGGGCCTGCACTTCACGCCCGAGCTCATGGCGGCGCTTCAGGCGCGCGGCGTCTCCACCCACGCCGTGACCCTGCACGTGGGCGCGGGCACCTTCCTGCCGGTCAAGGCCGACCGCGTCGCCGACCACCGCATGCACGCCGAGACCGGCGAGATCTCGCCCGACACCGCCGCCGCCCTCAACGCCGTGCGCGCGGCGGGCGGCCGCATCGTCTGCGTCGGCACCACCTCCCTGCGCCTGCTGGAAAGCGCGGCGGACGAGCACGGCGTCATCCGCCCCTTCAGCGACGCGACCGCCATCTTCATCACCCCCGGCTACGCTTTTCGCGCCGCCGACGTGCTGATGACCAATTTCCACCTGCCCCGCTCGACCCTGTTCATGCTGGTCAGCGCCTTCGCTGGAACCGGAACCATGAAGGCCGCCTACGCCCACGCGGTGGACACCGGCTACCGCTTCTATTCCTACGGCGACGGCAGCCTGCTGTTTCGCGCTTGATCTTCCTTCTCCCGATGGGAGAAGGGGGAACCCGCGCACGATGGCGCGAAGCGACATCGTCCTTGCGCGGGGGATGAGGGTCGGGTTTCAGCAGGAAACCACCGGACCCTCACCCTGCGCGCGAAGAAGCGGTCTGCTTCGCATTCCGCTGCGCGCAGCCCTTTCCCGTCGCGAGAGGGATAACGAAAGAGAACCGACGTGCCCTTCCCCTTCCACATCAACGCCACCGAAGGCGCCGCCCGCACCGGGGTCCTGAAGACCCCGCGCGGCGACATCCGCACGCCCGCCTTCATGCCCGTGGGCACCGCCGCCACGGTCAAGGCGCTCAGCGTCGATCAGGTGGCGGCCACCGGCGCCGACATCCTCCTGGGCAACACCTACCACCTGATGCTGCGCCCCGGCGCCGAGCGGATGCAGCGGCTGGGCGGCCTGCACCGCTTCATGCGCTGGGACAAACCCATCCTGACCGACTCCGGCGGCTTCCAGGTCATGAGCCTGTCGGGCATCTCGAAGGTCACCGAGGACGCCGTCACCTTCGCCAGCCACATCGACGGCTCGAAGCACGTCCTGTCGCCGGAGCGCTCCATCGAGATCCAGGCCGACTGCATCGGCTCGGACATCGTCATGCAGCTGGACGAGTGCGTCTCCTGGCCCGCCGAGGAGGACCGCGCCCGCAAGGCCATGGAGCTCTCCGCCCGCTGGGGCGCCCGGTCAAAGGCGGCCTTCGGCGACCGCGACGCCCAGGCCCTGTTCGGCATCCAGCAGGGCTCCACCTATGAGCACCTGCGCCGCGAATCCTCCGAACGCCTGATCGAGACCGGCTTCGACGGCTACGCCATCGGCGGCCTCGCCGTGGGCGAGGGCCATCAGGCCATGTGCGAGACCCTCGACCACTGCGTCGGCCATCTGCCGACCGAACGCCCCCGCTATCTGATGGGCGTCGGCAAGCCGATCGATCTGGTGGAGGCGGTGGCGCGCGGCGTCGACATGTTCGACTGCGTCCTGCCCACCCGATCGGGCCGCCACGGTCAGGCCTGGACCTGGGAAGGGCCCGTCAACCTCAAGAACGCCCGCTTCGCCGAAGATCAGGACCCCCTGTCCCCCGACGTGGACTGCCCCGCCAGCAACGCCTATTCAAAGGCTTACCTGCACCATCTTGTCAGATCAGATGAGATTCTGGGCCAGGTCCTGCTCAGCTGGCACAACATCGCCTTCTTCCAGGCCCTGACCGCCGCCATGCGCGCCGCCATCGCCGAAAGCCGCTTCGACGCCTTCCGCCGCGACTTCCACGCGCAGCAGAGGTCGTAGGTCTCCACCCCGCTTGCGGGGGAGGGGGACCATGCGCAGCATGGTGGAGGGCGACCCCACCCACCGGCGCTCCGGCCGCCCCCTCCACCGCCTGACGGCGGTCCCCCTCCCCCAGCGCTTCGCTTTGGGGGAGGAGAACGCGCGACGTTACCCAAACCGCAACAGAATCCCCCTAGTCTGGCCCGTCATGAACACGCCCCGCGACGCCAGCCTGGAAGCGGCCTTGGCCCACATCTTCGCCGCCGAGGGCGAGACGCGGGCCAGCTGGTTCGCCCTCACCGGGGGCGAGCGTCTGTTCACCGCCGGCGACCCGGCCGACACCCTCTATCTGGTCCGCTCCGGCCGCCTCGGGGTCTTCCGCCAGAAGGAGGGCCATCCCGAGCCCCAGTTCCTCGGCGTCATCCGCCCCGGCGAACCGGCCGGCGAAATGTCCCTGATCGCCGGCACCCCCCACACAGCCACCGCCGTCGCCCTGCGCGACAGCGAGATTCTGGCCCTGCCCCGCGCGGCCTTCCTCGACGCCGCCCGCGCCCATCCCGACGTGATGGTCGAGCTGGCCAGCCTGATGGTGCGCCGCTCGCGCGAGACCTCGCCCCGCGCCGCCGACCCCAGCGTGTTCGGCTTCGTCTCGGCCCGCGAACAGCCCATCCGCGCCTTCGTGGAGCGGGTCCGCGACCAGATCGGCCATCTGGGTTTCACCGCCCGCGTCATCGATTCCTCGGCCCTGAACTCCGCCGCCGAGTGGCTCTCCCTGATCGAGCAGACCCACGACTTCGTCCTGTATTGCGCCGAACAGCACGAGACCGCCTGGGCCGGCCTGTGCGCCCGTCAGGTGGATCGCCTGTTCGTGGTCGGAGATCTGGACGGCCCCGCCCGCATGCCCCCGGTCCAGCGCAGCGGCTCGCTGGAGGAGCATCAGCTCACCGACCTGATCCTGCTGCGCCCCGCCGCCGGCCCGCCGCCCCGCGACACCGCCCGCTGGCTCAAGGCCGTCGACCCGGCCCGCTGGTTCCACATCCGCGAAGGTCTGGTCGACGACGAAGCCCGCATCGCCCGCACCCTCACCGCCACCTGTGTCGGCCTGGTCCTGTCCGGCGGCGGCGCCCGCGCCTACGCCCATCTGGGCGCCATCGCCGCCCTGCGCGAGGCGGGCGTGCCGTTCGACTTCGTGGGCGGTTCGTCCATGGGCGCGGTGATCGGCGCCGGCGTGGCCCTGGGCTGGAGCCAGCAGGAACTGGAGGACCGCATCCGTCAGGCCTTCGTCGAGCACAGCCCCCTGTCCGACATCGCCTTCCCCATCGTCGCCATGACCCACGGACGCAAGGTCAATCAGCTGCTGATCGACGCCTATGGCGACGTGGACATCGCCGACCTGCCCCTGCCGTTCTTCTGCGGCTCGTCCAACCTGACCGCCAACAGCTATGTGGTGCACCGGAAGGGCATGCTGAGACAGGCGCTGCGGGCCTCCATCTCCCTGCCCGGCGTCCTGCCGCCCGCCGTCATCGACGGCCAGGTGCTGGTGGACGGCGCGGTGCTGCGCAACCTGCCCGCCGACGTCATGCGCGGCTGGCAGCCCGGCCCTGTGGTCGCCGTGGACGTCTCGCGCACCCACACCGTGGACCCCAGCGTGCTGGAGAACCCCAAGACCTGGTGGCGCTGGATCCTGTCCGGCGACTGGAAGAAGGGCCCGCCCATCGTCTCCATCCTGATGCGCTCGGCCACCATCACCAGCGCCGCCGACCTGGCCGAATCCCGCGCCGCCACCGACCTCCTGATCATGCCCGATCTGGGCGGGGTCGAGATCCGCGACTGGAAAGCCTTCGAGCCCGCGGTCAAGGCCGGCTGGACCGCCGCCGCAGCCGCGCTGGCGGACCTTGAGGGCCCCGTCACCCACCTGCGCCTGCGCCGCGCGCAGAAAGCCCTCAGCGCCGCGCGATCAGGAACAGTCGTGGGAACGGCATCAGGGTCGTCCCGTCCGCCCGCCGCGGGAAAGCGTCCGAAAGCCGCGCCGAAAGCGCCGAAAGAAAAGCGTCCTGCACCTCGCCGGAAAGCGCCGTCAGATACGGCCTGAGCGCCGTCCCCTTCATCCACTCCAGCACCGCGTCCTCGCCGTCCAGCACCTGCAGATAGGTGGTGGACCAGACGTCGATGTCCGCACAGACGCCCGCCAGCGCGTCGTAATAGCCCTCGGCCGCCAGCAGCGGCGCAATCGTATCCACGCCCTCCAGCGCCCCGGCCCACGGCCCCGCCGCCGCGGTCTCGCGCATGATCGTGTGATGCCGCGTCTCGAAGGCCAAGGGCATCTGGCAGGCGAACACCCCGCCCGGCGCCAACCGCTCCGCGATGCGTCCGAACAGCGCCTCATGGTCTGGCAGCCACTGTAGCGAGGCGTTGGCCAGGATCAGGTCCGCCGGTCGCTCCGGCGCCCATGACCCCGCGTCGCCCTCTATCCACGCCACCGCATCCGGCAAGGCCCGCGCCCGATCCAGCATCTCCGCGCTGGAATCCAGCCCGTGCACCGCCGCCTGCGGCCAGCGCCGCTTCATCATGGCCGCATGCTCGCCCGTGCCGCAGCCCAGGTCCCAGATCTCGCCCGGATCGACGTCCGGCAGACGGCTCAGCAGGTCGAGCGCCGCCCGGTCCCGCTGGGCGCGAAACCGCTGATACTGGTCGGGGTCCCAGGCGGGCGCATCGATCACGAAACAGTCACCATGCGGAAGAAGCCCTTGCGAAGTCGCCGTTCGCTTCTAACCTTCTGAGTCCCAGTATAACAGCTGAAAGGAGGTGATCCGGTGTCTCATTGTCACTCGACGCTAGCGGAGATCGGAACCCGGACCTCTTGCGAGGCCCGCGCCTGACCTTTCAGGCAAGGCTCTGATCGGCCGCTCCAGCGGTCCGACAATGCGAGGCCGCCGGCGCGATCCGGCGGCCTCAATTGTTTCTGAAGGCACGTGTTTCTAGAACAGCCGCCCGGCCCAGCCGCCGATCGCGGCGACGGCGGCCGTCACCGCCGCCCACACGAGAAACAGATAGATCACGCAGGCTACCGTTCCCAACATGCCCAGCAGGATCGCCGCGCCGTCCCGCTGCATGATCCCCAGTCCCAGCACGATCAGGGTCAGGCACGGTAGCAGATCCCCGAACGGCACCGGCAGGGCCATCATCACCGCCAGGAACACGCAGGTCAGCCCCGTGATCACGTCGGCGATTTCGCCCGTCAGCCACGGCATGCGGGGCCGCGACAGGCGCTCCA
The DNA here is from genome assembly GCF_046293315.1 of Brevundimonas sp. Taxonomy (GTDB): domain Bacteria; phylum Pseudomonadota; class Alphaproteobacteria; order Caulobacterales; family Caulobacteraceae; genus Brevundimonas. Next base: position 96,977 of record NZ_JBKBPF010000010.1, read on the forward strand.
CAAACCGGATCGGCGTCATCACCCGCGCCAGCGCCTGGCCGAACGTCTGGCGCGACAGGCCCCGGCTCAGCGTCCACCGCGGCAGCCACACCCGGTCCCGCTGGAACGCCAGCTCCAGCGACAGCAGGACGATGGGCACGCTCAGGATCGCCTTGGACCCCGGCGGCCACGGAAACAGGCTGATCAGGGCGATGATCAGGATCAGCGCCCCGAACCCGCGCTCCCCGAACGCCTCGACGATCTCGCCCAGGGTCAGCCGGGGCGCCGGACGGCGCGCCAGATCCTCCAGAACCTCGGAAAAGGCTCGGCGCGGTTCAGGCGGCAGCGTCAGGGCCGTCGACGTCATCAGGCGTCCGTCATGGGTGGAGGACGCCGGGCCGATCCCGCCGTCGCTTCACAGATGGGACGCCGGCGCGCGCCGTCAACGGTCGCTCTTGTGCTCGGGTTTGTCCTTGCGCGAGGTGGAGGCCATCTTGTCCAGCTCCGTCTCGCTCATGGACCCGGCCATGGACTTCGACGCGCCCTTCAGCCCGGACTTCGGCGTGTCCCCACGCTTCGCTGACAGGGCGGCCCCGGCGGCCTTCTGCTGGGCGGCGGACTTGGCGGGCATGGCGGTCTCCTTGTGCGACCCAAACCCTTCGGCTGGCGCGCCGGTTCCGTTCAGCGGATCAGCACAACCTCCACGCCCACATCCACTTTCAGCCAATCGCGGTCGGCCGTCATCACCGGCGCCTGCTCCCGCAACGCCAGGGCGAGGCAGGCGCGGTCGCCCAGGGACAGACCCGCATGTCGCGTCGCCGCCCTGAGCGTGGCGGCGCTGACCGCATCGGCCATCGGGAATCTCGAGACGTCCAGTTCCAGCGCCTCGAACGCCGCCTGGGCCGAGGCGTGACTCCAACCCAGTTCATACTGGCGGGTCAGAACCTCGCAGACGTTCACCGTAGAGATCAGGGCATGGGTTCGCGCCGACTCCACCCGATCAGCGCCCCGCTCGCCTCGCAGAAGCGCGAGCACGGCCGAGGAGTCCAGAACGACTCTACTCACGCGCCGCTTCGGCCTTCTTGTCGGCCAGAAATTCGTCAACGACGCTTCGCCCTTCCGGGACCAGTCGTCGAAACTCTTTCCGGATGGCCTTCAGCGCCTTGTCCGAGGAGTTGATGCGCACTTCCTCGCCATCCGGCCGCATCACCAGCCGCTCGCCGGGCGCCAGGCCCATGGCCGCCACCGCTTCCGGGGTCAGAAACAGCGACCCGTCCGCCGCCACCTTGGCCATCCAGCGCCCACCGCTGAGCGGCTGCGGCGCCGTTTCATGATCGAAAGCCGCGCCCTTCTCTTCCACGCCCAGCAGCACGGCCGCGCGCACCTCGCCGTCCGTGGCGGCCTCGATGCGTTTCGCCAGCTCCGGCGACGGCCGGCGATGGCCGCTGCGGATCGAACTCAGCGTCCCGGCCCCGAGATCCAGGCGTCGGGCAAGCTCGGCCTGCATCCCCCGTCGTCGCGAAAGATAATCATCAAGGTTCGCCATCTGCGAACTATAGGCCGGCGACCTTCGCAGAACAAGGCTGTGCGTGCAGAACTCGGGCATTCGGAGCTACCAGCAAAGACGGGGCTTGTTCCGGCGGCGTCGCCTTACCGGGAATTCACTGGTGGCCGACGCAGCGCGACCGCAGAAAGGCGGCGCCCTCAGGAAAGCCCCCATGCGCCAGCCTCTCGCCATCGTCGCCGCCATCGCCATGATGACCGGGTCCGTTCATGCCCAGACCCGGGACTACGCCGCCGTCTTCGAGGGCCTGGATCAGGCGGTGCGCGCCAACTATTACGACCCTCGCTTTGGCGGCCATGACTGGAACGCGATCAGCGCCCGGTATCGCGACCGTGTGGCGGGCGTTCGCAGCGACACGGAGTTCCAGCGTCTGGGCCGCGAGATGCTGGGCGAACTGGGCGTCTCCCATGTGGCCGTGCACCTGCCCGGCCAGGCCGGGCCCACCATGGGCCTCGCGGCTCTGTGGGAGGAGATCGACGGACATCCCGTGATCGTGGAGATCGACCCGGCTTCCGGCGCGCGGGCGGCGGGGCTCAGAGTCGGCGATCGCATCCTCAACGCGACCGCCATCCGGGGGCCCCGCGATCAGCCCGCCCTGCTGGAGGTGGAGCGCTGCGACGGCGCGCGGGCCGCCCTGTCGGTTCCGCGCGAATCGGCCTTCTGGCCCCCGCGCGAGCGCACGATTTCATGGAGCACTCTGCGGCGCGGCGACGGTCGGTCGGTGGGCTACATCCGTGCCGATCGTTTCGGGGACGACGCCGCCGGACTGATCGACGCCGCCATGGCGGCGGTGGGTCGCACGGACGGTCTGCTCATCGACATTCGCAACAACAGCGGCGGCAACGCCTCGGCCTTGCGCCTTCTGGCCTACTTCACCGAGGCCGGACCCGGCGTGGCCCTGCTGTCGCGCCCCTATCTGGAGACCTTGGGCGGCCCCGTGGGTCCCGCCGACGTGGCGACCATCCACCGGGTCCAGGGCGCCTACACAACCGAGGCGGTGTTCCAGGCGGTCACGCATGGTCGCGGCGCGGTCATGCTGATGATCGAGGATATCGGCGAGCTCCGGTATGACAAGCCCGTCGTCGTCCTGATCGGCCCCGAGACCGGCAGCGCGGCCGAAGGCTTCGCCTGGGGCGCGCGCGAACAGACAGAAGCCGTTCTGGTGGGGCGGCCCAGCGCCGGCGCCCTGCTTAGTTCGGACCGCTTCGACCTGCCCGAAGGCTGGGGCGTCACCCTGCCCGTACACGGCACATGGGGCCCGGACGGCCGCGACTATGGGGATCAGGTCGTGCCGCCGCATATCGAGACCGTCCGAACCCGCGAAGCCATCTGCCGCAACGAGGACGCGGACCTTGCCGTGGCGATCCAGACGCTGGAGGCGACCTGGGGCCGGCCCTAGCCCAGCAGCTCCCGCCCGATCAGGAAGCGCCGGATCTCGTTGGTCCCCGCGCCGATGTCATACAGCTTGGCGTCGCGCACCAGCCGCTCCACCGGCCATTCCTTGGTGTAGCCCGCGCCGCCCAGCGCCTGCACGGCCTCCAGCGACACCTTCACCGCGTTCTCGCTGGCCAGCAGGATCGCGCCCGCCGCGTCATAGCGCGTGGTCTGGCCCGCGTCGCACGCCTTCGCCACCGCATAGACATAGGTCCGCGCCGAGTTCAGGGCCACGTACATGTCGGCCACCTTGGCCTGCATCAGCTGGAACGAGCCGATGGGCTTTCCGAACTGCTTGCGCTCGCGCACATAGGGCAGCACCACGTCCAGCGCCGCCTGCATGATGCCCAGCGGCCCCGCCGCCAGCACCGCGCGCTCATAGTCCAGCCCGCTCATCAGCACCGCCGCGCCGCGCCCCTCGCCGCTCATGATGTTCTCCGCGGGCACCTCGCAGTCCTCGAACACCAGCTCCGCCGTGTCCGAGCCGCGCATGCCCATCTTGTCCAGCTTCTTCGAAACGCTGAACCCCTTCATGCCCTTCTCGATCAGGAAGGCGGTGACCCCGCCGTTGCCGTCGCCGGTGCGGGCGTAGACCACCAGGGTCTCGGCGTGGGGGGCGTTGGTGATCCAGAACTTGGTGCCGTTCAGGACGTAGCGGTCGCCCGTCTTCTCGGCCCGCGTCTGCATGGACATGACGTCCGAGCCCGAGCCCACCTCGGACATGGCCAGCGAGCCCACGTGCTCGCCGCTGATGAGCTTCGGCAGATACTTCCGCTTCTGCTCTTCGGTGCCCCAGCGGCGGATCTGGTTCACGCACAGGTTCGAGTGGGCCCCGTAGGCCAGCCCGATGGAGGCCGAGGCGCGCGACACCTCCTCCATGGCCACCACATGCTCCAGATAGCCCAGCCCCAGCCCGCCGTGCTCTTCCTCCACCGTGATGCCGTGCAGGCCCAGTTCGCCCATCTCGGGCCACAGGTCGCGGGCGAAGCTGTTGCTCTCGTCGATCCCGGCGGCGCGCGGCGCCAACCGGTCGGCGGCCCAGCGGGCGGTGGTCTCACGGATCATGTCGGCGTTTTCGCCGAGGCCGAAATTCATCGATTGGGGGGCGTTGGGAATGCTCATGGCCAGCGGGGTAGCACCGCCCGGGCCCGTTCGCAAAGCCGGGCTCAGCCCTCGCCGCGCCCGCCGCGACGCAGATACAGATTGTAGGCCGAGATGCCCACGCACAGGGCCCCGATCACCGCCAGCACCCCCGCCGCGATGGTGGTCTGGTCCAGACCGGACGCTCCCGGCCGGTCCGCCGCCATGGTGAAGCCGACCACCGCCGCCCCGAACGCGGTCAGGCCCACCGCCCCCATGCCCAGAAAGGCGCCCGTCTCGCTCCAGTCCAGACGCCCGCGCCGCTCCGGCTCGAACGACTCCGGCATGAACACCGGCTGGCCGCCCGCGCGCAGCAGCGGATCTTCCATGAACAGCGGTTCCGCCTCGACCGCGGTGACGGGGCGCTCGGCTTCGGGCCAGACCTCGCGGGTCGGCGGCTCCGGCTCCACGTCCGGCGGCGGGGTCAGGATCAGCACGCCCTCCCCCGGCCCGGCAGCCGGCGCCGGCGCCGCGGGGGCCTCGCCGAACACATGCAGGCTCGCCCCCACCGGCACGGCGTAGGGCGAATAGCGCTGCATGGCCATGGCCATCGCCGCGACAGGCGGCGGCGCCGGATCAACAGTCGCCTCGTGCGGCTCGTCGCCATTCTCATTGGCCGCCGCCATGACCGGCGCTGAGGAGGCTTCGGGCTCGGCTTCAACCGGCGTCGTAAACGTCGGCATCACCACCGGCGCCTCTTCGACAGCCGGCTCTTCGCCGGGGTCTTCGACAGGCGCCTGTTCAGCCGGCGCCGCGCTCTCCGGTTCCGCCTCGGGGGCGTCCGGCGCGTCTGCGGGCGTCTCGCCCAGCAGCGTCGCCACGGCCAGGGCCCGCGCGTCGTCGACGGTTTCCGGTTCGGCCGCGACGTGGGACTCGATCTCAGGCTGAGGCTCAGCGGGATGGTCGGCCGCCGCCTCGGGCGCCCGCGTCACGACCGGCGCCGCCATCAGCGCCGCCAGATCCGCCTCCTGCTCCGGGTCATATTGAAACAGCGCGCTCTCGGCCGCTCGGCGCCGCGCTGCCGGATCGGGCGCCGGCGTCAGCGGCGGAGAGTCACAGGCGCCCAGCGCCCGCGCGGCGTCCCCGGGCTCGCCCGCATTGACCCAGACCAGCACCTCCGACGCCAGAAACCGCTCCAGCCCCAGCGCCTGACCAAAGCTGGCCAGGGCGTCCACCTGATGCGGGTTCAGCGGCAGGTCGACCCGCTCGGCGATGGCGTTCAGGATCGGCAGCAGGTCGTACTGCAGCAGCAGCTCGGCCTCGGTCGCATCGACCGTCGCGCCCTCGCGGGCCGACAGCGTATGCCCGTGACCCACGACCCAGCGGCCGTCCGCCAGACGCTCGGCGCGCGGCCGGAAGCCCTCGAAGCTCTTGATGAGCTCCAGGCCCCGGCGGGACACCTTCAGCTTCGGCTTGTCGATCTGCGACAAAGGTCCTGACCCAGAATGAGACGGGCGGGTTCGCCCTGAACGGGAACCAGCAAGGTCCAGGCCGGTTCGCCAGGATTAGAGCAGCAGCAGGCTGGCGATGCCCAGGAACGACAGAAAGCCGATGAAATCCGTGGTGAAGGTGATGAACACCGAAGACGACACCGCCGGGTCCCGGCCCAGCCGATCCAGCGTCAGAGGCACCAGTATGCCCACCACCGACGCCACGAACATGTTGATCATCAGGGCCATGGCCACGGTCAGCGACAGCAGGGGATCCTGGAACCACAGATAGGCCCCCGCCGCCATCAGCACCGCCAGGGCGACGCCATGAACCAGCCCCACGGACATTTCCCTGAAGATGATGCGCACCGCATTGGCCGCGTTCAGCTCCCGGCTGGCCAGGGTCCGCACCGACACCGCCAGGGTCTGCGCCCCGGCGTTTCCGCCCAGGGACGCCACGATCGGCATGATGACGGCCAGGGTCACCAGCCGCTCGATCTGGTCCTCGAAGGCGGAGATCACGCTGGCCGCAAGCCCGGCCGTGCCCAGGTTGATGATCAGCCACGGCAGCCGTGACCGGACAATGCTCATGACGCCCGCGTCACGGCCCGTGTCCGCCACACCCGCCAGGCGCAGCAGGTCCTCGCGGTTCTCTTCCTGGATGATGTTGACGATGTCATCGACGGTGATCTGGCCCACCAGCCGCCCGCCCGAGTCCACCACCGGCGCCGAGATCAGGTGGTACTTCTCGAAGATATAGGCCACCTCTTCCTGGTCCTGATGCACCTCGATCTCGTTGATCGGCTCCATCAGGGCGGCCAGTTTCGCATCGCGCCCGGCGCGCAGCAGGCGGCTGACCGCCACCCCGCCCACGGGCCGGTACTGCGGGTCCACCACATAGATGTCGAAGAACAGCTCGGGCAGGTCCTCGCCCTGGGCCCGCAGGTGGTCGATGGTGTCGCCCACGCTCCAGAACTCGGGCGCCGCCATCACCTCGCGCTGCATCAGGCGCCCGGCGGAGTCCTCCTCATAGCCCAGCGAACTCTCGATGGCGGCCCGGTCCTGTTCGGGCATGGCCGCCAGCACCGCGCGGCGCTGGTCGTCCTCCATCTCCTCCACCACCGCGGCGGCGTCGTCGGAGTCCAGTTCCTGCAGCGCCTCGGCCAGGGCGCCCGAGGGCAGCCGCTCCAGCACCTGCTCGCGGATGCTGTCGTCCAGCTCCGGCAGCACCTCGGCCAGCACGTCCGGCGCCAGCCACAGGACCAGCACCGAGCGGTGCTCGGACGTCAGGAAGCCCATCAGGTCAGCGATGTCGGCGGGGTGCAGGTCTTCCAGCAGATCGCGCAGACGATCGCCGTCGCCCACGTCGGCCGCATCGATCACCTTCTCCACGAAGGCGGCCGTCAGGGCGTAGTCGTCGCCCAGGTGTTCGTCGTCAGTGTCCGGGTCAGGACCGGCCGGGGCGTCGCGCACGTCGTCGATGGTCACGAGCGTTCTCCCCTTCCAGTGAGTCAGTCCTGTTCAGCGTTCAGCCGATGAGTCATTCCGCATATATGCGAGAGCCTGATTCACGGCCCCGGCGCAATCGCGATGCGATTGGCCTCACCCGATCAGGCTCTGGTTGATGGTGCGGTCGAGAAGACTCGAACTTCCACTCCGGTTAGGGAACAGCGACCTCAACGCTGCGCGTCTACCAATTCCGCCACGACCGCTCGCATCGGAGCGGGGGCAATAGCCGAGGATGAACCGAAAGGAAAGGGCCCTTCTCCCCGAAACCCATTCTCCCCCTTCCCTTCTCCCCTTGAGGGAGAAGGTGGCCGCCGCAGGCGGTCGGATGAGGGGTGAATCCCGGTGTCGGCAGGGTCGCGCAAAGGCGCGGCGAATTGCGTCGCAAGCGACTGGCTGAGTACGGAGGGCTCAAAGCGACGGCCCGCGATCGTCGCCTGCAAAAACTCAGGCGTCCGCCCCCAGATACAGCACGACGAAATTGATCGTATCGACCACGCCGTGGACCAGCACGATGGGCCACAGGTTGCGCTTCAACAGCAGGAATGCGGCCCCGAAGGCGATGCCGATCGCCGCCGTCGTCACCAGCCCGCGCAGGCCCTGATAGTAGACATGCCCCAGCCCGAACAGCAGGGCGGGGAGAAGAACAGCGAGTACGGGGGCGAGGGGCACGCCACGGAACAGCGCCAGGGCCCGGGTCACCAGAAAACCGCGGAAAAACATCTCTTCACCGAACGCGGCCGCGGTCCAGACAATCCCGAGCCAAAGCAGCAGCATCGGCAAACTGCCCTCGACGTCGCCCCAGCGATCCCCGACCCCATCGGGAACGGTTTTGAGGAACGTCCAGCCGAGCGCCTCCCCGCCATGCACGACCACCGTGACGGCCGCGGCGAAAAAGCCGAACACCAGCAGGGCTTGCGGCAGGATCAACAGCTTCGCCTTGACGCCCCTCAGCGGGATCAGGCCGACCGATGACCAGCCCTCCCCCCGTCGGCGCAGATAGATCGCCAGGCAGATCAGGGTCGCGATCAGCGACACGGGCCCCGCGAACCGCCAGAACAGCGGGTCGAAGGCGATGCGAAGGACCAGCGCCAGCGCCCCGAACGCCGCCAGCTCAACGGCGGCCCTGCGCCGGTCTATCGCGGCCGTCGGGCTTTCCGGCGCCCCCGGCTGGCGCGCCGCGCGCTGTTCTGCGGGATGGATCTCGTCGGTCATGGCCAGGCTCCGGTGTCGGGACTGGCTGGCATAGCTCACACGGCTCGGGCTGATCTTGAACGTCTGTGCATGGCGGCCCAGACCTTTGGCGTCATGCCGTAGGCCTTCTTGAAATGCCGGGTGAAATGGCTCTGGTCGGCGAACCCGGCGGCCTGGGCCACCTCGGCGAGGCCTGCGCCCCGGCTCATCATCCCGCGCGCCCGGTCGAGCCGTCGGAAGATCAGATAGCGGTAGGGACTTGCGCCCAGCAGGGCGCGAAAATCCCGCGAAAGCCGCCAGCGATCATATTGCGCGGCCTGTTCCAGATCGGCGAGCGTCGGGGCGCAATCCAGATTCGCCTCGATGAAATCGCGCGCCCGCAGCACGGCGGCGTGGTTCTGAACCCCGGTCGGCAGGTCCGCGCCGGACGCCTGCGACAAGGCCGCCGTCAGATCCGTGATCGCCTGCTCGCGCTCAAGATCCTCCATGGGGCTGTCGAGATCGTCCAGCAGGTCACAAACCACCCGGTGAAGCCCCGGATCGTCCGATACGCCGCCCTTGACGAACGGAAGCGGGCGGCCATCAAGCACCTTCTGGATATCGGCCGGCGCCACATAGGCGGTCTTGTACTGAAACGGCAGGCCGTCGCCCGCGCGCCCGTCGTGGAGTTCGTCCGGATGCAGAACGACGATCTGGCCGGGCAGCGAATGGCGCGACGCGCCCCGGTAATCGAAGCTCTGAACCCCGGCCACGGTGACCCCGATCGCATAGGTGTCGTGCCGATGCGGCGCGAAGGCGACCCCGGTGAACCGCGCCTCCAGACGATCGATGCCGCCGGACGACCTGAACACCCAGTTGTCCGCACCCGCCGCCATCCGCCGATCCCTCACCATGGTGGAGGCCAAGCCCGCCGTCCGGGCCGGGCGCCGCGCCACCGCTGAAAGAGAAGACCGGCAATTGTCCCTGCGTCCACTTACCGCTTGTTAATCCGGCGTTTTCCGCAGGCCTCAGCCGCCTCGCGACCACGGCGCCGGCACGCCGGCAGGCGCCCAGCACGACTCCAGGCTCCCCGCGAAGTCGGTCGCCCAGGCGGCCGGCGAGCCATCGTCGATCCAGCCGCGATAGGTCGACACCCGCGCGAACTGCTCGACCTCCACCTGCACAATGTCGGCGTGCAGCACCAGAGCCATGAGTTCATCGCCCGCTACGGGATTGGCAACAGCGTCCGGGACCCAGACCGCATTCGCCGATCGGCCCAGCGCCGCAAGGGCCTCGGGACAGGCTCTGAGATCAGCCTCGACCCACTCCACGCCGATCTCATCCAGCGCGGTCTGAATCTGCCGGGGCGATGTGGCCCCCCGCTCGATCAGCCGGCCCACCAGATGCGTTCCCCGCTGCCGCGGACGCGTAAGGTCGGCAGGCGCGGGCGCGCGCACCATGCGTGCGCGCAATCGCGATGCGCAGTCGTCCTCCCGGATGTTTTCCGCGTCGACGCAGCCCTCGGCCACAGCGATGGCGTAAACCGGCCAGTCATAGTCGTCGCCAGTATAGACGATCCTGACCGTTGATCGGTCCTCGATATGCTCGGACGGGAAAAAGCGCGTTGGATCAAAGGCGAGGGTCCGCACTCTGTCGCGAACACCATAGGGCGCGACCCCGCCTTCGTCCTGCGCCAGCACAGGCTGCGCCAGACACCCGGCGACGAACGACACGAAGGCGAGGCGGCGGATGGAAACCGGCATCCTGTGACCCTGCCCCGAGACCCGCTTTTGCACAATGGCCGGCGAACGGCCGTCAGCCTGATAGGTCAGTCAGCCTTCGCCTTGGCTTCCATGACATGCGGAAAATACGTCTCGTCCCATTCGTCCGGCCGAAACAGCACCTTGCCCCACTCGATCACCTCGTCGCCTTCCATGTAGGGGCGATTGCGGGCCGGCAACTCGGGTCCCATGTCCTCCGGCATGATGTGGACGTGATCGCTATGCTCGCTCAGCCCCTAGAGTTCGCTGACCAGCAGGTCGCGGCCGGCCGGATTGAGCCAGACCTGCAGCGAGCCGTCCTGACTTCGGCTGAACGTGATGCGGGGTTTGCTGCCCATCATGCTGCTCCATCTCACGCATTCGCCTCATTCCCAGCGCGGCATCACGATGGTGCGGGGCTTGTCCAGCGCCCTCAGCGCCGCCTCCTGGGTCGAGAACAGGGCGTAGGCCGCGTCCCCCTGGGCGCAGGCCGCAAAGCCTGCACGCGGCAGCACGCGATCCAGATGTTCGACCAGCCCTTCCACGGCGTCTGCGTCCATCCAGTCCGGCAGGCCGGCCGGATCGAGGGCGGCCACATAGGCGGCCACGTGCACCGCGTGATGCTGGTCGGGTCGCTGGAGACAGTCCCGCGTCAGGGCGTGCAGCGGCGTTTCACCGGCGTCGGCCGGGAACATCAGCACCGGCACGGCGTACAGGGTGCGGGGCGGCCCCAGGCTGCGGTTGACGAAGCCGGCGGTGGCGTAACCGTCCGCCAGACCCGGTGCGGAGACCCGCACCTGTCGCGCATCGCGGTACACGCCGCCCACGGGATAGGCGAGGACCAGGCGTCTCTGGATGCGCCCGTCCAGGGTGAAGCGGCCGTCCGCTCCCGTGACGACCGTGGGCGCGCCCTCAAGGCGGGCATGGCGCACCTGCGCCCCCTCGACCGGCCGGTCGGTTCCGGCATGGATGACGACGCCGCGCGTGTCGGGCGCCAGAACCATATCGCGCTGGGTAATGCAGGCTGTCAGACCAAGGCAGGCCACCAGCGCGGTCAGACCCTTCACCACCGGGTTCCCCATGGCCGCCGCTCCTCTCCAACCCTTGCAGACGGCAGATTATCCCCGCCCTGCTTGATTGCAACACGGCGGCCGGGCCGGCGAAAACAGGCATCGGCGACCGCTCGAACGCTCCGTTGATCCCGCATTTCCCGGCGCCAATCCCTTATAAAACAAGGCCCCGCCCTCAAAATCCGGCCCTTTTTCACTGCAGCGCTCGTGGGCGCCGCACACTGGGGGGCATGGACATCAAATTTCGATACCTCCCCGACAGCCCGCCCGTGTTCGACACCGCAAAGGCCCGCGCCCGCTGGGCCGCCGCCAAGGCTGACTATCTGGCGGGCGGCAGCGGGCCCGAGGTGTGCGAGCGCCACGGCCTCAGCCTGCGCACCTTCCGCTGGCGCGCCAGCAACGAGGGCTGGCGCCGCGCCGACCAGCCCGCCCCCTTCATCGCCGCTGACCCGCCGCAGCCCTCCCCCGCACCGGCGGCGCAAGACCAGACCCTTGTCATCCCGGAAGCGCCGCAGGCGCTGTCCGGGACGCCCCTCACCGCCGCGCAGATGG
>NZ_JBKBPF010000011.1:0-105156 GCF_046293315.1 Brevundimonas sp.
CACGGTCGAGGAAGACCGTCTGGAGAGCGTCCCCGCGTAATCAGCCGACCGCGCGTTGACCTGCGCTCGCCAGCGCGGAAGCTGCGGCTCGATCAACCGACTCGCAGCACTTGCCATGACCGACGAAACCGACCCCAATGCGATCCCCTCGGCTCCACCAGGCGTTTTTCGAGAATATCGGCGATCGTATCTCGCCGGAAACGATCGGACCGCTTCGACGTTGGTTGCGTAACGTTCACCGTTACGGAGATGACCATGTCCGCACTGAAGCTCCTCGCCGCCCTGTCCCTGACCGCTGCCCTGGCCACGCCGGCCATGGCCGACGACGACCGTCCGCCGACGGCCGAGGAACGCACGGCGATCGAGGCGAAGCTGCGCGCCGAGGGCTTCGTGCGGTGGGATGACATCGAGCTGGACGACGGGCTTTGGGAAGTGGATGACGCGATCAGCCGCGACGGCCGCGAGTATGATCTGAAGCTGCGCCCCGACACGCTGGAAATCGTCCGGCGCGACCTGGACGATTGATTTCTACTGATCTTCCTCGAAGCGGCAGCCGACAAGATCGCTGAGGGCGGCGACGGCTTCGGCGGCGTCGGGGCCCTCGGCGGCGATGTCGATGGGACAGCCTTGGCCCGCGCCCAGCATCAGCAGGCCCATGATCGAGCGGGCGTCCACGGTGACGCCTTCGCGGGTGACCCTGACCTCGGACTGGAAGCTGGAGGCCAGCTTGACGAACTTGGCCGAGGCGCGGGCGTGCAGGCCGCGCGCGTTGCAGATGTCCACGGTGACGGCGGCCGTCTCGGTCATTTCTCGCCCGCCAGCACCCACGAGGCGACGGCGATATATTTGCGGCCCGCGTCCTGGGCGTGGGCCACGCAGGACTCAAGGCTCTCGCGCTGACGCACGCTGGCCAGCTTGATCAGCATGGGCAGGTTGAGCCCGGCGATGACCTCGGCCTTCGTCTGCTCCATCACCGAGATGGCCAGGTTGGAGGGGGTGCCGCCGAACATGTCGGTCAGCAGGATGACGCCGTCGCCCTCGTCCACCGCTGCGGCCGCGTCGACGATGTCCTGACGGCGGCGCTCCATGTCGTCGTCGGGGCCGATGCAGATGGCGGCCGTGCCCCGCTGGGGCCCCACCACATGCTCCATGGCCGAGAGGAATTCCGTCGCCAGCCCCCCGTGGGTGACGATCACCAGTCCGATCATGCGAATCCGTCCGCGACCGATGATGAGATGCCAGACCTGGCCATGAAACGCCTCATGTGACTCCGCGCCCCGCCGGGGCAAGCGGCCCGGTTTCGCTGGCGGGGCGCGCTGCGCCCGTCGACCAGACCGGCTTCAATAGGCCAAAGGACCGCCCTGTCCAAGACTCCTCAACGCGGCGGCGAGCCTGGCCGGGGCCGAGGGCTGGAGCGCCTCGATCTCCGCCATCGGCAGCCGGACGCCGGCGAAGGTCTCAAAGGCCGGTTCGGGCAGGCGTTCGGGGGGACGGTCCACGCAGCGGACCACCAGAACCATGCGCGCCACATCCAGATGGGACGTGCCGAGAATTCCCAGCCCCCGAACCTCGATACGGCCGGCGAGGGTATCGGGCGTCCGGGCGTACAGATCAGCGCCCGAGCGCCACACCTGCACATAGTCGTCGGCCACCAGCCGCCAGCCGGCCTGGATGAGGCGCAGGGACAGGTCGCTCTTGCCGGAGCCCGATGCGCCCGCCAGCAGGACGCCGCGCCAGCCGCCGTCGGGACCGGGCGTCCGGACCGCCACGGCGTTGGCGTGGATCAGCTCAGCCGTCGGCATCGTCGCCTTTCGGCCGCGCCGGCTTCGCCGCCCGGGCCAGAGCCCCGGCCCGCGCGCGCGGCAAGCTGACCACGAAGCGGGCCCCCGCGACACGGCCGTCGGAATCTGTGCGGTTCTCGGCGTAGATGGCGCCGCCGTGCGCCTCGATGATCTGGCGGGCTATGGACAGGCCCAGACCGGAGTTGCCGCCGAAGGCCGCACCCTTGGGACGCGAGGTGTAGAAGCGCTGGAAAACGGTCTCGAGATTGTCAGGCGGGATGCCCGGGCCGTCATCGTCCACCATGACCCGCACCCGGTCGCCGCCGGTCAGCGACACGCGCACGCCGCCCCCCGCCGGGCTGAAGGAGCGGGCGTTGTCGATCAGGTTGCGGAACACCTGCCCCAGCGGCCCCTCGCGACCGAGGACCAGACCCGGTTCCCCGGGCCCGATCTCGTAGCGCACCGCCACGTCGCCGGGCCTGGCCGTGGTTTCGTAGACGGTGACGATGTCGCCCAGCAGCCTGGACAGGTCGACCGGACGCGGCCGGTCCCGCGACAACTCGGCGTCCAGACGAGAGGCATTGGAAATGTCGGTGATCAGGCGATCCAGGCGGCTGACGTCCTGTTGCAGCAGGGCGGTCAGACGGGCCTTGTCCTGGGGCGCCTTGACCAGTTCCAGCGTCTCCAGCGCCGAGCGGATGGAGGTCAGGGGGTTCTTGATTTCGTGACTGACGTCGGCGGCGAAGCGCTCGATGGCGTCCATGCGGTCCGACAGGGTGGCGGTCATGGTCTCCAGCGACCGGGCGAGATCGCCGATCTCGTCCTTGCGTCCCTCCAGATCGGGCAGGGAGATGGCCCGGGCGCGCTGAAGCCGGACCTGGTCCGCCGCGGCCGACAGGCGAAGGATCGGCCGGGCCACGAACATGTGGATCAAGAGAGCGGTGAGCAGCGACACCGCCAGGGCCACAAAGGCGAAGGGCATCAGGGCCCGGCGTTGGGCGGCCAGGGTTTCGTCCACGTCGCCGGCCTCGAGGGTCAGAACACCCAGCACATCGCGCACATGGCGCACGGGCAGGGACACCGACACCACCCGCTCGCCGGTCTCGGCGCGCCGGATGCTGGTCTGGGGATCACCGGCAAGGGCGCGGTCGACCTCCTCGCTGAGGGCCTGTCGCGCCTGTTCGATCCGCGCGCCTTCCCGTTCGGGATCCGCGGGGGCCGGGGGCGCCACATCGGCAGGCAGCGCGGGATCAAGCACCTCGCCGGGGATCTGTTCGGTGACCATGTAGCTGTCGATGATCAACAGGCCGCTCTGGTCATAGAGCCGCACGCGCTGGCCGCGCGGAATGAAGTTGTCCCGCAACCACTGGGAGGCGGCGAGGGCGTCCAGATAGGGGGTGGGCTCGCCCTGGGTGATGCCCAGTTCACCGAGCACGTTGGCCAGCAGCTCGGCCTGGGACGTCAGCGAATCCAGCCGCGCGTCGATCAGGTTGCGGCGCCATTCGTTCAGGGCCAGGGCGCCGACGAACAGAATGAGCAGGCTGAGCAGGTTGAGGGCCAGAATCAGCCCGCCCAGACGCGACCCCGCCAGCCTTGGGCGCAGGGCCGCAAGGCGCGCCTTCCAGCTGGACGGCTGATTGTGCGCGGTCCTAGCTCTCTCTGTATCGATATCCGACGCCATACAGGGTCTCGATTGCGTCGAACTCGGGATCGACCACGCGGAACTTCTTTCGCATCCGCTTCACGTGGCTGTCGATGGTGCGGTCGTCCACATAGACCTGATCGTCGTAGGCGGCGTCCATGAGATTGTCGCGGCTCTTCACGAAGCCGGGCCGCTGGGCCAGAGCTTGCAGTAGCAGGAACTCGGTCACGGTCAGCTTTACCGCCCGGCCTTCCCATGTGCACTCGTGGCGGGCCGGATCCATGCTGAGCTTGCCGCGCTTGATAGCCCGTCCGGCCACCTCGCCCGGCGTGTCGGCCTCGAGGCTCTCGGCGCCGGAGCGACGCAGCAGGGCCTTGACCCGTTCGATCAGCAGGCGCTGGCTGAAGGGCTTGTGGATGTAGTCGTCCGCCCCGAGGTTGAAGCCCAGAATCTCGTCGATCTCTTCGTCCTTGGAGGTCAGGATGATGACCGGCAGGGCGGAGGTCTGGCGCAGACGACGCAGCACCTCCATCCCGTCCATGCGGGGCATCTTGACGTCGAGGATGGCCAGGTCCGGCGGACTGGCTTCCAGCGCCTCCAGACCCGAGGCGCCGTCGTGATAGGCGGTCACCTTGTGGCCGTGGCTTTCCAGCGCCATCGAAACGGACGCGACGATGTTCTCGTCGTCATCGACCAGGGTGATATTGGCCATGGTGTCTCCTCATGCGTCCCGAAGTCCGCGTTCATAATCACAGATAGTGCGGCGCGACGAAACTTGACACCCCTGAACGCCCCGCAAGCGTAACCGTTCTCGACCAGTTGCTGTTGTTTCACCGTCGCAGTTTCACGCCACCTTAAAGGCTGGGCCGCATAAAGGCGAAGAAGCGCACTTTTCGAGGCTCGAATGGCCGGACCGGTCCACTATGAGATCTACACCCGCAAAACGCCCCAGGACTCGTGGGGGCTGCTGCAGGCGACAGAAAACCGCAAACAGGCCGTCGAGACCGCCGAGGACCTGATCGCGGACAAGCGGGCCGCGGCCGTGCGCGTGACCAAGGAGACGCTGGACCCCGAAACCATGGAGTTCCAGAGCATCACGGTCCTGAGCCTGGGCGCGCCCGAGGTGAAGCAGAAGCGGATCGTGCGCCAGGACGAACAATCGTCCAGCTGCCTGACGCCGCAAGACCTCTACGCGCCCCATGCCCGGGAGCTCATCGGGCGGGTGTTGGAGGACTGGCTGGCGCGGCATCAGACCACGCCCTTCGAACTCCTGCACCGACCCGATCTTGCGGAGATGC
The DNA here is from genome assembly GCF_046293315.1 of Brevundimonas sp. Taxonomy (GTDB): domain Bacteria; phylum Pseudomonadota; class Alphaproteobacteria; order Caulobacterales; family Caulobacteraceae; genus Brevundimonas. Next base: position 4,722 of record NZ_JBKBPF010000011.1, read on the forward strand.
TCGAGGCCTCGGGGGTGGAGCTTCAGCACGCCGTGCAGAAGGTGGCCGTCCCGGAAAGCCAGGCGACGGGCAGGTCCGTGCACGACCTGATCCGGCACTATCAGAAACTTGCCCAGGCCACGAGCGAACGCATCATCGAGGCCGGCCAGAAGGGGCGGTTCGCCGATCTTGGGCCGGACGGGGCCGGGGTCGCGAAACTGGCGGAAAAGCTTCAGGGCGACCCGGAGCGGGGCTTCCTGATGGGCGGCGCCGTCTGTGGGGCGCTGAAGGGTGTCCGGGGCGGCCGCGCGCGGCTGGAGCGCATGATGGAGCTGGTGGACGCCGCGCCGTCCGAAGGGGCGCCGCGGGCCATGGTTCTGGTCGCGGTCGAACAGATCCTCTGCGAGTTGTTCGCCGCCCCCCCGCGACGGGCGGAAATCCTCGGCCCCTCGCTGGACCTGGGCGGAAATCTCGCCGCCATCGTGCGCATGGTGGCGCCCAACGAGATGGAGGCGCTGATCCGGATGGAGCCGCGGCTGGCCGCCCACGTGCCGCCCGTCGACGGTCCGGCCCAGCGTCTGGCGCGCCGCCTTGCCGCCGGGGAGTTCCGCCTTCTGGCCGCCGCCATGGCCCGCGAGGTCATCCGCGAACTGAAGGGAACGCGCCGGTTGCGCCCCGGCGACGCGGCCGGCGAGATCGACATCCTGCGGACGCTGGCCATGGCCCTGACAGCCACCACCGGCCGACTGCTGTCACTGGAAGAAGTCCAGGACGCTTTCGTGCAGCGCTCCCGAAGTCTGGTCACCGCCGATTTCGTCGGCGCCTATGCGGCCGGCTGTAACGGCGCGGCGGACGAGGCCATGGCGCTGGTGCGACTGTGCGAGAACGTGACGGGGGCCGCCAACAAGCGCTCGGCCGCGCGCTGGCTGTCGGCCTGCGTCGGGGCGCTGAGGTTCGAGACGGAGCTGCGGGGCGGAGCCCCGAATCTGGCGGCCCAGCGACTGGCGGCGCTGGCCGCCGTGCAGAAAGGGGTGCGCGTCGCAGCCCTGGGCGAAAAGGACGAACAGGAGATCAGCGGACGCATCGGGGTGGTCGGCGGGCTGGTGGAGGCCGACGCCCGGCTGGTGGCGCAGGTGGCGAAGGCGGCCCTGCCGCCGGTTCGGCGCCTGTCTGTCCTGCTGAAGATGGCGGCGGGCGAGACGGCGCCCTTCGGCCCTGCGGCCGAGCGGGCCCGCGCGGAAGCCATCCGCATCTTCAAGGCGCCCGAGGCGCGCGCCGCCTTGTCCGCCGAGCCGGAGGCCCTCGCGCCGCTGCGGCCGCTGATGAAGGCGGCCGGGCTGGCCGCCTAGATCACGCAGGAGCCGGATTCACGGCAGGTGGAACCGCGAAGCGACCCCACCTCACCCGATCGGGCCTAGTCAAAGATATCGAAGATGCTGGGGCGCTTGCGGCGTCCGCCGTGGCCGTAATCCCCGCGCTCCCCGTATTCGCCCCGCTCACCCCGTTCTCCGTATTCGCCCCGTTCTCCGTATTCGCCCCGCTCGCCGTAGCCATGCTGCGGTGGCGGCGCCGGGCGCGGCGCGGGCTGGGACCAGGGGGCCTGGGGCGCCGCCGCGTGCGGGGCGGCGGGGGGCGGGGCGGCTTCAACGGCGGCCTGCATCAGCTTTTCCAATTCGCCCCGGTCCAGCCAGACGCCCCGGCAGGTGGGGCACATGTCGAACTGGACGCCGGAGCGCTCCACCGTTTGCATGGGAGCGTTGTCATTGGGGCACATCAGAAGGGGCATGGGCGGTCTCGCAAGATCATGGGAGGGATCGAACGCGGGGGCGCCGGAGACGTGGACAGGCCGTCGACACCGGGCTGCGCCCGATGCGGTCCGACATCACGTGGTCCCTGAAGACCGCGCCAGAGGGGCCCGTACCGCACGCCACAAATAGAGCCTCGGCCGCGTCGGACGCAACCCTGCTCAGCAGGCCTGGCCCGCGCACCAGCCCGATGACCAGGCCCACTGGAAATTGTAGCCGCCCAGCCAGCCGGTGACGTCCACCGCCTCGCCGATGAAATAGAGGCCGGGGACGGTGGTCACCGCCAGGGTGCGCTGGTCCAGGGCGGCGGTGTCGATGCCTCCCAGTGTGACCTCGGCGGTGCGGTAGCCTTCGGAGCCCACCGGCTTGACGGTCCAGGCGTTGACCGCCTGATCCAGCCGTTTCAGCGTCTTGTCGGGCTGGTCGGCCAGATTGCCGGTGACGCCTTCGCGCACCGTGATGCTCTCGGCCAGGCGGGCGGGGATGAGGCGGCCCAGCGCCGTGTGCACCGCCTGCCGTCCGTTCTCGCCGCGCGCGGTCTTGAGCATCTCGAACACCTCTGCGCCCGGGGCCATGGCCACAGTGACCTCGTCGCCTTCGCGCCAGTAGGAGCTGATCTGCAGGATCGAGGGGCCGGACAGGCCCCGGTGGGTGAACAGCAGGCCTTCGGCGAAGCGGGTTCGTCCATGGGCCACCATCGCGTTCACCGAGATGCCCGCCAGCGGCTTCAGCTGCTCCAGCAGGCCCGGTTCGAAGGTCAGGGGCACGAGCGCGGGGCGCGTGGGGACCACCCGCACGCCGAACTGCGCCGCCAGATCGTAGGCCCAGCCGGTGGCGCCCATCTTGGGGATCGACTTCCCGCCGGTCGCCGCCACCAGCGAGGCGGCGCGCACCGTGCCGCCATCTGACAGACGGCACCGGAAGCCGTCGCCGTCACGCGCCACGGCCTCGACGCCGGTGCTCAGACGCAGGGTCGCACCCGCCTGACGCATCTCGCTGGTGAGCAGGGCGATGATCTGTTTCGCGCTGTCGTCGCAGAACAGCTGGCCCAGCGTCTTTTCGTGCCAGGCGATGCCGTGGCGGTTCATCAGGGCGATGAAGTCGTGCTGGGTGTAGCGACGCAGGGCCGAGGTGGCGAAGCGGGGGTTCTCCGACAGGAAATTGGCCGGACCGGTCCCCAGATTGGTGAAATTGCAGCGCCCGCCGCCGGAGATGCGGATTTTCTCGCCCGGGGCCCGGGCGTGGTCGACGATCAGCACGCGGCGGCCGCGCTTGCCCGCCTCGATGGCGCACATCATGCCTGCGGCGCCCGCGCCGACGATCAGGACATCGAACTCTTCGCTCTTCATCCGCGCCCTATAGCAGGGCGAGACCTATTTGCGACGCTCGGCCTCGGCCTCGAACTGGTCGTGGGTCTTGTTGTCGTAGCGATCGGGGTGGTCGTACTGCTCGCGCGTCGCGGCCTCGGTGACGGGGTCCACGCGCTTGTTGCGGTTGTGGTTGCGCCACAGCATCACGGCCAGAACGATGCCGAGCGCCAGGGCGCCCAGCGGAAAAATCAGCTCCCATGCCAACATGTCGGTCTCCTTTCAGGTCTGAAAGACCAACGGGCGGGGAAGCGCCCCTGTTCCGTCAGCGCGGCCTGGAGCCGTCCCGCTCCGGCGCGGGCTTGTCGGCGGCGGCCTTCTCGTGGGCCTCGCTCTGGTCCTGATGGGTGAAGCCCTCGACCCCGGCCATGGGGCTGGCGTCCCGCTCGATCTCCACCGGGCTCAGCACATAGGCGGTCAGCAGCTCGGCCAGAGAGCGCAGGGCGTGCACATGGATGCGCTCATAGCCGTGGCTGGCGTCCACGCCGAAGGTGACCAGGGCGGTGCGGATGTCGGCCCCCGCCTCCAGCGCCGAGGCGGAATCCGAGCGGTAATAGCGGAACACGTCCTTCTGGAAGCGGATGTCCTCCTCGCGCGCCAGCTTCACCAGCTTGCGGGTCAGGTGGAAGTCGAACGGGCCGGTCTGGTCGGCCATGGCGATGGTGACGCCGAACTCGTCGGAGTTCTGGCCCGGCGCAGTGGTGCCGTTGTCCACGGTGATCATGGAGGCCACGTCGGGGACCAGCACCGACGAGGCGCCCGAGCCCACCTCCTCGGCGATGGTGAACAGCCAGTAGGTGTCCACCGTGGGGGTCTGCGCATCCTCCATGATGGCCTTCATGGCCGCCAGCATGACCGCCACGCCCGCCTTGTCGTCCAGATGGCGCGAGACGATGAAGCCGTTGTCCAGAAACTCCGGCTGGGGGTCGATGCCGATGATGTCGCCCACGTCGATGCCCAGCTTGAGCACGTCGTGGCGATTCCGCACCCGGGCGTCGATGCGCATTTCCACCTGACGCCAGCTGACGGGCTGTTCGTCCACCTCCTCGTTGAAGGTGTGGCCCGAGGCCTTGAGCGGCAGGATGGTGCCGCGCCAGCCGCCCTTTTCCGAAAACACCGTGCCGCGGGCGCCCTCGGCGAAGCGGGAGGACCAGTGACCGATGGGCACGACCTCGAGCCGGCCGTTGTCCTTGACCGCCTTCACCTGGGCGCCGAGGGTGTCCACGTGGGCGACCACGGCGCGGGCGGGGCGGGGCTCTTCGCCGGGGATGCGGGCGCGGATGGCCCCGCGCCGGGTCAGCTCATAGTCCACGCCCAGCCGGCCCAGCTCTCGGCACACCTCCCAGACCACCTCGTCGGTGTAGCCGGTGGGGCTGGCGATCCCCAGCAGGCGCTCAAGACGTCCGGTCAGATATTCGGTGTCGATGGTCAGGCGGGCCAGGGGAAGCCTCCGTTCAGTGATCTTACGGTGCGCGCACGACCCGCGCGGCCGCGGCGGGCATGGACAGGGGAAACAGCAGGTCCACGAAGCGTTCGGCCGTAGGTTGCGGCTCATGATTGGCCAGACCGGGGCGCTCGTTGGCCTCGATGAAGGCATAGTCCGCTTCGCGCCAGGATTTCACCATCAGATCGACGCCGGTGACCGAAATGTCGATGGCGCGCGCCGCCGCCGTGGCCGCGCGGATCAGGGCGGGGTGAACCTCTTCGGTGACATCGTGGATGGTGCCGCCGGTGTGCAGATTGGCCGCCTTGCGCACCACCACCTCCAGCCCCTCGGGGGCGATATCATCGAGGCCGTATCCGGCCTCGGCCAGGCAGCGTTTCGTCTCGCCGTCCAGCGGGATGCGGGATTCGCCGCCGGTGGCGGCGGCGCGGCGGCGGCTCTGGCGCTCGATCAGGGCGCGGAAGGTGGAGCGGCCGTCGGCGATGACGCGCGGGGGGCGGCGAATGGCGGCGGCCACCACCTTGAAGTCGATGACCACCAGCCGCAGGTCCTCGCCCTCCACATGCTGTTCGATCAGCACCTCGGGGCAGATCCTGCGGGCGGCGGCGACCGCCTTGTCGATCGCGTCCATGTCCTTCAGGCCGACGGCCACGCCCTTGCCCTGTTCGCCGCGGGCGGGCTTGACCACAAGGGCTCCGTGGCGCTCCAGCGCCGCCTGGATCTCGTCGGGATCATCGGAATCGATACTCTCCGGGACCATGACGCCCGCCTGCTCGACGATGCGGCGGGTCATGCGCTTGTCGTCGCAGATGCTGAGCGCCACCGCCGAGGTCAGCTCGGACAGGCTTTCGCGGCAACGGATCGAGCGGCCGCCGTGGGTCAGGCGGAAAAGACCCCCCTCCGCGTCGATGATGTCGGTCTGGATGCCCCGCCGGCGCGCCTCGTCGACGATGATGCGGGCGTAGGGATTGAGGGCTTCGTCGGCCGCCGGCCCGGTGAACAGCGACTCATTGATGGGATTCTTGCGCTTGATGCCGAAGAAGGAGACCCGGCGAAAGCCCAGCTTCTCGTACAGGGCGATGGCCTGCTCATTGTCGTGCATGACCGACAGGTCCATGTAGGCCAGCCCGCGCGCCTGGAAATGCTCGGCCAGCCGCCGCACCAGCGCCTCGCCGATGCCCGGCTGGGTCGCCTGGGGGTCCACCGCCAGACACCACAGGGAGGAGCCGTTCTCCGGGTCGTTGAAGGCGCGCTGGTGGTTGACCCCGGTCACCGTGCCCATGACCTGGCCGCTCGCGCCGTCCTCGGCCACCAGATAGGTCAGGGCCGAGCCCTCGCGCTGGGACCACATGAAGTCAGGGCGGGCCTGCACCATCTTGCGCGCCGCATAGATGCGATTGATGGCCTCGGCGTCACCCTGGGAGGCCAGACGGCGCACGGTGAAGCCGCGCGGCTGGCGGCGGGCGGCGCGGTACACCGACAGGTCCAGCCGGTAGGTGTGGGACGGGTCGAGGAACACCTCCTGCGGCGCGTGGGCCAGCAGGACGTGGGGGTTGCGGACATAGAAGGCGATGTCGCGTCGGTCCGGCCCCTCGGCGCGCAGAGCCTCGATCAGCGGCCCGGCCTCGGGATAGGTCTGGGCGAACAGCAGCCGTCCCCAGCCACAGTCAAGAATGGCGTTCTCGGTGAGGGCCGGGCCGTCCTGACCGCCCACCACCGGCTTCAGGCCTTCGTCGCGAAGACGCTTGAGGCGGTGCCCCTTGAAGCGCGGCCGGGAGTCAGACGCCATGGTTCTGGAGCCACATTTCCAGCAGGGCCGCCTGCCACAGCTCGGAGCCCTGCAACGGGGTGATGTGGTCGGTGGGTTTGTCAAACAGCTGATCCAGATACCCCTGCTGGAACAGGCCGCGCTCCCGGGCCGCCTGCGAGCCGAGGGCGTCGCGGACCATGTCGAGGTAGGGACCCTGGATGTATTTCAGGGCGGGAACGGGGAAATAGCCCTTCTTGCGGTCGATCACCTCGTGCGGGACCACCAGACGCGCGGCCTCCTTCAGCACGCCCTTGCCGTTCTGGCTCAGCTTGTGCTCGGGCGGGATGCGAGCGGCCAGCTCGACCAGCTCGTGGTCCAGGAACGGCACCCGCGCCTCCAGACCGAAGGCCATGGTCATGTTGTCCACGCGCTTGACCGGGTCGTCCACCAGCATGACCTGGCTGTCCAGCCGCAGGGCCTGATCCACCGGCGTTTCGGCCCCGGCGCGGGCGAAGTGCTCCGCCACCAGAGCGCGGCTGACGTCGGTGTCGGCCATCCACTCGGGATTCAGATGGGTCTTCAGCTTGTCGTGGCTGCGGTCGAAGAAGGCCTTGGCGTAGGTGTCGACCGGATCGGCCGAGTCCTGCATGGGCGGGTACCAGTGATAGCCGCCGAACACCTCGTCGGCGCCCTGGCCGGACTGGACCACCTTGATGTGTTTCGAGACTTCCTGGCTGAGCAGGTAGAAGCCCACATTGTCGTAGCTGACCATGGGCTCGGACATGGCGCCGATGGTCCCCGGCAGGGCGTCCAGCAGCCGGTCGTGGGGCACGAAGATCTTGTGGTGCTTCGTGCCGAAATGCCTGGCGATCAGATCGGAATAGACGAACTCGTCGCCCTTCTCGCCGTGGGCCTCCTCGAAGCCGACGGAGAAGGTCATCAGGTCCTTCTGGCCCATCTCGGCCAGCAGGCCGACGATGACGCTGGAATCCACCCCGCCCGAGAGCAGCACGCCCACCGGCACGTCCGCCACCATGCGGCGCTTCACCGCCGTACGCAGGCTGTCCAGCACCAGATCGCGCCATTCCTCGGCCGGGCGTTCGGCGTCGCCGGGGCCGCGCTCCAGCACCGGGGTCCAGTACAGGCGGTCTTTCGACGTGCCGTCGGGCTCGATCACCCGGATGGTGGCGGGCGGAAACTTGGTCACGCCCTTGATGATGGTGTGCGGCGGCGGCACCACCGCATGGAAGGTCATGTAGTGGTGCAGGCCCACCGGATCGATGGCGGTGTCCAGGTCTCCCGCCGCGAGCAGGGCCAGCAGGGTGGAGGCGAAGCGCAGGCGCTTGCCCTTTTCCGCCAGATACAGCGGCTTGATGCCGAAGCGATCGCGGGCGATCACCACCCGGCCGGTGTCGCGCTCGTGGATGACGAAGGCGAACATGCCCTTGAAGCGGTCCACGCATTCCACGCCCCACTGGCGCCAGGCCTTGAGGATCACCTCGGTGTCGCCGTGGGAGAAGAACCGGTGGCCCGCGGCCTCCAGCTCGCCCCGCAGTTCGGGGTAGTTGTAGATGCAGCCGTTGAAGACGATGGACAGGCCCAGGTCGGAATCGACCATGGGCTGCTGCGCCCTTTCGGACAGGTCGATGACCTTCAGGCGGCGATGGCCGAGGCCGACGTTGCCGCGCAGCACCACGCCCGAGCCGTCGGGTCCGCGTGGGGCCAAGGAATCGCACATGCGCTGCAGGGCTCCGGCGTCAGCCGGCTTGCCGTCGAAATTGATCTCGCCATTCAGGCCGCACATGGGCACTCCCCGGACATCGTCTTGCATTATGGAAACAGCGCGCACAAATAGTTTGCACACTAAGGATTTCAACCCGCATGGTCACGCAGACCGACACACCGAAGAACTCCCGCAGTGCTGACCCCAACGCAGCTGTGCTGAAATCGATGCGCCGGATCGCCCAGGCCATCGAGGTGCGGTCGCGCGAAATCGCCCGCAGCAGCGGCCTCACGATCCCCCAGCTGATCGTCATGCAGTCGATCCGCGACCTTGGTCAGGTCACCACCCAGGCGGTGTCGAAAGCGGCCTCCATGTCCCCCGCCACGGTGGTGGCGGTGATGGACAAGCTGGAGGTCAAGGGACTGATCGAACGCTATCGCTCCGAGGTGGACCGGCGGGTGGTGCACACCCGCCTGACGCCGTCGGGGCAGACGGCGCTGGGCCAGGCCCCGGGCCTTCTCAGCCGGGGGTTCGAGGACGCCTTCGCCGCCCTGCCGGCGGACCGGCGCGACGTGCTGCTGGACGCCATGGCCGAGCTCGCCGACATGATGACCGCCCACATGGCGACGCCGCGGACAGACTGAAGCGGAATGCAACAACGCCCGCTCTCCGGTGAGGGAGAGCGGGCGTCGGGGCGACCGGCCTTCGGGGAGGACAAAGGACCGGTTCCGGCGCCGCCCGCACGCCTGGGAGAGGACATTGCGCGGGCGGGTTTCGGGAAAGGTGCGGGATCAGCGGATGACGCGGGCGCCCTTGCCCTTCATCACCGCCTCGACCTCGGCGGCCTTGACCATGGAGGTGTCGCCGGGGGTCGTCATGGCCAGGGCGCCGTGGGCCGCGCCGTAGTCCACCGCCGCCTGGGGCCCCTTGCCCTCCATGAAGCCGTAGGCCAGGCCAGAGGCGAAGCCGTCGCCGCCGCCGACGCGGTCATAGATCTCCAGGTCCTCGCGCATCATGGATTCATAGAACTGGCCGCCGGCATAGATGATGGCCGACCAGTCGTTGACGCTGGCGGTCCTGGCGTTGCGCAGGGTGGTGGCGGCCACCTTGAAGTTGGGGAATTCCTTCACCGCCGTCTGGATCATCTTCTTGAAGTTGGCCGGGTCGATGGAGGAGATGTGCTCGTCCAGACCCTCGACCTCGAAGCCGAGGCAGGCGGTAAAATCCTCCTCGTTGCCGATCATGACATCGACATGCTGGGCGATGTTGCGGTTGATCTTCTGGGCCCCTTCCTTGCCGCCCTGCGACTTCCACAATGAGGGGCGGTAGTTCAGGTCGTAGGAGACGATGGTGCCGTGCTTGCGCGCCACCTCGACCGCCTCGATCACCGCCTCGGCGGTGTTGGAGCCCAGAGCCGCAAAGATGCCGCCGGTGTGGAACCAGCGCACGCCTTCCTCGCCGAACAGCTTTTCCCAGTTCACTTCGCCGGGACGGATCTGCGACGCCGCCGAATGGCCCCGGTCGGAACAGCCCAGGGCCGGGCGGACGCCGAAGCCCTTTTCGGTGAAGTTCAGACCGACGCGGGTGTTGCGGCCCAGACCGTCGAACTCGCGCCAGACCACATGGCTCATGTCCACGCCGCCCTGCATGATGCAGTCCTCGACCAGCCAGCCCAGATCGTTGACCGGCAGGGCGGTCACGACGGTGGAGCGCTTGCCCCAGCATTTGCGCATGGCGCGGGCCACATTGTACTCGCCGCCGCCTTCCCAGACCTGGAAGGTGCGGGCGTTGCGGACGCGGCCGAAGCCGGGGTCGAAGCGCAGCATGACCTCGCCGAACGACGCGCAGTCCCAGCGCGTCTCGCTGGCGGGGCGGATGTTCAGGATGTTCTCGGCCACGGCGGTTCCCTCGTGTTTCGGGCCCGGCCGTCAGGATGCGACAGGCGCGCCGGGCGGCGCCCATCGGGTGCATTCAGCACAGGCGTGGTTCGGAGTCTTCAACCGTCCCTGCGAAGCCGCCGTTCGAGCGGGGCTCTCGTTGACCTCAGACAACTGGAAAATGACACCGGTGTCAACGCAAAAAAGAGGGCGCCGGACCCGAAGGTCCGACGCCCAGTCTGCTCAGGAAGTTACTTGATCAGAACCGGTAGCGGACGCCCGCATAGAACTGGCGGCCGGTCTGGTGGTAGACGGCGGTGCTCTGGCGATCGCCGCCGACTTCGCCGTGCCATTGACGGTTGGGTTCGTCGGTCAGGTTCAGGCCCTCGAAGGTCAGGATAACGTTATCCGTCACTTCATAGGACGCCGACGCGTCAAACGTCAGTGTTTCCGACTTGCCGTTGGCGACAATACCGAGGCCTCCAGCGTTGGCCGCCGGAATCTGCTGGAAATAGCCGTCACGATAGGCCGCCGAAACGCGGGCGTTGAAGCGACCGTCATCGTAGTACAGCGTGGCGTTCCAGGCTTGAGGCGACAGATTCACCAGGTCCTCGGTCGCGAAGGCGGTGCAGGACGAGGTCTGGCAGTAATCGATCTCCGACGCCACGAAGGTGTAGTTCACGATTCCGCCCAGATTCTGGAAAACGCCGGGCAGGAAGTAGAACGGCTGCTGGTAGCTGATCTCGAATCCGGACAGAGGGCCACCAGGAGTGTTGGTCGGGGTCGAGAACACGTGCTCCAGGCCGGCCGGACGCGCGCCCACCGGGAAAGCCGTGGGGTTCAGGGCGGTCAGTTGGGCGTAGGTCAGGGTTTGCTGGGTCGTCTGCACGAAGGACGAGATGTCCTTGTAGAAGAAGGCGAAAGACAGCAGCGACTCCGGGGCGAAATACCATTCCACGCTCAGATCGAAGGTGTCAGCCCGGTAAGGCTCCAGATTCACGTTGCCCAGGCTGGCGCTGGGGTTCGGCGCACCATCCGCACTCAGATTGAACACCGGCACAAGGCTGGTCACCGGGGGACGCGACATGACCTGGGCGGCCCCGAAGCGCACGACGAGATCCTGAACCGGCTCGATGGAGAGGTTCAGCGAGGGGAGGGTGTCCTCGTAGCTGTTCTCTCCCGTAACCGGCGTCGCTCCGGTCGAGGTTGAGTAGCCCGTCGCCTCGACGCTGGTGCGCACGTGGCGGACACCAATGTTGCCACGGAAGGGCATGGAACCCACGAACGAGTCCCAGTCCAGTTGCACATAGGCGCCACGGGCTTCCTCCGTGACTTGCCGGAAGTTGCCGAGGGCCCGCGAGTTGGTGAGGCCCGTCAGGCGGAAGTCGCCGCCGGGCACCCCGGTGTCGCAGTTGCAGTAGATGTTAAACAGTTCAGCGAAGGCTTGCAGGTCAGGAACGACCCATGACGTGGCGTTGCCCGCCGGCAGGTCGAGGTTGCCGCCGAACCCGGTCAGCAAGGTCGTCAGATCGGCCATGGAGACCCCGGCCGGCAGCGCCGGCATGGAGTCGTTGGCGGCCGCGCGAACAAGGCCCCAGCCTTCGGACTCTGATTCCTTGTAGTTCAGACCCGTCTTCAGCGTGAAAGTCGGATTGATTTCATGGACGAAGTCCAGTTGGGCCGTGTTGTAGACATTGGTCTGGCCGTTCGGATTCATCCGGATTTCCGAACGGGGGTTCGCGCCCGTCGGGCCGACAACGGTCCAGGCGTTCGGATCCGTGACGTCGAAACCATAGTCGATCAGCGGCAGGTTGCGATTGCCCCGGAAGTCGATGGAGTATCCATCGGTGTTCTGGCGATCGATGATGACGGTCGTCTGCTCGGCGTTTTCGAATTCAGATTCCGCACGACCAATCAGGAAGCGCATGCGGAAGTCGTCGCTGAATTCATGCTCGAGGGTGAAGGTGTGCTGGATGAACTCGGTGCTGGGACGGTCGAACCTCTGCTCGGTCCGCATGTCCATGTTGTCGAGCTCGAGATAGACCAGCTCGGCGCCCTCGGCGATTGCATCGACGATGACCACTTCCGGCTTGCCGCCCTGGGAGGCGTTCCGGCTCAGCGACCAGGCTTCCAGGAAGTTCTCCTGGCGCGTGGCGTCCAGATGCGAATAGAGCGCGTCATAGGTGAACGTCGTCGCGCCGTTGCCGGGACGCGCCTGCAGCGACAGGGTCGCGCCGGTGCGCTCCTGCTCGTGCACAAGGCGGCCGTAACGGGGAATGCGCGGATGGAACAGGTTCGCCGCGTTTGTCGCCCCGCCCGGAAGGGCTTCCGGATTGGCGAACCCGCTGTCGCCACTGGCCGGTCCCCAGCGCACGGAGCTGAAGCCTTCCTCGTAAAGGCTCCGCTCGCTGTAGGCCACCGAGAGAAGCGCGCCGAACTGGCCGTCCATCCAGGTGTCGCTGATGAGGAAGGCGGCGCGCGGCGCCCACTCCTCGGACATGTCATTGTAGCCGTACTGCAGCGAGCCGCCGGCGGTGAAGCCGGGGTAGTCGAAGGGGCGGCTTGTGCGCAGGTCGACCGTAGCGCCCAGCGAGCCCTCTTCGGTCTCGGCCGAAGCGGTCTTGCGGACGGTGATGTTGTTGAACAGCTCGGAAGCGAAAACGTTAAAGTCGAAGCCACGGCCGCGGTTGGTGCCGCCCGATGAATCGGTGGCGCCGGTGGTGGCCTGCGCCTCCATGCCGTTGATGCGGGTTCGGGTGAAGTCCGAGCTCAGGCCGCGAACGGTCAGCGAACGTCCTTCGCCAGCATCGCGATCAATGGAAACGCCGGGAATCCGCTGGATCGATTCGGCCAGATTGGTGTCCGGGAAATCCGCGATGTCCTCGGCGCTGATGGCGTCGACGACGCCAGCTTCATTGCGCTTGATGTTCAGCGAGTTGGCCAGACTGGCGCGGAAGCCGGTGACGATGACCTCCTCGACTTCAGTGGCTCCCGGCGCGTCTTGCGCCGCGACAGCTCCGGCCGAAGCCAGGGCAATGCTCATGGCGCCCAGCGAGACGCCGAATTTGCGCGCACGCAGGTACAAGTTCTGTTGGGTCATCGTATCCTCCTCCCATGTTCGGCCTTGGTCGGCCTTGCGCCGGAAGGATCATCGCCCTCCGGTCATTTGATTGGCTAATCTGACACCGGTGTCATGTCCGCTTGAGGCATTTCTGACACCGGTATCAATGCGAGAGACTAACTCCAAAACAGATTGGGGCGCAAGTACGGCTTTCCATCCGTCCTCAGCGGGCCAGCCAGCCCCCGTCCACGGGCACGATGGCGCCGTGCATGTAGTCCGACGCCGACGACGCCAGAAACACCGCCGCCCCGGCCATGTCCGAAGGATCGCCCCAGCGCGCCGCAGGGATGCGCGCGAGGATGTCGCGGTTGCGGGTCTCGTCGTTGCGCAGGGCCTCGGTATTGTTGGTGGCGATGTAACCGGGCGCGATGGCGTTGGCGTTGATGCCCCTGGATGCCCACTCACAGGCCATCAGCTTGGTCAGCCCCGCCACGCCCGACTTGGATGCGGTGTAGGACGGCACGCGGATGCCGCCCTGGAAGCTGAGCATCGAGGCGATATTGATGATCTTGCCCTTGCGGCTGCCGGCCACCCAACGACGGGCGACCTGCTGACTGAGGAAGAACAGGACCTTCAGATTGGTGTCCATCACCGCGTCCCAGTCTTCTTCCGAGAAGTCCAGGCTGTCGGCGCGGCGGATGATGCCGGCGTTGTTGACCAGAATGTCGACGCCGCCCGCCGTGTCCCAGGCCTCCGCCACCACCGCCTCGATCGGGGCGATGGAGCTCAGGTCCGCCCTGATGAAGTGAAAGTTGCGACCCAGCGCGCGGACCTTGTCGCCGGTCTCGTCAGCGTCGGAGCGGCCCACGGCCACGATGTCGGCGCCGGCCTCGGCCAGGCCCACGGCCATGCCTTGGCCGATGCCGGTGTTTGCGCCGGTGATCAGGGCGCAGCGCCCTGAAAGATCGAAAGAAACAGACATCTCGGCTTTCCCTGCAGGCCGCCGTCGTGGCGCGCGGATTTGTCTCGAGTGGTAACCGGTGTCATACTATGATGCAACCGATGGAAGGCTCCGGCGCCAGAGCGCACGGCCATTCACTCCCATCCTCATTGCCTTGAAGGACTCCCATGAAAATCGCCCTGATCACCGAGAACAGCCAGGCTGCCAAGAACGAGACAATTCACACCGCGCTGACAGCCGTCGCCGAACCTCTGGGCCATGAGGTCTTCAACTACGGCATGTACACGGCGGAGGATAAGGCCTCGCTGACCTATGTGATGAACGGACTGCTGGCGGGCATTCTGATCAATTCCAAGGCGGCCGATTTCGTGGTGACGGGCTGCGGCACGGGCATGGGCTCCATGCTGGCCTGCAACGCCATGCCGGGCGTCTTCTGCGGCCTGGTGATCGATCCGACCGACGCCTTCCTGTTCGGTCAGATCAACGACGGCAACGCCATCTCCATGCCTTACGCCAAGGGCTTCGGCTGGGCGGCCGAACTGAACCTGCAGGACGTCTACCGCAAGCTGTTCGAGGGCGAGCGCGGCCTCGGCTACCCCAAGGAGCGGGCCGAAATCATGGCCAGGAACCGCGGCATCCTGAAGGATCTGAAGGCCGTGACCTGCAAGGACATGCTGACGGTGCTGAAGTCCGTCGACCAGGACCTGCTCAAGGCCGCCGTCGCCGGCGAGCGGTTCTCCGAGTATTTCTTCGCCAACGCCCAGGATCAGGACATCCGCGCCTACATCGAGGGCCTCGTCGGGCGCTGAATACCGCAGGCCCCGCCCGCCGTCACCGGCGCGGCGGGGCGCTGGAATCCCGCGCGATCAGGGTGGGGATGACCTCAGGCTGATCCAGCTTCGCGGGATCCAGGCCCCGGCTCCTGGCCAGCAGCTTTTCCGCCGCCATGCGGCCCATGTCGCGAATGGGCAGCCTGACCGTCGTCAGGGTCGGCCAGATGCGCGACGACATGGGCGCGTCGTCAAACCCGACGATGGACAGGTCGAAAGGCACATCCAGCCCCGCGTCGCGCGCCGCCTGGTAGACGCCGATGGCCATTTCGTCGTTACCGGCGAAGATGGCCGTGGGCCGGGCCTTGCGCGACAACAGTTCGCGCGCCGCACCCACACCGGACTCGAAAGTGTAGGCGCCCCGAACGACCATCTCGTCAGCGAGCGCAATGCCCGCCTCGGCCAGACCGCTGCGGAACCCCTCGCCCCGTTCATGGGTCGAGCGAAACAGATCCGGGCCGGTGATCATGGCGATTCGCTGGTGTCCCAGCCCGACCAGATGCCGCGCCGCCTCGGCCGCGCCCAGGCTGTCATTGGTCACCACCATGCGTTCGGGCGCATCCAGCGACACGGAGGCGATGCGCACATAGGGACAGCCCACCTCCGTCAGCATGCCGGTGACGCGCTCGTCCTCGGAGACCGATGGCGGCAGGACGGCGCCGAACAGCTTCTGGCGCACTGCGAAGCCGCGGACATTGGCCATGAAGTCGTCGCTGGTCCGGTCGCAGGGGTGCACCACCAGCTCGAGCCCCGATCCGCGCACCGCGTCCAGAATCCCCTGCTGCATGTTCACGACATAGTTGGGGCTGGGGTTGTCATAGATCATGCCGATCAGGAACGAGCGCCGGAACGCCAGGCCGCGGGCCTGGGGATCGGGGGAGAAGCCCAGCTCGGCGATCACCGCCTCGACCTTCTCGCGAGTGTCCGCCTTGACGAAGGGCGACTGGTTGATGACCCGGGACACGGTCTTCTTGGACACCCCCGCGATGCGGGCGATGTCGTTGATGGTGGCGGCGCGCCCTGGCGTCAGCCCGTGGTCGGCCGGGCCGGCTGCATCGCCTTCGTCTTCGATCGTGCTCAACTGCAGTCCCGTCCCTCTCGCGTCTCCCAACCCTTGCATAGCCGCGTGGGACGCGCCGCGCCACCTGCGAGGCGTCCAGCAAATGTCCACCGGTGGCGAAATGAAATTGACACCGGTTTCCCATGGCGCAATGTTGGGAGCCATGGGGAGTGCGGACACCGGCGCAATGAACGCCCGGGTCGCGGGACGACGATCCCGACAGCGTGAAACAGACGGACAAGAACAGCGTGACCATGGCGACCAAACCCCTTGGCGGGGCCGACACCAGCAGCGATTCCGGACGGGCGATCGCGCACACATTCGTGGACGCGCGTCGCAGGGCCCAGGCCTTGCCCGATTACCCCGGGGACGTACCGGGCGGCATGGACGCGGCCTACGCCATTCAGGATGCGGCCATCAGCCTGTGGGACGACGAGGTCGCCGGCTGGAAGATCGGCCGCATTCCCGACGCCTGGCTCGAACGCCTCCAGGCTCCCCGCCTGACCGGCCCCATCTTCCGGCGCGCCGTGTGGAGGGCGGTCGAAGGTGAAGTCATGGATTTCCCGGTGTTCGAGGGCGGCTTCGCAGCCGTCGAAGCCGAATTCATCCTGAAACTGGCCAAGGACGCTCCGGCAGACCGCACCGACTGGACCGCTGACGAGGCCGCTGCTCTGGTCGAGACCCTGATCGTGGGCGTTGAACCGGCGGGCAGCCCGCTGGCCACCATCAACGTTCTGGGACCGCCGGTGGTAGCCTCGGACTTCGGCAACAACGCCGGGCTGATCCTGGGCCACGAGGTGCCGGACTGGCGCGACCGGCTGATGGACCTGACGTGCGAAACCTTCATCGAAGGCGAAAGCGTCGGCAAGGGCGGCGCCGCGACCATCCCGGGAGGACCGCTGGAGGCCCTGGTCTTCCTGCTGGGCCTGAACGCCCGTCGGGGCCGACCCTTGAAAGCCGGCGACCTGATCTCCACCGGCGCGGCCACGGGCATCCATGATATCGTCGCGGGCCAGTCCTCGCGGGTGGTGTTCAACGGCGTGGGCGAAATCCTGTGCCGCGCGGTCCCTGCGAAAGGCGCCTGATCACCGGGGCCTTCACCCCGGCTTCGGCGCCTGCTAACGACGCCGTTCCCACCCCTACGGAACGCGCATGACCATTCCCCGCATCGCCTGGGCCGCCTACGCCTTCGCCGCCGCCGTGATCGTACTGGACCAGATCACCAAGGCCTGGATGCTGTACGGCCTGCATATCCGCGAGGTCGGCCAGATCCGCGTGCTGGAGCCCGTCTTCAACCTGACCTTCGTGCTGAACCGGGGGGTGTCCTTCGGTCTGCTGACCGGCGGAGAGACAAGCCGCTGGCTGCTGACGGTGTTCTCGATAGGGGTGTCGGGGCTGTTGGCCTTTTGGGCCACACGGGCGGACCGACGCCTGCTGATCACCGCCATCGGTCTGATCATGGGCGGGGCGCTGGGCAATGCCATCGACCGCATCCGCTTCGGCGGGGTGGTGGACTTCCTGGACTTCTCAGGAGCCTACTTTCCCTGGGTCTTCAATGTGGCCGACAGCGCCATCTCGGTCGGAATTGTGCTGCTGGTCGCCGACAGCTTCCTTTCCGAACGCGCCGCCAAGGTTGGCGCGGCCCATGAAAAGTCGTAATCACCCCGGTTAATCGCAAGCGCGAACGCACGACCGCCTGAAAGAGCAGCTGACCATGCGACTGAACTCCGCCTTCACTCTCGGCGCCATCACCGCCGCCGCCGTCGTCCTGACCGGCTGCAACAGCATCCGTCAGGGCGTGGGTCTGGAGCGGGTCACACCCGACGAATTCCGCGTCATCTCCCAGGCGCCGCTCAGCGTGCCGCCGGAGTACGGCCTGCGCCCGCCGGCGCCCGGCCAGCCGCGCCCGGCCGAACTGGCCCCGGAAAGCTCGGCCCGCCAGATTCTGCTGGGTCAGCGTCAGGCCATCACCCGCTCGGCGGGCGAGGAATCCCTGGTCGCCGCCGCCGGCGCAGCCCAGGCCGATCCGCTGGCGCGTTATGTGGTCGACGATGAGTTCGGCGACCTTGCCCACAAGGAAGAAGGCTGGGCCAACCGCGTCATGTTCTGGCGCCGCGGCGACGCCGCATCCCAGACGGCCACCCAGGTGCGCACCGTCGAGGGCGTCACCACCATCGACGAGGCCAGCGAGGCCGCGCGCCTCAGCGCCCTGACCGGCGGACGCGACGTGGTGATCCAGCGAGGCGGCGGCGGCATGAAGCTGCCGGGGCTCTGAACCGCCGACCCTCAATCCCAGACATTTCCGGCCCGGGCGCAATCGCACCCGGGCCGGTTTCGTTATAGACTGGCTGTTCGCATGCCGATCCGTCGCCTCCCCCCCGAAACCGTCAACCGCATCGCCGCCGGCGAGGTGGTCGAGCGCCCGGCCAGCGCCGTCAAGGAATTGGTCGAGAACGCGCTGGACGCAGGCGCGCGCCGGGTCGACATCCAGGCCGACGGCGGGGGCCTGTCGCGCATCCTGATCGCCGACGACGGCAAGGGCATCCCGAAGGACGAGCTGCCGTTGGCGGTCGAGCGGCACGCCACCTCAAAACTGGAAGCCGACGACGCAGGCGACGTGGACCTGCTGCGGATATTGACGCTGGGATTTCGGGGCGAGGCCCTGCCGTCCATCGGTTCGGTGGCGCGCCTGACCATCACCAGCCGGGCCATGGGCGCGCCGGAAGCCTGGGCCGTGGCGGTGGAGGGCGGTGACCACCGCGCCATCGCGCCCGGCGCCTTTCCCGGCGATCACGGCGCGCGAGTGGAGGTGCGCGACCTGTTCTACGCCACACCCGCGCGGCTGAAGTTCATGAAATCGGCGCGCGCCGAGGCCATGGCCATCTCCGATGAGATCAAGCGCCAGGCCATGGCTCATGAAGCGACGGCCTTCACCCTGACTCTGGACGGCAAGACCACCCTGCGCCTGCCCGCGGAGCATCCCGGTGATGAGGGACGGCTGAAGCGGCTGGCGGCCCTGCTGGGGCGGGATTTCGAGGACAACGCCCTGCTCATTGACCAGTCCCGCGACGGCATCCGGCTGTCGGGCTATGCGGGCCTGCCCACCTATTCGCGGGGCAACGCCGCGCACCAGTACCTGTTCGTCAACGGCCGCCCGGTGAAGGACCGGTTGCTGCAGGGCGCGCTGCGCGGCGCCTACGCCGACTTCCTCGCGCGGGATCGGCATCCGGCGGCGGCCCTGTTCCTCGACATCGATCCGCTGTCGGTGGACGTGAACGTGCATCCGGCCAAAACGGAAGTGCGGTTCCGCGACCCGGCGATGGTGCGCGGCTTGATCGTCGGCGCCCTGCGCCACGCCCTGGCGGCGGCGGGACACCGGGCCTCCACCACCGTGGCGGCGGACGCCATATCCGGGTTCCAGGCCCATGCTGGCGTAGCCGACCCCTACAGCCCCTCTACGCCCGCCGCCGAGGGATGGAGCGGCTGGACCGGCTGGAGCCAGCCCGAGGCCGCCGCCCAGATCATTCCCGGCCTCAACGAACGGTCGGCCCGCGTGGAGTCGGCCTGGCCAGCGCCCTCCGACGCACCGCCGTCGGGCGAAGCCGCAGGGTTCATCGACCCGCTGGACTATCCGCTGGGCGCGGCCCGCGCGCAGTTGCACGCCAACTACATCGTGGCCCAGACCCGTGACGGTCTGGTGGTCGTGGACCAGCACGCCGCCCACGAGCGCCTGGTCTATGAGCGCATGAAGACCCAGATGGCCGAGGGCGCGGTGACACGTCAGGCGCTGCTGACGCCCGAGGTGGTCGAGCTGGACCCGGCCGAGGCCGAGCGGGTGGCGGACCGCGCCGACGAACTGGCCGCGCTGGGCCTGATCGTCGAGGCGTTCGGGGCCGGCGCCGTGCTGGTGCGCGAGACTCCGGCCCTGCTGGGCGACTGCGACGTACAGGGACTGATCCGCGACATCGCCGACGACCTGTCGGAACACGGCTCGGCCCTGGCCCTCACCGAGCGACTGGGCGAGGTGTGCGGCACCATGGCCTGCCACGGCTCGGTGCGCTCGGGCCGGGTGCTGTCGGCGCCCGAGATGAACGCCCTGCTGCGCCAGATGGAGGCCACGCCCCACTCCGGTCAGTGCAACCATGGCCGCCCAACCTATGTGGAGCTGAAGCTGCACGACCTGGAGAAGCTGTTCGGGCGCCGGTGATCAGGCCTCCGCGCGGCCCCGGCCCGTGATCTTCTTCCAGATGCGCTTGCGCGCCTCGAGCACCGACAGGCCCAGGGTCGCGGCGATGCTCCAGAACAGGGCCTCGGTGGCGACGGCGGCGACGACGGCCAGGATGATGCGGGTCTGGCGCGAGACATCCATGTAAAGCCCGACGCCAAGGGCGATCCAGGCGGCGACGGCGGCGACGCCCACGGCGATGCTCAGCGCGATCAGAAAGCCGCGGCCCTTCGTCAGAATGCTTTTCTTGTCCGGCGTGGCGACGGGGGTTTCGATGGTCATGGCGGGTCTCCTTTTTCAATCGGCGGAAATCCGCCTCCGGAAATGAAAGTCTCGCCGGCGTCGAGAGTCTTTCAGAGGTGACGGCGAAAATCGCATCGCCGATGATCTGGAGCATGGGATTGGGACGGGACAGGGGATTCGAGGCGCTGGTGGCGGAGCACGGCCCGATGCTGCGCCGCATCGCCGGCAGCTATGAGGCGGACCCCGAACGGCGCCGCGAGCTGGAGCAGGACATCCTGCTGGCGGTCTGGCGCGCCCTGCCCCGCTTTCGCGGCGAGGCGCCTGTGAAGGCGTTCCTGGCGCGGGTAGCTCACAACCGGGCCGTGACCCATGTCTCGAAAGAGGCCGTGCAGCCGCGCCGCGCGCCGCTGGACGACGCCATGCCGTCCGACGATCCCACGCCCCACGATCAGGTGGAGGCCGAGGATCTTCGGGCGCGGCTGACCGAGGCGGTGCGGGCCCTGCCCCTGTCGCTGCGCCAGCCCGCGGTCCTGACGCTGGAGGGTTTCAGCCCTGCGGAGATCGGCCCCATGCTGGGGCTGAACGCCAACGCCGTCTCCATCCGCCTGACCCGCGCCAGGGCGGCCCTGAAAGACCTGATGAACCCGGAGGCCTCGTCATGACGCCGAACGAAGACTGGACCGAACTGAGCGACGCCTGGACCACGCCCGGCCGCGACGATCAGGAACTGGCCGAGATGGCCCGACAGGTGCGCCGTCGCAGCCGGCTGGGGCGGTTGAACTTTGTGTTCGAGATGGTCGGGTGCCTGCTCGCCGGCGCCATGGGCGTCTGGGTGCTGGTGGCGAGGCCGGCGGACCAGTGGCTTCTGGGCGCGGCGGCCGTGCTGTTCGGCCTGTTCGGCGCCGCCATGACTCTCTGGGCGCGCGGCGGACAGGCGCCCGATGATCTGGAGACGCCGGAACAGGCCTTGGCCGCCGCCATCCGTCAGGCCGAGACCGGGCGCCGCTGGGCCCGGGCGGGCACCGCGGTCACGGTCGGCGCGGCCGTGTTCCTCGGCGTCGCCGTGGCGGCGTACCGGGTCGAGGACGATCTGACCTTCCTCTATACGGGGGCGGCCGTGTTCCTGCTGGGTGCACTGGCCTTCTACCTGCGCCATCAAGACCGCTGCGCCCAGCGCATCGCACAACACAGGCGCGCGCTGGAGGACTTGCAGGCCTAGCGTCAACCAGCGCTGTCAGGCCGGGTTGCGGGCGCCGCGGGTCTGTTTGCGCCACAGGGAGGCGTATTCGCCGCCCTGACGGGCGACCAGCTCCATGTGGGTTCCGCGCTCGACGATGCGGCCGTCCTTCAGCACCAGGATCTGGTCGGCGTCGGCGATGGTGGACAGGCGGTGGGCGACCACCAGCGTCGTCCGCCCGGTGCGGGCCTTGCGCAGGGTCTTCTGGATGGCCTGTTCGGTGCGGCTGTCCAGGGCGCTGGTGGCCTCGTCCAGGATCAGGATGCGGGGATCAGCCAGCAGAGCGCGGGCGATGCCGACGCGCTGGCGCTCGCCCCCGGACAGCTTCAGGCCCCGCTCGCCCACCCTGGTCTCCATGCCCTCGGGCAAGCCCCGAATGAAGTCGCCCAGCTCGGCCGCGTCGGCGGCGGCCCAGATCTCGGCCTCGGATGCGCCCGGCCGGGCGAAGGCGATGTTGACTGCCAGGCTGTCGTTGAACAGGGCCACGTCCTGGGGGACCAGAGCCACGGCCCGGCGCAGGGACGCCTGGGTCACCGCGCGGGCGTCCAGCCCATCGATCAGCACCCGGCCGATCTGCGGGTCCAGCAGGCGCAGGGCCAGTTTGACGATGGTGGACTTGCCCGCCCCCGACGGTCCGACCAGAGCCGTGGTTGTGCCCGGCGCGGCGATGAAGCTGATGTCGTCCAGACCCGTGGCGCGCGAGGAATGCTGGAAGCCCACGCCCTCGAAGGTCACCGCCCCGCCGCGGTTGTCGGCGGGCGGTGGCAGGTCGATCGCATCCGGCGCGTCGGCCACCTGGGGCGACTGGCGCGTGACCTTCAGCATCTCCTCCATGTCGATGAAGGACTGGCGGATCTCGCGATAGGCGAAGCCCAGAATGTTCAGGGGCGCGTAGAGCGAAATCAGGATCAGCACGGCCGCCATCACGTCGCCCGGCCCCATGCGCCCGGCGGCCGCCTCGAACCCGGCCATGACCGCCATCACCCCGAGGCCGATGTTCATGATCAGGCCCTGGGTCATGTTCAGGACCGCCAGGGAGTTGTTGGCCTTGACCGCCGCGTCGCCATAGACGCCCAGCGCCCGCTCGTAGCTGTCGGCGGCGCGGGCTTCGGCCCCGAAGGCCTTGACCGTCTCGTAGTTCAGCAGGGCGTCCACCGCCTGGCCCGCGGCCTCGGAATCCGCCGCGTTCATGATGCGGCGATGCTCAAGCCGCCAGTTGGAGATGGCGAAGGTGATGACCGCATAGATCACCACCACCGCCACGGCCACGGCCCCGAAGCGCCAGTCGTAGGCGCCCGCCAGAACCCCCGCCGCGAGGATCAGCTCAAGTCCGGTGGGGATAAGGTTGAAGGCGAGGATGCGCAGCAGGAAGTCCACGGCGCGCGAGCCGCGCTCCACCGTGCGGGACAGGGAGCCGGAGCGCTTGGTCTGGTGGAAGTCCAGCGACAGGTTCAGGGCGTGGGCGAAGGTTTCGGCCGCCGTGGTCCGCTGGGCCGCCTGACGCACCGGGGCGAACACCATGTCCGACAGCTGCGGCGCGGCGGAGGACAGGAACCGGATCAGCGCCCAGCCCACTGCGAAGGCCACGAAGCCCGCCGCCACGCCCACGGCCGCGCCCTGATCGGCCGCCAGACGGTTGACTGCCGCGCCCAGGGCCAGGGGCGCCAGCACGCCCAGGGCCTTGCCGATCAGCGTCAGAAGGATCGCGCCGGTCAGGCGGGTTCTGAGCCACGGCGCGCGCGACCGGCCCACGAGACGCGCCAGGTCCATGAGCGCGCCCAGCGTCCCCGGTCCCTCCGCCTTCATCTCGACCCCGGCCAGCTGGGCGCGGACCTCGGGGTCGGCGCGTCGGCGGCCCGAGCGCTCACCACGCATCGCCATGGGGCCTATATGGCGCGGCCGACCGCCTTAAGGAAGGCGGCCGGACGTGTTGATCCCCCTATTGCCCGCGAACCACCGGGTCAGCCGAGCCGGTGGTGATGGGATGGTAGCCGGGGCGGGCCTCTTCATAGATGCGGCGGGCCAGCGGCCGGCCCCAGTCGCCCTCGGCCATCAGGGCCACATACAGGGGCTGGGTGAATTTGCGCCGCCCCATGCCGGTCAGGAACTGCTCCAGCGCCGGAACCGCGGGCTCGTACTGGTGACTCACCGCGATCATCAGCCAGGCGAACACGATTTCGCTGTTGCCCGCTTCGGACAGGCCGAAGGTGCTGTCCAGATCGGCCAGTTGAGCGTCGGTCAGGGTCTGGGGCAGGGAGCCGAGGAAGTGCTGCCACTCCTGCGTCACCCAGTCGCCGGTGTTCAGTCGCGCGGCCGGGGTTCCGTTCGCGAAGGCCTGCACCTGGGCCCCGACCGCCGTGAAAGCGTTCGAGGCGGGCTGGACGGCATTGGAGGGCAGGCCGGGACCATAGATCCACGCGTCCATCTGAAGCGAAGCCTCCAGCGCCGCGTCGCCCGCGATCAGATGCTGGCGGATGTCGGCCAGGAACATGGCCGTGGTCATGGGGCGGTAGGCGTTGCGGTCGAAATAGCCGCGTAGCCAGCCGTCGAAGCGCTCACGGCCCACGGTTCGCTCGATGGTGCGCAGGAAGAAGGCGCCCTTGTCATAGGCGATGGCGGTCATGCCCTCGTCCGGATCGCGCCCGGCCAGGTTCAGGTGCAGGCTCTGGTCCGCCTCCGGCAGTTCGGCCAGCTCGGCCTGGAGATCAGTCCACTCCAGAGCGCGCAGCATCTCGGCCCGCTCGGGGCCGTAGATGGCCTCCATGATCCGGTTCTCGAAATAGACCGTGAAGCCCTCGTTGAGCCAGAAGTCGTCCCAGGTGGCGTTGGTGACCAGATTGCCGGACCAGCTATGGGCCAGCTCGTGGGCCACCAGCGACACCAGCGAACGGTCACCCGCGATGATGGTCGGGGTGGCGAAGGTCAGGCGCGGATTCTCCATGCCGCCGAACGGGAAGCTGGGCGGCAGGACCAGCATGTCATAGCGGCCCCAGATGTAGGGCCCGTAGAGATTCTCGGCCGCCTCGACCATGGCCTCGACCTCTGGGAACTCGGCGGCTGAGCGCGTTAGCATGGACGGCTCGGTATAGACCCCGGTGCGCGCGCCCAGCGGCTGGAAGGCGATGTCGCCTACGCCAATGGCGATCAGATAGGGCGGCACCGGATTATCCAGACGGAAGCGGAAAGCGCGGCCGCGCGGGTCCGGCTCGCCCTGGGGCGTCAGCATCTCGGCGCTCATGACCGCCGTCATGCCTTCGGGAACGCTGATGCGGGCCGAATAGGTCTGGCGGATGCCGGGGCTGTCCTGGGTCGGGATCCAGGTGCGGGTCAGGATCGCCTGACCCTGACTGAACAGATACGGGAGTCGCCCGCCCGCGGTCTGTTCCGGCGTCAGCCACTGCAGGGCCGCCGCGTCTGGCCGGGTGGAATAGTCGATATGGATGCGCCCTTCGGTGAAGGGGATCGCGATGATCAGCGGCTTGCCCATGAAGGGGCTTTCGTCGCCGATGGTGTAGTCCAGCGGGCCGTCTTCGGAGCGCACGCCGTGGATGTCCAGGTCGCGGATGTCGAGGATGATCTCGTCCGCGCCCGGCTCAGCCGTGATGTCCAGGCTGGCGGTGCCTGCCAGCATGCGCCGGTCGAAGTCCGCCATCAGGTTCAGGTCCACATGGTGGACGCGCGCGATTTCGGGGCGGGCATGGGAATGGGCGTCGGCCACGTACTGCACCTGTGTGGAAATCTGCGGCCCGGCGACTTCTGTCACGGGCAGATTGGCGCACGCGGACAGGCCGCCGGACAGGGCCAGGGCGGCTGCGATGGCCAGGGCGGAGGGGCGGATCATGCTGGGCGTTTCCTGGAACGGCGCGCCCTTCCGGGCGTCGTGGTGATCTGTCTTAGGCGCGGAGCCCGAACGGTTCAAACAGGCGAAGGGGTGCATCTGGTCGAGCTTCGCCATAGGATCACCCTCAGACGGCGCCAGACACGCCGCTGTTTTTCAACAGACCGGAGCCCAGGATGACGGGACGAACGACGACGGGATCGATGGACGGCAAGACCCGAACGAAGCCGGAGGCGGAACCGGTGCTCTACGCGCCGGGCCACCGCTCGCTGATGCGCGACGCGGGACGCGTGATCGCCATCGGGGCCGGGTTCGGAACCCTGTTCGTTCTTCTGCTCTCGGCCAAATTCGCCATGTCGGCCTTCGTTATCCTGTGCCTTGGCGTCGTGGGCCTGGGCGCCGTGCTCTGGGCGCTGGGGACGGTGGAACTGCGCCTGATCGAAATCCGGGACGCTGTGGGCGGCCGCAACCGCGACGCCCTGCTGACCGAAGCGGGCGAGCGCCGCCCGAAACCGGTCACGCGCGGCTGAGGCACTCCGGCCGGCTGACCGGAGGTTGGCGAGGGTGTGACCCTGGCCTGTGCTTCAGACGCCCGACAGGCTCAGCTCGATGCGCGAGGCCTGGGCCTGAAGCGCGCCCGGCGCCGTGGCCTCGGCGGGATCGGTCGGGGCGGTGACGTTGGTCCAGTTTGCCACGAAAGCGTCGATCTCCTCGCGCACCGGACGCAGGGCGCCGTCGCGGGCCGCAACCTGCTGTGCCGCCAGCGCCGCGCCGTAAGAGTGCTGCCACTCGATCGGATCGACGCCGTCGGCGGTCACCACCAGGGCGTACAGGCCGGTGGAGATGCCGAGCAGACCCTTGACCACGTCCCCGGCGTCGCCGCCCGCCTGGCGAGCGGCGCGGTCAAGCTCGGCGATGGCGGCGTTCAGCGCGCCGGTGGCCCCGCTTTCGGCGGCGCGGCGCAGCACAACCTCGTCCACCCCCGCGGCGTCATAGTCGGCCTTTGACGGGTCGTAGACCTCCAGCATGCCCTGGCCGGCCAGGGCGGCGGCGGATTCTTCCCCCTCCACCGGCGCGGCGGCCCGGGCCACCAGGAAGAAGCCCTTCAGATGCTGCAGCCGCAGGGCCGTCAGGCTTTCGGCCGGGACCGCGCCGTAGGCGCTGACCGCCCCCGCTTCGCCGCCTTCCCCCTCGCCTTCACCGGCGGCGCTGGCGGGCGGGGAGGCGGGCGCGGCCGGGGCCTCAGCGCCCTGATCCGAACAGGCGGCGACGCCCGCGATGAGCAGGGCGGAGCCGGCGGCGGTCCACAGTCGGGGGCGGAACAGGCGGGTGTCGGACATGAAAGGCGCTCCGGTCGGGAAAGGTCGCGGGACCATAGACCGGAGCGCCAAAGATGCAAATGGTTCGCAGGAGCGAAGCGAGGTTTATTCGACCCGTTCGCCCGTATCTGGATCGACGGCGCCCTCACGGCCCTCGGCGGCCGCTTCGCGCTGATTTTCCTCCAGCCGTTCTGCGGCGTCGGAGGCGAGGCTCTCGACCCCTCGCGCAGCGGCGGCCGCGCCCGACTCGATGCGTTCGCCCAGTTCGGCCGCGCCTTGCTCGATGTTCTCGCCCGCGACAGCCGCGTCCCGTTCAGCCTGCGCCTGCTCCGCGTCCGTACAGGCTACGGCGCCCAGAGACAGGGCGGCGACGGCCGCAAGAGCGGGCCAGGCTTTGGTGCGAATTGTCATGGGCGAGCCCTCCTCGAATGAGTCCAGTCGGCGGAACGCTCAAGCTGGGCCGGGGTTGCGCCCTTTCGCCCGGAGCGATGGAGCGCTAACGGTCCCGCGTATCCCCTCCGGAGCCCCGCTGTGATTGTCCTTGCCGACATCCTTTCCGCCGAAGACCTGGAGCGTGTCCGCGCCGGGCTGGCCAAGGCCCCGTTCCGCGACGGCAGGGCAACGGCAGGCCCGGCGGCCCGCATGGTCAAGGATAATCTCCAGGCCCGGGGCGACGACGCCGGCGTCCAGGCCCTGGCCCGCTTCGTACGCGATGCGCTGGAGCGGCATCCGGTGTTCCACCCGCTGGTGCGCCCGGCCCGGTGGTCGAACCTGATCTTCTCTCGCTATTCCGGCGGTCAGCAGTACGGCCTGCACACCGACGACGCCGCCATGCGCGGCGAGGACGGCCAGCGCCTGCGCACCGACCTGTCGTTCACCCTGTTCCTGTCCGATACCGAAACCTACGAGGGCGGAGCCCTGCTGCTCGACGACCTGGACGGCGAGCGCGAGTTCCGCCCCGCCGCAGGGTCAGCTGTGATCTACCAGACCGGTCGCCTGCACCGGGTCACGCCGGTCACCGCCGGCGAACGCATGGCGGCCGTGGGCTGGATCCAGTCTCTGGTCCGCCGTCAGGACCAGCGCGAAGTCCTGTTCGATCTGGAGCGCGTGCGCTGGTCCACGCCCGAGGGGGAGCCCCGCCTGCTTGCCGACAAGACCATCGGCAATCTGCTGCGGATGTGGGCGGAGACCTGAGGCCGCATCACATTACAGGTCGGTAAGGTGCGACCGCGCCGTCCCGCGCCTATGGTCGCCGCTGATCTGCAAGGGGAGCCTCCATGTTCAAACGTCGCCTGATCGTCACCGCCGCCGCCACGGCGCTTCTGATGGGCGCCGCGCTGCCCGCCCTCGCCCAGGCTCCCGCGCCTGCCGCCACCCAGGCCCCTGCCGGGGTCGCGGTGCCGCCGCTGGGCTTCCAGCGCCGGGTGCTGGACAACGGCATGGAGGTCTATACGGCCCAGGACCGCAACACCTCCAACGTGGCGGTGCAGGTCTGGTACCGGGTCGGCTCCAAGGATGACCCGCAGGGTCGTTCGGGGTTCGCGCACCTGTTCGAGCACCTGCTGTTCAAGGCGACCCGCAACATGCCGGAAGAGACGCTGGACCGGCTGACGGAAGACGTAGGCGGCTTCAACAACGCCTTCACCGCCGACGACGTGACCGCCTATCATGAGGTGGTGCCCGCCAATCATCTGGAGCGGATCCTGTTCGCCGAGGCCGAGCGCCTGGGCTCGCTGGTGGTGGACGAGGACACGTTCATCTCCGAGCGGGACGTGGTCAAGAACGAGTACCGCCAGCGTATCCTGGCCTCGCCTTACGGTCGCCTGTTCGGGCTGTTCATGCCCCAGATGATCTATCAGGAGCATCCGTATCGCCGCCCCGGCATCGGCTCCATTGAGGACCTTGACGCCGCGACCCTGGACGACGTGCTGCGGTTCCACGAGACGTACTACCGCCCCGACAACGCCATCCTGATCGTGGCCGGCAATTTCGATCAGCCCCAACTGGACGGCTGGATCGACCAGTATTTCGGCCCGCTCGAGCGCCCCGATCGGCCCATGCCCGCCAACGACGTGGCCGAGCCTGACATCACCGGCCCGCGCGAGGCCACGTTCTACGCCCCCAACGTGCCGCTGCCGGCGGTGGTGCTGTCCTGGCCGACGGTCGCCTACGACCATCCGGACCGGGCGGCCCTGACGGTGCTCGACGGCATCCTGTCCACCGGCGAATCTTCGCGTATGTATCGTTCGCTGGTCTACGATCAGCAGATCGCCGCCCAGGCCTCGTCCATGCCGGACTTCGCCCAGCAGGCAGGCTATCTGGCGGCCTATTCCATCATGGCCGGGGACGCCACGCCCGAGCAGGGCATCGCCTCCATCCAGGCAGAGGTAGCCCGCTTCCGCGACGAAGTGGTCACCGAGGCTGAACTGACTGAAGCCAAGAATGAGCTGGTGGCCGGCGCCCTGCGCGAGCGGGAGACCACCGACCAGCGCGCCTCGGCGCTCGGCTGGGCGCTGATCATGACCGGCGACCCGGCTTCGGCAGATACCGAGATCGCCGCCATCCAGGCCGTCACCGCCGCCGACGTGCAGCGCGTGGCGCGCCGGTATCTGACGCCCGAGCGCACCATCACCGTCCGCTATCTGAACGCAGATGACGCCAATCCGCCCAGCGAACAGGTGCTGAACGTGACGGCGCCGGTGACCCTGGACGATCTGGCGCCGGCAGGCGAGCTGGTGACCCTGGCGCCCGAAGCCGAGCGCGTGCCCATTCCCGAGCCGGGCGCCCCGCTGGAGCCGGCCACGCCGCAGATCAGCGAGCGCACCCTGGCCAACGGCGTGCGCGTGCTGGTGGCGCCCACGGGCGGTCTCCCGCTGATCTCCGCCCGCCTCAGCTTCGAGGCCGGCTCCGCCGATGACCCGCAGGGCCGCGCCGGTGTGGCGGCCCTGACCGCCTCCATGGTCAACCAGGGCACGTCGCGCCTGTCGGCGCCGGAGATCGCCACCCAGATCGAGCAGCTGGGCGCCTCGATCGGCGCCGGCGCGGGCGTGGACTTCACCAATGTCTACGCCAACGCGCCGGCCGACGTGTTCAGCCAGACCCTGGCCCTGATGGCCGAGCTGGTGCGGGATCCCGCCTTCGCCGCCGAAGAGCTGGAGCGTCAGCAGAGCCAGACCCTGGACGGGCTGCGCGTGGCGCTGAGCGAGCCTGGCTCCATCGCCTCCCAGGCGACGGGCCGGGTGATCTACGGGGATGCGCCCTATGGCGCGCCGGGATCAGGCACCCTGACCACAGTGCCGACGATCACCCGCGACGATCTTGCTGCTTTCCATGCCGCCAACTGGCGTCCCTCCACGGCGACCCTTGTGTTTTCGGGCGACATCACGCCCGAGACCGCCTACGCCCTGGCCGAGCAGGCCTTCGGCGACTGGGCCGAGCCCGCAGCCCCGGCGGCGACGGTCGCCGACCCGGCGGGCGCCCCGCTCGCGCCGCGCATCGTGGTGATCGACCAGCCGGGCGCCGGACAGGCGGCGGTTGTCGCCGCGCGTCGCAGCATCACCCGCACGGACGAGGGCTACTATCCGCTCCTGGTCGGAACAAACCTTCTGGGCGGCGGCTACTCGTCACGCCTCAATCAGGAAATCCGCATCAAGCGCGGCCTGTCCTATGGCGCCGGCGCATCGCTGGGCGTCCGGGCGGACCAGGGGGTGTTCACCGCCTCCACCCAGACCCCCAATGAAAACGCCGTCGAGGTCGCCGGGCTGATCCTCGCCGAGCTGAACCGGCTTTCTGCAGAGCCGGCGTCGGAGGCTGAACTGGGCCCGCGTCAGGCCACGCTGGTGGGCGGCTTCGGCCGCTCGCTGGAGACTGTGGACGGACTGGGCAGCTGGGTCGCCAACCTGGCTCTGTATGACCTGCCCATGAGCGAACTCGCCGAGTACGCGGGCCGGGTCAACGCCGTCACGCCAGCCGAAGTACAGGCCGCCGCCGGGCGGGCCCTGGGGGTGGACGGAATCAGCCTCGTCATCGTCGGCGACGCCTCGCTGTTCATTGACGGCCTGCGCGCCGCCTATCCGGGCGTTGAGGTGATCGCGCTGGATGACCTGAATCTCGACAGCGCCACCCTGCAATAAGACTGGACGCGGCCGGCCCTTCGTCCCTGATGCGGAAAGGGGGGTCGGCCGAAGGGCTCCGTCGTGGGCTCCGCGGAATCAGCCCTCGTCGGGCTCATCGTCAAGGATTGCAGGCGTTTCGGGCGCGGCGGGCGCCAGGGCCCGGACCTCGCCCAACTCGGCGCCCGGGAAGGTCTGCATCACCGCCCGGACGAAAGGATCGTCGAGGATCGCCTGACGCGCCACGTCTTTCTCACGCCGGTCGCGCTCGATCAGCGTCTCACCGCCGCCCTGTCCGTTGGCGGCGATCAGCCAGGTGCGGCCGGTCCAGTCCTTCAGCCGTGAGGCCAGTCGCCGGGCGAGGTCATGGGGCGCACCCGGAACCGGCTCGAAGGTGATGGCGCCGGGCTTGAAGGCGATCAGGCGCACATAGCGCTGCACGTCCATCTGCAGACCGATGTCGCGCTTCTCGCCGATCAGGGCGACGGTCTGGTCGAAGGTCTGGGGGTCAGGCAGTTGTTCAGCCTGGGCTCCGGGCCGCGCCGCGATCTGGGCGCTGGCCCCGCCGCCGCCGCCACCGCGGGGCGCGGACGGGCCGGAGCCGCCGCCCATGGGGTCGCCGGACTGCAGCTTCTTCAGCGCCTCTTCCGGACCGGGCAGGTCGGCGGCGTAGGCGAGGCGAACGATGGCCATCTCCACCGCATCGGCCGGATTGGGCGCGCGGCGCACCTCTTCGTGGGCCTTCAGCAGCATGGACCAGACCCGAGACAGCGAGCCCGCCGAAATTGAGGCGCCAAGCGCCGCCAATCTCTGGGCCTGATCATTGGGCAGGCGGGTGGCCGCCGGGCCGAGCATCTTGGACACCGACGCCGCGTGGCAGTGCTCCAGCAGATCGTTGACCACCTGGGTCGGGTCGGCGCCGAAGCCGTAGAGCTGGCGGAACATCTCCAGCGCCTCGGGGGTGCGGCCGCCCATCAGGCTTTCGAACAGGCCGATGGTCTGGGTGCGGTCGGCCAGACCCAGCATGTCGCGCACCACCTCGGCCTTGACCATCTGGCCGCCCTCGGCCTGGACCAGGGCCTGATCCAGCAGCGACAGGCCGTCGCGCACCGAGCCCTCGGCGGCGCGGGCGATCAGGGCCAGGGCCTCGCTGTCGATCTTCATGCCCTCCTTGTCCGCCACCTTCGCCAGGTGTTCGGACAGGATCTCGGGCTCGACCCGGCGCAGGTCGAAACGCTGGCAGCGCGACAGGATCGTCACCGGAACCTTGCGGATTTCGGTGGTGGCGAAGACGAACTTGGCGTGGGGCGGCGGCTCCTCCAGGGTCTTCAGCAGGGCGTTGAAGGCCTGGGTCGAGAGCATATGCACCTCGTCCAGCACATAGACCTTGTAGCGGGCCTCGACCGGGCCGTAGCGGACGCTGTCCAGGATGTCGCGGATGTCGCCCACGCCGGTGTGGCTGGCGGCGTCCATTTCCATGACGTCCATGTGCCGGCCTTCCATGATGGCCGCGTCGTGGCGCCCGCTGGCCGTCAGGGCCAGGGAGGGGCGGTCGATGGTGTCGGATTCGTTGTTCAGCGCCCGGGCCAGCAGGCGCGCGGTGGTCGTCTTGCCCACCCCACGCACCCCGGTCAGCATGAAGGCGTGGGCGATGCGGCCGCTGGAAAAGGCGTTGGTGAGCGTGCGCACCATCGCCTCCTGACCGATCAGGTCCTCGAAGGTGAGCGGTCGGTATTTGCGCGCCAGCACGGTGTAGGCGACGTCGCCGGACGGCTGCGTTGCGGGGGCGGCAGGGGCGGGGGCGGAAGCTTCCAAAGCCGCCTTGACCGGCGCTTCCGGGGCAGCTTCGGCAGGAGCGCCGAACATGTCTTCGGTGTTGGGATCGCGCTCCTGAACGTCGGAGCCCGCCCCGTCGCCGTCGAGGGCGTCATCCTCCCAGGGAGGGCCGTCCGATTTCAGGTCCGTATCGCTCATGCCCTGTCATAGCGCGCGAAGTCCGCCGCTGCGAAGACGGCGCACTCGAATTCCAACAGTTTCGGAAAAACGCCCTCAAACAGAGCGCCGCCGCGCGGCGCGCGTTAAGGGCAAAAATCGCGCCTCAGGTCGCGAGCGTCCGCGACGCGAGCATAGGGCTAAGGAAAAGAGGTGGAGACCGACACGACCCGAAGGTGAATTCGTTGTGGCTGCTGCCTTCCGGCCCTGACCAGGTTGGCGAAGCCTCCGCCCGCACCGATCTCCGAGAGGGGATATGGCGTCTAAACGCCGATTGATCAAGCGGGGCCTTCCGGCGCCGGGCGCCCGGCTCTAGACAGGCAGGATGGCCTTTCCCCAGAACACCTTTTCCGGCAACCGGCTGGAGCGCGCCAGCGACCGGCGCAACGACGCCGGCTGGATCGCAGAGCAGGAACAGAATCCCCTCGCCCTGGCCCTGGCGTTGTGGGAGGGTCGGCCGCTGATCGAGGAACTTGCCGACGGGCCGCGTCTGACCTGGCTGTCCATGCCCCACGCCATGGACCTTACCCGGGACCGCCGCGCCTTCCTGGGGCTGTGGAAGGATGCGCCGGTGTTCGCGGTGGAGTTCGAGGGCGCGGCCGATCCGGCGGCCGGGCCTGTCATGGGTCTGGGCGTCTTTCACGAGATGCGGGCGGCCGCCGCCCTGCTGCCGGGCCATGAGGCGGCCATGGCGGGGGCGGCCAAGGCCCTGTTCGACTGGCGGCGGCGGCACGGCTTCTGCGCCGCCTGCGGGACCGAGACCCGCGACTCGGGCGGGGGCTGGCGACGGGCCTGCCCGGCGTGCCGGGCCGAGCATTTCCCGCGGGTTGACCCGGTTGTGATCATGTTGCCGACCTTCGAGGGGCGCTGCCTGCTCGGCCGCCAGGCCTCATGGCCCGCCGGACGCATGTCGGCGCTGGCGGGATTTCTTGAACCCGGCGAAAGCATCGAAGAGGCCTGCGCCCGCGAGGTGGCGGAAGAGGCGGGCCTTGAGGTCACCGCCGTGCGCTATCACTCCAGTCAGCCCTGGCCGTTCCCGTCCCAGCTGATGATCGGCCTGATCTGCGACGTCAGCCATGACCGCGCCGCGCCGGACCAGACCGAGCTTGAGGCCGTGACCTGGCTGACCCGCGACGAAGCACGCGCCGTGCTGGCGGGCACGCATCCCGAGGTCCTGGCCCCGCCGCCCATCGCCATCGCCCGCACCCTGTTGCAGGCCTGGGTCGACGCCGAAGACTGACCCCTGCGACGCCGGGACGCCGTCCAGGCGGTTGCGCACCCGGCCGGGCCGTGTAAGACAGCCGCAAACCATGGACCTTGGCCGGATTTCGGCCCTCTACACGGGACTCGACCACGCGCATGAGCGGCGATCTGAAGTGGAACAAGATTTTCGGCGCCGGTCTGGCGACCGTGCTCGTCATTCTGGGCGTGAATCAGGTGTCTGGCGCCATCTTCTCCAGCGCCCCGCCAGAGAAGATGGGCTATTTCATCGACGCCCCTGAGGAAGTCGCCGGAGGAGCGGACGAGGTGGTGCTCGCGCCGGACTGGGGAACGGTCCTGCCGGTTGCCGACCTCACGGCCGGCGAGCGTGCCTTCGCCCGGTGCGCGGCGTGTCACACCATCAATCAGGGCGGCGCCGACGGCATCGGCCCGAACCTGTACGGCGTCGTCGGCGGTCCCATGCTGCACAGCGCCGGCTTCGACTATTCCCCCGCCCTGCGCGAACACGCCGCCCAGAACCCGACCTGGACCTACGACGAGATGGATCTGTTCATCACGGCGCCCTCGCGTCATGTGCGCGGCACCAAGATGTCGTTCGCCGGCATTCGCAACACCGAGGAGCGCGTGGCCCTGATCGCCTATCTGCGCTCGCAGGGTTCGGGCGGCTACGCCATCCCGGCACCGGACCCCTCGCGCCAGCCCGGCGCCGAAGAGGAGCCCCTCGCTGAAGGTGAGGCCGTGGAGGGCGAAGGCCTGCAGCAGACTCCGGAAGAGGGCGTCGCCGCCCAGCCCGACGAGGAAGCCACCAGCCCGGCCCAGCCCGCAGCGACCAGCTCTCCCCAGAACTGAGTCCGGTTCTTCAAGGATAAAAGGCCCGGCCCGCAAGGTCCGGGCCTTTTTCATGCCGTCGTCATGCGGGCGCGCAAGTCACCGCGTCGGCTGACCCGCGAGGCGGGTCTCCTTCAACCGATCCAGACCCTAGAGGCGGCGGCAGGCGCTGGGTTGATGGCGACGGGCCACCGCGTCGGCGAAGGTCTCCACAGCCACGCCCCGGTCGGGGTCTGCGTGGATCAATCGCTGGGCATCCAGCATCATGGCCACATGGTCAGGCCAGAAGATCAGGTCGCCGCGCATCAGGTGTTCGACCGGCGCATCGCGCCCGAGGGCCTGCTGCTGGTCCGCCGCTCTGGGGCAGCCAAGGCCGCAGGCATACAGCGCCTGCTGGACCAGGGCCGGCGCGTCCAGGCCTGTGCGGTCGCGGCCGCCCACCTGGAACGGCGCGCCCACGAAGCGTTCGGCCACCGCGGCGGGCTCCGGATCGAAGGCGTGGAAATCGGCCAGATCGGCGAGGGCGATCCAGCCCAGGCGAGCGAGGCGGGCGAATGCGCCCTTCGTCTCAAGAACCGTGACGAGGGTGTTGAGCGCCAGAACCATGGGCGTCTCTCCGGCTCTCTGCTCGAAGACCGGCGCGTCGAAGATCGGCGTATCAACCGAGCCCACCCGGTGGGTCGGCTCAAGCACCTCGTCGGACAGGGCGGCGACCGCCACATGGCCGACAACGCCGTCGCGGCGCGACCGGCCCCAGGCCGTTCCGCTGGACATCTCCAACACGTCGAAAATCTCGCCGAATGCCAGCTGGTCGATCAGGGCGGACGCGTCATCGTCCCCGGCGCGTACGGGCACCGTCGGCAGCATGCACTGCATGGGCGTGACCGCCCGGTATCGCCCGGACTCAAATACACCCTCAAGCGCCAGCTCGGCCAGGTCGGGCCGGGCCAGGGTCACGCGCGGGTCGGGAGCAGAGGGCAGGGGCAAGAGGCGCAGCGTCCGTAAGTCTGGAGCCTGACTCTGTACACCGCGAAGCCGAAGGGGCGGTTAATATCGATGGTTACCGGCGGCCATACCGGGAAAGCAGCATGGCGAAACAGGCGCGCAGCGACTGGGCCTCGCCGCCTTCGGGATGCCCCGGCCGGGCGCGCGGATTCCAGGCGAAGATGTCCAGATGCGCCCATGCCCCGGTCCTGGGCGCGAAGCGTTGCAGAAACAGGGCGGCGGTCACCGATCCAGCCTGGGCCCAGGCGGCGGAATCGTTGCGCAGATCGGCGATCTCGCTGTTCAGGCTGTCCCGGTAGCCCGGCCACAAAGGCATGCGCCACAAGGGGTCACGAACCTGCCGGGCGGCCTCCAGCAGATCGGCGGCGAGGGTCTCGTCGTCAGTATAGACCGGCGGCAGTTCGGGGCCGAGGGCGACTCGCGCAGCGCCGGTCAGGGTAGCGAAGTCCAGGGTCAGGTCAGGTTCGTGCTCGCAGGCCCGGGCGAGGGCGTCCGCCAGGATCAGACGGCCTTCAGCGTCGGTATTGCCGACTTCCACGGTCAGACCGGCGCGCGTTGGCAGGATGTCGCCGGGCCGAAAGGCGTCGGCGGAGATAGCGTTCTCCACGGCCGCCACCAGAACCACCAGCCGCACCGTCAGATCGGCCTGCATGACCAGTCGTCCCAGCGCCAGGGCGTGAGCCGAACCGCCCATATCCTTTTTCATGTTCCGCATGCCGGCGGCAGGCTTGATGTCCAGCCCGCCGGTATCGAACACCACGCCCTTGCCCACCAGCGCCACCAGCGGCAGGTCGGCCTTGTCGAGGTTCCAGCCGATCTCGATCATGCGCGGCGCCCGCAGCGCCGTGGCGGCCCGCCCCACCGCGTGCACCGCCGGATAGTTCGCCTCCAGCAAGGCGTCGCCGGTGGTGACGGTGATCGCCGCACCGGATTCCTCGGCGATCTCGCGAGCGATGGTCTCGATCTGCAGCGGGCCCATGTCGGCGGCGGGGGTGTCCACCATCTCGCGGGCCAGGGCGGCGGCGGCGGCGATGCGGGTCAGGTCGTCCAGATCAACACTACCCGGCGTGACCAGACGCACAGGCCCCCCGTCCGTCTTCGGCTTGTAGCGGTCGAAGCGATAGGCCCCCAGGGCGAAGGCCAGCGCCGCCAGGGCCACGTGACCGTCCTCCAACCCCTCGAATTCATAGTCGCCGGCGGGCAACCGCGCGGGCAGGGCTCGGGCGGTCATGGGATCGAAGACTTCGCCCGCGCCCCACAGGACCGTCTGAATCTCGCCCTGCATGTCCGGCACCGCCAGCAACGCGCCTCGTGCGCCCCTGAACCCGTTGGCCTCGGCCCAGGCGGCGGCGCGGCCGTCAGTAATCTTGGCGCCCTCGGCCACGAGGCGGATCGGAACGGCGTGTCCTTCTGCAGAGGAGATGACGGCGTTGGGCATGGCGGTCTTTCACGGATTAACCAAGGATTGACGCGAACGGACGAGACTCGTGGGTGTACGAAACCGTTTGGACCCGCCCCATGTCGCGCAAGCTGACCCTCGCCGCAACCGCCGCCCTGTTTCTGACCTCGGCCGGTCCCCTGCTGGCGCAGGACGCCGCGACCGGCCAGCGTCCCGCCACGGCCCAGGAGCGCGCCGCCTATGACCGGGCCGATCCCCTGGCCCGCTCGGTGTTCTGGGGCCGGGAGGCCGAGATGAACCCGAACGATCCGATCGCCGGCGTACGCCTGGCCCAGGCCTTGAGGGAACTGGGACGGCACGACCGCGCCGCGGAGACCGCTCAGGGCGTGCTGATGGTCCAGCCGGGAAATGTGGACGCCATGCTGGAGGTGGGCCGGGCTCATATCGCGCGCGGTCAGGCCTTCTACGGAATCGCGGCGCTGGAGCAGGCGCGCGATGTGGCGCCGAACGACTGGCGGCCCCTGTCGCTTCTGGGCGTGGCCTATCAGCAGGTGCGGCGCCCCGCCGACGCCCAGGCCGCCTGGATCTCGGCCCTTGCCCTGTCGCCGGACAATCCGACCGTCCTTTCCAACATGGCCATGGCCATGGTCGCCCAAGGCGATTCCGCCGGTGCGGAGCCCCTGTTACGCCGTGCCGTGGCCCAGGCGGGCGCGAGCCTTCAGATGCGCCAGAACCTCGCTCTGGTGCTCGGATTGAACGGAAACAGGGCCGAGGCCGAACAGATCCTTCGTCGCCACCTGCCGCCCGAGCAGGCGGACCGCAATCTTCGGTGGCTGGGTGAGCAAGCCGGCGCGCCGGCGAACGCCAACACGCAGCGCACCTGGGAGTCGCTGTCGGGGCGCTAGGCCAGAGATGTGGGGCTCAGGGAGCAGAGGAGCCCTCAAGTCGCGAGCCACCGCGGCGAGCGACAGGGTCGCTACATCGTATCCTGGATCTTGATGATCGCCGGGCCCAGGATGACGATGAACAACACCGGCAGGAAGAACAGGATCATCGGCACGGTCAGCTTGGCCGGCAGGGACGCCGCCTTCTTCTCGGCGGCGGACAGGCGCAGGTCGCGGTTCTCCTTGGCCATGACGCGAAGGGCCGTGCCCAGGGGCGTGCCATACTGTTCGGACTGGATCATGGAGGTCATCACCGCCTTGACGCCCGGGTGGTTGGTGCGCCGGGACATGCCCTCGTAGGCCATGCGCCGTTCGGGAAGATAGCTGAGTTCGGCCGACAGCAGGGACATCTCCTCGGCCAGTTCAATGGACCGGCCGCCGATTTCCTGGCTGACCTTGGCGATGGCGGCGTCCACGGACATGCCGGATTCCACGCAGATCAGCATCAGGTCCAGAGCGTCGGGGAACGCCTGCATGACCGAGGTCCGGCGCTTGGCGATGCGGTTCTCAAGGTACAGGTTCGGCGCGTAGAAGCCGATGCCGAACGCCAGCACGGTCACCGCCAGCCGCGACATGGACGGCAGGTCCATCACGCCGAGGACGTAGAAATAGAAGATCGCCACCGCCAGGAAGACGAACGGCGTGGCGAAGCGGAAGAAGTAGAAGGTGGTCAGGGGTCCAGGACCGCGGAAGCCCGCCTGGGCCATCTTGTCGGCGACCTTGGGGTCTTCCAGCAACTTGGTGAGGTTCAGCCGTTCCACCACCCGCTTCTTGAAGCCGTCGTCGGTGTGCCGCAGGCCGCCCTGGCTGTTGCGCACAATGGCCTCGCGCGAGCGGCGACGCAGCTCCTCGCGGCGCACGGCCACGGCCTTCATACGGCCCTCGAGCTGGGCGCCCTGGGTCATGGAGCCCATGACCGTGACCAGGGTGGCGAAGACCAGCACCCCGACCCCGATGGAGAGCAGGTTCTGGGCGTCTGTGAAGAAGGCGATCAGGTCCATCCGGCGCCCCCTAGAACTTGAACGAGATCATGCGCTTCATCACGAAGATCCCCATGGACATCCACATGGCCGAGATCAGCAGCATGATCTGCCCGCGCGGATCCGTGAACAGAAGCATCATGTAGGCCGGGGTGGTGACCATCACGATCAGCATCACCGCCGGAGGCAGCGAGCCGATGATCCCGGCAGAGGCCACGGCTTCGGAGGACATGGCCTTGATCTTCTCGCCCATCATGCGCCGGGCGCGCAGGACGGTGGACAGATTGCCCAGGGCCTCGGCCAGGTTGCCGCCGGTCTTCTGCTGGATGGCGATGACAATGGCGAAAAAGCGCAGTTCCGGCGTGGGCATGCGCTCGTACATACGGTCCAGGGCCTGGGACAGGGTCAGCCCCACGCCCAGACCTTCCACCAGCCGCTGAAACTCCGGGCCCAGCGGGGCGGGGCTCTCGCGGGCGATGATCTTGAAGCAGTCGTGCACCGGCAAGCCGGACTTGATGCCGCGCACGATCACGTCCACGGCGTTAGCGAACTCGCCCGAGAATTTCTTCATCCGTCGCCGGGCCAGAAAGCCCACCACCCAACGCGGCAGGCCCACGCCGGCGATCAGCGCCACGCCCATCGCCAGCAGCGGGTTGAGCCCCAGCACCACGGCGCTCAGGCCGAACATCAGGCCGGAGATCACGCTGAAGATGATGAAGGTGCGGAGGGTCATGGACAGACCCGCCTGGCGCAGCCGGGCGGACATGGTGACCCGGGCCTTGCGCTCCTTGCGGTCCACCTCCTTGAGCTGATCCATGATCTGCTTGCGGCGCTGCTCGGGCGTGTTGGCTGCAGCGGCGCGGGCGGCGGCCTGGGCCTTCCTGGGGTTGCCGAAAGCCTGGGCGCGCTTGACGGCCCGGCCCGAGGAATCCTCGCCGCCCACGAACACCCAGCCGAGGCTGGCGATGACGACAAAGGCGAGAACGGCGGCGGTGAGCTCCAGCATGGCCTACTCCGCCGCGTCCAGGGCTTCGGCCAGCTCGCGCTCGAGCCCATAATATCGGGCGCGGTCCCAGAACCGGGGGCGGGCGATGCCGGTGGAGCGGTGGCGGCCGATGACGCGTCCGTTCTCGTCTTCGCCGGTGATTTCGTAGACGAACAGGTCCTGGGTCACGATCACGTCGCCTTCCAGGCCCACGACCTCGGTGATGTGGGTAATGCGGCGCGACCCGTCACGCAGGCGCGCGGCCTGGATGATGACGTCGACAGAGCCGACGATCATCTCGCGGATGGTCTTGGAGGGCAGGCCATAGCCCCCCATGGTGATCATGGACTCCATCCGGCTGATGGCTTCGCGGGGGCTGTTGGCGTGCAGAGTGCCCATGGAGCCGTCGTGGCCGGTGTTCATGGCCTGCAACAGGTCGAAGGCCTCGGGGCCACGCACCTCGCCGACGATGATCCGCTCGGGACGCATCCGAAGGCAGTTCTTGACCAGGTCCCGCATGGTGATCTGGCCCTGGCCCTCAAGGTTCGGCGGGCGGGTCTCAAGCCGCACCACATGCGGCTGCTGAAGCTGCAGTTCGGCCGCGTCCTCGCACGTCACGACCCGCTCGGTGGGATCGATGAAGGCCGTCAGGGTGTTCAGAAGGGTGGTCTTGCCCGAGCCCGTGCCGCCCGAGATGACGAGGTTGCATCGCGAGGCGCCGATGACGCCGAGCACGCGCGCGCCCTCGGGACTGATGGAGGCGAACTCCACCAGATTCTTCATCGTCAGCTTGTCTTTCTTGAACTTCCGGATCGTCAGCGTCGGGCCGTCGATTGCCAGCGGCGGGGCGATGACGTTGACCCGGCTGCCGTCGGGCAGGCGGGCGTCGCAGATCGGGGAGCTTTCATCCACGCGCCGGCCGACCTGGGACACGATCCGCTGGCAGATGTTCATCAGCTGGGTGTTGTCGCGGAAGCGGACGTTTGTCAGCTGGACCTTGCCGCCGACCTCGATGAACACCCGGCCGGCGCCGTTGACCATGATGTCGGCGATGTCGTCGCGGGCCAGCAGCGGCTCCAGCGGGCCATAGCCGAGGACGTCGTTGACGATGTCCTGGACCAGATGCTCCTGCTCGGCCACCGACATGGAGACGTTCTTGATCGCCACCAGTTCGGCGACGATGTCGCGGATTTCCTCGGACGCCGCCTTGGTGTCCAGCTGCGCCAGCTGGGCCAGGTCGATGGTATTCATCAGCGCGTTGAAGATGGTGGTCTTCGTGGCGTGGTAATAGTCGGACTGTTCGCTGACGATCTCGGCGACCGCCTGGGCCTTTTTCAGCTGCTCAAACCCGGGGGTGGCGCGCGGTCCCGCGCCGGCCGCACGCGGCGCGCCGCCGGACGGGGAGGCCTGACGGCCCGACTGTGGCTTGGCCGCCAGCGCGTCCAGACGGTCCGTCTGCGGATCCTCGAGCGGCGGCGAGACATAGGGCTGGGCCTGACGGCCCTGGCCGGGCGCCAGGGCCACGTCCGCGTCTTCGAATCCGAAGGTCTCGGCGGGCGCCGGCTGGATGGGCGCCGGGCGTGCGGGCGCCAGGGTCTGGCCGGCCGTTCCTGTGCGCTTGCCGAACACGATGCGGCCCTGCCTCCCTAGCGCCTGAACAGCTTGCCGAACAGCGACTTGCCGCCCGGCTTTCTGGCGGACGGCAGAGCCGCGATCTCGCGGCGCGACACGATCTGGGCCAGGGTCTGGAAGGCTTCGGCGGACTTGGACCTGGCGGCGGCGTCCAGAATCATCTGGCCGTTGTTGGCGGCGGCGCCGAACACCTTGGGCTCAAACGGAATGGTCAGGCTCGGGTGCACGCCCAGCGCCGCGCCAAAGTCCTTGGCCGGAATTTCGGGACGGCCCGGCACGCCCACCTGGTTCAGGACCAGCCGCGGCGGCGCGTCATTGGGCCGACCCTGCCGGATGAGATCCATCATGTTCTTTGCGTTGCGGAGCGACGCCAGATCCGGGGTGGCCACGACCACCACCTCGTCGGCGGCGATCAGGGTGCGGCGCATCCAGACCGACCACAGGTGGGGCAGGTCCAGCACCACGAAGGGCGCCGTCTGGCGGATGCGGGTGGTCACTTCCTCGAAGGCGTCCGGGGCGATGTCCCAGTCCACGTCAAGGGTGGCGGGCGCGGCGAACAGACTGAGCCGGTCAGTGCAGCGCACCATCATGCGGTCCAGCAGGGTCTGGTCCAGCCGCTCGGGCTGCCCCAGGGCGTCCGCCACCCCGTTCAGGGGATCCTGGT
Source organism: Brevundimonas sp. (assembly GCF_046293315.1). Classification (GTDB taxonomy): domain Bacteria; phylum Pseudomonadota; class Alphaproteobacteria; order Caulobacterales; family Caulobacteraceae; genus Brevundimonas. The sequence goes on from NZ_JBKBPF010000011.1 coordinate 47,203, forward strand.
TGAAGTCCAGGCCCGCCGTGCCGAACGGCAAATCGTAGTCGACGATGACGGTGTTGGCGCCGATCCTTTCGGACATGGCGTAGGCGGTGTTGTGGGCCACGGCGGATGCGCCGGCGCCGCCGCGGGCGCCGACGAAGGCGATGGAGCGTCCCACGAAGGGCTGCGCCGGATCGTTGAACAGGCCGCCGATAGCAGCGATCAGCTGCAGCGGCTGGATCGGCGCCACCAGGTACTCGCTCACGCCGCGCCGCATCAGTTCGCGATACAGCAGGATGTCGTTGGTAGGCCCGATCACCACCACCTTGGTGCCCTGGTCGCAGACCTGGGCCAGATGATCGATCTCGTTCAGAAGATCCTGCGCGCCGGCCAGGCACTCCACCACGATCAGGGGCGGGGTCGGCTCATGGCCGTAGGTCTCGACGGCGGCGGCGACGCCTCCCAGACGCACCTGGGTGGTGGCCCGCGACAGGCGGCGGTCCTGGCCCGCGCGCTCGGCGGCGGCGAGCGTGTCCTGACGTTCCGCAAAGATGTGGATGGCGATACGCGGCACCGAGACCGCTACCTGGGCCCCCGCCGGCGTCAAGGCGGTGGCTGCGCCGGCCACCAACTCTCCCACGGGATTGAACGCGGGCGTGGGAGCCTGGGGTCCCGGGGCGGGGGCGGGTGCGGCGGCTTGTTCCTGCGGTCCGGTGAACTGCAGGGGCTGTCGCTCAGCGGCGGGCGCAGCGCCAGGCCCCGGCGGAGGACCGAGGTCAAGATCGAGGTCGTCCTCGAACGCGTCGTAGGGCTGGGGCGCGAAAGCGTTGTTCATCAGTCCTGCCCGCTCCTAGTCAACGGCCTGGGAGACCCGGCTTCGAACCAGATCTTCCTGAGGGGCCGAGGTGAGTTCGCCCGCGCGGTAGTTTTCGAACACGACCGTGCGTCGTCCCGCGTCGGCGGGCGTCATGGTGCGAGGCTGGACGATGTCGCGGGGGTCGGCGATCTGCGCGGCCAGGTTGGCATTGATCGCGCAGCCGAAGTTCGACTGGGACTGGTTGGACGCCGTTTGCGACAGGCTTTCCCAAGCCGTGCCGCACCGGGGCACGCGCGCCTGGACGGTGGTGAAGCCCGCCACGATCGGCGCGCGGGGGTCGGGGGCGTGATAGCTTTCCACGCGGATGCGGTTGGCGGGCACACCCATGTCCTGCAGGGCGGCGCGGGCGCTCCACGCCGCGTCGCTCGCGACCGGGTCGGCCCCGGCGGGCGCCTCGACTACGATGACGTCGCCACCGGCGTGCGCAAATCGGCCCGCCAGGGCTGAAAGCGCGGCGCGCTGATTGGCGGACAGGCCGGTTTCGTGCACCGCCAGCGCGATGCGGTCGTGGCCTTCCTCCACCTGCAGGGCCCAGCGGGACGTCGGGGTCAGGGGAACGGGCGTCGTCGTGCCCGCGCCGCCGGCGCACGCAGAGAGCAGCGCAGCTGCGGCCATGCCGGCGATCAGCATCAGGGGGCGGACGTGGGTCATGGCCGTCTCCTACTCGATCACATAGCCCACCGGCCCCTGCCAGCCCGACGAGGCGGCGGAGGGGGCGGGGGTGCCATAGCTCTGGTTCAACTGGCCGAAGAAGATGGTCTGGGCGTCGCCGGCGATCCGCAGGCCGTCGGCCGGAGTCTGCATGGCGCCGCGGCCTGTCGGGGATACGATGAACGGCTCGATGATGATCACCAGTTCGGTCTCGCCCATCAGATAGTCGCGCGACCGGAACAGCGAACCCAGCACAGGCAGGCTGGTCATGCCGGGCAGGGCGTCGATGTTCTGACGCGTGGACTCCTGCAGCAAGCCGGCGATCATCATGGCGCCGCCCGACGGCATCTCCACGGTGGTCTGCGCCCGGCGCACGTTGAGACCCGAGAGGGTTATGGCGTTGTCGGCACCGCCGCCCAGGGTCAGCGCGCCGTCATTGCTGAGTTCGGAGACCTCTGTGGACAGCTGAAGCGAGATTCGGCCGCCGCTCAGGACCACCGGACGGAACGACAGGGAGACGCCGTAGGGCTTGAACTCCACAAGGATGTTCCCGTCCTCGTCGCGCCCCACCGGCACCGGGAACTCGCCCCCCGCCAGGAAGTTGGCGCTTTCCCCGCTCACTGCGGTCAGATTGGGTTCGGCCAGAGTCCGGACCAGACCGACCCGTTCGAAGGCGCGCAGGGCGCCGGCGACGCTGCCGTCAGGTCCGGTGTGCTCATACCCGAGCAGGCCCCCGCCCTGCAGGCCGGAGTTGATCGGGAAGGTCGAGCCCTGGACAAAGGAAAGATTGTCGCTGGCGTCGGCGATGACAGCGTCCAGATCGATGCCCAGCTGCTTCACCGAGGACCGTTGCACCTCGACAATCCGGGCGCGCACGGTGACCTGGTCCGGGCTGTCGACGCCGATCATGTTCAGCACCCGCTGCGGGTCGCTGACGAACTGGCGGGCGATCTGGACGGCGCGGTCGGCTTCGGCCGGCGTGGGCGCCGAGCCGGTCAGGATGATGCTCTCGTTCACCGCCTCGGCGCGGATGGACGAGCCCGGCAGAAGGCGGGCGATGGTGTCGGACAAGGCGCCGACGCCGGCGTCCACGCGAATGCTGAGATTCAGGATGGCGCGGCCCGAGGCGTCGAGGAAGACGGCGTCCGTCTCGCCCGGCGCGATTCCCACCACCGTGATGCGGCGCGGCGAATGCAGCATGGCCTCGGCAACCGCCGGGTTGGAGATAATGACGTCGCGGGCGTCCACGGGCAGGTCCACGGCGGCGGAGCGCCCGCGCGGCAGACTCAGGGACTGGCTTTCCCCGCCGACGGCGACGCGCACGCTGGACTGGGCCGCGACCGGGCCAGCCAGCAGCGGGGTCAGCGCCAGCGCGAGGGCCGGGATGAGGGCGAGGGATCGTCTCATTGCACCACCACCGTTTCCACCTGGTCACCGCGATGAATGCGCACGACGCGGGACTCGCCCCCGCCGGAGGCCATGCGCCCGGTGCGTCCCGACGGACCGGAAGCGTCCGCGTAGGAGCGCAGCACAAGAGACAGCTCGCCTTCGGCCCGGCCGAGCGACAGCACCTCTGCGTCCCCCGGCGAAACCTCGAGGGTGGCGGTGGCGCCGACCACGGTCTGGGCGTCATTGACGGCCTGGCTGGTCTGATCGATGGCCAGAACCTTCACGTTCTGCATGACCGTGGTGGTGGTGTGGCGCTGGCCCCCGCCGCCTTCCTGATTGTTGTTGTTTCGGAGTTCGCGGGTGACGATCACATCCACCCGGTCACCTGGCAGGATGAACCCTCCCGCAGCCGTCTCGACCGAGACGGGGATGGCCATGGCGCGCATGCCCGGCTCCAGATAGGCGGCCAGAAATCCGCCGTCGCCCGAGCGCACGATCTTGCGCGTCACGATGGGCTCGCCGGCCACGAAACCCTCGCGCACCACGGCGCCCACGAAGTCGGACTGGGCTCCGATGCCCGCGACGGCGTTGACGGCGCGCGTGACGGTCGCGGCGACGCCTTCCACCTGATTCTCAACGGCGGCGGCGGCGGCAGGCTCGTCTTCGGTCTCCGCGCGTGGTGCGGCGGCGGGCAGGGGCACGGATCCGTCGGTGATATAGGCCGGGTTCAGCCCGTCGATGGGCCAGTCCTTCCATTCCATATCCTCGGGGTCCAGCCGCTTGCCGACGGGGATGTCGCGGGCGGCGACCAGGACCCTGGCCAGGCGCGGCGCCTCGACAGCGGCCGAAGCCGAGGCGGCGGGCTCGCCGGAATTGCCCATGGCGCGCACCACCAGCGCCAGCCCGATGGCGGCGACGGCGGCGATGCCGATGACTGCGATGCGGGCGGGTTTCATCCTGTCCGTCTCCGAAGAAGCCAGGCGGAGTCAGAGTCCGACCCCCGTGGCGTTAACGAACATGCCGGGCCCGGGTTAACGCGCCCCTAAGCGGGTGATTTCAGAAGGCTGACGCCATCATGGCGCTGGCGGGCCAGGCCATAAGCGCCCCGGCGGCGATGGCCACGCCATAGGGGATGTCGCCCTTCGGCTGCAGCAGGCCGCGCACCCAGGCCGGACCGAAAGCCCCTAGCCCCACCAGCCGACCCCTGGCCAGGATGAGCGCCACACTGAACAGGCCGCCGGCCACCGCAGTCCACAGCACGAACATCAGAACGCCGTCCGGCCCCATCCACAGGGCCAGGGCCGCCATCAGCTTGGCGTCTCCGCCGCCGATGGCGCCCAGCGCAAACAGCCCTGCGGCGATCATGAGCGCCCCCACCCCGATGCCGAGGTGAACCAGCAGGCCCTGCCATCCCAGTCCGGCCAGCAAAGCGGCGGGGAGGAAGGCCGCGACCAGCGCCAGGGACATCCAGTTGGGAATGGTCATGGTGGTCAGGTCACGCACGCCCGCCGCCACGGCGATCACCGGCAGCAGGGCGAGACAGGCGATGGTCAGGAGATCCATGGCCTGGATGTGGCGGCCCACCCCTTAAAAAGGGGTTTCGCCGTGCGGCCAAAAGCAAGGGCCGCAGCGTTTCCGCTGCGGCCCCCGTTACACGGTTTTTTCTGAAAGCTTAGGAGCCGCCGACAGCGTTCGCCACCGAAGTGAAGGCGGTATCCATATTTCCGCCCAGCAGCTGCAGGGCGCCGATGATGACCACGGCAATAAGGGCGGCGATCAGGCCGTATTCGATGGCGGTGGCGCCGGACTCGTCTTTGGCGAATTTGTTGATGAACGTCTTCATGTGAATCTTCCTTTTATCCAAGCGAGCAACTTGACGGTTGTAAGGGCCGCCGGATTGCCCGCCAGACCCCCGTTTACGCCAGGGACCATGCGGCCTTTCGTGTTAATGCCAAGTAAAATGGGGCAACGGCGAGGGCATTTTCTATAGTTACCCAGTATTTACCGTAAATGATCGTTAACCATGGTTTGCGCTTTGAAGCCGGCTTCAGGATTTGTTGAGGGTTGGCGGTGATTGTTCTCCCCTCGCGCGCGCTCATGCGCCTTGCTCCAATGAGATCGCTTATGCGTCTGCTCGTCCCGACCCTGTCTGCGGCCCTCCTGGTGGCCGCCGCCTTTCCGGCTCTGGCGCAGAGCCGCGGCATGGACGTGGAGATCGATCGCGCCCAGCGCATCCAGCTTCGGGGCGCCGCCTCATCCGTCATCGTGGCCAACCCCGCGGTGGCCGATGTCACGGTGGTGGACGCCTCCACCCTTTATGTGACCGGGCGCGGCTACGGCTCCACCGAGGTGGTGGTGGTTGACGCCATCGGGCGCACCCTGTTCCAGTCCGTGGTGAATGTGACGGCGCCCGCGGCCTCGGGCCATGTGCGGATGTGGCGTGGCGGGGTGGCGACGGAAATGTCGTGCACCACCGGCTGCGCCCCGAGCCAGCATCAGGCGCCGGCGCCGGCCTCCGTCGCGCCCGACGGAACCCCCTGAGCCGACAGAGGGCCAGGACGATGGAACGGACATCATCGACGCGGCGGGGCCTGGGACGCTTTCGGCGTGACCAGAGCGGGGCGACCGCCATCGAGTTCGCCTTCGTCGCGGCGCCCTTCTTCCTGATGATGTTCGCCCTGATCGAGCTGGGCGTCCTGTTCGTGGTCGACGTGGCCCTGGAGTCGGCGGTCAGCCAGACCGGGCGGCTCGTCCGCACCGGGCAGGCCCATGAGCGCGCCATGAGCGTATCGGAGTTTAAGGAAGCGGTGTGCGGGCGCATGGGCGTCTTCGAAAGCCAGTGCGACGAGCGCCTGCTCGTGGACGTCCGCGTCATTCCCCGTTTCACCGGCCAGACCCCGCCGGACCCGCTGGATGAGAACGGCGAGCTTTCCGAAAGCGGCTTGCGGTTCGCCATCGGCGGACCGGGCGACATCATCCTGCTCAGCGCCTGGTATCCACAGCCCCTGTTCACGCCCCTGGTCAGCCAGGGCGCCGAACGGGTGGCGGGCCACCGGGTGCTGAACGTCACCACCGCGTTCCGCAACGAGCCGTTCAACCCCGTCGCCCCGGCCCAGCCATGACCAACGAGCGGGACTCCAGAGGCTTGCTGACACGCCTTCGCGGCGATCGGCGCGGCGTGTCAGCGGTCGAGTTCGCCCTGATCGCGCCGGTAATCCTGCTGTTCTACTTCGGTCTGGCCGAATTCTGCCAAGGCTTCATGGCCCAGAAGCGCATGGGCCGAACCGCCGCTACCGTGGCCGATCTCGTCACCCAGAACGAAAGTGTCACCCGGGCCGACATCGCCGACGTATTCGAGGTCGGCGTGCTTATGATGCGACCGTTCCCCGCCGCGCCGCTGGAACAGCGCGTGACCGCCGTAACCCGGCACACCAACGGGCAGGTCCGGGTCGACTGGTCCCGGGCCGAGGGGGCTGGCCTGCCGGCGCGGGGGGTCGGCTCCGCCGTCGACATTCCGGTGGGTCTGATCGCCGCCGGCGAAAGCCTGGTGATGACCGAGATCATCTACGACTATGAATCGCCCTTCGGCGAACTGCTGCCGGGCCTGACGCGGTTCAGCCACACCTATTATCTGCGGCCCCGCAAGGTGGATCAGGTGGCCTGCACCGACTGTTGAGCCGGCAATCGTCCACGCCCTCTGTCATCCCGGGACGGGGGTGATTAGATAGGCGTCATGAAAGACCTCAACGAACTGATGAAGCAGGCCCAGGCCATGCAGCAGAAGCTGCAGGACGCCCAGGCGAAGATGGCGGACTCCTCGGCCGAGGGCAGCTCGGGCGGCGGTCTGGTGACCGTGAGCCTCAAGGGGCCCGGCGAGATCACCCATGTGCGCATCGACGACAGCCTGATGGCGCCTGGCGAGGGCGAGATCCTGGCGGACCTGATCGTGGCCGCCCATGCCGACGCCAAGCGCAAGCTGGACGCGGTCAACGCCGAGCTGATGCGCGAGGCCGCCGGTCCCATGGCGGGCATGAACATCCCCGGCATGCCCAAACTGTTCTGACGCCCCATGGCCGCGTCCGCCGGACCCGAGATCGAGCGCCTGATCGGCCTGCTGGCCAAGCTGCCCGGCATGGGTCCACGTTCGGCCCGTCGCGCGGCGCTGGCCCTGCTGAAGCGGCGCGAACAACTGCTTGAGCCGCTGGCGGCTTCGCTGGCCGAGACCGCGGCCAAGGTGCGGTCCTGTTCGGTCTGCGGCGCGCCGGACACCCGCGATCCCTGCTCCATCTGCGCCGACACGTCCCGCGATGGCGGCCTGATCTGCGTGGTCGAGGAGGCCGGGGCCCTGTGGGCCATGGAGCGGTCCGGCGCCTTTCGCGGCAAATACCATGTGCTGGGCGGCCTGCTGTCGGCGCTGGACGGGATCGGCCCCGAGGCCCTGCGCATCAGCGAGCTGGTCGGCCGGGCCCGCGAGGGCGCGGTCAAGGAGGTGGTGCTGGCCCTGCCCGCCACCGTCGACGGCCAGACCACCGCCCACTATCTGGCCGACCGGCTTTCGGGAACAGAGGTCCAGATCACCAGCCTGGCCCGCGGCGTGCCCGTCGGCGGCGAGCTGGACTGGCTGGACGACGGCACCATCGTCCAGGCCATGCGCCAGCGCCGCCCGGCCTGACTTTCCCAAGCCGGCGACTCCGGCTAGGAACGGAGCATGAACACCCTGATCCTCGTCTTCGCCGGGCTTTTCGTGCTGGCTTCAGCCGCCTTCGTCTGGGCCTTCATGGGCTGGCAGAAGGCGAAATCCGCCGCTGACGCCGCCCACCACAAGATCGAGGTGATCGAGGAGGCCCGGGCCTCCATGGCCGAATATCTGCGGGCCCAGGCGGCGGAATCGGCCCAGTCGGTGGCCAACCAGATGGTGGCCCGCGCCACCGAGACCTTTCAGGCCCAGGACCGGGTGGCCCGGGAGCGCATGGAGGCACAGCTGAAGCCGGTCAGCGAGACCCTGGCGAAGTTTCAGGAGCACGTGCAGGCGCTGGAGAAGGTGCGCTCCGAGGAGACCGGCGGGCTCAAGGAGCAGCTGGCCCTGCTGATGACCGCCCACACCGCCACCCGGGACGAGACCCGCAAGCTGACCGAGGCCCTGCGCGGCAACACCGGGCGGCGCGGCCGCTGGGGCGAGCAGACCTGCCGCAACGTGCTGGAGGCCGCCGGCATGGCGGGCCGCTTCGATTTTCAGGAGCAGACGTCGCAGGCCGATGACGAGGGCCGCCAGTCGCGGCCGGACTTCATCGTTCGTCTGCCCGGCGGCGGCATGTTCGTGATCGACGCCAAGGTGCCGCTGGCCTTCGACGCCGACGAGCAAGGCGACGAGGACAGCCGGGCCCAGGCCCGATCGCTGCGCATCGCCGCCAGCCTGAAGACCCATGTGCGGCAGCTGGCGTCCAAGGCCTATCAGGACCAGTTCAAGCCCAGCCCCGATTTCGTGGCCCTGTTCGTGCCCGGCGACGCCTTCCTGTCCTCGGCGCTGGACCATGCGCCCGACATCATGACCCAGGCCATGGATTCGCGGGTGGTCATCGTCACCCCCACCACCCTGTTCGCCCTGTGCAAGGCCGTGGCCTACGGCTGGCGGGCCGAGGAGCAGAGCGCCAACGCCGAGCACGTGGCCCGGCTGGGCAAGGAGCTCTACAAGCGCCTGGCCACCATGGGCGGATACGCCTCCTCTCTGGGAGCCGATCTGGACCGGGCCGTGAAGCGCTACAACCAGTTCGTCGGCTCGCTGGAGAGCCAGGTGATGGTGCAGGCCCGCCGGTTCGAGGACCTGCAGGTGGATCACGAGGGCAAGGATCTGCCCGAACTGGCCCCGGTGGAGCAATCCACCCGCATTCTGAGCCGTCCCGAGCTGATCGAAAGCGCATCAGACGGCGCGAAGACGCAATAGACTTGCCCCGCGTCGGCGGCTAATCCGCGCCCATGACCGACGCAGCCTCCCCCGCCCTGTCCCTGAGCCCGCCCGACGAACCGCCCGTGGGCCGCATGATCGCCATGCCCGCCGACACCAACCCCGAGGGCGACATCTTCGGCGGCTGGCTGCTGGCCCAGATGGACCTGGCCGGATCGTCGCCCGCCTTCAATCTGGCGCGGGGCCGCTGCGCCACCGTGGCGGTGGATTCCATGGTGTTTCACCAGCCGGTGTCCGTGGGCGACGAGGTCAGCATCTACGCCACGGTGATCCGCACCGGCCGCACCTCCATCGGGGTGCGGGTCGAGGCGTGGAAGCGGGGGCGCGGCCTTGACGAGATGGTGCGCGTCACCGAGGGCGTGTTCACCTATGTGGCCATCGACGAGAACCGCAAGCCCCGCCCCCTGCCCGAACCGGCATGACCCGGGGCAAGGGTCGGAATTCTTGACCGGAGGGGCCTTTGCGCCTACCTGCGGGTCATGGCCATTCGTCGCATCCTGACCGTGAACAATCCCGCTGACCTGGCGGTGCTCAAGACTGTCTGCACCCCGGTGGAGGCGGTGACCGATGACGTCCGCGCCCTGATGGATGACATGCTGGAGACCATGTACGACGCGCCGGGCATCGGCCTGGCCGCCGTGCAGATCGGCGACACCCGCCGCGTGGTGGTCATGGATCTGGGTGACGGGGGGGGCGACGGCGGCGACGACGGCGAGGCCCCGGAGAGCGAGGATGAGCGCAAGCCCAACCCCCGCTTCTTCATCAATCCGGAGATCCTGTGGGCGTCGGAAGAAACCGCGCCCTATGAGGAAGGCTGCCTGTCGATCCCCGAGTATTTCGACGAGGTCCAGCGCCCGGCGCGGATCAAGCTGCGCTATCTGAACCGCGAGGGCGCGACCGTGGAGGAAGAAGCCGACGGCCTTTACGCCGTCTGCATCCAGCACGAGATCGACCACCTGAACGGGGTGCTGTTCATCGACCATCTGTCGCGGCTGCGGCGGGACCGGGCCATGACCAGGGTCAAGAAGATCATGCGCGAGCGGGTGGCGGCCTGATGGCCCGCGCCAACGCCCGCCGCAAACCGGTCCGCAAGGCCCGCACGCCCCTGACCGGGGCCCAGAAGATCGGTATCGGCTCGGCCGCGACCCTGCTCGCCGTGGCGGGACTGGGCCTGATCGCCGGTGTGGTGCTGGACCGGCTGCTCAACTTCGACGACGCTTTTGACGCCGGCGGCGAATGGGACGAGGGCGGCGGCGTCTTCACCCGCTGGGACTGACCGGCTCGGCCGGGCGTCCCGCATGATCTTTTTCCAATGATTCCGGTCCAATGATTCTGGCCAAGCGCCCCGAGGTCGAGCGGTTCCTGGCGTCGCCGGATCCGGCGGTGCGGGCGGTGGTGATCCACGGCAAGGACCGGGGCGGCGTCGGCGAGCGGGGTCAGGCCCTGTGCCTGAAGATCGTGCCTGACCTGAACGACCCCTTTGACGTCAGCCTGCTGACCGACAGCGATGTGGAGGCCGACGGCGCGGCGCTGGATGACGCCCTGTCGGCCCAGTCCATGACCGGCGGACGGCGGCTGGTGCGACTGCGCCTGTCCACCGACAAGGCGTCGACCGACAAGGCCGTGGCCGCCGCGCTCAAGATTCACGCTGACGGCGGCTTCAACCCCGACGCCATGTTCGTGGTGGAGGCCGGGGCGCTGGGCCGCGAGTCGGCGCTGCGCAAGGCCGCCGAGACGGCCAGGGCGGCGGTCAGCATCGCCTGCTACGAGGACGAGGTGGGCGACGTGGCCCGCATGGTGCGCGAGGCGCTGGCGAAAGACCGGGTGGGCCTGACATCGGACGCCCTGGCCCAGTTCACCGCCCGCCTGCCCCGCGAGCGCGGCCTGATGCGCCAGGAGATCGAGCGGCTGGCCCTGTTCATCGGCCCGGGCAGCGACCGGACCCTGGGCCCGGACGAACTGGAGTTGCATCTGGGGGTGGAGCCGGACGCCTCCCTGTTCGAGGCGGCGCTGCAGGCCTTCGGCGGCCGGGCGGCCCAGGCGCAAGCGAATGTCCGTCGCGCTTTCGCGGAGGGCGAAAGCCCCGTGGCCGCCGTGCGCGCCGTCAGCGGCCATCTGAACCGCCTGCGCCGCATCCGCGCCCTCACCGACAACGGCGCCGGGCCCAAGGAGGCGACCAAGGCCGCGGGGGTGTTCTGGAAGCAGGAAGCCGAGATGCTGCGCCAGATGCGCTCCTGGCGGCACGAGGATTTGTCGCAAGTCCTTGATAATGCGCTAGAATGTGAGAAGGCCTGCAAGACGGCCGGCTCCCCCGACGCCCTGCTGGCCGAGCGCCTTCTGCTCGAGGTGGCGGGCCGGGCCCGGCGTCTGGGGCTCTAGCGACGCGGAGCGCAGGGCTGGCGGGGCTGTTCGTCCCACCATTCAGCGTTAGCGCGCCGGATCAGCGCCAGAAAATCACGCTTTTCGATCTCCTCGGCTTCAGCGCACGCCTCGGCCAATTCGCGGTCCAGCGGATCGACAGGTTCGGGGCGGGGCGGTCGGGGTCGGGCCATAGCGGTGTTCCTGATCAGCGGGCAGGCTGAAGCGCCCGTCAGCGCGGGTTGATGGGAAGGGAGCGGGGCGCCGGGCCGACGCCCGGTGTAAGGATAGACAAATACCGTTTCGACGAAGGCTGACGCCCCGCGCGATCGTTGTTCCAGAGCCCCCGGTGGGCACGCGTCTTAGGCGCTAGCCGGTGTTTAGGCCCTGAACGGGCAGGTGCGGACAGCGCTCCGCATCCTGGACCCGGCGAGTAATCCGCCCCGCCGCTTAGTCCCGCTCGATCGCAGCCCGTCGCCGCAAGGTCGCCGGCCGAGCGCCCTTCCCGTGCGACGGGATGGGAGAAGCATACGGCCCCCGCGAACGCGGTCGGAAAAATGGACGAAGATTTTTCGTCAGGCGTTGTGGGATCAGGGATTGGGTCGGAAAAATGCGGGGATACGGGCGGAGTTCGTCCCCTATTTTCCGCTCATCCCGGCGAAGGCCGGGATCCAGATCATAAGGCCGGGTTTGGGGTGGGTTGCGCAAACAACCCTGTCTCTGGCCGCGCGAACGAGACTTTGCATCTGGATCCCGGCCTTCGCCGGGATGAGCGGGGTGGGAACCGGGTGGTGAGGCGCGACACCCCCCGAGCATCGAGTCTCACCCCTCATCCGTCATGCTGCGCATGACACCTTCTCCCTCAAGGGGAGAAGGGAAGCGCCTGTCGTCCTCCGATTGCCGCGCCAGCCAGACGCTGGCGCCGCCGCAGTCCGGATCGGACAGGCGGCGCTGCAGGATCCTGAGACCTGACGCCGTCAGAAGGGCGTCGGTCTCGGATGGATCCAGCCCCCCGTGATACAGGGGTTCGCCGCGCCAGACGCCGACGGTTTCGCCGCTCTCTGGCGCCGCTGTGAACAGAAGGGGCGCGCCAGGGCGCAGACAGCCGGCCAGCCTCGGGATCGTCTGGCGCTGGTCATCGGCGGTCAGATGGATCAGGCCGTGCCACACGACGACGCCGTCGAAAGCGTCGTCCGAATGCCAGTCCCGCATGTCGCCGACCATCCAGCGATGGTCAGGAAATCGCCGGCGACAGAGGTCGATCATGGCCGGCGCCGCATCGACGCCGGTGATTTTCGCCCCATTATCAATCAGATAGGCGGAGATCGGCTCGCCCGAGCCGCAGGCCATGTCGAGCACCTCGCCGCCAGCGGGCAACAAGGCTGTGAACGCCTCCAGCCACGGCCGCTCGAACAGGGTCCGGGTCCGGTCCGCGTCGAACTGGGCCGCCCGGCGATGGTAGAGATCAACGACCGATTGCGAAGGATCGGTCACGATGACCTCAGCTCCGCGTCAGGCGGCGGCAGAGGTCGTCCAGCTGTTCCAGGGCGCCGTAGCGGATGACCAGCTCGCCCTTTCCGCCCTTGTCGCGGACCTCGACCTTGAGCCCGAGCGCGTCGCCCAGATCCTGTTCCAGGGCCACGGTGTCGGCCGAGCGGTCGAGGGCGGGCTTCGCCTTCGCCGTTTTGGGTCCTTCAACCGCCTGACGGGCCAGGGCCTCGGTCTGGCGCACCGACAGGCCGCTCCTGATGATGGTGTCGGCGAGGGTTTCGGCGTCAGGCGCGGTAATCAGGGCCCGGGCGTGGCCGGCGGACAGGCGCCCGGCCAGCACATGGTCCAGCACCGGGTCCGGCAGGGCCAGCAGGCGCAGGGTGTTGGCCACATGGCTGCGGCTCTTGCCCACCACCCCGGCCACCACGTCCTGGGTGCGGTTGAAGCGCTCCATCAGGGTGCGGTAGGCGCGCGCCTCCTCCACCGGGTTCAGGTCCTCGCGCTGGACGTTCTCGACGATGGCGATTTCCAGCACCTGGCCGTCGTCAAGCTCGCGCACCAGCACGGGAATGGCCTTGAGGCCCGCCTTCTGGGAGGCGCGCCAGCGGCGTTCGCCGGCGATGATCTGCCAGCCGTCGCCGCCGGGGGCCGGGCGCACCAGCAGGGGCTGGAGCACGCCCTTGTCGCGGATGGAGGCGGACAGTTCGGCGATCTCGTCGTCGGAGAAATGGGTGCGGGGCTGGTCCGGGTTTGGGTGCAGCTGCTCGATGGGAATCTCGCGCACGCCGGCGCGCGCCTCGATATCGGCGGCCACAGCCTCGGCGGTGTCCCCGATCAGGGCCGACAGACCCCGGCCCAATCCTCTTTGACGTTCAGCCACTTGTTTGATTCCGTTACACTAATCAGGCAGCGACGGCCTGGCGGCGGGACTTCTCCCGGGCCACCAGTTCGCGCGCCAGACGCAGGTACGCCTGGCTGCCCGCACACTTCAGGTCATAGATCAGGGCCGGCTTGCCGAAGGACGGCGCCTCGGACACCCGGACGTTGCGGGGGATCACGGCGTCATAGACCTTGTCGCCGAAATGGGCCCGCACATCGGCCTCCACCTGGGACGACAGGCTGTTGCGCCGATCGTACATGGTCAGCACCAGTCCCTGAATTTCCAGAGCCGGATTAAGGCTTTGGCGGACCATCTCAATGGTCTTCATCAGCTGGGTCAGGCCCTCGAGAGCGAAGAATTCGCATTGCAGCGGCACCAGCACCGCGTCCGCGGCGGGCAGTCGATGAGCACATAGTCATACCGGGTATGGCCGCCCTCCCCCTGCGCCCGCAGGGCGTCGCGCAGGCGATAGGCGCGGCGATCGGCCTGGCTGAGCTCGATCTCGACCCCGGACATGTCCGCATCGGCGGGCACGATATCCAGGCCCGGCACGGCGGTTTTCACCGCCGCGTCGTCGATGGAACGGCCATCCACCACCACGTCATAGATGGTGACGGTGCGGGATTCGCGGCCCACGCCCAGACCGGTGGAGGCGTTGCCCTGGGGGTCCATGTCCACGATCAGGCAGCGCTGGCCGATGGCGGCCAGGGCGGTGCCCAGATTGATGGCCGTGGTGGTCTTGCCCACCCCGCCCTTCTGGTTCGAGACCGCGAGGACGCGGGTCTGGTGACGATCAGCGGGCACGGCGCAATCCCCGGACTTGAACAACATGGCCCCGCCCGTCGGTCAGACGCGACGGATGGAGCTGAGCCTTGAAATGCCAGGATAAGCGCGCCGACTTCAACTCGTCGGGGGCCTTTTCTCCCTTGAGGAACAGACCTTGTGCACCGCGATCCATGAAGGGCTGTGCATAACCGAGCAGCTTGTCCATGGGGGCGACGGCGCGGGCGGTGACCACATCAACGGTTAGGGCCTGTTCCTCGGCCCGGCCGTTGATGACCGTGGCGGGGATAGCCAGCTCGACCGTCACCTGCTCCAGAAAGCGGCAGCGTTTTCCAAGGCTGTCGATCAGATGGGCATGGGCCCCCGGGCGCCCTTTCAGGAAGATGGCCAGAACCACGCCGGGAAGGCCCGCCCCTGCCCCCAGATCGGCCCAGGTCAGGGCGTCAGGGGCGTGGGCCAGCAGCTGCCAGCTGTCCAGCACGTGGCGGGCCCAGTAATCCGGCAAGGTGGAGGGCCCCACCAGGTTCATGACCGCGTTGGCCTCGGTCAGCAGGACGCGGAAGCGCTCCAGATCCGCCATCTGGGCCTCGGTGGCGCCGCTGAGGGCCTGAAACTGCGCGGCGGTCAGGCTCACGCCGCCACGGTCCGGCGTTGTTTCACGTGAAACAAGAGGGCGGTCAGGGCGCCGGGGGTCATACCCTCGATGCGGCCGGCCTGACCGAGGGTGCGGGGGCGGACGCGCTCCAGCTTCTCGCGCACCTCGTTCGACAGGGCGCCGATCGCGGCGTAGTCGAGCCCGTCTGGCAGGATCAGGGCTTCTTCCCGACGCAAGGACTCAGCCTCGGTCCGCTGGCGGTCGATATAGCCGGCATAGCTCGCGTCGATCACCACCTGTTCACCCACCACCTTGGGCCAGTCGGCCATGGCGGGGACGACGGAGGTGAAGTTGTCCAGGGTCACGCCCGGATAGGCCAGCAGGTCGCGGATGGACCGGCGCTGACCGTCGGCATTGACAGCCACGCCCAGGGTCCGGGCTTCGTTGGGGGTGAAGATGGTGGTGCGGACCACCTCATCGGCAGCCTTCAGGAGGCGGGCCTTGTCGGCGAAGGCGGCGGCGCGTTCTGGGCCGACCAGACCCAGGTCCACGCCGCGTCCGGTCAAGCGTTGATCGGCGTTGTCGGCCCTCAGAGTCAATCTGTACTCGGCCCGGCTGGTGAACATGCGGTAGGGCTCGGTCACACCGCGTGTCACCAGATCGTCGATCATGACGCCGATATAGGCTTCGTCACGACCAAAGGTGACGGCGTCGGCGCCCGAGGCGGCGCGCGCGGCGTTCAGCCCGGCCACCAGGCCCTGGGCACCCGCCTCCTCATAGCCCGTGGTGCCGTTGATCTGGCCCGCGCACCACAGACCCGGCAGGCGCTTCATCTGCAGCGACGGGTCGAGCTCGCGAGGGTCGATATAGTCATACTCGATGGCGTAGCCGTAGCGGATCACCTCGACGGCCTCGAGCCCGGCCATGGTGCGCAGGAAGGCGAGCTGGGTTTCCGGCGCCACCGAGGTGGAGATGCCGTTGGGGTAGACCGTGGGGTCGTCCAGCCCTTCAGGCTCGAGGAAGACCTGATGGCTGTCCTTGTCGGCGAAGCGCACCACCTTGTCCTCGATGGACGGGCAATAGCGCGGGCCACGGCCGGACAGGTGGCCGCCGTAGACGGCCGACTGGCCCAGATTGGCGGCGATGATCGCGTGGGTGCGGGCATTGGTGGCGGTGATGCCGCAGGCGATCTGGGGAACGGTGATCCGGTCCGTGAGGAAGGAGAACGGGACGGGGGTCTCGTCGGCCTGCTGCATCTCCAGCCGGTCCCAGGCGATGGTGCGGCCATCCAGACGCGCCGGGGTGCCGGTCTTGAGACGGCCCATGTTCAGGTCGAGCCCGTAGAGGCGCTGCGACAGGCCGATGGCGGGCTGGTCGCCGTGGCGGCCGGCGGGGATGCGCTCATCGCCCCGGTGGATGACGCCGTTCAGGAAGGTGCCCGTGGTCAGGACCACGGCGGCGGCGCGGAACACCCGGCCGTCACCGTCCACAGCGCCGACCACGCGGCCGTGCTCGATGACCAGATCCTCCACCGCTGCGGCGACAGTCGTCAGGTTCGGGGTCCCGGCCAGCTCGGCCTGCATGGCCTCGCGATAGAGCTTGCGGTCGATCTGGGCGCGCGGCCCGCGCACGGCCGCGCCCTTGGACCGGTTGAGCAGGCGGAACTGGATGCCCGAGCGGTCGGCCAGACGGCCCATGACCCCGTCCAGGGCGTCGATCTCGCGCACCAGATGGCCCTTGCCCAGACCACCGATGGCCGGGTTGCACGACATCTCGCCGATGGTGTCGAGCTTGTGGGTCAGCAGCAAGGTGGCCGCCCCCATGCGCGCAGCCGCCGTCGCCGCCTCGCAGCCCGCATGGCCGCCGCCGACGACGATGACGTCCCAGACTCTGTTTTCGGGCGATTGGGTCACGGGCGGGAACTCTGAACTCGGGGCGGGGCCTATAGCATCAGATGGGCGCCCGGTCATCCTTGCGCGAGGGTCGGGGGGCAGGCTGGCGATGTTTCACGTGAAACAGACCTATTTGCCGATGCAGAAGCTGGCGAAGACCTCCCCCAGCACGTCCTCGACCCCGACCGCGCCGACAATCTCCGCGAGGGCGTTGGCCGCCTGCCGCACATCTTCGGCCGCGACCTCGGGGCCGATGGCCATGGCGGTGCGGGCCGACGTCAGATGATCCCGGGCCAGCTCCAGCCGGATGCGGTGGCGTTCCCGGGTCACGGCGGGGAAGTCGGCGCCGGACAGGTCGTCGGCGATGCGGCGGGCCAGCCAGGCTTCCAGAGCGTCCAGCCCCTCCCCCCGTTCGGCGCTGATGGCCAGATGGGCCATGCCGTCGGGCGGCCTCTGCACGTCAAGGTCGGCCTTGTTCAGCACCGCCAGATCGCCCGGCTGCACCAGATCCGCCACGGCCGCGCCGTCGAAGCCCGGCGCACGGACCCAGAGACGCAGCTCGGCCTCGGCCGCCCGGGCCCGCGCCCGGCGCACGCCCTCCGCCTCGATGGGGTCGGCGGTGTCGCGCAGGCCGGCCGTGTCCATCAGGGTGACGGCGTAGCCGCCGATGGTCAGATGGGCCTCCAGCACATCACGGGTGGTGCCCGGGGTCGGGGTGACGATGGCGGCCTCGCGTCCTGCCAGCCGGTTGAAGAGAGTCGACTTGCCCGCGTTTGTGTCGCCGATCAGGACGATGCGGTAGCCCTCGCGGATGCGCTCGCCGCGCCGGGCCTGACCCAGCGCCGCGTCGATGTCGGCGGACAGGGCGGCGATCATGGGGCCGACCCGGTCCGACAGCCCGCCGGGCACACCCTCCTCGTCGGGGAAGTCGATCTCGGCTTCGAGCAGGGCCAATATAGACAGCAAGGAGGCGCGGAACCCGGCGTAGCGGTCGGACAGGGCGCCCCCCAACTGGCCGAGCGCTTGGCGGCGCTGGGCGTCGGATTCGGCGTCCACCAGGTCGGCCACCGCCTCCGCCTGGGTCAGGTCCATGCGGCCGTTCTGGAAGGCGCGGCGCGAGAATTCCCCGGGCCCGGCGGGGCGCAGGCCCAGGTCGGACAGGGCCCGGGCGCAGGCCTCGAACACGGCGCGGCCGCCGTGCAGGTGCAGCTCGGCGCAGTCCTCGCCGGTGAAGCTGGCAGGGCCGGGCATCCAGAGGATCAGGGCCTGATCGAACACTTCGCCCGAAGCGTCACGCAGGCTGCGGAGCGAGGCCCGGCGGGGTTCGAGGCCGCCGGCGCCGAGGGCTGTCAGCGTCGCCTCGGTCGCGGGGCCCGACAGCCGGACCACGGCGATGGCGCCGCGGCCGGGGGGGGTGGCGAGGGCGTAGAGGGTTTCAGTCATTGGCAGGGTGAGGAAAAGTCTGTGCGGCGGACAGGCCCCCTCCACCGCTTCGCGGTCCCCCTCCCCCAAAGGGGGAGGAGACCAATCATGACTTCGTCGCGCTTTCCATGAGGCGGCGGAACTGGTCCTGGGCCTGGAGGCCGAAGCTGGTCCAGGTCTTCATCAGCTCGTCGGGCTGCATGGCGGCGATGTTCTCGTCCATGCGGCGCTGCATCTCGGCCACCATGTGGTCGTTCAGCGGCTCCACATTGGGCAGGCCAAGGAAGGCCCGGGCCTCGGCCGGTTCGCAGTCGATCTCGATCTTGACCTTCATCGCAGGCTCCCTTGTTTCACGTGAAACATGAAACGGCCCTCAAGCAGCTCCCTCCCAAGCGGTGGGAGGCTGCAGGGCCAAATCAGGTGTTCATGGACTGGAAGAAGTCCCCGTTGTTCTTGGACTGGCGCAGCTTGTCCAGCAGGAACTCGATGGCGTCCTGGGGGCCCATGGGGTTGAGGATGCGGCGCAGCACATAGGTCTTGGCCAGCTGATCCTTGGGCACGATCAGGTCTTCCTTGCGGGTGCCGGACTTCAGCACGTCGATGGCGGGGAAGATGCGCTTGTCGGCGACCTTGCGGTCCAGCACGATCTCGGAGTTGCCGGTGCCCTTGAACTCTTCGAAGATCACCTCGTCCATGCGGCTGCCGGTGTCGATCAGGGCCGTGGCGATGATGGTCAGGCTGCCACCCTCCTCCACATTCCGCGCGGCGCCGAAGAAGCGCTTGGGCCGCTGCAGGGCGTTGGCGTCGACACCGCCGGTCAGGACCTTGCCCGAGGACGGCACGGTGGCGTTGTACGCACGGCCCAGGCGGGTGACGGAGTCCAGCAGGATGACCACGTCGCGCTTGTGCTCGACCAGGCGCTTGGCCTTTTCGATGACCATTTCGGCCACGGCCACGTGACGGGTGGACGGTTCGTCGAAGGTGGAGGCGACGACCTCACCCTTCACCGTGCGCTGCATGTCGGTGACTTCCTCGGGGCGCTCATCGATCAGCAGGACGATCAGATAGACCTCGGGGTGGTTCTGCTCGATGGACTTGGCGATATTCTGCAGCATCACCGTCTTGCCGACCCGCGGCGGCGCCACGATCAGGCAGCGCTGTCCCTTGCCCAGCGGCGCGACGATGTCGATGACCCGGCCCGAGCGATCCTTCAGCGTCGGATCCTCGATCTCCATGTTCAGACGGGAGTCGGGATACAGCGGCGTCAGGTTGTCGAAATTGACCTTGGTGCGGACCGTCTCCGGGTCCTCGAAATTGATGGTGTCGACCTTGAGCAGGGCGAAATAGCGCTCGCCCTCCCGGGGGCCCCGCACCGTGCCGTGCACCGTGTCGCCGGACCGCAGGCCGAACCGGCGGATCTGGGACGGGCTGACGTAGATGTCGTCGGGGCCGGGCAGATAGTTGGCGTCGGGGCTGCGCAGGAAGCCGAAGCCGTCGGGCAGAACCTCCAGCACGCCGTCGGCGGAGATCTCCACCTCCTCATCGGCCAGCACCTTGAGGATGGCGAACAGCAGGTCCTGCTTGCGCAGGTTCGAGGCGTTCTCGATCTCCAGACCCTCGGCGAAGGCGACCAGGTCGGCGGCGGACTTCTCCTTCAGCTCCTCCAGCGAGATGCGCTCGCCGAGCCCGGCGCCGCGCTCGTCATCGCCGTTTTCGGACTCTCCGTCGCTGTCGGACGGGGTGTCGGCGGTCTGATCCTCGACCGTGGTGTCGTCAGCCGGAGTCTGGTTTTCGGTGTCGGTCATGAGCGTATCGCGAAGAGGCCGCGCGGCAGGGGCCGGGCGGGCGGGGGAGGAAAAGGCGATGTCTGGCCGCAAGGCCGGAGGGAAAAGACGAATACCCGAGCATCAAGCGGGACGGTCGGGGCGTCTTGAGAGAAGGGCAGCGCATTTCTGCGCCTCGTCGCCAGCGACACCACAGGCCGGCGGCAAGGTCAAGCGGAACGGGTCAGAAGGCCCATTCCAGGGTCACGGACAGGACCATGACGATGGCGGCGATGAAGGGCAGTTCATTGGTCATGCGCCAGTACCGCTCGGACCGCTGGTTGGTCCCGGCTGCGAAGCGCTTTCGGGCCACGCCCAGATGGTGATGCCAGCCCGTGAGAACCAGGATGCCGACGATCTTGGCGATCATCCAGGGCTGGTGGGCGAAGGACCAGTCCGCGCCGGAGCCGCTGCGCAGCCAGAATAGCCACAGGCCGAAGACCCAGGCCGCGATCATGGCCGGATTCATGATCAGTTTCAGTAACTTGCGTTCCATCGTCTGGAACGTCTGGTCCATCTCCCCGCCCGGCGTCGCCTTGACGTGGTAGATGTACAGGCGCGGCAGGTAGAGCAGGCCCGCCATCCAGGCGATCACCGCCAGGATGTGTAGCCCCCGGGCCAGATCATAGGCGTTCATGCCGCCATCCCGCGGCAGGGACAGGCTTTCCAGTCGCCCTGACAGCCGGTGCCGTAGGGCGCGATGCCGGTGCGGTCCACGGCCGAGCCGACCGCTTCCGAAAGGGCCTCGATGAACGCGCCCGCCACGCCGACGGCCGGAACGCGGATATAGGGCGCTACGCCCTTTTCCTCGGCCAGGTGGCCGTATTCCACGTCCAGCTCGACGAGGGTTTCCACATGCTCGGAGACAAAGGCGATGGGAACCACCACCGCGCCGACCCCGTCACGTCCAGCCTGTTCGATAGCGTCCGGCGTGGACGGCCCCAGCCATTTCAGCGGTCCGACCCGGCTCTGATAGCAGATGGTCCAGTCCTGCAGGCCCAGACGCTCGACCACCGCAAAGACGGTGCGCTCTACCTGCTCCTGATAGGGATCGCCTTTCCCGTGCACCAGGGTCTCGGGAATACCGTGGGCGGAGAACAGCACCCGCACGGGGCGGTCCCCGACCTTCTCGAGCTGTTCGGTGATCAGGGCCGCCTGGGCCTCGATCCAGCCGGTGGCCTCGGGGTAGCAGCAGACAGCGCTGATCCGGCCCGGCCCGCGATAGTGTTCGCGCCAAGCCTTCAGCGACGACTGGGTGGTGGTGGTCGAGAACTGCGGATAGAGCGGCAGCAGCACCACCTGATCCGGGGCGAAGGCCGCCACCGCTTCGGCCGTTTCCGGCGTCAGGGGATCCCAGTAGCGCATGGCGATGAAGACCTGGACGTCGTCGCCGGGCCAGTCCTGCTTCAGGCGCTCGCGCAGCGCCGCGGCCTGTTTTTCTGTTTCCGGCAGCAGGGGCGAGCCGCCGCCCATCATCGCATAGTTGGCCTTGGCCTCCTCCTCGCGTTTGGAGGAGATGAATTTCGCCAGCGGCGTACGGACAATGCCGGGCAGGCCGATGATCGCCGGGTCGTTGAACAGGTTGAACAGGAACGGCCTGACCGCCTCGGGACCATCGGGGCCGCCGAGGTTCATCAGGACGACGGCGATGCGGCGGGGCGAGGCTGTGTCGGTCATTGGGCTCCGATCCGTCGGAGCACCTGCTCCACATGGGCGATGGGCACGTCAGGTAGGATGCCGTGACCCAGATTGAAGAGCCACGGCCCCTGGCCCCAGGCTTCCATCAGTTGATCCACCCTGCGGTCCAGCGCCGCACCCCCCGCCCGGAGCAGGAGGGGGTCCAGTGCGCCCTGGATCGGCTTGATGGCCTGGACCCGGCGTCCCACGGCCAGCGGGCAGGCGGTGTCCAGCGCCACGGCCTGCACATCCACATCCCGCGCATAGCCCTCGGCCAGCGCCGCCGAGCCGCGCGGAAAGCCGATCAGGGGCACGGTGACGCCCAATTCGCGAAGGCGAGCCACCAGCTTCTGGTGCGGCTTCAGGACGAGGCGGTCGAACAGGTCATCAGGCAGGCCCTCGGCCCAGCTCTCGAAGATCTTCAGGGCCTGGGCGCCGGCGTCCGCCTGCATCTTCAGATACCAGGCGCTGGATTCCACCAGCACGTCCAGGAGAGCGTCCACCTTCCCGGGTTCCGCATAGGCGTAGGTGCGCGCCTGGGCCCGTTCACCCTTGCCGATGGTGCGCGCTTCGCCGTCCAGCATGTAGGTGGCCACGGTCCAGGGGGCGCCGGCGAAGCCGATCAGGGCGCGCTCGGGCTCCAGGGCCTCACGAACCCGCGACAGGGTCTCGCCGACCTCGGACAGGGCATCTCCGGCCCCCGCGGCCAGATCGCGCATGGACGCCACATCGGGCAAGGCGCCCAGCCGGGGGCCCTCTCCGGCCTCGAACCAGACCTCCTGGCCGAGGGCGCGGGGGATCAGGAGAATGTCTGCGAAGACGATGGCCGCGTCGAAGCCGAACCGCCGCATGGGCTGCAGCGTCACCTCGGCGGCCATCTCGGGGTTCAGACAGAAGGCGATGAAGTCGGGCGACCGGGCCCGCAAGGCCCGGTACTCCGGCAGGTAGCGCCCGGCCTGACGCATGAACCATACCGGGGGCCGCTCGAGGGTCTCACCCCGAAGGGCGCGAAGGAAAACGGGGTCGACACTGGCCATGCCGAGCCGTTTACGGGGCCAGACCGTCCCACTCAATCCTTACTCATGAATTAGAGTCTTGAGAGATGGGGGTAGAGTCTTGGGCGGGGGACCACGGGGACAGTTTCGGGGTCCTTGGCCCACGGCGCCAAGTTGCTCCCCCGCGGGACGCCGATCATCCACCGGGGACGGCCGTGGGGATGATCCGGCGGGATAGTGTTAACAAAACCTTACCGACCCTTTGCCTGTCAGCCTTCGGGGAAATCAGCGCGGAGGGGATAAGTCCACATCCCGGGCGTCCGTCCCCACGCTGGGCGCCGCGGATCACACACTTGGGATGGAATGCACCCGACCGGCGGGATCGTCCCCGTAATCCCGAAGGATGCGCCCGCCCGCCCGAGAGGCTATGGAAAAGTCATGAAACCGTCCCCAGCCGTCCGGGGCGCCGCCCACAGGTTCGCCCCCCGATGATCGCCAAGCCGGGCCGTCTGGCCACCTATTTCCACGTCCACCTGGTCTCGGACTCCACCGGCGAGACCCTCAACGCCATGGCCAAGGCTGTGGTGGCCCGTTTCGACGGGGTCATTCCCATCGAGCACATCTACGCCCTGGTGCGCTCCCACAAGCAGCTGGACAAGGTGCTGGACTCCATCGCCGCCTCGCCCGGCGTGGTGCTGCACACCATTGTGGACCGGGAACTGCGCGCGGCGCTGGAGGACGGCTGCCGGCGTCTTGGCATGCCCCAGATCGGGGCGCTGGATCCGCTGGTGGGGGCCCTGTCGCGCTATCTGGGCGCCGCCATCTCGACCCGGGTGGGCGCCCAGCATGCGCTGGATACGGACTATTTCAACCGTATCGGGGCGCTGGACTACGCCATCGCCCACGACGACGGACAGAGTCAGAACGATCTTGAGAACGCCGATGTGGTGCTGGTGGGGGTCAGCCGCACCTCCAAGACGCCCACCTGCATCTATCTGGCCCACCGGGGCGTGCGGGCGGCCAATGTGCCGCTGGTTCCGGGGCAAGAGGCGCCGGAAAAGCTCGACGGTCTGAAGACTCCGTTGATTGTAGGTCTGACTGTGGCGCCGGATCGACTGGTGCAGATCCGGCGCAACCGGCTGGAGGGCCTGGGGGAAGTGCGCGGCTCCACCTATGTGGACCACGAGTCGGTGCGCGACGAGACGGTGCGGGCCCGCCGCATGTTCGAGCGGCGCGGCTGGCCCACCATCGACGTGACCCGCCGCTCAATCGAGGAGACGGCCGCCCAGGTCATCAATCTGCTGAACGAACGCCGGGCAAAGACCGGCGAGCCCGACGCGGGCGGGGCGCAGTCATGACCGGAACCCTGATCCTGGCGTCCAAGAGCGCGGCGCGGCGGGCCATGCTGACCGGAGCGGGCGTGCCGCATGAGGCCACGTCCGCCGATGTGGACGAGGGCGCGCTCAAGGTCGACCTGCTGGCCGGCGGCGCCGATCCGGCGGGCGTGGCGCTGGCCCTGGCGCGGGCCAAGGCGGAGGCGGCGTCGAGCGCCCATGCCGGGCTGGTGCTGGGGTCGGACCAGACGCTGGATCTGGACGGCGGCCTGATCGACAAGGCCGACAGTCTGGACGAGGCGCGGGTGCGGTTGGGGGCCTTTCGCGGCAAAGGCCATGTGCTGCATTCCGCTGCGGCGCTGGCGGTGGGCGGTGAGACAGTGTGGAGCGCGGCGGATTCGGCGCGCATGCAGGTGCGGGCCTTCTCCGACGCCTTTCTGGACGCCTATCTGGCGGCGGAGGGCGAGGCGATTCTGTCCAGCGTCGGCTGTTACCGGCTGGAAGGTCTGGGCGCGCAGCTGTTCGAGCGCATCGACGGAGACTATTTCACCGTGCTGGGCATGCCCCTGTGGCCGGTGCTGGCGGAACTGCGGGCGCGGGGAGTTCTGGCGTCATGACGATTACAGGCGCGGTCTTGCTGGCCGGGATCGTGGGGCGGCCCGTGGCCCATTCGCTCAGCCCCGTGATCCACAATGCGTGGATTGAATCGGCGGGCATGGATGCGGTCTACGCCGCCTTCGCCCCGCCCGACGAGGCGGCCTTTGAGCTGCTGATCGAGGCGGGCCGGGCCGGCATGATCCACGGGCTTAACGTCACCGCCCCGTTCAAGGGTCAGGCCCTGGCCTGCGCCGACGAGGCCAGCGACACGGCGCGGGCCTGCGGCTCGGCCAATGTCCTGGCGTTCCGGGACGGGCGGGTGAGGGCGCACAGCACCGATGGAGAAGGCTTGCTCAAGGCGCTGGCAGACCAGGCGCCCGACTTCGACCTGACGGCGGGGCCGGTGCTGTTTCTGGGCGCGGGCGGCGCGGCGCGGGCGTCGGTGGCGGCCCTGCTGGCCGGGGGCGCGCCGGAGGTGATGATCCTGAACCGCACGCGGGAGCGGGCGCAGGCGCTGGCGGAGACCTTCGATGGCCGGGTGCGGGTCGCGGGAGACGATCCGGGCGAGATCGCCGGGGTGCGGCTGGTGATCAATGCGGTCGCCGGACCCATGGAATTCGATTTCGGACGCACGGCGGACGCCGTGGCGGCGCTGGACATGACCTACAAGCCGCTGGAGACGCCGTTCCTGATGGCGGCGCGCGCGCGGGGCCTGACCGGGGTGGATGGGCTGGGCATGCTGACCGGACAGGCGGGGCCGTCGTTCGCGTTCCTTTTCGATCGGCCACCGCCGACCCTGGATCCCCGCGCGGTGGTGCTGGCGCATCTGCAGGGGCTTGAGCCGTGATCGTGCTGGGTCTGACCGGCTCCATCGGCATGGGCAAGTCCACCACCGCAGCCCTGTTCGCCGAGGAAGGCGCCCTGGTCTGGGACGCAGATGCGGCGGTGCATGATCTTTATGCCTGGGGCGGGGCGGCGGTTGCGGCGGTGGAGGCGGCTTTTCCGGGGGTTTCAGGGCCGGACGGCGTGGACCGGGCCAGGCTGGCCGAGGCCCTGCGCGCGGACCCGGACGGCTACGCCCGTCTGGAGGCCATCGTTCATCCTCTCGTACGCGAGCACCGGGGCGACCTGATGGCCGAGGCTCGGGCGGCGGGGGCGCGGCTGCTGGTGCTGGACATTCCCCTGCTGATGGAGACCGGCGGCGACGCCGAGGTGGATGCGGTGGTGGTGGTCACGGCCCCGTCCGAGGTTCAGCGGGAGCGGGTGCTGTCGCGGCCGGGCATGACGCCGGAGCGCTTCGCCGAGATTCTGGCTCGCCAGACGCCCGACGCGGACAAGCGCGCCCGGGCCGATTTCATCATTGAAAGCCACAGGGGGCTGGACCATGCCCGGGATCAGGTGCGCGCGGTTGTGGATACGGTGCTGAAACCCGGCTGGGCGGGCCGTCGGGGGATTCCCTCAGACGGCGAAACGCCGCAATAAGGGGCTATGGCCCGCGAAATCGTCCTCGACACCGAAACCACCGGCTTTGACCCGAAGACGGGAGACCGGCTGATCGAGGTGGGCTGCATCGAGATCGATGATCTGCTGCCCACGGGGCGGACCTTTCACCGGCTGGTCAATCCCGAGCGGCTGATCCCGCCGGACGCCATCCGGGTGCACGGCATCACCGACGACAAGGTGCGCGGGGCCCCCAAATTCGCCGAGATGGCCGACGACCTGCTGGAATTCATCGGCGACGCGCCGGTGATCGCCCACAACGCCGCCTTCGACCGCGCCTTCATCAATCACGAGCTGAGCCTGTGCGGCCGGCTTCTGGTGGACGAAGGGCGATGGATCGACACCCTGGGTCTGGCCCAGGCGCGGTTTCCCGGCATGGCCAATTCGCTGGACGCCCTGTGCAAACGCTTCAAGATCTCGCTGGCGGAACGCACCCTGCACGGCGCCCTCATCGATGCGCGGCTGCTGGCTTCGGTCTATCTGGAGCTGAAGGGCGGCAAGGAGCGGGTGCTGGACCTCAGCGCTGCGCGGGGGCCTGCGGTGGCGGGCTTTCAGGCCGTCAGCCACGGCCAACGGTCGCGGCTCCTGCCCGAGCGCGTCTCGCCCCAGGAGGCGGCGGCGCACGCCGCCTTCCTGCAGAGCCAGTTGAAGGATCTGTCCCTGTGGCGCGGCTATGGGGTGGAGGCGGCCGAAACCGCCTCCTGACTCAAAATCAGGCCTGGCCTTGGGCCGGCGGGATGGCCGGGGCGCCGTTCTGCTGGGCTTTGCGGGCGGCGTAGATGGCCGCGAAGTCCAGCGGCTCCAGCAGGAAGGGCGGGTAGAAGCCGCCGTCGGCGCTGGCCGTGGCGATGATCTGGCGCGCGAACGGGAACAGATAGCGCGGGCACTCGATCAGCAGCATCTGTTCGATCGCCTTTTCCTCGACGCCGCCGATCTGGAACAGGCCGCCATAGACCAGCTCGATCTGGAACATGGCCTGATCCTTGGACGTGGCCTTGACCGATAGCTTGATGTCCACCTCGAACAGACCGTCCGCCCGGCCCTGGGCGCTCATCTCGACGCCCATGTCGATCTGGGGCTTGCCCTCAAAGCGCAGGCTTTCCGGCGCCTTGGGGTTCTCGAACGAGAAATCCCGCATGAACTGGGTCAGGACGCGGAAGTGCGGGCCGGCCGGCGGCTGGGCGCCCTGCGGTACGGGAGTGGACGCGCCGTTCTCGTTGGTGTCGGTCATGAGCTGGAAGAGTTCCGGTTTGAGGCCATACGCCATGGTTTCGCCAAAAAAAGGCGGTCGCGGGGCTGCTAGCATCGGCGGCGGCGGCCCGCAACGCCCTCGTCGCCGAAGGCCCGGGGCTCGCGCCCGCCTTGCGCGCCCCCATATGAGACCTTAAGCCCAGACTGCAGCCGTTGAGAAAGCCATAGCCGTGTCCTCTTTCCCGTACGAACTCCTTCTGATGGCGGCCATCGCCGCCTTCGTTCTGTTCCAGCTTTACAACGTGCTGGGCAAGAAGGTGGGCCGCCAGCCCGAGGACGGGGTGAAGAAGCCGCCGAGGATTCCGGGCGTCCCCGCCGCCCCGGAGCCGGAGCCGCGCCCCGACACGCCGGTCGACGCCGCCACGGCCGCTGCGGCCGCCGGCCTCAAGGCGCGCGACCCTTCGTTCGACCCGACGCGCTTCCTGGACGGAGCGCGGCAGGCCTATGAGACCATCGTGCGCGCCTACGCCTCCGGCGATCGTGAAGCCCTGCGTCCCCTGCTGGCGCCTGGCGTCATGGCCTCGTTTGAAAGCGGCATTGCGACGCGAGAGGCGCGCGGCGAACAGGACAGCGTGGAGTTCGTCCATCCGCCTCGAGCGGATCTTGAAACCGCCACAGCGGAGGGCGACCGCGCCCTGGCCAAGGTGCTGTTTCTGGCGGAGCTGCGCAGCAAGGCGACCTCGGGTTCCGGCGAGGAGACCGTGGACGAGCGCCGCACCGCCGAGCTCTGGACCTTCGAGCGATCCATCGGCGCAAATGATCCGAATTGGGTGCTGAGCCGGGTTGAGGCGGCCAGCGCCTGATGCGGAGGGTTCTCCTGGCGGTGGGTGTGGCGCTCACGGCGGCTGCGTGCGCCACCGCTCCATCGCCTCAACCCGGGCCTGCACCGGGGCCCGGGCCGGCGCCCCCGCCTGTTCCCGGCCAGCCGGCGCCGTGGACGCCCGGGCCAGTGGACCCCGCCTTCGCCGCCCTGCCCGGCTGGGTCGGGGAGGATCATCTCTCGGCCCTGCGCGGCTACGCCGAGGGCTGCGGGGCCGACCGCAGCGCCTGGAGCGTGTGCGAGGCCGCGAAGCTTCTGGCCGCCACGC
Source organism: Brevundimonas sp. (assembly GCF_046293315.1). Taxonomy (GTDB): domain Bacteria; phylum Pseudomonadota; class Alphaproteobacteria; order Caulobacterales; family Caulobacteraceae; genus Brevundimonas. The sequence continues at coordinate 75,744 of NZ_JBKBPF010000011.1, forward strand.
CCGGCGCCACCGGCGAGAACGCCCGATTGTTTTTCGAGACCCGATTTCGTCCCGAAGGCGGCGATGAAACGGGCCTGCTGACCGCCTATTTCGCCCCTGAGTACGAAGCCCGCGCTGTGCGGGACGCGGAATTCTCGGCGCCCCTGCTGGCGCCCCCGCCCGACCTGACGCGGACCCAGGGGGCCGACGGACGGGCCCTGTATCGCCAGCGGCTGCCCAATGGGACGGTGCGCGACTATCCCGACCGGGCCGCCATCGAGACGTCCCACGATCCCGCTCTGGTCATGGCTTGGCTGAAGCCGGAGGACCTGTTCTTCCTGCAGATCCAGGGCTCGGGCTATCTGACATTCCCCGACGGATCGACGGCGCGCGCCGCCTACGCGGCCGACAATGGACTGAGATTCCTGGGCATCGCCCGGCCCATGGCCGACGAGGGCCTGCTGCCCCGTGACGGCACCTCCGGTGAAGCCATCCGGCGCTGGCTGGCGGCAAACCGGGGGCCGGAGGCCGACCGGGTCATGCGCCTGAATCCGCGCTACATCTTCTTCCGGCTGGAGCCCGACGACGGCAAGGGCCCGGCGGGGGCGGCGGGAATTCCCCTGCCCGAGCGCCGCGCCATCGCCGTGGACCCGGCCCACTGGCGCTATGGCGAGCCGGTCTGGATCGCGGCCAACGGCGCCGGGCTGATCGGCGCCCGCGACAGCTATTTCGGCCTGATGACCGCCCTGGACACCGGAAGCGCAATCCGCGGTCGCGTGCGCGCCGACTTCTACATGGGCCGCGGTCCTGTGGCGGGGGAAGAAGCCGGGACCGTGCGCCACCCCTTGCGCATGTGGCGGCTGATTCCGCGCTAGACCGGGAATCCCGAATCAAAAAGGCCCTGCCGGTCCCGGCAGGGCCTTTCCGCTTTCAGTCCGGAGACACGGCTAGTTCAACCGCGCCTCGAGCGTTCGTATCTCTTCCTTCAGTCGGAGCTTCTGCTGTTTGAGCTCCCTGACGCGCAGCGAGTCCGTGCCGGGTCGGGTCATTTCCTGCTGAATGGTCTCATCCAGATTGCGGTGACGATTTCCCAGTTCGCGAATGCGAGCGTCAATGGCCATGGCTTGCGCCTCCATGTTAAGGGACCAAACGATCCAACGCCCCTCGCAGCGACCTGTGGAATCACATTCCGGTGACACGGGTCGTCGCCAGGGACATGAGGAGCATGGCGCCCAATATGGCCGATGATGTGAACAGAGCCGTATCCGGCGCGCGTCCGCGCCTGATCGTGGGAATTTCCGGAGCATCCGGCGTGGCTTACGGCGTTCGGACGCTGGACGCCCTGAACGATCTCGGCGTGGAAAGCCACCTTGTGGTCAGCCGCGCGGCGGCCATGACCCTGTCGCAGGAAACGACTCTTTCTCTCGCCGAGCTTACCGACAAGGCGTCGGTGGTTCACAAGATCGGCGACGTGGGGGCATCCGTGTCATCGGGCTCGTTCCGCACTCTGGGCATGGTCGTGGCTCCCTGTTCGGTGCGCACCATGAGCGAGATCGCCACCGGCGTGACCTCGACCCTGCTGACCCGCGCCGCCGACGTGACCCTCAAGGAGCGGCGCCGTCTGGTGCTGATGGTGCGCGAGACGCCGCTGCACCTGGGCCATCTGCGCACCATGACGGCCCTGGCGGAGATGGGGGCGGTGATCGCCCCGCCCCTTCCCGCTCTCTATGCGAACCCCGCCTCCATCGAGGAGATGATCGACCAGTCGGTGGGCCGGGTGCTGGACCTGTTCGGCCTGGACTGGGCCCCGGTGCGGCGCTGGCAGGGCATGGCGGCGGACGCTGAATGAGCGACGGATTCTGGGACTGGGCCGTGGCGGCCTATGCCGCGCACGGCGTGGCCGAGGAATGCCTGCATCTTCAGGATGTGCACGACCAGGTCGTGCCCCTTCTGCTGTGGGCCGCGTGGCAGGCCGAGACCGGCCGCAAGCCGGACGAGGACGCCATCGAGGGCGCCGTCGACACCACGCGGGTCTGGGCCGACCATGCGGTGGTTCCGCTGCGGGAGCTGCGCCGCGCCCTGAAGACCCGTCGTCCGGACATGGCCGATCCTGACCGCGAGGCGGTGCGGGCCCAGGTCAAGGCCGTCGAACTGGAGGCTGAGCGCCGCCTGATGCTTGCGCTGGAGGTGTTGGCGCCGGCGCCGGCGCCGGGCGGCAAGGCGCCGGCCACGGTCGAACTGCTGGTACGCGTGGCCCGCGAATGGGGCGATCAGATCCCGCGGCCGGCGCTGGGCCATCTGGCGGACGCTCTGGCTAAACGGCTTCCGGCCTGAATCGGGCGCGGTTATAATGGCGCGGACGGGGGCCCCATGAACGACGACGAAGACCTTTCCGACACCGAAGAGCGCGAGCTGCGCGACCGGGTGAAGGCCCTGCGTCAGGAGCATGCCGATCTTGACGCCGCCATCGAGGCCCTGGGCGCCATGCCCGTGCCCGACCAGCTGCGCATCGCCCGCATGAAGCGCAAGAAGCTGTCGGTGCGCGACGAGATTGTGAAGATCGAGAGCCGCATCCTGCCCGACATCATCGCCTGACGGGCAAGATGGCGGGCCCCGCAGGGCGGGCTGTGATCAGGCCTGCATGATCCAGCCCTCGACGCCCATGGCGGCCTGTTTGAGGGCCTCCGAGCGCGTGGGGTGGGCGTAGGAGGTGCGGGCGATGTCTTCCGAGGCGCCGCCGAAGGCCATGGTCATGCAGGCCGCGCCGATCAGTTCGCCTGCCTGCGGCCCATAGATGTGCACGCCGAGCACGCGGTCAGTCTTGGGATCGGCCAGCACCTTCACGAAGCCCTCGGTCTCGTGATTGATCTTGGCCCGGCTGTTGGCGGCGAAGGGGAATTTGCCCTTCCTGAACTCGACACCCGCGTCCTTGAGCTGCTCCTCGGTCTTGCCGACCCAAGCCACTTCCGGACCGGTGTAGATGACGCTGGGGACCAGGTTATAGTCCACATGGCCCGCCTTTCCGGCGATCAGCTCGACGGCGGCCACGGCGTCTTCCTCGGCCTTGTGGGCCAGCATGGGGCCGTAGGTCACGTCGCCGATGACCCAGATGCCGTCCTGACCCGCCTTGAAGTGGTCGTTGGCGATGAAGCCGCGCTTGTCGGTCTCGATGCCCACGGTCTCCAGCCCCAGACCCGCCGTGTAGGGGCGACGACCGATGGCCACCAGCACCACGTCGCCCTTGAGGGTCTCGGCCTTGCCGCCCGCCGCCGGTTCGACCGTAAGCTCGACACCGTCCTTGGCCACCTTGGCGCCGGTCACTTTCGTGCCCATGCGGAAGGTCATGCCTTGTTTGGTCAGGCCGCGCTGGAAGGCCGTGGCCACCTCGGCGTCCATGCCCGCGCCGATCTTGTCCAGGTACTCCACCACCTCGACCTCGGCGCCCAGACGACGCCAGACGGAGCCGAGCTCCAGGCCGATCACGCCGGCGCCGATGACAATCAGCTTCTTCGGCACGGCGGGCAGGGACAGGGCGCCAGTGGAATCGACCACCTTGTTCGCCACGAACTCCACGCCCGGCAAAGGGGTGGGCTCGGACCCGGTGGCGATGATGATGTTCTTCGCGGCCACGGTGGCCTTCGAACCGTCGGCGGCCTCGACCTCGACCTGACCTTTTCCGGCGATGCGGCCCCGGCCCTTGAGCCAGTCCACCTTGTTCTTCTTGAAGAGAAACTCGATGCCCTTGGTCAGCTGGCCGACGCTGTCGTCCTTCTGTTTCATCATCTGGGACAGGTCGAGCTCGCGGCTCCCCACCTTGATGCCGAGCCCGGCGAATTCCGTTCCGGCCACCTCGTACAGCTCGGAGGCGTGCAGCAGAGCTTTGGAGGGCATGCAGCCAACGTTCAGGCAGGTTCCGCCCAGGGTGTCTCGCATCTCCACGCAGGCGACCTTGAGGCCCAGCTGTCCCGCGCGGATGGCGGCGTTGTAGCCGCCGGGCCCGCCGCCGATGATGACCACGTCATATTGCGGAGCGGATTGGGGGGCGTCGGCCATGAGGAGTCCTTGAGTTGCGGCGGGGAGGCGCGCGCCCGCTCATAACCCGGGACAGGCGGCCGTCTCCACCCCTGATATGGCCTCACCGGCCATGAGGGCAAGCCGTCAGGTCCGGTGTCAGGGCGTCAGATGTCCGACCGGACGGCTGCGGCGCACCCGGCGGCTGGCCGCCATGACCAGCAAGCCCACCAGCAGCAGGGCCGCGATGACGATCCATTGCGGGTCCAGCCCCGCCGGCGCCGGGACGGCCTCGGCCGAGCGGGCGGCGATGTCAGCGGAGACGCCCCGGTTCGGGCTCATGGCCAGACGCAACACGATGTCGGCCATGAAGCCCAGGAAATAGGCTGCCACCGCGCGGGGATTGCCCGCCCCCAGAAGAAGGGCGCTGAGCAGATACAGGACCACCGCCCCGATCCACAGGGCGGCTGTGGGCATATCGCCGCCGGAATCCAGCGCCACCACGGCGCCGGAGCGCGACGCCGCCGCCTCGGGGCCCGCGCCCTCAAGGAAGGGCGAGAGGAACGGCCAGGCCAGCCAGCCCGCGTAGCCGATCACCACAATGACCAGAATGAACCGCAGGACTCTCATGACCGCCTCCCTGTTCCCTCTGGCCACAGCCTAGCAGGAGCTGGCCGCTTAAAGAACGGCGAAATCCCGGTTCAGGATTCGGCAATCTCGGCCTCTGGGGCGGCAGGGGCCGGTTCGGCGGGCGTTTCCGGCGCGGGCGGCAGGATCAGGGCCGCTTCGGTCCCCTCGCCCGGCGCGCTGTCCAGGGACAGTCGTCCGCCTGACAGACGCGCGAAAGCGTAGGCCTGCGACAGACCCAGTCCGGCGGCGCCGTCCCGCGTGGTGAAGAAGGGCTCCGAGGCGCGGGCCAGAACGTCGCTGTCCATGCCGGGCCCGTTGTCGCGCACCGACAGGGCCCATTCACCGTCGGGCGTTTCGTCCAGCCGGATGGCCACGGAGCCCCGCCGGTCCAGCGCCTGCACCGCATTGTCCAGAAGCGCCCTCACGGCCCCTTCGAAGGCGGCCGGATCGATCAGCGCCTCCATGGGCCGGTCCGGCGCCTCGATCAGCAGATCCACGGCCTCTCCCGCCATCTGGCGCAGGCTCGGCTCCATGGCCTTCAGCAGCACCGTCAGGTCCAGCCGGTTGATGACCGCGTCCTCGCCCTGGCTGAAGGCGGCCAGACGCCGGGTCAGGGCCTCGCCCCGCCGGCCCGCGTTCAGCGCCGCCCCGCCCAGACGGCGCACCCGGTCGGGCTGGTCCGCCTGCTTCAGCAGCATGTCGAGGGCGCTGGTCATGACCCCCAGCAGGGCCGCGAAATCGTGCGCGACGCCTCCGGTCAGGCGGCCCACGGTCTCCAGCCGCCGGGCGGCTGTGAGCTCTTCCCGGTCCCCGGCCGCGCGGTGCTCCAGCGCGGTCAGGCGGGCGCGGGCCAGCTCCAGCTCTGCGCGGAGGACTCCGGCAGGGTCGTCAGCCTCGGCCTCGACGAGATCCTCGGCCTGTGTCACCAGCATCGGCTCCGGCGTGCGCTCGCCGGCGAGCAGCAGGGCTCCGTCGTCGCCCGGCAGGGACAGGACGCGCCAGGTCAGGCCCGAGGCCGCAAAGATCGGCTCGGCCGCGCCCGGATCGGCGGCGCGGGCGGCCTTGAGCGCCATGCGGCCCGCCGTGCGCTCGTCCAGCGCCAGAAACAGATCGGCGAAGTCCAGGCCCTCCACGGCGTGCGCATCCAGCCCGTGGCGCTCCAGCGCCGCCAGGTTGGCCTCGCGCACGCGGCCGTCGGCGTCCACAACCACGAGGGCGCTGGAGGCGGCGTCGAACACCCGCCGGGTCAGACCGGGATCGACCGGGGCGGCGACGGGCTCAGGCGCGGGCGCCGGCTCGGGCTGGATCAGGCTTTCGGTCTCGACGATGGCGGCGGTGGAGCCGATCACCTCACCCATGGGGTTCAGAATCGGCATGGCCGTGACCGAGACCAGCATCTTCCGGCGGCTGGAGGGGTTGGCCATAATGTGCTGGAAGCCTTTGACCGTCTGGCCGCGCAGGGCCCGGGCGCTGGGCAAAAGGTCCGGGGGCACGGTGCGGCCGTCGGGATAGGTGATACCCCAGGTGGCCGAGTGGAAGCGCAGGCCCAGCAGCTCGGCATCCCGGCGGCCCAGCAACTGGTGGGCGGCGCGGTTGGCGAAGATGAACTTGCCGCTCAGGTCCGTTTCGACAAGGGCGACCGGAATGGCGTCCAGAACCTCGCGCAGGCGTCGGGCCGCGCCCTCGTGGCTCATCAGGGCGTGATCAAGCTGGGTCGTCGCATTTCGATACGCCATGGCCCAGCGTGCGGCGGCGACCAGTCCCGCAATGGCCACGACGGCGCAGGCCGCCGCCACCACGCCGAACACCAGAGCCCAGTTGACCTCGCCTTCTAGAAACATGCGTCACCGAACCTTGTTTCGGTCGACCTTTGCAAGGGCGGCGCCAATCCCCCCTCCTTGACCAGAAAAAAGGCCGGCCCCGTTAAGGGCCGGCCTGTTCAGGGGGAGGGTGGGATCAGTAGCGGTACTGGAAGCCGAACAGGGCCGTCCAGCCATAGGTCTCATACTGGGCGTTGCCGACACGACGGCCGGAGCGGACCGTGGCCACATAGGGTTCGTTGTTGATGTTCTTGAACTCAACGAAGGCCTGAACGCTGGGCGAGAAGTTGTACTTGGCCGAGAAATCGAACTGGGTGTGGTCGGTCACGATGCGGTCCACGCCCGGCCCGCCCTCGTCAATGCCGTCGATGTAGCTGTCACGGTAGCTGACGGCTGCGCGCAGATCGAGCGGTCCGTACTCGTAGCCCAGCAGCAGGTTCGCGACGTTTCGTGACTGGCGCGGCAAGGCAATGGTCCGGCCGTCTGGCAGGTCGATCTCGGAGTCCACATAGGTGAAGTTGGCGCCGACGATCAGGCCGGACAGCAGTCCGGGCAGGAAGGTCAGAGCCTGCTGATAGTTCAGCTCCAGGCCGAGGATTGTGGCGTCGCCGAGATTGACGAAGGTCTCCAGCTCGTCGAAGTCAACGCCATTGAAGGAGACGTTCTCCAAGGTCTGTGCGCCGATGAAGTTGCTGATGCTCTTGTAGAATATGCCGGCGGACAACACCGAGTCGCGGTTGGGATACCACTCCAAGGCGAAGTCCAGATTGTGCGCCTGCGCCCGATCCAGATCCGGATTGCCCGCGACGCCAACGGTTTCGTTCTCGTCATCGCGCTCGATCTCGACACGCGGCGCCGTCTGGTCGGGGTTGGGCCGCACGATGGAGGCATAGTAGCCGGCCCGGCCGATCAGGTTCTCGGCGAGGTCGAACCGCAGGTTCACGCTGGGGAGCACGTCCGTATAGGTGCGCGAGACGGTGTACGGCGTGACGAACACCGTGTCGTCGTCAAGCTCGACGCCGTCCACGATCGCGCCTTCCTCGGCCAGGAACACCTGGTTGCCGGCGGCGGAGAAGTCGGTGCGTTCCACCCGGACGCCATAGATCGCGCGCATGGTGCCCACATCCACGCTCTGCATCAGATAGCCGGCGTAGATGTCTTCGGTCAGCTCGTAGTCGCCGACGTTGGAATCGATGACGGAGTCGATTTCTTCAAGCTCCAGCCGGTCGCGGTTCGCACGGAAGAAGGCGAGGGTGCGGGCCGGATCGATGCCCGGGCCGAACGGCGCGAGGTCATAGCCCACGTCGCCCTGGACCTGATCCAGGGTGAAATCCGGGCCGTCGATTCCGTCCCAGATCAGCACGTCCTCGGAGAAGTCCTTTTCGCGCAGACGAATCTTCACCCCGCCGCGCGTGTAGCCGCTGCCGCCCCACAGAGCGCTGTCGCGGCGCAGGTTCACCGAACCCGTCCATTCGGTGTCGCGGGAACGGCCGCTGGCCAGTTCGTATTCGTCGAACTCGTAGTTCGACGCAGTGTTGAAGGCGGCCTCCGTGGCGGCATCCCCCAGGAACAGACGGGGGCGGAGGGGATCGGTGACGTCCACGCCGAACAGGCCCGAGTCGAACTCGGCGACCATGGTGGTGTAGAGCGTATCGGGCTGATCCTCCTCGGCGTAGGACCAGGACAGCTGACCATCGATGGTCCAGGGGCCGCGGAACGTCTCGCCGCCCAGCACCATGGAATAGATGTACTGAGTTTCCTTGCGCTGGCGCAGGGAGCGTTCGATCTCGATCTCGTCGTCGCCGGTGGCGGCGAACAGAACCCGTCCGTCATCGCCGCCGACCAGTTCGCCGTCCTCGAACGGCACGGCCATGGACATCCGCAGTTCTTCATCGGCGAAGGCGGAATAGAGGCCGCGCGCGTACAACCGGGTGTTGGCGTCAGCCATGAAATCGAGGTTCAGCGATGCGGTGGTGCGGGTGCGGGTCGGGCGATAGTCGCGGTAGTCTACCTCAAGGGGGTAGAACAGGTCGCCGTCCTCCTCCCACTCCGCGCCGGTTTCGATGTTCGAGGACGCGAACGGACGATGCTGGTGCGACACCGAGGCCGCGACGCCCAGCCGGCCGTCGGCGAAGCGGTCGGCGTAGGTCAGGGAGCCGCGCCAGCCGGTCTCGTTCGCCAGGTCAGTGTGGATGCCGGCGAGACGCGCCCGCAGAACCATGGAGGCCTGGTCCAGCCCTGAAAGGGTCTCGATTTCGACGTTGCCGCCGATGGAATCCCCATCCATGTCCGGGGTCAGGGTCTTGGAGATGACGATGGCCGACAGGATGTCGGCGTCGATCACGTCCAGCGGCAGTTGCCGGTCCTCGGCCTCGGGAGACGGAAGACGCACGCCGTTGAAGCTGCCGGTGGTCAGGTTCGGGTCGATGCCCCGAATGGAGATGAAGCGCCCTTCGCCCTGGTCGTTGATGACATTGACCCCGACGGCGCGACGCACCGCCTCGGCCACGTTCTCATCCGGCATCTGTCCGATCGCATCGGCGGAAATGACGGTGATGACGCCGTCGGCAGAGCGCTGTCGGTTGATGGCGGAGTTGAGCTGACCGCGCTGGCCCACCACCAGCACGTTGTCCACGACGGTGACATTGTCACCGAGCCGGAAATTGGCCGTCTCTTCGGCGGCGTCCGAGACCAGCACGACTTCGAGGGTCTGGATGTCGGCGCCCAGATAGGATGCCGATACCGTGTAGCGGCCCGCGGGCATGCCGCTCAGCCGGAAGGAGCCGTCCTGACGCGTGGCTGCTGATTGCCCGGTCTCCAGAACGCGGACGACGGCGCCCCCCAGGCCGATATCGCCGGTCGCCTCGGTGACCCGGCCCGAGATGTCGGCTGCCTGGGCAGCTCCGGCCAGAAGTGCGGCCGCCGATACGCCGCCCAGCAAACGGATTGCAGATTTCATCAAGATGGTCCCCCGATGCATGCGGCGAAAGGACCGCCACCGCTTATCCGGGACCGATTGCCATAGGGACGACGACCCTTTGATGACGTTGATTTAATGCTTCAGTGACCCCGATCCGGATGGCTGGGCCGATCCGGATCAAGCCGAAGTTCAGTCCTTGGACAGATCGAAGCTGTCGATGACGCCGCCGTCGCTGTCGATGGCCCGGTACGCCAGGGTTCCGGCGACGGGATCCACCTCAATGATCTGATAGGTGCGGGTGTTGACCGTACCGAAGGCGGCGAAGGCGGGCAGCTCCTGCTCGTACATCTTGGTGCCCGACACCGCGACCAGATAGACCGTGCCGTGCTCGCCCTCGGCAACCGGCTCGTGGCCGCGCATGGGCACGGTGCGCATGTAGGCGTGGTCATGGCCCTGGAAGGCGATGTCCACATTGTGCCGGTCGAAGATGGGGCCCCAGGCGTCGCGCAACGGATAGTTATCCCGGCCCGGGCGCGAGGCGTAGAACGGATGGTGGTAGATCACCACCTTCCAGCGGGCGTCGCTTTCGCCCAGCACCCGGTCCAGCCATTCCACCTGAAGCTCCGGCTCCACCAGGTCGTAGTTGGAGTCCATCACCACCACCAGCAGGTCCTGATAGGTCACATGGTAGGTGCGGCCCGGGTCCAGGGTTTCGGCGCCGTTGTCCGGCAGGGCGAACTGCTGAAGGTACAGGGTCGGGTGGCCGCCGTGGCTGTCGTGGTTGCCCAGCGCCGGGACCACGGGCGTACGGTCGAACACCGTCGATCCTTCGTGGAAAAACTGGTCCCAGTTGTCCCGCTCGGTGCCGTGGTCGATGAGGTCGCCGGCGATCATGTAGAAGCGGGCCTCGGGAAAATGGCGGTCCGACTGACGGATCAGGTCGCCCCATTCGTCCAGGCCGTTCTGGGGATCGCCCAGATAGATGAAGGCGTAGGGCTCGGCTCCCGCCTCGGCCGCGGTGCGGAAGCGGCGGCGCTGGGTCCAGGTCTGACCGTCATCAGCGCTGACGGCGTACTCGTAGTCCGTGGCGGGAGTCAGGTCGTCCAGCCGCACCCGGTGCAGGCGGATATCGGGGTCGTTGACGATCTGGCGGCTGGTCAGGGCGCCGGCCTCGGCCGTCAGGACCCGGCCCGCCGCGTCGTCACCCGACGGCGCGAACCACAGGATTGAGGCGTCGACCGTCTCGTCGGTGCGCCACTGCACCGTCACGCCGGTCCGGGGGTCGCCCTGGAAGGTCAGCTGCAGATGATCCGGGGCGCTCGACGACGGATAGTCGGTGGCGCGGAAGAAGCCCACCATGCGCGAGACGAACTCCCAGCTCTCAAAGCTGCGCAGCACGGGCAGGCCGTCCAGTTCGGCGGGCAGGGCGTTGAAGTAGTCGTTGTCGTCCACATAGGGCTCGCCGGCCTCGCGGGCGGCCTGCACATCGACCCCCGGAACCAGCGGGGTGATTGCAACCGTCCCCTCACCCCCGGCGGGCGCGGCGAAGACGATATAGGGCTTCATCTCGCCCGACAGGCTGGGCACGCCGAGGTTCACCTCACCGGCAGGCACGGCCTTTTCCCAGACATGGAAGGGATCCTCCACATCGACGATGAAGTCGAGGTCCGCCCGGCGTTCGAACCCCAGATCGCTGAGCCAGAAGGGCGTCTCGCCATAGGTGCTGTCGAAGGCGACGAACAGGCGCGCCGGGCGATCGACGGTGAAGCGGGCGAAGCCGGTGGACAGGCGCTCGCGCTCCTCCGCGTTGAGGAAGGCTGCGGCGCTGTCGGGCGTCAGGGCCAGACGCTCGGCGGGCCCCATGTCGCGCACCATGCGATCCAGGATGTTCGAGACGTCGGATTCAAGGGCGGCGTGGGGCGAGGCCGGCGCCGCGACCACAGCTTGCTGAAAGGCCAGAGCTGGCGTTTGCGACAGGGCCAGACCCGCCGACAGGGCGAGGGCGAGAAGAAGCTTGCGCGACATCATGCGGCGTTCCTGGACAAGGCGGCGCATCGGCGCAGCGATCGTGAGGGGATGATGCATGGTGACGCCTGTGTATGACAGGGGCGTGTCGGGAGGGCTGAAATGCGCCGGGAACGGATCAGGCTTCCCTTCGGGCCCCTGCAAGGCCGAAACAAAAAAGCCCCGTCCGAAGACGAGGCTCTTTGCGTTTCGACTGGAGCGGGCGAGGCGATTCGAACGCCCGACCCTCACCTTGGCAAGGTGATGCTCTACCCCTGAGCTACGCCCGCATTCTCAGTCGAGGGCGGGCCTATAGCCGAGCGCGGGCGGGGGCCGCAAGGGGAAACGTCGGAAAAATCCGACTCCCCCGCTCAAGCAGCGAGCGTCTGTGACGCGAGCGTCAGCGCCCAACCCTGCGCTCAAGCAGCGAGCCGCCGCGCGGCGAACGGTAGCGCCCTTATCTGGGCGCCAGACGGATTCCGCCGTCCAGACGGATGCATTCGCCATTGATGTAGGTGTTCTCGGCCAGGTGCAGGGCCAGCGCCGCATAGTCGGCGGGGGTGCCCAGACGCTTGGGGAAGGGGATCATCGCAGCCAGGGCGTCCTGAACCTTCTGGTCCATGCCCGCCATCATGGGCGTCCACATGATGCCCGGCAGGATGGTGTTGACCCGCACGCCCTCGTTCATCAGGTCGCGGGCCATGGGCAGGGTCATGGCGTAGACGCCGCCCTTGGAGGCGGAATAGGCCGCCTGGCCGATCTGGCCGTCCTGGGCCGCCACGCTGGCCGTGTTGACGATCAGGCCGCGCTCGCCGTCGTCCATGGGGTCGAGGGTGACCATGCCGGCCGCCGACTGGGACGCCACCCGGAAGGTGCCGAACAGGTTGACCGTCACCGTCTTCTCGAACTGGGCCATGTCGTGGGCGCGGATCTCGCCGGTGTCCTTCTTGCGCGACACGGTCTTCTGGCCGGTGGCGATGCCGGCGCAATTGACGGTCAGGCGCTCCTGGCCGTGGGCGGCGCGGGCTTTCTCGAAGGCGGCGGCCACCGAGGCGTCGTCGGTCACATTGACCTTGCAGAAAACCCCGCCGATCTCGGCCGCGACCTTTTCGCCCGCCTCTTCGTTCAGGTCGAAGATGGCCACCTTGACGCCCCTGGCCGCCAGGGCCCGCGCTGTGCCTTCGCCCAGGCCCGAGGCCCCGCCCGTCACCACCGCCGCGATCGAACCATCCAGTTGCATGGCATTCGTCCCTATATTGATTGAACTCTGAGCTGGGCCGAGGATTTAGACGCCATGACGCCAAACGCCAAACCGTCTTCAATTGAAACGCCCGAGCAGGCGCTGGAGCCCTCGCGCGCGCTGGTCCCCGCCACCATCAAGGTTAACGCCGAACGGGTGCGGCGCGGCTTCTGGCCCAAGATCCGGCGCACGGCCACCCGCATCCCCTTCGCGCGGGAGGCGGTGGCGGCCTGGCACGCGGCGCGCGATCCCGAGACGCCGTTCCGCGCCAAGGCCATGATGCTGGCGGGGCTGGGCTATTTCGTCATGCCGGTGGACGTCATTCCCGACGTGTTCGTGGGCATCGGCTTCACCGACGACGCGGCGGTGATCGCCGCCATGATCGCTCTGGTCGGCTCCCACATCCGCGGTCGCCACTACCAGTCGGCCGAACGGACGCTGGAGGCCCTGCGCAACGACAGGGCTGACGCCAGACAGCCCTAGGCGTGGCTGCGCCACCAGCCGGTGATCGACAGGCGCGGCGCCCCGGCGAAGGGCGTGACCATGGACACCGCATGGGTCTGGGGTACGCGGAACACGTTCAGCACATTGAAGCCGGGCGTGAAGGCCTCGACGACCTCGCCCCGGTCGTCCTTGAACAGCAGCAGCCCGCCCCATTCCGCGCGCCAGCGGGGGCACAGGTTCAGGACGTAGGCGTAGAGCCGCCCGGCCTGCTCATGCTGGTCGTTGTGCCCGTTCAGGAACTGCCCCGGCCCGAAGCGGGTGGCCATGGCGTCCACACGGGCGATGCGGTCATCGCCGGTGAGGGTGCGGGCGAAGTCGAGCCAGAGGTCGTTGTTGAACAGGGTGTAGAGGGCGGCGAGCGCCTCCGGCATCGCCTCGCCGGTGCTGACCCCGTAGCCGATGCGGATGCGGTCATAGACATACTGGAAGCCGTCGCGCGCGCCCTCATGAACCATGGCGATCAGACGGGCCTGTTCGTCGGCGGGCTGGCTCTCGAAGATGGCCACAGGCACATCCACATTGGCGGGATTGTCCAGACTGCGGCGCCAGACCAGGGCCTCGTCGGTCAGGGCCGCATGCAGCGCGCGGGCGCTGTCGTCTGTCAAAACGTCAGGGATCCGGACCCGTCCCGCAGCCGACAGCTGCTGCGCTGCCTGCGGGGGCGCGAACGGGTGACGCAGCGTCGTCACGCGTCGGGACCTGCGGACCGGATCCAGCCGGTAATCGCCAGCCGGGACGTGCCGGCGAAGGGGGCCACAATGGAGACCGAGTGGGGCTGGGGCACCTCGAAGATGTTGAGGGCGTTGAAGGCCGGGGTGTAGCCCTCGGCCACGTGCCCGTCCTGATCAATGAAGAGCAGCACCCCGCCCCAGTCCACCGTCCACTTCGGCGTCAGGTTCATGACATAGGCGTAGAGACGGTTCTTGCCCTCGGCCTCGTCCGTATGGCCGTTGAGGTAGTCGCCGGGGTTGAAGCGCGTGCATTGGGCGTCGCAGTAGCGCGGGCGGTCGTCTCCGGTGACGGCGCGCACCCACTGCAGGAAGGCCGGAGCGTTCAGGAAATCATAGAAGGACTCCGCCGGATGCCCTGTGCGGCGACCCGCCTCCACCTCGTCCGACACCGACCAGCTGTCGAAGGCGTACTGGAAGCCGTCGCGGGCGCGCTGGGCCAGTCCCTGATCCAGCCGGGCGCGGGCGTCCGCGGGCATGGCGGCCAGTTCGTCGAAATCCAGCGCCACGCCTCGGTCCCCCAGAAACAGCGAGCGCTTCCACGGGGTGTCCCTGATCAGGGCCTGACAGATCGCTGCGGCGGTCTGGCCGGGCAGGACGTCCGGGATGTGAAGCCGGCGGGTGCGCCTGAAGATCGGCTGCAGCCGCAGGGGGTCAAGGCCGGGCGCTATGGTGATCTCACCGGGGGCGACGGGACCGCTCATGCGTCGGTCACCACGATCTTGCCCAGCGCCTGACGGTCGCCCAGGGCCTGGATGGCCTCGCCCGCCTTGTGCAGGGGGAAGGTGCGCGAGACGCGGGGCCGGATCTTGCCCTCGGCGTACAGGCGCATCAGGTCGGCCATGTTGGCGGCGTGCATCTCCGGCTCGCGGGCCACGTGGGCGCCCCAGAACACGCCGATGATCGACACGGACTTCAAAAGGGTCAGGTTCAGCGGCAGGGACGGGATCCCCGCCGGGAAGCCCACCACCAGATAGCGCCCGTCCCAGTCCATGGCGCGCAGGGCCGGCTCGGCGTAGTCGCCGCCGACGCCGTCGAACACCACGTCCGCCCCGTCGCGGCCGGTGGCGAGCTTGAGCTCGCTGGAGAGTTCCTTCTGCGCCGCCTTGTCCATGGGGCCGGTGGGGTAGATCAGGCCGTTGTCGGCCCCCAGCTCCAGGGCGAACTCCACCTTGTCGCCGGTGGAGGCGGCGGCCACGACGCGCGCGCCCATGGCCTTGCCCAGCTCGACGGCGGCCGCGCCCACGCCGCCCGCGGCGCCCAGCACCAGAAGGGTTTCCCCCTCTTTCAGCCGGGCCCGGTCCTTGAGCGCGTAGTAGCTGGTGCCGTAGGTCATGACGAGGGCGGCGCCCTCCTCGAAGGACATCTCCTTCGGCATGGGGATGCCGTGGCTGGCGGGCACGGCGATGCGCTCCACCAGACCGCCCCAGCCGGGCACGGCGATGACCCGGTCGCCCTTGCGCACGTTTTTGACGCCCTCGCCCACCGCCTCGACCACCCCGGCCACCTCGGCGCCGGGAGAGAAGGGGCGTTCGGGCCTGAACTGGTATTTGTCCTCGATGATCAGGGTGTCGGGGAAATTGATCCCCACCGCCTTCACCTCGATCACCACCTGACCCTTGCCGGGGGTGGGGTCGTTGACCTCCTCGACCGTCAGGGTCTCGGGGCCGCCGGGGGCATGGGACAGGACCGCGCGCAAATCGAACCTCGTGAAGCTGGGGACCGGGCGGTGGCGCCCGTCTTGTTCGAAGGCTAATGAGCGCGAAGGCCCGTGAAAAGGGCGAACGCTTCAGGAAGATGCCCCCATGACCCGTCCAGCCCTGGTTCTGCACGGCGGCGCCGGCGCCCGCCGGTCGGAAAACTACGACCCGCAGATCGCCAACATGCGCGCGGTGGTCGAGGCCATGGCCGCGCGGCTGGCGGACGGCGCCCCGGCGCTGGACGTGGCGGTTGAGGCCGTGGTGATGCTGGAGGACTCCGGGCTGTATGTGGCCGGGCGCGGCGCCTCGCCCAATCTGGACGGCCGCTATGAGCTGGACGCCAGCCTGATGGACGGCGCCACCCAGAAGGCCGGGGCCGTGGCCGCCCTGCAGGGCTTCCGCAACCCCATCCGCGCCGCCCGTGCGGTGATGACCGGGACCCCCCACGTCATGCTGGCCGGTCAGGGCGCCGCCGACTTCGCCCGCGATCAGCGACTGGAGCCGGTGGATGACCCGGAAGGCTGGTTTACCGGCGCCGGACAGGGCGACGACAACCATCCGCCGGGGGCCCTGGCCCACGGGACCGTAGGCTGCGTGGTGCTGGACGTGAACGGCCGGCTGGCCGCAGCCACCTCCACCGCCGGGGTGTTCGGCAAGATGCCCGGCCGCGTCGGCGACACCCCCATCCCCGCCGCCGGGACCTGGGCCGACGACCATGCGGCGGTGTCCTGCACCGGCCAGGGCGAGTATTTCATCCGCACCGCCGCCGCCGCCCAGACCGCCTGGCGGGTGGCCGCGAACCAGCCGCTGGCCTCCGCCGCCCGCGCCGTCATCGACCGGATCGGCGCCATGGGCGGCGACGGAGGCCTGATCGCCCTGGACCGCCACGGCAACCGCGCCGATCCCTTCACCAGCCAGGGCATGAAGCGCGCCTGGCTGGATGTGTCCGGGGAGATCGGGGTGGAGGTGTTCGGGTAGAGGCCATTCTGTCATCCCGGCCGTAGTGAAGCGAAGAGCCGGGAGGCAGTCACACACTCCCGCTCATCCCGGCGAAGGCCGGGCTCCAGATGGCGTAGCTGGGCGGTCAGGATTTGAGGGGGCCAGAACGTCCACCCATTGGAGCCTTATGATCTGAACCCCGGCCTTCGCCGGGGTGAGCCGAGAGTTAGGGTCACATCCCAGGCGCTGGAAAATGCTAGATTAACGGGGTCCACGCGGCGGCGATCCATGTCTGTGGTCCGTCGGAAACGGCCGCTCCCGACCCTTTGCGGAAGTTAGGTGGCGCGTTCCGATCCTTCCACATAGGCTCTTCCGGTCATGACACGCGCTCTCTTGTCCCTGCTCTTGCTGCTGGGCCTATGTGCCTGTTCGGACCGCTCGTCGGCTCCGTATAAGAACCCATGGGACAGGGCAGCCGTACAACTTGGCTACGCCGGCTGGTTCTACCAGCCCTGTTATCGTAAAAGGACAGACGCCTACGGTGATGTTTATGTGTTCATCGGCTCCGAGGAATGTTTTCGCTTCAACCCGCCCGAGCGAATGCGCGGCATCTGGCTTAACGAGTTTGAAGGCTCGGCATTTCTGCCCAACGCGACAGTAGCGCCTGCTGTGTGGACCTATTCACCAGACGCCATCTGGCTGGAGTCTACCGGACCTGAGCCACTCCTCAGTGATGGGCATCCAGCCTATGCAATAGAGTTTATAGGTCGCAGAGCGACATATCCCGGCAGCTATGGCCATATGGGGATGAGTCGCCACCTGATAATCGTCGATGAAGTGCTGTCCTCTAACCCTGTGCCGCCGCCCGAAAGGCGGCAATAGAGACATCGGCCAAGCGTCTGCAAACCACCCGCTGCCTGACCTTGTGACCGTCCGCTCGCCTCCCCTCACCCCCACGGTCCGCGCCGCTCGCCCGTCACCGGCACGAAGGCGCCGGCGCGAGGGGCTGCCGGCTCGGCGAAGAAGGCCGGGCGCGATCCGCCGCCCATGGCGTTCAGGGCCTTGATGCGGTTGGCGGTGGCCGGGTGGGTGGAGAAAAGGTTGTCCGCGCCCTTTCCGTTCAGGGGATTGATGATGAACATGTGGGCGGTGGCCGGATTGCGCTCGGCCGCCACGTTCAGCTCGCCCCGGGCATAGCGCTCCATCTTCGCCAGGGCGCTGGCGAGAGACTGGGGGTCGCCCGCGATCTCGGCGCCGACCCGGTCCGCGCCGTATTCGCGGGTTCGGCTGATGGCCATCTGCACCAGGGCGGCGGCCATGGGCGCGAGCAGCATGATGGCGATGGTCCCGATGATCCCGCCCGGCCGGTCGCGCCCGCCGAAGAACAGGGCGAAATTGGCCAAAGCCGCAATGGCGCCGGCGATGGTCGCCGTCACGGTCATGACCAGGGTGTCGCGGTTCTTCACATGGGCCAGCTCGTGGGCCATGACGCCGCGGATCTCGGCCCGGTCCAGCATGCGCAGCAGGCCGGTGGTGGCCGCCACCGCCGCGTTGTCGGGATTGCGGCCGGTGGCGAAGGCGTTGGGCTGGTCATTGGGGATGATGACGATGTTGGGCAGGGGCAGGCCCGCGCTCGCCGCCATGGCCTTTGTGTCGGCCACATAGTTGCGCACCACCGGGTCGGGGTGGGTCTCGTCAACCGGCTGGGCCCGGTACATCTTCAGCACGATCTTGTCGGCGTTCCAGTAGCTGACGAAATTCAACGCCACCGCGAAGACCAGGGCGATCAGCATGCCCGTGGCCCCGCCGATCAGCCAGCCGACCCCCACGAACAGGGCGGTCATGGCGGCCAGCAGCATGAAGGTCTTGATGTGGTTCATGGTTTTCCGTGTGAATGATGGGGCGGGCTTTGTCGCGGGCCCTGTTGCATACTATGTGGAGCGGGAACGCCCCCGCCTCAAGAGCCCCGCCCGTGACCGATCAGCCCGCCGATGACACCCCCGTCCTGCTGAACCCGGACCTGCCGGACGCGGCCCAGGACAAGCCCCTGAGCCCCGCCGCGCGCCGGGCGCTGGAGGAGGCCGCCGCGCGCCGCGCCGCCGCGCCGCCGCTGGAGCTGCCGCCGGAACAGGGCGGGCCGCGCGGGGCCGAGCCCACGCGCTACGGCGACTGGGAGAAGAAGGGTCTGGCGGTGGACTTCTGATGAAACGCTGGGCTTTCACCGACGAGGAACTTCGCCTGACCCGGATGCGGGTCAAGAGCCTGGCGGCGCGGGCGTCGCAGGCGCTGGTGGTGGGCGCCATCGCCGTGGCGCCGCTGGCGCTGACCCTGTGGGTGCTGTGGCTGGTGCTGCAGGTGGCCGCTTTCGTGGGCGGGCTGATGACCGGCCCGTTCACCGCCACCCTGCTGCTGATCGTGCCGGGGCTGGAAGGCTTCCTGCTGCATCCGGTGACCTCCACGGTGTTGAACATCGTGGTGGCGCTGGGGGCCCTGATCGTGATCGGACTGATGGCCAAGGGGGTCATCGGGCGGGTCGTGGGCCAGATGGTGGAGGACTTCATCACCCGCATCCCGGTGGGCAGCGTGGTCTATGGCTCGGCGCGCCAGCTGATCTCCAGCTTCCAGTCCCCCACCGAGGGCGCCCAGAAGGTGGTGCTGATCGAGTTTCCCTCGCCGGAGATGCGCACCGTGGGGCTGGTCACCCAGCGCTTCCGCGCCTCGGACACCGGCGAGGAGCTGGCGGCGGTCTATGTGCCCACCACGCCGAACCCGACCTCGGGCTATGTGGAAATCGTGCCGGTGGATCGGCTGGTGTGGCTGGACTGGACCCTGAACGAGGCCATCCAGTTCATCGTCTCGGCCGGGGTCATCGCGCCCGAAGCGGTGAAATACCGCACCACCGGCCACCCCGATGCGGCGGACGCCCCGCCGCCGATCATGCCGGACCCGAACCCGAACTAGAGCAGGCGGATCTCGCGCAGGCGCTGCAGCAGATAGTCCTCGGCGGTGATGCCTTCGGCGTAGCGATCCGGGTTTTCAGCCGAGACGCAGCTGTCGAGGGTGCGGATTTCGTATTCCGGCTCGAAATGCAGGAAGAACGGGGTCGAATAGCGCGAGAAGCCGCGCCGCTCGGGGGCCGGATTGACCACCCGGTGGGTGGTGGACGGCAGCACGTGGTTGGTCAGGCGCTGCAGCATGTCGCCGATATTGACCACCAGGGCCCCCGGCGGCGGCGCGATCGACAGCCACTGGCCGTCCCGGTCCAGCAGCTGCAGGCCGGCTTCCTCGGCGCCCAGCAGCAGGGTGATGACATTGATGTCCTCATGGGCCCCGGCCCGCACGCCCGGCGCATCGGCCGGCACCGGCGGATAGTGCAGCAGGCGCAGCACCGAATTGCCGAGCGCCACCTTGTCGGCGAAGAAATCGTCGGGAAGCTCGAGGTAGCGCGCGATGGCTCGCAGCAGCTTGCCGCCCAGCGCGTCCAGCGCCTGGAACATGCCATAGACGTGGGCCTGGAAGGCGGGGACCTCGGCGGGCCAGACGTTGTCGCGCATGTATTTGCGATAGGGGTGGCCCTCGGGCAGCTCGCGGCCGGCGTGCCAGAACTCCTTGAGGTCCACGGCCGCGGCGTCCCTGGCCGCCTCGATGCCGAAGGGGGTGTAGCCGCGCGCGCCGCCCGTGCCGGGCTGGTGATAGGCGCGCTTGACCGCGTCGGGCAGGGCGAAGAAGGCCCTGGCGTCATCCAGCGCCGCGCCGATCACCGCCTCGTCGAGGCCGTGGTCGGCCACCACGGCGAAGCCGTAGCGGGCGAAGGAGGCCCCCAGATCGTCGGAAAAGCCCTGAAAGTCCGCATCGAAGCGGGTCATGGAGACGGGGATGATGGCGCTGTCGGTCACGGGAGGCCTCGCGGAGGTGAACGGGGGCCGTCTTACGCCGTTCATCATCCGGATGGCAAAAGGTCGTTATGGCCTCGCTTCAAGCGGCCGCACCGGAACCTTGGCCGTTCGCCAGGCGTTCCAGCGGCTGGGTCATAGAAACCCTGGAAGGATCTCCACCATGAACATCAAGATTATCGCCGGCGTCAGCGCGCTGGCCCTCGTGGCCGCCGCCTGCACCACCACCGATGCGTACCGCACCGACGCGCCGCGCAACAACACCGCCACGGGCGCCATCGCCGGCGCGCTCGGCGGCGCCGTGCTGGGCTATCTGACCAACACCAACAACTCCGAAGAGGGCCGCAAGAACGCCCTGATCGGCGCGGGCGTGGGCGCCCTGGGCGGCGCGGCCATCGGCCAGTACATGGACCGCCAGCAGCGCGCCATGGAAGCTGAACTGTCCGGCTCGGGCGTCGGCGTGGCCCGTCAGGGCGACAACCTCGTCCTGCGCATGCCCGGCGACGTGACCTTCCCCACCAACAGCGCCGACATCAACGCGCGGTTCTATCCGGTGCTGGCCGACGTGGCCCGCGTCATGAACGAGTATGACCGCTCGGTGGTGGACATCGTCGGCCACACGGACTCCACCGGCGGCGACCAGATCAACCAGCCGCTGTCGGAGCGCCGCGCCGCCTCGGTGGCGCAGTTTCTGATCGGCGAAGGCGTGATGCGCGAGCGTCTGTATGTGGCGGGCGCCAGCTCGCGCAATCCGATCGCGTCCAACGACACCGTGGACGGCCGCAGCCAGAACCGTCGGGTCGAGATCCTGATCCGGCCGCTGACCGCCAACTGATCGACGCAGTCGCGTAAAAATGGCGAAGGCGGCGGGAAACCGCCGCCTTTTCCTTTGGTTGCGCTTGCGAAGCAGGCCGCGCCCATGCTGTTCTGACTCCAGCGTTCGCCCATGGCGAGCCGGGAGGCGGCATGGATCACCACAGCGATGACGACGATGTCCGGGAGGGCCTGCGCCTGACCGGCGTGGCCGTCGTCTCCGCTGTCGTCGTCGCCGCCCTGGTCATCGGCGCAGGCGGCGCTCTTCTGCCCGCCTTGCTGCCCGCCTTGCTGGAAGAACCGGGCGCTGCTCCCCTGGTCCGGGCCTCGATCGACCGCTAGCGGTCAGACCGCCTCCACGCACATGGCGACGCCCATGCCGCCGCCGATGCAAAGGGTGGCCAGACCCTTGTTCGCGCCCGAGCGCTTCATCTCGTGCAGCAGGGTGGTCAGCACCCGCGCGCCCGAGGCGCCGATGGGGTGGCCGATGGCGATGGCGCCGCCGTTCACGTTCACCCTGGCCGTATCCAGACCCAGCTCCTTCACCACGCACAGGGACTGGGCGGCGAAGGCCTCGTTGGATTCAATCAGGTCCAGGTCGGCCACCGACCAGCCGGCGTAGTCCAGCGCCTTCTTCGACGCCGGGATCGGGCCCGTGCCCATGATGGCCGGATCCACACCCGCCGTGGCCCAGGACGCGATGCGCGCCAGCGGCTTCAGGCCGCGCTTGGCCGCTTCATCCGCCGTCATCAGCACCACCGCAGCGGCGCCGTCGTTCAGGCCCGAGGCGTTGGCGGCGGTGACCGACCCGTCCTTGGCGAAGGCGGGACGCAGCTTCTCCATGGCCTCGAGGGTCGCGCCGTGGCGGATGTACTCGTCCTTGTCGACCACGATGTCCCCCTTGCGGGTGGAGATCGTCACCGGGGCGATCTCGTCATCGAATTTGCCGGCCTTCTGGGCGGCCTCGGCCTTGTTCTGGCTGGCCACGGCGAAGGCGTCCTGGTCGGCGCGGGCGATGGACCATTTGTCGGCGATGTTCTCGGCGGTCTGGCCCATGTGATAGCCGTTGAAGGCGTCCCACAGGCCGTCCTTGATCATGGTGTCGGTGAACGACAGGTCGCCCATCTTCTGGCCGTTGCGCAGATTGGCGGCGTGGGGGGCCTGGCTCATGCTCTCCTGACCGCCCGCCACCACAATCTTGGCGTCGCCCGCCGTGATCTGCTGCAGGCCCAGCGCCACCGCGCGCAAGCCCGAGCCGCACAGCTGGTTCAGGCTCCAGGCGGGTGACTCCACCGGCACGCCCGCCGCCACCGCCGCCTGACGGGCCGGGCCCTGACCGGCGCCGGCCTGCAGCACCTGGCCCATGATCACCTCGTCCACCTCTTCGGGCTTCACGCCCGCCCGCTCCAGCGCCGCCTTGATGGCCACGGCGCCCAGCTCGTGGGCCGGCAGGGAGGACAGGGCCCCCAGAAAGGAGCCGACGGGGGTGCGGGCGGCCGAGACGATGACGATGTCGGACATGGGATTTCACTCCGGGAGGAATTTCGGTGTGGCGGTTCTGCCTCAACAGAGGCGTTTCGTCACCTGAAAGCCGTGGATTCAGCGGATCGTCACCATAAGGGGGCCATGCTGGGTGGGAACAATAGGCGCGCTCGCTGCTTCAAAAGGTCATGGTCATGTTGTTCCGCCGCCTCGCCACGCACGTCTGCACGCCCGACGAGCAGGACATGGCGGAGCATTACCGCACACGCGCCGAGCGGCTGGCGGACAAGTGGGTGCATATCGTCGGACTGGCCCTCGCGGCGGTCGGCGGCGTCATCCTGGCGGTGCTGTCTGCGATCTACGGCGGCGCCGGAACGGCGATGGCGACGGCGGTCTACGCCCTGTGCCTGATCGCCATGCTGACCTGCTCGACGGTCTACAACCTGACCCATCCCTGCGCCGCGCGCCCGGTGCTGCGGCGCATGGACGAGGCGGCCATCTTCCTGATGATCGCGGGCAGCTACACCCCCTTCACCGTGCTGCGGTTCGAAGGCGCCTGGTCCATCGGCTTCACCCTGCTGGTGTGGGGCATCGCCCTGGCCGGGGTGTTCGCCAAGATGCTGGCGCCGCGTATTTCCGACGCCTTCTGGAGCGGGGTCTATGTGCTGTTCGGCTGGCTGGCGGTGTTTGCGCTCAGACCCATGATCGAGACCGTCCACCCCCTCGCCCTTGGCCTGCTGGTGGCCGGCGGGCTGATCTACACCGCCGGGGTGTTCGTGTTCATCAACCAGCGGGTGAAGTTCCGCCGGGCCATCTGGCACGGCTTCGTGGTGGCCGGCGCCGGGACCCACTGGGCGGCCATTCTGGTTGGCGTCGTTCTGGCCCCCGGCTGACCCTTTCGCAACGCACTGGCGTCCGGCGCTGCGCTGCGGGATAATAGCCTGTTTGAAAACAACAGACGGTGACAGCGTGGCGGACACCCAACCGGAAGTCGGCAAGAAATCCAGCAGGGCCCAGACCGGCAAGACCGGAAGTGACAAGGCCGGCGGCGATACTGTGGTGATCAAGAAGTACGCCAACCGGCGGCTCTACAACACCTCGACCAGCGCCTATGTGACGCTGGAGGATCTGGCCGGCATGGTCCGCGAGGGGACGGACTTCGTGGTCTATGACGCCAAGACCAGCGACGATCTGACCCGTCAGGTCCTGACCCAGATCATCTTCGAGGAGGAAAGCCGCGGCGAGGCCCTGCTGCCGGTTCAGTTCCTGCGTCAGCTGATCGGCTTCTACGGCGGCCAGATGCAGTCCGTCCTGCCCAGCTATCTGGAACTCTCGCTGGACAATTTCGTCAGCCAGCAGGAGCAGTTCCGCTCCCAGTTCTCGCGCGCCTTCGGGGCCGCGCCGGGGGTGGGTATGTTCGACGAACAGGTGAAGCAGAACATCGCCATGTTCGAGCGGGCCATGAAGATGTTCACCCCCATGGCCTACGCGCCCAAGGTCGAGCCGGAAAAGGCTGAACCCGCCGCCGCCGCCGGGGACGCGACCCTGAACGAGATGCGTCGCCAGATGGAGGAGATGCGCGCCCAGCTGGACCGTCTGGCCGGGGCCCGCTCCGACGAGCCCGGCAGGAAATGACCACCCCCGTGCGCCCGGTCGGCCCGGTCGAACCGCGCGGCCCCCAGCGCCGCACCGGCGACCGCCGACAGGGCGACGAGCGGCGCGAGGGCGAGCCGCGCCCGGCCCGCGCCCTCGTCCCCTCGGACCAGCCACCCGGGCCCGCCGACGAGCCCGCGCCCGCGCCGAAACCGCCGAATCCGGTCCAGCCCTCGGTTTTCGCGGCCCAGATGATCGGCCAGACCGGAGGCCGGAAGGGATTGAGGGGCGGCCCGCCTGTGCTGGACGCCGCCCGCGGCAGCTATCTGGGGACCGAATACTCCGGCGTCAGCGACCGTCGGCCGAAGCCCGGCAAGACCACCCGCACCGACGTCTGATCTTCGCCGCCGACTGGCCCGGTCCTTGCAGTCCTGAACGGCGATATCCGCCTTCAGGGACCGCCGACCATGACCGCCCTTTTCGCCCGCGCCTTTGACGTCCTCGCCGTGGCCATGGTGTTCCTGGCCTTCGGCTGAGCCGGTCAGCGCGTGGCCGTGCTGATGTCGAAGTCCTTGCGCGCGCTGATGATGGTGACGATGAACCCGGCCAGCACGTCCAGCAGCACCATGATCGTGATCAGGAAGAAGGTGGAGGTCGCGAAGCCGCGCAGCAGCAGGAACGCGATCAGGCAGACCACGAACAGGATCATCGACAGGGCGTGATTGATGATCGCGATCTTCTGGCTGGAGGTGGACTTCAGCAGCTCGAAGAACAGCAGAACCAGCGAGAACAGGATCAGCAGGTCCCCCGGTCCGACGGTCCAGATCGCGCCGGAGGTCATGGGGATGGTGAACAGGGAATCTCTCAACGCGGCGTCGGCCCCGGCGGCGGTGAAGCCCCCGTCCATGCCGAAGATGACAATCAGGGTGTAAAGCAGCACCGGAATGGCCAGCAGCGGCAAGGCGATCAGCATGGTCGTCCCCTCGGTTCGGTCTGGATCAGGCGCGACGCGCCCGTTCACAATGGTTAATACCGCCGTTCGATCGCTTTCGCTACGGCCTCGCCAAGGACGCGCGGCAAGGATTTGTGGAGACGGCGGGTGCGGGCGTGATACAGGAACGACGATGCAGCGACCCGACCTTGACCGCCTGATCCTCGGCTGGCGCGGCCCGGCGCTGGCGGCCCTGATCGCCCTGATCGCGGGCCTGCCGGGCCTGATCATGACGCCCGTTCTGGACCGCACCGAGGCCCGCACGGCCCAGGTCAGCGCCCGCATGCTTGACCGGGGCGACTGGATCGACGCCCGCGCCGACGAACAGGACCACCTTCGCCCGGCCGCAGGCCTGCACTGGCTTCAGGCGGCGTCGACCGCCCTGATCTCCGACGTTCAGGACCGCGACATCCGCTCCTATCGGCTGCCGTCCCTGCTGGGGGCCATGCTGGCGGCCTGGGCCTGCGCGTGGGGCGCGACGGCGCTGTTCGGAACCCGCGCCGGGTTCCTCGCCGGCGCTCTTCTGGGCGGGACTTTCCTGATGTCCACCATGGCGGGGGTCGCCCAGGCCAACGCCCTGCTGGCCGGACTGATCACCCTGATGATGGCGGCGCTGGCGCGTTTGTATGTGCTGGCGCGCGAAGGCGAGGGGGAGGCGTCGGCCAGCGGCGGCCCGCCCCCGCGCCTGCCCCGCCCCCTCAAACTGATCGTGTGGGGCGCGCTGGGCGTGGCGATTCTGGTGGGCGGCCTGACCGCCCCCCTGATCGTCGGCCTGGCGCTGGTCACCCTCGGTCTGATGGACCGGCGCTGGGGCTGGATGGGGCGTCTGGGCTGGCTGAGCGGCCTGCCCCTGCTGGCGCTCATCCTCGGCCCGTGGGCCATCGCCGCCACCGTCTCCACCGACGGCGATGTGTGGCGCCACGCCCTGAGCGACAACATCGTCGTGCGCACCCTCTCCGGCGAGGCGGACTGGGGTCTGCCCGGGCGGCACCTGCTGCTGGCGCCCCTGCTGCTGTTCCCCGCCACCCTGATGCTGCCCGCGGCCCTGGTGACCGGCCTGACCCGCCGGGCCGAGCCGGGCGTGCGCTTCGCCGTGGCCTGGCTGGTTCCGGCCTGGCTGCTGTTCGAACTGGCGCCCGATCCCATGTGGCACCAGACCCTGCCGCTGTACGGCGCGGTGACCTGGCTGGCCGCGGCCGCCCTGATCCGCCCGCTGGGCCGGGTCTCGCGCTGGGCCGGGACCGCGCTGGCGGTGCTGGGCGGGGTCTATGTGCTGGCCGCCACCCTCTTCGCCCTGTCGGAGTTCGGCGGCGAGGCGTCCCAGGCCTGGGCCACGCCGACCATCGGCCTGACCCTCGCGGCCGCCGCCATCGGCGGGTTCCTGCTGTATCACCGCATGGGGGTGACGGCGGTGCTGATCTCGCTGGCGCTGGGCATCCTGGCCCACGCCAGTCTGGCCGGCCTGATGCGCAATCTGGAGCCCCTGTGGGTGTCGCCGCGCCTGAAGGCCGCCCTGATCGAGACGGGGCTGCATCCGGTGGAAGGACGCCTGCCCGGGCCGGTGGCCGTGACCGGCTACAACCAGCCCAGCGTGCTGTTCCTGTTCGGCCCGGCCGCCCGCATCACCGATGAGGCCGGGGCCGCCGCCGCCATCGCCGCGGGCCGTCCCGCGGTGGTCGAGGCGCGGCAGGAGGCGAACTTCCGCGCCGCGCTCAACCGTCTGGGGGCCGAAGCCCGCGCCGAGGAGCGGGTCGAGGGCGTCAACTACGCCAACGGCGACCGGGTCGAGCTGATCCTCTATCGCCCGGCGCCCCGGCCCGCCCCCGCGCGCAGACCCGCGCGGCCCGAGGCGGATCCGGATCCGACGCTGCTGGATCTCGACGCCGAACCCCTGACCGAGGATCCGACGCTGGTTGATCCGGATGCGGCGGCCGCTGATCCCGCGACCGACACGGCCACGCCCGCTGAAGATCCTGACACGCCCGTGGCCTCGCCCGAGCCAGAGCCTGAGGCCGATCCCGACCAATGAGCCGCTTCATCCAGATCGTCGAGGTCGGTCCCCGCGACGGCCTCCAGAACGAGGCCGCCGTGCTGGAGCCCGCCGTGCGCGCCGGGTTCGTGCGGCGGCTGGAGGCGGCCGGGGCGCGGCGCATCGAGGCGGTCAGCTTCGTCCATCCGAAATACGTGCCCCAGATGGCCGGGGCCGAAGAGGTCATGGCCGACCTGCGCCCCGAGGCCGGACGCAGCCGCATCGGTCTGGTGCTGAACGCCAGGGGCTATGACCGCGCCATCGCCACCCGGGTGGACGAGGTCAATGTCTCGGTGGCCGCCACCGACGGCTTCGGCCTCAAGAACCAGGGCCTGGACCTGAAGGGTCAGGCGGCCATGCTGGCCGACATCGTGGCCCGTCGCCACAACGCCGCCCCGGGCGACGCCGCGCCGTCCCTGTCGGTGACCATTTCCTGCGTCTGGGGCTGTCCCTTCGACGGCGAGGTGTCGGTGGATCAGGTGGCCGATCTGGTGGGCCGCATCGGCGAACTGGGCGTGGACGAGATCGCCCTGGCCGACACCATCGGCGCGGGCGATCCCTGGGCCGTGACGAAGAAGGTCGAGGCCGCGCGCAAGGCCGCGCCGGACGCGAAGCTGCGGCTGCACTTCCACGATACGCGCAACACCGGCCTCGCCAACGCCTATGCGGGCGTGGAGGCGGGGGTGGATATTCTGGACGCCTCGGTGGGCGGCATCGGCGGCTGTCCCTTCGCGCCGGGAGCCACCGGCAACATCGGCACCGAGGATCTGGTGCACATGCTGCACCGGGGCGGGTTCGAGACCGGCTATGATCTGGACGCCCTGATCCAGACGGCCCACTGGGTCGCCCAGCGCCTCGGCAAGGCGCCGCCCTCCAGCCTCAGCCGGGCGGGGCCATTCCCGAGGGGCTGATTCCAGGCGTGTGCACATAAGATCGCCGATGCCACGGGTCGGCTCACAAGCAGTAAGTCATTGTGTGCTCACGACCCGTTGCTGACATCGCCTTCCAGATGGTGTGGCATGGCGACTTGCGTCAGACTTTGGTGATCGACTCCGGGGCGGAATATGAGGCCTGCGTTCAAGATAACCGGCGTGATCGCCATCCTGCTCGCTATCGGCGTTGCCGCTTTGAGCTTCAGGGATGCCATTCCGCTCAGAGCCGTCCTCACCGAGGGCAGCCGCTTCGGAGTATCGATTGGCGATCCATACGACGACGCACATGAAACGCTGCTATCGAACGGCTATAGCCTGTTCGCATCAGAAGCGGGCGGCTTGTGCATTCACCGACGTTTCGATGCGACACGCACGCTCCACAAGTTCGATGCTTCGGGTTGGCCGCCGGGCACCGTGTGCCTTGTGGAAGAGGATGGCATAGTCGTGGAGATCATCTGGGCGTTTGAACTGATGAACGGGTTCTTGTGAGGCGGCGAGACGCGCGCTGATGAAGCGCAGTCGCTTAACCCATTGCGGCCGTTCGGGACGTCTGCTGTTCGGCACGCCGCCCTGCTCCCTTATGAGTCCACGACCTGACCGGCCCGCTTCAAATCCGGCGGGGTGGCCTCGTCGGCCAGGACGCGGATGGCCTCCTCCACCGTCAGGATCTCCTGGGCCTGCGAGCCGAGGCGGCGCAGGGCCACCTTGCCCTCGGCGGCCTCGGTGCGGCCCACCACGGCGATGACCGGCACCTTGCCGACGGAGTGCTCGCGCACCTTGTAGCCGACCTTCTCGTTCCGCAGGTCCGTCTCGACCCGCAGGCCGGCGGCCCTGAACTTCGCGGCCACCTCATGGGCATAGCCGTCGGCGTCGGAGGTGATGGTCGCCACCACCGCCTGCACCGGCGCCAGCCACAGGGGGAAGGACCCGGCGTAGTTCTCGATCATGATGCCGATGAAGCGCTCGAACGACCCCAGGATCGCCCGGTGCAGCATGACCGGCCGGTGCTTCTGGCCGTCCTCGGCGATGTAGGAGGCGTCCAGCCGTTCGGGCAGCACATAGTCCAGCTGGATGGTGCCGCAGGTCCATTCGCGGCCGATGGCGTCCTTGACGATGAAGTCCAGCTTGGGCGCGTAGAAGGCGCCGTCGCCCTCGGTCACCACCGGCTCCGTGCCGGCCGCGCGGGCGGATTCGGCCATCAGGGC
>NZ_JBKBPF010000012.1:0-99990 GCF_046293315.1 Brevundimonas sp.
ACCCAACATCGCGGCGGCAAGGGCCGTTCGGGCGTGACCATGAAGGAAGAGGATGCCGTCGTCGGCGTGTTCTCGGCCTCGACCCACACGCCGGTGCTGTTCTTCGCCACCAACGGCAAGGCCTACAAGCTCAAGACCTGGCGCCTGCCGCTGGGCGGGCCGACCTCGCGCGGCAAGGCGTTCGTGAACCTGCTGCCCATCGAGCCGGGCGACACCATCATGAATGTGCTGCCCCTGCCCGAGGACGAGAGCGCCTGGGGCGACTACGACATCATGTTCGCCACCAAGTCCGGCGACGTGCGCCGCAACAAGCTGTCGGACTTCGCCACGGTCAACCGGGCCGGCAAGATCGCCATGAAGCTGGAAGACGGCGACCACATGGTGGGCGTGGGTCTGTGCCGCGCCGACGACGACATCCTGCTGACAACCGGTCTGGGCCGCGCCATCCGCTTCAAGGCCGACGACGTGCGGGTGTTCAAGGGGCGGGATTCCACCGGGGTGCGGGGCATCCGTCTGCAGGACGGGGACGAGGTCATCTCCATGGCCGTGCTGGGCCGCGTGGACGCCACGCCGGAAGAACGCGCCGCCTATGTGAAGCACGCCTCGGCCATGCGCCGCGCCGCCACCGGCGAGGATGAAACGCCGACGCCGGACGCCGATGAGGAAGCTGTGGCCGACGCCGCCCTCAGCATCGAGCGTATCGCCGAACTGGGCGCCGCCGAGCAGTTCATCCTGACGATCACCGACACCGGCTTCGGCAAGCGATCCTCGGCCTATGAGTATCGCCGCACGGGCCGGGGCGGGCAGGGGCTGACGGCCCACGGCCTGGGCGGACGGGCGGGCAATCGCCTGGCCGCCGCCTTCCCGGTGGAGGACAGCGACGAACTGCTGATGGTCACCTCGGGCGGCCAGATGATCCGTACGCCGGTCAGCCAGGTCCGCATCGTCGGCCGGTCCAGCCAGGGCGTCACCATCTTCCGCACCGCCGACGGCGAGCGCGTGGTCTCGGTGGAGCGCCTGCCGGAAGTGGCGGGCGACGAGGCCATCGCGGCCATCGAGGATGATGGCGAGGTCGGAGGCGGCGAAGAGTGATCCCGGCCCCGGCATGCTGACCCTTCTGGTCAACGGCGCGCCGGCGGAGCGGGATGATCTGCTGCATCTGGCGCTGGTGAACTACGGCGCCTTCACCTCGATGCAGGCGGAGCAGGGCTCCGACGGCCTTTGGGGCGTGCGGGGGCTGGACCTGCATCTGGCGCGTCTGCGCGACGCCGGGCTGGAGCTGTTCGGCGCGGCGCCGGACGAGGGCGAGATACGCGCCTGGATTCGTCAGGCCTTGAAGGATCAGTCCGGCGCGGCCTCTGTGCGGGTCAATCTGTTCAGCCGCGCGATCAGCGTGCGCGATCCGTCGGCGCGGGGGGCGCCCGACGTGATGGTGATGGCGGGGCCTGCGGCTGCCGAGCCAGCCGGTCCGCTGAAGCTGAGCGTGTCCCGCCATGTCCGTGAAGTCCCGCACCTGAAGCATGTCGCCACCTTCGGCCTGATCCGGGAACGGCGGGAGGCCATTGCGGCGGGCCACGATGACGTCCTGTTCGCGGACGACAACGGCCGCATCACCGAGGGCAGCATCTGGAACATCGGTTTCCTGAAGGACGACACGGTGGTGTGGCCCCAGGGCCCGATGCTGGCGGGTACGGGGCAGGCCCTGATCCAGCGGGGCCTGGAGGCCGTGGACGTGGCCACCGAGCACCGGCCGATCGCCTTGCCCGAGTTGCCCGACTTCGACGCCGCCTTCATCGTCAACGCAGCTACGGTCGGGGCGCCGGTCGCCGCTATCGGGGCGGTGCGGTACGCGGCGCGGCCCGACCTCACCGCCCTCGTGAAGAACGCGTGGCGATCAAACCCCTGTCAGGCGCTCTAGGTTCGGCGAAGTTCGGATGCTAGACCGAGGCGAACGTGGGGGAGATCAGGGCCTTATGCGCATCGGACTGTATCCGGGCACCTTCGATCCGGTGACCAACGGGCACATGGATATCATCGGCCGCGCCATGAAGCTGGTGGACCGGCTGGTCATCGGCGTGGCCCTGAACGACGACAAGGGCCCGCTGTTCACCACGGCGGAACGGGTGGAAATGCTGCGCGCCGAGGTGGCGCCGCTGAAGGCGGACATCGTGGTCGAGCCGTTCTCGACCCTGCTGATGCACTACGCCGAAGCCGTGAACGCCAATGTCATCGTACGGGGCCTGCGCGCTGTGGCGGACTTCGAATACGAGTTCCAGATGACGGCCATGAACCAGCGCCTTAACGCCGACATAGAGACCGTCTTTCTGATGGCTGATCCTCGCCACCAGGCCATCGCCTCCCGTCTCGTCAAGGAGATCGCCCGTCTGGACGGCGCGATCGAGAGTTTCGTCAGTCCCCGGGTGGCCGAGCGCGTCCGGGCCAAGGTTCTGCAAGCATGAAGTTTATGACCGGCCTGCTGGCCGCCGCCACCCTGACGGCCGCCGCCTCTTCCGCCCCGGCGCAGGACGCCGAGATCTGGCGCGATGTGACGCCCGAGAATCTGTGGGTCATAGACACCACCAAGGGCCGCATTCTGGTGGAGCTGGCGCCGGACATGGCGCCCCTGTCGGTGGAGCGTATCCAGACCCTGACCCGTCAGGGGTTCTACCAGAACCACGCCTTCCACCGGGTGATCCGCAACTTCATGGCCCAGACCGGCGATCCCACGGGGACCGGCGCGGGCGGCAGCGAGCTGCCGGATATTGCGGGGGAGTTCACCTTCCGGCGCAGCCGCCGCCCTGCCTTTGTTGAGACCCCGACGGGGCGCGAGGAGCGCGCAGTGTTCGGTCTTTACGGCGCCATGCCGGTGCGCACCCAGCCCGACGCCCAGATGTTCATCACGGCCGACAACCGCGTGGACGGCATGGGTTATTTCTGTCCCGGCGTGGTGGGCATGGCGCGCTCGGCCAGTCCGGACAGCGGCAACAGCCAGTTCTTTCTCATGACCGCCTATCGCGCGACCCTGAACGGCCAGTACACGCCCTTCGGCCGGGTGCTGGAAGGCCTGGACGTGGTCGAGGCGCTGAAGACCGGCTCGGATGATAACGACGGCGCCGTCACCAATCCTGACCGGATGCTCAACGCCCGCCTGGCCGCCGACATGCCCGAGGGCGAACGGCCCAGCGCCCAGGTGCTGGACGCCCGCTCGCCGCGCATGGCCGAGATCGTTCAGGCCGCCGTGGCCGAGCGCGGAAACCGTCTGAGCGTCTGCGACGTGGTTCCGCCGGTCCGCATCGAGGGTTGATAAGGGGAGGGGCCATGCGCCTGTCGATCATCGCCGCCGCCGCCATGCTGGCGGGCACATCTGTAGCGGCCCAGGAGGCGCCGGCGCCGGATGCCGCCGCCGCCACCGACTGGCGCACGGTGACACCCGAAAACCTGCTGGTGATCGACACCAGCCAGGGCCGGATTCTGGTGGAGATGTCGCCGCTGGCGGCGCCGGCGCATGTGGAACGGATGCGCGTGCTGGCCCGGCGCGGCTTCTATGACGGCATCGTCTGGCATCGGGTGATCGACTGGTTCATGGCCCAGACCGGCGATCCGCTGGGCACGGGCGACGGGCAGAGCCCCTATCCCGACCTGACCGGCGAATTCACCTTCCGGCGCGGACCGGCCATGCCCTTCACCCGGGTCGCCGATCCCATGGGCGCACCGGTGGGATTTCTGGGGTCCCTGCCGATCCAGACCCAGCCGGACGAGCTGATGGGCCGCACCGATGACGGCATGGTGCACGCCTGGGGGGTCTATTGCCCCGGCGTGGCGGGCATGGCGCGCGGCGACGATCCCGACAGCGCCAATAGTCAGTTCTTCCTGATGCGTCAGGCCTATCCGTCGCTGGACAAGCGGTACACCGCCTGGGGCCGGGTGGTCTCCGGCCTGGACGTGGTGCGGGCCATGAAGACCGGCGAGGAGCCGTCGGGCGCCGTGGCTGCGCCGCAGGACGTGATGACCGGCGTGCGGGTCGCGTCGGACATTCCGGCGGACCAGCGGCCGGTGGTGCGGGTTCTGGACACGGCGTCACCGGCCTTCGCCGCCATGGTGGAGCGGACGCGGGCGTCCCGAGGCGCGGACTTCTCGATCTGTGATCTCGAGCCCCCCACCGATGTGTCGATCCCGGGCGTTCAGGGCTCGACCTAGCGCCGTCGGCGGCGGCGGCGTCCGGCGTTCTCGCGGCCCTCTCGCATGGCGGTGAGCAGAAGGCCCTCGCGCAGGCCGCGGTCGGCGACCCGCACCCGCTCGCAGGGCCAGGCGCGCTGCACGGCCTCGAGGATGGCGGCGCCCGCCAGCACCAGATCGGCCCGCTGCGCCCCGATGCAGGCTTCGGCCGCGCGGCCTTTCGGTCCGAGAACCTTGAGACGGTCGGCGGCGCGTGTGCATTCGTCCCGCGTCATCCACAGGCCGTCGACGAGATTGCGGTCGTAGCGGGTCAGGCCCAGATGGACGCCCGCCAGGCTGGTGATGGCGCCCGAGGTGCCGATCAGATGCGCCTCGCCGGCGTCGAACAGGGGCCGCAGCGAGGATGCGCCCTCGTGGGCGGCCAGCCGTCCGTGCATGTCCTCCACCATGGACTCGTACCACGCGGCGGTGGGGGCGTCGGGTTCCGGGTGGCGTTCGGCGAGCGTGACGACGCCCAGCGGAGCAGACATCCAGCTGACCGTCTCGAATGAACTGCCGTCGTTGCGATCCGCTCGCCGGAGCCAGGAGACCTCGGTGGATCCGCCGCCCACATCCACCACCACGATGGCCTTCGCGGCAGGGTCGAACAGGTTCAGGCAGCCCTGAACCGACAGGCGCGCTTCTTCTTCGGGCGGGATGATGCGCAGGTCCAGGCCCGTGCCGTCGCCGACGCGCTTGAGGAAGATCGCGCCGTTGTCTGCCGAGCGGCAGGCCTGGGTCGCCACGGCGCGCACACGCCGGGTGTCGACGCCGCGCCGCGTGATCCGCTCGGCGCAGATGGCGAGCGCCTCATAGGCCCGGTCCATGGCGTCGGCGTCGAGATTGCCGGTGCGTGTCAGGCCTTCGCCCAGACGCACGATGCGGGAGAAGGAATCCACCACGCGGAAGCCGTCACGCGACGGACGCGCAATCAGCAACCGGCAATTGTTGGTCCCCAGATCCAGCGCAGCATACAGCGGCGCCTCGCGACCTGAAGGGGACCGGGCGCTGCGCTTGCCGCGCGCGCCGTCCGCCTCTGGCATGGCCAACCTTTCGTGGGCGCGTATCGGCAGCCCGTTCAAGGGGAGGTTAGGCGCATCCCCCCGTGATCGCCAAGCGCTTCCTGTCACAAAGATGAACAGGACGGCGGGCATCCCGCTCAGGTGGAGAGCCGTATCCTTCATGGATGTCCATTGAACGCACAGCCCGTTTCGGCCTCGGCCAGATCGTCCGCCACCGCGAACAGCCTCTCGAAGGCGTGGTGGTGGACGTGGACGCGGTCTGCGCCGTGCCCTTTGACGACGCGCGAGCGGATCAGCCGTTCTATCAGGTGTTCGCCTATGGCGATGACGGCGGCTACATCGCCTATGTGCCGGAGGACGCCCTGATGGCGAATCGCGAGCTGAAGCCGCTGAGCGCCGCCGAACAGGCCCAGTGGTTCACCACCGACCGGGCCGGCCGCCACGCGCCGCGGTCGCAACCGATCCACTGACGCACGTATTCCTTCGTGACCCGGGACAGACTAGATTTGTCCGATCATGAGGAGGCTGCATGTCTGATTTCACCCACGTCCATGAAACCCCGCCCGAGGGCGCGGCCGAGGACTGGACCATTCCTCAGGCATGGGAGTCCTACACCGACGTCGAGCATCAGACCTGGGTGACGCTGTACGAGCGGCAGATGAAGATCCTGCCCGGACGGGCGGCGGACGTGTTCCTGAAGGGGCTGGAGGCCCTGGATCTGCACGGCTCGGGCATTCCTGATTTCCGCGAGATGAATCAGAAGCTTGAGGCCCTGACCGGGTGGACGGTGGTGTGCGTGCCGGGGCTGGTGCCGGACGACGTATTTTTCGACCACCTGGCCAACCGCCGCTTTCCGTCGGGCCAGTTCATCCGCAAGCCGGATCAGCTGGACTATCTGCAGGAGCCGGACATCTTCCACGATGTGTTCGGCCACGTGCCGATGCTGACCGACCCGACCTTCGCCGACTACATGGAAGCCTACGGCAAGGGCGGTCAGCGGGCCGCCAGCCTGGGCATGCTGCCCAATCTGGCGCGGCTGTACTGGTATACGGTGGAGTTCGGCCTGATGGAGACGCCCGAGGGGTTGCGCATCTACGGCGCCGGCATCGTGTCCTCGTCCACCGAGAGCCAGTTCAGCCTCGAGGATCCGTCGCCCAATCGTCTGGGCTTTGATCTGGAGCGGGTGATGCGGACCCTGTACCGCATCGACGACTTCCAGCAGGTCTATTTCGTCATTCCGTCGATCGAGCAGCTGCGCGAGGTGACGCTGCAGGACTTCGGGCCCGTGTATGAGGGTCTGAAGGGCGCGCAGGACATCCCCGTCGATGCGATCCTGCCGTCGGACAAGGTCTTCACGCGCGGCTCCCAGGCCTATGCCGCCCGGGGCGGACGGTTCGCCAGGGCGGGGTGATCCTGCCGGAGAGCGCGCGCGCTGAAGCGCCCGTCAGCGCGGGTTGATGGGAAGGGAGCGGGGCGCCGGGCCATCGCCCGGTGTAAGGATAGACAAATACCGTTTCGACGAAGGCTGACGCCCCGCGTAATCGTTGTTCCAGAGCCCCCGGTGGGCACGCGTCTTAGGCGCTAGCCGGTGTTTAGGCCCCGGACGGGCAGGTGCGGACAGCGCTCCGCATCCTGGACCCGGCGAGTAATCCGCCCCGCCGCTCAGTCCCGCTCGATCACAGCCCGTCGCCGCAAGGTCGCCGGCCGAGCGCCCTTCCCGTGCGACGGGATGGGAGAAGCATACGGGCGCCGCGAACGCGGTCGGAAAAATGGACGAAGATTTTTCGCGAAGCCTTGTCCGCCAATGCATTGGCTCTGAAAAATGCGGGGGGTCGGGCGGACTTCGTCCCGCAATTTCCGCTCATCCCGGCGAAGGCCGGGATCCCGATGCACGGTCTCGTCGACAGGGTCAGTGATCCGGGTGGCCGTGCAAACCTTCTGCCTCCCGGCCTTATGATCTGGATCCCGGCCTTCGCCGGGATGAGCGGGTG
Source organism: Brevundimonas sp. (assembly GCF_046293315.1). GTDB lineage: Bacteria > Pseudomonadota > Alphaproteobacteria > Caulobacterales > Caulobacteraceae > Brevundimonas. Next base: position 7,229 of record NZ_JBKBPF010000012.1, read on the forward strand.
TGAAACCGTCGGCTACGCTCAGCCTGCGCCCACGGCGGCTGACGCGCGTTCCAGCAGGGAGGCGGGGCTTTCGCCGGGGTGCAGTTCGGCGGAGCCGACCTCGAATTCCACCACGAAGGGCGGGCGCTCGGGGCCCGCGTCGAAGGCGGTGCAGCCGATGACGGCGGCGATCCGTTCGGCCGTCAGGCGGGCCGCCGCGCCGTGGGTGGCGGGCAGGGCCAGGGCGAACACCTCGGGCGCCAGGCGCGCGGCGGTGTCCTCGGCCCGCACAAGGCGCGACACCATGGCCCCGATCTGGGGCATGGCGCGGTCCAGCCAGCCGCCCTCGCGGGCCAGGGCGACCTCGCGGCCATAGACCACGCGCAGCACGCAGACCGACAGGGGACGGCCCCGCTCGCGGGCGCCCTCGGCGACGCGCGCCAGATGGGCGGCGAACAGGTCGCGGGTGAACAGGCCGGTGTCGGCATCCATCAGGCCCGAGCCGCGCGCCGCCTCCAGCGCCTTGCGGATGGCCTTCTGGCGGCGAAAGTCCCGGGCCAGCGCCACGATGCGCGCGGCGGTCTCGTGCTCCGGCGTGTCGGGGGAGGCCACGTCGGCGAAACCCCGGTTGTAGAGCTCGGACAGGTTGAGGTCGGTGACGTGGCGCAGGTAGAGCACCAGCGGAATGTGGAACAGGCGGGTGTTGCGCTTCATGCCCGCAGCGATGGACAGGGCGGGCGCGTGGTCCTCGCCGCCCCACAGCACCGCCGCGTCGAAGGGGCTTTCATGCAGATAGTCGAAGGCGGTGTAGGGGGTCGGGGCGGCCACGGCCTCGGCCCCGCTGGCCGACAGCGCGTTGGACAGGGCCAGAAACCGGCGATCCGCCACCCCGGCCGCCAGGACGCGAAGGGGCTTGCTGGAGGGGTCGGGCGCCTCCAGCGTCGCGCCCCGGGCGCTGAAGGTCGCCTGCCGCAGGGCGAACTCCTCCTCGGCCACAGCGCCGCGCACCAGTTGCTCGAGCCGCAGGGCCAGCTGGGCCGGGTGCGGCGGGCCGGTCATGATGAGGTCTGCGCCGGGCGCGTTCTGGCCCGGCTTCGACAGGGCCATGACGGGAAGGATGCGGGGCAGGGCGCGGGCCTTGAGGGCCGCGGGAGCGCCCGGCGCCGGGTCGGCGATCAGGGCCGCCTCGAAGGCCAGATCTTCCATGGCCGCCGCGCCGCCCTCCAGCGTGCGGGCTGTCAGGGTGCGCCAGCCGAGGGCGTCCAGCCCGGCGCACAGCGGCCCGGCCAGATCGTCGTCAGCCGCCACGACCAGTACGCGCGGATCGGGTCTCAAACTCGGAATCTCCGTCATGCGAGCCGGATTCGGCCGCGACCCCCCTGGGCCGATTCCGGCCCAGTCTAAAAGTGAGAGCCTGATTCACGGTATCGGTGGAACCGCGAGGCGATTCCACCTCCACCGATCAGGCTCTGAACTGGCGGGGACCATAGCGAGCCGCTCCCCTGCCATGCAACGGGATCGGGATTGGACATTGGAGCCCAAGGCACTTATCCACCGCCGCGATCTGCGCTAGAGCATGTTAACCGTGACGCGGGGGAGCACGTTTGACCCAATCGACGGACTTCACCTCGCTGGCCTTCTGGGGCCGGCTGGCGGGACGCGCGTTCAAGCGCAGCTGGGGCCGTGACGTCATGCTCTATACGGGCGGCGTTTCGTTCTTCGCGCTTCTGGCCGTGTTTCCGGCCATCGCCATCCTGATCGGCTTCTACAAGATCGTGCTGTCCAGCGGTCAGGCCACCGAACAGGCCGCCGCCCTGACCGAGATGCTGCCGGCGGCGGCGCAAGGCATCTTCATCAACGAGGTCGAGCGCATGACGGGCCTGTCGGCCCGGTCCATCTCGACCCAGAGCGCCATCGCCCTGGTTATCGGCGCCTACGCCGCGCACCGGGGGTTCAAGGCCCTTCTGGCCGGGCTGAACCTGATTCATGACGAGCCGGACCCGCACGGCTTCTTCCGCTTCAACCTGCTGGCCCTGGTGGTGGCGATCCTGGCCTTCACCCTGTTCACCGTGGTGTCGGGGGCTGTGGTGACGTCGCGCATCCTCAGCCACGCGTCAGAGACGGGCAGCTCGCTGTGGCTGGACGGGGTGTGGTCCACCGCAGGTCTGTTCATCGGCCTGACCTGCCTTTACCGCTACGCCATGGTGCACTCCAGCCGCGTCGCCTGGCGGGCGGCCATCGCGGGCGGGCTGGTGGCGACGGTCCTGTCGGCCACGGTGTCGTGGCTGTGCGTGGTCTATGTGGAACAGATCGTGGAACTGGGCGCCACCTATGGCTCCGTCGGCGCGGTGGTGGTGCTGCTGATCTGGCTGTCCTGGAACGTCAACGCCATCTTCTACGGCGGCGGCTTCGTCACCGAGATGGAGATGGTGCTGCGCCGTCGGGACGAGCCGCCGACCGAGGACGCGCCCGAGGTGGATACGGACGCCCGCGTCGTCAGCCTGCAGAGTCGTCGCCGCGCTCAACCGTGATGGCGAGCCAGCCGGCGTCCTCGCGCACCTCGACCACCCGGCCGCCCAGTTCGTGCATCAGGTGCGGCACGTCGATTCGGACCATGGGGTCGGTGGCCAGCAGGACCAGACGGGCGCCGGGCGCGGCGATCTCCAGCGCCTTGCGCAGGCGCAAGCTGGGCACCGGGCAGCGGTGGCCGCGCGCGTCGACGATGATGGGGACAGGACTGACCACGGGCTCTCCGCAGGGGGCGAATCCGGGCAGGGTGTGACGCATGGTGCGTCTCTCGTCCAGTTTGCCGGCGATGCTGATCGCCTTCTTCGCCCTGGCCGCGCCCGGTCAGGCGCAGACGCCGCGCGTTTCGCCGGACTATCACGCCCGGGTCTGGGTGGCCGGGTTCGAGACGCCCGTGGAAATCCGCCAGTCGGGCCTGCGTCGCCGCATCGAGGTGGCGCAGGGCGGTCTGGTCCAGACCTATATCGCCGACCGGGTGCGCGGTTCGTTGACGGTCATGACGGCCGGCGGACAGGGGCGGGTGGCGTTCGTCTTTCCCCTGCCGCGGGAGGAACAGATGTCGCCCCTGCCCATGGACCTGCTGGTGATCGAGCGCGGCGCGGCGCGGTTGAACCGGGTCGGCGCGTCGAGCATCGCGGGGCGGTCGTGCCAGCGCTATCGTTATTCCGGCTACATGGGACGCGCGGGATCGGTGTGCGCGACCCGCGAGGGGATCATCCTGGAGCTGCACCCGGACGGGCGTCAGCGGCCGCTGTATCAGGTGCTGAGCCTGACTCCGGCGCGCCAGGCGCCCAGCTGGTTCGCGCCCACGCCGGACTATCAGCTGGCGGTGCTGCCCGGGATCGGGGGCACGGTCGGCGCCCCGGCTACGCCAGCATCTCCACCATCATCCTGAGCGCGGTGCGGACAGACTCCAGCCGCACGCTGTCGCGGCCGATGTCGCCGAAGCGTTCCTCGCGGTGGATCAGCCGCCCGTCCTGATGGGCCACTGCGAAATGGACCAGGCCCACGGGCTTTTCCGTCGTGCCGCCGGTGGGCCCGGCGACGCCGGTGACCGACGCCGCCAGCCCGGCGCCCGACGCCTCCAGCGCGCCTTTGGCCATGGCCTCGGCCACCGAACGGGAGACCGCGCCGCGCAGGGCGATCAACTGGGGGTCGACTCCCAGCATCTGGGCCTTGGCCTCATTGGAATAGGTGACGAAGCCCCGGTCCACCGCCTTGGCCGAGCCGGACACGGTGGTCAGGGCGGCCACCAGCAGGCCCGCGGTGCAGCTTTCCGCCGTGGCCAGCATGATCCCGGCGTCGGAAGCGCGGTCTGTGATGGTCTTGGCCAGGGGTTCGATGTCGGCGGGAAACATGGCGTTCTCATCAGCTGGCGCGTCGCGGTAACGCGGGACAAGACGCCCGGTTTCCGGTTTAAGCGAGCGCTTTATTCACCGGACCGGTTGAATCCCGTCGCGATTCCGCTTCAACCGGTCAGGCTTCAGGGCGCCAGCAGGGAACGTGATGACTGACACCACCACCGAGGCCGAACCCGTCCGCGCGCGCCTGCGTGACCTGAACGATCCGGTGATCCCGGTCCTGTTCGGTCTGACGGTGTTCATGAGCGCCGCCCTGGTGTTCGTGGTCCAGCCCATGGTCACCAAGCTGATCCTGCCGTCGCTGGGCGGGTCGCCGGCGGTGTGGAACACCTCCATGGTGTTCTTCCAGGGCGCGCTGCTGGCCGGCTACGGCTACGCCCACCTGCTTCAGCGCATCCGATCGCTGCAGGCGCAGGTGATCGTGCATCTGGTGCTGCTGGTCATCGCGGCCCTGTTCCTGCCGCTGCAGGTGAGCGGGGTGTTCGGCGAACCGGACCCCGGCGCGCCCATCACCTGGCTGCTGCTGACCCTGGCCGCGTCCATCGGCGCGCCGTTCGCGGTGTTGTCGGCCACCGCGCCGCTGATGCAGGCCTGGTACGCGCGGGTCCGGGTCAACGAGCCGGACGGCAAGAACCCGTATGTTCTGTACGCCGCCAGCAATCTGGGCAGCTTCCTGGCGCTGTTGTCCTATCCGGTGCTGATCGAGCCGTTCCTGACGCTGTCGGGGCAGCGTATCGGCTGGAGCGTCGGTTACGGCCTGTTCGCCGCGCTGGTGGTGCTTCTGCTGTTCGCCGTGTGGAAACGGCGCGGGCAGGCGGGCGGGGCGGCGCCGCTGGCGGCCACCTCGCCGATTTCATGGCGGACGCGGGGGTTGTGGGTGCTGCTGGCCGCCGCGCCGTCCAGCCTGATGCTGGGGGTGACGGCGCACCTGTCGACGGACGTGGCCTCGGCGCCGTTCCTGTGGGTCATCCCGCTGGCGCTGTATCTGCTGACCTTCGTCATCGCCTTCCAGGCGCGGCCGTGGATTCCCATGCCGGCGACCTTCCTGGTGCAGGCGGCGCTGGTCTCCTCGATGATCGGCATGATGCCGTTCCAGAGCGGCGACTGGGCCTTCATGTTCCTGGTCCACATCGCAGCCTTCTTCTTCACCGCCCTGATGTGTCACCAGTTGCTGGCCGCGCGACGGCCGCCGCCGGACCGGCTGACCGAGTTCTATCTGCTGCTGTCGCTGGGCGGGGTGCTGGGCGGAATCTTCAGCGCCCTGATCGCGCCGGTGGTGTTCGACGTGGTGCGGGAATATCCGCTGGTGCTGATCCTGACGGCCCTGCTGCGGCCGTGGGGGCAGGGGCGCTTCACCCGGACGCAATGGGCGCTGTTACTGGCGATCCTGCCCCTGACCGTGGGGCCGCCGATGCTTTACGCGGCGCTCAGGACAAATCCCGAACTGCTGGCGATGGTCGGATGGGACACGGCGTTGTCGGCGTCACGGCTGGCGTTCCTGGCGGCCGGCATCTGCGCCTTCCTGCTGCGGGACCGGGCGGTGCTGTTCGCTGCGGCCCTGACCATGATCAGCCTGTCGGCCCACCACGTGGCCGAGCGGTACGACTTCCGCTACACCGAGCGCAGCTTCTTCGGCGTCATGCGGGTGGCGGAGTTCAATGATCCCGGCATGGGCGGCATGGTGCACATGATGATGCACGGCACCACCCTGCACGGGGCCCAGGCCCTTGATCCGGTGGAGGCGTGCAAGCCGGCGCTCTATTACGCGCCCTCCACCCCCATCGGCCAGGTCGCCGACGCGGTCCAGATCGATCGACCTGCGGTGTCCATGGGGGTGATCGGCCTGGGGGCCGGCGCCATGGCGGGCTATCGCCGCCCGGCCGACGACATCACCTTCTTCGAGATCGATCCCATGGTGGATCGGGTGGCCCGTGATCCGCGCTGGTTCACCTACATCAGCGACTGCGCCCAGGGGCCGGTGGCTACCGTGCTGGGCGACGCCCGCCTGACCCTGGCGCGTGAGCCGGACAACCGGTTCGACCTGCTGCTGGTGGACGCCTTCTCGTCCGACGCCATTCCGACCCACCTGCTGACCCGCGAGGCCATCGCGGAGTATCTGCGGGTGGTGAAGGACGACGGGGTGGTGATCCTGCACCTGTCCAACCGCCATCTGGAGCTGGCCATGCCCACGGTGAACGCCGCGCGGCAGCTGGGCGCCTTTGACCGGCATCAGATCTTCGTGGAACGCGACGGTCTGCCGGTCATGGCCGAGGCGTCCACCGAGGCCCTGATCCTGTCGCCGACAGAGGCGGGCATGGCTCTGTTCGAGAACGATCCGCGCTGGAAGACCATCGCGCCGAACGATGTGCGGGCCTGGACCGACGACTATGTGAACGTGGTCGGCGCGATCATGCGGGAGATGCGGTTCTCGCGGGGAGGGTGATCGACACCACCGCCTGGGCGGCCAGGCCTTCCTGACGGCCGGTGAAACCCAGACCCTCGCTGGTGGTGGCCTTGACGCTGACGGCGTCCAGCGGGACGTCCAGCAGCGCCGCCAGCCGCTCGCGCATGGCCAGCCGGTGCGGCTTGATCTTCGGCTGCTCGCAGATGAGCGTCACGTCCACATTGACGATGCGGCCGCCTCGGGCGCGCATGCGCTCCAGCGCGTGGACCAGGAACTGGTCGGAGGCCGCGCCCTTCCATTGAGAATCGCTGGGCGGGAAGTGGTCGCCGATGTCGCCGTCGCCCATGGCGCCCAGGATGGCGTCGGTCAGGGCGTGCAGCCCGGCGTCAGCGTCGGAATGGCCCACCAGCGCCTGTGTGTGGGGGATGGCCACGCCGCACAGCCAGGCGGTGTCGCCGGGGCCCCAGCGGTGCACGTCATAGCCCTGCCCGATGCGGGTCTCGCGCGCGATCATCTGTTGAGCCAGGGCGAAATCCTCCGGGTAGGTCAGCTTCATCAGGCGCGGGTCGCCGGGGACGAGACGCACGGTCCCGCCCGCGCGCTCCACCACCGCCGCGTCGTCGGTGGGGTTCTCGCCGGCCGGCCAGACGGCCCAGGCGTCGCGGAAGGTCTTCAGACGTGCGGCCTGAGGGGTCTGGGCCCGCCAAAGGCCGTCGCGCGGCTCGGTCGCGGCGACGAGGCCGTCAGCGCCCTGGCGTTTGAGGGTGTCGGGCACGGGCAGGGCCAGCAGGGCGGCGTCCGCCCCCTCCAACGCATCCAGCAGGCGGGTGATGTGATCGGCGGTCAGGAACGGCCGAGCCGCGTCGTGGATCAGGACCGGCGCATCGTCCGGCGCGGACAGGGCGGCCAGTCCGGCCTGAACCGAGGTCGCGCGCGTGGCGCCGCCCGCCACGCTGCGCCAGCCCGAGAGGCCGGTCAGGGCTTCGGCGACCTGATCCTCGCCGCCCGCAGGCGCGACCACGATCACCTCACCCGCGCCGGCATCCAGCAGCGCGCCCACCGACCAGGCCAGCAGGGGCCGTCCGCCCAGAGCGCGCCACTGCTTGGGGCCGCCCGCGCGCGAACCCGAACCCGCCGCCACCACGATCGCTGAAAAAGACATGCCGGTCTTCTAGAGCAAATGCGGGTCGGAACAATCGATCACGTCGTTCGCTTTGTGCTGTGAAAGAGGGAGTCCGCCATGATCCGTCCGTTTGTCGTCGTCGCGTCCGCCGCCGCCTTGCTGGTGGCCGCCTGCGCCAGCCTGTCGCCCTATGGGCCGCAGATGGGCGATTCCGGGCAGGGGTATTCGGAACAGCGCATCGAGAGCGATCGCTGGCGGGTGACCTATCGCGGTGTGGGCGATCCCGGCCCGGTCGCGGACTACGCCCTGCTGCGCGCGGCCGAGCTGACGCTTCAGAACGGCGATGAGTGGTTCGAAGTGACCCAGCGCTGGATCGACGGGCGCGCCAGCCAGGGCGGTGTCCGGCCCAGCGTCTCGATCGGCGGCGGGTCTGGAAGCTATGGCGGCTACCGCACCTCGGGCGTCGGTGTCGGCGTGGGCCTGAACATCTCCGGCGAGCAACCGACCTCGACGGTGATGGAAATCCGCACCGGCGCCGGCCCGCGTCCCAACCGTCCGGAAGTCTATGACGCCCGCAGCGTGCGGGACTCGCTGGGGGCGCGTTATTAGGTCCTATACCTGCAAGTCGCGCTAAAATAGTTCATTGATTTCAATATGCCGTAGTCCCTCGGGCTTGTCCCGAGGGACTACGGCGAAAAGCAGTCTCGGCAGGTGGACTGATTTACAGGGACAGACCCTAAACTCGCCCTCGCGTCAGGTTGCGGTATTCCACCAGGCGCTCCTTGTCGCGGCGCACCTGGTCGGCCACGGCGTTGTCGACATCCAGCGAGGCGTAGCGGACCCAGCCTTCGATCCCCAGCTTGTCCTGGATGGCGGCCACCGGCGTCTGCCACAGGAAATAGGACATCCATGACACCCCGGCCCCGAGCGCGATGGCCAGGCCCTGCAGGATGCGGAATTCCGTCTCGTTGACCCCAAGCACGGCCTGCATGGCGAACAGCCAGAGCCAGAGCAGGAACACCAGCGGCGTCATGAAGCGGCTGAACCAGCGCATCCAGTAGCGCTCGCGCCGCACCCGCCACAGCTCCATCTGGACGAATTTCTCCAGGTACTCCATGCGTGCGCCCAGCCACATGGTCAGGCGGGTCAGGTACATGGCGCGCTGCCCCCAGCCCTTGCCGTCGGTCTGGAACTGGGTCTCGGCCTGGTCGGCCACGGCGCGGGCGTTGGTGAACAGGTTCTGCAGCTCGCGCGTGCGCTGGACGATCTCGCGAGAGAGTTCGTAGGAGTCGTTCTCCAGCCGGAAGCGGTACTGGGTGAACAGGATAGCGTTCAGACCCCAGTACAGCCCCACCGTAAGGGCCATGGCGATGGCGGCCATGGCGACGCCCCCGGCGGTCGTGCCGGTCCAGTCGGTGAACCAGGTCGGCCCCAGGGTGGCCAGCAGGGTGAAGGCGATCAGGGCCAGGGCCTGGTTCATCCGCTTGATGGCCACATGGGTGCACAGCCGCCGGAACACCGAGCGTCCATAGCGGTGGATGCGCCCGCGCATGTCCGAGTCCACCGGAAAGCGTTCCTGGATCTGGCGATGGAACAGGACGTGGAAACGGTCCGGCTTTCCATCGCTCTCCCAGAAGGGAAAGATGTCCAGCGGCTGGTTGAAATACTCGTCGATGTGATCCGAGATGTGCTGGATCGCTTCGGGATCGTTGGAGAAATACTCGCTTTCCTGAATCGGCCGGTCGATGCCCTCACGGGAGCGCGTGCGTTCGGCGTCGGGCTCGCGCACGGGATGGGGAACGCTGCGATCCGGCAGATCGGCCGCGCCTGGCGGTGGGGCGGAGGCGGGGGCCGCCATGACCGGCGTCGGTTGCGCCATGGGATGAGCCGTGGGCTCAGTCGCCGGTTCCGGCGGCGGCGCGGCGGGCGCGTGCGGCTCCTGTTGCGACATGACTGATCCCCAAACCCCGTTCGCTCAACGGGTTCTATGCTGAAAGCGCGCGCACGACCATGCGGCTTCGCCTCAGGCGCGAACCCGCATTAACCCTATCGCCCGGCGTGGGGTGGGCAAGTGAACTTTATGATAGGCCGCCCGGGCCTACTGACCCGGCTGATAGGGCTGGGGCCCGGCGCTGTAGCCGGTCCCGCGCGCCAGATCCTCGGACAGCCGCAGCGGCCCCGTGCCGCCGTTCAGACGGGCGCGGTAGATCTGCACGTTCTCCATCACCCGCATCATGTAATTGCGCGTCTCGGTGAAGGGGACGCACTCGATGAAGTCCGGCGGGAACGTCGCGCCGCCGCGCGGATCGCCGCAGCGGGCGGTCCACTGAGGCGCCCGGCCCGGGCCGGCGTTGTAGCCCACCGTGGACAGCAGCCACGACCCGCCGAAGCGGTCGGACAGCTCCTGCAGATGATAGCTGCCCAGCTGCATGTTGTAGTCGGCCTCCCACAGGCGCTCGGGGCTGTAAGGCAGGCCCATGCGGCGCGCCACGGCCGAGGCGGTGGCGGGCAGGAACTGCATCATGCCGCGCGCGTCGGCATGGGAGCGGGCGCGGGGGTCGAAGCTGCTTTCCTGGCGGGTGATGGCCAGGGTGAACTCGATGGGCGCCGCGCCGGGCACGGCGGTGGGGATCTGGATCGGATACTGACGCTCGGGCAGCAGGAAGCCCCGCTGGCTGGCGGCGCGGCCGATCATCATGGAAGTGAACCACTCGCCGTAGCCGCGCGACATGTCGATCAGCTGGGCCAGCTCCATGGGGCCCTCGACGATGTCATCAGCATGATAGACGAAGGTGTTGAAGAGGCCGCCTTCGCCCGCCTCGGCCACGATGCGCGCCGCGCGCACCAGCTCCAGCGCCTCGAACCGCGCGCGGTCGGCGTCGGTGGGGTCGGGATCGCCCGGCAGGGTGATGGTGGTCTGGCCGGCCTTCTCGGCGGCCAGCTGGCCGTAGAAGCTCTGGATGTGCTGGCCGCCCTGGGCGTACCACCGCTGGGCCCCTTGCGTGTCCCCCGCAGCCTCGGCCGCACGGCCCAGCCAGTACAGGGCCCGGCCCTGGGTGATCGGGGTGGAGGACATCTGGCGCAGCGCCTCGAAATGGCGCGCCGCTGTGGCCGGATCGTTCAGGCGGGTCAGGGCGACCCAGCCGGCGAAGAACTCGGCGTCGACCGCCCGCTCGCCGCGCTGGAAGCCGTGACCGGCCATGGAGTTGTAGGCCGCCTGCCAGTTGCGGACCTGCAGGGCGTCCAGGAAATAGTTGCGCCGCTCGGTCCACAGGGTGTTCTGGCCCGAGGTGTGGCTGGGGGCGGGCGGCAGGTATTGCAGCAGCGCGTAGGCTTCGGACTGTCGGCTCTGGGACCGCAGCAGACGAACGCGCTCCAGAACGATGCCCGGATCCTGGGCGTGGCTCATGGACAGGCCGGCGACGACCGTGTCCGGGGCGTAGGCGCTGCGCAGGGTCATGTGGGCGCTGGCGATGGCGCGGCGCTCGGCCGAGGCCAGATTGAGCATCTGGGAGGTGGCCGGGCCGTGGGGACCCAGCAGCAGCATGGACAGGCGGGTGTCGTGGTCGTCCTGGGTCAGGTAACGGCCGAAGCGGTCCAGCATGCGCTGCTGCTCGGGCGCCTCGAACGACTGGTCACGCCACCAGGTGCGGACCAGGGTGCGGGCTTCCTCGGTGCGGCCGGCCTGCTCCAGAGCCCCGGCCAGCGCCAGGGCGCCCTGAACGGTGGCCGGCTGGGTCTGGCCGAAGAAGGACAGCACCCCGTCGGCGGGCATGGCGGCGCGCTCCAGCGCCACTTCCCCGTGGGCGCGTCGGGTGTCGTAACGGGGCCAGTCGGCCATGCCGGCGTTGGCTGCGGCGAGGGCGGCGTAGCTGAGCTGGTCGCCGGCCGTGTCGATCAGGGCCCACTCCACCAGCTTGCGCGCCGTCGGATCGCTGATGCGGGCGGCGGCGTCCTGGGCGCGGATCACGTCACGGGCCCTGGCGGCGGCCAGTCCCTCACGGAACAGGGCCATGTCCGACGCGCTGATGGAGGCGGCGCCCTGATAGGTGCGGGTGACCGCAGGCTGGCTCGCCACCTGCTCATAGGGCACCGGCTGCGCCATGCCAGAAGCCAGCAGAGCTGCGATCAGTTGTACGAACATGATAAGTCCTGGTCCCATCATCAGTGTTGCGGCGGTCGCCGTGGCGACCTATTCCCGTTGTCCATCAAGGCGCTCGCCGCCTCATTTTTCACGCCTGGACTGCTATCCGACATGACTGCTCCCCTGTTCAAGGGCGTCATCACCGCCCTGATCACACCTCTTCGTGACGGAAAGGTGGACGAAGCCGCCTTCACCGCCCTGGTGGAGCGTCAGATCGCCGCCGGCGTGCAGGGTCTGGTGCCCATGGGCACCACGGGCGAGAGCGCGACGCTCCATCCCGAAGAGCACCACAGGGTGGTTGAACTGTGCGTGAACGTGGCCGCCGGGCGCGTGCGCGTCATCGCCGGGGCGGGCGCCTCGGCCACCGACAAGGCCATAGATCTGGCCCGGCGCGCCAAGGCGGTCGGCGCGGACGGCGCCCTGATCGTCACGCCCTACTACAACCGGCCCAGTCAGGAGGGCCTGTTCCAGCATTTCCACGCCGTGGCAGAAGCGGTGCAACTGCCGGTGCTGCTCTACAACGTGCCCGCACGGACGGGCGTGGATCTGGCCAACGAGACGGTGGAGCGGCTGGCGGCCCATCCCAACATCGTCGGCATCAAGGACGCCACCGGCGACATGGGCCGGATCAGCCGCATGCGCGCGGCCACGGCCATGGATGGGTTCGCCCTGATCTCTGGAGACGACCCGAGCTGGCTGGGTTACATGGCCCACGGGGGTCACGGAGTGATCTCGGTCACGTCGAACGTGGCGCCCGAGGGCATGGTGGCCCTGTACGACGCGGTCATGAGCGGCGATCTGGAAAGCGCGCGGCTGTGGCAGGACCGGCTGATCGCCCTGCACCGGGCCCTGTTCCTGGACGCGTCCCCGGCGCCGGCCAAATACGCCCTGGCGCGGCTGGGCCTGTGCGGCGAGGACCTGCGCCTGCCGCTGGTCCCCTGCAACGATGCGGTGAAGCCCGCCATCGACGAGGCCATGCGAACGGCGGGGCTGATCTGATGGCCGAGAAGCCCACCAAGACCATCGCCGAGAACCGCCGCGCCCGCTTCGACTACTTCCTCGAGGACTACATGGAGGCGGGCATCGCCCTACTGGGCACCGAGATCAAGGCGCTGCGCGACGGCCGGGCCAATATCGCGGAGTCCTATGCGGCGGTGGAGGGGCGCGAGATCGTTTTGGTCAATTCCGACATCCCGCCCTACAAGCAGGCCAACCGCTTCAACCATGAGCCGCGACGTCACCGGAAGCTGCTGCTGCACAGGAAGCAGATCGACAAGCTGATCGGGGCCGTCCAGCGCGAAGGCCGCACCATCATACCGGTGCGGCTGTATCTGAACGAAAAGGGCAAGGCCAAGCTCGAGATCGCCCTGGCCAAGGGCAAGAAGAACCACGACAAGCGTGAAGCGGTCGCCGAGCGCGACTGGCAGCGGGACAAGGCCCGCCTGATGCGCGACAAGGGCTGACCGGAGCCTGATCGGTTGAAGTGGAATCGCTTCGCGATTCCACTGATGCCGTGAATCAGGCTCCAGATTAAAGCGAGAGCATGATTCACGCTTCGGCCGGAACCGCTGCGCGGTTCCGCCCGAAACGATCATGCTCCGGATCAGCCGGCGCCGATGGGCAGGGCGTCGGTCACCCCGGCCGGGGCGTCAAACCCGCGGCTGCCTTCATAGGCGCCGAGGTAGGGTTTCGGGTTCAGCAGCGTAATCGCCGCCACTACCAGAATGGCCGCCGCAAGGGCGGTCAGGGCGACGCGTTTTTCCTTGCGCGTAAAGGTGCGTTGATTGCCAATCATGTCCGTTGCTCCATCAGCGCGACCTAAACGGAAACGGCTGATTCGCGTTCCCGGCGTCGGCTCAGGTCGTGATGTCGAGCGCCTGGCGTGCCCTTTTGAACACATCCTCGAACATGGCCGGGGTCAGGCGGCCGGTGTTCGTGTTCAGCCGGGAGCAGTGATAGCTGTTGATCAGACGGTAGGGCCCCACCTCAGCCTCGACCCCGTGACCCGCGGGGGCCGCTGAGGCAGGCAGGCCCAGCGTCTTCAGAACATTGCGCCGGGACACGTCGCCGAGGGTCACGATCACCTTCAGGCGGGGCAGGGCGGCCAGCCGGTCGATCAGGAACGGGCGGCAGGTCTTTTCCTCGATCGGCAGGGGCTTGTTGCCGGGCGGGGCGCAGCGGACGGCGTTGGTGATCATGCAGTCGACCAGCTGCAGGCCGTCGTCAGGGCGGGCGTCGTACTGGCTGCGTGCGAAGCCGGTCCTGATCAAGGTCTCGTACAGCAGCCAGCCTGCGTGATCTCCGGTGAAGGGCCGTCCGGTGCGGTTCGCGCCGGTGCGGCCGGGCGCCAGACCCACGACCAGCAGCCGCGCCTCGGGATCGCCGAACGACGGCGCCGCCCCGTTGAACCAGTCGGGGTTCTGGGCCTCATTCTCGGCCCTGTACTCCACCAGTCGGGGACACAGGGGGCATTTGGCGGGCGGCTCCGGGATCAGAGCCTTCATGCCTCGCGGCCCGGGCGTCCGAATACGTCCATCAGGTCGGACAGGTCCACGAACTGGTCCGCGACGCGGCGCAGTTCGTCTGCGGCCTGGGGAGGCTGGGTCTTGAGGGTCGAGACCACGCTGACCCGCACGCCCTTGTCCTGGACGGCTTCCACCAGCCGCCGGAAGTCGCCGTCGCCGGAGAACAGCACGGCGTGGTCGATGGCGGGGGCCAGGGTCATCATGTCCACGGCGATCTCCACATCCATGTTGCCCTTGGTGCGGGTGTGGCCCGAGGCGTCGGTGTAGCGCTTGACGGGCTTGGTCACCATGGTGAAGCCGTTGTAGTCCAGCCAGTCCACCAGAGGACGGATCGGTGAATACTCTTCGCCCTCGACAATCGCCGTGTAATAGTAGGCGCGAACCAGAACGCCATTTGACCGGAAGAACTCGATCAGCTTTTTGAAGTCCATGTCCACGTTCAGGGACCTGGCGGCCGAATACAGATTGGCGCCGTCTATGAACAGCGCGATGCGATCCGTCGGATAGAAATGCATGACTGAAAATCCGCAGAATATGGAGCCGTCCGTCGATCCGGACATCCGTGTCGACGGCGACGATGCAGTGGTGATCGCACTGGGGTCGAATGACAAGGGGGTCTGGCCGTCCTGCGTCGATCTCCTTGAGGCCGCGATCGCGCGTTTCCGGGCGGAGGGCATCGACATTCTGGCGCGATCGTCGTGGTGGCGCTCCGCCGCCTGGCCTGACCCGTCGGACCCGCCCTTCGTCAACGGCGTCGTGATCGTCTCCACCGCCCATGATCCCCACGCCCTGATGGCGACGCTGGGCCGGCTTGAGGAGACGTTCGGACGCGAACGTCAGCGCACCAACGCCCCGCGCACCCTGGATCTGGATCTGATCGCCTTTGGGCGACTTAACGGGGACCTGGACGGCCTGATCCTGCCCCATCCCCGCGCGGCCGAGCGCCTGTTCGTGATGGGGCCGCTGGCCGAGATCGCCCCGGAGTGGGTGCATCCGACGGCGGGCAAGACGGCCAGGGTGCTGGCGGAAACCTGCGCCGTGGGGACAGACGCGCGGCCGATCGGCTGACGTCGCGACATTCCGCACGTCACGCGCCATTGATTTGCCACGCTGAACCCTCTATTTTCCCCGGTTCTCCCCAAGCCCCTCCGAGGATATTCATGGCCCGCGTCACCGTCGAAGACTGCATCGAGAAGGTTCCGAACCGCTTTGGCCTGGTCCTGCTGGCCGGTCACCGCGCGCGCGGCATCTCGAACGGCGCCGCCCTGACCATCGACCGCGACAACGACAAGAACCCCGTTGTGGCGCTTCGTGAGCTGGCCGACGACACCGTGGTGCCGGACGATCTGCAGGAAAACCTCATCACCACGCTGCAGCGCGTGGATGAGCGCACCGAAGCCGAGGACGAGGCCGAGACCGTGGCCCTGCTGGCCGAACCCCAGCACATGAACATGGCCGAGCAGGAGCTGATTCGCGCCCTGCAGAGCGACCGCGACGGTGGCCAGGAGGATCGCTACTGACACCCGCGCCAGCCGACGGAGTGATCATTTCCCCGGCGCGTGCCCAGGCGTCCACGCCGGGTCCGGATACTGCAAGCCCTGAACGGGCCGTGGCGAAACCCGCCCCGGCCCGTTCGCGTGTCATGCGCCAACTGGAGCTGGTGGACGCGGTCAAGGCCTATGACCCCACCGCCGACGAGGGCCTGCTGAACCGGGCCTATGTCTACGCCATGAAGATGCACGGCTCGCAGATGCGGGCCTCGGGCGATCCCTACTTCGCCCATCCCATCCAGGTGGCCGGCATCCTGACCGATTTCCGGCTGGACACCGCCACCATCGTCACCGCCCTGCTGCACGACGTGGTGGAGGATACCTCGGCCACCCGCGACGACATCGCCGCCATGTTCGGCGAGGAGGTGGCCGGTCTGGTGGAGGGTGTCACCAAGCTGTCCCGGCTGGAACTGCAGGCCGAGCACACGCGTCAGGCCGAGAACCTGCGCAAATTCATTCTCGCCATCTCCAAGGACGTGCGGGTGCTGCTGGTCAAGCTGGCCGACCGCCTGCACAACATGCGCACCCTGGAGTTCGTGAAGCCCGAGAAGCGCGAGCGTATCAGCCGCGAGACGCTGGAGGTCTATGCGCCGCTGGGCCGGTCCATCGGCATCCATCGCATCGCGTCGGAGCTCGAGGAGCTCGCCTTCGAGCACCTGAACCCGACCGCCCGCACCGCCATCGAGCGGCGGCTGGAGGCGCTCCGCCTCGAGCACGGCCGCGCCGTCCAGGGCGTGGCCCGCGAGGTCCAGACGGTGCTGGAGGAGGCGGGCATCAAGGCCCGCGTGTTCGGTCGCGAGAAGACGCCCTATTCCATCTGGCGCAAGCTGCAGAGGAAGGCGCTGGGCTTTTCGGCCCTGTCCGACATCTACGGCTTTCGTGTGCTCGTGGAGAGCGAGGACGACTGTTACCGTGCGCTGGGTGTGGTCCACCGGGCCTGGCCCATGGTGCCGGAGCGGTTCAAGGACCTGATCTCCACGCCCAAATCCAACAATTACCGCAGCCTGCACACCACGGTGGTCGGGCCGTCGGGCCTGCGTATCGAGATGCAGATCCGCACCGAGGCCATGGACCGCGTGGCCGAGGAGGGCGTGGCCGCCCACTGGCGCTACAAGAACAAGTCCTACGGCTTCGACCGCGAGGCCATGGAAGAGGGCGGGGGGCGCGATCCCCTGCTGACCCTGCGCCATCTGGTGCAGGTGATCGAGCACGGCGAGGGCGGCGAGGACTGGGTCGAGCACGCCAAGCTGGAGATGTACCTGGACCAGGTCTTCGTCTTCACGCCCAAGGGGTCGCTGATCACCCTGCCGCGCGGGGCCATGGCGCTGGACTTCGCCTACGCCGTCCACACCGAGGTGGGCGACAGCGCCGTGGGCGTGAAGATCAACGGTGAGCTCAAGCCCATGCGCACGCCGCTTCAGAACGGGGACGTGGTGGAGGTCATCCGCGGGGCCAAGCCCGACATTCCCTCCGACTGGCGCTCGCTGACCGTCACCGGTCGCGCCCGCTCGGCCATTCGCCGCCATATCCGCCTGTCCGAGCGCGAGGAGTTCCAGAAGCTGGGCCGCGCCGCGCTGGATCAGGCGCTGGGACGCGTGGACAAGGCGCTGAAGGACGTCTCGCTGAAGCCGGCGCTCGAGACCCTGGCCATCGAGCACACCGAGGACCTGTTCGAACAGATCGGCCGGGGGCAGACCCAGGCGGGCAAGGTCGTGGGCATCCTGTTTCCCAAGCTGAAGGCGTCCGGGCCCGAGCCGGTCGAGAAGAAGCGCATCGAAAGCGGTTCGGACGCGCGCCTCTATGTGCGCGGCGGCGGCCTGCGCCCGGGGGTCAGCATCCACTTCGGGGCCTGCTGCTCGCCGGTGCCGGGCGACCGCATCGTCGGCATCATCGAGCCCGACAAGGGCCTGACCGTCCACACGATCGACTGCAACAGCCTGGCCGATTTCGCCGATGATGACACGGTCTGGACCGATCTGCAGTGGACGCCCCAGGCCGAGCAGGACGCCGTGGCCTCCACCCGTCTGGTCGCCACCATGCGCAACGCGCCGGGCGTGCTGGGCCAGGTAGCCACGGTCATCGGCGAGGCTGGCGGGAACATCCTGAACCTGAACATGACGCACCGTCAGCAGGACTTCTTCGACATGGAGATCGATGTGGAGGTGGCCGACGCCCGCCACGCCACCCAGATCATCGCCGCCCTGCGCGCCAACCCCAGCGTGGACACGGTGGAGCGGGCGCGGGGCTGATCGGCCCGGCGCCTGGACGGCCCCTACTCAGGCCGGCGCATCATGTGGATCACATGCCGACGAAAGTTGATGCAGCTGCCGGCCAGGGCGTCGGTCAGGACGAACACCACCGGCATGCCCGGCTCCACGTCCGCAACGACGTCGGCCGTAAAGCCGCGTTCCCGCAGGAAGCTGGCGGCCTCGTCTGCGGCGGCGGCGGGATCATCGGCCACCAGACCGATGCAGGCGGGCGCGGAGCCCACCTGCTCCATCACCGAGGGGGGCGAATGGTTGATGATGGTGCCGTCCATCATGATCGTCCGGCTGACCCCGCCTGAATCCGCCTGAAGCCTCTGAGCGACGCCGTGTTGCGCGAGCAAATCGACGACGGCGTCCTTGCCGCTGACGGACGAGGCGACGAAGATGCGTGAACCGGGATCGGGGAAGGGCAGGGGGTTCCGGCCGGAGGCGACCATCACGGCCCACGCCGTCAGGGCCAGCACGACCACCAGCAGGATGGCGAGCACCCATTTGGGAATGAACATTCAGTCCTCCTGAGGCGCCCGGGCCGTCAGGGTTGTATAGCCGCGTTCTCTGAGTCAAGCGCCTTTGATGGACGTCGGCGTTGCGCCGCGCCGGGCCAGTCGCTAAGCGCAACGCCATGACCTCCGACGACGTCCTTGAAGAATTCCGAGCCGCCGGTGCCCTGCGCGAAGGCCATTTCGTGCTGTCCTCGGGGCTGCACAGTCCGGTGTTCCTGCAGAAGAACCTGGTGTTCATGAACGCCGACCGCTGCGCCCGCCTGTGCAAGGCCCTGGCGGAGAAGGTGACGGCCGCCGTGGGCCCGGTGGACGTGGCCATATCACCCGCTGTGGGCGGCATCATTCCGGGCTATGAGACCGCACGGCATCTGGGCGTGCCGTCCATGTATGTGGAGCGCGAGGGCGGGGAGTTCCGCCTGCGCCGGGGCTTCTCGGTGGAGCCGGGCGAAAAGGTCGTGATGGTTGAGGACATCGTCACCACCGGCCTGTCGTCGCGCGAATGCATCGCCGCCATCCAGAAGGCGGGGGGCGAGGTGGTCGCCGCCGCCTGCATCGTGGACCGGTCGGGCGGCCGCGCCGATGTGGGCGTCCCTCTGATCGCCCTGGCCACCCTGGACGTGCCCGCATACCCCGCCGACGCCCTGCCGCCGGAACTGGCCGCCGTGCCGGTTGAGGATCCGGGCAGCCGTCGTCTGGCGAAATCTTGAAAGAGTCCGCACTCGCGACGGACTGACAGGACATGGCCCGCATAGGGCGAGGAGAACGAGCGATGGCCGAGCGGGTCCGCCTGGGCGTCAACATCGACCATGTGGCCACCGTGCGGAACGCGCGGGGCGGCGTTCATCCCGATCCCGTGCGCGCGGCGCGTGAGGCGCTGGAGGCGGGGGCCGATGGCATCACCGCCCATCTGCGCGAGGACCGCCGCCATATCTCGGACGGCGACATCGACAGCCTGACCGACCTGCTGCGCGAGCAGGCGCGGCCGCTCAATCTGGAGATGGCGGTCACCCAGGAGATGCTGGCCATCGCCCTCCACCATCGCCCGCGCGCCGTCTGTCTGGTGCCTGAAAAGCGCGAGGAACGCACCACCGAGGGCGGCCTGGACGTGGTGGGCGGCCACAACTGGATCACGCCCTTCGTGGCCCAGCTGAACGACGCCGGATCTCGGGTGTCCCTGTTCATCGGGCCCGACCCCGAACAGATCGCCGCCGCCCATCGCACGGGCGCGGCGGTGGTCGAACTGCACACCGGCGCCTATTGCGACGCCGTGCGCGAGGGCCGCGCTGACGAGGCCGAGGCCGAACTGGCCGCTCTGCGGGCGGGCGCGGCGCAGGCCACGGCGCTGGGGCTTGAGGTCCATGCCGGCCACGGAATCGACTATGACACCGTCACGCCCATCGCCGCCATTCCCGAGGTGGTGGAGCTGAACATCGGCCATTTCCTGATCGGAGAGGCCATTTTCGTGGGTCTGGCGCCCGCCATAGCGAAGATGCGCGGGCTTATGGACGAGGCGCGGGGCCTGTGATCATCGGCATCGGGGCCGACATGACCGACATCCGGCGCATCGAGGCGTCGCTGGAGCGGTTCGGCGACCGCTTCAAGCAGCGCTGTTTCACGCAGATCGAGCGCACCCGCTCGGATCGCAAGCCCGATGCGTCCTGGAGCTACGCCAAGCGGTTCTCGGCCAAGGAGGCCTGCGCCAAGGCGCTCGGCACCGGCATGCGGCGCGACGTCTACTGGCGCGACATGGGAGTGGTGAACCTGCCCTCGGGCCAGCCGACCCTGGCCCTGACCGGCCATGCAGCGGCGCATCTGGCGCGCCTGACTCCGCCCGGCCACGAACCTCGAATTCACCTCACGCTGTCTGATGAACACCCTTACGCCCTGGCGTTCGTGGTGATCGAAGCCTTGCCCGCAACCCCGTCAACCATTACCGAAGGCGCCTGAACGACCGCGTCAAGCGGCGGGGATGGGCGTGAAAACCGATGACAGACAACGAAAAGCCGGACCGGGACGAAGACGCCGCGATCGCGGCTGACGCCCCTGCCGAAGACCAGCCCTCTGCCGGCGAAGCCGAAACGGCTTCCGCGCCCGAACTCGCCGAGACGCAGCCGCCGATGGACGATGCGGCGCAAGCGCCGGTTCCGCCCGCTCATCCCGCCGAACCGGAAACGCCCGATCAGGCCATGATGGCTGCCGCCGCCGCCGGGGCCACGACGGTTTCCGCTGTCGCCGGGACCAGCCAGAGTCCGCCGCGCCCCATCTGGAGCGACAAGGGCGACGCGCCCTTCGAGGACGAGCCCGTGGATCGTCCCGCCCGCTCGCAAGGCAAGCCCGTGCGGACCAAAAAGCCCCAGAACGAGACGGTCGAGGTCATCAAGACCATTGTCTACGCCCTGGCCATCGCCCTGGTGCTGCGGGTGCTGCTGTTCCAGCCCTTCACCATTCCGTCGGCGTCCATGGAGCCAAATCTCTACGAGGGCGACTACATCGTCGTGTCCAAGTGGAACTATGGCTACAGCCGCCACGCCATGCCGTGGAGCCCGCCGCTGTTTGAGGGCCGCATCTTCGGCTCGCAGCCGGCGCGCGGCGACGTGGTGGTGTTCAAACTGCCCCAGGACAACCGCACCGACTACATCAAGCGCGTCATCGGCCTGCCGGGCGACCGGGTCCAGATGATCGGCGGCCAGCTGCACATCAACGGCGAGGCGCTGCAGAACACCCCGGCCGGATCGCTGCGCATCGACGGCCCGTTCGGACCCATGGACGCGGCCCAGATCGAAGAGACCCTGCCCGAGGGCCGCACCTTCCGCATCCAGGACTTCGGACGTGGCTTCGATCTGGACGACACCCAGGTGTTCGAGGTGCCGGCGGGCTACTACTTCATGATGGGCGACAACCGCGACAATTCCATCGACAGCCGCGCCGACGTGGGCCTGGTTCCGGAGGAGAATCTCGTCGGCAAGGCCCAGATCGTGCTCTTCTCGTGGGAGCCGGGCGCCTCGCTGCTCAACCCGGTCAGCTGGTTCGCCAATCTGCGACCCAGCCGCTTCTTCAAAGGGCTGAACTGATCCCATGAACGCCCGAACCGAGGCGGTCGCAGAGCTTCAGCGCCGCCTCGGCCACGACTTTTCCGACCGCGCCCTGCTGGACCGGGCCCTGACCCACGCCAGCGTGGGGGAGGGGGGCATGCCCCACGGCAAGCCCGTGCCGGACAATCAGCGGATGGAGTTCCTGGGCGACCGGGTGCTGGGCCTGCTGGTGGCCGACCGCCTGTGCCGCGATTTTCCCGAAGCCGACGAGGGGCAGCTGTCGTCGCGCCTGCACAGTCTGGTGGACAAGTCCGCCTGCGCCCGGGTGGGCCATCGGCTGAACCTGGGCGAGGCCCTGCGGTTGTCGCCCGGCGAGACCAAGACCGGCGGGCGACGCAAGGACGGCATCGTGGCCGACGCCATGGAGGCGGTTCTGGCCGCCGTGTGGCTGGACGGCGGCGTCGAGGCCGCCCGCACGGTGTTCGAACGGGCCTGGGCCGATGAGCTGGCCGCGCCGTCCACGCCCGGCCTCGCCAACCCCAAATCCGCGCTTCAGGAGTGGTCGCAGGCGCAAGGGCGGCCGCTGCCGTCCTATGTGGTGATCAGTCGCACCGGCTCGGACCACGCCCCCACATTCACCGTGCAGGTGTCGATCGAGGGGCTTGAACCCTTGACCGCGCAGGGGCGTTCGCGTCAGGAGGCGGAAAAGGCGGCCGCTGTCGCCCTGTTGAACCGAGAAGGCGTCATTTGACCGAGACCACACCCACCCCCCGCGCGGGCTTCGCCGCCATCATCGGCGCGCCCAACGCCGGCAAGTCCACGCTGGTGAACCGGCTGACGGGGTCGAAGGTCTCCATCGTCACCCAGAAGGTCCAGACGACGCGCTTCCCGGTGCGCGGCATTGCGATCCATGAGCAGAGCCAGATCGTACTGGTGGACACCCCCGGCATCTTCAAGCCGCGCCGCCGTCTGGACCGGGCCATGGTCGCCTCGGCCTGGGGCGGGGCCCAGGACGCGGACGCGGTGGTGCATCTGGTGGATGTGGCGGCCGAGATCGCGGTGGCCGCCCGCGAAGGCTCCGCCGCCGACCACCGCCAGATCGAGGACACCCGCGCCATCGCCGAGAACCTCAAGGCCACTGGCGCCACCGCCATCCTGGCCCTGAACAAGATCGACGGCGTGCGCCGCGACGCCATGCTGGGCGTGTCCCAGGAACTGTACGACCTGGGAGTCTATTCCGAGGTGTTCATGATCTCGGCCGCCGACGGCTCGGGGGTGGATGACCTCAAGGCCCGGCTGGCGGCCCTGATGCCCGAAGGCGTGTGGCTGTATCCGGAAGACCAGAGCGCCGACGTGCCCCTGCGCGTGCTGGCCGCCGAGATCACCCGCGAGAAGCTGTACCTGCGGGTGCACGAGGAACTGCCCTATTCGGCCGCGGTGGAGACCACCGCCTTTGAGGAAAAGCCCGACGGCTCGGCGCGCATCGAACAGACCGTCTATGTGGAGCGCGACAGCCAGCGCCCCATCATCCTGGGCAAGGGCGGCCACACCCTGAAATGGATCGGCCAGAAGGCGCGCGAGGAGCTGACCGAACTGATGGACCGCCCCGTCCACCTGTTCATCACGGTCAAGGTCGATCCGAAGTGGCAGGACTCCCGGGCCCTGTATGCGCAGTTCGGGCTGGACTTCGACGTCTAGGGATCCGTGGGGGGATAACCCGGCATCCGGGCTAGACTTCGCGCCTCACATCCCTGATTCGACGGCCCATGACTGTTCACACTCCGCCGCCCGAGGGCGGCCGCATCGTCGACGAGCCCCTGGGCGAGGCGCTCAGCCGCCGCTACCTGGCCTATGCCCTGTCGACCATTACCAACCGGGCGCTGCCGGACGTGCGCGACGGGTTCAAGCCGGTGCACCGGCGCATTCTGTACGCCATGCACCAGATGCGCCTGAACCCCCAGGCCGCGGCGCGCAAATGCGCCAAGGTGGTGGGCGAGGTGATGGGCGGCTACCACCCCCACGGCGACGCCTCGATCTATGAGGCGCTGGTGCGCCTGGCCCAGGACTTCGCCCAGCGCTATCCGCTGGTGGACGGACAGGGCAATTTCGGCAACATCGACGGCGATAGCGCCGCGGCCATGCGCTACACCGAGTGCAAGCTGACGGCGGCGGCCCAGCTGCTGCTGGAGGGCATCGGCGAGAACGCGGTCGATTTCCGCCCCACCTATGACGATCAGGACGAGGAGCCCATCGTCCTGCCCGCCGGGTTCCCGAACCTGCTGGCCAACGGCTCGTCAGGCATCGCCGTGGGCATGGCCACCTCGATCCCGCCGCACAACGCCGCCGAACTGATCGACGCCTGCCTCAAGCTGCTGGAAGCGCCCGAGACCACCACCGAGGAACTGGTGGCCATCGTGCCCGGCCCCGACTTCCCCACCGGCGGCGTGGCGGTGGAGTCCGCCGCCTCGATCCTCGACGCGTACCAGACCGGCCGGGGCGGGGTGCGATTGCGCGCCCGCTGGGAGACCGAGGATCTGGGCCGGGGCATGTGGCGCGTGGTCGTCACCGAGATGCCGTATCAGGTGCAGAAGTCCAAGCTGATCGAGGCTCTGGCCGATCTGATCGAGAACAAGAAAGCCCCCTTGCTGGCGGACGTGCGCGACGAGTCCGCCGAGGACATCCGCCTGATCCTCGAGCCCAAGTCCCGTACGGTGGAGCCCGAGGTGCTGATGGAGAGCCTGTTCAAGCTCTCCGACCTCGAGGTGCGCTTCCCCATCAACATGAACGTGCTGGACGCCACCGGCACCCCGGGCGTGCTGGGGCTGAAGGCCTGTCTGGTCGCCTTCCTCGATCACCGTCGCGAGGTGCTGATCCGGCGCGGGCAGTGGCGGCAGGAACGCATCGAGAAACGCCTGCACCTGTTGGAAGGCCTCAAGACCGTCTTCCTCAATCTGGACGAGGTTATCCGCATCGTCCGCGAGGAGGACCAGCCCAAGGCCCGGCTGATCGAACGCTTCGCCCTGAGCGAGCTGCAGGCCGACTTCATCCTCGACACCCGCCTGCGTCAGCTGGCGCGGCTGGAGGAGATGACCATCCAGAAGGAGTTCGACGAACTCACCGAGGAGCTGGCGGGCCTGAAGGCCATGATCGCCTCGCCGGCCAAGCAGACCAGGCTGCTGGCGCTGGGCCTGCAGGACGTGCGCAAGGCCCTGATCTCGCCGCGCCGCACCACCATGGGCGATGCGCCCGACGTCAGCGAGGTGTCCATTGACGCCTTCATCCCCCGGGAGGCCATCACCGTCATCCTGTCCGAGCGCGGGTGGATCCGCGCCGCTCGTGGCAAGGTGGACGATCCGTCCGAGCTGAAGTTCAAGGAAGGCGACGACCTGGCCTTCCTCGTGCCCGCCTTCACCACCGACAAGCTGCTGGTGGCGGCGTCGGACGGGCGAATCTTCACCCTCGGCGCCGACAAGCTGCCGTCCGGGCGCGGGCACGGCGAGCCGCTGCGCCTGATGATCGATCTGGACGAGAGCGCGGGCATCGTGACCGTGCTGGCGCACCAGCCGGGCGGCAAGCTGCTGGTGGCGTCAAAGGCAGGCTATGGATTCGTCACGGGGGAGGACGACGCCCTGGCCCAGAAGCGCGGCGGCAAGCAGGTGCTGAACGGCGACATGGCCGCGTGCCTGCGCATCGCCGGCGACCACGTGGCGGTGATCGGCGACAACATCAAGGCGCTGGTGTTCCCGCTGGAGGAACTGCCGGAGATGGCGCGCGGCAAGGGCTTCAAGCTGCAGACCTACAAGCAGGGCGGTCTGGCGGACATCACCGTGTTCAACGCCGAGGAAGGCCCCGACTGGCGCGACGGGGGCGACCGCCGCCGCAACTGGCCCGACTGGCGCGACTGGCTGGGCAAGCGCGCCGCCGCCGGTCGTCAGGGGCCGAGGGGGCTTAGGAAGTTCCGCTAGGTCCTCGGCCGATCTGACAATCCCGTTCCTGACCCCGATTTCACTTGGGGTCAGGCCCTCATCCGCGCGATAGTGGCGCTCTAGGATAAGGAGGACTTCATGGTCACCTGGATCGTTATCGGCGTCATCGTCGTCGTACTGCTGTTTCTCGTCGTCGGCGCCTACAACCGGCTGGTGGCGCTGGATCAGGCCGCCGATCAGTCGTTCGCCGACATCGACGTGCAACTGCGCCAGCGTCAGGACCTGATCCCCAATCTGGTCGAGGCCGTGAAGGGCTATGCGGGTCACGAGCGCGGCACGCTGGAGGCCGTCACCCAGGCCCGCGCCGCCGCCCAGGGCGCCGGCAGCGTCAATGAGAAGGTCCAGGCCGAGAACATGCTGACCGCCGCCCTCGGGCGTCTGTTCGCGGTGGCTGAGGCCTATCCGGACCTGAAGGCCAGCACCAACTTCCTGCAGCTCCAGAACGAGCTTTCGGACATCGAGAATAAGCTGGCCGCCGCCCGCCGCTTCTTCAACAGCGCCGTGGCCGAGTTCAACGCCGTGCGCCGCCAGTTCCCGACCGTGCTGTTCGCCGGTCTCGTGGGCTTCGCCTCGGACAAGCCCTTCTTCGATCTGGGCGAAGCGGACCGCGCGGCCATGAACGCCGCGCCGCCGCAGGTGAAGTTCTAGAGACCCATGGCGTTTTACGGTCAGGCCGTCGGGCTCAAGACCCACATCTGGGCCAACAATACGCGCTCGATCATGCTGCTCGCGGGTTTCCCCGTGCTGCTGGTGGTGATTCTGTACGGGCTCCAGCTGGTGCTGATGGGGTTCGGGGTCATACCGAACTCCGGCGGCACGCTGGGCGACGACATGGCCCTCGCTGGGTCGATGCTGGGCTGGACCGTGCCCACTGCCCTGGTGGTCGCGGCCATCTGGTTCGCCATTTCCTACGTCGGTAGCCAGGCCATGATCGACGCCATGACCGGCGCGAAGAAGGTCGAGCGGCGCGACGAGCCCGAGCTCTACAATCAGCTGGAAAACCTCTCCATCTCGCGCGGCTTGCGCACACCGACCCTGCGTATCATCGAGCGGCCCGAGCTGAACGCCTACGCTTCGGGCCTGCACGAGGGGCGCTATTCCGTCACCGTCACCCGCGGCCTGATGGGCGCCCTGGACCGTGACGAAATGGAGGCGGTGCTCGCCCACGAACTGACCCACGTCATCAACAAGGACGTGCGGACCATGGTGATCGCCTCGATCTTCGCGGGCATCATCAGCGTCATGGCGGAACTGGTGTTCCGGGGCCTGTTCTTCTCGCGTGGCGGCCGGGGCGGCAACAACAAGAACGCCGGGCCGCTGATCCTCATCGGCATCGCCATCGCGGTGATCGGCTTCGTGCTGGCGGCGGTGATCCGCATGATGCTGTCGCGCACCCGCGAATATGTGGCCGATGCGGGCGCGGCCGAACTGACCAAGAACCCCGACGCCATGATCTCGGCCCTGCGCAAGGTGTCGGGACAGTCGAAGATCGAGGCGCCTGACGAACTGCGCGGCATGTTCCTGGACAATCAGGAGAAGGGCGCCGGCTTCGCGGGCCTGTTCGCCACCCACCCGCCCATCGAGAAGCGCATCGACGCCCTGGTGCGGTTTGCGGGCGGCCGGGACCTGCCGCCTGTGGCGCCGCGCGGCGCGCCCGCCACCGCCGTGCCGCCGACCTACTGAGCCGCGCCTGAGCCGCTGATCAGCGCCGCGCGCTCGTCCGCCGTCAGCATGCGCCATCTGCCCTCCGGCAGGTCGCCCAGCGCCAGCGGTCCGATGCGGGTGCGGTGCAGATCGGTGACGCGCAGCTCCACCAGATCGCACATGCGCCGGATCTGGCGATTGCGGCCTTCGGTCAGGATGAAGCGCATCGTCTGGCCCTGCACCACGGTGACGCGGGCGGGTTTCAACTGGCGGTCGTCCAGCTCCAGACCGTGCCGCAGCAGGCTGAGCTTGCGCTCGGTGATCGGGCCCCGGACGGTGACCAGATACTCCTTGTCCAGCTCGGACTGCGGCCCGATGACCGCCTTGGCCACGACGCCGTCGGTGGACAGCAGCAGCAGACCCCGGGAGTCCTCGTCCAGCCGGCCGATGGGGGGCAGGGAGGCGTCCTTCGCCGGGGTCTGCCCTGCGCCCATGCGATTGGCGCCGGTCAGCAGGCGCACGGCCGGAATCTTGCCCGGCTCCGGCTGGCCCGAGACATAGCCGACGGGCTTGTGCAGGACGATGGTGACGCCCGCCGCCAGTTCGGCCTCGGCGTCGTCGCTGAGGGTCAGGGTCTGGCCCTGCTCGATCTTGCGGCCGGCGTCGGT
Organism: Brevundimonas sp.; assembly: GCF_046293315.1. Lineage (GTDB taxonomy): Bacteria > Pseudomonadota > Alphaproteobacteria > Caulobacterales > Caulobacteraceae > Brevundimonas. The sequence continues at coordinate 34,941 of NZ_JBKBPF010000012.1, forward strand.
GACCACCTCGCCGTCGATGCGCACCAGCCCCTGGCCGATCAGGCCCTCGGCCTCGCGGCGCGAGCAGACGCCGGTCTGGCCCAGCCACTTGTTGATCCGGACGGGTTCGTCGCCGTCGTAGGTGCGGGTGAAGGCCATGGTCGGTCCGTGAAGCGGGAAGGCCTTCTTTTGGCGGCGCGCGGGCCCGACGGCAAGGCTGTGCGGTTGACCCCAAGGGCCAAAGACCTGTAACAGACCTCATCCACATGACGGATCGCCTTGTCCCGCCCCGCGCCTGACGCGGCGGCGGCTCGCGCCGTCATTTTCGTGTCTTTGACGCGAAGCGTGAGGAAATGGACGGCGTCGTGCTGTCCGTCGACTTGAGATCAACCTTTCAGGAGAAGCATGAACGCTCAATACAACGCCGGTAAATCTGGAAAACCCCGTGGCGGATTTCGCCGTGCACCCATTCGCGCCCGTGTGGGCCTGGCCATGCGCCGCTCGATGGACTTCGGTCCGCTGGGCGATGTCGAGCAGCTGATGCAGTACGAAGGCATCTCCATGGCCCCCATCTCCACCGGAGACGCGAGCATGTCCGTCGGCGGCGTGACGGTGCTGCCGACCGCCAAGATGAGCGATATCGAGGATGGCTCCATGGCCGGCCTGATCATTCCGGGCGGCGCCCCGGACTCCGCCGCCGAGGAAAAGGTGGCCACCATGATCACCACGGCGCGCGCCAACGGCATCACGGTTCTGGCTTTCGGTGAAGGCGTCGCGCAGGCGGCCCGCGCCATGGACATCGATCCGGCCACCTTGGCCGACGCGCCGGGCGCGGTCATCGACAGCGAGGGTGCGACCCCGCTGATGACCCGCGAACAGCTGAGCCTGGTGGCCCAGACGCTGGGTTAAACCTTGCGGAACAGCAGACTCAGATTGTTGGCCGGCATCTCGACCCGCAGGGTCAGGTGCAGGCCGTGATCCCGCGCCAGCTGCGAGACGTCTTCCAGAGCCCGCAATCCCCACTCGGGGTTGCGGGCTTGCAGATTCTGGTCGAAGTCCGCGTTGGACGGCGCCAGTGGAACGTCGGCCTCGCGCCATGGCCCGTACAGGTACAGCAGGCCCCCCGGGACCAGCGCCCGGGCCGCACCGCCCATCAGGCCCTCGGTGGCGGCCCACGGGCTGATGTGGACCATGTTGATGCAGACCACGGCGTGGAAGGGGCCGTCCGGCCACGTGGACGGATCGGCGGCGTCGACGGCCAGCGGGGCCTGCAGATTGTCCAGTCCGGCCGTCTCCCGCCACGCCGCGATGCTGGTCCGCGCATCTTCCGACGGGTCGCTGGGCGTCCAGTCCAGATCGGGCAGGGCGCGAGCGAAGGCGAGGGCGTGCTCCCCGCTGCCCGCCGCGATCTCCAGCACGCGGCCGCGCGCGGGCAGGTGCGCCTTGAGCACGCTCTGGATCGGCCCGGCGTTGCGGCCCGCCGCCGGCGAGGACGCTGCGCCGTCGGGCAGGGCGGCGAGGGAATCCATGGTCTGCATGATCCCTGATTAGCCGCCGACGCGCCGTCCCGCGAACGGAAAAGCCCGCAGCGCTGCCTTCCATGGCCACAAAGGGGTGGATTCTTGCGCCAGTTGACGCCGCGTCGGAAGGGGTGTTTCTGCCATCCTGTAACACGGCGTGATCGCCGTGAGGCCACGGCGGCGACAGATCGCCGGGCCTGAGGAAGCTCAGGGAGACGTGCCTTGAATACCAACATGATTCCGGGGCTCGACGCCGCCCCGACGAACCACCGTGGCCTGATCGCCTGGGTGGCCGAAATCGCCGCCCTGACCCGGCCGGACCGGGTGCACTGGTGCGACGGGTCCCAGGCCGAGGCCGACGCCATCGCTGCCGATCTGGTGGCGCGCGGCACCCTGCGGCCGCTGAACCCCGAAACCCGGCCCGGCTGCTACTATGCGGCCTCGGACCCGAAGGACGTGGCCCGGGTCGAGAGCCGCACCTTCATCTGCTCGCAAGACGAGGCCGACGCCGGACCCACCAACAATTGGTCCGACCCGGCCGGAATGCGCGAGCGCCTGAACGGCCTGTTCGACGGCTGCATGGCGGGCCGCACCCTGTATGTGGCGCCGTTCTGCATGGGGCCGCTGGGCTCGAAGATCAGCGCCCTGGGCGTGGAGATCACCGACAGCGGCTATGTGGCCCTGTCCATGCCGATCATGACCCGCATGGGCCAGGCCGCGCTGGATCAACTGGGCGAGGACGGGACCTTTGTGCCCGCCGTCCATGCGCTGGGCGCGCCGCTGGCCGACGGGCAGGCGGATGTGCCGTGGCCCTGCAATGACGACAAGTGGATCGTCCACTTCCCCGAGACGCGGGAGATCTGGTCCTATGGCTCCGGCTATGGCGGCAACGCCCTGCTGGGCAAGAAATGCTACGCCCTGCGTATCGCCTCGGTCATGGCCCGCGACGAGGGCTGGCTGGCCGAGCACATGCTGATCCTGAAGCTGACCGATCCCGGGGGGCGCGTGCACTATGTGGCCGCCGCCTTCCCCAGCGCCTGCGGCAAGACCAATCTGGCCATGCTGCAACCGACGCTGGAGGGCTGGAAGGCCGAGACCGTGGGCGACGACATCGCCTGGATGCGCTTTGGCGACGACGGGCGGCTGTATGCGGTGAACCCGGAGGCCGGCTTCTTCGGCGTGGCCCCGGGCACCAGCCGCAATACCAACCAGAACGCCCTCGCCACCCTGACGAAAAACACCGTCTTCACCAATGTGGCCCTGACCGCCGATAACGACGTGTGGTGGGAGGGTCTGACCAGGGACGCGCCCGAGGGCCTGACCGACTGGAAGGGGCGACCCTACGATCCGGCATCCGGCGAACCGGCGGCGCACCCCAACTCGCGTTTCGCCGCCCCGGCCGACCAGTGCCCGACCATCGCACCGGAATGGGAAGACCCTGCGGGCGTGCCGATCTCGGCCATCCTGTTCGGCGGGCGCCGGGCCAGCGCGGTGCCGCTGGTGACCGAGGCCTTCGACTGGGAGCACGGCGTGTTCATGGGCTCCACCGTAGCGTCCGAAGGCACGGCGGCGGCCGAGAACCGGGTCGGCGAACTGCGTCGCGATCCCTTCGCCATGCTTCCGTTCTGCGGCTACAACATGGGTGACTATTTCGCCCACTGGCTGGCGCTGGGCGAGCGGGCGGACGCGGCGAAGCTGCCGCGCATCTTCTTCGTCAACTGGTTCCGCAAGGATCAGGGCGGCCGCTTCATCTGGCCCGGCTTCGGCGACAATGTGCGGGTGCTGAAGTGGATCACGCGGCGGCTGGAAGGCGAGGCCGAGGCCGTCGATACGCCGGTGGGGCGTGTGCCGACGGCGGATGCGCTGGATCTGGACGGCCTCGATCTGACCGAGGCGCAGCTGGATGCCCTGCTGGACGTGGACCCCGAGGTCTGGAGCGAGGAGGCGGCCCTGATCCCGGCTTTCTTCGAGCCGTTCGGCGACCGGCTGCCCGGGGCGCTGTGGCGACAGCACGAGGCCCTCACCAAACGGCTGGATCGGGCGCGGGCGGCGCGGATGGCGGCCGAATAGCTTGAAAAAGGGCGCGCGCCGGTCAATGACGGCGCGTGTCATCCTCAAGAGAAATCATCATCATCGGCGCGGGCGTTCTGGGCCTGACAACGGCGGTCGAATTGATCCGCCGCGGACGCCGGGTGACGGTGGTCGACCCGGGCGGCGACAACGCCTCGTCCGTGGCCGCGGGCATGATCGCGCCGGCCCTGGAATGCGCGCTGGAGAACGTGTCGCGGGAGCGGGCCGAGCTGATGCGCGACGCGCGGGACCTGTGGCCTGAGTTCGCCGAGCATATCGGTGTGTCGGTTTCGGCCGAAGGCTCGCAATGGTGCGGACCCGATGCGGCGGCGGTCGGCGAAAGGCTGTTGAATCTGGGCTTTGCCGCCTGGGTCGACAATGGGGTCGCCTTCACCCCTGACGACTGGCGGGTGGACGCCGGGCCGGCCATGGTGGCCCTGAAGGCGTTTCCGGGTCTCGCCATGGCGACCAGCCGCGTCGCGGAACTGACGCAGCATGGCGCGCGGTGGGAGGCGCGGCTTCAGTCCGGCGAGGTGATCAGCGCGCGGACGGTGATTCTGGCGACGGGCCCAGAGGCCCCGATCCCGGGGCTAACGCCCGAGGCCGCCCGTATCGTCGGCCTGATCCGGCCCATCCGGGGCCAGCTGGAGCAGGTCTTCGCTCTGACGGTGGAGCGGATGCGGCGCGGGCCGGGGGCCTATGTGGCCCCGATGATCGACGGAGTCATGGTGGGCGCCAGCATGGATTTCGACCGTCGCGACCTGGCGCCCGATTCCGTTCAGGCCAAGCGCATGATCCAGTCGGCGGGGCGGTTCTTCGACCTGACGTCCATCGGCGTGCGACGGACCCGCGTGGGCGTGCGCGGGGCGTCTCCCGACGGCCTGCCCATGGCCGGGGCGCTGGGGGAGGGGCTGTTCGCCGCCCTGGCGCCGCGCCGCAACGGCTGGCTGCTGGCGCCCGCGGTGGCCCGGACCGTGACCGCGGCCGTGACGGGCGAACCGAAGACGGCTTTTTCGGCCGCCTTCGATCCTTTGCGCTTCTAGTTTAGCTGGAAGGTGAGGGGGATGGTGACCAGGGCGCCCTCCACCGCCTGGCCGTCCACCGTACGGGGGCTGAGGCGGAAGTGCCGCGACAGCTGCATGGCGGCCCGCCCGAAGCCCTGTCCACCGGGCGTTTCCGACATCACTGAGCAGCCGGTCAGGCTGCCCCGCGCCGTCACCGAACATTGCAGGGTGGCGGAGCCCTCGGTCCCGTCACGCAGGGCGCGATCCGGATAGGCTCGCGCCATCTGATCGGCGGTCGGGCGGGCGATCCAGCGCGGATTGGTGATCACGCCGGGGGCTGCCGCCGGGATGGACTGCGCCGGCGCGGCGTCCTGAACCGGGCCCGGTGTGGCGGGAACGAACACCGGTTCGAACGCCAGACCCGTGACCGGGATGTCCGGCGGCGTGAACGGGGCGGTTTCGATCGGCTCGACCTGATTGGGCGCCGGGTTATGGACGGCCGTGGGCGGCTGCGGGGTCTGGGCGATTGCGGGGTCGGGCGGGCGAACGCGCGGTTGCATCTCCAGGACCGTGATCGGCGGTTCGGGATTCGCTTCAGCCCGCAGTTCGAACCGTTGCTGGTACAGCCACACTCCGGCGGCGCCGTGCACCATCAGCGAGGCGCCGACCGCCAGCCAGACCCAGCGCGGAACCGGCCGCTTGCGGTTGTTGAAATCCAGCGGATGAACCGAACCGGGCCCGCCTGCGAGCTTCATCATCATCGCCGTCCACTCCCTTTGTTTGCGGGAGCCTGACCGGCTGAAGCGGAACCGCGTCACGATTTCGCCGAGGCCATGAATCAGGCTCTCGTGTCCAGGTCGGAAAGCCGGAGACCGACGTCCGACGAACGAAGTGTCGCGCCTGGGTTGTGGCGACTTTGCGGCGAAGGGTGATCAGCACTCTGTGATGCGGATTCCAGTGATCTGTGGATGGTCAGACCTCGTTAACGAAGTTTAGGGTTTCGTTAACCAACGTAAACGACCGTCAATCTTATGAGCATTGGATCGATTCCCTCATCGGGCGGCGTGGAGGCGGCCATTCGGCGCGCCTCCAGCGCGACCGGCGTGGACTTCGATTTTCTGATGCGCACGGCGCGGCGCGAAAGCGCGATGAATCCGCAGGCGCAGGCGCGCACCTCGACGGCGGCGGGCCTGTTCCAGTTCATCGAACAGACCTGGTTGGCCACGCTTAAGCAGAACGGGCATCGGCATGGGTACGGCCAGTACGCCGACCTGATCCATCGCGGCTCGGACGGACGCTGGCGGGTGCAGGGCTCGGCCCGCAACGTGGTCATGGACCTTCGCTTCGACCCGCATGCGGCCTCGGTGATGGCCGCCGAACTGGCGGCGTCCAACGCCGCCTATCTTCGCGGCCGCACGGGGCGCGAGCCCGGTGGCGGCGATCTCTACGCCGCGCACTTCCTGGGGCCGGCGGGCGCCGCGACCCTGATGGAGGCCATGGCCACGCGGCCGGCGGCCTCGGCGGCGGCGCTGTTCCCCCAGGCGGCAGCGGCGAACCGGTCGATCTTCTATCGCGGCGGCCGTCCGGCGACGGTGGCCGAGGTGCACGCGAACCTGCAACGCACGGCCGGCGACCAGCCGGCCGTCGGAACGCCGCAGCCGTCGGCGCCGCAACTGAGCGATCGAGACCGCATGATCGCCGCGCGCATGGACCGTCTGGCCCAGGACCAGAGCCTGCTGAACATGCTGCTGGGGACCCAGGGAGAAGGGGAGGCCAGCACCTTCCTCAAGGCGTTCGCGCCGCCGGAGGAATCGCGCCAGACTTGAGCGAACGGCGATCGAAAGTCCGATCCGGCCGTTACGGTAAACGCGACCTTAAGGATAACGGACACATCCTCGGGGCCTGACTTTCGGAAGCCCGCATGACCGCCTCTCGCGCCCACCTGACCGACCTGGACCTGCATTGCCTGATCAAGAGCGGCGATGACGACGAGCGAGCGACCGCGGCGCACAAGTTGTGCCGCGCCATCGACCGGGCTGATCTGAGCGATCCGGACCGCGCCGCCGCCGAGAAGATCCTCCGGGTTCTGGCCGGAGATGTGTCCGAGATGGTCCGCCGGGCCCTGGCGGTGACCCTCAAATCCTCGGACCTGCTGCCCCGCGATGTGGCGCGGCGCCTGGCCCGGGACGTGGACAGCGTAGCCATGCCCATCATCGGTTGTTCGCCCGCATTCGCTGACGAAGACCTGATCGAGATCCTGCGCAGCGGGTCATCGGCGCGCCAGGTGGCGGTGGCCGGGCGACCGAAGGTGTCGCGCGACGTGGCCGACATCATCGCCGCCGAGGCGGGGGAACTGGCGGTTCGCACCCTCGCGGCCAATGACAACGCGGACCTGTCCGAGAGCGCGATGGGCCGGGCCATTCAGCGGTTCGGCGCGTCTCCGGAACTGGTGGCCGCTTTGGCCTATCGGCCGGTCCTGCCCATGGCGATCACGGAAAAGCTGATCGGCCTGGCCAGCGAGGCGGTGCGCCAGCATCTGGTCAGCCGTCACGCCCTGGCGCCCGAAGTGGCCATTCAACTGGCCAGCTTCACGCGCGAGCGGGCCACGGTCGATCTGATCGATCAGGCGGGCGCGTCGGCGGATATGGCGGGCTTCGTGGCCACCTTGAACGCGCGAAAGGCGCTGAGCCCGTCCCTTTTGCTGCGCGGGCTGGCCCGTGGGCAGATGGCCTTCTTCGAGCATGGATTGTCGGAGCTGGCCGGGGTGTCCCATGACCGCTCGTGGCTGATGATCCACGATGCGGGGCCGCTGGGGCTGAAGGCGATCTATGATCGGGCGGGTCTTCCTCCACGCCTGTTCCAGGCCTTCCGGGCCGGGGTCGACACCTGGCGCGGCATGCAGGCCGAAGGCGTCATGCTGAGCGGGGAACGGTTCCAGCAGCGGATGCTGGAGCGGTTTCTGACCCAGCGTCCGAACACCGGCCGCGAGGATCTGACCTATCTTCTTGAGCGCCTGGACCGGACCCCGGAAACGGAAATGCTGGCCGCCAACGCGGCGTAGAGCCGGTTCAGCCCTTGTAGGCGGCGACCTTGGCCTCAAGCTCCTCGGCGAGCGCGCGGCCGACCGGATGCTCGTCCGTCTGGATCTTGTCGCGCACCACAGCCTTGATGGCCATGACGTGGGCTTCCAGCAGCGCCGTCGGCGTGCTCATGCGCGCCGTGGGATCATCCAGCAGCCGGCAGAACGAACCCGCCAGCCGGGTGACCAGGGGATACTGATAGGTGCCGCCCAGCCCCTTCAGGTCATGGGCGCGAAAATACAGGGATTCCGCTGTGGCCGGCGTGTAGCCTTCGGCCTGGATGGCGGCCCAGGACGCGTCCAGCTTGACGATCTCGTCCTGCAGCCAGGCGCCGAACTGGTCAGCCATGGCGGCGAGGGCTTCCTCGGCCTTGGCGATGGCCCCGGCGTCAATTCCGCCGAATCCCCCACCCACTTTCTGGCGCAGCGTGTTGGACGGCTGAATGACCTGTGCGGACTTGTTCACGGCGAAGACTCCAGGGGCAATGGGCCGCATTATCACGGGTCAGGTTTAAGAAGCCGTGACTCAGGCGGTGAATTGCTCGGCGAGGACCCGTTCCTCGAAGGAGCGGTCGGCGTCGAACAGCATGGTCAGGGTGATGTCACGCCGTTCGCGCACCTCGACCTTCCGCACCCGCCGGACCTCGAAATTGTCCGCCACGGCGCTGACGGGCCGCTTGTCCGCCTCCAGGATCTCGAAGCAGACCTCGGAGTCGTGCGGCAACAGGGCGCCGCGCCAGCGGCGGGGGCGAAAGGCGCTGATCGGCGTCAGGGCCAGCATCCTGGAGTTCAGCGGAATGATCGGGCCGTGGGCCGACAGGTTGTAGGCGGTCGATCCGGCGGGGGTGGCCACCAGCGCGCCGTCGCAGCTCAGTTCATCGAGACGCACCCGGCCGTCCACGAGAATGCGGAGCTTGGCGCTCTGGCGGGTCTGACGCAGCAACGAAACCTCGTTGATGGCCAGGCCGGACTGCATCTGATCCTCGCTGGTCCAGGCCCGCATCTCGAGCGGATGGATGATCGTGCTGACCGCCCTGGACAGGCGTTCGAGCAGACCGTCCTCGACGTACTCGTTCATCAGGAAGCCGACCGACCCGCGGTTCATCCCGAACACCGGGGCGGGCTGCTCGATCCGGGCGTGCAGCATTTCGAGCATGAAGCCGTCGCCGCCCAGGGCGACCACCACGTCGGCGTCCTTCAACGCGACGGAGTCGTACCGTGTCACCAGCGCGTCGCGCGCGGCGAGGGCGTCGGGCCGGTCGCTGGCGACGAAGGCGATACGCGGAGAGGAAGGAAGGGTGCTCACACCCCAGTGCAAGCGGACGCGGGGCGGGAAGTCAAACGCTCATGACCAATCAGGCGGCGCGGTAGGCGCGAAACGCCCGCGCCGCGCTTTCCCCGGTACGCTCCATGAACCGCGGCTTGCGCAGTTCGCCGGTCGGCAGGCCGCCGCTGAGCTTGCGAACCTCGTCCAGCATGGCAGGGAAAACAGCGCGATCGATACCCACCGCTGCGCAGGCCAGTCGTAGGGCCTCGGGGTGGTCAGCGCGCACCGCATCACGCACCTGGGCCAGCGGGAACCCGCCGAGCGTGGCCAGAGCATGTTCGAACAGGCTCAGCCGCCCTTCGCGTATCGCGCGGATCAGGTAGCCTGGTCGCAACTGACCGGAGGCGTCCATCTTGGCCACGAGGCGTCGCTCCATTTCGTCCCGGGCCGGGTCCTCGTCCAGAGGGGCGGGGCCCGCTTCGCCCTTGCGGGCGTAGGCCGCGCGCACGGCCTCGTCGATGGCGCCGCTGAGGGCCGGCGCGTCCACGCGAAAACGCTCCTGAAGCGCCTCCCGCAGGGCCTGGCCGACCCAGCCGTACAGTTGCTGCGCCAGTTGATCGTTCATGGCCGGATGGCGGACCAGCGGCGCGCGCAGGGCGGCGATGCGCTGCGAGGCCTCGACCAGCCTGCGAACCGCGGCTTCGCTCACCTCGGCGGTGCGGTTGGCGGCCAGGGCCGTCATCACGGCGGGCTCGCCGCCCTCGATGATGGCGTCGGCGACCCGGCCGCTTATGCGAGGACGCCGCGCGACCTCGATCTGGTGTTCGATCGTGCATTCCACCAGGATTTTCAGCAGTTCCTGGTCCTTGAGCAGCGGGCTGGCGGCGATGACGGGACGGGCGATCTCGATCTCGTCGATCGCGAGGGTGTGGATCAGGGCCGGGGGCGCCCAGTCGGCCCCGGCGAGGCATTCGGAGAGGGTCCGGCGGATATCGCGCTCGGCCCCGGCGGCAAGGACCAGAAAGATTTCGCTGAGCAGGGCATGAGATGGATCGCCCGGTTGCGGCGGGCTGGCCTCGCACATGGCCGCCACGCCCCTGAGCAACCGCTGCTGGTCCGCCGCGTCGCGGCTGCGGGCCAGCGACAGGAGATCGCCGGCGGCGGGTTTCATGCTGGACAGGGCAGGGGCCACGGCGCGTCTCTCGGGGGTTCGGCGGCGATTCCACCGCGGATCAGCTTTGCCGTTAGGGGGTGAAAGCGGGGTTAACGCGCCGCTAACCTTGACGCTCGCGGTGCATGGCGCGACGTTGCCGCGTCTGGAAGTTGCTTTGGGAGACGGTCATGGCCGACGGCGCATCGACTTCGTTGAGGTCAAAGGTTTCCGAGGCGGAATGGCAGGTCCGGGTGGAACTCGCTGCGCTGTACCGGCTGGTCGCCCTGCACGGGTGGGACGACATGATCTTCACCCACATCTCCGCCCGCGTGCCGGGGCCCGAGCACCATTTCCTGATCAACCCCTACGGCTACTATTTCGAAGAGATGACCGCCTCGCTGCTGGTCAAGGTCGATCTGGACGGCAACGTGGTCCAGGAGACCACGAACTTCATCAATCCGGCGGGGTTCACCATCCATTCGGCGGTTCACGCCGCGCGCGAGGACGCGAAATTCGTCATCCATCTGCACACCGACGCGGGCGTGGCGGTGGCGGCGCAGAAGGAGGGCTTGCTGCCCCTCAGCCAGAACGCCTGTCTGCTGCAGCATCAGGTGGCCTATCACGGCTATGAGGGCCTGGCCCTGAACCACGACGAGCGTGAGCGTCTGGTGGCTGATCTGGGCGACAAGTCCCTGATGCTGCTGCGCAACCACGGCACCATGGCGGTGGGGGCGACGGCGGCGGCGGCGTGGGTGGGAATTTTCTTCCTGGAGCGCGCCTGTCGTCAGCAGATCGGCGCCCTCAGCGCGGGGCGCGACGGCGTTCTGACCGCTCCTGACGCGGCCCAGGCGGAAACGAGGGAGCAGGGGCAGGCGATCGGCTTCATCTCGTCGCTGGCGTGGCCCGGCGCCTTGCGCCAGCTGGACCGGCGCTCACCGGGATACGACGCCTGATCAGGGTCGTCATGGCGGCGGCGGCCCTGGCGGCCCTGACGCCGCTCACGGTCCACGCGGGCGCGTGGCCCACGCCCAAGGGCGAGACCCAGGTCATCCTCAAGGTCGAGAGCATGCGGGCCAGTGACGGTTTCGACCTGGCCGGCGGCCGGACGCCGCTGGCGGCGGAGCAGGTCGATCAGGTGCTGGGCCTGTTCGTGGAGCACGGCCTGACCGACCGGATCACCCTGCAGCTCAAGGGCGATTGGCAGGACGGTGAGGACGCCTTCATCGACTATCAGGGCCGCGGACCGGTGGAGCTGGGCGTGCGGGTTAACGTCTGGCGCGACGACTGGGCCGTGCTCAGCGTGTATGCGGGCCATGCATGGGGCGGGGATACGCGCAACGCCGTGTATGCCCCGCCGGGCGCCGGGGACAGCGACTGGGACCTGCGCGTGCTGGCCGGGCGCTCGTTCCCATGGCGCGGCGCCTTTCTCGAGGTGCAGGCGGCGCGGCGGCTGCGCGATGGCCTGCCGGACGAAACGCGGCTGGACCTGACAGCGGGCGCCGAGCTGGCGCCGGGCTGGAGCGTGCTCAATCAGGTGTTCGCCGGACGCAGCGAACAGGGCAGTGAGTGGGCCAATCTGGAGACGTCGGTGGTGCGCACCTCGGGCGCGTGGAGTTTTCAGGCCGGCTGGCGTCAGACCGTCGCCGGTCGGAACGTCCCGGAGTCCCGCGGGCCGATTCTGGCTGTGTGGCGTCGGTTCTGATAAAGCGCATCCGCGAGCGACGGATTTCGTAACTTCATCACGTTAACGGAATCGGGCTTGCCTCCACGGGCCAGGCCGATAAGGGCTTGCCGTCTCCCCGCTCCACCGGACTGGTCATTGTGCTGAAACGACACTTCTTTCTGTTCGCGGCCGCCGCCGCCGTCGCCCTCATGGTGTTGGCGGTTGTGCTGCGCATGGCTTTCGCGGGCGAGGAGGGCGGTGGACCGGGCGGGCCCGGCGGCGCGCGCGGCGCCCAGGAAGTCGCCGAGATTCGCGTTATCGATCGGGCCTTCAGCGACAGTTTCGAGGTTCTGGGCGTGGCGCGCGGCCGCCGGTCCGTGGACATCACCTCCGCCACCACCGAACTGATCACCCGGGTCTTCTTCTCGGACGGTCAGCGGGTGGCCGCAGGTGCGCCGCTGGTGGAGCTGCGCGCCGACGAGCAGGACGCCGGCATCATCGAGGCCGAGGCGAGACTGCGTCAGGCCCGCCGCGACATGGAACGATGGGAAAGCCTCGCCGAGCGCGGCATCGCCCCGCGCGTCACGGCCGAACAGGCCCGCACCGATTTCGAGACCGCCCAGGCTGCGCTGGAAGGCGCCCAAGCCCGACGCGGCGAGCGCATGATCCGCGCGCCCTTCGCGGGCGTTCTGGGTCTCACTACCGTGACCCCCGGAACGCTGGTGAACCCGGGCACAGTGATCGCCACCCTGGACGACGTCTCGGTCGTGCGGGTGGATTTCCAGGTGCCCGAGCGCTACCTGCCCATGCTGCGGCCCGGCGTGGCCATCACGGCCCGGGCCGACGCCTATCCGGGGCGCGAGTTCTCCGGACGCATCGCCGATCTGGACACCCGCATCGATCCGCAGACGCGCGCCCTGACCGCGCGGGCCGAGTTTCCCAATCCCGACCTGTCCATCCGTCCGGGCATGAGCATGCGCGTTTCGGTGGCCCAGGGCGAACGCTCCGCCCCTGCGGTGCCCGAGGCGGCTGTCCAGTATGAAGGCTCGGGCGCCTTCGTCTATCGCATCGCCTCGGACGGGGAGCGCAGCACCGCCCAGCGCATCGAGGTTCAGGCCGGCGTCGTCGAGGACGGCATGGTCGAGATCGTTCAGGGCGTGGATGTGGGCGACCGGGTGATAAGCTCGGGACTCAACCGCATTCAGCCCGGCGCGGCGGTTCAGGTCGCCGAGGCCGGCGCCACCCCGGCAGTGTCCCGGACCACGCCTGACGGCGCCGCCGTCACCCGGACCTCCGCCCCATGATGCTTTCCGACGTCGCCGTCCGTCGCCCGGTCTTCGCCGCTGTCGCGGCCATCGTGCTGTGCGTCATCGGCGCGGCGGCGTTCTTCTTCCTGCCGGTGCGCGAGCTGCCCGACGTGGATCCGCCCATCGTCTCGGTCAGCACCAACTATGCGGGCGCCTCGGCAGAGGTGATCGAGAGCCGGATCACCGAGCCGATCGAACAGCGCATCGCCGGCATCCAGGGCATCGAACGCGTCACCTCGTCCAGCCGCGATGGCCGCTCGCGCGTGTCCATCGAGTTCTCTCTGGACCGCAACATCGATGACGCGGCCAATGATGTGCGCGACCGCATCTCGCGCGTGCTGGGCAGTCTGCCGGATCAGGCGGACTCGCCGGAGGTGGCCAAGGCCGACACCGACGGTCAGCCCATCATGATCCTGTTCCTGCGGTCGGAGACCATGAACCGGCTGGAGCTGACCGACTACGCGGACCGCTATCTGGTGGACCGCTTCTCGGTGGTGCCCGGGGTCGCGGCGGTGCAGATCTACGGCGACCAGGAGTACAGCATGCGCATCTGGCTGGACGCCGCCGCCCTTGGCGCGCGGGGCCTGACCGTGTCGGATGTGGAATCCGCCCTGACCCGCCAGAACATCGAGCTCCCGGCCGGGACACTGGAGTCCGTGGACAAGGACTACACGGTCCGCGTGGCGCGCAACTACTCGACTCCCGCCGAGTTCGCCAACCTGCCCGTCAGCGCCTCGGGCTCGGGCGAGGGGACCTATGTCACGCGTCTCGGCGACATCGCCCGGGTCGAGGAGGCCCCCGCCGAGGATCGCCGCGTCTTCCGGGGCAACGGCCTGGACCAGATCGGTCTGGCCATCACGCGTCAGTCGCAGGCCAATGACCTCGAAATCTCGGAGGGCGTCCAGGCCTTGCTGGCAGAGGTCCAGCCCGGTCTGCCCGAGGGCAGCGAGCTGGTCGTGGGCTCCGACAATTCGGTCTTCACCAAGCACGCCATTGATGAGGTGTGGATCACCATCGGCATCGCCCTGGCGCTGGTGGCGCTGGTCAATTTCATTTTCCTGGGCACGCTGCGGGCCGCGCTGATTCCGTCGGTTGTGGCGCCCATCTGCCTGCTGGCCACCTTCATCATCCTGGCCCCGTTCGGCTTCTCGCTGAACCTGCTGACGCTGCTGGCTCTGGTGCTCGCCATCGGCCTGGTGGTGGACGACGCCATCGTCGTGACCGAGAACATCCAGCGCCGTATCGACCATGGCGAGCCGCCGCTGGTGGGCGCCGAGCGGGGCGCGCGTCAGGTGTTCTTCGCCGTTGTCGCCACCACGGTCGTGCTGATGGCGGTGTTCGCGCCGCTGATGTTCCTGCCCGGCTATGTGGGCCGCCTGTTCGTGGAGCTGGCGGTGGCCATCACCGCGGCCATCTTCTTCTCCGCCTTCCTGGCGCTGAGCCTGTCGCCCATGATGGCGTCCAAGATTCTGCGCCCGGCATCGGGGCAGGGCTGGCTGGCGCGCAAGGTCGACGCCGGCATGGACGCGCTGAAGCGCTCCTATCAGGCGTCGCTCGAGGGGCTTCTGGGCGCCCGGCTTGCGGTGGCGGGCGTGGGTGTGGTGATTGTCCTGATCATGATCGGCTCTGCGGTCATGTTCATGAGTCTGCCCAATGAGCTGGTGCCGAACGAGGACCGCGGCCGCGTGATGGTGCGGGTGCAGGGCCCCGAGGGCGCCGGCTTCAACTACACCCGCGACATCATGCTGGGGCTTGAGCCCCAACTGGCCCAGTACCATCAGTCCGGCGAGGCGGCCTCCTACATGATCTCGGCCCCCGGCTGGGGCGGCGGGTTCAGCGGCGGCAACGCCATCCTGGCCCTTGCCGACTGGGGCGACCGCGACCGTTCCGCCGATGAGATCGCCCAGGAACTGAACCGCAATCTGCGCAACCAGACCGGCGCCCAGGTCAACGCCTCCACGCCGGGCTCCTTCCAGCGCGGCGCGGGCGGCGGCAACTCCGTCGAGTTCATCATGGTCGGAGCCGAATACGAGCGGCTCTATGAGTGGGTCCAGCCCATCATGAACGCGTCGCTGGATAACCCGGGTCTGTCTCGCCCGCGCCTGAACTACGAGCCGAACGCCCCGCGTCTTCTGGTCGATGTGGATCCGCAGCAGGCGGCCGCCCTCGGCGTGTCCTCACAGGATATCGGCCGGACGCTGGAGACGATGTTCGGATCACGCCGCGCCACCACCTACATTCGCGACGGGCAGGAGTACGACGTCATCCTGCAGACCGCGCGCGAGAACCGGACCAGCATCGACGACCTGCGCAGCCTGTATGTGACCACGGGCTCCGGCCAGCTGGTGCCGCTGTCGTCTGTGGTCCAGACCCAGACCTCGGGCGACACGCCCGACCGCCGTCGTCTGGATCGTCAGCGCGAGATCACCCTCAGCGCCGATCTGAACCCCGGCTACACCATCACCGACGCGGTGGAATGGTTCGAGGAGCAGGCCGCCCAGCAGCCGCAGGGCATCGCCACCATCCGCTGGGGCGGCGCGGCGCGGGATCAGTCCGAGGCGGGCGGCGCGGTTGCCCTGGCCTTCGGCCTGGCGCTCGTGCTGGTGTTCCTGGTGCTGGCCGCCCAGTTCGAGAGCTGGATCACCCCGGCGGTGATCATGCTGACCGTGCCCCTGGCCGCAGCCGGAGGGCTGTTCGGCCTGGTCATGGCCGGCTCCAGCCTGAACATCTATTCCCAGATCGGCCTGATCATCCTGATCGGGGTGGCGGCCAAGAACGGCATCCTCATCGTGGAGTTCGCCAACCAGCTGCGGGATCAGGGACGAACGGTCAAGGAAGCCATCGTCGAGGCCTCGGCCCTGCGTCTGCGCCCGATCATCATGACCTCCATCGCCACCGCCTTCGGCGCCCTGCCGCTGGTGCTGTGGCAGGGGGCCGGCGCCGCCAGCCGCCAGACCATCGGCGTGGTGATCTTCTCCGGCGCCCTGTTCGCGACCCTGCTGACCCTGTTCGTGGTGCCGGTGATCTACGGCGCCCTGGCGCGCTTCACCCGCTCGCCGGAGTACACGGCACGCAAGATCGAGGAATGGGAAGCCCAGGAAATCGCCGCCAACGACGGCCTCAAGCACGCGGCGGAGTAGCGGGTTTGCTGATGGGGCGTTGATCCCGGCGTTGGCCGGAAGGCGCTGATTTCAGGCCTCGGGGCTGTAGCCGGTCTCGAGTTTCAGCCAGCCGATCAGGTCGCGCCGGTCGGTCTCGTCGCGCACGCCGGCGAACGCCATCTTGTTGCCGGGCAGGAAGCTGCGCGGGTTGTTCAGCCATTCGTCCAGCTGTTCCGCCGTCCAGGCGAAATCGGCCTCGCGCAGGGCCGGGGAATAGTTGTAGCCCTCAACCGATCCGGCCTGACGCCCGAACACGCCCCACAGGTTCGGTCCGGTCATGTTCGGCCCGCCCTCGGGCAGGGTATGGCACGACCGGCACCGCGCGAACACGCGACGGCCGTTCTCGGTATCGGCTTCGCTGTAGGGCAGCGGCAGGGACGCCAGGATCACCGCACGCTCCTCGTCGCTCAACGGACGCTGAGCCGTCGGGGTCATGGGTTCGGGCGACGCGCCGCGGTCTGCCGTCGAGGCGTCATCGCCGGACCCGCAGGCCGCGAGCCCTGCCGCCAGGCAGAATATCCAGACAGCTCTCATGATCATCTCCCGCCGCCGCGATCATCGCGTCTGTCAGGACCTAACAGCCCCCCACAGGTTTTCAATCCGACAGGCCGTCGCGGGCCGCCCGACGCCCTCGCCGGAACCACGCGTCGGGCCATGGATTGGCTTTCCATCACCTCTGGACAGATGGAGACGCCAATGACCGATCAGCCCGTGGACCGCCGCAACGAGGACATCGAAAAAGCCGCCGAGCGCCTCAACGAAAGAGCCGACGCGCTCCAGCACAAGGACCGCGGCGTCCCCCTTCCCGAGGACCGCGACCAGGACGGCGTGGGCGAGGCCGGGGGTCTGGTGCCCTGACAGAGGAGGATGGTGCCGGTTGCAGGAATCGAACCCGCGACCTTCGGTTTACAAAACCGCTGCTCTACCAGCTGAGCTAAACCGGCGCTTCGGCGTGGGGTTATGAGGGGTGCGGCCCGCGACCGCAAGCCTCCGATCAATCCAGTTTCGCGGCGATCCTGTCGGCCAGCGCGCGCAACGCCTCGGGCTCCGCCATGGGCGCATGGCTGTGGCCCTTCAGGGCCCGGTCGGCCCAGCGCGGGACGATATGAAAATGCAGGTGGAAGATGGTCTGGCCGCCGGCCTCGCCGTTGAACTGGCTGATGGTTATCCCGTCGGGCTTCAGGGCCTTGTCCACCGCTATCGACAGCCGCCGCACCGCCTCGGTGACGCGCGCCAGCGCCTCCGGCTCGATCTCCAGCATGGTGCGGGCGGTGGAGGTCTTCGAGATCACCAGCACATGGCCTTCGGACTGGGGAAACACATCCATGAAGGCCAGGACGTGCTCGTCCTCCCACACCTTCACCGCCGGGATCTCGCCACGCAGGATTTTGGCGAAGATGTTGTCGGGGTCATAGGCGCCGTGAAGGCTCATGGGCGGGCTCCTGGAGTTTCGCTCAGCATAGGTCAGGCGGACCGGAACGGCGAGTATTCCGCCGTCATGGCCTCGATCTCGGCGGCGACGGCGAGGCGTTCCTGATCCAGATAATTGGCCACCGGCTCGCGCAGCAAGGGATCGGCGATGTGGTGGGCCGAATAGACCGGCGTGGGCAGATAGCCGCGCGCCATCTTGTGCTCGCCCTGCGCCCCCGCCTCGACCCGGGACAGGCCCCGCGCGATGGCGAATTCGATGGCCTGATAGTAGCACAGCTCGAAATGCAGGAACGGCCGGTCCTCCAGCGCGCCCCACTGACGGCCGTACAGGGCCTCGCGGCCGATGAAGTTCAGGGCTCCGGCGATGGGTCGCTCACCGTCGAAGGCCATGACCAGCGCGATGCGGTCGCGCATGCGCTCGCCGATCAGGCTGAAGAAGGCGCGGTTCAGATAGGGCCGGCCCCATTTGCGGTCCCCGGTGTCCAGGTAGAACGCATGGAAGGCGTCCCAGTGCGCCTCGGTGATCTCGCCCCCGGTCAGCACACGGATGTCCAGCCCCGCCTGCGCCTCGCGCCGCTCGCGCCGGATGGTCTTGCGCCGCGAGGAGGAGAGGGCGGCCAGAAAGTCGTCAAACGTCGCGTAGCCGTCGTTGCGCCAGAGGTACTGCATGTCCTGCCGCAGCAGCAGGCCCTGCTCGCCCATCCGTCGCCACTGCTCGGCGGAGGGAAAGTTCACGTGCAGGGACGAGGCGCCCGTGCGGTCGCACAAGGTGCGCGCCCCCTGCAGCAGGGCGACGCCGACCGTGGCGGCGTCGGTCTCCGGCGCGTTCAGCAGGCGCGGCCCCGTCACCGGCGTGAAGGGCACCGCCGACAACAGCTTGGGATAGTAGCGCCCGCCCGCCCGCTCGTAGGCGTCGGCCCAGGCGTGGTCGAACACGTATTCGCCCTGGCTGTGGCCCTTCAGATAGAGCGGCATGACGCCCAGCACGGCGTCGTCCGGCCCATGCAGGGACAGATGGCGCGGGCCCCAGCCCTGCGCCTCCACCGCACAGCCCGCGTTCTCGCAGGCGTCCAGGAAGTCAAAGCTCACGAACGGGTCGCCCGTGGGCGCCGCGCAGGCGTCCCAGGCGTCGCGGCCGACATGGGCGATGCGGCCGTGGACCTTCAGGATGAAGTCGGCGTCGGTGCTCACCGCACCTCGACGACGGCGTCCACCTCGACGGCGAAGCCCAGCGGCAGGCGATAGACGCCGACAGCCGAGCGGGCGTGGCGGCCCGCGTCGCCGAACACATCCACCATCAGGTCGGAACAGCCGTTGATGACCTTGGGAATTTCGATGAAGTCGCCCGCCGCCTGGACGAAGCCGCCCAGTTTGACGATGCGCACCACCCGCTCCAGATCGCCGTCGCAGGCGGCCTTGATCTGGGCCACCAGATTGATGCCGCACAGGCGCGCGCCGGCCACCGCGGTCTCCAGATCCACGTCGTCGCCGACCGTGCCCTTGATGCCGCCACTGGCGTCGTTCGACAGCTGACCCGAGATGTGGACCAGATTGCCGGCGCGCACGAAGGGCACATAGTTGGCCACGGCGGCTGCGGGCTTCGGCAGGTCGATACCGAGGTCTTTGAGGCGGGCTTCGATGGTCATGAGGGCTCCTGAGGCTTTGCACGGGATTTAGACGTCCCGTCGCCCGGCTTCAACGCCCGCCCGGCCACGACGGCCCCCGCGCCGAACTTTTCCCTCAGGGCGTCGATGGTGGTTTCGGTCTTCAGGGCGCGCGTCTGGTCATGGGCGAACAGTCCGGCGGGGGCGTCCTCGGCGTCCACGATGTCGGCCATGCCGATGCCGATCAGGCGCCACGGACGGCCGATCTCGGGCTTCAGCAGTTCGCGACCCACGGCGAACAGGCCGCGCGCGGTCTGGATCGGGTCGGGCACGGTGCGCCGCCGCGTATAGAGGCGAAAGTCGTTGGCGCGCAGCTTCAGCACGATCACCCGGCTGGCGACCCCGTCCCGGCGCGCCTTGGCCGCCAGCTTCTCGCACAGGGGCCACAACTCGGCCTCCAGCGATTCAAGGGTGCTCAGGTCATCGTTGAAGGTGGTCTCCGCGCTCATGCCCTTCCGGTCGTGGTCCGGGTTCACTGGCCGGGCGTCACGGGCGTGCGCCAGATCGTACAGGCGCAGGCCGGACTCTCCGTAGCGGCGCACCAGATCCTTCACCGCCGCCCGGGCCAGATCACCCACGGTGGCGTAGCCGTCGCTGCGCAGGCTCTTCGAGAACACCTTGCCCACGCCGGGCAGGATGGTCACCGGCTTGTCGGCCAGCAGGCTTTTCGCCTCCGCCGCCCCGATCACCGAGAAACCCCGCGGCTTGTCCAGCTCCGACGCGATCTTGGCCAGGAACCGGTTGGGCGCCAGACCGATGGACACGGTCAGGCCGGTCTCCTCCTCGATCTGCTTCTGCAGCCGGATCAGCTGGAACGCGGGCGGCCCGCCGTTCAGGCGCTCGGTGCCCGACAGGTCGGCCCAGGCCTCGTCCAGCGACAGGGTCTGGATCAGGGGCGTCAGGGTCGCCAGCGCGCCCAGGATGCGGCCGCTCTCATGCTTGTACTTGGTGAAGTCCGGTTTGATCACAACGGCTTCGGGGCAGGCCTTCAGGGCCTTGAACATGGGCATGGCCGACCCGACGCCGTACAGCCGCGCCACATAGCAGGCGGTGGACACCACGCCCCGCTTGCCGCCGCCCACGATCACCGGCTTGTCGCGCAGTTCGGGCCGGTCGCGCTTTTCCACCGACGCGTAGAAGGCGTCGCAGTCCAGGTGGGCGATGGTCAGGCTGGCCAGTTCCTCGTGAACCACCACGCGCGGCGACCCGCACGGCGGGCAGCGCGATACCGCCCGGTCGCCGGTCCACAGACAGTCGCGGCAGATGGCCTTCATCGCCCGGTGTTCGCCCTTCACGCCAACTTAAGGATGCCCGGCCATAGTGGCGCTCAACAAGATGCGGGCCGTTCCTGACCATATAGGGCGGCCGAAGCGTCTCGGCAGGGAACAGACCGGTCGGTGATGATGTCCAAGAAAGTCCTCATCGTCGAGGATAACGAGCTGAACATGAAGCTCTTTCATGATCTGCTCGATTCTCAGGGTTATGAGACGCTGCAGACCCGCGAGGGCCTGCAGGCGCTGGCCCTGGCGCGCGAGCATCGCCCCGACCTGATCCTCATGGACATCCAGCTGCCCGAGATCTCCGGGCTTGAAGTCACCAAATGGCTCAAGGAGGACGAGGACCTGGCCCATATCCCCGTGGTCGCCGTCACCGCCTTCGCCATGAAAGGCGACGAGGAACGCATCCGCGAGGGGGGGTGCGAAGCGTATATCTCCAAGCCCATCTCGGTGATGGGCTTTCTGGACACTGTGAAACGGTATGTGTCGTAACGGGGCAGGCCTATGACCGCGCGCATTCTGGTGGTCGATGACGTCGAGGCGAACGTCCGCGTGCTCGAGGCCAAGCTGACGATCGAGTACTACGACGTCCTGAAATGCTCGGACGGCCCCACCGCGCTCGAGATCGCGGCTCGCGATCAACCCGACATCATCCTGCTGGACGTCATGATGCCCGGCATGGACGGGTTCGAGACCTGCCGCAGGCTGAAAGCCGACCCCGTCACGCGCCACATCCCGGTGGTCATGGTCACCGCCCTGGATGGCCGTGAGGACCGCATCAAGGGTCTGGAAGCCGGCGCTGACGACTTTGTCACCAAGCCCATCGACGACGTGGTGCTGTTCGCCCGCGTCCGCTCGCTGAGCCGGCTCAAGCTGGTCATGGACGAACTGCGCGAGCGCGAGGAGTCCGGACGCCGGCTGGGCCTTGAGGAGGGTTCCGCCCGCATGCGCGGCATCGGCGGCCGCGTTCTGATCGTGGACGACAACGAGCGGCAGGCGAACAAGATCTTCGACCAGCTCAAGGAAGAGCATCGTCCGGTGATCGAGTCCGACGCCGGCAACGCCCTGATGGCCTCGCGCGGTCCGGTCGACCTGATGATCATCAATGCGGCGGCTGACAGTTTCGACGGCCTGCGCCTGGCGGCCCACATCCGCTCGGCCGAAGCCAGCCGGCACCTGCCCCTGTTGATCATCATCGAGCCCGAAGACCGCACGCGCCTGGTCAAGGCGCTGGAGCTGGGCGTCAACGACGTGCTGACCCGGCCGGTGGACGCCCAGGAACTGGCCGCCCGCGCCCGCACCCAGATCCGGCGCAAGCGCTACACCGATTTCCTGCGCGACAAGCTGGACCACAGCCTGGAGATGGCCGTCACCGACGCTCTGACCGGCCTTCACAACCGGCGCTACATGACGACCCAGCTGCAGGCCCTGGCCAACCGCGCCTCGCGCGGGGGAGAGCCGGCGGCGGTGATGGTTCTGGACATCGACCACTTCAAGGCGGTCAACGACGGCTTCGGCCACGATGCGGGCGACGAGGTGCTGCGCGAGTTCGCCGTGCGTCTGGCCACCAATGTGCGGGCCATCGACCTGCCATGCCGCTATGGCGGCGAGGAGTTCGTGGTGGTCATGCCCGGCGCCTCTCTCGATGCCGCCGAGCGGGTGGCGGACCGTATCCGCCGGGACATCGGGGGCGAGCCCTTCCGCATCATGGGCGGCCGGGAACTGCTGACGGTGACCATTTCGGCGGGCGTGGCGGCGACCAACGGCCCCTATGACACGCCCGAGGCCCTGCTGAAGCGGGCCGACGAGGCGCTCTACGAGGCCAAGAGCTCGGGCCGCGACCGGGTCATCGCCCGCGCGGCCTAAGGTCGGGCGCCCGAACGGCAGGCAAAGCAAAACGCCCGGTCGGCCGACCGGGCGTTTTCAATTCTGGCCGCAGATCAAGTGATTACTTGATCTTGCCTTCCTTGAATTCGACGTGCTTCTTCACGACCGGGTCGTACTTACGGACGACCATCTTCTCGGTCATGGTGCGCGCGTTCTTCTTGGTGACGTAGAAGAAGCCGGTGTCCGCCGTGGAATTCAGGCGGATCTTGATGGAAGCCGGTTTGGCCATCGGGACTACCTTGGAGCAAGCGGTCGAAACGTGAGTCGCGGCCGCGAAAATCGGAGCGGCGGAACATACTCAGGCCCGCGCCAAAGTCAACGGCGGGTGGGACATGAGCGGTTTTCCTTGTGCGGGACGGCTTGGCCGTTACGGTGGTCGACCATGAACATGACCCTCAAGGCCTTCAGCGCCCCCGTCGCCATCCTGTCCGCCCTGGCCATCGCCGCGTGCTCGCAGCCGGCCAATGACGAGGCTCCGGCCACCGACACGGCCGACGCCCAGGACGCCTTCTTCGCCAATCTGACCGAACTGTGCGGCCAGCGGTTCGAGGGTGAGGTCATCACCGACGACCCTGTGGATGCCGATTTCCGCGCCCAGCGCCTGCTGATGCATGTGCGCGACTGTTCGGATAGCGAGATTCGCATCCCGTTCTGGGTGGGCGAGGATCACAGCCGCACCTGGGTCATCACCCGCAACGACGACGGCGGCCTGACGCTGAAGCACGACCACCGCGACCCCGACGGTACGGAGCACACCCTGCACTGGTATGGCGGCGACACGGCGACCGAGGGCACGGCGACCCGCCAGGAATTCCCGGTGGATCAGTTCTCCATCGACCTGTTCAACCGCACTGACGCCCAGGTCTCGACCACCAACGTCTGGGCCGTCGAGGTGAACCCCGGCGATACCTATGTCTATGAACTGGCCCGCGAGAACCGCCTGCTGCGCGTCGCCTTCGACCTGACCGAGCCGCTTGAGGAGTAGGGGCTACTCCACGTCGATCTCGACGATCGTCACGGACGAGGCCACGATCTGGGGAACCAGCAGATGCCCGCGGAGGGTATCGTAGCCAATGGCGGCGGGCACAGCGATATCGCCCGCCACCGCCCGGGCCTCGCCTTCGGCGCTCACATGATAGACGTTGTGGCCATTCTGGCTGGCCACCAGCAGGCCGCCGTCGGCCAGGGCGACGATGCCGTCGATGCGGCCGGTGGGAAGGATCATTTCCCGCACCACCGCGCCGGTCTGCGCATCACGGAAGGTCAGCACGTCCGACAGCAGGCCCCCATGCACCACCAGACCCTCCGCCGTCACCGCGACCCCGTTGACCCGGTGCAGGTCCGCCGACCGCGCGACGAACGTCTCCACCGTCCCGTCCGGCTGGATGCGGTACAGGGCGCCGTGGTCGTTGTCGGTCCCCGAATCGGTGACATAGGCGACGCCCGCCTCGGTGACGTACAGGTCGTTCAGACGCACCGCGTCCGGCACCTCGATGGTGCGCAGCGGCGCGCCGGTGCGCCGGTCGAACACCCGGATGGCCTTCTGGTCCGCCACGTGGATCTCGTCGCCCCGGATGAACAGGCCCAGCGGCTCGTGCAGGCTGACGCCGTCGACGCCGCCCTCGATCCATTTCAGCTCCAGCACCACGCCCTCGGGCGACACCAGCGAGACGAAGCCGTCGTTCCCGGGCCCGCGCGGACCCAGATTGGCGACGATGTAGCGATCATCCGCCGCGTCATACCGGACCGCCTCGGAGTTCTCGAAGCCGACGTCGGCGATCACCTGCTGCGCGGCGGCCGGTGCCGCCAGGGTCAGGGCGGCGGGCAGGACTAGGCGGGCGAGGGTCTTCATGGCTGATCTCCGGGGGGAAGGGTCACGATAGCGTTCAGGCGTCGACGAACTGCACTCAAGACAGCTTGCGGGGCCCGCCCGAGGGGCGAGAGACGTTCGGCTTCAACAGTGGCGATCTTTGCGGTTCTGATCACCGACGGCGCCGGCAAGCCGGCCTCGCCGTAGTTGTCGCCAAAAGACACATCGCCGTCCCATGGTCGGTTTTCGGCGCTTGTGATCATCAGTATCCAGATCAGCCGACCCCCGGGGCCCAATGGCATGCCAGAAATCACCAGCGCAGGTCGGTGCTGCTCGGTGTTCCGATCCGTGTAGGGAAAGGGAGCCCGGACGATGTCGCCGGGCTCAAAGACCGGCATAAGCCCGGCGATCCGCTTCCCCGTCCCACTCGTCAAACGTTGTGAAGGGGTCATCCTGAACCGGCGCTCGAGCCTTGATCAGGGTCACGCGCCCGTCCTTGATCTCGTAGGCCAGTTCATCGCCTTCCTTCAGACCCAGGGCGTTGCGAACAGCCTGGGGAATGGTCGTCTGGGCTTTGCTGGTGAGACGGCTGGTGATCATGATGTAAGGATAATCCTTACTTGTTAGACGTCAAGCTCCGCCACCGCGAACCGCGCGTTCTGTTGGATGAAGTCGAAGCGGGCCTCGGCCTTCCTGCCCATCAGGCGTTCGACCAGATCCATGATCTCGTCCTCGCTCTCTGGCAGGGTGACGCGGGCCAGGGTGCGCTTCTTCGGATCCATGGTGGTCTCCTTGAGCTGGGCGGCCATCATCTCGCCCAGACCCTTGAAGCGGCCGATCTCGACCTTCTTGCCCTTGAAGGTGGTGGCCAGCAGTTCGTCGCGGTGGGCGTCGTCACGGGCGTAGTCGCTGAGCGGCCCCGCGCTGATCCGGTACAGCGGGGGCAGGGCCATGAACAGGCGGCCCTGGCGGATCAGGTCCGGCATGGAGCGGTAGAAGAAGGTGATCAGAAGGGCGGCGATGTGCGCCCCGTCCACGTCGGCGTCGGTCATGATGACGATGCGCTCGTAACGCAGGTCATCGACGCTGAACCGGCTGCCCGCCTGCACCCCCAGCGCCAGCATCAGGTCGGTCAGTTCCACGTTCTGGCGCAGCTTGTCGGCGGTGGCCGACGCCACGTTCAGGATCTTGCCGCGCAGGGGCAGGATGGCCTGGGTGGTGCGGTCCCGCGCCTGTTTGGCAGAGCCGCCGGCCGAGTCGCCCTCGACGATGAACAGCTCGGTGCCGGCCGCCGCCTGACGCGAGCAGTCCGACAGCTTGCCGGGCAGGCGGAGCTTGCGCGTGGCGGCGGCGCGCTGGACTTCCTTGTCCTTGCGGCGGCGCAGACGGTCCTCGGCCCGGTCGATGACGAAGCCCAGCAGGGTCGAGGCCTGTTTGGGGCTTTCGGTCAGCCAGTGATCGAACGGATCGCGCACCAGCTGTTCGGTCAGACGCTGGCCGTCGGGCGAGGACAGGCGGTCCTTGGTCTGGCCCTGAAACTCGGGATTGCGGATGAACACCGAGACCATGGCCCCGGCGTTGGCGATCACGTCCTCGGCGGTGATCAGGCCCGCGCGCTTCTCGCCCGACATCTCGCCATAGGCCTTCAGGCCCTTGACCAGGGCAGCGCGGAAGCCCGCCTCGTGGGTGCCGCCGTCGGGCGTCGGCACGGTGTTGCAGTAGGACGAGACGAAGCTGTCGGCGTCGCCGAAGCCGATGGGCGACCAGGTCACGGCCCATTCCACGGCCCCGGCCTCGCCCTTCTTTTCCACCCGGCCGGCGAAGGCGGGGGTGACGGTGTCGATCTCGCCGATGCGCTCGGCCAGGGCGTCGGCCAGGCCGCCGGGGAAGTGCAGGGTCGCCTCGGCGGGCGTGGCGTCGGTGATCCGTTCCGGCGCGCAGGTCCAGCGGATCTCCACGCCCCGGAACAGATAGGCCTTGGACCGCGTCATGCGGTACAGGCGCGCGGGCTTGAACGCCGCCCCGTGGCCGAAGATCTCGTCATCGGGGCGGAAGCGGATCAGGGTGCCCTTCTTGCGGCTGGTCCCGAGCTGTTCGATGGGGCCCAGCGGGTGGCCCCGGCTGAACGACTGGCGCCATTCGTGCCCGTCGCGCCAGACGGTCACGTCGAGCCGCTCGGACAGGGCGTTGACCACCGACACGCCCACGCCATGCAAACCGCCTGAGGTCTCATAGGCTTTGCCGGAAAACTTGCCGCCCGAGTGCAGCACGGTCATGACCACTTCCAGCGCCGACTTGCCCGGATGCTTGGGATGCGGGTCCACCGGGATGCCCCGGCCGTCGTCGCGCACCGACAGGAAGCCCTCGGCGTCCAGATCGACAGTGATCAGTTTGGCGTGGCGGGCCACCGCCTCGTCCATGGCGTTGTCCAGCACCTCGGCGAACAGGTGGTGCAGGGCGCGCTCGTCGGTGCCGCCGATGTACATGCCGGGCCGCTTGCGCACCGGCTCCAGCCCCTCCAGCACCTCGATGGACGAGGCGGAGTAGGCGTTGGCCGCCCCGCCCGTGGGGGCTGGATGCGGCTCCACCGGCGCGGCCACGGCCTCGGGCGCGACGGGGGCCTGAACCTTCAGTTCGGGCTTGTCCGCCTTGGGGGCGGGATCGGGGAGGTCGTCAAACAGGGAAGCGGGAGAAGTCATGCGCCAGTCTTGCCGCGATTCGGGGAGCGATCAGCTAAGCCCCGCCGCCCCGGGTAGCAAGCGTCAGTGGTTCAGCGCCCGGGCATGGGCGGGCAGGGGCCTCGCCGCCGGCCGTCTGGCGGCGGCGCGTCGTCTCGGCTCGTCGATCACCTCGGGCGGCGTCAGGGGCGCAAACGCCCGCGCCAGAACCGCCATGAACAGCACCCACGGCAGATCCTGATGCCGCAGCAGCACGCTTTCCGACAGGCTCAGCAGCAGGAAGGCGGCCAGATAGCCTGCCGCCCAGAAGCCTTCCTGACGACCGGCCACCGGCAGGCGCAGGAAGCTGCCCATGACGCCCACCACCACCACCGCGCCCACCGACCACACCCCGATCCAGCCCAGCTGGATCAGCACCTCCAGCCAGCCCTGGTGGGCCGAGGGCACGTCCCACTGGTTCTGCACGCGGATATAGTTGGCCGGGTCCGAATGCAGGCCCCAGAAGGCGGCGTAGCCGTAGCCGGTCATGGGCCGCTGCTCGCTGAACCGGCCGATGGCCTCCCAGATCTCGGTGCGGCCGGTCAGGGACGGGTCCTTGCCCAGGGCCTCGAGGATGAACTCCGGCGCGGCGACCAGCACGCCCACCAGCGCCGCTACGGCGACCACGCCGGTCCAGACCCCCGCCACGGCCAGGGCCGGGCCGATCTTTCTCAGCACCCACAGCCCGCCGATCACCCCGCAGGCGGCCATCAGACACAGCAGGGCGGTCTTGGACTGGGTGCCCAGGATCATCAGCACGCAGAAGGGAAAGGCGACCATGGCCAGCCGTCGGTGCGGTCCCGGCGAGGCAAGCACGGCGGCGGCGGCCACCGCGCCGGCCACCATGACCCAGCCCATGGTGTTCTTCTCGTACCAGACCCCGCGCCACAGCCCGGCGTTGACGTCCTGGTGAATGCCGATGGAGGGCAGGGCGACCACGAAGATCAGGCTCAGCACCGCCAGGATCAGCGCCGTCTGGGTCAGCAGCACCGGCAGTCTCCGCCCCGGCCAGGCGGCGGCCAGATAGACCGCAAAGAAGGTGCTCATGACCAGGGCGATCACCCGCCGGATGGTGATTTCCGGGGCCAGGGACCAGTAGCGCGACGCATAGGCCAGCAGCGCCAGCAGAAGCAGCAGCAGCAGCGGAAACCACAGCCGCGCCATGGCCTCGTAGCGGGACGCCATCAGGCCGAGGATCGCCACATAGGCCGGCAGCCACATCAGCCGCAGCAGGCTGGAGTCCGCGCCCCCGCCGCTGGACGGCGCGAACACCGGCCCCAGGATGGCGCCCGACAGCATGATCAGCAGCCCGATCGAGGCCACGCGCTCCCACATGGCCGGCTCCCGATAGCCGGGCGGCGGCGTCCTGTGCGGGGGCGAGGCGGGTATGTGAGTCACGCGGGGAAGGTTGCGCGCTGGGCGTTAAGGATTGGCTTATCCCGCCACACCCACCGTCATCCTCGGGCTTGTCCCGAGGATCCATGGTTCAGCAGTCTGTGAGCGTCGGAGGAGGCGATATCCGCCTACCGCACCCACCTTTCGCAAGGTGGACAAATGGGTCCTCGGGACAAGCCCGAGGATGACGAAAATTACTTGCGACGTGCGAAAGCGGCTTCGACGTAGACTTCAAGTTCAGGCCGGACCTCGTCCCAATCCCGCGCACCGGCTTCATCGACCGGCTCCCAGGGCGCGCGCGGATCCCCGTTGGTCCAGGTGAAGTCGTCATAGTCGAACAAATGCTGGTCCAGCAGGGTGGCCGCCAGAACCTCCGGCGTGACTCCCAGCGCCTCCGCCTTCTTGGTCAGCTTGGCGACCGTGTAGTCGCTCAGGGTCAGGTTCAGCGCACCGTCTGCCATGACCGGAGAATAGCCGATATCGTAATGGCCGCCTAACGGGAAAGCGTGGCCGCTGGTCGGCCGCATCCACCTGTGCAACTCTTCACAGGTTCAGGGGAGGAGCTTCATGCTGAAGCGGCTGTTTGGCAAGGGCACGTTTCTCGACCCTGACGTAGAGCACTGGCACCTCGAGACTTGGGGGCTTCTGATCCAACGGCTCGGTGCGGAGGTCTCTCTTTCGGAAACGCCCGTCGCCCTGCCCACGCGAGAGTTCTTTCCCCCGACCGAGGCGACCGGCCACGCCCGGGCTGAGCACGTCTTCGCCTGCGTGAAATCCGTCATGGGCATGGACGCGTGGCCCGTTTCACTCGAGGCGCAGACGGAACGGCGGGGAGGCGAGCGGATCGCCGAGTTCGCGTCTACGGAGGCGGTTGACGCGCCGGCGGGAACATTCCGTGTCGAGGCGGACGGACGGGTGGTGATCACCTACTCACCGGAGCTCGTTGATCAGCCCGGTGATCTGGTTACGACACTGGCTCACGAACTCGCGCACTACCTGCTCGCCAGCCACAAGGAACTCGTCGAGGACGAGACCCACGAGCTTATGACCGACCTTGCGGTCGCCTATGCCGGCCTGGGTCTGTTCGGAGCCAATGCTGCGTTCAGCTTCGGCCAGCACGGCGACGCCTTCAGTCAGGGATGGTCCTCGCAATCTTCGGGCTATCTCTCACCACGAAGCTGGGCCTTCGCCCTGGCTGTATTCGCGCGGCTGCGTGGCGACGATGGAGGCATCGAGCCGTACCTGAAGCCGGAGATCGCGTCGCTGCGCCGGGACGCCTTGCGGTATCTCGACAAACATCCCGATCTGCTGGCCGCGTTGCGCCCGGCCTGATCAGGTCTTCTCCACGAACGTATCGATCACCTTCTTCTCGCCGGCCTTCTCGAAATCCACCACCAGCTTGTTGCCCTCGATGGCGCGGATGGCGCCATAGCCGAACTTCTGGTGGAACACGCGCTCGCCGCGCGCCCAGTTGGACGAGGCCTTCGGGTCCCCCGTGGCGATCAGGCGGCCCTTGCCCTCGATGACGGCGTTGCGGGCCATGCGGTCGCGCGGCGTGGTCGAGGCGGTGAAGCTCTGGGCCCGCTTCCAGCCGGGGCTGGAGTATCCCGCGCCGAACACCGGCGTGTCGTCCCAGCGGGACTTGGCCTCTTTCAGGCCCGGGCCGGCGCCGTAATAGCCGGTGTCGCTCTCGGCCTGCACATGGTCGATGGGCAGTTCGTCCACGAAGCGGCTGGGCAACTGCGACGTCCAGCGGCCATAGACCAGACGGTTGGCGGCGAAGCTGATGCGCGCGTCCTCACGGGCCCGCGTGACGCCCACATAGGCCAGGCGCCGTTCCTCCTCCAGACCCTTCTCGCCCTTCTCGTCGATGCTGCGCTGGGACGGGAACACCCCTTCCTCCCAGCCCGGCAGGAACACCAGCGGGAACTCCAGCCCCTTGGCGGCGTGCAGGGTCATGATCTGCACCGCGTCCTCGCCCGCGCCCCGGTCCAGATCCATGACCAGCGAGACATGCTCCAGATAGGCCTGCAGGCTGTCGAACGCCTGCATGGACTGGGTCAACTCCTTGAGGTTGTCCAGCCGGGTCTGGCCGCTGGCCCGATCGGCGCGCTGCATGTCGGTGTAGCCGCTTTCCTCCAGAATGGTTTCGGTCAGCTCGCCATGGGACACGGTCGCCGCCATGGCCCGCCAGCGGTCCAGATCGCGCACGAAATTGGACAGGGCCGTGCGGGTGCGGGCCTGCAACTCGTCCGTGTTGATCAGGCCGCGCACGGCGGTCAGGGCCGACAGGTTGTGCTGGCGGGCGATGGCCAGGATTTTCTGCACCGAGGTGTCGCCGATGCCGCGCTTGGGCGTGTTGACGATCCGCTCGAAGGCCAGATCGTCGTCCTCGGACTGGATCAGCCGCAGATAGGCGTGGGCGTCGCGGATCTCGGCCCGCTCGAAAAAGCGCGGCCCGCCCACCACGGTGTAGGGGATGGCCAGCAGGACGAAGCGCTCCTCGAACGCCCGCATCTGGAACGAGGCGCGCACCAGAATGGCGATGTCGCTGTAGTTGCGGCCGGCGCGGCGCTGGGTCTCGATCTCGTCGGCGATCAGGCGGCTTTCGGCCTCGCCGTCCCAGACGCCCTGCACCCGCACCTTCTCGCCGCCGTCCGCCTCGGTCCACAGGGTCTTGCCCAGACGGCCCTTGTTGGCCTCGATCAGGCCCGAGGCGGCGCCCAGGATGTGGGAGGTAGAGCGATAGTTCCGCTCCAGCCGGATCACCTTCGCGCCCGGGAAATCCCGTTCGAAGCGCAGGATGTTGTCCACCTCGGCCCCGCGCCAGCCATAGATGGACTGGTCGTCATCGCCGACGCAGCAGACGTTGCCGGTGGAGGACGACAGCAGCCGCAGCCACAGGTACTGGGCCACGTTGGTGTCCTGATACTCGTCCACCAGAATGTATTTGAACCGCCGCCGGTACTCCTCGGCCAGATCCGGGTTCTTGCCCAGAATGGTCAGGTTGTGCAGCAGCAGGTCGCCGAAGTCGCAGGCGTTCAGCGAAACCAGCCGCGCCTGATAGGCGGCGTACAGCCCCTTGCCCTTGCCGTTGGCGAAGTCCTCGCCCGCCGGCAGGGTGTCCGGGGTCCAGCCGCGGTTCTTCCAGTGGTCGATCATCCCGGACAGGGACCGGGGCGTCCACCGCTTGGTGTCGATGTTGGCCGCTTCCAGCAGCTGCTTCAGAACCCGTTCCTGATCGTCCATGTCCAGGATGGTGAAGCTGGATTTCAGGCCCACCAGCTCCGCATGGCGGCGCAGGATCTGGGCGGCCACGCTGTGGAAGGTGCCCAGCCAGCGCAGGCCCTCCGCCGACGGCCCAATCAGATGGGTGATCCGCTCGCGCATCTCGCGCGCGGCCTTGTTGGTGAAGGTGACCACCAGCAACTCCCACGGCCGCGCCTTGCCCGTGGCCAGAATGTGCGCCAGCCGCGTGGTCAGCACCCGCGTCTTGCCGGTGCCCGCGCCCGCCAGCACCAGCACCGGCCCCTCGGTGGTTTCGACCGCCAGCCGCTGTTCGGGATTGAGCCCGGCCATGTAGTCGCCGGCGCCCTGCGGGGCGCCCTCGGGCGGGCGGGCGCGGGCCAGGTCGGAAATGCGGGGAGACGGAAGATCGGTCACGAAACGAAAGGCTGCCTGATGCGGATTCGAAAGGGGAGAACATAAGTAGCACGCGGCGACGCGCCAGCGCGACCGTCGGGAACCGCAAGGCTTGGATTCCGTTTCGGCTCCATCAGAAAACAATGGGAGGATTCAATCATGGCGGAAGACGGCAAGAGCGGCGGCAACGCCGGCCTGGCGTTCATCGTCGGGGGACTTGTGGTGGTGGTCATCATCATCGGCTGGTTCCTGTTCTCGGGCGGCGGCGCCGTCGAAGCCCCGACCCGCGACGTGGACGTGGAAATCAGCGTCCCCAACGCGCCTGCTGCTGAGTAAGGGAAGTATCCAATGACTGATCCGAACATGCCTCCGGCCACGCCTCCGCAGGAGCCGCGCGCCCAGACCACGGTGCACAATCACAATCCGCCGCCGCCGCCGAAAAAGTCCGGCGGCGCGGGCCTGGCGTTCATCGTCGGGGGACTGGTGGTTCTGGTGGCGATCATCGCCTGGGTGATGTGGTCCGGCGGGGCCATGACGCCGACCCCGGAAGACCGCGACGTGGACATCAATGTCCAGCTGCCGGAGATGCCCAATGTGGAGCCGCCGGCCAATCCGCTGCCCGACGCGCCGGCCCCGCAACCGGCGCCCGCCCCGGCTGAATAGTCGCGCCGATTGATCTGAAGACGCCCCGGCCCCATGGCCGGGGCGTTTTGCTATGGCCCGACGGGATGGCGTCCGCGCCAGTCCAGAGCCGTGAGACGACAGGCCGAAGCCAGCGGCCGTCGCCCGCGGCCGGCGTCGATTCGGGCCACCAGCCCGGCGGCGGTGAGGCCGTCTTGGGCCGCGATCTCGTCCAGCACGGCCCAGAACTCCGGCTCCAGCGCCACCGAGGTGGCGTGGCCCGCCAGCAGGACCGAGCGCTTCTTCAGCGTCGACACCTAGGGAACCGACACCATAACCACGTCGATCCGGGCGACGCCGTTGTCGATCACCGCGTTGCGGGTGTCGGTGATGAAGCGCAGCCGTCCTTCTTCATCCCGGATCTCGGCCCGAACGGTGTAGATGTGGCCCGGCCGGATTTCAGCCGGGTCATAGGCGAGGGTGAACGCGTAGGGCGGGGCGCCGCCCTCCAGCGGCGTGACCTGTTCGGCCAGCACCCGTGACGGCGCATCGGCCAGGCTCACGTCTTCCAGTCGCACTGTCAGCACATGACCGGGCGGCAGCAGGATGCGTTCGCGGTAGGTCGCCGTCCCGGTCACCTCGGCCCGGTCTGCGGGGGCCGTGGCGCAGGCTGCCAGGGCCATAACGACTCCGGCGGGGGCGAGCATCAGCGGATTCAGGCGCATGGTCAGGTCTCCTTCAGGGCCAGTCTAGCGGCAATCGGACGCCGGATACATTCTGGTTCAGCTTGTGATGGGACGCGGCGGGGGCGGGGTGTTATCGGGGCGTCCCCGTCCCCCTGAAACGCTCGAGATCGTCTTTCGTGTCCCGTCCCGTCGCCCTTGCCTGTGTCCTCATCTGCGCCCTGATCTGGGGCACGACCTGGTATGCCATCACCCTGCAGTTGGGCACGGTCGATCCGGTGGCCTCGGTGACCTATCGCTTCGGCATCGCGGCGGCGGTGATCTTCGCCGGCTGTCTCCTGACCGGCCGCTCCCTGAAGATGACCCGGGCCCAGCATCTGGCGCTGATGGGGCAGGGGCTGTTCGTCTTCACTATCGGCTACGCCTTCGTCTACTGGGCCGAGGAGCGGGTGGCCTCTGCGGTGGTGGCGGTGATCTTCGCCGCCCTGGCCTTCCTCAATCTGGTGATCTTTCGCGTGGTGGCCCGCCAGAAGGCCGCGCGGCTGTCGTGGGCCGGCGCCGGGCTGGGCATTTTGGGCGTTGGGGTGCTGTTCGCGTCGGAACTGCTGCGCGCCGGCATGGACCAGCGGGCCATGATCGGCCTGACCTTCGCCCTGATCGCCGTCAGCGCCTCGGCGGTGGGCAATGTCTTCGCCTGGAAGGTCCAGACCGCTGCCGCCCCGGTCATTCCCGCCACCGCCTGGGCCATGGCCTACGGCACGGCGTTCCTGGCCCTCTTCGGTGTGGCCATTGGCGTGGAGTGGGCGTTCGAGTTCACGCCCCGCTACATGCTGTCCCTGCTGCACCTGTCCATGCTGGGCTCGGTGGTGGCGTTCCTGCTGTATTTCACCCTGGCGCGGGCGCGCGGCTATGCTCTGGCGTCCTACATCTCGGCCCTGACGCCGCCGGTGGCCATGCTGGTGTCGGTGCTGTTCGAGGGCGCGAGCTTCGGCCCGGCCGCCTTCGTCGGGCTGGCCCTGGTGCTGGCGGGCCAGATGCTGCTGATCAAGGCGCCGCGGGTGTCCGCCGCCTAATCATCCTCGCGTTTGGCGCCGTCCAGATCGCGCTTCAACCGCTCCGCCTCGATCCGCCCCGCGTCCTTCTGGCCCTTGGTGCGCCCGAACGCGGCGCGGTTGGCGGCGGCCGTCGTCTTGGCCTCCGCCCGCGCCCGATCCTTGCGCGCCTTGTTCAGATTGATGATCTCGCCCGCCATCGCCTCAGAACCCCGTGAACAGCCGGTCCAGCGCCCGGCGAATGTCGAACTCGTGTTTGAGGAGACTGCCGACGCAATCCCTGAGATGAATGCTGCGGATTGCGGCCAGACCGATGACGCTGACGTTGAATGCTTCGGAATTCCATTCAACCGGCACGTCGAAACTGCTGGCCTCCAGCTGTCCATGCCGGACCACGGGCGCGACGACGACCTCGGTAAGGTCCGCAAACAAGTGAGAGGACAGGACGACGAGATAAGGCGCGACTTCGTGAAGAGGCGCAGACGGGGTTCGATAAAGATCGAACTGTTTCACAGCCACCAGGGCCGAAAGTGATCCGACAGCAGCCCGTGCTTGCGGACGAACTCGTTGTGCACCCGGATCGCCTCGGCGTTCTCTTCGGCCCACCGCCTGGCGCGTTCTTCGGCGCCGGCGGGGTCCACCTTCTGCAGGTGCAGCCGCAGCGTCCGCTCGTCCATGCCGCCGACGTCGATCCCCAGCCGCTCGGCCTGGGCCAGCAGTTCAGGGTCGATGCCGATGTTCAGGTCCACCTTGCCCATGGGCCCAGACTACGTGGAAACGGCGCAGCCCGCTACAACCGCCCTCAGCCCGGCGCGATCATCTTCTCGGGTCGCACCCATTCATCGAATTCCTCGTTGGTCAGATAGCCGCCGCCGACGGCTTCCTCGCGCAGGGTGGTGCCGTTCTTGTGGGCGGTCTTGGCGATCTTGGCGCAGGCGTCATAGCCCAGCTTGGCGTTGAGCGCCGTGACCAGCATCAGGCTGTTCTCCACGCCCTTCTGGATATTGTCCCGGCGCGGCTCGATGCCCACCACGCAGTTGTCGGTGAAGCTGACCGCCGCGTCCGCCATCAGGCGCACCGACTGCAGGAAATTGTAGGCCATCACCGGGTTGAACACGTTCAGCTCGAAATGCCCCTGCGACCCGGCGAAGGTGATCGCCGCGTGGTTGCCGAACACCTGCACGCACACCTGGGTCAGGGCCTCGCACTGGGTCGGATTGACCTTGCCCGGCATGATGGAGCTGCCCGGCTCGTTCTCCGGCAGGGCCAGCTCGCCCAGACCCGCCCGGGGGCCGGAGCCCAGGAAGCGGATGTCATTGGCGATCTTGAACAGCGATGCGGCCACCGTGTTGATGGCGCCGTGGGTCATGACCATGGCGTCGTGGGCGGCCAGGGCCTCGAATTTGTTAGGCGCCGTAGTGAAGGGCAGGCCGGTGATCTGGGCGATCTTGTCCGCCACGCCCTCAGCGAAACCGATCGGCGCGTTCAGACCGGTGCCCACCGCCGTCCCGCCCTGCGCCAGCTGCATCAGGTCGGGCAGGGTGCTCTCGATCCGCTCGATGCCCTTGGTCACCTGCTGCACATAGGCGCTGAACTCCTGACCGAGGGTCAGGGGCGTGGCGTCCTGGGTGTGGGTGCGGCCGATCTTGATGATGTCCTTCCACGCCTCGGCCTTGTCGTTCAGGGCGTTGCGCAGGGTCTGCAGGGCCGGGACCAGGCGGTGAACCACCTCTTCCGCGCAGGCCACGTGCATGGCCGTGGGATAGGTGTCGTTGGACGACTGGCTCATGTTGACGTGGTCGTTGGGATGGACCGGCTTTTTCGAGCCCATCTCGCCGCCCAGGATCTCGATGGCGCGGTTCGAGATCACCTCATTGGCGTTCATGTTGGACTGGGTGCCCGAGCCGGTCTGCCACACCACCAGCGGGAAGTGGTCGTTCAGCTTGCCCTCGATCACCTCGTCGGCGGCCTGGACGATGGCCTTGCCCAGCTCCTTGTCCAGCCGGCCCAGCGCCATATTGGTCTCGGCGGCGCCGCGCTTGACGATCCCCAGCGCCCGCACGATCGGCAGGGGCTGCTTCTCCCAACCGATCCTGAAATTGCCCAGGGATCGCTGCGCCTGGGCGCCCCAGTAGCGGTCCGCCTGAACCTCGATGGGACCGAAGGTATCGGATTCTGTCCGGGTGTCGGGGCGGTTCTGGGTCATGATGCGCTCGTGTTCAGGCATGGCGGGAAGGTGCGCGGCGGTGTAGCACGCAGACCGCAGGGGGCAAGCCGAGGACACCATGGATCAGGACTGGATCGGAACCGGCAAGGTGCGCGCCCGCGAGCGGGGCGACGCGGTCGAGATCATGATCGACGGCCTGACCACCCAGGCCAAATACTACAAGCCGCTGGTCTATGAGTTCATGCGCAAGGAATGGTCCTCGCGCCCGTCGTGGGGCGACTTCGCCGTGGACATCCGCATGGAGCACGTGGGCGAGCCGCCGCACATCGACCTGGACAATCTGGCCAAGGCCCTGCTGGACGCCATCAAGGGCTATCTGTTCCACGACGACGCCCAGGTGGCCCGTCTGCTGGTGGAGCGGCACGAAGGCGAGCGCGAGCGCATCACCATCGCCGTGCGGCCCCGCTGATCGGCGTCAGCTTTCCGGCGGTCCCGGATACCGCTCGAACGCGGGCAGGTCGTCCAGATGGCCCATCCAGCCGATCCGCTCGGCCGTCTGGATCTGGGCCCCCAGCGGAATCGCATCCGGATCGTCCAGGGTCGCGCTCTGCACGTCGATCATGCCGGGGAACACCGCCTCATTGGTATAGAAAAGGCTGGTGCCGCAGGCGCCGCAGAACAGGCGCCGTCCATGCTCCGATGAAGCGTAGGTGAGGGGCGCGCCCGTGATCGTCACCTGACCCGCCGCCGCCATGGCCCAGGCCACCGCCGGCGCGCCGCTGGCCTTTCGGCAGTCGGTGCAGTGACACAGGGTATGGTGCGCCACCTCCGCCGGCATCTCATAGCGAACCACGCCGCAATGGCATCCACCGCTCGGCATCGTCATCCCTCCCGTCAGATCAATGTTCCTGATATGTTCGCATGAGCCTCACCGTTGAACAAGCGAAAACCGGTCAGCCCGACGGTCGCTCGAACCGCAGGGTGGGCAGCAGCAGTTGCATGGTCCCGCCGATGAAGACCTGGGGTTCGGACGGCGGCGTCAGCCCCTCGACCCGTTCGCGCTCGGCCACGCACCGGCGGGTCTCGCCGGCCAGGGCGATGAAGTCCGTGGCCGCGTCCAGCGACTGGATCACGCACCCGTCGAAATAGGGATAGTCGGAATCCTCGCTGCAGCCGAAGGAGGTTCGCTCGGCGTGCGCCGCGGTCACGATCATCCGGTTTGGCCGCGACAGGGCGCCCATGAAGCCGCCGGAGAAGCAGGCGGACACCACCACCACGGTGGGCCGCTGGCCACACCAGCCGCCGATCAGGGCGTTCATCCGCCCCGGCTCCAGCTGCTCCTCCGGTCCGAACACGATGTGGCCGGGCGCGCCGTGGGAGGTGAAATAGACCAGGCAGCCGCCGCTTCCCCGCCGCGCGACCGCCGTGGCGCCCTCGATCGCGGCGCGGACGCTGACGCCGCCGTCGGGACGCAGGGAATAGGCCGCCGTCAGATCCGGGTCGAAGCCCGCCTGTTGAAAGGCTGCGGTCAGGTCGCGCAGGGCGTTGTCGAAGGCCTGGATCGGGCGTCCGCGGCTGTCGGTCCAGTCCCCGGCGATGATCACGGCGGACCAGCCGGCGAAGTCGCCCGACCGGGCCGTCGCCCCCGGCGCGGTCAGGGCCAGGGCGCAAAGCATGATCGAAAGACAGCGAAACACCCGCATCCCGTCCCCTCCAGCCGCCTCACCCTAGCAACGGCGGCGCGGATGGAAAGAGGAACAATCGGCGGCGCCGGGCGGCGTCGGCCTATTTCTTGCGGAACTGGTCCAGCGACACGACCTTGGGGCCGTCGTCCACGGGGGGCGCCGGCGTCTCCGGCTTTTCCTCCGGCTCCGGCTCGGTCGGCATCTCCGGCGCCTCGAACTGCAGCAGGAACTGCACGCTGGGGTCATAGAAGCGCACCACGGCCGTCCACGGCGTCACCAGCTTCTTGGGCTGGCCGCCGAACTTCAGCAGCACGGAAAAGCCCTCGTCGTCGATGGTCAGGTCCCAGTACTGGTGCTGCATCACCACGGTGATCTCATCCGGGTACTTCTCGGACACGTCCGGCGGGACGGACACGCCCTTCGCCCGGGTCTTGAAGGTGATGTAGAAATGGTGCTCGCCCGGCAGGCCCTCGGGCATGGCGGCCCGCTCGAGCGCCGCGCGCACGACGCCCCTCAGGGCGTTCTGGGCCATGGCCTCATAGCCCATCTCGTCGCGCACCGGCGTCTCAGCCATATCGTCTCCGCAAACCCGAAAGGGTCAGCGTGACCCCGTCGCGGAGTGATAGCGGCGGCGGCGGCGCGGCGAAAGTTCAATTCAGGGTAAAGTGGGAGGCTTCTGTTGCCAGGCGCCTCCCGGGCCCCGCCTGAGGATCTGAACCCTCAGGACTTAGGTCGGAAATGCCGGAACCGCATTACGCGGCGACAGCGTATTCCTCAGCGAAGTTATCGTTCGCATTTAGATAAAGGCCCGATACGGTGGGCCAGGACGAGCGAAAGCAATCCTCTTTACACGTCCGTCGATGCTAGTCGGCCCCATGCTGCCTCCGCCGATAACGCGGGGAGAAAGATGGTGGAGCCGCCGGGAATCGCACCCGGGTCCGGTCCGCTTATTACAAGCGCGTTTATCGCTATAGTCCGGGCGAACCCGGACACCCCCAATATAGGCGATCAGGGGCGGGCTTCCAAGAGGGGCGTCGGGCTCACGAGCCGTTGGTCGCTTCGGACGGCGGCAGGGGGCCCATTTTGCGACAGGCCCAGATGGCGTAGCCGATGGTGATGACAAGGCCAGAGCCCACCACGATCATGGTGGCGATCACGGCGAAGTCGGTCGGCGCGAAGGCCCATAGTGCGGCGTGGGCCAGCCCCGCCAGGGTCAGCGACCAGCCGCCGATCCGGCGGGCCGTCTGCATCCGCGCCTCGGCCTCGCGCGACATGCGCTGGGGACCGAGCCGTTTGGGCGTTACATTGGCGAACCCGGCCAGCATCAGGCCGATCATCACCTGGACGACCCGCTGGGCCATGTCGTCGCCGACCATGCCGACGCTTTCGGCGTATTTCAGGCCCGCAGCCGCACCGAGAAAGGCGGCGGCGAGCAAGATGAAGGGAATGAAGCGTTTCATGATCCTGTTCCTTGTTCAGGCGTGTTTCGATCCGCCTTGGCGGGATCAGCGTCCGGACCGATGCCCAGCGCCTGGGCGAAGCCCAGCAGGGCGTCCTCCAGAACCGACAGCTTGATCCGGTAGGTGATGGTCGTGCCCTGTTTGCTGGCGTCGATCAGGTCGGCTTCCTTCAGGACGTTGAAGTGGGCCGACATGGTAGGCTTGGAGACCGGGAAATGTTCGCATAGCTCCCCGGCCGTCATGGGCTGGACGCGCAGCAGCTCCAGCACCTTGCGGCGGGTCGGGTCGGCTAGGGCTTTGAAGACTGAGCTCATGAATCGATAATTAGCTAATCATCGAAATATGTCAACACCGAAGTGAAGCCCCACGCCGGGCGCCGTCATTGACCCGGGTCGCTTCGCCGGTGACCATCGAACAAATCTGATTTCGGGAAGGATCGCGGGCATGAGCAATTTGACGCGCAGGGCGCTGGGCATCGGTCTGGCGACAGGGGCGAGCCTGTCAGCGATTGCGGCGCGCGCTGAACGGCGCGACCAAGAAGGGACAGGGCCGGTCCTTCGGTCGGGCTTCATCTACGAGCAGGCGCCCTATCCCCAGTGCCATGCGTCCACCATCGTCGAGACCGCCGACGGGGCCCTGGCCGCGTCCTGGTTCGGCGGCACCCACGAAAAGCACCCGGACGTCTGTATCTGGTTCGCCCGGTTCGAGAACGGCGCCTGGGGCGAGGGCGTGCAGGTGGCGGACGGCGTGCAGGCCGACGGAACACGCCATCCCACCTGGAACCCGGTCCTGTTCCAGCCACCGGGCGGGGACCTGATCCTGTTCTACAAGGTCGGGCCTGACCCCTTCAGCTGGTGGGGCATGGTCATCACCTCTGCGGACGGCGGCCGCACATGGACCGCCCCGCGCCGCCTGCCGGACGGCGTGCTCGGGCCGATCAAGAACAAGCCTGTAGTGCTGTCGGACGGAAGCTGGATTTCGCCGTCCAGCACCGAGGCGGGCGAGGGCATGGGTGCTCATCACGGCGCGGGCTGGCGGCTGCATTTCGAGATCAGCCGCGATCAGGGCCGCACCTGGACCCTGACCGAGCCGGTCGAAAGCCCCCTCAACATCGACGCCATCCAGCCCAGCATTCTCATCCACCCCGACGGCGCCCTCCAGGCCCTGGCGCGGGCGCGTCAGGGCGCGCTGGCCTCAGCGTGGTCCCACGACGGCGGCCAGACCTGGGGCGCCATCGGCGCCGTCGACCTGCCCAATCCGAACTCGGGCACGGATGCCGTGACCCTGGCCGATGGCCGGCACCTGATGATCTACAACCATGCGGGCCACGAGCCGGCTCGCCCGGGCCGGGGACCGCGCTACCCACTGAATGTCGGGCTGTCGGACGACGGCCTGGCGTGGCGCAATGTGCTGACGCTGGAGAGCGATCCCGTTGCCGCCGGCTACGCCTATCCTGCGGTGATCCAGGCGTCGGACGGCCGGGTCCACGTCACCTACACCCACGACCGCACCCGCATCCGCCATGTGGTGGTGGATCCGTCGCAACTGGTCTGATCAGGCCGGCGGAAGGACCCGCCGCCAGTCCGGCGCCTGGTTTCTGAACCAGGTCAGCTGGCGCTTGGCGTAGTTGCGGGTGGCCTGGCGCATGATGTCCAGCGCATCATCCAGCGACAACTCGCCTCGCAGATGCGCGCCCAGCTCGCGCACCCCCACCGCCTTCATGATCGGCAGGCCGGTGGGCAGATCCCGCGCCATCAGGGCGCGGACTTCCTCCAGCGCCCCGTTGGCCATCATCACCGAAACTCGCGTGTCGCACGCGGCGTACAGCGCCTTTCGGTCCGGCTCCACCACCATGGCCTCGTACCGGCCGGGCGCCAGAACCGGGCGCGTCTCGGCACGCAGGGCCGACAGGGGCCGCCCCGCCACCTGCGCCACCGCGAGCGCCCGCACCAGCCGTTGCCGGTCACCCGTCTCGATAGCGGCTTCAGAGGGCGCATCGACTTGGGCCAGCGCGCGCCGGAACGCCGCCTCGCCCTCCGCGGCGAACCGCACGTCCAGCGCCGCGCGCACCTCCGGCGGCACCGGCGGCACGTCGGCCAGTCCCCGCGTCAGGGCGTTGAAGTAAAGACCCGTGCCGCCCACGAAGATCACCGGCCGCCGGGCGGGGCCGTATTCGTTCAGCAAGGCCTCAGCCGCCCGCAGCCACTTGCCCACCGACCAGGCGTCGGCCGCATCGGCCACGCCGTACAGCCGGTGTTCGGCCTGCGCCGTCTCGTCCGGCTCCGGTCGGGCGGTCAGGACGCGCAGATCCGCATACAGTTGCTGGCTGTCGGCGTTGACGATCACCGCGCCGCTCGCCCGCGCCAGATCCAGCGCCAGACGGGACTTGCCCGAGGCGGTGGCGCCCCCGATCAGGGTGACGGGGGCGATCGGCGCTTGGTTCTGGGCCATGACACCCGATATGACGACGCACGCCCCGTAAGCAACCCGCCGGAGAGACTCCTTGCCCGACCGCGCCGCCGTCATCGCCGCCCTCGACGCCGTGATCGACCCCAAAAGCGGGCAGGGGTTGATGGCCGCCGGGCTGGTGCAGGGGCTGGTGGTGGCCGACGACCGCGCCGGGTTCGCGCTGGAGGTTCCGGCCGGCGACACCGTGCTGTACGCCCCCGTCCGCGACGCGGCCGAGGCGGCGCTGAAGGCCATCCCCGGCATGGCCCGCGTCTCCGTGGTCCTGACCGCCGAGGCCGTGGCGACCCCGCCGCGCCGCCGCACCGCCGGCCTGTCGCCACAGGCCGCCGATCAGGGGCGTGCAAAGGCGCCGGTCCCCACCGACCGTCCCGCCCATGTGCGCCGCGTGCTGGCGGTGGCCAGCGGCAAGGGCGGGGTGGGCAAGTCCACGGTGGCGGTGAACCTGGCCTGCGCCCTGGCCGCGCGGGGGCTGCGTGTGGGTCTGCTGGACGCCGATGTGTACGGCCCCTCGGCCCCCACCATGCTGGGGATCTCCGGCAAGCCCGCCTATGAGGACGGCGCCATGGTCCCGCACGAGGCCTGGGGCCTGAAGGCCATGTCCGTGGGCCTGCTGATGGCTGCGGACGACGCTATGATCTGGCGCGGCCCCATGGCCAGCCAGGCCATCACCCAGATGCTGACCCAGACGCGCTGGGGCACGGAAAGCGAACCGCTGGACGTGCTGGTGATCGATCTGCCGCCCGGCACCGGCGACGTGCAGCTGACCCTGATCCAGAAGACTCCCCTGGACGGCGCCGTCATCGTCTC
The DNA here is from genome assembly GCF_046293315.1 of Brevundimonas sp. Classification (GTDB taxonomy): domain Bacteria; phylum Pseudomonadota; class Alphaproteobacteria; order Caulobacterales; family Caulobacteraceae; genus Brevundimonas. The sequence goes on from NZ_JBKBPF010000012.1 coordinate 77,911, forward strand.
CACGCCCCAGGAAGTGGCGCTGGCCGACGCACGCCGCGCAAAAACCCTGTTCGACCGGGTCAATGTCCCCACCCTCGGCCTGATCGAGAACATGTCCGGCGACGTCTTCGGCCGCGGCGGGGCCGAGGCCGAGGCCGCCCGCCTCGGCGTGCCCTTCCTCGGCGATATTCCTCTGGACGCCGGCGTGCGCGAGTCCGGCGACGCGGGTCGCCCGCTGGTCACCTCAGAGCCCGAGGGCCTCGCCGCGCGCCGCTTCGCCGTCGTTGCGGCCCGGCTCGCGGACGTCCTCGGCGTCTAGCTCACAGCTTCCCGAACGCCACGCCCTTCCAGCCCCAGCCCGCTTCGGCCACGGCCTTGCGCAGCGGTCCCTTGAGCTCGCCGGTGTTGAATTTGTAGCTGTACACCTCGCCCCACGAGCCGTCCTCACGGAAGGCGTAGACGGTCTCGAAGCTCTTTTCCCACGACTGCCCCCGGAACGCCGAGCCCGCCAGGCTCAGGTCGGGCGTCCCCGCCCGCCATTCCACCGACCATGCCTGATCGCCCGAGCGCACGACGCCGTTCGCCTCGTCGAACTTCATCAGCACCTTGAAGACGCGCTGAATGCCGGCCTTGGCGAAGACCTCGTACCATTTGGCGTCGACGATCTTCCATTCGGCGACCAGGTCCACCCCCTCGCGCTTGCCGTCGCGGATCACGATCGGCGAGGTGGGGCGATTCAGCGCCATCAGCCGCTTGCGCAGCGCCGCCGCCGGCTCGCGCGCCACACTCGCCGGCGCCGCCCGGCTGCCGGTCAGCCAGTTGAAAACACCCATGTCGGATCCCCCGGACGCCCGCCCCATCCCCCGGGCGTCCTCGACAGTGGCACGAAGCCGCGCCCGGGGAAACGGGCCCGGCGTCCCGGTCGCCCGGGCGCGATCCGCCTGGATTGTGGAGAAACGCGCCCTCGAGGGTTTCCAAACGCAACTCTAATCGCCACCTTGACGGTTCCAGTCACTCAGCTCGAGCCGCCCATGTCCGTCGACGCCCTGTTCCGCCCCTTCCAGGTCAAGTCCCTGAAGATGCCCAACCGCATCGTCATGGCGCCGATGACGCGGTCCTTCTCCCCGGGCGGCGTCCCGACCAGCGACGTCGCCGGCTACTACCGCCGCCGCGCTGAGGGGCAGGTGGGGCTCATCATCACCGAGGGCACGGTCGTCGAACGCCCCGCCGCCCGCAACGACCCCAAGGTCCCCGTCTTCCACGGCGAGGCCCTGCCCGAATGGAAAAAGGTCGTCGAGGAAGTCCACGCCGCCGGCGGCCTGATCGCGCCCCAGCTCTGGCACGTGGGCTCGGCCCGCGGCCAGGGCGAGGACTGGACCCCGCTCGGCAAGGTCGACAGCCCCTCGGGCTTCACCGCCCCGGGCAACCGCAAGCTGGAGCCGATGACCGACGAGGACATCGCCGACACCATCGCCGCCTTCGGCCGCTCGGCCCGCGCCACGCGCGAGCTCGGCTTCGACGCCGTCGAGATCCACGGCGCCCACGGCTATCTGATCGACCAGTTCTTCTGGTCCGGCCTCAACGACCGTGACGACCGCTGGGGCGGCGGGACCATCGCCGACCGCGCCCGCTTCGGCGCCGAGGTGGTCCGGGCCGTGCGCGAGGGCGTCGGCCCCGACATGGCCCTGATCCTGCGCCTGTCGCAGTGGAAGTCGCAGGACTTCACCGCGAAGAACGCCCGGACCCCCGCCGAACTGGAGCAGTGGCTCACTCCCCTGATCGAGGCCGGCGTCGACGTCTTCCATTGCTCGCAGCGTCGCTTCTGGGAGCCGGAGTTCGAGGGGTCGGACCTGAATTTCGCCGGCTGGACGAAGAAGATCACCGGCCTGCCGACCATCACCGTCGGGTCGGTGGGTCTCGACGGCGAGTTCATCGCGGCCTTCGGCGGCGCCGGCTCGAAGCCGGCCTCGCTGGACGGCCTGATCAAACGGCTCGAGGCCGACGAGTTCGACCTCGTCGCCGTCGGTCGCGCCCTGCTGGCCGATCCGCACTGGGTCGAGAAGATCCGCGACGGCCGGCTGGACGAGCTGAAGGATTTCGAACGGTCGGCGATGATGACGCTGAGCTAGGCCCGGGCCGCAGGACCCGACCCGTCAACGGGCCGCCGCCACAGCGCCGCATCCCCGCCGGAAGGACGGCAGCGGCGCACCGTCCGCGCATTACCGCACCGTAAGCCTCTGGCCTTTTTTCCGCCGCTTCCTATCTGAATTCAGGCGTCGCCGGCGTCGTTCACGGATCATTGTTCGATCTTGAGCGATACTGGCCTTCAGGAGGGGCGGACGATGGATCCGAAATTGATCGAAAATCTGGCGAACCGGCCCCGCGTCGGCCTGCTGACGCTGTTCGTCTGGCGCATGACCTGGATCGTCGCCCTCGGCGGCACGCTGGGCCTGCTGGGCGCCGCCCTGGCGCTGGGCGGGTTCGGCGTCGGCGGCCATGACGTGGCCGACCGCATCTCCATCGGCGCCCTGCTGGCCTTCCTGGCCCTGATGATGTTCGCCCTCGGCTCGCTGGCGCGCCTGTCCGCCGCCCAGCTCAAGCTCGCCCTGATCGCCCGCTGCGGCGACGCCCCGCGCCACTCCCGCCCCTGGGCGCCCTGTCTGTAGGTTCTAGCGCCGCTCCAGCACCCGGAAGGTGAAGGCGTGATCGTCCGCCTCGCCCGGCTCATGGCGCTCTGACGCCACTTCCACAAAGGCGCTCTCGTCAAAGGCCGGGAAAACCGCGTCGCCCTCGGGTTCTGCATCCACCTCGGTGATGTACAGCCGTCTGGCGCGGGGCAGGGCCAGTTCGAACAGCGCCACCCCGCCGATCACGCAGATCGCCTCGGCGCCTTCCTCCTCGGCCTGTTCGGCGGCGATCTCGACCGCCTCGAAGAAGCTCTCGCACGCCACCGCCCCCGTGGCCTCGAACGAGGAATCCCGCGTCAGCACCAGATTCAGCCGGCCGGGCAGGGGCCGCAGCGGCAGGCTGTCCCACGTCTTGCGCCCCATGATGCAGGGCTTGGACAGGGTGATCTGCTTGAACCGCTTCAGGTCGGACCGCAGCCGCCACGGCAGGTCGCCGTCACGCCCGATCACGCCGTTCCGGGCCCGGGCCACCACGAGGGACAGGGGAATCATGTCAGGCCGCGTCCTGTTCCAGCCATTTCAGCCATTTGCGCCGCATGGCGTCCTCGATGTTGATGCCGGCCTTGTCGCAATAGATCAGCAGCATGCCCAGCACGTCCGCCGCCTCATCACCCAGCTTGTCGTGATCGGCAGCGCCCCGCGCCCGCCCGCTCATCCGCAGATGCTCGGCCGTCAGCTCGCCCAGCTCCTCCTGCATCTTCAGCAGCGCCCAGTCCCGGTCGCGCTCGATGCCATGTTCCCGGGCGTAGATGTCGGAAATGCGCAGGACCGAGGCGGACAGCTCGTCCAGGGTCATAGGGGATGCTCCACGATCCAGGTTTCCATGCTTCTCATCAGGGTCGAGATGGGAAGGCGATCAATGTCTTTCCGCGAAAAGCCGCGCGCCACCAGCGTATCGTCGTTGTCGGCCATGAAATCGGTGAACTGGTCCCACAGACGGGCCGGCCCATCAGCGTCAAGCCGCGCTTCCTGATCCAGCCAGTCACGCACGGCGGTGAACGCTTCCAGCGGATCGTCGCCATGGGCCGCGATGTCGGAGTTCGACAGGTCCGACAGCGCGGCCTGATACCGATAGCGTTCGGTCTCCAGGATCAGACACTTCTTGCCTGTGCAGTGATCGTCCCTGAACCGCTTGCAGCCGATGTCGAGGCCCAGTTCCAGCGGCATGTTGAGACGAAACAGCTCGCCGGCCTTCCGCGCCTTCATTCGGGACAGGTCGTGGATGGCGTATTTGGAGCTTTCAATCAGTTCTATGATCTTCTCGATCCGGGGTTCGCCGCCATCCAGCCGCTCCGACGCGATCCGCGGCTGAAAGCCCAGCCGGTAGACGCAGAACACGATGGGCCGCAGCAACGACAGGTAGTCGTTATCGAACGGGCAATTGATGAAGACGTTCTTCTCGAACGCCAAGACCCTGAATCCTAGCCCCGGGGCGGGTGAGGATCGCGACCATAGCTGTCGCGCTCCCTGATCGTCCCATCCTTGCGGTGGACATAGAATTCGACGCCATCCTTGCGGGCCGCGTCGCGTCCGAACGCAATCGCTTCCTTCTGGGTCTCGAAAACCTTGGTGGCCCGCGATGCGCCGCTGTTGCGAACCGCCCATTCGCCGTTGGGCCGGGGAACCACATGCTTGCCGATCGCCATGTCCGTCGCTCCTCTAAACCGCCACCGCCGCCTTAATATGGGGCCACGGATCATAGCCCTCAAGCGCGAAGTCCTCCCGTCCGAAGGCGAACAGGTCATCCCGGGGCGCGAGGGTCATGGTCGGCAGGTCGCGCGGCTCGCGGGTCAGCTGCAGCCGCGCCTGATCCAGATGGTTCAGATACAGGTGCGCGTCGCCGAAGGTGTGCACGAACTCGCCCGGCTTCAGCCCCGTCACCTGCGCCATCATCAGGGTCATAAGGGCGTAGGAGGCGATGTTGAACGGCACCCCCAGGAACACGTCGGCCGACCGCTGGTACAGCTGGCAGCTCAGTTTTCCGTCCGCCACGAAGAACTGGAACAGACAGTGACAGGGCGGCAGGGCCATGTCGTCCACGTCCGCCGGGTTCCAGGCGGTGACGATGTGGCGCCGGCTGTTGGGGTTGGTCTTCAGGCTTTCGACCACGCGGGTGATCTGGTCGATGACCCGCCCGTCCGGCGCGGACCACGACCGCCACTGCTTGCCGTATACCGGGCCCAGCTCGCCCTGGGCGTCGGCCCATTCGTCCCAGATGCTGACCCCGTTGTCCTTCAGCCAGGCGATGTTGGTCTCGCCGCGCAGGAACCACAGCAGCTCCACCAGGATGGAGCGCAAGTGCAGCTTCTTGGTGGTCAGAAGGGGAAACCCCTTCGACAGGTCGAACCGCATCTGGCGCCCGAACACCCCCAGCGTGCCGGTGCCCGTGCGGTCGCCCCGCTCGACGCCGTTTTGCAGAATGTCGGCCAGCAGCCCAAGATACTGGAACTCGGGATGGTCGGCGGGCGCCGGCGAGACGCCGGTGCGGGCTTCAGGGTCTGCGATGGCGGCCAGGGCGTTCATGACGCCATACAGAACCGATTCGCGGTGTGGGGGGTTAGCCTCCTGTACCCTTGATGCACAACATGACGGAGGCGCTTGTGGACGCTTTGGAAACCCTGGTCGCGAACATCAATCTGGTGTCGATCGTCGCCCTGACGGCGATGTTCCTGTTCGGCTACCTGATGGGCCGATCCCACACCCGCAAGGATCCCCAGCGCATCGGCAACCGCCGACGCCGCAACATCCGCGCCGACAACACGGTGGAGCGCGCCCGTCGCTATGAAGCCGGCGGCGTGGCGGTGGAGGAGGCGGACCTGCCCGGCGCCGCCAAACACCACGCCCGTCAGGGCTCCCGCAACGAGGCCGCCGACGCCGTTCGCGCCGCCAACCCCGGCATGAGCCTGTTCGCCGCCCGCCGCGCCGTCGACCGCTGGGCGTCCGAAAACGGTCTCTGAGCGCTAGGGCCGGTCCGCCGGGGCGGGCGCCAGCGCGTTGAGCGTCTGAACCAGGGTGGACAGCTCGATGGGCTTGGGCACCACCGCCGACATGCCCGCCGCCAGACACTCCGCCTGCTGATGGGTCATGGCGTTGCCCGTGACGCCGATGATGACGGCCTCTTTGGCGGTCGGTCCCGCCTCGCCGTTGCGGATGGCCCGCGTGGCGCTCAGCCCGTCCATCACGGGCATCTGCACGTCCATCAGCACGAAATCGAATTCCCGGGTCATCAGCCGCTCGATCGCCTGACGCCCGTTCTCCACCATCTCCACCTCGGCCCCCAGATGCTGAAGCAGGCTGGAGATGACGAGGCGGTTGGTCGGATTGTCCTCGGCCACCAGCACGGCGAAGGACGCTGGCTTGTCGGGCGGTGCGACAGGCGTCGCCTTTCCCGGCGCCTGTGTCGGCATGGCCGGAAGGGTCAGGCGAAACACGCTGCCCTGACCCGGCTGGCTCTCGGCGCCCAGGGAGCCCCCCATCAGGGCCGCGAAATCCCGCGCGATGCTCAGGCCGAGGCCCGAGCCCTGCTTGTGAGTCAGCGCGGCGCCTTCCGCCTGCTCGAACGGGCTGAAAATGCGCTCGAGATCGCGTTCGCCCACCCCGCAGCCGGTATCGGTCACCGTGATGACCAGTTGGTGCGCCTCGATGCCGGCGTGGACGTCGATCCGGCCGGTCTCGGTGAATTTCACCGCATTGCCCACCAGATTGTCGACGATCTGACGCACCCGGATCGGATCGCCCCTGAACACCCCGTCCGCCGAGTCCTCGCACCGGGCGGACAGACGCACGCCCTTGAGGTCGGCCGCCGCTTCAAAGGCCTGGACGCTGTCGGCGATCAGGACGGCCGGTTCGATATGGCCCTCCACCAGCTCCAGCCGTCCGGCCTCGATGCGTGACAGATCAAGCACCGCGTTCAGTGTGCCCAGCAGCGCCTCGCCGGACCGCTGAATGACTTTCACCCGCTCGCGCTGGTCGGGATCGAGCGGATGCAGGGCCATGACCTGGGACATGCCGAGGATGCCGTTCAGGGGGGTGCGCACCTCGTGGCTCATGGTCGCCAGAAAGGTGGACTTGGCCTGGGACGCCGCATCGGCCGCCCGTCGGGCGTCCTTCAGGTCCTCGATCAGGCTGGCGTTCTGGGCCCATGAGGCGCTCCAGGCCTCCCAGACCTTGCCGACCTGCCGGCCGATGACGGCGAGCATCAGGACCAGCAGCGACAGGGACAGCAGCAGGGCCGGACCGCTCGGCCCTGACAGATAGGGCCACATGGACACGGCCACCGTCACCAGCGGCGGCGTGATGGCCACATAGAACAACCGGGGCACGGCGCAGAACTGGGCCAGCGCCACGCAGATCGACCAGGCCTGAAGCATCATGACCGCCGCCATGGTGGCGGGGCCGTGATCGGTGATGATGATGATCAGCGCCCCGGCGACGCCCAGACTGAAGCGAATGGCGACGATGGGCGTCAGTCGTGCGATGCCGGCCTCCGGCGCCATGGGGGCCGCGCGGGACAGGATTTTCAACCGCCGCTGAAACAGGATGTCCGCCGCAGCGCCCGCCAGACTGGTGATCAGCCCGATCTGCCAGTGACCCAGCATGGCCAGGACCAGACCGGCCACGCCCCAGGCGCCGTACAGCAACCACGCCTCTGTGCGCATGGCGGCGAGGGTGACCTGAAACCGGTCGGGCATGGGGCCGCCCGGTCGCAGGGGCATGGGCCGCGCCAGAAGACGAAAATCGGACGCTGACATTTACACGGACCTCACCGCGCGCAGCTATCAAGACCTCGGTTGACAACTCCTTTCGTGACAAGGTTACCGCCGCCCGGCCTTGACCTCTGCTGCGGAAAACCCCCCGCAGCGCCGAACAATCCCGCATTTCAGCGCGCCAATGCCGCAGGGGATAAGGGTTTGACGTCGGACCACCGCCTTTTTGCGCTCACGCGTGGCGCGGGCGCTAAAATGGGGCGTGAACAGGGGGAGACGGGAGAGAGCGGTCCGGTCCCGGCTCTCCGCTTCGCGCCGGCCGGGATGACAAGGAGGTTTCGCGGACGCGCCGTTGCACTCCAGTTGCACTGTTTTTCCTTCTCCCGATGGGAGAAGGGGGCCCCGCGCACCGGAGCGCGGAGCGCGAAGGTTCTGGCGCGGGGGTTAAGGGTCGTCTGTTTCAAAGGGCGGCCACCCGACCCTCACCCTGCGCGCGGAAGAAGCGGGCTGCTCACGCACCCCGCTGCGCGCAGCCCTCTCCCACTGGGAGAGGGAAAGTTGCACGCCACTTGCACTGTTTTTTGCGCGTTGAGTCTAACTCAGCTGCCGAAGCCGCCATCGTCCAGAAAGGCCTGCTCATCGGGGGAGGTTGTCCGACCAAGTTCCGGATTTCTATGGGGAAAGCGTCCGAACTTCACGATGATGTCCCGGTGAACACGGCCCCATTTCTCGGCCTCGGCGTCCCCGGCCGCCAGCGCCATGTAGCGGTCCTGATCTTCCCGCCGCTCCGAATGCTGGAACGGCAGCAGCATGAAGTTGCGCAGGGGGAAGTCGAACGCCTCGTGAAGCCCACGCTCGACCGCCTGCTCCGCGAACATCAGGCCCAGCGGGTCGGTGGCGAAGGAATGGGCCGTGCCGCGGAAGCTGTTGCGGGGGAACTGGTCCAGCAGGATCAGCAGGGCCAGGGCGCCCTCGGGGGTGTCCATCCAGCCGTCCAGTTCGCGCCGGGCGGCGGCGACGTGGGCATCATGGAAGCGGCGGCGGAACTCGGCGTCGAAGGCGTCGTCCTTTGCGAACCACTTTTCGGGACCGGCCTCTTTCCAGAAGGCGACGACGGCGGAAGGGGTTATGTCTGTGCTCATGACTGGACACCTAAGCACGCCTTTGCCCGTTTTCCATGACCGCGACTGTGATCTGTCGATCATCCGCGCCCGCAAGGTCGCCGTGATCGGCTACGGCAGTCAGGGTCGCACCCACGCCCTCAACCTGCGCGACTCCGGCGTCGCCGATATCCGCGTGGCGCTCAAACCCGGCTCCGCTACCCGGGCGAGGGCCGAGGCCGACGGCTTTCAGGTGGTCACGGCGTCCGAGGCTGCGGCGTGGGCCGAGGTGCTGGCCGTCATGGTCTCCGACGAGGCCCACCGCGACCTGTGGGCCGACGAACTGGCGCCCCACGTGCGGCCGGGCACGGCGCTGGTGTTCGCCCACGGCCTGTCGGTGCGATTCGGTCTGATCCAGCCGCCGCCGGACGTGGATGTGATTCTGGCCTCGCCCAAGGGCATCGGCCCGCGCATCCGCGAGATCTACGAACAGGGCGACGGCGTCTTCTGCCTGTTCGCCGTGCATCAGGACGCCACGGGGCAGGCGAGGGGGCTGGGCCTGTCCTACGCCGCGGCGCTGGGCTGTGGCCGCAAGGGCATCCTCGAGACCACCATGAAGGACGAGTGCGAAAGCGACCTGTTCGGCGAACAGGTGGTCCTGTGCGGCGGCGTCGGCGAACTGATCGACCAGGCCTTCATGAAACTGGTGGACGCCGGCTACCCGCCCGAGGTGGCGTGGTTCGAGTGCTTCTACGAGGTCAAGCTGGTCACCGACCTGATATTCGAGCGCGGCATCGCCGGGGCCTTCGCCCGCATCTCCAACACCGCCGAATACGGGGCCTATCTGACCGGCCCGCGCGTCATCAACGACGCCTCGCGCAAGGCCATGGACGCGGTTTTGGCCGAGGTCCGCGACGGCGCCTTCGTGCGCCGCCTGATGACGGATTATGACGCCGGCTCGCCCGAGCTGCTGGCGCGCCGCAAGGCGCTTGGCGAACGGCCCATCGAGGCCGTCGGCGCGCACCTGAACACGGTCGCCGCCAAAGCCAGGGAATAAACGGGAATACCGTGCCCTCAAGCAGCGAGGCACCGCGCGCCGCGCGGTAGGGCAGGGATAATGGTCGGAGTGGCAGGATTCGAACCTGCGACCCCCGCGTCCCGAACGCGGTGCTCTACCAGACTGAGCCACACTCCGACTTGAGGACGCGGCTTATAACCACGCGCCCCGGCCCCCGCAAGCGCCGTTCTTCGCCGCTGCGAAAAAGCCGTCAAAAGCGGTGTTGCATCCGAAAACGCCTTGGCGTATTCGACCGCCTCCCCGGCGTTCCCCGCCGGGCCGCGCCGATCCTGCTGGGGAATGGTGTAATGGTAACACTACGGTTTTTGGTACCGTCATTCTAGGTTCGAGTCCTAGTTCCCCAGCCATCGGCCTCTCCCCCGCCTGAGCGAATCGGCCCGTGGCGCGTTCCGCTGTCCGGACGGATGACGGAGGACGGGCGGCCATGGCGCGCGGCGAGCTCAAGACCTATCAGGCCAAGCGGAACTTCGGGGCGACGCCCGAGCCGAAAGGCAAGAAGGCGGCGCGGTCCAGGGCCGGGCTGCGCTATCTGGTCCAGCGTCATGCGGCCACGCGGCTGCACTATGATTTCCGCATCGAACACGACGGGGTGCTGAAGTCCTGGGCGGTGACCAAGGCGCCGTCGCGCGATCCGTCGGTCAAGCGGCTGGCCGTGGAGGTGGAGGACCACCCCATGAACTACGGCGGGTTCGAGGGCACGATTCCCGCCGGCAACTACGGCGCCGGCACGGTGCAGATGTGGGACGAGGGCGTCTGGACGCCGCAGGACGAGGATCTGGACGCGGCCTTCGACAAGGGCGTGGTCAAGCTGAACCTCGAAGGCGAGCGGCTCAAGGGCGGCTGGGCGCTGATCCGGCTGAAGTCGGATCGGGGGCGGCCCACCAAGCGCAACAACTGGCTGCTGATCAAGGAGAAGGACGAGCACGCCGTGGACGGCGAGGGCGACGCCCTGGCCGAGATCGACGCCTCGGTCACCACGGGCCGCAGTCTGGCGGAGATCGCGGGCGGCGATGCGGAATGGACGTCCTCAAAGCCGACCAGTCGCAAGGCTCCGCCCAAGCCGAAGGTCTCGAAGGGACAGACGAGCACGGGCAAGGGCCCGCCGGCCTTCACGCCGATCCAGCTGTGCAAGGTGGTGGACAATCCGCCGGGCGCGTCGGGCTGGGCCCACGAGATCAAGTTCGACGGCTACCGCATCCAGGTGGCGGTGGGCGGGGGCAAGGCGAAGCTCTACACCCGCAGCGGGCTGGACTGGTCGGCCAAATTTCCGGCGCTGGCGAAGCAGGCTGCGGGCTGGCCGGACGGGGTCATCGACGGGGAGCTGTGCGCCCTGGACGACGATCACATGCCGGACTTCTCGGCGCTGCAGACGGCCATTTCCGAGGAGCGCACGGACGAGCTGATCTATTTCGCCTTCGACCTGATGTTCGAGGGGGCGGAGGACCTGCAGGACCTGCCTCTGGCCAAACGCAAGGCGCGGCTGCAGGCCTATGTGGATCGGGCCGGCAAGGCGGGGCCCAGCCTGCGGTTCGTGGAGCATTTCGCCACCACCGGTCAGGCGGTGCTGGACAGCGCCTGCCGCATGGATCTGGAAGGGGTGATCTCCAAGAAGCTGGACGCGCCGTACCGGGCGGGGCGGCAGGCCAGCTGGGTGAAGTCCAAATGCCGGGGCCGGGACGAGGTGGTCATCGGCGGCTGGTCGTCGGAGAAGGGGACGCGGTTCCGCTCGCTGCTGGTGGGGGTGAAGGACGGCAAGGGGCTGCGTTATCTGGGCCGGGTGGGCACGGGCTACAGCGAGGCGCTGACCAGGGTGCTGGTCCCGGCGTTGAAGGCTGAGGCGTCGGACGACAGTCCGTTCGCGGGCAAGGCGGCGCCGAAGGGCGGGCGGGAGATCCACTGGGTCAAGCCGGTGCTGGTGGCCGAGATCGAGCATGGCGGCTTCACCGAGAGCGGGACCCTGCGCCATGCGGCCTACAAGGGCCTGCGCGAGGACAAGGCGCCGAAGGACGTGACCGACGCACCCCAGCCGCCGTCGAAGACGGTCAGCGCCAAGGGCAAGGTGGTGGTGGCGGGCGTGACCATCTCCAACCCCGACAAGCCGCTGTGGCCCGCCCACGACGGCGAGGCGGCGATCACCAAGGCCGATCTGGCGCGCTACGTGGAGATGGCGGCCGAGCGCATCCTGCCACATGTGGCGGACCGGCCCACCTCGATCATCCGGGCGCCGGACGGGATCGAGGGGGAGACCTTCTTCCAGCGCCACGCCATGGCGGGGTCGAGTCCCCGCCTGAAGCTGATCGATGTGAAGCAGCGGAACCCCTATCTGGCGGCGTCGGACGTGGGCGGGCTTGTGGCCATCGCCCAGTCGGGGGGCATCGAGCTGCACCCGTGGGGCTGCAAGCCCGGGGATCCGGAGACGCCCGAGCAGCTGACCTTCGATCTGGACCCCGACGAGGGGCTGGATTTCGAGGACGTCATCGCCGCCGCGAAGGACGTGAAGGCGACGCTGGAGGCGCTGGGCCTGAACCCCTTCGTCAAGACCACCGGCGGCAAGGGGCTGCATGTGGTGACGCCCATCAAGGCGGACGGGCGCAGCCGGGTGGAGTGGGATCAGGCCAAGGCCTTCGCCAAGGCGGTGTGCGAGCAGGTCAGGGACGCGGCCCCGGACCGCTACACCACCACCCTGTCCAAGAAGGCGCGGGGCGGGAAGATCTTCCTGGACTATCTGCGCAACGGGCGCATGGCGACGGCGGCGGCGCCCTGGTCAGCGCGGGCGCGGCCGGGGGCGACCATCGCCTTTCCCCTGTCGTGGGGGCAGGTGAGGAGGGGGCTGGACCCGAAGGCCTTCACCCTGCGCACGGCGCCGGCCCTGCTGAAGAAGCCCGATCCATGGAAGGACTTCAGGAAGGGCGAGATCTCGCTTCGGCCCCTGCTGAAGAAGGTCGGGGTCGAGTGAAGGTCGCGGTTTCGTGAACAGGTGTTTCCCCGGCGAGGGAACGGCCATGACCGCACCCCGTTTTCCCACCTTCAAAAAGGAGAATGACATGCTGAAGTGGGCGCTGATTTTCGCCGTTATCGCCATTGTGGCCGGGCTTGCCGGATTCACCGGCATCGCCGGCGCCGCCGCCGGGATCGCCCAGTTCCTCGCCATCGCCGCCGTGGTGGTGTTCGTGGTGCTGCTGGTGCTGGGCTACACGGTGGCCAAGAAGGTCACCTGACCGGGCTGGCCGGGATCAGAACGCCAGTCTGATCTCGGCCACCACGGCGTCGTCGTACTTGTTGTCGGCGGGCAGATCGACGTCGGTGTCGTGGTAGCGGACGTCCAGATCCAGGTTCGGGGTCAGGGCGTAGGTCACGCCGACGTTCCAGCCTGTGTAGTCGACGCTGTTGCGCTGTTCGCGGCGCCCCACCGCCGCCGTGCCTTCGAGGCGCGGGGTGAACTCCCAGCCCAGGCGGGCCTCGACCCAGCTGAAGCTGCCGGTCGGCCCGAGGGCGTCCGTCGAATACTGGTACTGAACCCGCGCGCTGGCCGGGCCGATGGAGCGCGACACATTGGCGGTGAACTCCCAGGCGCCGTTGTCCGTGCCGGGGATGGGGTCGACCAGCCACTTGTGGGCGGCGTTGAGGTCCAGATCGAAGCCGGCGACCTGCGGCGTCCAGCCCACCAGAACCTTCGTTTCCCAATCCGCCCCGTTGGAATCCACACCCTCGACCGAGCCCGAGACATAGAACTGGTCGCTGGCGACCCAGTCCACGATCCCGTAGGCGTAGGCATCCCCGCTGGTCTTGGAGATGGCCTTGGCCCGGTTGTCGGTGCCGGCGCCGATTTCCACGCCGAAGCCGTCAGGCAGGCTGAATCCGCCGTCCTGGGCCGAGACAGCGGTGGCGGACAGGCCGACGACGGCGGCGGCCAGAAGAGCGGTGCGGAGCATGGGGCGACGGAGCATCGGGCGACTCTGGGTCTGGTGGCGGTGTGACGCCGCCCTTACCCCCGCTTTCGGGCGAAATCATCACACGCCGACGCGAATTCGTCATTCAGTCTACGGATTAATTCGGATGTGGCCGGGATGTCATGCACCCCGCCCGCGCCCTGACCCGCGGACCAGACCGTTTTCCAGGCCCGCGCTTCCTCGCCCATGTCCAGCTTGTGCTCGGGCAGGGACTTGGGATCGATGCCGTTGGCGACCAGCGAGGGGGTGAGGAAATTGGCCGGAATGCCGGACACCGCCGGGGTGTAGGTGACGTCCGAGGCGCCGGAGTCCACCACCATCTGCTTGTATTCCTGCTGGGCCAGGCTTTCGGTCGTGGCGATGAAGCGGGTGCCCATGTAGGCGAAGTCGGCGCCCATCATCAGGGCGCCGGCCACGTCCTGGCCCGTGGAGAGACAGCCCGACAGGATGATGGTCCCGTCGAAGAAGGAGCGCACCTCGTTGACGAGGGCGAAGGGGTTCACCACCCCGGCGTGACCGCCGGCGCCGTTGGCCACCAGGATCAGGCCGTCGACGCCCGCCTCGGCCGCCTTGCGCGCATGACGCACATTGGCGATGTCGTGGAACACCACGCCGCCGTAGCCGTGCACCGCATCCACCACGTCGCGCACCGCGCCCAGGGAGGTGATGATCAGCGGCACCTGATGCTCCACCGACACCATCATGTCGGCCATCAGGCGCGGGTTGGTGGGGTGGACGATGTGGTTGACGCCGAAGGGGGCGGCGTCGGGCTTCAACCGCTCCTTGATCTCCACAAGCCAGTCCCGATAGCCCTCGGTGGTGCGCTGGTTCAGGGACGGGAAGGTGCCGATCATGCCAGCGTTGCACGTCTCGACCACCAGATCCGGACCGGACACCAGAAACATGGGTGCGGCGATGACGGGGAGGGTGAGGTTCTTGTCCAGCGAAGCGGGAATGGCCACGGGCGTCTCCTGAGTTTCGTTTCGCTACGCATAGCGGGGTGTCGCGGCGGAAAGCAATGCGCGGCGACGGTGCAGGAGAACAGCGCGCACGCCAAGGCGCCCGTCGTTACGGGTTAGCGGGAAGGGAGCGGGGCGCCGGGCCATCGCCCGGTGTAAGGATAGACAAATACCGTTTCGACGAAGGCTGACGCCCCGCGTAATCGTTTGGCTGGAGCCCCCGGTGGGCACGCGTCTTAGGCGCTAGCCGGTGTTTAGGCCCCGGACGGGCAGGTGCGGACAGCGCTCCGCATCCTGGACCCGGCGAGTAATCCGCCCCGCCGCTCAGTCCCGCTCGATCACAGCCCGCCGCCGCAAGGTCGCCGGCCGAGCGCCCCTCCCGTGCGACGGGATGGGAGAAGCATACGGGCGCCGCGAACGCGGTCGGAAAAATGGACGAAGATTTTTCGCGAAGCCTTGTCCGCCAATGCATTGGCCTCGAAAAATGCGGGGATATGGGCGCGGTTTGTCCCCCATTTTCCTTCTCCCCTTGCTGGAGAAGGTGGCCCGCGAAGCGGGTCGGATGAGGGGTGAAACGCCGATCATTCCGACGAGCGCTTGTTCAAATGCTCCGCGCGACAGACCGAACCGCGGGCGTGCGGCGTGAAACCGGCCGACACCGTGATTCACCCCTCATCCGTCATGCTCCGCATGACACCTTCTCCCGCAAGGGGAGAAGGGAGGCGCACGCCGCCCGGGCAAAATGCGTTACAGGCCCTTTTCCGGACAGCCGGGGATGCGTAGGTGTCCGGCATGACCCAGACCGCACAGACCGACACCTGGACCGTCGCCGGACGGACCTTCTCCTCGCGCCTGATCGTGGGGACGGGCAAGTACAAGGACTACGCCACCAACGCCGCGGCGGCGGAGGCGGCGGGGGCCGAAATCGTGACCGTGGCGGTGCGGCGGGTGAACCTGACCGATCCGGGCCAGCCGGTGCTGACCGACTTTCTGGATCCGACGCGCTACACCTACCTGCCCAACACCGCCGGGTGTTTCACCGGCGAGGACGCGGTGCGGACCCTGCGGCTGGCGCGCGAGGCGGGCGGCTGGACCCTGGTCAAGCTGGAGGTGCTGTCGGATCCCCGGACCCTGTTCCCCGACATGGAGGAGACGCTGCGGTCGCTGAAGCTGCTGACGGCCGAGGGGTTCGAGGTGATGGTCTATTGCACCGACGATCCGGTCTATGCCCGCAAGCTGGAGGACGCCGGGGCGGTGGCGATCATGCCGCTGGGGGCGCCCATCGGCTCGGGGCTGGGGGTGCAGAACCCGATCAACATTCACCTGATCGTGGAGCAGTCCTCGGTGCCAGTGCTGGTGGACGCGGGCGTGGGCACGGCCTCGGACGCGGCGGTGGCCATGGAACTGGGCTGCGACGGGGTGCTGATGAACACCGCCATCGCCGAGGCGCGCGAGCCGATCCGCATGGCCCGGGCCATGAAGCACGCGGTGATCGCCGGGCGTGAGGCCTATCTGGCCGGACGGATGAAGAAGCGGATGTATGCGGACCCGTCGTCGCCGCTGGCGGGGTTGATCTGATTTCAGATCCTTCTCCCGGTGGGAGAAGGGGGAACCCGCGCACGAAGGCGCGAAAGCGGCTTCGTTCTGGCGCGGGGGTGGAGGAAGGCGCGGCGGAGCCGATCCGACGACGGGGTTCGGTGTTCCGCCAGGACGCATACGACCCTCACCCTGCGCGCGAAGGAGCGGCTCGCTTCGCTCTCCGCTGCGCGCAGCCCTCTCCCAGCGGGAGAGGGGGCTGGTGCATCGACACCGCGACATACGCTGGATAGGGTGCGCGCAATCCTGAAATCGCACCCGAGGTTCTTCATGCGTCCTGTCCGTTTCGCCACTGTCCTGATGGCGAGCGCCGCGCTCGCCCTGCCGCTTTCGCTCGGCGCCTGCGCCACCATCGACGGGGCGCAGTCCGTCGCCTCCGCCGAGACCGTGGCGTTCGAGGCCCAGCGGGTGTCCGATCACATCCGCACCATGGCGGACGACAGCTTCGAAGGCCGCGGCATCGGCCAGGGCGAAGTGGGCGAGCAGCGGACCGTGGCCTACATCACCGAACAGTTCCGGGCCGCAGGTCTGGCGCCCGGCGGCGAGAATGGCGGCTGGACCCAGACGGTGACCCTGAACCGGTTCGAGGCGTCCAATGTGCAGGCGGCCCTGAGCGTGGGCGACTGGATCCTGCCCATGACCCAGGGCGAACAGGTGGCGATCTCGACCCGACGTCCGGCGCAGGGCGGGGCGGTCAATCTGGCGGACGCGGAGCTGGTGTTCGTGGGCTACGGGACCACGGCGCCGGAGCGTCAGTGGGACGACTTCAAGGACGTGGACGTGGCCGGCAAGGTGCTGGTGGTCCTGATCAATGACGCGGACTTCGAACAGCCGGAGCTGAACACCTTCGGCGGCCGGGCCATGACCTATTACGGTCGCTGGACCTACAAGTACGAGGAAGCGGCGCGGCGGGGCGCGGCGGGCGTGCTGATCGTGCACGAGACGGCGCCGGCCTCCTACGGCTGGGCCACGGTGCGCAACTCGTGGGGCGGGCCGCAGTTCGATATCCAGCACGAAGACCCTCAGGCGGTGCGCATCCCGGTGGAAGCCTGGATCCAGCGCGACGTGGCGGTGGAGCTGTTCCAGCGGGCCGGTCAGGACTTCGAGGCCCTCAAGGTCGCCGCGCGCAGCCGCGACTTCCAGCCGGTGGTGCTGGCGAACGCGGGGCTGGACGTCAGCTTCAATGTGGCGTCGTCGGCCATCCGCACCGACAATGTGATCGGCGTGCTGCGGGGATCGACCCGGCCGGACGAGACCATCCTGTACGGCGGGCACTGGGATCACCTGGGCATGGGCGAGCCGGACGCCAGCGGACAGCGCGAGGTGTTCAACGGCGCTGTGGACAACGCCTCGGGCATCGCGGCGATCATCGAGATCGCGCGCCGCTTCGGCGCCGGGCCGCGCCCGGAGCGGTCGGTGGTGTTCATGGGCTTCACCGCCGAGGAGAGCGGGCTGCTGGGGGCCGAGTTCTATTCGGCCAATCCGCTCTATCCGCTCGAGACCATGGTGGCGGGCATCAATATCGACAGCACCAATGTCTATGGCCGCACCACCGACATCGCGGTGACGGGGCACGGCCAGTCGCAGCTGGACGACTATGTGGCCCAGGCGGCCGCAGGGCTGAACCGCACCGTGACGCCCGATCCCCGTCCCGAGGCGGGCGGCTATTTCCGCTCGGACCACTTCCCGTTCGTGAAGCGCGGCGTGCCGATGATCTATGCGGGCGGGGGCGCCACCTTCCGCGACGAACCGATCCAGCCGCGCATCGACGCGCGGGCTGAATACGGCCGCACCCGCTATCACCAGGCGGGTGACGAGTGGTCGCCGGACTTCGACTATGCGGGCATGCTCGAGGACATGGAGATCTGGTACGAAGTGGGCGCCCGTCTGGCCAACAGCCGTGACTGGCCCGAGTGGAACGCCGGCTCCGAGTTCGGTCCGGTGCGGGCCGAAAGCGCCGCCGCGCGCCGGTAGAAGGTGAGGGGCGGCCGGGTCGAACCGGCCGCCCGCTTGTCGAGAGAGTGTCCGTGACCCCCTTCCAGATCACCGGCCGCTTGGCCGCCGCCGCCCTGCTGCTCGCCGCCCTGCCTGCGCAGGGCCAGGACTTCTCCGCCGAGCGCCTGTCGCAGGGCGTGCGCAGCATCAGCGCCGACGCCTTCGCCGGGCGCTATCCGGGCGAGATCGGCGAAGGCCTGACCCTGGGCTGGCTGCAGGCGCGCTACGAGATGCTGGGGCTGGAGCCCGGCGGGGCGGACGGGGCGTGGCTGCAGCCTGTGGACTTGAGCCGCTATGACCCGGTGCGCCCGGCGACGGCGGCCTGGCGCGCGGGCGGGGCGGTTCATGCGCTGTCGGAGGGCCTCCTGTTGCGGGCGGCGTCCAATGACGGGCGAGCCCAGGTCAGCGGCGCGCCGGTGGTGTTCGCCGGCTATGGCATCCATGCGCCGGAGCGGAACTGGGACGACTACGGCGACATCGACGTCGAGGGCGCCGTGGTGGTGGTCATGGCGGGCGAGCCGGACGGGGCGCTGTTCAACGGCGACTACCGCACCGCTCACGCCAGCGACTCCGCCAAGGCGGCGGAAGCCTACCGGCGCGGGGCCGTGGGCGTGCTGACCCTGGTGGACGCCACGGCGGACGAGCCGGCATGGGCGCGGCGGGCCCAGTTCAATGATCGCCAGCGCACCCTGTCGCCGGGCAATGACGACCTGGAGTTCACCGGCGCGGTGCTGGCGGCGACATTCGGCCAGTGGGCCGAGGCGGCGGGGCGTAGCCTTGAAGACCTGACTGGCGATGTGGACGGGGGGGCCTTCCGCGCCGTGGCGCTGGAAGGCGTGACCCTGGACGTGGACGCCGAGGAGACGGTGGAGACCCAGCGGTCATGGAACCTGCTGGCCCGCCTTCCGGGGACGGAGCGGCCGGAGGAGACCATCGTGTTCTCGGCCCACTGGGACCATGTGGGCGTGGGCGAGGGCGGCGAGGGCGACCACATCTACAACGGCGCCTGGGACAACGCCTCGGGCACCGTCGGGCTGGTGGAGATGGCGCGCGAGCTGAAGGCCGCCGGGCCGTTCGAGCGGTCGATCGTGTTCCTGCACGTGACGGCCGAGGAGCAGGGCCTGCTGGGCGCGTTCTGGTATGCGGCCAATCCGGTTTATCTGCTGGAGACCACGGTCGCCAACATCAACATCGACATGCTGCCCCTGTCGGCGCCGACCCGGGACCTGCCCATCTTCGGGCTGGGCCAGAACACGCTGGAGGACGAGTTGCAGGCGCTGGCCGAGGCCGAAGGCCGCTATGTCACCGACGACGGCCAGCCGGAGCAGGGCTTCTATTTCCGCTCGGACCACTTCGCCTTCGCGCGGGCGGGAGTGCCGGCCCTGATGCCGTGGCACGGGGTGGACCTGGTCGAGGGCGGCCGCGAGGTGGGCCTGCGGGCCTATCAGGCCAAGTTCCGCAGCGACTATCACCAGCCCAGCGACGAGTGGAGCGCGGACCTGGACTTCACCTCGGCGGTGGAGAACCTGACCCTGCTGTACCGGCTGACGGTCGACCTGGCGGACAGCGACCGCTGGCCCGGGTGGAAGCCGGCCTCGGAGTTCGGCCCGGTGCGGGCCCGCAGCGACGCGGCGCGGGAGTAGGGCCATGGCGGCGCGCCTGACCCCCATGACCGGCGACGGCTCGCCGCCTGTGCAGGGCGGCTATCCGCAGGCGGTGGAGGTGACGGGCGCGACCCGCTGGCTGTACCTGTCCGGCCAGATCCCGGTCGGGCCGGACGGCGGCCTGTCGCCGGACTTCACCGAACAGTGCCGCCAGTGCTGGGCCAATATCGAGGCGCAACTGCGGGCGGCGGACATGACGCTGGATAATCTGGTCAAGGTCACGACCTTCCTGTCGGACCGGGCGTATGCGCTGGAGAACCGGGCCGTGCGGCTGGAGGTGCTGGAGCATCGCCAGCCCGCCCTGACCGTCATCATCACCGGCATCTTCGACGAGGCCTGGCTGGTGGAGATCGAGGCGGTGGCGGCGGCCTAGCCCAAAATCGGCTCTAGGCCCCTTCGCGGATCAGTTTGCGGCTGATCAGCTTCCAGGCGATCAGGGTGGCGGCGGTGACGACCAGGGCGACCGTGGCGACGATGCCGATGGTGTGCAGGTGGTCGTCGAGGCTGCCGAACTGGGTCAGGCCCGCGGCCACCAGCCAGCCGGGAGCGATCATCACCGGCACCCAGACCACGGCCGAGAAGAAATTGGCCAGCTGGAATTTGGTCTGGTTCATGGTCGTCATGCCGGCGATCAGGGGCACGAAGGCGCGCACCGGGCCCATGAAGCGGCACAGGAAGATGGAGGCCACGCCATAGTGGCGGAAGAACAGCCGGGCCCGGGCCAGGGGGCGGCGGTGCTTCTTCAGCCAGGGGTGGCGCCAGGCGCTGGGGCCGACGCGGCGGCCGATCCAGTAGGACACGGCGTCGCCCGCCACCGCTCCGCCGATGCACCACAGCAGCACCGGCACCGGGTTCAGGATGCCCGCGCCGATCAGGCCGCCGGCGGTGACCATCAGGGCCGTGGCCGGGAAGAAGGCGCCGATGAACACCAGCGATTCGCCGAAGGTGATCAGACCCAGAATCGGGGCGGCCCACATGACGTGCTCCTGCACGAACGTGTTCAGGTCGGCGATCAGGTCTTCCAACAGCAACTCCGGAGCGTGGGGGACAGGCGCCCGATATAGGCGATTTGGGCCCTCAGACCACAGAGCGACAGCCGAATTGTGACAATCCGGGCGACGGTGTGTCGCAGGTGCGGCGGTCTGGTCCCCTGCGGAAACGAACAGGGCGCGCGCGCGTTCTGTCCGCCATGAGAAACATGCTGATGCTCACCGCCGCCGCCCTGGCCCTGACCGCGTGTGGAGAGCGGACCAATCCGCCGACCGAACCGGCCGAGCCGGTGACCGAGGCGCCGACCATCAATCCCACCGTGCCGATCCAGCCGGGCCAGGGGCCGGAGACCTTCGTGGGAACCTGGGCCGCACAAGCCGCGTGGTGCGGCAATACAGCGGCCACGACCGATCAGGTTCCCGTCCGCATCACGGCCGAGCGCTTCGAGGGCTACGAGAACCGCTGCGACATCACCGCCATCCAGCAGAGGGGCGACAGCTATGACGCCAGCCTGGCCTGCGAGGCCGAGGGCATGACCAGCCGCGAGCAGGTCAACATGCGGGTGGTCGCGGACCGCCTGACCCTGACCTGGGCGGACCGGAGCGGCGAGCCGGTGCAACTGGTGCGCTGCGGTCCGGCCCCGGCGGAATCCCTGGACGGGGCTTGAGCGGGGACTCCCCGTCATCGCGGTTGAAGCGAAGCGCCCCCTCTTGTCATCCCGGCCGGAGCGAAGCGGAGAGCCGGGACGGCGGGCAACCTCCCCCCTCCGTCATTCCCCGGCTTGACCGGGGAATCCAGATTCCCTGGCGATTGTGGTTTGCCGGCCCTGTCGGCGCGTCTGGACCCTCCGGTCAAGCCGGAGGGTGACGGGGTTATCGGGTCACGGCTCCGGTCCCGGGGTGTGAGACTCCGGACGCGAGAAACAGTGCAATTGCAGTGCAAGGACCTCGTCCGTGAGGGCGCGTTCGGCCTGGCCGGACAAGGCGTCCAGCCCGGCGGCGAGGCGGGTCAGCCTGTCGTTCGTTTCGGGGGCGGCGTTGGACTCCGAAGGCGAAAAACGGTGCAACCGGAGTCTGTCTTCCGCCTCGCGGGCGGCCTTTTCGACCTGTCGGGCGACGGCGGCCAGTTGGGTGCTGAGGCGCAGCAGGTCGCGGGCGGGGTCATCGGCGTCGTCCATCCGATCGTCGTCGTCAGGCGCCGGTTGGTGAGACTCCGGGGCTGAAAAACAGTGCAACGGGGGTGCAACGTCCCGGATAGCGCCTGAGGGCGCTTGCGGGATGACAAGGGGCTCCTCATTGGCCGCCGCTTCGGCCGCGCGGCGGTCGGCGGCCTCGCGCTCCATGCGGGCTTCACGGGCCTCCATTTCCTCATAGCGG
>NZ_JBKBPF010000013.1:0-91228 GCF_046293315.1 Brevundimonas sp.
CCCCCCCCCCCCCCCCCCCCCCCCCCCCCCCCCCCCCCCCCCCCCCCCCCCCCCCCCCCCCCCCCCCCCCCCCCCACCCCGGACCCGGTGGATGGAGTGGCCCCCTCCACCATCCTTCGGATGGTCCCCCTCCCCCGCAAGCGGGGGAGGATGTTCAAACCGGCCGTCATTCGTCCCCCTCCGCCGCCGTGGACCATTCGGCCACCCGGGCCAGATGGTCGTAGTCTGACACCCGCGCCTGGGCGAACTGGGGCGCGATGCGCGAGCGATAGGGCTGGTCCGGGCTGGCGTACTGCCGGACCCGTTTCCTCAAGCCCTCCACCGCCTCGTCGGCCAGGGCCGCCGCCCCCGCCTCCCCGTTGCGGTCCATGATCTCGCCCGCCGGGTCGCGCCCGGTCAGGCGCACATACAGCAGGTCGTCGGGCTCGGCCTTCAGCACGGCGCCGAACCCGCCCTCGCGGGCGATGGCGGCGGTCAGGGACAGCTGCGAACTGAAGCCGCTCTCCACCTGCTTCTTCGTCGGCGGGGCGCCGGTCTTGTAGTCCATCACCGACAGCCGGCCCTCGGCCACCTCCATGCGGTCGGCGCGGGCGGTCAGCAGGAAGCCCTCGATGGGCGACCACTCGCCATAGGCCTCCAGCGCCACATGGGGCCGCCCGGCCCGGCGGTCGCGCTCGAACCCGGTCACCCAGTCCGCCATGCGCGCGCCCAGCGCCTTCTCCCGCGCCAGTGCGGCCGGGGTCATGCCCGCCGCCTCCAGCTCGGCCAGATAGCGGTTCAGGAACCGGTCCTGCGCCCCGGCCTCGCCCAGGGTCTCCCACTCGCGGGCGAACACCTCCAGGGCATTGTGGATGGCCGTGCCGCGCAGGCGGGCGTCGACCCGTTCGTCGGGCCGCTCCATCTGGTGCAGGTTCAGCACGAAGCGGGCGTAGGTGGCGTAGGGATCGCGCACCCACTCCTCCACCCGCGTCACCGACATCTTGTCAGGCCGCGCCTCGACCGGGGGCGTGGGGGCCGGGCGCGCGGCGGGCTTCAGGCTCTGGGGCGGATCGGCGTCGGGCGCGTCCAGCCGCCGGGCCAGCCCGTGCAGGTCCGCCCGCTGCGGCAGGCGTGGCGCGTCGGGGAATGCCCCGCGCACCAGGGTCTCCAGCCGCCACAGCCAGCGCGACTTCACCGACGGCTGATTGTCCCGCCGCTCGGTGTGCAGCAGATAGACCTCGGGCGCACAGGCGATCTGGGCGAAGTCGTGGGCCGACAGGCCGATGCCGCGCTCGGGCGGCGGCAGGCCCAGGGTCTTGCGCATGGGCCGCGACAGGAACGGATCGGTCCCCCCGCCGCGCGGCCAAACGCCTTCCTCCAGTCCGGCCAGAATGACCCGGTCGGCCCGCACCAGCCGCGCCTCGATGGCCCCCAGAATTCTCAGGCGCGGGTGGGCGTCGCCGCCCGTGCGCACCACCTCGGCGCCCATCAACCGCCCCAGCAGTTCGGCGAAGGCCGAGGCGATCAGCTTCCCCGCCTCCGCGCCCTCGGTCATCAGGGCGGCCATCAGCCGCGCCGCGCTCGCCCCGTCCGGCCCGCGCCAGACCCCGGCGCCCTCGCCCAGCGCTTCCGCCGCCTCGCAGAGGACCCGCGCCCACTCGGCGGGCGTCGCCTCGTCCATGCCGGTCAGGGCCGACAGCACGCCTTCCAGCCGGTCCACGATACCGTGGGCCGTGTCGATGCGCGCCTGATCCTCGTCCTTGCGGCGCTTGCCCGCCCGATACCGGTTGGTCTCCAGCCGCCGCCGCACCGCGTCCCAGTCAGCGGGTCCCGCCCCGCGCAGCCCCTCGCGCTCCAGCGCCTCGATCTCTTCGGGCCCCGCCAGGGTCGTCCACGGATGCTTCAGAATGCCCAGTAGCGGAACCGCCCCGAAGGCCTTGGCCAGTTGCGCCAGCTGGGCCAGCCGCACGCCCGCCGGTGTCTCCGACAGGGGCGAGCCCGCCGAGGAGTCGGCCATCAGCCCCCACCGCCCCAGCCGCGCCTGCACCCGCCGCGCGAACAGCGGATCGGGCGTCACCAGCGCCACAGTCCTTTTTTGTTGTCCTACCGCTTCGCTGCTTGAGGACGCGTCGGCCGTCTCCAGCCCTTCCCGCATCAGCACCGCAGCCAGCGCGGCGGCGGCCTCCTCGGTGCGGGCGGTGACGGCGGTCAGACCCTCCAGCCCCTCGGCGATGGGATCGCCCCCGCCCTTGCGCATCTCGTCGATGGCTTTCGTCCAGTCGGCGGTGGAGGCCGGCGGCTTCAGGGCCTCGGCGATCAGCCGGCGCCGCGCCCGGCCCAGCCGCGCGCTCTCGCCCGTGTCCCGCGCCGGCCACGCCCGCACCTCGGCCCGGTCGATCCCGTGTCGCCCGATCAGGCGCTTCAGCGCGCCCTGCGGATGCTGCTCGCCGTCGTCGTCGGCGATCTGGTCCCACGCCGTCTGGGACAGGTCCCGGTCCAGCCCCGGCAGCACCACGCAGCCCGACGGCGCCCGGGCCACGGCCCCCAGCACCGCTGCGGCTGCGGGCACCGTGCCTGTCGATCCCGCCGCGATCACCGGGAAGGCCGGCGGCTTTTCATCCCACGCCTCGGCCAGCCGCTTCAGCAGGGTCACCCGCCGCGCCGCCGGGTCGCTCAGGCCCAGTTCGTCCAGCCGCCGGGGCCATTCCTCCACCGCCACGGCGAGGAAGGCGGCGGTGGAGCGCCAGTGCTCGGCCAGATCGGCCTCCACCAGATCGGCCACCCGGCCCGGATCGGCCACCTCCTCGATCTGGCAGGAGTCCAGAAACGCCGCCAGCGCCTCGGCCATCTCAAGCGCGCGCAGAGGCTCCACCGTCCCGCCGTGGTGGGCGGCCACCAGACGCGCCAGCTCGAACCGGCGCTTCAGCGGCGAGATGGCAGGCTTCAGGTCGAGCTCCAGTTCGCCCGGCGCGAACGGCGGCTCGTCCTCCTCCAGATCGCCCAGCGGCCGCACCTGCGGCAGCAGCACCGGCCGGTCCCCCGACAGCAGGGTCAGGGCCTCGGTGAAGGCCCGCGCCGCGCGCCGGTTGGGCAGCAGGATGACCGCATCGCTCAGGGTCTCGGGCGCGTCCTCGCCCAGCCAGTCCAGCACCCCCGCCGCCAGATCCTCCAGAAACGGCCGGTGCGCCTCGATGGACCACCAGCGCGGCCCGGCGCCCGCAAAGGGATCGAACCGGCTCATGCGGTCGTCAGCCGGGCCTCGGCCTCATCCCGCGCGCCCGGGTCGCCCACATGCATCCAGTCCCCGTCCAGCACGCAGCCGAACAGGCGGCCCTCGGACGCCGACTGTCGCCACAGCCCGCTCAGGGAGAACGGACCCTCCGGCCCCTGACTGGCGTAATCCGGTCGGGTGATATGCACGCCCATGTAGGCAAACGGCGCGCTGGGCCTGTCGCCCCGGAACGTCAGCCGCCCGTCGTCGCCCAGAAGGAAATCCCCGTCGCCCTCGAAACCGATGGAGCCCTCGCGCCGCGCCAGCAGCAGGGCCGCGTCCATCCGCGCCGGGTCCCACAGCCGGACCAGGTCGCCCAGCGCATCCCCCCGGTCGATCCAGACGCTGTCGATATTGGCCACGAACACCGGGTCGTCGCCCAGCAGGCCTCGCGCCTTCTTCAGGCCCCCGCCCGTCTCCAGCAGCTCGGCGCGCTCGTCGGAAATGACGATCTCCGGCCCGCCCGTGCGCGCGGCCAGATGGACCTCCAGCCGCTCGGCGAACCAGTGCACATTGACCACCGCCCGCTCGACCCCCGCAGCGCCCAGCCGGTCCAGCACATGGTCGATCAGGGCCTTGCCGCCCACCTCCACCAGCGCCTTGGGCCGGTCGTCGGTCAGCGGCCGCATGCGGGTGCCCAGCCCCGCCGCCAGCACCATGGCTGTCTTGATTGATGTCATGCGGCGACACCTCGAATTCCTTCTCCCGTTGGGAGAAGGGGGAACCCGCGCACCGAAGCGCGCAGCGCGGAGGTTCTTGCGCGGGGGATGAGGGTCCGGTGCTTCAGCAGCGAACGCCCGACCCTCACCCTGCGCGCGAAGGACGGATGCTGACGCATCCGTGCGCGCAGCCCTCTCCCACAGGGAGAGGGAAGAGTTTGGCTCCATCTCATGTCCGCGCCTCCACGGGCACATGCCGCTCGAACCAGCGGCGCACCGCCTCCATGCCGGGCTTCTGCAGATTGGCTTCCAGATGCCGCCACATGCGCGGCATGAAGGCCCGGTAGCGGGGCTTGCCGTCCCGCGCGATCAGCCGGGCGAAAATGCCAAGGATGCGCGCCTCGTTGAGGGCGGCCAGGGCGGCGTAGTCGGCCAGGAACGGCTCCCGATCCACGCCCGGCATGCACTCGAAATAATGGTTCAGCGCCACCGCCTCGAGCTCGGGCGCCACGTCCCGGCGGGCGTCCTGCAGCAGCGAGTGCAGGTCCCACGACGGATGGGCCAGCACCGCGTCCTGGAAGTCTATCATCCCCACCCGCCGGTCGCCGGACCGCTGCGGCAACCAGATCAGGTTCTCGGCGTGATAATCCCGGTGCGCC
This sequence comes from Brevundimonas sp., assembly GCF_046293315.1. GTDB lineage: Bacteria > Pseudomonadota > Alphaproteobacteria > Caulobacterales > Caulobacteraceae > Brevundimonas. Next base: position 4,569 of record NZ_JBKBPF010000013.1, read on the forward strand.
ACCGACCAGGCCTTCGCCTCGCCCATGGCCGCGATGGGCGCCCACGCCGCGTCCCACTCCGCCAGCGCCGCTTCGCCGAAATCCAGCGCCGGGTTCAGCTTCGGCATCCACTGCACGAACAGGTCCGCCCCGCCCTGCAGCGCCACGGCGTCATAGGTCAGCAGCGGCCAGTCCCCGCCCGGCCCGCTCAGCACATCGGGCAGCACCGCGTTCAGATGCAGCTTCGCCAGCGCCTCCACCGCCGCCAGATACAGCGGTGCGGCCGGCTCCCCGTCCTCGATCACCCGCGCGAACAGGTCGTCGCCAAAGTCCTCGATCACCGCAAAGCCCGACCCCGCGTCCACCGCGATGATCTCCGGCGTCGACAGGCCCGCGCCGCGAAACAGGTTGGACACTGCTGCGAAGGCCGCGATGCGCCCCGCCGACAGGCGCGCCGTGGCGTTCCAACCCGCCGCCCGCCTCTGCTCCGGCGTCCAGGCGGGATCGCACGGCGGGCTTTCCGCCGTCGGGGCCTGGTCCATCAGCATCAGGCTGGCCCCGGCCCCTGTGGTCAGGCGCTCATAGCGGCGGGTGGAGGCGTCGCCGGGCAAGGGGTCGCGCCGGGCGTCGGCCAGGCCCGCGCCCTTGAGAAATTCGATCCGTTCCGCCTCACGATCCGACATGCTAGATCCTGTCCTTCCACGCGCCTGCGCCGGAAACGGTCGCAACCCGGCCATTCCCATCTTCGGCGATCTCTATGACGAGTCGGTCCGGCCCGAGGAATCCCGTCGGGTCGTCCCCCAGCCGCTCGGGCCATTCGATGACCACGCAGCCCACGTCCAGGGCGTCGTCCAGCCCGATCTCCAGCGCCTCCTCGGGCCGGGTCAGGCGGTACAGGTCGAAGTGCGCCACCGGCGGGTCGCTCTCATAGAACTGCACCAGGGTGAAGGTGGGGCTGGGCACGTCCTCGTCCGGCGTGGTCAGGGCGCGGATCAGGCCCCGCGCCAGCGTCGACTTGCCCATGCCCAGCGGCCCGTACAGCAGCACCGCCTCGCCCGGCCTCAGCAGCGGCGCGATGGCCGCACCCAGACGCGTCGTGGCCTCCGCGTCGTCCAGCAGGATGCGGCGGGCCTCAGGCAAAATCCGCGTCCGGCTGGCTGGCCAGGGTCCGTTCGGTGAACGCCTTCAGGGCGTAGGTCGCCCGCGCCGCATCCGTATCCAGCCGCCGGGCATCCACCGGCTTGCCCACGACCAGGCGATAGGCCTTGCCGCGCTTGTTCAGCATCTCGTGGAACAGGGTGATGTCGCGCATCTCCGTGGAATAGCGGTCGAACAGGTGGAACAGCTTGGAATAGGGCCCCGACACATGGATCGGCACGATCGGCGCCTCATACTTGCGCGCCAGCGACACCGCCGTGGCCGCCCATTGGGGATCGGTCAGCGAGCCGTTCTTGCTGACCCGCGCGAGCCTCCCGGCCGGGAACATGACCACGCACCGCTCTTCCTCGAAGGCCCGCCGTGCGGCCTCCAGGGTGGCCCGGGTCTTTTCGCGGGTGCGCTTGGTCTCCACCCACTCCACCGGAATCACCACCTCGCCCAGACGCGGCGAGACCCGCAGGGCGTCGGCGTTGGCGAAATAGATGGCGTCGTCCCGCACCCGCCGCACCGCCTCGTGCACCGCCAGCCCGTCGGCGATGCCGGTGGGGTGGTTGGCCACCACGATGCAGCGGCCCGTCTGCGGCAGCCGCTCCAGCAGCAGGGCCGACACCTCCAGATCCAGCAGGTCCGCCACATAGCCCAGCGCATCGGCGCCCGAGCGCACCGCCACCGCATCGGCCATGCTGCGCGCGGGGGCATAGCTGAGCAGGCTGTACAGGACCGGCCTGACCACCGGCCAGACAAGCGACCGGGTCAGCCGCGGCGCACGCTCGGCGATCAGCTGGTCAACGATGTGAGGGGCGGCGGGGCCGGCCACAGCCGGGGCCGCCGGGGCGTCGGCGAGTACCATCGCGTGGAAGTCTCGCCTTTGCCGTGCGCCGGAGCAAGCGGGCGCCCGCACGATTTCCGCTCATCCCCGCGAACACGGGGACCCAGTCCTGTCCAGCTTGACGTCGGCGTTTCAGGACGGGCGAGCCCTGGATGAACTTGAGCCGCTGCAACACCCAAAGCACTGGGTCCCCGCGTTCGCGGGGATGAGCGGAGGGTGGACAGGGCGAGTCCAGTTTCCGCTGAGAGTACCAGCGTGCTAACCGTGGCCGCAAAGCTGGTCATGGGGAACCTGTCATGCGTCCAACCGCCCTCGTCTGCGCCGCCGCCCTCGCGGCCCTCGTCCTGCCCGCGGCCGCCGCCGCGCAGCAGCAGCCCTTCACCTACGAGCACATGCTGAACGCCAACCGCCTGTCCGATCCGCGCGTGTCGCCGGACGGGTCTCAGGTGGTCTACGCCCTGCGCTCCACCCCGCTGGCCGGGGGCTCCACCAGCCTCTACATGCTGGATCTGGAGGGCGAGGCCGAACCGCGCCGCCTGGCCATTTCCGGCGAGGGCGCCAACACCGCCCGCTGGAGCGCCGACGGCCAGCTGTATTTCCTGTCCAGCCGCTCGGGCTCGTCGCAGGTCTGGCGCACCGACGCCGACGGAAGCTTCGCGGTCCAGGTCACCGACCTGCCCGTGGACGTCCAGACCTATCGCCTCAGCCCTGCGGGCGACCGCATCGCCGTGGCCGCCGCCGTCTTCCCCGACTGCCCCGACCTGACCTGCACCGCCGCCCGCCTGACCGAGGAGCCTGACAACTCCGGAACGCTCTACACCCAGCTGTTCGTGCGCCACTGGGACCAGTGGAGCGACGGCACGCGCAACCACGTCTTCGTGCTGGACCTGAGCGGGCAGGGCGTCGCCGTCGGCGAGCCCATCTGGGCCACCCGCGACTTCGACGGCGACACCCCCTCGCGCCCCTTCGGCGACGAGAGCGCCTTCACCTTCACCCCGGACGGCAACGGCGTGGTCTTCGCCGCCCGCGAGGCCGGGACCAGCGAGCCCTGGTCCACCAATTTCGACATCTACCTGCAGCCCATCGAGGCCGAGGGCCTGGGCGAGCGGATCAATCTGACCGACAACAACCCCGCCTGGGACGACGGCCCGGTGTTCTCGCCGGACGGCCGGACCATGGCTTACCGCGCCATGAGCCGCCCGGGCTTCGAGGCCGACCAGTGGAAGATCATGCTGCGCGACGTGGCGACCGGTCAGGTGCGCCAGATCGCCGCCAACTGGGACCGCTCGCCCGACAGCCTGCAGTGGTCCGCCAACGGCCGCAGCCTGTACGCCACCGCCTATGACACCGGTCAGGTCCGCCTGTTCGAGATCGACGTCACCTCCGGCTCGGTAGTCCCGATCACCGGCGAGGGCCATGTGGCCGCCGTCCAGCAGACGCCGTCGGGCTTCATCCTGGCCCTGGACAGCCTGACCCACCCCAACGCCCTGTACGCCAAGACCTACCGGGGCCGCGAAATGCCCCGGCTGGTGCTGGACCCCAATCCGCAGCTGTCCGACCTGGCCTTCGGCGAGGCCGAGCAGTTCACCTTCGAGGGCTGGAACGGCAATACGGTCCACGGCTACCTGATCAAGCCGGCCAACTATGTGGAGGGCGGGACCTATCCGGTCGCCTTCCTGATCCACGGCGGGCCCCAGGGCTCCTTCGGCAACTACTGGTCTTACCGCTGGAACCCCCAGACCTATGCGGGCGCGGGCTATGCGGTGGTGATGATCGATTTCCACGGCTCGGTCGGCTACGGCCAGGACTTCACCGACGCCATCTCCGGCCACTGGGGCGACCGCCCGCTGGAGGACCTGCAGCGGGGCTGGGCCCACGCGCTCCAGACCTGGGACTTCCTCGACGGCGACCGCGCCTGTGCGCTGGGCGCCTCCTACGGCGGCTACATGATCAACTGGATTGCGGGCAACTGGGCCGACGCCTTCCAGTGCATGGTCAACCACGACGGCGTCTTCGACACCCGCTTCATGGGCTATTCCACCGAGGAGCTTTGGTTCACCGAATGGGAGAACCGGGGAACGCCGTGGGAGCGCGGCACGACCTATGAGGCCTTCAACCCGGTCAACCACGTGCAGAACTGGCGCACGCCCATGATGGTGATCCAGGGCGGCCGCGACTACCGGGTGCCCACGGACCAGTCCATCGCCGCCTTCACCGCCCTGCAGCGTCGGGGCATCGAGAGCCAGTTCCTCTACTTCCCCGACGAGAACCACTGGGTGCTCCAGCCGCGCAACAGCCTGCGCTGGCACACCGAAGTGTTCGGCTGGCTGGACCGCCACCTCGGCGAGGACGCGGAGTAGAACCCCTCTCCCGATGGGAGAGGGCTGCGCGCAGCGGGATGCGAAGCAGACCGCTTCTTCGTGCGCAGGGTGAGGGTCGGATGCGTCCTGGCGGCCCAGCGGACCCTCATCCCCCGCGCCAGAACGAAGCCGATGACGCGCCTCCGTGCGCGGGTTCCCCCTTCTCCCATCGGGAGAAGGGGAATGCCCCCGTTAATCCCGCATTTTCCACGCCCAATCCCTTGCCGCACAAGGCCTCACCGCTCCGGACACCCCCTTTTCCGCTCCCTGTCCGCCGGCGCTCGTAAACTGCCCCTTCAGCGACACCGCGCTGCGATGAACAGGAGAGGGCCTGAGATTAGACTCCCCACCCCCGCAAATTTCGCCTGGTTTGATTTCGCTGAACAATTCCGGCCGCATTAGACTCTCATTGCACTGTTTTTTCGTATCGGAGTCTCAAACCCCGGCCAAAGCCGGGGGCCAGATGGTGGACGTGGGGGGCCGGAAACCAGCGCCGCCCTCCCGTCCAGCCGCCGGCGCGATCGCCGGGCGCCCAGCCTTCGCCGGGAGCGGCTTTCGGGTCGGGGGGTGAGACTCCCCAAAACCGGCGCCTCTGTTTTTGCTGACCAATTCCGAAACGTTAGACTCCAATTGCACTGTTTTTCCGTCCCGGAGTCTAACGAAGCCCTTACCCCGCTCCGCTGGCCACGGGCGCCCGGCGGGTTTAAGACGGCGGCCAAACAACCAGATCAGGGAACACTCAGGACATGCGCGACATTCGCCACTTCATCGACGGCGCTTCCTTCGAGGGCGCCTCGGGCCGCTTCGGGGACGTCTTCAACCCCAACACCGGCGAGGTGCAGGCGCGGGTCCAGCTGGCCACCGAGGGCGAGGTCGACAGGGCCGTGCAGGCCGCCCAGAACGCCTTCGAGGCCTGGTCCTCCACCAACCCCCAGCGCCGCGCGCGGGTCATGTTCGAGTTCAAGCGCCTGGTCGAGGCCAACATGGACGACCTGGCCGAAATGCTGTCGGCCGAGCACGGCAAGGTCATCGCCGACTCGAAGGGCGACATCCAGCGCGGCCTGGAGGTCATCGAGTTCGCCTGCGGCATCCCCCACGCCCTGAAGGGTGAGTACACGCAAGGGGCCGGCCCCGGCATCGACGTCTATTCCATGCGCCAGCCGCTGGGCGTGGTGGCGGGCATCACCCCGTTCAACTTCCCGGCCATGATCCCCATGTGGATGTTCGGCGTGGCCATCGCGGTGGGCAACACCTTCATCCTCAAGCCGTCCGAGCGCGATCCGTCGGTGCCCGTCCGTCTGGGCGAACTGATGATGGAGGCGGGCGCGCCCGCCGGGGTGCTGAACGTGGTCCACGGCGACAAGACGGCGGTGGACGCCATCCTGACCCATCCGCTGGTCCACGCGGTCAGCTTCGTCGGCTCGTCCGACATCGCCCACTATGTCTACCAGACCGGCGCCGCCAACCATAAGCGGGTCCAGGCCATGGGCGGGGCCAAGAACCACGGCGTCATCCTGCCCGACGCCGACATGGACCAGGTGGTCAAGGACCTGACCGGCGCCGCCTTCGGTTCCGCTGGCGAACGCTGCATGGCCCTGCCCGTGGTGGTGCCCGTGGGCGAGAAGACCGCCGACGACCTTCGTGAACGGCTGGTCGCCGAGATTCCGAAACTGAGGATCGGCGTCTCCACCGACGCCGAGGCCCACTACGGTCCCGTGGTCAACGCCGCCCACAAGGCCCGCGTCGAGGGCTGGATCGACCAGGGCGTCAAGGACGGCGCCGAACTGGTCATCGACGGCCGCGGCTTCTCCCTGCAGGGCCACGAGAAGGGCTATTTCATCGGCCCGTCCCTGTTCGACCACGTCAAGCCGGGCATGGAATCCTACAAGGAGGAAATCTTCGGCCCGGTCCTTCAGATCGTTCGCGCCGGGACGTTCGAGGAGGCGCTGTCGCTGGCCTCGAAGCACCAGTACGGCAACGGCGTGGCCATCTTCACCCAGAACGGCCGCGCGGCCCGCGACTTCGCCGCCCGCGTCAATGTGGGCATGGTGGGCATCAATGTGCCGATCCCGGTGCCGGTGGCCTATCACACCTTCGGCGGCTGGAAGCGCTCGGCCTTCGGCGACACCAACCAGCACGGCATGGAAGGCGTCCGCTTCTGGACCAAGACCAAGACCGTCACCGCCCGCTGGCCTGACTCCGAGCTGGAGCACGCGGACTCCAGCTTCGTCATTCCGACGATGCGGTAAGACGGATCAGGCCGCGTCCGGGTCGGATGCGGCCTCGTCCTTGCCCGGCAGGGCGGTGAGGGTGCGGACGAAATCGTCCCGCCATATGGCCACGTCCGAGGCCCGCACCGCCGCCATCAGGGCGGTCCAGCGTTCGATGCGCTCGTCCCTCGGCATGGTCACCGCCCGGTGGATGGCCTGGGCCACCTCCTCGCGGGCGAAGGGATTGACGATCAAGGCGTCTCGCAGCTCTTCCGCCGCCCCGGCGAAGCGCGACAGGATCAGCACGCCGGGATCATCCGGGTTCTGGGCCGCCACATATTCTTTGGCCACCAGGTTCATGCCGTCGCGCAGGGGCGTCACCAGCCCCACCTTGGCCGCCCTGTAGATGCCGGCCAGCTGGTCCCGGCGATAGGTGCGGTTCAGATAGCGCACGGGCGCCCAGTCCATGTCCGCATAGGCGCCGTTCACATGGCCCGCCAGGGCGTCCAGCCGCGCCCGCAGATCCTGGTAGGTGTCCACCTCGTCGCGCGAGATCGGCGTCACCTGCAGCAGGAACACCTCGCCGCGCATGGAGGGGTTGTCCTCAAGGAACTGCTGGAACCCAAGCAGCCGCTGTTCCAGCCCCTTGGAGTAATCCAGCCGGTCCACCCCCACGATCATCGAACGGAACGCCGAGGACGCCGCCATGCGGTCATAGGTGCGCTGGCCCAGCGCCGAGTCCCGCGCCGCGACGAAGCCGTCCACGTCGATGCCGATGGGGAACACCCCGCCCTGCACCGTCTTGCCGAAGGCCTCCATGCCGTTGTCGCCCACCAGCTTGCCGTCGGCTTCGGACGTCACATAGTCGCGGAACAGGTCCAGCCATTCCTGGGTGTGGAACCCCAGAAGGTCGTAATCGAACAGGGACTCCACCAGCCTGCGGTGGAACGGCAACGTCACCAGCAGCTGGCGCACCGGCCAGGGCGTGTGCAGGAAGAAACCGATCCGGTTCCTGATCCCCAGCCGCCGCAAATCGCGGGCCAGAGGGATCATGTGGTAGTCGTGGATCCAGACGATATCGTCGTCCTGGATCAGGGGCGCCAGCACCTCGGCGAAACGGGCGTTGGTCCGCTCATAGCCCTGACCATAGGACCGCTCATAGGCGGTCAGATCGACCCGGTGGTGGAACAGCGGCCACAGGGTCTTGTTGGCGTAGCCGTTATAATATTCCTCGACGTCCTGGCCTTCCAGGTCCACCAGGGCCACGGTGACCCCGGCCCGGTCCTCCATCTTCAGCTCGCCCGTGAAGGTCTCGGTGGTCTCGCCGGACCAGCCGAACCAGATGCCGTCATACCGCCGCAGCGCCGCCGAGAGGGCCGCAGCCAGTCCGCCGGTCGAGCTTTCACCGGCGTCCTTCGGCGCGGAGACACGGTTCGATACGACGATCAGTCGGCTCATCTCACATCCGTCCAGGAACGGCTCAGCAACACCGCGCAGTTGATGATCCCCACAAGGGAATAGGTCTGCGGGTAGTTCCCCCACAGTTCGTCATCGCCCAGGGATATGTCCTCTGACAGCAGGCCCGCGTTGGTGCGGCGGCTCAGCATCTGCTCGAACATCTCGCGCGCCTCGTCCACGCGCCCGTTGATGTGCAGGGCTTCGATGAACCAGAAGGTGCAGAAGTTGAACGCCGTCTCCGGCTCGCCGAAATCATCGGGCTCCACATAGCGGAACAGATAGGGCCCCTTCTTCAGGTCCCGCTCGATGGCGGCGAAGGTGGCCAGTTGGCGAGGATCCTGCGGATCAAGGAAGCCCAGTTCCACCATCTGCAGCAGCGAGGCGTCCAGCTCGGTCCCGCCGAAGCTGGCGGCGAAACGGCCCTCCTCGGGCACGAAGGCTTCCTTCTCGATGCGGGCGCGGATGATCCCGGCGCGCTCGCGCCAGACTTCGGCCCGGTCGTTCAGCTTCAGCTGGTCCGCCGCCTTGGCCAGGCGGTCGCAGGCGGCCCAGCACATCATGGAGGAATAGGTGTGCACCCGCGCGATGGTGCGGAACTCCCACAGGCCCGCGTCGGTCTGGTCGTGCACGGCGAAGGCGCGCTCGCCCACGGTCTCAAGGGCGCGGAAATCCTCCACCGAACCGGGGCGCAGCAGGCGCTGGTCGTAGAAGGACTGCACCAGCGGCAGCACGATCTGTCCGTACACATCATGCTGCAGATGCTCGTGTGCCTGGTTGCCCACCCGCACCGGCTTCATGCCGCGATAGCCCTCGACCGTATCGACGATGCGCTCGGTGATCGCGCCTTCCAGCCCGACGCCGTAGACAGGCTGCACGTGCCCCCCGGCGGCGTTGTCCACCAGGTTGCGCAGATAGGCGAGATAGTTCTCCAGGATGTCGATGGCGCCGAGCCGGGTCAGCACACGCACCGTGTAATAGGCGTCGCGGATCCAGCAGAACCGGTAATCCCAGTTGCGTCCGCTCTCGGGAAACTCCGGCACCGAGGTGGTCAGGGCCGCCACGATGGCGCCCGTCTCCTCGTGGGCGCACAGCTTCAGGGTGATGGCCGCGCGGATCACCGCCTCCTGCCAGTCCAGCGGCAGATAGAGGGTCCGCACCCACTGCCTCCAGTAATCCTCGGTCCGCTCCAGCGCCGCGGCGACCCCTGCCCCCACTGCCTGATCATAGCCCTCGTCCGGCCCGAAGAAGAATGACAGGGTCCGTTCGACCCGGAAGGTGCGCTCGTCCAGCACATGGGACACCGGACAGTCCGTGGTCAGACGGAAGGTCAGGTCCGTGCAGTGATAGCGGATGTGGTTCGACCCCGAGGTGGTGGGCGCGCGCTGCGCGCCCCAGTCGCGAGCGGGCCTCATGCGGATCGTGACGCGGGGCACGCCGTGCAGGGGCCGGATGATCCGGGCCAAGGCGATGGGGCGGTAGGTGCGGCTGTGCTTGGCGTGGCGGGGCGCGAAGTCGATGATCTCCAGCGCCGCCCCGTCCTCGGCCGTCAGCACCGTGCGCAGCACCGGGGTGTTGCGCACATAGGCCTGTTCCACATGCTTCTGGCCTTCCAGGTCGATGGCCCAGAAGCCGTGTTGCGGATCATCCCCGTCCATCAGGGCCGAGAACACCGGGTCCCCGTCCACGCGCGGCGCGCACGACCACACATGGCGGCCCTGCCGGTCGATCAGGCTGGAGATGGCGCAGTTGCCGACCGGGGCCAGGTCCAGATTGGGTCGCTTGCCGTTCATGGGCGCTCCGTCAGGGTTTCGAGCCAGTTCATCACTGCCTCCGGGCCGGTCAGGCCGTACAGGGCCGCCGTCTCGCGCGGCGGGCCCACCAGCACCCCGAACCCGCCCAGTCCGGCGGCGGCGGTGAAGGCGAACTCATCGGTCAGGTCGTCGCCGGTCATCACCGGCACCGCGCCCTTGAAGGGCGCCTCCTCCATGAAGGCGGTCAGGGCCCGGCCCTTGTCGGCGCCGGGCGTCTTCAGCTCCTGCACCATGTCGCCGGGCTGCAGGGTCAGGCCGTGGGTCTCGGCCAGGGCGCGCGCAAATTCACCCGCCGCGCCCGCCTGTTCCGGCGTCTGACGGTAATGCAGGGTCACGCCCAACCCCTTGTCCTCGATCAGAATCCCCGGCCGGTCGCGCGCGAATTCCAGCAACGCGTCAAGCACCTGCGCCATGTCGGGATGGGGCGCCAGCCGCTGCACCTGCCCGTCGGCGCCGCGTCGCTCAAGCCCGTGGATTCCGGCTACGCACGGCACGACGCCTTCGCAGATCCGGTCGATCTCGGCGATGGTCCGTCCGCTGACCACCGCCAGCCGACCGTCAAACCGCTCCAGCAATCGGCTTAGCACACGGGTGCGGCGGCCATCGGGGCCGACCCCGCCGGGCGTGGCCGTGATCGGCGCCAGCACCCCGTCCATGTCCAGAAACAGAGCCGGGCGCTCCGGCAAGGCGAGCGGCGGCGACAGGGGTGGCACGGCAAGAGCGGCGTTTGTCGGCATGATCCTCATGAACGGTCTGGCTTGTCCCCCGCATCCTAACGCGTGACCGCCCCCGAAGTTGACCCCTTGCGGGGCATTTTTCTTCGCACCTGCGAAATCGCGCGCATCGGCGCCTGTTAAGAATTGTGTGGGGAGGCGCCGGGCTAGACTGACCCAAGGCGATTCGCGGTCCGGGGCGTAATTCACATGGTCGATCCCATCGCTTCCCTGAAGGGCAAGCGGGTGCTGGTCACCGGCGGCGGCGGCTTCATCGGCAGCCGCGTCTGCGAGCGGCTGGTCGAGGCCGGGGCGGAAACGCGCGCCCTCGTGCTCTACACCTCATCCGGCACGGCCGAGTGGCTGGACGGGTCGCCCGTGCGCGACCAGGTCGACATCCGGCGCGGTGATCTGGCTGACCGGGACTCGGTCATGGACGCGGTCCGGGACTGCGAGATCGTCCTGCACCTGGGCGCCCTGATCGCCATTCCCTATTCCTACGCCGCCCCCGAAAGCTATGTGCGGGTCAACACCCTGGGCACCCTGAACGTGCTTCAGGCGGTGCGCGACTGCGGCGTCGCCCGCATGGTCAACACCTCCACCAGCGAGGTCTACGGCACCGCCCGCTTCGCCCCCATGACCGAGGAGCATCCGCTTCAGGCCCAGTCCCCCTATGCGGCATCCAAGATCGCGGCGGACAAGCTGGTGGAGTCCTTCCATCTGTCGTTCGGCGTCCCGGCCGTGACCCTGCGCCCCTTCAACACCTTCGGCCCGCGCCAGAGCGCCCGTGCGGTGATCCCGGCGGTGGCGGTGCAGGCCATCAACGGGAACACCGTCAATCTGGGCGCTGCGCGCCCCACCCGCGACTTCGTCTTCGTGGACGACACCGCCGACGCCTTCCTGCGCGCCGCGGCCACGCCCGGGATCGAGGGCCGGACCCTGCACTTCGGCGGCGGACGCGAGGTGTCCATCGGCGACCTGGCCCTGATGATCGGCCGCGCGGCGGGCCGCGACATCGAGATCGTCACCGACCAGCAACGCCTGCGCCCCGAGGGCAGCGAGGTGGACCGGTTGATCGCCGACGCCTCGAAGGCCCGCGAGGCCCTGGGCTGGGCGCCGCGCGTGTCGCTGGAGGACGGGCTTGAGCGCACAGTCGCCTTCATCCGCGACAACCTGCATCTGTACCGGCCGCAGGACTACGCCACATGATGCGCGCCGCGCCCGGAAACGCCCCTTGGGACGACCGCGTCTTCATCATCGCCGAGGCGGGGGTGAACCACGACGGCGACATGGACAAGGCCTTCGCCCTGATCGAGGCCGCCGCGGCGGCGGGCGCCGATGCGGTCAAGTTCCAGACCTGGCTGCCCGGCGAGATCGTCGGGCGGTTCAGCCACAAGGTGGACTATCTGGAGCGCACCACCGGGGTTCAGGAAAGCTTCTACGACCTGCTCGAGCGCCTTCGCATCGGGCTGGAGGACACCGCCCGGCTCAAGGCCGCCTGCGAGGCGGCGGGCGTGATGTTCATGTCCACGCCCGAAGGGTTCGACACCCTGGCCCACCTGACCGGCGATCTGGACATGGCCGTGGTCAAGATCGGCTCCAGCGAGGTCAACCATTCCGCCTTCCTGACCGCCGCCGGCAGGACGGGCCGTCCCGTCATCCTGTCCACCGGCGCCAGCACCCTGAACGAAGCCCGCCATGCCCTGGCCGCCGTGCGCGCCGAGGGCCATCCGCCGGTCTGCGTGCTGCACTGCGTGTCGGAGTATCCGGCCCCGGACGCTGAGATGAACCTGCGCGCCCTGACCACCCTGACCGACGAGCTCGGCGTCGTGGTCGGGCTGTCGGACCATTCCCTCGGCGCCGAGGCCGCCGTGGCCGCCACGGCGCTGGGCGCGCGGGTGATCGAAAAGCACCTGACGCTGGACACCGCCGCTCCCGGTCCCGACCACGCGGCCTCCATGGCGCCCGACGATTTCGGCGCCCTGGTGCGCGCCGTGCGCCGGATCGAGGCCATGCTGGGGGACGGGATCAAGCGCCCCCGCCCGTCGGAGGCCGCCAATATCCCGGGCATCCGGCGCAGCGTTGTGGCGCTGGACGCCCTGCCCGCCGGAACCGTCCTGACCGCCGCCCATCTGGGCTGCAAGCGTCCCGGCACCGGCGCCCCGCCCGACGATCTGCCCCGCCTGATCGGCCATCGCCTGACGCGCGCGCTGCAGCCCGACGAGCCCGTGACCTGGGCCGATGTGGAGCCCGCAGGGACATGACGCGAACGGTCTGCGTGGTCTCCGTCTCCCGCGCCGACCGCGCCATGGCGGCGGTCGTGGGCCGCGCGCTGGACGAGGCCGGGGTTTCGACCCTGGCGATGGTGGTGGACGATCCGCTCGGCCCCGACAGCCTGATCGAGGACCACGGCGTGCGCACCTGCCGCCTCCCCGCCCACATGGAGGGCGACGATACTGCCGGTCTGGGACGCCGCATGGGCGCCCTGACCGCAGCCTTCGCCGGGGTGCTGGCGGACGAGCGACCGGACGTGGTCGTGCTGACCGGCGATCGCTACGAGACCCTGGCGGCGGCGGGCGCGGCCTCCCTGGCGGGCACGGTCATCGCCCACCTGCACGGCGGAGAACTGACCCTCGGCGCCATGGACGACGCCTTCCGCCACGCCATCACCAAGCTGGCCCACCTGCACTTCCCGGCCACCGGGGCCGCCGCCGCGCGCCTGATCCGCATGGGCGAGGAAGGCTGGCGCATCACCCTCGCCGGAGCGCCGGGGCTGGACCTGCTGATGCAGGCGCCGCACAGGCCGCGCGCCGACTTCTTCCGCGCCCTGAACATGGCAGATCCCGGCGACTTCATCCTCGCCACCTGGCACCCGGAGACCCTGACCACCGACGGCGGCGCGGCGGGGCTTGAGGCCCTGCTGACGGCCTTGGCGGAAACTGGCCGCCCGGTCCTGTTCACAGGCGTCAACGCCGACCCCGGCGGGGCGGGACAGGGGGCGCGCATCCGCAGCTGGGCCGAGGAGCAGGCGCCCATTCACCTGATCCCCAGCCTCGGCCCTCTCTACGCCCCGGCCCTCGCCCATGCGGCGGTGATGGCGGGCAATTCGTCCAGCGGCATTATCGAGGCGGCGGCCTTCGCCCTGCCCGTGGTCAATGTGGGCGACCGCCAGAAGGGTCGCGACCGGGGCGCCAACGTCATCGACGCCGCCGCCGATCCCGCCGCCGTGCGTCGGGCCATGACCCGCGCGCTTGACCCCGCCTTCCGATCCAGCCTGACCGGCATGGCCAATCTCTACGGCGACGGCTGCGCAGGCCCGCGCATCGCCACCCGACTGGCCGCCGAACCCATCGACGACCGCCTCAGGCGCAAGACCCTTCAGGGTGAGGAGCTCACAGCATGACCCGTCGTGAACAGGCCCCCTGGCTGCTGTCCGACCAGGCCACCCTGCGCGAGGCTATAGAGCGGCTGGACGCCGTGCGCGGCCAGCTGGTAGTGGTCATCGACGAGAACGGGCGGCTGCGCGGCTCCCTGACCGACGGCGACGTGCGCCGGGCCCTGCTGCGCATGACGCCCATGGAGGCCGGCGTCGAGACGGCCATGAACGCCGAGCCGGTTGCCGTGCGCCGGGGCCAGAACCCCGCCGAAATCCAGGCCGAGCTGGACGTGCGCGGCGCGACCCAGGCGCCCGTGATCGACCGGGCGGGCCGGGTGGTGGGCCTGTATCCCGAGCACTACGGCGAGGCGGGCCGGCGAGACAATCTGGTGGTCATCATGGCCGGCGGACGCGGCGCTCGTCTGGCTCCCCTGACCCGCCACACCCCCAAGCCCATGCTGACCATCTCGGGGCGGCCCCTGCTGGAGACCATCATCGAGCGCCTCCGTGATCAGGGGTTCGGGCGCTTCCGTCTGGCGGTCAACTATCTGGCCGAGGTGATCGAGGGCCACTTCGGCGACGGCTCGGCCTTCGACGTCGAAATCTCCTACCTTCGCGAGACCGAGCCGCGCGGCACCGCCGGGGCCCTGGCCCTGCTGGACGAGCCCATCGAGGAGCCCTTCCTGGTCATGAACGGCGACGTCCTGACCCGGCTGGATTTCGGCCAGCTTCTGGACTTCCACGGCGATCACGAGGCCGCCGCCACAGTCTGCGTGCGGGAGCATCGGTTCGAGGCCCCCTTCGGCGTGGTCGAGACCGAAGGCCACCGCCTGGTCTCCATCCGCGAAAAGCCCACCTTCCGCTGGTTCGCCAACGCCGGGATCTATGTGCTGGGCCCTGACGCCCTGAAGCAGGTGCCGGACAGCGGCCACTACGACATGCCCACCCTGCTGGCCGCTCTGGCGGACCGGGGCGACACGGTCGGCGCCTTCCCCATCCACGAATACTGGATCGACATCGGCCGCCCGCCGGACTTCGAGCTGGCGCGCAGCGACTATGAGGCGGTATTCGCCGCCGCAGCAGCCACATGAGCCGAAGCCGCGTCCTCGGCCTGATCCCCGCGCGCGGCGGTTCAAAGCGCCTGCCCGGCAAGAACCTGGCCGACCTGCACGGCCGCAGCCTGCTTCAGCGGGCCATCGACGCGGGGCTTGAGGCGCGCGGCATCGACCGCCTGATCGTCTCCACCGACGACCCCGCGATAGCCGAGGCCGCCCGCGCGGGCGGCGCCGAGGTTCCTTTCCTGCGTCCCGCGGAACTGGCCACGGACGAGGCGTCCTCGCTGGACGTGGTGCGTCACGCCATGGCCTGGGCGGATGAGGATGAGCCCAACGCCTTCTCCCACCTCGTCCTGCTCCAGCCCACCTCGCCCCTGCGCACCGCCGCAGACATCGACCAGACCCTGACCCTGTGCCGTAACAGGGGCGGCTCCACAGCCGTCAGTGTCGCCCCGGCTCCCAAGGCGGATCTTCTCATGATCTGCCGGAACGGGGTGCTCACCCGTGCTTGCGCGTATGGACAACCCCTTGTCCTCAACGGCGCGGTTTATGTCCTGACATGGGATCACCTGATGTCAGGGGGCGGTTTCATCGCGCCGGACACAGCCTGCCACGTCATGGATGAGCGTCGTTCAGTGGACATCGACACCCTCGGCGACCTCGAGCGAGCCGGGAAGACGCTGAAATCATGATTTCCAGACTGGCTGCCTGACGAAGACTTGCATCACCGGGATAAATGCTTGCGCCCCACTTCGGGATCAATACAGTCTCGCCGATCAAACCCGGGGCAAGAAGGGGCGGTCATGGTGATGGAAACGAGCCAGGACTTCCACAGGTCTGGGGCAGACGATCGGCCCGGCCGGGACAAACCGGCCGGGGATCGCCGCTCCGGGCCGCGCAGGCGGGGAGCAGGCCTTTACGCCGAGGTGAAGCCGCCGGTCGAGAGCCGCGCCCTCGCGCGAGACGCCCTCAAAGATTCAGGATGAAATTTGAAGGTTAGTCTGAGGAACCTTTTTGAATTCTCTGACCACAGCAGCTTTTGCTGTGGAGGGCGTGGCCGTTGCGGCACAGCTCTGGTCGCAATGCCCCTCCGGGACGCCATGCCGGTGGCCAATCACGCGCTCGTGTGACAGAAACGATCCATTAGGGACCTTCCTGCGAGGCACGGTTTGCCCGATAGCATCCACCGTTCGGCATCCACCCCGACAAATCGGTTACTTCAGGCGGGACCAAGGCCTCCGGCTGGCCCATCCGCTGAGGCCTCCGACGAACGGATGATGAAGCTTGCGGCCGAAGCGGCCCAGCTTCGCGTGAAGGTGATGACCCTGTCGGCCGAGAACGAACGGCTGAAGGAGACTATCTCGTTTCAACTCGGCAATCTGCTGGTGCGGGCCAAAACCTGGCGGGGCCTGGTCGATCTTCCGGCGGGGCTGGCGCGTCTGCGTCGGCAGTCGCTGGAACGTCGCGGACGGACAGCGGCTCGCGACCCCCACCTGAACCCGCAGACGGCGGCGCGAATTCAGGATCTGAGCCTGCGCGCCTTCGACATGCGCACGGATGAGATCGTAGAAGCCGCCCTGGCGGAATGCAGGGACCCGACGCTGGCGATGCGGGTGGTCGCCGACCTGTCCATGTCGCTGCAGCTGGTTGATTTCGACAAGAGCATCGCTCTGGCGCGCAAGACGGTCGAGCACGACCCGAGTTCGCACCGAATTCTCTGGCTGGCCACCGTGCTCTACAACGCCGGCATGATCGACGAGCCGCTGGCGCTGTACCGGCGGCTCGACAAGAGCCACGCCGCCATTCCCGCGAACGCCAGATTGCGCCGGGACATCATCGAGGGGCTGGCCCGGATCCAGCGGTCAGGCCTGACAGTCCCGCCCAGACGATCGCTCAAGCCGGTGAAGGAGCGGTCCCTGCTGTATGTGGCGGCCAGTTCCTTCCCGCACCACGTCACAGGCTATGCCGCGCGGACCCACTCGTTGATCAAGGCGATCAGCCGACAGGGATGGCGCGTGGAAGCCGTGACCAGGCCCGGCTACCCTGCTGACCGCAACGACGCCCAGCATGTGACCGGACGTCTTGGGGCCCACGATGTGGACGGCGTCGTCTACTCCCGTCTGGGGGGGCCTCCGTCCAACGCCACGCCCTTTGATCGATATTGCGACGAAGCCGGGCAGGCCCTTCTGGAACACATCCACAAGGTCCGGCCGGCCGTGGTCCAGGCGGCGTCGAACCATGTGAACGCCGCCCCAGCCCTCATGGCGGCGCGCAAGGCGGGCCTGCCTTTCGTCTACGAGGTCCGCGGGCTGTGGGAGCTGACCAGCGCAGCGCGCACGCCGCATTGGGAAGGCTCGGAGCGTTTCGAATTCCAGCGGCGTCAGGAGACCCGCGTGGCGCAGGAAGCCGACTCAGTGGTGGCGATTTCCAACGGCCTCAAGAACGAGTTGATCTCGCGCGGGGTCGATGGCCGAAAGATCATCGTGGTTCCCAACAGTGTCGACCCCCAGGTGTTCAGCCCCCGCCCGCGTGACCAGGCCTTGGCCAGCGAGATCGGCCTGGACGACCGGCGCGTGCTCGGCTTCCTGGGTTCCATGACCGGCTATGAAGGTCTGGTCGATCTGATCACTGCCCTGTCCCACCTTCGCAGTGACGGCCTGGATGTCTGCGCCCTTCTCGTGGGCGACGGACCGGCCTTCCGCGAGATCCGCGAGGCCGCCCGGCAACTGGGCGTCCTGGACCACCTGATCATGCCCGGTCGCGTGCCCCATAAGGAAGCGCCCCGTTGGTACTCCCTGATGAACGTCGCGGTTTACCCCCGGCGGCCGGCGCAGGTCACCGAACTGGTGCCTCCGCTCAAGCCGCTTGAGGCCATGGCCATGGAGCTCCCGGTGGTGGCCTCCAATGTGTCGGCCATCTCTGAAACCCTGATCCACCGGGAAAACGGTTTCCTTTTCAACAAGGGCGACGTGAGCGAGCTCACCGACCTTCTGGGGGAAGTCATGGGGGCCCCTGATCGGTCCATGGCGGTCGCGCGCAACGCCCGGCGCGATGTGGAGCGGCGTTTCACCTGGTCGCGGGCCGCGGCGAGCCTGGATGATCTTTACGGCCAGTGGGCGCTGAAGGCGGCTTGACGCGGTCTCGCCGCATTGACCCATGATCAAGCCCTCGATATCGGCATGGGGCGCATATGTACCGAGCGCTGAGCGACTTCAGCGCCAGCCCGCCCAGGAGCCGGCCGTTTGAAAACCATTCGCCGCCGCGCCGCGAGCCCCGCTCTGCGCTGGAAGCCCGCCGGGCCGAAGGTGCAGTATCGCGTGCTTGTGCGGAACCAGGATACGGGCGAGCGCCGCATCATCTACGAGGGCTTTCGTCCCGAATGCCGCCTGCCGCCCGAATTCCGGCTGGTGCCTGACCAGCTGGCGTTTCGGGTAATGGCGCGGATTTCCGACGACCCGGAATCCCGCTTCGAGCAGCTTTACGCCTACACGCCCATCCCCCGACTTGGGGACGACTACAAGACTCCCGCCGACGATCTGTTGATCGGGGAAGCTGCTGCAGGTGCGGACCAGTACCGCTTCCTTGTGAGAGCGCCCGGGGCCGACCGTCCGGTGATCGATATGGTGCGGCGCAGGCCCAGCTTCCTTCTGCCTCCCGGCCAGCTGAGAGACGGCGCATTCGAGTACGACATTCTCGCCCGGGTTCGCGGCCGCTGGCGAAACCGCAAGGGCCTTCCTGTCACCGCAGCCATGGTCGCCGCGGCCGACGCTCGCGCGGAGCGGCCTGTTCCCGTGGCTCAGGACAAGGTCAAGCAGCCCATAGGCGCTCAGGCCCGGCATGCGCCCGGCATGCCCCAGCGACTCGCCGTCGAGACGCGCGAGACGGGTCCCGTGCTTCTGGTGGCGGTTAATGTCACCGCGCGCCCGGATCTGTCGCCGATTGCAGACCCCCAAGACGTCGCTTCGCGCCAGTGGTGGGCCGGCGACGGAAGCGGCGCGGTCGAGAGTATCGCCCTGGCCCTTGAGGCCAGTAGCCTGAAGGGCTTGTTCTTCATAGACGTCCTGGCTGGCGAAGCGCTCGGCGACGATCTCGTCGCACGTCTGGGCGACACCCTGATACGGCGGGGTCATGGATTGGCCCTGCTGGTGAATCCCGAACCCTGGCGCGGCCTGTCCCAGGCCATGGCGGACATGGATGACGTGACCGCCACCGCGCTCGCCTTCACCCGCTATGCGTCGATCATGGGCCAGGCTCCGTCCATTCTTGCCTTCGCAGCGGGCGGACTGACCGATGACACCCTGGCCGAGGCCAGGCGGCTGGGCGTCCGTGCGGTTCTCAGCGACCGCATCGATGACGCCGGCCTGTCCGCCTGGATGCGGTGGCGGACTCGCCCCTTCGCCGCCTGGGACGATCTTGCAATCATCCCGTCGGCCATGGCGCTGTCGACTCCGGCCCACGCGCAGGATCGCGTGGTGCGCCACGCCCTCAGCGCCACGGACGCCATGGCGGCGGACTCGGCTGCAGCCTTGGTTGAGGCCATGGCGGAAGCCGGCGGCAACGCCCCCATCGTCGTGCGCGTCGACGCCCTCAGCCTGTTGCGCAAATCCACAGTGCGCTCCCGCGTTCTGGCCGAGGACTGGAATACGGCCCTGACCGACCGCCTGCCCGCATGGGCCGAGGCCGGATGGACCCGCAGCCCGCATGGATATCCGGTCCTGGTCGACCGGGATGAAATCAAGGTCGAAATGGC
Source organism: Brevundimonas sp. (assembly GCF_046293315.1). Classification (GTDB taxonomy): domain Bacteria; phylum Pseudomonadota; class Alphaproteobacteria; order Caulobacterales; family Caulobacteraceae; genus Brevundimonas. The sequence continues at coordinate 24,268 of NZ_JBKBPF010000013.1, forward strand.
GACCGGCCTGATCGCCGGCCTCGGCCGGTCCGGTCTGCCGACCCCGGACACACAATCCCTGTTCACACCCGACACGCTCCGGGGGTGGGCGCAGACGGACGGAGCCCTCGAGCCCCTGATCGAGCAAAGGCGGGGACCGCGCAGACTGCGGCGTTCAGCCATTCGGCGCTATGACGCCGCCTTTCTTCAGGCCCTGAAGGCGGACCCCGCATGAGCCCGGCGCTGTCTCCGGCCAGAAAACTCCTCCGAACCTGGAAAAACCTGGGCGCGCCGATCCATGCGGGAACCGTGCTGGCGTTGGGACCGGGAGGTTTCGACCTCGCCCGAGCGGCCCAGGACGTCCTTGAGCCGGGCGCTCTGACCCTTGTTCATCCTGATCCTGCGCCCCCGCGCGCACGGTTCAAAACCACATCAGACTCTCTGACCGAACTGGCGGCGACCCGGCCGGGCGCCTTTGATCTGGTGCTTGCGGCCGGGGGGCTGGGTGCGGCCAGCATTGGCGGGGTCCGTGACGACCTGGGCCACATGGTCGCGCTTCTGGCGCCGGAGGGCGTGCTGGCGCTGGTCATAGACACCCTGGGCGCTCCCGACGCCGGCGGGGGCATCGATACCCTGCTGTTTCCCCATCTGCACCGTCAGGGGGACCTGGGCGATGAGCCTCGCACCCTCTTGCCGGCGGCCGCATGGATGCTCCTGTTTAAGGCCATGGGTCTGGATGTTCAGGCGGCTGAGGGTCTGGGTACGCAGGAAATTGCGCCTGAAACGTTCGCGCGCCACGCAGCGCGTCTTGAGATCTATGACTCCGTTGAACTCGCCACCGGGCGTCTGCATGTGATTGCCCGCCAACGGGGAGACAGGCCATGAACCTGCTGGATCGCGCGCGAAAGGCGCTTCGAGCCGGACGAAAGGCCGTGTTGCCTGAACCGGAGGTGCGCGCCCCTTCAGACCAGGCCGCGTGGGAAGACGCGGTGGCTCTGTGGAATGCCCTTTTCGCTCCGTTCTCTCCCGTTCTGGAGAACGCGGACGTGGTCGAGGTGGGGTGTGGCGACGGCCGTCTGCTCGGCGCCCTGATGGCGACTGGCGGGATACGATCCGCCGTGGGGGTCGAACGTCGCGCCTGGTGGGACGGCGAGGGCGGCGGCCCAGCCTGGCGCCCCCGTGACACCGCCGGCCTTGACCTGCGGGTTGGACTTGATGCGGTCGGCGGGCTGGATGAGGGCGCGGCGGACCTGATCCTGGCCCGTGAACTGGACGGCTTTCTGCCGCTCGACGGCCTCGAGACCTGGCTGACCGACTTGTATGGCCTGCTGCGCCCGGGCGGTGAGCTGATGGTGCGCGTGCGCTGTGGAGACGGAAGCGGCGAGCCAGAGGCGCCGGGCTATGGCTTCATGACGCCCACGGCCTGGACGGCGCTGATGCTGGGCGCCGGATTCGAGATTCTGGACCGCCGCCGCACATGGCGCCGTTCCACCGAACAGAGCGCAGCGGCGGACCGCCTGCCCCACGCCTCGGAAGACGAGCGTCTGACCGCCGAGCTGCACCTGCATCTGATCCGCCCGTGGGAGTCCTGGGAGCTGGACGACTTGCGTGCTTTCGGCGACCAACGCCGCACCGGCAAACCTCAGAAAACCTGAGGCGGGCGGGGCCAGACCCCGCCCCGTTGTTCAATCGCTGAACCGGTCCACGGCCACCAGAACGCCCGCCATCTGGAAGATGGTCTGGGTCAGGTCGCGCAAGAAGGGCAGCAGGGTGGAGTCCGGCTTGGACATGACGAGAATGCGGTCGCCCGGCGAGGCTCGCCCGCCCTCGCGCAACTGCCCGTCCTGACGGAACACCAGCACATTGCGACGGTCCGCGCGCGGCGTGAAGCCGCCTGCGGCGCGCACATAGCCGGATACCGGTTGGCTGGACTGGACTAGGATGGACTGGGGCGCGTTCACCTCGCCGGCGATGGTCACCACCTGCGAACGGCGGGGGATGACGATCACGTCGCCGGTCTCCAGCCGCACCTGGCTCAGGTCCTGACCGGACAGGGCGAGGATACCCAAGGGCTCCACCTGACGGGCGCGTTCGATGTACTCCGTCACAAAGGCGAGAGAAACGGCCCGCGATTGAGCCTCGGCAGGCGAGCGCGCGGGCGACAGCAGTACTGTGCGCTCCAGACGCTCCAGTCCTTCGTTCAGGGTCTGGCGCTGGGCTTGACGCACGCTCTGTCGGCGCAGGTGGATAGCTTCCATGTCGGCGTCTGCGTCGACCGCCAGCTGTGAAAGTATCTGGGCCACCGTGGTCCCGCGGGTCTCGGTGAAGACAGAGGGGCCCCCGTGTGCGCCCTCCACCCGGACCAGGACGTTTGCCGGCCGGGTGTCGGATTCAAACTGGACCCGGTCGCCGTCCATGAGGGTGAAGGCGGAGAACTGGTTCAATGGAATATAGGCGCTGATGGGCTGGCCGTCGCGCACGCCGAACACCGCCGCGTGGGTGGCGCCGGGCTGGGGCCTGGCGAACTGCATCAGTTCGCCGCCCTGTCCGGTCTGGCCGGCCAGTTCGAAGGTGAAGGGGGCGCGCACGTCGCCGCTGACCGACACGATGGAGCCCTGTTCCTCCACCACGATGGCGTCGCCGGTGCGGAAGCTGACACGGGGCAGAACGCCTTCGCGCAGGAAGTCATAAAGGTCAGCGCGGGCGATGATCTCGCCGTTGCGCAGCACCCGGACCCGTCGATAGCTGCCGCGCACCGGGTCGATGCCGCCGGCGCGCTGCAGATAGACGATGAGCGCATCGTCGGAAGCCCCCGGGAAGGCCCCCGGCTGCTCAACCGGACCGGTGACCAGCACCCGCGTGGACGCAGTCGCCGTAGGCGTCGCATAGACCTGAACGCCTTCATTGTAGATCCGGCGACTGGCTTGTTCGACGACGGCGGGCGCCTGCGATGCGGCGACGCCGGCCAGCCGGATGGGCCCGACGCCGGGAACGACCACGTTGCCCTGGGCGTCGATGGTCAGATCATGACTGCCCTCGACCATGCCCCAGAGGGTTACCTGAACGGCGTCGCCCGGCTGCAGAATGTAGCCCGGATCCACCACGTCAGAAGACGCCTGGGGGGCCTGTCCGCCGAACATGTCGGCGCCAAGCGGCGGCGGGCGAACCCCCTGCCGGTCCTGGATGACGAGCGCTTCGGGCCCCTGCGGCGCGGCCTGCTCCGGGGCGGTCTGGGTCGGCGCACCCGCGCCGGTCTGGGCCTGTGCCGCCCCGGCCGACGCCGTCAGGGCGAAAGCGAGGGCCGCGATCTTCAGCAAGCGAGAACCGGTCATTCCATGTGATCCCGAATGATCGAATAGATGAGAGCGCCGACGCCCCACAACAGGGCCGAGCCAATCAGCACGGCGAAGACATTGCCCAGACGCCGCCACCAGTTGGACTGTTCCGGCTCGCGAGGCGGCACATAGGCAACCACGTATTTGCGGTCGTTGATGGACTGGCGACGCACGCTTTCAGCGGCCTGCAGCGCCGTCGTGTAAGCCTGCTGGGCGAACTCGTAGTCCATCAGCACGGCCTGGGCCTCGATCTGACGGCCCGAAGCCTGTTCGCCGGGCGTGGACATGGCGCGCTGCACGGCGCGGGCGCGCTCCGCTTCCAGGGCGGCGATCTCGCGGCGCAGGCCGGTCAACTGGGGCGCGTCCGGCTGATAGGTCTGGCTCATGGTCGCCAGCTCTGTGCGCTTCTGCGCCAGTTGACCGTCCAGGCTGCCGACCAGGGCCATGGCCTGCTGGGCCGGGGTGGCCACATCGACGCCCGAGAAGCGCTGACCCTGATATTCCGCCAGTCGGTCGCGGGCGGCTTCATACTCTTCCCGCTTGCGCTCGATTTCCCGGTCCGCCGCCGCGCTCAGATCGGTCACGGCCCGATCCGACATGCGATTGACCAGCTCCTCGCTGAGCGTCAGCACGCCCTGGCTGAGACGCAGGGAGTCCTCGGGCGTGTAGGCGCTGACCTGCACGTGAGCGGACTGGGACGCCGGGTCATGGCGCACCTGCACCCGGTCCCGCCAGAAGCGGGTGGCCTGTTCACGGTTGGCGCCGGGCCGCAGAATGGACAGCGGGTCCAGGGAGAAGCGCGAGTAAGCCTCGTTGAACCCATACCGCTCGCGCAGCTCCTCCACGATGGCGTCCGAGCGGATGTATTCCTCCACGATCCGGGCATCGAGCGTGTTCGAGGTCGGCGCCGAAATCCCCAGGGCGCCCAAGGCGTCCATGGGCGCCGCCTCGGCCCCGCGAATGGCGAAGGACGTGGTCGTCTGGTACTGGGCGGGAGCCAGCAGGATCAGGTAGAGCGCATAAAGGATCGTCGGCCCAAGGATCAGGACGATGGCCGAGCGGGCCAGGATCATCCGCCGGCGCCGGACCCTGTCCAGACCGCCGGTTGCCGGAACATCGATGGTTGTCATGCGGCGCGCCCTCTGGCCACGATTTCCATATAGTAATCCTCCGCCGCATCCAGGCTTTCGAAAGGCACCGCCTGGCCCTGATCCATAACCACCGCCCGGGAACAGAATTCGCGGATCGTCGACGTGCTGTGCGAGGTCATGATGATATCGGACCGCGCCCGCCGCTCCGCGAACGCCTCCTGCGCCTTGTTGCGGAAGGCCGCGTCGCCCACGCTCAATCCTTCATCGATCACATAGACCTGAAAGTCCACCGCGAGACTCAGGGCGAACGCCAGGCGCGACTTCATGCCGGACGAATAGTTTTCGATGGGTTCATGAAAATAGGCCCCGAGCTCGGCGAAATCGCGGACAAAGTCTGTGACTGCGTCGACGTCCTTGCGATAAATCCGGCAAACGAACTTCAGGTTCTCTGCTCCGGTCATCGTGGCATGGAAAGCCCCTGTCAGACCCAGCGGCGACGACACGGTGACGGACCGCCGGATCTCTCCGCGGTCCGGTCTTTCCACGCCCGAGATCAGGCGGAGCAGGGTCGATTTCCCGGCGCCGTTGAGGCCGAGCACGGCGGTGGACGCGCCGCGATAGAAGGCGAGGTTCGTCGGCCGGATCACCGGCCGTAGGCCGAGGCGGGTGCGATAGGATTTCTCGACGTCTATGAGTTCGATCATGGGGCGGGCTCAGGGCTGCAGGTCATAGCCGCTGATGCGGTACAGCCAGTCAATGAACAGGCCGAGAAAGAGAAAGATCACACCGAGGGTCAGCGGATACCATGGATTGTAGAGATCGCTTTGAAAGTCGCTGATAGAGGCGTCGCGGATCCACTCGATGACGTGAGCGAGCGGATTGTACTGCACGAAATTCAGGAACTCCGGCGGAAGGCTGCCCATGGTGAACCAGAGCCCGGAGGTCAGCAGAATGATACGCCCCATGGGGCCCGTCAGTTCGTTCCATGGATCGAATGCGCGGCCGATCTGGGAACTGAGGAAACACGCGCCATAGCAGAGCAGAAACAAGGCTCCGCCCGCCTGCAGCATGGGCAGGGGACGATCAATCCAGGCGAGCAGTGGTAGACCGAAGAAGGCGTACATGATCAGGGCGAACAGGATCAGCACGATGAAATAGGTCAAGGCCTCCAGCAGCAGGCGTGATGTAATGACTTCGAAGGCGTTCACCTGCGGGTACTGCATCAACACCCGATTTCCCCGGATGGCGTTGCCACCACGTGTGATGGAGCCGCGGAACAGATAGATGGGCAGGATCGCTGACAGGAAGAAGACAACCAGGCTTTCGCCGGCTCCCGCGGGACGTGCGATCGCGGTGAACACCGCCATCATGACCACGAGCAGGATCATGGGCGAGATCAGCGCCCAGACGTAGCCCGCCGACCGACGGCCATAACGCGTGCGGGAATCCCGGAGAAACAGCGCGTGAATGGTCCGCAAGCTGGACAGCGCGGCGTCCTGCGTCTGCCTGAGGTCATCCCGGAATCGGTCGGTCAGCACCATTCGGCGTCGCTCACCGTATTCAGATCAGGTTGCACGTGCCGGCTCATGCGAACTCAGCGAGCGCTGGCGAACTTCGACGTCACCGCGTCGTAGGCGTCAATGACCCGCACATTGCGCGTCATGTTCTTCTCCCCCGCGCTGTAGCCGAAACTGATGACGGTGCCCCGCAGATCATCCCCGCCAAGGGGGGAGAAGGAGACGACCAAATCCACATTGACGGAAAGCTTGGTGCCATTTTCGTGAGTCATTTCGACGAAACGCGACATGAAACCCTCCTGGGGATTGCCACACAGTTCGGCATACAAGGTAAACCCCATCAACGCGAGGCGAATTAGGGCAGGCGGCGGGTCTGGGCGTCGCCCATCCTTGACGGGCGACAAAGGACTAAAATACAGCTTTCACACGGCTTGGCGACCTTGCCAGATACGCGGCCGTGCCTCTGATCGACGTCGATCGGCGCGGCCCGATCCCCGCCTCACCGCACCTGGAGACGATCTTGACTGAAGCACTCGACACGGCGCCGGAGCCCCAGGTCAAGCCAACGCCCGCGCCCTCGGCAGCCCCCAGGGGAAGAACAAAAAAGAGCCAGGGTACGGCATGGCAAAAGATCGCCGACAGGATCGATCAGTTCGTCACCAGACGCCCCGACGACCAGTTGGCGACGTTCCTGGCGGACCTGCGCGAGCTGGACATCGGCCGCAAGGACCCCAACCATTTCTACCGCACTCGCGAGCTTGTTCAGCCGCTCGGCACGGCGATCCTGGGCGCAATCGATCGGTCCTATGACGACAGTTTCCACTATCCAGACGTCATCGCCGGACGGTATTCCACGTCCACCATCAGCCCCATTCGCTATCTTCTGGGCTGCGTGAAGCCGGACACCACGGCGATCGTGGAACTGGGCAGCGGCTGGTCCGTCAATCTTTTCCAGATGTATGTGGGCCTGGGCCGGACCCGCTCCAGAACCATCGCCTATCACGGCGCTGAATACACCGACGAGGGGCAGGAGGCGGCGAAGCGCCTGGCGGTGCATGACGGGGTCATCGATTACCACGCCCACAGCTTCGACTATCGCAAGCCGGACCTTTCCTTCCTTAAGGACGCCACGGGCCACGTGCTTGTCTTCACGCGGCACTCCATCGAGCAGGTCGATCTGATCGATCCCAGGCTCTACGAGATGCTGTACAAGCTCGAGGCGAAGGTGACACTCGTTCACATCGAGCCCACCGGCTGGCAACGCGACCCCATCCTGATCACGCGCCGCAAGCGGAAGGACGACAGCTTCTTCGAGGACCTCGGCAAACTGGTCGCCCAGGACGTGTTCAGCGCCCGGCGTCAGCTCGAGAACGCGGCGTGGTGGTCCTGGCGGCTGGACTACAACATCAACCTGACCAGCATCATCAGTCAGGCCTACAGAAACAAGAAGATCCGTGTCGTCCGACGCGAGCACGACTTCGCCGCCATCGGCAACATCCTCAACCCGTCATCGCTCTACCACATCGAATTCATCAAGCCTGACGCCTGAGGCCCCGAACACCGCAGCGGACCCGCCGGTCGGGTTCAGGACGGGCGTCGGGTTGAAGACTTCAGGCCCCCCGCGCCAGTGCCCCCCGGTTGAACTCGACGATTTCGGCCGGGCTGAGGAAGACGTCGTTCGATCCCGAATTGTATTCGAAGCCCTGCTCGACCGGCTTGCCCTGCTCGCCCAGCCGGTTGAACGCGTAGTCCAGATTTCCCCGGTGGAAACGGATAGTGGGCGACAGGACATAGTGGTCGTCGAACTCGAAAGTCAGATGGCTGTCGTCTGCCGGGCACATGATCTCGTGCAGCTTCTCGCCGGGCCGAATGCCGATGACGTGCTGCTCCAGATTCGGCGCCATGGCCGTGGCCAGGTCCACCACCCGCACCGACGGAATCTTGGGCACGAAGATTTCGCCGCCGTGCATGCGCTGGAAATTCTTCAGCACGAAGTCCACGCCTTGCTGCAGCGAAATCCAGAACCGCGTCATGCGTGGATCTGTGATGGGCAGGGAGGTGGCGCCCTCGTTCATCAGCTTTTCGAAGAACGGCACCACCGACCCGCGCGAACCAACCACATTGCCGTAGCGAACCACGCCGAAGCTGGTCCTGTGGCTTCCCGCCATGTTGTTCGCTGCAACGAACAACTTGTCCGACGCCAGCTTGGTGGCGCCGTAGAGGTTGATCGGGTTGGCGGCCTTGTCGGTGGACAGGGCCATGACCTGTTCCACGTTGTTGGCCAAGGCGGCGTGAATGACGTTCTCCGCGCCGTGGATATTGGTGCGGATGCATTCCGTCGGATTGTACTCCGCCGCCGGCACCTGCTTCATGGCTGCCGCATGGATAACGAAGTCTACGTCACGCATGGCCTGGATCAGCCGATCACGGTCCCGGACATCGCCCAGGAAATAACGCATGCTGGGGTCGTTGAAGGCCTGACCCATCTCGAACTGCTTCAGCTCGTCTCGCGAGTACACGATCAGGCGCCGGGGCTTGTACCGCTCCAGGATGGTGCGGACATACATCTTGCCGAACGAACCGGAGCCGCCGGTGATCAGGATGGACTTGTTGTCGAACATGGACGTCTTTCGATTACTTCGGTTTCAGCCTGATCAAACGATCATTCAGCGAGAGGGATGGCCTTGCGTCGGGCCGGGACCGTTCGGGTGCGCGCCCGGGCAGGCGGCGACGCCGTCTTGGCGGCGGCGCGCCGTCGCGGCTTCGCAGCCCGTGAGGGCGTCGTGGGCGGGTCGATGATACGTCGAGCGAGCCGCTCCACATTGGGGTCGCCCCGGCGGAGATAGGCGGTGATGTCCTCCTCGAACCAGCGGGGAGGCGTCGTCACCTTGTTGGTCAGAGGCCGCGCATGATAGCGATAAGGGATCGTGACCTCGTCTCCGCTCATGTAGTGGATCCAGGCCGCCGCCCTTTGGGCCAGGTCGGGGGCCACCTTGGCCTCGACCTCAAACCGCACCAGTTGTCGATAGTGCCTCCGACTGGTCGGCGCCACGTGACCGATGGGGTAATCCGTCGCGGCGAAATCGGCGCACAGCACTGCGGGAATATTCATCAGACCAAGCTCGACTGCCGTGGTGCCGTTGTAGAGCAGGCCCAGATCAATGAGCTCTTCCAGCTCGGCGATATCGAACCAGTCCTGCCCGGTGATGATGACATTGTCGGGCAGATCGACCTCGATCAGATCGGTCATGTACTCGGTCAGGAAGGTGGCGATCTCGTTCCGCAACTCATGCGGATGCGGCTTGATCAGGAGCAGGGTATTGGAGTCCCGTACGGACTCAATGGTGTGGTTCAGCCAGTCCTTGAGGTTCTTGTGGGCCGGGCCGCCGTCGGTCGGTGCGGCCATGTCGCAGACCACCTTGCCGAAGGCGCAGGCGACCTTGCCGCCCTGCGCTTTCCATGCGTGCACACGCTCGATGCAGGCGATCGCGTCGGCCGGCGGCTCGGCCGTCGTGCGGGTCGAACGCCTCACGCGCGTGGTGTCGCGCACCCGATCCAGCATGCCAGGGCCCCCCAGCTTGCGACTGTCGTACCAGGCGCGGAATTCGGCAGGTATGGGGAAGCTGGCCGTTCTCAGCTCCGGGTTCGCCGTGACGTTTCGCATTCCGCACTTGGTCGAGAACGACCGGGAGAAGTTGGCGAAATAGTTCTCATAGCCGTTCGACGCATGCAGGCAGAAGAACATGTCCGGATCGCCCTTCTGCTCGCAATAGAAGCGCACGACGGCGTCCGGCAGTCTGGCCTGAAGCGGCACCATCGTCCCGGCCCTCATCTTCATGCGGCCCAGTGTCTTGTCCGCATTATGCAGGACGGTGCCGTAGAGACGGGTCCACTCGACGAGGCGGCCGAGGAATTTCTGCAGGCTGGGGCACGTGAAATCGACGTTGTAGCGACGCCGATTGATCGCGCCCTCCTCCCACAGCGGCTGGGACAGATCGATGTCTCCCCAGGTGAGCTCGCCCTTGTCGATGCGCGGGGAGAATCCTCTGATGGGCTTAAAGGCCTCTGACCGGGCCGGGTCCAGGCGCAGGTCCTGCAGCATGCAGCCGATGAACTGATCGATCCGCGGGTCGCCGGTGGGCTCGGCCGGCAGCACGCCCTCCACCAGGGGGATTACAGCCCAGCCCTGCTTCTTGAGCTCCAGCAAAACCGCCATCGGATATTTCGTCAGCTGGCCCGCATTGCGGGGCGCAAGCATCACAACCCCCTCCGGCTGCTGCGGTTGGGGGACCGTCCGGAACCATTTGGCGGACTCCGTCAGGAACTCCAGCTCCGCGATCCGGCGCATCAGCCCCCAGTGCCGGAAGGGGCAGAAAGCCTTGGGCGTGCCCAGAACTGTCCCGGCGACATTGCGGAGGAGTTGCAGGGCGCGATTGAACTGCCCTTCGCGCTGGAGAATCTTGGCGTAGTGGATGGCGGCATAAGACCGCCGCATGGGCTCCGGCGCCGTCTCGAAATAGGCCTGCGCCAGATCATGGCGACGCGCCCGCGCCGCCCACGCGAAGAGGTCGCGAACCTCGTGCGGCCTTTGCGGTGCGCCGGCGGCTTCCACGATCAGGGTCGTGGCCGCGAGGTGCTGGTCGGGATCGCCGTCCATCAGCACGGCCGCGATGGTCCAGGCCACCGTCCGGGCCTCCGGGACAGCGCCGTAGCGAAGCAGGCTGGCCTCCACCAGCGCCTGGTCCGGAGCCATGTCCAGTTCCCGCGCCAATTGCAGGACCTGGATCAGAAGACGGACGGTCCTGAGGCCCCCGTCCTCACCGATCCGGTCGGGGTCCACGTCTCCCTCCCCGACCAGCATCGGTGTCCACTCCTCCCGAACCGCCAGATAGGCCTTTCGCGCCGTGGCGTAGGCCTCGTGGTAGGCGGGCATGCGACGCAGCCCCTGCCGCAGCATGTCGCGTATGGCGACCAGCTTTTCGCGGGTGTCAGGAGCGGTCTGAAACCTCCGCCGGCAAGCCGCGAGATACCGGTTCTGCCGCCGTCCCTGCAGCAGGGCTTCCTGCTCGATCGGCGCATCGACCCCCCCCTCGTCATCGCTGTCGCTTTCGCCCTCCTTTTCCGCCTTGCCGTCCGTGCCGTCCGGCGCGTCAGCGGCGTCGCCCTCGCTTCCGCCGACGGCCCAGGCCATCTTGTCGCGAGCGATCGCATCCACCACCCGCCAGACGTTGGCCAGGTGCGTCAGCATGGCCCGCCTCGCGCGCTCCTGCGCCAGCGTCCCGGTCCGACGGGCGGTCACCCCGGCCGTGGCGGTCTGGACCAGCGCCGCCGCCTCATCAATGCGATCCGCCCTGGCCAGGGCCACGGCGCGCACATAGATCATCAGGATCGTGTCCGGATGCTCCGCGAAGACGATCTCCGAAGCCTCCAGAAGCGCGGCCTGCCCGTCCTCGTGGGCCATCAGCTCCGTCAGCCGCATGGTCGCCGCGAGAGGGGCGGCCATTTGCATCTCCTCAAGTCCGGCGAGCGCGCGAAGCAGGTTCTGGATCGGTCGATCCATCCCCCTGGCCTTGGCGGCGCGAGTAGCGCGTCCCCTGAGAATTTTGGCCCTGGACTCAGCGACCTCATTGACCATGCCGAGCTTGCCGTAGGTCCGGAACAGAGCCTCGATCACATCCACATTGGCATGGCCGTGCGCTTCAAGCGGCTTGAGCAGCGAAAGCGACACACGGCCAAGACCCCGTCGGTTAAGGGGCCCCACCGCCCTGAGCGCGAGCCGGCGATACAGCGCCCATGGGGACGCCGGAGCGGGCCGACCTTTCCTTGGCGTGCGGGCCTTCATCCAAGAAGATCCCAGTTCATGGGCGTGCCCGCCTTGACCGCCCTCGACACCCGCCGGCCCAGCAGCACATCATAGTGTTTTGGCTCCAGCCCGTAGCCGGGCCGCACGCGGCGCAGGTTCTGCGGCGTCAGTTCGTCACCCGCCTCCAGATCCGTCGCGATGTACAGGGACCGGCGTCGACGCCGCGCATTGCGCTCCACCTCGGTGGGTCCATAGCGGATGACGCCCAGCGCCTGGCGCGCCCGCGTGGCCTCGGTCACCAGGGCGGCCATCTCGGCCGGCTCGGCGGAGAACGCCGAATCCACCCCGCCGTCCTCGCGGTCCAGGGTCATGTGCTTCTCGATCACCGTGGCCCCCAGCGCGCAGGCGGCGACGGGCACCCCGATGCCCATGGTGTGGTCCGACAGGCCGACCTCGCAGCCGAACAGCTGCGCCATGTGCGGGATCGTCAGCAGGTTCGAATGCTCCGGCGGCGCCGGATAGTTGCTGGTGCACTTCAGCACCACCACGTGGGGCGCCCCGCCCTCGCGTGCGGTCTCCACCGCCTCGGCGATCTCGGCGATGGTGGCCATTCCGGTGGAGATGATCATCGGCTTCTTCGTCGCCGCCACCCGCCGGATCAGCGGCAGGTCGATGCACTCGAACGAGGCGATCTTATAGCAGGGCGCGCCCAGGCTCTCGAGCAGGTCCACAGCCGTCTCGTCGAAAGGCGACGAGAAGCACAGGATGCCCTTCTCCTTCGCCCGCGCCATGATCGGGGCGTGCCAGTCCCAGGGCGTGTGCGCCTCGCGGTACAGGTCGTACAAATTGCGCCCCTTCCACAGGGACTTGGGATCATTGATGACGAACTCGCCCTCGGCGATGTCCAGCGTCATGGTGTCGGCGGTGTAGGTCTGCAGCTTGACCGCATCGGCCCCGGCCCGGGCGGCGGCGTCCACGATGGCCAGGGCGTGGTCCAGCGAGCCGTTGTGGTTGCCCGACATCTCGGCGATCACGAAGGGCGAGCCGTCGTCCGCGGCGTTGGGGTTCAGCAGCTGTTTCAGACGGCTCATCAGGCATTCCCGTTCGGGCGCGTCTCAGCCGCGCGCCACGTCTCGCAAAAATCACTCAGGGCGCGCGCCAGGGGCCACCGGGGCTCCCACCCCAGGCCAGGACGCGCGGCCTCGATACTCATATGCGGCGCCGGGACTGGCCCGTCCTGGGGATCCTCGATCCTCAGATTGCCGTCATTGCCGAACGCGAGGTTCACGGCCTCCGCCATCTCCAGCAGGGTGAAGACGCGACCGGCCCCGACGTTGAAGACCCCGCCCGGCGCATCAGGCGCCAGCGCGGCGACGAACGCCCGGACCACATCTCTCACGTATATTTGATCAATCCCGATCCGTCCATTTCCCCGGATTATCAGGGGCTGACCACGCCATGCGGCGTCGGCGAACCTCATCAGCACCGCCGAAATCCGTTCGCCATAGCCATACGACGCCGCCAGCCGCAGAGAGGTGGTACGGACGCCCGTCTTGCCGCCCCACAGGGTCAGCAGGTGTTCCGATGTCAACTTCGAGAGCCCGTACGGGTTTAGCGGAACCGGCGTCTGCGCCTCGGTGTAGGGAACCGCATTGGCGCCGGAATAGACCGCGATGCTCGAGGCCTGCACAAAGCTCGCCGCGCCCGCGTCCCGCGCGGCGAAGAACAGGGTCTCAAGCAGATCGAGGTTCGTTTCCGCGAAGGGCCGGAAGCTGAGGGGATCGTCCTCACGTTGACTGCGCCGACCGGCCAGATGCACGACCGCCTCCGCACCCTTCAGCGCCTCGGCCAGGTCCCCGGCGCCGTAATCCGTCGCCCGCACGTCAACCCCGTCGCCCTGCAGCGGACGAAGGCCGTCGGCGTCACGGCCCAGGGCCACGACCTCGTGGCCCTCGCCGACCAGCGCCGGCAACAGGTACCGGCCGATGAAGCCCGACGCGCCGGTGACGGCGACCCTCATGCGTCCTGCCTCATGTCAGTTTGTTCGCCTGCGCACATAGTATCCCACCACCTCCATGCGGCCATTGATGGGCAGAACCGTCTCGCCGTCCTCGTAGCGGTACTCGTGATAGAGCGCGTCTTCGGGGACCGGGAAATCGGCGGCCGAGAAAGCGCCGCCCGGCGGCGTCTGCTGGAACATCAACTCATAGACCCCGTCGGCCCGGCGGCCCGTGGTCCGGGCCGAGATGCTCTCGCCCGTCAGCCGCCGCACCGCCAGGTCCAGATAGTCCAGATCCCGCGCATGCTTCATGAGCCGCCAGATGTGGCACCCGTCCAGTCGCGGCGCGATCTCGATGATCTTCGGCCCTTCCGGCGTGGCCTTCATCTGGAAATAGAGCGTGCCGTCGCGCACGCCCAGCGAGGCCACCACCGCCTCCACCAGCGCGGCGCCCTGACCCACCACCGCCTGATCCACCGCCACCGGCGGGATCAGATGCCCGCTGGGCACCCCCACCAGATGCTCGCCGTGCACCAGTCGTTCCGAGCATTCGTTGACCACCACCCGACCGTCGGCGACCAGCACATTGTAGGAGATTTCTACCCCCTCCAGCCACGCCTCGACGATGGCCGTGCCCGTGGGCGACAGATCGAGGGCGCGGCGCACCGCCTCCTCGAACTCCGTCACCCCGTTGACCTTTGCCACCCCCCGCTGGCCCTGGGAGTCCGCCGGCTTGACCATGCACGGGAACGCCGCCCAGTCGACGCAGTCCTCCAGCGTCTTGACCCGTCGATAGGGCACCACCGACAGCTCGCGGGCGTTCAGGTGGGCCCGCAACGCCGCCTTGTCGTCCAGCAGCGCGACCAGATCGTGATCAAAATAGTGGGGCAGGTTCAGCCGGCTCGACGCCTCCACCACCGCCGGCACCGCCAGATCGGACGAGACCGAATAGACCAGATCAGCCCCGATCGAGCGGGCCAGCTCAGTGACCCCGTCGCGGTCATTGATGTCCACAAGGGCAAAGTCGTGCGCCAGCTTTGAACCCGCCCCGCCCGGCCGGTGGGCGCAGGCGGTGACGCGCCAGCCCTGTGCGGCCAGATAGCGGATCAGGTCCGCCTGACCGGCGTTGGCGCCCAGCACCAGGGCCGTCTTGTCGCGCATGGCGTCGTCCATCAGTTCAGCGCTCCGATCAGCCGGTCCACGAGGCGCGCGCAGCCCTGCCCGTCCACATTGGCCTGTCCCGCCCGCGACATGGTCGTCCGCCGCCCGTCGTCGGCGGCAAGGGCGGCCACATGGGCGGCGATATCGAGGGGATTCACCTCCGGCGCGCGCCCCAGATAGATCGCCGCGCCCCGGTCCTGCCAGCCCAGACCTTGCCGGATCTGGTTGTCGGCCATGGCGGTGATCAGCATGGGAACACCCGCCGCCGCCGCCTCGAAGGTGCTGGTGCCCCCGGCGATCACGGCCAGATCTGCGTTCAGATACTCACCCGCCACGTCCTCGGGATTGACCGCCAGCATCGCGCGATCCGGCGCATGGTCGGCGATCCAGCTCTGGATCGACCCGTTGCCCGGATTGCCCGCACCCGACATGACCCGCAGGGAAAGGTCGTCCGGCCCCTCCATCAACGCCTCCAGCGTGCGCACCACCATGCCCCGGTCATCGCCGCCGCCGAACGAAATCAGCAGCCGCTTCAGCGGTCGACCCGCCTTGCGCGGCGGCAGATTGCAGAAGGCAGGTCTCAGGACGGCGAACTCCGGGCCCAGCAGGAATTCCAGTGCCGGGTTTCGCGCCAACGCGCGATAATGCTCCGGGGTTTCACGGGGACCGCCGTTCGCCACGAAATCGGCCCAGAACGGCGGTGGATTGGACGCATCGAATTGCTGCAGCCATGTCAGCCCTGCCGAGCGCAGCCGCAGCTGATAGGGCTCGTCCATGCGGTAGTCGTCCATCACCGCCACCCGCGCACCAAGCCGCTCGGCCAGGGCGATGAACGCTTCTGCGTCCGCCTCACCCGTGGTCCAGGTCAGGGGCGTCCAGCTCTGGAACAGGGCGTCGTCGCCGGGCAGCCGCCAGCTCTCCTCCGGCCCCGCCATGGCGCAGGCCACGCCCCGCTCCACCAGCATGGCGGCCAGGGTGCGGCAACGGGTCAGATGCCCTGCGCCCACCGAGGGCGAAACATTGCAGCGGAACAGGATCATGCGCCGGACGGCCCGCCTTGATTCAGGGCGCGGAACACCAACTCGGCCCGGACCCAGTCCTCGGGCGTGTCGATGTCATGCACCCGCCAGCGCGGCAGGACCACGGGCGCCGAGTGTGGCGCGAACACCGGCTGGTCGGAGAGGAAGGCGTCCGCCGTGCCCCAGTAGAACTGGCCCGCGTCGTGATACGCCTCCTCCAGATCCTGCGACCGGGCGTGGCGATGCTCGGGTTGGAGCATGCCCACCCCACCCTCCGGCAGGCGCTTCAAGGCGCGCTGCACGGGATAGGCGAAGCTGGTCACCGAGAACGCATAGCGGAACCGGCCGTCCGCAAGCAGGTCCAGACCGGTCTTCAGGTCGCCCGCATTCAGAAACGGCGCTGTCGGATAGATGCAGCAGGCCTGCGCCACCGCTGTGCCGGTCACATCCTGCATGGCGCGGATCGCGTGAGCGATGACCGGCCGCGTCGGGGTGTGATCGTCGGCCAGACCGGTGGGACGGCGAAAGGGTGCGGTCGCCCCGGCCGCCTCGGCCACTGCGGCGATCTCCTCGTCGTCGGTGGAGACCACAACATGGTCGAACAGGCCGCTTTCCAGCGCCACGCCCACGGACCAGGTGATCATCGGCCGTCCGGCGAATTCGCGGATGTTCTTGCGCGGAATGCGTTTGGATCCGCCCCGGGCCGGAATGACCGCGATGCGCATCTCAGGCCCCCAAGGCGCGCACGGCGGCGATCACCTGCGCGACATCCGCATCGGTCATGGCCGGATAAAGGGGAATGCTCAGGGTGCGGTCGTAATACCGCTCCGCATGAGGAAAGTCACCCGACGCCGTGCCGCAGTGCTCGCGGTACCAGGGCTGGAGATGCACAGGGATATAGTGGACCTGCGTGCCCACGCCCGCCGCCTTCAGCCGGGCCATGACATCGGCCCGGCTCTGGCCGATGGCCTCAAAATCGATCTGCAGCACGAACAGGTGGTGGCACACCGTCTGGCTCGGCTGCACCGGCAGGTTCAGCCAGTTCAGGTCCGAAAACCCCGCGTGATAAGCCGCGATGATCTCCCGGCGGCGGTTGGCGAACCGGTCCAGCTTGGCCAGCTGGGTGGCGCCCAGCGCCGCCTGCATTTCGGTCATGCGGTAGTTGAAGCCCAGAAGCTGCTGCTCATAGAACCAGGGACCGGGGTTCTCGCCCATGCGCTCGGGCGCCCTTTCGATGCCGTGGGAGCGCAGCAGCGCCATGCGTTCGTAGAGCGCGTCGTCATTGGTTGTGATGGCCCCGCCCTCGCCCGTGGTCATGGTCTTGACCGGGTGGAAGGAGAACACCGTGGCGTCAGAGTAGCGGCAGTCGCCCACCCTCCCGCCGTCTGGATACTCGGACCCGATGGCGTGGGAGGCGTCCTCCACCAGCTTCAGCCCGCGCGCCTTCGCCAGCGCCGCGAACCGCGCCATATCGGCCGGAAGCCCGGCGAAATGCACCGGCGCGATCAGGGCGGTGTCGTCGGTCAGCGCCGCCTCCACCGCATCGGGATCGAGATTGAAGGTGGCCGGGTCGATGTCGGCGAAGCGCGGCCTGATCCCCGCATAGGCCATGGCGTTGGCCGTCGCCACGAAGGTGTTGGGGGTGGTGATGCCCTCGCGGCCTCCAAGCTCCATGGCCGCATAGACCACGTGTAGCGCCGCCGTGGCGCTGGACAGGACCAGACAGTGACGCGCGCCCACATAATCCGCCAGTTGTCGTTCGAAGGCCGGCACGCGCGGCCCCTGGGTCAGGAAATCCGAGCGCAGGGTGTCCAGAACAGCGGCTTCGTCATCCGCCTCTATCGTTTGCCGACCATAGGGAATCACGGTGCGTTCCTTCATTCCGCCGACGCGAACGCGCAAGCTCGAAGCCGTGATCGCGGGTGGCCGAACCGCTAACCTGTTGATCGATTGTCAGCAACCCCGGAACCCGCCGAGCCTGCGTCTCGCGTCACGCAAGCCTTCGGCTCCGCATCAAGGACGATGGCCCTGCTCCCTCCGCTTCTGATCCTGAGCGAAGGCGACCACCGGCGCGGGCTGGGGCACCTTGGGCGTTGCCTGGGGTACGCGGCCCACTGGCGGCGGGAAGGGCGGCCGGTCCGCTGGATCGTCGACGGGGACGAGGCCGCGCGCGTCGTGCTGCGAACCGAAGCCGTGCAGTGGCTGGCGTGGCAGAGCCAGGTCCAGGCAATCGCCGCCGAGGGCCACCTGGTGATCGTGGATTCCTACGAGGCGACGCCGCAGGCCCTGGCGCTCCTCGCCGCGTCCGCCGCCCTCGTCGTCTGCCTGGATGACCTGGAGCATGACCACTATCCGCCCGGCCTGGTGATCCACAGTTCGCCGGGCGATCTGGACCGGTCCGGCCGCGCCGCCCGCTGGCTGATCGGCCCCCGGTGGCAGCCCATGCCCCCGGCCTTCTGGCGAATCCCGGAGCGCGCGCCGTCTCCACCCCGCATAGGCCGGGCGCTGGTGCTGACCGGAGGTACGGACCTCCGCGGGCTGGGCGCCGGCGTCGCCGGCCTGATCCGCCGAACCCTGCCGGACTGCCAGGTGGATCTGGTGCTGGGCGCCGGAGCCAGGGACTCGGCGCCGCCCGACGGCGTGGTCGTGCACAGGAACCTCGCCGCTAAGGCCCTGCGGGATCTGATGCTGGCGTGTGACGTGGCGGTCAGCGCGGCGGGCCAGACCCTGTTCCAGCTTGCCCGCTGCGGCGCGCCCACCATCATGGTCGGCGTCGCCGACAATCAGGCCCGACACCTGCGCGAGTGGCCGCGCACCGACGCCATGGCGTCGGCTGGCGACTGGGACGCGCCCGGCCTGCACGACCGCATCGCGGCCCATATTGAAGCCCTGGCGTCTCCGGAGCGGCGTGAGGCCATGAGCCGATGCGGGCGCGCCGCCGTCGACGGCCAGGGCGTGGCCCGTCTGGCGCGAGCGGCGCGCGACTCTCTCGCCTGACGGGTTACATTTGCTCCCGGTTCGCCTTATTGACGCCGGCCACGGCGCCCGGGATGCTCCAGACGGTCCGCCAGTTGGAACAAAACCACCCATGCGCATCGCAGTGATCTTTGGAACCCGGCCGGAAGCCATCAAGATGGCGCCGGTCGTCCAGGCGCTGCGCGACACCCCCGGCGTGCAATGCCGCGTGTGGTCCACAGGCCAGCATCGGCAGATGCTGGACCAGGTCCTGGGCCTGTTCGATCTGGCCGTGGATGCCGACATGGCGCTGATGACCCCGGGCCAGAGCCTGAACGGCCTGTTCGCCGCCGCCGTAACCGGCGTGGACGCCATGCTGGGGGCCGAACGGCCCGATCTGGTGCTGGTGCACGGCGACACCTCCACGGCCGCCGCGGCGGCCACCGCCGCCTTCCATGCCGGTATCCCTGTGGCGCACGTGGAGGCCGGCTTGCGCAGCGGGCGCATGGACCAGCCCTGGCCCGAAGAGTTCAACCGCCGACTGGTGGACATGGTCAGCCGACTGATGTTCGCCCCCACCCCCCGCGCCCGCGACAATCTGCTTGCGGAGGGCGCGGCCCCAGAGCGGGTGCTGGTGACCGGCAATACGGTGGTGGACGCCCTGCTGCTCATGGTGGATCGCATCCGGACCCGTCCCGAAGTCAAGGATCGCCTCGACCAGACGTTTTCCTTCCTGGACCGCAGCAAGCGCCTCGTGCTGGTCACCGGTCATCGCCGGGAGAGTTTTGGCGGCGGCTTCCGGGACATCTGCGAAGCCCTCAGGCGTCTGGGTGAAGACGACACGATGGAAATCGTATACCCCCTTCACTTGAATCCGAATGTGCGTGGGCCTGTTCGTGAGCTATTGAGGGACTCGTCCCGGGTTCATCTTATCGAACCCGTCAACTACGAGAGCTTCGTCTATCTCATGGACCGGTGCGACGTCATTCTTACCGACTCCGGCGGCGTGCAGGAGGAGGCGCCGTCTCTGGCCAAGACCGTGCTGGTCATGCGAGAGGTGACCGAGCGCCCCGAGGCTGTGGAAGCGGGCGTATCATATTTGGTGGGTACCGACCCGAACCGTATCGTCTCGGGGGTGTTAGAGGCCTTGGCCCGTCCTGCGCGGGCCGGAAACGACAACCCATACGGCGACGGCCATGCCAGCCGGCGCATTGTTCAGGGACTGCTTGATGCCGCTGACCATCTACGCTGACTTCCAGGCTGAGTCCCAGGAACGCATGACCGTGGCCGTCGTCGGCCTCGGTTACATCGGCCTGCCCACCGCTGCGGTGATGGCGCGGGCCGGGCACCGGGTCATCGGCTACGACATTCAGCCAGCTGTGGTCGCCTCGGTGAACGCGGGGCGCAGCCATCTGGTCGAGCCGGGCCTTGATCTGCTTCTGGCCGCCGTCACGGCCGGCAAGGGGCTGACCGCGGTGAACGAGGCGCCCGAGGCCGACGCCTATCTGATCACCGTTCCCACGCCCACCAAGACGGGCGACTTCAATCACCCCGATCTGAGATCGGTCTTCAGCGCCGTCGAAGCCATCGCGCCCCGGCTCGTCAAGGGCTCCATGGTCGTTCTGGAATCCACTTCCCCCGTGGGCACCACCCGCCAGGTGGCCCAGCGCATCGCCGCGCTGCGCCCGGATCTGAAGGTCCCGCTCAGCAGCACCGACCGGGACGATGGCGACGTCGACGTGGCCTATTCGCCGGAACGGGTCATCCCGGGCCGCACCCTGCGCGAACTGGAAAGCAACGCCCGCGTGGTCGGGGGCATCACGCCCCGCGCCGCCCGCCGGGCCGCCGCCTTGTATCGCTCGATGACCTCGGGCGAGATCCTGCTGACCGACGACCGCTCCGCCGAATTCGTCAAGCTGGCCGAAAACGCCTTCCGCGACGTGAACATCGCCTACGCCAACGAGCTGTCGCTGGTCTGCGACGACCTTGGCCTGAACGTCTGGGAAGTCATCCAGCTGGCCAACCACCATCCCCGCGTCAGCATCCTGACCCCCGGCCCGGGCGTCGGGGGTCACTGCATCGCTGTGGATCCCTGGTTCATCGTGGCCCAGGCCCCCGAGTCGGCCCGGCTGATCCGCACCGCGCGCCTGGTCAACGACGGAAAGCCGCGCTTCGTCATCGAGAAGGTCTGCGAAGTCATGGACCTGGACCCCGGCCTGCGCCTGGGCTGTCTCGGGATGACGTTCAAGGCCGACGTGGACGACTTCCGCGAAAGTCCCTCTCTGAACATCGCCAAGGCCCTGTCGGCACTCTATCCGGGTCGCGTGGTCTGCGCCGATCCCTATGCCAGCGCCCTGCCGACCGATCACGGTCTGGCCATCGTGCCCCATGACGCCGCCTTGAAGGAGCCGGTCGTGCTGGCCCTCGTCCCGCACGCCGAGTTCAAGACCCTGCATCGCCCCGACGCCCGGGTGGTGGACGCGTGCGGCCTTTGGGCCTGATCAGATCTTTTCGCTGATCTTGATGGCGGCGCGGCAGCCCGCCTTGATCACCGCGCTGAGCACCGCATAGGCGGGCGCCTCGTGAGCCCCTTCCGCGATAGCGTGATCGTGGTGCGCCATTTCCTCGTCGCGGAACTGACGGAACTGGGCCGCCATCTCCGGGTCACGGTCGCCGACCTCGTCGGCCTGATCCGCGTAGTGCTCGCCGATCACGCTCTCCACCGCCTCGGTGCAGGCATGGGCGGCCTTCTCGCCCATCAGCGCCGTGCCGACCCCCAGCCCATAGGCGGCCAGTCGCCAGACCGGGGTCATCAGGGTGGGCCGCACCTGTTTCTCGGTCAGTAGCGCCTCGAAGCGCTTCAGGTGCACGTCTTCCTCGCCCTCCATGCGCGCCATGTCGGCGGCGATTCCTGACCGGCCCGCAGCCTCGAACACCCGCTTCTGGCCGCGATAGATCTGCACCGCCGCCATCTCGCCCGCATGATCCACCCGCAGCATCTCGGCCAGACGAGCCGCAGGGGCCCCGCGTCCGGGGCGCGGCAGGGGAATGCGTCGGGTCATCAGCGTCTCTCCGGCGTTATCCTGGGCGCCCGCGCATCCTTGGGACGTTTGGCCGCCAGCAGGCTGAACCCGGCCAACCCCGCCGAGAACAGGACGTTCCATCCTGCCATGGACAGCCCCAGGAAGCTCCATACCACCGCGTCGCACATGGCCGGGCGAGCCTCCGGCGCCGTGCCCATGGCCAGGGCGGTCAGCGCATCCAGGTCCACCATGCCGCCGCCAGCGCACAGGGCCGGCAGCGACCACCAGCCCAGCTCCCCGCCGGCATGGAACCCGGCCGTCACCGCCCCCGTGGCGAACACGGCCGCCAGCAGGAAGGCGGCGATGCGCGGCGTGCCCCGGCTGGCCCGGCTGAACACGGCCCACAGGGTGGCCGGCAGGGCGATGGCCACCGCGGCCCAGAACACCTCGCGCTGCTTCAGGCACAGGTTGCAGGGCGCCAGGCCCCCGTAACGCTCAAAGGCGTGGGCGGCGCCCAGCAAGGCCAGTGAGGCCGCAAGGGCGAAGGCGGTCCACCAGCGGGTGATCAGGCGATAGGCGCTCAGCATGGCGGTGTTCTAGCCCGGCTCCGCTTGCCCGTCGATGCGCCAGATCAGAGCAGCGCCGCCGCCGCGAAACCCGCCGCCATGAGGGCGGCGCCGATGACGGTGAACGTCAGCAGCCGCCGCTCCACCACCGCCAGCATCGCCGGGCCGAACGTCTTGACCACGAAGGCCACCATGAAGAAGCGCGCGCCCCGGGTCAGGACGGACAGCAAGATGAACAGGGGAAAGCTGAACCCGAAGATGCCCGAGGCGATCGTGACCACCTTGTAGGGCAGCGGTGTGAACCCGCCGATGGCCACGGCCCACACGCCATGTTCGTTGAACGTGGCCTCGCTGGCCGCGAAGACGTCGGCCTTTCCCATGGCGCCCAGCAACCATAGGCCCACAGGTTCGAGAAAATAGCCGATCAGATACCCGGCGACCCCGCCCAGCACCGAGCCGAAAGTGCAGATCGCCGCATAGATGTAGGCCCGATCCGGACGCGCCAGAACCATGGGCGCCAGCATCACGTCAGGGGGCACGGGAAAGAATGCGCTCTCGGCGAAAGACACGGCGGCCAGCGCCGGCACCGCCCGCCGATGACCGGCCAGGCGCAGGGTCCAGTGATACAATTTGCGCAGCATCGACTGGCCCTAGCACGGCTTGATTGAGGGCGTCTTACCCTGATCCTGGCCCTGATCCGGGGCGCAGCGCTTGGCGACCGGGGCGCAGATGATTAGGTTCCGACCCAAATTCCTGCGGCGAGCCGCCGTCAGGGCATTCGAATCCCAAGGGAGAAGACCCATGCACGACGCCCCTCAGACAGCCGCTTCCAAGGCTCTGGACGCCGAAAACCCGCTGGGCGTGGACGGTTTCGAATTCGTCGAGTTCACCGGCCCGGAGCCCGAGGCCATGATCGCACGGCTGGAACTGATGGGCTTCACCCGGACCCATGTGAACCCGGCCAATGACGTGGTCCGGATGAAACAGGGCGACATCACCATGCTGGTCAACCGCACGCCCAGGGGTCAGGCGGCCGCGTTCGCCACCGACCATGGCCCCTCGGCCAACGGCATGGCCTTCCGCGTCCGGGACGCCAAGGCAGCTTTCGAAGGCGCGGTGTCGCGCGGCGCCAAGCCCGCCGAGCGCCATGACGGCGGCGCCCTCGCCGGCGACTATCCCTATGTGCTGCAGGGCATCGGCGGCTCTCTGCTCTACATCGTCGACGCCTATGGCGAGGCGGGCTCGCTGTACGACGGCTGGACCGAGATCGAGGGCTGGCAGGACGCCGAGCGCAAGAACAGCGTCGGCCTGTTCAGCCTCGACCACCTGACCCACAACGTGCGTCGCGGCCAGATGCGCACCTGGTCGGGCTTCTACGGCGACGTCTTCGCCTTCGAGGAGCAGAAATATTTCAACATCAAGGGCAAGGCGACCGGCCTGCTGTCCCAGGCCATGATCGCCCCAGACCGCGCCATCCGCATCCCCCTGAACGAGAGCCAGGACGACAACTCCCAGATCGAGGAATTCCTGCGTCGCTACAACGGTGAGGGCATCCAGCACATCGCCCTGGCCACCGACAACATCTTCGAGACGGTCGAGGAGATGAAGCGGCGCGGCATCCCCTTCCAGGACACCATCGAGACCTATTTCGACCTGATCGACAAACGCCTGCCCAACCACGGCGAGGACGTCGCCCGCATGCGGCTGAACCGCATCCTGATCGACGGCTCCGACGAGGACGGCCTGCTGCTGCAGATCTTCACCCAGGACACCTTCGGCCCGATCTTCTTCGAGATCATCCAGCGCAAGGGCAACCAGGCCTTCGGCGAGGGCAATTTCCAGGCCCTGTTCGACTCCATCGAACTGGACCAGATCCGGCGCGGCGTCATCAAGGTGGACGCCTGACGGAGGGGGCGCGGTGAGCGGACCGCCCCGCTGGACCCCCTGGCTGGGCCCGCCTCTTGCGGGCCTGGCCGTTCTGGCCGCCTACGCCCAGTTGCCCCGAGCCGGGTACTGGCAGCTGGTGCTGATCGGACTGATCGTCGGCTTTCTGCCCTGGCTCGTCGTCCGTATCTGGCGCTGGCGCTCGGGTCGGCATCACTGATCGTTTCGAGGAACATCACATGACGTCCATCGCGAGAATCGCCCTTTCGGCCCTGGCCGCTGCCGCGGCTCTGTGCGCGGGGGCCACTCATGCCCAGGACGCCGGGGCCCGCTGGTCCCTGGCCATCCACGGCGGCGCGGGCGTCATCGAGCGGGCCGATCTCAGCCCCGAACAGGACGCGGCCTATCGCGCTGCCCTGTCCACGGCGCTGGACGCGGGCGCGGCGGTGCTTCGTAACGGCGGCTCGGCGCTGGACGCGGTGCAAGCGGCGGTACAGCTGATGGAGGACGACCCCCTGTTCAACGCCGGGCGCGGCGCGGTCTTCACCGCCGCCGGGGCCAATGAGCTGGACGCCGCCATCATGGACGGCACCGACCTGAACCTCGGCGCCGTGGCGGGCGTGACCCGCACCCGCCATCCGGTCGCCCTGGCCCGCGCGGTGATGGAGCAATCCCCCCACGTCATGCTGATCGGCCAGGGCGCCGACGCCTTCGCCGTCGAACGGAGTCTGGAGCAGGTGGACCCGTCCTGGTTCTTCACCGAGCGCCGCTGGCGCGGTCTGGTCAGCGCGCTTGAGGCGCAGGGTTTGCCGATCCCCGAACGCCCCGCCGGCGCACCCAACCCGGACGAACAGGCCAGCCTGCCCGCCCCGCCCCTGAACGAGCGCAAATTCGGCACGGTGGGCGCCGTGGCGCTGGACTCCGAAGGACGGCTGGCGGCGGCCACCTCCACCGGCGGCATGACCGCCAAGCGCTGGGGCCGGGTCGGCGACGTGCCGGTGATCGGCGCGGGCACCTACGCTTCCAACATCGACGGCTGCGCGGTCTCCGCCACCGGTTCGGGCGAGTATTTCATCCGCGCCACCGTGGCCCGGGACATCTGCGCGCGCACGGCTGTGGGCGCCGACCTCCAGTCCGCTGCGGACGCCGAGATCGCACAGGTCGGCGACCTCGGCGGCGATGGCGGCGTCATCGCTCTTGACGCGCAGGGCAACGCGGTCTTCAGCCTGAACACCTCGGGCATGTACCGGGGCGCCGTGTCCTCGGGCACAGACTTGCGGGTGGCCATCTACGGCGACGAGGACTGATCCGGGATTTATTTGATCCCGCTCCTTCCCGGCGCCTTACAATGGCCGGGACGCGTCAGGAGCAAGGCGGCGATTCGGACAATTCGTACAATTCGGACTCTGTTTTTTCGGCGCTGAATCCGAACTCAGGGTCTGATTTCGGACAATTCGTACAATTCGGACCCTGTTTTTCGCGCCCCGAGTCTGAAACTTCCTCCAACGCGAGCCGAGCGATATCCTGACGCCATGACCTCCGAACCCCGCGACATCCCCGGCGTCATCGCCCCGCCGCCCATCATCTTCCTGATCTTTCTGGCGGGGGGCTGGACCCTGGGCAATCTGATCGGCGAGCCCTCGCTTGGCTTGCCCGACCTGTGGCGGCGCGGGGCGGCGCTGGTGCTGGTCGCCCTGGGCCTGATCGTCGAGGGCGCCGCGGCGGGCCTGTTCCGGCGCGCGGGCACGGCGGTGGAGCCGTGGAAGCCCTCCACCGCCCTGATCACCACCGGGATCTACGCCCTGAGCCGCAACCCGATCTATGTGGGCTTCACCATCATCTACGCCGGCCTGGCCATAGGCCTCGACAGCCCGCTGGCGGCGGCCATGATCCTGCCCTGCCTGATCGTCGTCGACCGCTTCGTGATCGTCCGCGAGGAGGCCTATCTGGACCGCAAGTTCGGCGAGGCCTACCGCGCCTACAAGGGCAAGGTGCGCCGATGGCTGTGAACGACGACGAGCTCTCGGCCATGGCCATCGAGGAGCTGGACGCGGCCTGCGGCCTGTCCTGGCCCGAGCTGACCCGCATCACCCCCTGGGGCGACAGTTTCACGGGCTACGCCCCCTCGGGCCGCGAGGTGGAAATCGAGCGGCGCTACATCTGGGCTCACGACCCGCCCGGAGCCGTGCGGGTCGAGGTCGAGGTGCGCGATCCCGGGGCTGGCGAGGGCGCCGAGGCCGGCGCAACCCTCACCAGGGACGCCTCGGAGCCCTGAGATCCCCGTTCGACGACCTGCGTTAACCTTTTCGATTGCCACGCCGCTTCGCTTGGCCAAGATGGCGCTCCGCAGGGCAACAGGGGAAGCGCCATGTATCCGTTGGAGTTCGACACCCCCGCCGCCGCCTATCCCGCGGACACCGACCTGTTCCTCAGCGTCCCGCCGGTGATCCTGCTGCTGTTCCTGCTTCTCCTGCTGCTGGCCGTGGCCTGCGGCTGGTACGGGCGCGAACGCATGGGTCCGCGACAGCACGACCCCTGTGAGGCCATCTACGACGCCGTCCGCAAGGCGGCGGAGGACGCCTTGAAGGCCTCCCGCGACGACGTGCGCGGCAAGGCCCGCCGCTTGGTGGACGTGCTCGATCGGCGCCTCGGCGGCGTCCTGATCCTGGCCCACGGCGTCGACACGCCCTGGACCGAGATCAAGACCCTGCTCGATCCCGGTGATGACGGCGATGACGGCCACGACCACCCGCCGCATCCGGAAAAGGCGGACCGCGAGCGTCCTGATCTGGTGGTGGTCAACAACGGCCATATGACGGTGCACGCCGCGCCCGGCGAAGCCGATCACAAGCCGGGCGGCGGCCACGGGGCCCATGAACCCAAATCCCCCCAGCTAGATCCGCGAGACGAGGTCGCCCGCCTGCGCGCCGCCCTGCACGCCTTCGCCGATCACTGGCGTGACAAGCCCCGGCGCCTGGTCGAGCTGCGCCGCGCCCGGGCGAACCTGTGCTGATCGGCTTCCCAAGGCCGTCCATGACCGGTAAGCCTGAGGCATGAAACTCGCATCGCTCAAGCACGGCCGCGACGGCCGCCTCGTGGTCGTCTCCAACGACCTGAACTGGTTCACTGACGCCTTTCTGATCGCCCCCACGCTGCAGGCGGCGCTGGACGACTGGGACCGCTGTGAACCGCAGCTGCGCGCCCTGGCCGAAAGCCTGGAGCACGAAGCCGTGCCGCGTGGCCGGTTCCACGAGCGCGACGCCGCCGCCCCCCTGCCCCGCGCCTACCAGTGGGCCGACGGCTCGGCCTATGTGAACCACGTGGCTCTGGTGCGTCAGGCGCGCGGCGCCGAGATGCCCGACAGCTTCTGGACCGATCCCCTGATGTATCAGGGCGGCTCGGACTCCATGCTGGGCGCCCGCGACCCCATCCCGCTGGCCGACGAGGCCTGGGGCTGTGATCTGGAGGCCGAGATCGTGGTGGTCACCGGCGACGTGCCCCAGGGCGTGACCCTCGAAGAAGCCTTGGACCACATCCGCCTGATCGGCCTGGTCAACGACGTGTCCCTGCGCAACCTGATCCCCGGCGAACTGGCCAAGGGCTTCGGCTTCGTCCAGTCCAAGCCCGCCAGCGCCCTGTCGCCTGTCTTCGTCACGCCCGACGCGCTGGGAGATCGCTGGAAGGACGGCAAGCTGCACGGCGAGGTGACCGTCGCCCTGAACGGCCAGCCCTTCGGCAAGGCTGACGCGGGGGTCGACATGACCTTCGACTTCGGAACCCTGATCGCCCACCTGGCCAAGACAAGAACGCTGGTCGCCGGCTCCATCATCGGCTCGGGCACGGTGTCCAACCGCGACGCCGACGGCGGCCCCGGCAAGCCCGTCAGCGACGGCGGCCTGGGCTACTCCTGCATCGCCGAGGTCCGCACCGTCGAGACCATCCTGCGCGGCAAGGCCGAAACCCCCTTCCTCAAGCATGGCGACACCGTCCGCATCGAGATGCTGGACGACGAGCGCCATACGATCTTCGGCGCCATCGAGCAGGTAGTGGAGACGATGTGATGAAAGCCCTCGCGACGGTTGTGGCGCTCGTCGCCACCACGGCAGCCGCGCAAGACACCGCAGACTGGGACTTCGTCGTCGATCCCGAACAAGACCTGACTGCGGCCATCGTGGCCTATGAGGGCGGCCTAGGCGTGTTCGCCCGGTGCAAGGACGGGGCCTTTCATCTCATGGTGACCGGCCTCGCCCCCGAGGACGATGTCACCCGTCAGATCCATGTGCGTTTCGGAGATGAGGACTGGGGGGAAGAAGGCTGGTTCGTCGGCGAGGATCCGGCGACCGCCTTCAGCTACACCCCTGCCCTGTACGCCCGCAGTTTTCGGGAGGGAGGCACGCTCGACATGGTCGTGCGCGAGGCAGGGCCCAACGGCGAAAACCTCCGCTACGTCTTCGAGGTCCCGCAGTCAGCCTCAGCCGTGAACCAGACGCTGGAAGCTTGCGGCAAGCCGGTGGACGACCCGCGCGACGTGTTTCTGGCCGACCTCCCCGAGAGTGGCTTGCCCGCCAATCTCGAATGGGCCCGACAGCCTCGCGGCTTGTATCCCTCCGGTCGCACCTATGAGCGGGGGGTGGCTGTGGTCAGTTGCCTGACCGGGCCTGGCGGGGGATTGCGGGAATGCGTCGTCGAGACGGAGTGGCCCGCCGACGGCGGCTTCGGCGAGGCCGCCCTTCGCGCGACACGGAATGGCCGCCTGAGAAACGTCGACCGTTCCGTACCAGAGGTGCCTACGGTGATTGTCAGCTGGACGACGAACTTCCGGATGGAGTGATGGCGTCGGACGCCCGACGCCCGGTCGAACTTGAAGGTGCTGATGGGCGGATTTGTCGTTTGCAGCACCGTCGCCTCATCGTGTCGGCCGCTCAGGGTTCCGCCGCCACGCAGACGCCGTCATGGACGCCCGTGCCCGACACGCCGGGCTTTCGGCTCAATCCAGAGGACGTAACCCCGTTAGGGGACCAACTGGTCAGCATTCCCGTTGGTTGGCGGATGCAATGAGATTTTCACACTCGCGCTTGCGGCCTGATTTTTGCTTCATCCCGCGCTATAAGGCCCAGCTGAACCGGGGGAGCCATCCATGCGTCGATTTCTGGTCTGGAGCGCCCTTGCGCTGATCATCGGCCTTGGCCTGGCCGGGGGCGGGTACTGGGCGTACTGGAATTTCTACGCGCGGTTCCAGCCCGTGGTGATCCAGCGGGATCAGGCCGAGATCCAGCGGCTGCTGGATGAGGCCTCCTGGATTTCGGCGGGCGGCGGCGGCGAGCCTCTCTACATGGTCGCCTGGCGCGACAACCCGGCGGCCCAGCGCTATGAACGCGAGGAGTTCCCCAAGCTGCGCGCGGCAGGGGTCGAGCCCCGCGTGATCGTCTTCGCCCGACCCGACCGCGAGGGCCTGGCCCAGTCCACCGCCGCCGAGCGCGCCACGGTGGCCGAGATCTGGCTGAGCCGGGACTGGTCCCTGTACGAGCGCTGGACCGCCACGCCCGCCAGGAACTGGACCGCCGCGGGCATCCCCAGCGCCGACGGCAATCTCGCCCGGGGCGCCGTGGTCCAGGCCGGGCGCGACTTCATCGACAGGCTGAATGGCCTCCTGCGCGGCCAGGGCGTCGGGGCGGGCTATCCGCTTATCCTGTGGCGTGACCGGGAGGGATATCTGAAGGCCTGCACCTGTTCGGACCCCCGGTCCTGGGCCTTCATCCGCGACGATCTTGATGCGCCGGACCAGACGTCCGCCGCCCCGGGCGCTGCGCCTGCGACCGAGGATGACTTCGGCCCCGAGCCCCTGCCCTATCCGGAGCTGGGCGATCTGCCGGCCATTCCGCCGTCAGCCGAGCCGCCGACGAATGCCGCAGTCGATCCTGCGCCCCGCCCAGCGCCCGCCCAGGGCGCGACGCCGCTGCGTCCGGCGCCGTCCCGCCCCACGACCCCGCGTGAAGCGCCGCGTGCCGAGAAGCAGGAAGACGCCACGTTCTTCTAGGGCCTACAAGACGCGTCGACAGACCTCGATGAGGCGCGCCACATCGCTTTCGTCCTGGTAGAGCCCGAAGCCGAAGCGCAGAACGTCGTCGCGCACGTCCGTGATCACATCGACGTCCTGAAGCTGCGCCTTCCATGCCTGGGCATCCTTGTGACGGAAGGCCAGGAAGCGCGCCCGGGGCTCTTCGCCCCGCACCGGATTGAGCAGTTCGGCTTCCTTCAGGCGCCCGCAGAGGCCGATGCTTCCGGCCTCCGAGAACTGGACCTGCAGCGTCCGCGCGTGGGCGGAGATGTCGGCGGTGCCCAGACCCTCGTGGTCCAGCATGCGCCGCACGGCGTTGAAGCGGTACAGGGGTGTGGAGTCGAAGGTGGCGCCCCAGAAACGGCCCGCGTCGGCGGTGTAGCCCACCCCGCCCGGCGGTCCCTGCAGATCCCCGAACTCCGCGAACCAGCCGGTCACGACGGGCCGTACGCCGAAGCCGGACGGCGCATGCAAGATGCCGGCTCCCTCGCCGGACATGGCGTATTTGTAGCCGCCGGTGACGTAGAACACGCGGTCCGCCACCGC
Organism: Brevundimonas sp.; assembly: GCF_046293315.1. Classification (GTDB taxonomy): domain Bacteria; phylum Pseudomonadota; class Alphaproteobacteria; order Caulobacterales; family Caulobacteraceae; genus Brevundimonas. The sequence continues at coordinate 55,204 of NZ_JBKBPF010000013.1, forward strand.
AGACAGGTCGGTCGGCGTGGCCATGAAGCCGTGGTAGCCGTCCACCACCACCCAGGGTCCCGCAGGATCGGCAAGGGCCGCCAGTTCGTCCAGCGCCTCGACCATCCAGCCGGTGCGGAAGAACACCTGACTGACCAGGATCAGGTCGTGACCGCCGGCCCGCGCCGCCTCGATGAAACGGACGGGGAAGGTGTCGAATGGGGCGATAGCCACGCGAGTGACGACCGCCTCGCCCGCCTCCTCCCAGCGCGCGGCCTGACGGCGGAAGGAGTGGAACTCGCCGTCGGTGGACAGGATGCGGACGGGCTTCTTCTCCACCGCCGAAACAATGCGGACAAGGAAGTCGTGGGTGTTCTGGGCGAACACCACGGTGTCGGTAGACGGCAGGTTCAGCTCGCGCGCCACGTGGCCCTGCGCCTGCGGGATCACCTCGTCAAAGATCAGGTCCCACTTGCGATCCGCATGGCGATTGGCGTCAGCCCACGCCCGCACCTGCCCGTCAAAGCTCGCGTCGGGCCACAGGTGATGGCTGTGGGCGGCGAAATGGAGCCGTTTTGGATCGGCGCCCAGGGCGCGGGAGAACAGGGGCTTGTAGCTCACGGAGCGCCTCGCGCGGGGGAATGGGCAGCGCCCTAGCCCTATCCCTCCGCCCGGCCCCGCTCAAGCCTCACCGCAGGCGCGCCTCCAGAGCGGCCATGCGCAGCTCCATGCGCTTGATCTCGCGCAGGATGGACAGGGTGTTCATCCGCGACCAGATCCACTGCTTGATCCCGATCTGCAGGGTCCATGCGGCCCAGGCGGCGGCGGCCCACAGGATGAGGTCCCGGGTGGAGGCCGCGCCGAACATCTTCCACACGGCCCAAAGGCCGACCGCCGTGGCGATCAGGACGACCACATTGGCGGCGACGGTCATGGTCCGCATGGGGCCGCGGAAGGTCTCGCCGATCTGGGCGAACAGGCCGCGCTCCTTGTCCAGTCTGTTCAGGAAGGCTTCGTCATCCGCCTCGAGGGCGGCGCGCAGGCGGTCAGCGTCTTGGGTCATCGGAGGTCTCCGGACAGGGCCGCCTTGAGCCGGCGGCGGGCGTGAAAGATGCGGGACTTGGCCGTGCCCACGGGCACGCCGACGGCGGCGGCGACCTCGGCCAGGGTCAGCCCCTCGCAGAAGTGCAGCACCGCAGCCGTGCGGTGATCGTGGTCCAGCCCGGCGAGGGCGCGGACGAGGTCGAGGCCTTCGGTTTCAGCCGGCGGCAGGGCGGGAACCTGATCCAGATCCACAACCGCCTCGGCGCGGCGGCTGTCGCCCCGGATGCGGTCCAGGCACCGGCGGTTCAGGATGCCGAAAGCCCAGGCGGGAAAGGCGGCGGGATCGTTCAGCCGCGTCACGCCGCGAAAGATGGACGTCCAGGCGTCCTGAACGGCGTCGCGGGCCCGATCCTCGCTGCGCAGGATGCGGCGGGCGGTGCGCAACAGACGGGGTTGCCAGCGCGCGGCCAGGCGCTCGCCAGCCCGCCGGTCGCCGGACTGGACCAGCACAACCAGCAGTTCGTCATGGACGCGATCAAGTTCGGATATAGGCACGGACGGCCCCCGCTGCGCTTTCACGACCATAGTCGCGCAGGCCCGCAGAAAGGTTCACTGCACCGGACGGAATTTCAGACCCGACGCCGAAAAAACATAGTCTGAATTGTCCGAATTGCTGGAATCGGCCCCTCCTCTCCACGCCGGCCGTCATCATAAACCAGCCGAAAGCGAGGGGGTGGAAAACGGGGCGGTTCTCCTGGCCAACCCTTGCGGGACAAGGGGTCGGGGCTGGAAAAGCGGGGGCCTTGATCCCGGAATCGCCCGCTGTTTTTCCTGCTCATCCCGGCGCAGGGGTGCGGCGACCTGACCCTTCTCCCCTGGAGGGGAGAAGGGAGAGTCACAGCAAGGGAGCGATCGCGATCAGACCAGCGCGCCGTGGCAGTGCTTGAACTTGCGTCCGGAGCCGCAGGGGCAGTCGGCGTTGCGGCTGGTGCGCTCCCAGCCCGGCGGCAGCGAATCCACCGGCAGGCGGGCGCGGTCGTCCCCCGACAGGGCGCCTTCCGGGTTCTGGGCCGCCGGGTTCTTCATCTCGTTCTCGCCGGTCAGCGGATTGAGGTGAATCTCCTGGAAGTCGCCGATGGGAGGCGGCGGGGGCTCGAAGCGGAACTCCACCGTCATGACCCAGCGGGTCACGTTGTGGCGCAGATTGGTCAGCAGCGTCTCGAACAACGAGAAGGCTTCGGTCTTGTACTCGTTCAGCGGGTCGCGCTGGCCGTAGCCGCGCAGGCCGATGACGCCACGCAGGTGGTCCAGATGAACCAGATGCTCGCGCCACTGCATGTCGATCATCTGCAGCAGAAACTGGCGCTCCAGCCCCCGCATCTGGCCGGCGCCGATCTGGGCCTCGCGCTCGACCGCGCGGGCCTCGGCGGCGGCCTGCAGTCGTTCCTCGATCTCCTCGTTGGACACGCCTTCCTCGGCGGCCCAGGCGCGGACCGGGACGTCCAGGCCCAGGGTCTTTTTGACTTCCTCCTCGAGGCCATCGATGTCCCACTGTTCGGCATAGGCCTTGGGCGGGATGTGGGTTTCGACCAGGTCAGACACGGTGTCGCGCCGGAACTCGCCGACCAGTTCGGACAGGTCCTCGGTGTCGAGGAACTCCTGGCGCTGCTCGAACACGGCCTTGCGCTGGTCGTTCACGACGTCGTCGTACTTCAGCAGGTTCTTGCGGATTTCGTAGTTGCGCTGCTCGACCCGCTTCTGGGCGGTCTCCACCGCGCGGTTCAGCCACGAATGGCTGATGGCCTCGCCCTCGGCCACCTTGAAGGTCTCCATGATCGAGGCCAGACGGTCGCCGGCGAAGATGCGCAGCAGGTCGTCATCGGTGGAGAGGTAGAATTTCGAGGTGCCGGGGTCGCCCTGACGGCCGGTCCGGCCGCGCAGCTGGTTGTCGATGCGGCGGCTCTCGTGGCGCTCGGTGCCCAGCACGAACAGGCCGCCGGCTTCCAGGGCCGCCTGCTTGTTCTGTTCGATGTCGGCCTGCAGGCGCGCGGACTCGGCGGCCTCAAGCTCCGGCGTGATTTCCTTGCCCATGGCGCGCTGCTCCTGGGTCCAGCGCGACATGCGCATCTCCAGGTTGCCGCCCAGCTGGATGTCGGTTCCCCGTCCGGCCATGTTGGTGGCGATGGTGACGGCGCCGGGCAGACCCGCGTCGGCGACGATGAAGGCTTCCTGTTCGTGGTGACGGGCGTTCAGCACGTTGTGCGGCACGCCCTTGCCCGTCTTCACCTCGACGGTGAAGGCGTCAGCGCCCAGCTTGTCCAGCAGTTTGGCGCCGGTGGGATCCGTTTCCAGCTCCGACCGGGTCCAGATCGGCTTGATGCGCCGTCCGCCAGCCAGCTGGCTGGCCTTTTCCAGCGCCTCGGGCTTGAGCCGCCAGACCTCCACTTCCCAGTTGTGGGTCTGCAGCAGCTTCGAAAGATCTTCGGACTTCTCGATAGAGACCGTGCCCACCAGAATCGGCTGACCCGCGGCATGGCGATCGGCGATGGTCTTTGCGACAGCGAGAAACTTCTCGGCGGCGGTCCGGTAGACCTCGTCGTCGTGGTCGATGCGCTGGATCGGCCGGTGGGTCGGCACCTCCAGCACGTCCATCTTGTAGATGTCGTGGAATTCCGACGCCTCGGTGGCGGCGGTGCCGGTCATGCCCGAGAGCTTGTCGTACAGACGGAAGTAGTTCTGGATCGTGACCGAGGCCAGGGTCTGGTTCTCGGGCATGATCTTCACGCCCTCCTTGGCCTCGATGGCCTGGTGCAGGCCCTCGGACAGGCGCCGGCCCTGCATGATCCGGCCGTTGAACTCGTCAATCAGCAGGATTTCCCCGCCCTTGATGATGTAGTCCTTGTCGCGCTGGTACAGGGTATTGGCGCGCAGGGCCTGGTTCACGTGGTGCACCAGGGTGACGTTGGCCGCTTCGTAGAGGTCGACGGTGCCCTCGACCAGCAGGCCGCGCTCGCGCAGCATGTCCTCGACCCGCTCCGAGCCGATCTCGGACAGCAGGGCCTGACGCTGCTTCTCGTCGTGGTCGAAGGTGTCCTTGTCCTGGATCATCTCCTTCACGATGCCGTCGATGGTCAGATACAGCTCCGACCGGTCATCCGTGGGACCCGAGATGATCAGGGGCGTGCGCGCCTCGTCGATCAGGATGGAGTCCACCTCGTCCACGATGGCGAAGTGGTGGCTGCGCTGGACCATCTCGCGCCGGTCATAGACCAGATTGTCGCGCAGATAGTCGAACCCGAACTCGTTGTTGGTGCCGTAGGTGATGTCGGCGGCGTAGGAGGCCTGGCGCTGGCCCTGGGACAGGCCGTTGACGATGACGCCCACCTCCATGCCCAGGAACCGGTACACACGGCCCATCCATTCCGCGTCGCGGCGGGCCAGATAGTCGTTCACGGTGATGACGTGCACGCCCTTGCCGCTTAAGGCGTTAAGATAGACCGGGGCCACCGCCACCAGGGTCTTGCCCTCGCCGGTCCGCATCTCGGCGATGCCGCCGGCGTGCAGGATCATCCCGCCGGCCAGCTGCACGTCGAACTGGCGCTGGCCCAGCACCCGCTTCGACGCCTCGCGCGCCACGGCGAAGGCGTCGTTGAGGATCTTGTCCAGGCTCTCGCCGCCCGCGATGCGGTCGCGGAACGTCTGCGTCATCATGCGCAGTTCGTCGTCGCTGAGCGCCTCCATCCTGGGCTCCAGCGCATTGATGCGCTGGACCTGGGCCATGAAGGACTTGACCTGGCGGTCGTTGGAGGAGCCGAGAAACTTTTTGGCGAAGCCGAGCATGAAAAATCCGGTCAGGCGGTCGAGCGGGCGCTCGTTCTGCTAGGTGAGGGCCCAGGGAGGGTCGGCGAACGACGCCGGGGCCAGGGATGCGACAGACCGCGCCCGGCCACGCCCCGCAAGGGAATTCGAGGCCGCGCGATCCATCGAAAACCCCTCGACTTGGGCGCGGGCGAGACTTAAGCACCGGCCTATCCCCTGTCAACGCGAGGGCTTTTGCGGCACGGTTCCGCTAAAGGCCGAAACGGCCCCGTATCATGGAACTAGACATGCGCTACAGCGTCTCCCGGAGCCTGACCGGACTGGCTGTTCTGGCCATGATCGTGGTTCTGGCCGCGTGCGGCCGGGGCGCCGGAGACGACACGCCGCCCGAACCGGGCGACCGGGCTGTGGCGCGGGTGGAGGGAGCCGCCATCTGGGCCTCGGACGTGAAGCGCGAGGCGGTGGCCCAGGGCCTGATCGGCGAGGGCGAACCGCTGGACGTGACCTCGGACCTGTTCCGCCGGGTGCTTGACGAGGTCATCGACCAGAAGCTGCTGGCCCGCGAGGCGGACCGGCGGGGTCTGGCCGACAGCCCGCTGGCCCAGCGGCGGCTGGAAGCCACCCGCGAGCGCATCCTGGGCGACATGCTGGTGGAGACCACGGTCAACCGGGCCATTTCCGACGAAGCGGTGCGGACCCTGTATCAGGAGCAACTGCGCCTGGCCCGCGACTCCGAGGAAATCCGCCTGCGTCTGATCCTGTCGGCCACGCGCGAGGACGCGGACGCCGTGCGCGGCATGCTGTCTGCGGGCGCCAATTTCGAGCAGCTGGCCATGGAGCGGTCCACCGACGAGGCGACGCGGTTTTCGGGCGGAGATCTGGGCTATTCGACCTTGGACGTCATGCCCGCAACCTACGCCGCCGCGCTCAGGGACGCGGCCGCCGGGGACACGGTCGGCCCGTTCGAGGCGGAGGGGGGCTGGGCCGTTCTGCGGGTCGAGGACCGGCGGCGTGAAACCCCCCCGACCCTTGAGCAGGCCCGGCCCCAGATCGTGCGCTATCTGACCTACGAGGAGGTGCGGCGCCTGCTGGAGCAGCTTCGAGGCCGCGCCGAAGTCGAGGTGATGCTGACCGGCGATCCCCTTGCCGTGCCGGGCGCGCCCGAGGAGCCGGACTCCGCCCCGCCGGCCGCCGCAGTCGCCGAAACGCCCCAGACCGAGGACGCCGCGTGAGCAAGACCCCTTCGCCCCGCAAGGGCGTCTCCAACTCCATCGAAAAGGCGCTGGATCCGCTCGCCTCGGCGTTGAAGCGGGTGACGCCCGCCAAGGCGACGTCCGCCGCGACCGGCAACCCCGGACTGGCCGTGTCGCCGCTTGCCGTACCCTTCCCCGCCATCCCGCCCATCGCGGGGGTGGAGATCGCCACGGCGCGGGCCGGCTTCTACAAGCATGATCGCCACGACCTGACGGTGTTCCGCTTCGCCGAGGGAACCAGCTGCGCCGGGGTGTTCACCCGGCATCAGATCGGCTCCGCGCCGGTGGACTGGTGCCGTCGGCATCTGGAAGTCGACAACGGCGGCCAGGACGTGCGCGCCCTGGTGATCAACGCCGGCTGCGCCAACGCCTTCACCGGCAAGGCGGGGGCCGACGCCGCGCGACGCACCGCCTCGGCGGCGGCCAAGCGCTTCGACTGCCGCCAGCGGGACGTGATGCTGGCCTCCACCGGGGTGATCGGGGTGCTCCTGGACGACCGCAAGATCGCCGCGCGCATGGCCGGGATCGAGGCGGGGCTGAAGGCCGACGGCTGGGCCGCCGCCGGGCAGGCGATCATGACCACCGACACCTTCCCCAAGGGCGCGTTCGCCGAGGCCAGGATCGAGGGGGTGACGGTGCGCATCGCCGGCATCGCCAAGGGCTCGGGCATGGTCGCCCCGGACATGGCCACCATGCTGGCCTTCATCGTCACCGATGCGGACATCCACCCCAATGTGCTGCGCGCCCTGCTGAACCTGCATGTGCGCACCACCTTCAACAGCGTGACCGTGGACGGGGACACCTCCACCAACGACACCTGCCTGCTGTTCGCCACGGGCGCCTCGGGCGCGCCGCGCATCGGACGGGTGGGCGACCGACGGCTGGCCGACTTCTCCAGGGCGCTGGACGCCGTGATGCTGGATCTGGCGCACCAGCTGGTGCGCGATGGCGAGGGCGCCAGCAAATTCGTCAAGGTGACGGTGGAGAACGCCCGCTCGCCGGGCTCCGCCCGCAAGCTGGCCCGGTCCATCGCCGACAGCCCGCTGGTCAAGACCGCCATCGCGGGGCAGGACGCCAACTGGGGCCGGGTGGTCATGGCGGTGGGCAAGACCGACGAGCCGGTGGACCGCGACCGCCTGTCGATCCGCTTCGGGCCGCACTGGGCGGCGCGGGACGGTGCGCCGGCGTCCGACTACGACGAGGCGAAGATGAGCGCCTACATGAAGAACCCGGAGCTGGAGATCACCGTCGACGTGGGCTCCGGCCGGGCCGCGGCCACGGTGTGGACCTGCGATCTGACCAAGGGCTACGTCGAGATCAACGGCGATTACCGCTCGTGACCCCCCCCCTGCCCACCCTTCTGGTCGTGGCCGCCGCCCTGATCGACGCCGACGGTCGCGTGCTGATCGCCCAGCGGCCCGAGGGCAAGCAGATGGCGGGGCTGTGGGAGTTTCCCGGCGGCAAGGTGGAGCCGGGCGAGCGGCCGGAGCAGGCCCTGATCCGCGAACTGCGCGAGGAACTGGGCGTCGAGACGAAAGAGGCCTGTCTGGCGCCGTTCGTTTTCGCCAGCCACGCTTACGATTCGTTTCACCTGTTGATGCCACTGTATTTGTGCAGACGCTGGGAGGGCGTGGTGACGCGCCACGAGCATGCCGCCCTGGCGTGGGTCAGGCCGAACCGCATGTCGGACTATCCCATGCCCCCCGCCGATGCGCCGCTGGTCGCGTACCTGCGTGATCTTTTGTGATCTGAACCGCGACAGGGGGCGGGCGTGAAACGGTTTCTGCATCGCTTCGGCGCCGACACCCGGGGGGCCACGGCCATCGAGTACGGGCTGATCGCCGCCCTGGTCTTTCTGGTCATCATCGGGGCGGTGACCCTGTTCGGCGAAAACGCCACCGGCGTCTTCATCGGCGCTGCCAACGCCATTTCCGGAGCGGCTTCGGGCGGCTAGCCGCCAGCCCCGCGCTGGAAGCTCTCCACCAGCGATCCCGATACCAGCCGCCACCCGTCCACCAGCACGAAGAAGATCAGCTTGAACGGCAGGCTGATGATGACCGGCGGCAGCATCATCATGCCCATGGACATCAGCACGCTGGCCACTACCAGGTCGATGACCAGGAACGGCACAAACAGCAGGAAGCCGATCTCGAAGGCGCGCTTGAGTTCCGAGATCATGAAGGCCGGCGTGACCACCCGCAGCGGGAGATCGGCGGCGTTTTCGGGCGGGTCGATGCGCGACATCCGGGTGAACAGCTCCAGATCGCGCGGCCCGACCTGGTCCAGCATGAAGGCCTTGACCGGCTCGGACGCCGCGTCGAACGCCTGGGGCAGCTCCATCTGCTGGTCCATCAGGGGCCGGATGCCGGAGTCGTAGGCCGCCTGCCAGGTGGGCGCCATGACGATGGCCGACAGGAACAGGGCCAGGGACACCAACACCGCATTGGGCGGCGACTGCTGCATGCCCAGGGCGGTCCGGAGCAGGGACAGCACCACCACGATGCGGATGAAGCTGGTGGTCATGATGACGATGGACGGCGCCAGCGACAGCACTGTGATCAGGCCCACCAACTGGACCACTCGCTCGGTCAGGCCGGCGCCTGTGCCCAGATCGATGTTGATGGCCGACCCTGACTGCGCCGCCTCCTGGGCGATGGCCGCCACGGGCAGGACCAGGCCGATGGTCAGGCTGACCAGCGTGACGATCAGCGACAGACGTAGGGCGCGCTTCAGTTCTACGCGGGTGGGCAGGGCGAACAGGGCGGGCCGGGTCAAGGCGCGCCATCCTTGCCGCGCGGCTCGATCAGCTCCTTGCCCTCGCCAAGCAGGATCAGCCGCTCCTCGTCGTCCACCCGGACCAGAACCAGACGACGCGCGGGGTCCAGCACCAGGGTTTCGATCACCTGCAGGCGGCGCTCGCCCCGCGTGCCCTGGAAGCGTTCCATCAGGCTGGGCGCATAGCGGCGCAGGGCATAAGCGGCCAGGCCGATGAGGCCCAGCGTGATGGCCAGGCCCAGAATCGCCCGCGCAAAATCGAGAAAACCCATGCAACCGCCCCCCCGGCCACACGCCGGATTCGGGCTTCAGCATTAAGCGTCGTGGTTAATGACCGGTTGAGGAAACCCGCTGTTAACCATGCACCCGGCATTTTCCGCCGGGTAAGTCCCATCAGCCATCGTGGCGGGAGTCTCATGCGTCTCGACAACATTCCCCTGTTCGACGCCATCCGCGGCCAGCTCGGCTGGCTGGAGGAGCGTCAGCGGGTCATCGCCCAGAACGTGGCCAACTCCGACACGCCCGGGTTCGCCGCCCGCGACCTCCGCGCGCCGGGCGACTTCGCCCACGCCATGATGCGTCAGACCCAGGGGGTGGGCATGATGCGCACCAGCACGGCGCACATGGCCACCGAGCCCCAGCGCGCCATCAACTACGCCTCCATGGCCTCGCCGGACTCCGAGACCACGCTGGACGGCAACTCGGTGGTGGTCGAGGAGCAGATGCTGCGCATGGCCGAGAGCCGCATGGCCCACGACGCGGCCATCGGCTTCTACCAGAAGTCCCTGAACATGCTGCGGATGGCGGCCAGAAAGCCCACGGGCTAGGAGATGACCGATGCCTGATGCCGTTCCGCCCCGGAACCCGACCATGAACATTGCGGCCTCGGCCCTGCGGGCCCAGCAGTCGCGCATGCGCATCATCGCCGAGAACATCGCCAACGCCCAGTCCACGGCCCTCGTGGCGGGCGGCGAGCCCTACCGCCGCCAGATACCGGTCTTCCAGACCAAGGCCCTGGACGGCGGCACCGGCGTCCAGCTGGCGCAGGTACGGCCGGACATGGGCGAGTTCCGGATGGAGCATGACCCCTCGCACCCTGCGGCCAACGCCGAGGGCTACGTGATGCGGCCCAATGTCGACTCGCTGATCGAGGCCATGGACATGCGTGAGGCCCAACGGGCCTACGAGGCCAACCTCAACGTCATCGAGACGGCGCGGGCCATGGACACCCGCATCCTCGATCTGCTGAAGCGATAGGAGCCCAAGGCATGAACCCCATGATGGCGGCGCGGGCCTATGCGGCGGCGCAAGGAACAGCGGGTCCCTCAGCAGCGGGCGGCAACATCGCCCCGGCCGGCGGCTCCGAGTTCTCCAATATCCTGCAGTCGGTCATCGGCGACACGGTGCAGCAGACCCGCGCCGCCGAAACCCAGATGTCGTCCGCCGTGCAGGGCCGCGCCGAACTGATCGACGTGGTCACCGCCGTGACCTCGGCCGAGGCCTCGCTGGAGACGGTCATGGCCGTGCGCGACCAGGTCATCAGCGCCTATCAGGAGATCATGCGCATGCCGATCTGATCGGCGCGCATCGACCCTGCCCTCTCGCCAAGCGCGTTTCATGTCGTCTAGACAAGGCGCGCGGTCCTGCGCCGCGAACTGTCGGGTGGGAGTATCCCTATGAAGCGTATCCTGTTGGCGAGCGTCGCCGTCCTGGCCATCGGCTGTCCCTCCTGGGCGCAGGAGCCCCAGCCGGCCCCGATGCCCCAGCCGGTTCCCTCCGACCAGTCCGCCGACGCGGACAGCCCCGAACAGCAGGAGCAGGAGCCGCGCCCCCTCGAGCAGGAGCTGGCGCAACAGGACGCCGTGGGATCAGGCCCCACTGAGCCGCCTCCCGGCGCCGACGAGACGGACGAGGCCTGGGACGTGAACAATCCCGTGGGCCCGGCGCGCGACATCCCCATCGATGTCACCCAGGGCACCTGGATGTCGGTGGACGTCAGCCCCGACGGGACCGAGATTGTCTTCGACATGCTGGGCGACCTGTATGTCATGCCCATCGGCGGCGGACCGGCGACGAACCTGACCTCGGGCGTCGCCTGGGACATGCACCCCCGCTGGTCGCCCGACGGGCGCTCCATCGCCTTCACCTCGGACCGGGGCGGCGGCGACAACATCTGGACCATCGACCGGGCCAGCGGCGAGACCACCCAGATCACCCGCGAGACCTTCCGCCTGCTGAGCCAGCCGGACTGGACCCCGGACGGCCAGTTCATCGTGGCGCGCAAGCACTTCACCTCGGCCCGGTCGCTTGGGGCCGGCGAGATGTGGCTGTACCACCGCTCGGGCGGCGGCTCGGGAGTCCAGCTCACCGAGCGCCGCACGCAACAGAAGGACTCGGGCGAGCCCGTGTTCTCGCCGGACGGCCGCTACCTGTATTTCAGCGATGACGCCACGCCGGGCGGGACGTTCGAATACAGCAAGGACCCCAACGGCCAGATCTATGTGATCCAGCGCCTGGACCGGGAGACCGGCGAGGTGGCCCCCTATGTGACCGGACCGGGCGGCGCGATCCGGCCCACCCCGTCTCCGGACGGCCGCTGGCTCGCCTTCATCCGGCGGGTCCGGTACCAGTCGACCCTGTATCTGATGGACATCGAATCCGGCCGCGAAATCGCCATCCATGACGGGCTGGACCGCGACCTGCAGGAAACCTGGGCCATCCACGGGGTCTATCCCGGCATCAGCTGGACCCCGGACAGCCGGTCCATCGTCTTCTGGGCCGGCGGCCACATCCGCCGCATCGACGTGGGCAGCCGTCAGGTCGCCGACATCCCGTTCCGGGTCACCGACACCCGCCGGGTGCAGGACGCCCTGCGCCGCCCGGTGGAGGTGGCGCCCGATCAGTTCGACGTACGCATGGTCCGTTGGGCCACGACCTCCCCCGACGGCCGCCGCGCCGTGTTCGAGGCCCTGGGCCATCTGTGGATCCGCGACCTGCCGACCGGACAGGCGCGCCGCCTGACCCGCCAGAACGACCATTTCGAGCTGTATCCGTCCTGGTCCCGCGACGGCCGCTCCATCGTCTACACCACCTGGAACGACGACGATCTGGGGACCATCCGCGTGGTCGCCGCCGCAGGCGGAAACGGGCGCGTGGTCAGCCAGCGGCCCGGGCACTATGTGGAGCCGACCTTCTCGCCTGACGGCCGGACCATCGTCTATCGGACGGTGTCGGGCGGCGGACTGCGTTCGGGCCTCTACAGCCGCGACACCGGCGTCTACGCCATGCCGGCGGGCGGTGGAGAGCCGACCCTGGTGGTCGCCTCGGGCGCGCAACCCCAGTTCGGCGCCGCCAGCGACCGACTGTTCTTCACGGCCTCGGGCGCCGAAGGGGTGCGGGAGTTCCGCTCCATAGACCTGGATGGTTCGGACGAACGCACCCACCTGACCAGCCAGTATGCGGCCGAGTTCTCCATCTCGCCGGACCAGAGCTGGATCGCCTGGACCGAGCGCTTCAACGCCTATGTGGCGCCCTTCATCGGCACGGGCCGCGGCGTGTCGCTCAGCGCCGGCGGCGGGGCCCTGCCCCAGACCCGGGTCACCCGCGATGCCGGCGAATGGCTGCACTGGTCCGGCGATTCCAGCCGCCTGCAGTGGTCGCTGGGGCCGGAACTGTTCTCACGCGATCTGAACCAGGCCTTCGCCTTTGTGGAAGGCGCGCCCGAAACCTTGCCCGACGCGCCCGAGCGCGGGATCAATCTGGGCTTCAGCCATCCCACGGCGGCGCCCGACGGCGTGCTGGTCCTGACCGGCGCCCGGCTGATCACCATGAACGGCGACGAGGTGATCGAGAACGGCACCATCGTCATCGATGGAAACCGCATCGCGGCGGTCGGTCCGGCGGGGTCGGTCACGGTCCCGGCCGGCGCGCGGACGGTGGACGCCTCCGGCGCCACCATCATCCCCGGCATCATCGACGGCCACTGGCACGGCTCCATGGGGGCCAACGAGATCATCCCGCAGCAGAGCTGGGTGAACTATGCGTCGCTGGCCTTCGGCGTCACGACCATCCACGACCCGTCCAACGACACCAGCGAGATCTTCGCCCACAGCGAACTGGCGCGGGCGGGCATGGTGCTGGGGCCGCGCATCTTCTCCACCGGCACGATCCTGTACGGCGCCGCCACGCCCTTCACGGCGGTGGTGGAAGATTTGGACGACGCCCGCTCCACCCTGCGGCGGATGCAGGCGGCGGGCGCCTTCGGCGTCAAGAGCTACAACCAGCCGCGTCGGGACCAGCGCCAGCAGATCATCCAGGCCGCGCGCGAGCTGGACATGATGGTGGTGCCCGAGGGCGGCTCGCTGTTCCAGCACAACATGACCATGGTGGTGGACGGCCACACCACCATCGAGCACGCCATTCCGCTGGCCCGCCTGTACGACGATGTGCACCAGCTGTGGAGCCAGACGGGCGTGGCCTACAACCCGACCCTGACGGTGGCCTATGGCGGCAACTGGGGCGAGAACTACTGGTATCAGGAAAGCGAGGTCTGGCGGAACGAGCGCCTGCTGCGCTTCGTGCCACGCCGCATCGTGGATGCCCGCTCGCGCCGTCCGGTGCATGTGCCGGAAAACGAGCTGAACCACATCTCGGTGGCCCGCGAGGCCGCGCGTCTGGCCGAGCTGGGCGTGCCGGTCCTGCTGGGGCCGCACGGCCAGCGTGAAGGCTTGGGCGCCCACTGGGAGATGTGGATGCTGGAGCAGGGCGGCATGAGTCCGCACCAGGCGCTGCAGGCCGGCACCATCCAGGGCGCACGCGCCCTCGGCATGGATCGCGACATCGGATCCCTGGAGCCCGGCAAGCTGGCCGATCTGGTGGTGCTGTCGCAGAACCCGCTGGAGAACCTGCGGCACTCCACCTCGATCCGCTACACCGTGATCAACGGCCGTATCTTCGACGACAACATGGACGAGGTGGGCGGCCAGCCGCGCCGGCCGTTCTGGTTCGAAGGCGACGACGGCGAGACCCTGGCCCCCAATGAGACCATCGGCCACGTCCACGGACACGACCACGGCGAGCACTGATCGAGCCCCCTCCCCCTGATCGGGGGAGGAGTGGTCTCTAGGCCCGCGCCAGACGCATGAACTCCTCGCGGGTGCGCGGGTCATCGCGAACCACGCCGATCAGATGGCTGGTGATCAGGCTGGCGCCCGGCACATCGACGCCGCGCATGGTCATGCAGCTATGCTCGGCCTCGATGATCACCCCGACGCCCTGGGGACGCAGCACCTCATGGATGGTGCGGGCGATGTCGGCGGTCATCTTCTCCTGGATCTGCAGGCGCCGCGCGAAGCCGCGCACCACCCGCGCCAGCTTGGAGATACCCACCACCCGGTCGGTGGGCAGATAGGCCACGTGCGCCTTGCCCACCACCGGCAGCATGTGATGCTCGCAGAAGCTGACGAAGCGGATGTCCTTGAGCACGATCAGTTCGTCGTAGCCGCCCACCTCCTGAAAGGTGCGCTCCAGATACTCGCGCGGATCAACCTCGTAGCCGGCGAACAGTTCGCGGTAGCTGCGCACCACGCGGGCGGGGGTATCGACCAGGCCCTCGCGGGCGGGATCATCCCCGGCCCAGCGGATCAGGGTCCGCACAGCGGCTTCGGCTTCGGTCTGGGAAACAGGGGCGGTTTCGTCGGTCATGAGGCGTCCATAGCGGATCGTGTCGGTGAGGGTCCAATCGGGGCAGCTTTTTCCATACGATGTAGCGCGCTCAAAGGATGCGACCGGTCGATCCTAACCCGCTGTTAACCATGGGCCCGGCATTTTCTGCCCGGTGAATTGGACTGACGGGGCTGAGCGCGTGACGGGGACCGAGGTAATGGATGTGGGGCGTGACGCCCTGTGGCTGACCATCCAGCTGGCCTCGCCCATCCTGATCGTGGGCCTGATCGTAGGCGTCACCATCGGCCTGTTCCAGGCTCTGACACAGATTCAGGAAGCCACCCTGATCTTCGCGCCCAAGATCATCGCCATCTTCGTCTCCCTACTGCTGCTGCTGCCGCTGATGGGGGCCCTGATGGGCGGGTTCTTCCAGCAGATCACTGAACGCATCGCGGGCATGTAGGGCACGCATGGAGCCTTACGCCGCCGCCGATCAGGTCTGGGCCGGCGGGCTGATCTTCGCCCGCGTGGGCGCCCTGTTGATGATGATCCCCGGAATCGGCGAGTCCTATGTGCCGCCGCGAATCCGGCTGTCGCTGGCCCTGGTGATCTCCATCGTCCTCGCCCCGGTCGTCGTCGGCTACCTACCCCCCCTGCCCGCCACCGTGGGCGGAGTCGCGGGCTGGGTGATTCGCGAGGTCGCCACCGGACTGATGATTGGCGCCCTGCTGCGCATGATGCTGTCGGCCCTGTCGACAGCGGGCGAGATCGTCTCGATGCAGACCACCCTCGCCTTTTCGCAGACCGCCAACCCGATGCAGGCCCAGCCAGGCTCGACCCTGGCCGCCTTCCTGACGCTGCTGGGCGTGACCCTGATCTTCGCCACCGACACCCACCACCTGTTCATCGCCGGGCTGGCGGGCAGTTATGAGGTGATCCCGCCGGTCAGCCCCCTGCTGCTCAACGACTTCGCGGCCATGGCGGTACGCACCGTCGGCGACAGCTTCATGCTTGGCGTGCAATTGGCTGCCCCGGTTCTGGTCTTCGCCCTGATCTTCAACCTGGCCTCCGGGCTGGTGGCCCGGGTTATGCCCCAGTTCCAGGTCTTCTTCGTCACCGCCCCGCTCAGCATCATCCTGGGCTTGTCGATCTTCGCCCTGAGCCTCGGCGTCATCGGCACCGTCTTCATCGAGCGCTTCCGCACTCTCGCCATGGGGTTCACCGGAGGCGCCGGTGGCTGACGAAAAGGACCAGGAGTCCAAGACAGAAGAGGCCACCCCGCGAAAGTTAGACGAGGCGCGGAAAAAGGGCGACGTCGCCAAGACCCCCGATCTGGCCAGCTGGCTGTCGCTGATGGGAGCCTCGGCTGTGATCCTGATCGGCGGCGGCTGGTTCACCACCCGGATGGCGGCGGAGCTGGTCCCCTTTCTCGCCCAGCCGCACGCCATGGTCGGCGCGCTCCACGCCGGCGCGGGGGTGGAACTGGGCGCCCGGGCCCTGTGGGCCACCGTTCCGCTGCTGGGCGCCCTGGCCCTGGCCACAATCGTCGGCGGCGCGGGCGGCAACCTGATCCAGTCCGGATTCCTGTTCACTGCAGAGAAGATCAAGCCCAAGCTGGAAAAGATCTCGCCCCTGAAGGGCGCCAAGCGCATCTTCGGGCCCGACGGCCTGATGCAGTTCTTCAAGACGTTCATGAAGCTGGTGGCCATAACCGCCATCGCCTGGGTGGTGTTGAAGCCCCACACGCGCGAGCTGGAGACCCTGGCGGCCATGAGCCCGGCGGCGATCCTGCCCATGGCGCGGGACCTGACCATCGCCATCTTCGGCGCGACGCTGGCGTTTCTGGGCGTCACCGCCTGCGCCGACTGGCTGTGGCAGCGCCACCGCTTCGCCAAACGCATGCGCATGACCCGCGAAGAGTTGAAGGATGACTACAAACAGGCCGAAGGCGACCCCCATGTGAAGGCCAAGCTGAAGCAGATCCGCGCCCAGAAGAGCCGCCAGCGGATGATGCAGAATGTCCCCAAGGCCACGGTCATCGTGACCAACCCCACCCACTACTCGGTGGCCCTGAAATATGATCCGGGCAAGGACGCGGCGCCCCTATGCGTGGCCAAGGGCGTCGACGCCCTGGCCCTGAAGATTCGCGAAGTGGGCCGCGAGCACGGGGTGCCTATCATCGAGGATGTGCCCCTGGCCCGCGCCCTGTACGCCACCGTTGATGTGGACGAAGTCATCCCCCGCGAGCACTTCGAGGCGGCTGCCAAGGTGATCGGCTTCGTGCTGAACCGCCGCAAACGCCGATGACGCGCAAACAGCGTATGCTGAGCGTCATCGAATCAGAGGCGAGGCTCTGACTATGGACGCCCTGACCCGGGACATTCCCACCCGACTGCGCATCGACCCCTGGCTGGTCACGGCCGCAGTCTGCTTTGTCATCGCGGTGGCGGCGGCCGCCTACCCCGCCTTTCGCCATGACCCCTGGAGCGCGCCGGGGCTGATCCTGATCGTAACCCTTGCAGCCGTGGCGCTGATGGGGGTGATGGCGTTTGGCCGGGCCGACATGGGCGTGCGCCGCCGCGCGGCAGGCGACGCGGCGGTAGACCTGCTTGACGCCATGGCCGAGCCGGCGGCCATGGTCTGGAGCGGCGGGCGCGTGCTGGCGTTCAACGCCGCCTGGGCCGACGCGGGCGGGTCCACCACTGCCCTGCCCTCCGGGCGCTCGGCGAGCTCCCTGTACATGGCCTTCGCCCAGGCGCGGGGAGGCGAGCCGGGCCGCGCCACGCTGAGAATCGGCGAGCGGGACGTGGAAGTGCTGATCGGCTCGGCCGGCGACGGGCGGTTCCTGGTGCGCCAGGCGCCGGAAGGCGTGCTGGCCCCCCGCGATCCGGCTCAGCCCGCCCGCGCCCCGGTGGTGGACACCGGCGACGGCCGGGCCATGGCGGCGGGCGCGCCCTTCGGTTCCGCCGTGCTGGCGGGCGCAGACCTGTTCGAAGGCAAGGTGGAGGAGGCCAATCCCGCTTTGGCGGTGCTGACCGGCCCGGCGGCGGCGCGCGACGCCGCCTTCGGCCAACTGTTCCTGCCGCAGGGCGTGGCCGAGGCGCGCGAACGCATCGCACAAGGGTCGTCCGGCCCTATCGAGCTGATCGCCAAGGCGTTCCCGGACCGCAGCCTCCATCTGTATGTGGCGCCCGAGGGCGAGGGACGACGCATCTGGCTGTTCGACGTCACGGCCCAGAAGTCCACCGAGATGCAGCTGGCCCAGGCCCAGAAGATGCAGGCGGTGGGCCAGCTGGCGGGCGGTGTGGCGCACGATTTCAACAACATCCTGACGGCCATGCGCCTTCAGACCGACGCCCTGCTGGAGCGCCACCCGGTGGGCGATCCGTCCTATGACGGCCTGAACGCGATCCGCCAGACCGTGTCGCGCGCCGCCAGCTTGGTGTCCAAGCTGCTGGCCTTCTCACGCAAGGAGACGGTCAAGCGGGAGCGGCTGGACCTTGGCGAGCTGGTGGCCGATTTCGCGATCCTCCTGCGCCGCCTGCTGCACGAGGATGTGCGGCTGGAGACCGACTACGGCCGCGACCTCCCCACCGTGACCGCCGACCGGGGTCAACTGGAGCGCGCGGTCATGAACCTGGCCGTAAACGCCCGCGACGCCATGCGCGGGGTGGTCGAGCCCGGCGCGGGACTGGTGACCATCCGCACCCAGCGTCTTTCGGCGGATGAGGCGCGGGGTCTGGGCTGGGCCGCCGCGCCTGACGGAGACGTGGCCCTGATCGAGGTCACCGACACCGGCCCCGGCGTGCCGCCCCAACTGCTGGACAAAATCTTCGAGCCCTTCTTCACCACCAAGCCCGTGGGCGAGGGCACCGGTATGGGTCTGGCCACCATCTACGGCATCATGCAGCAGGCGGGCGGCCATGTGGCCGTGCAGAATCTGGAAGGCCCGAACGGGGTCGAGGGGGCCGCCTTTCGCATGTTTCTGCCCGCCGCGGGCGAGAAGGAACTGGCCGAGGCGGCGCCCGAGCCCAAGCCACGCAAGAGCGCGCCCCGCGACCTGTCCGGCGCGGGCAGGATCCTGTTCGTTGAGGACGAATCCGCGGTTCGCCTCATCGCCGCCAAGCTGCTGCGCCAGCGGGGCTATGAGGTGATCGAGGCCGCCGACGGCGAGGAGGCGCTTCTGCTGGCCGAGGAGCACGCCGGCCAGATCGACATGCTGATCTCGGACGTGGTCATGCCCGGCATGGACGGCCCGACCCTGCTGAAGAAGGCGCGCATCTATCTGGGCGACGCGCCGGTCATGTTCATCTCGGGCTACGCCGAAAGCGATTTCTCGGACTTGCTGACCGACGAGGCCAATGTCTCGTTCCTGCCCAAGCCTCTGGACATCAAGACCTTGGCAGAGCGGGTCAAACAGGAGCTATACGCCGTCTGACCAGACCAGATCCTCGCGCGCGGCCTGAACCGTCGGGTCAGCCGCCGCCTCGGCCAGGATCCAGTCCCGGAAGCGCGCGATCTTGGAAATTCCGCCGCGCCCCTGCGGCGAAACCACCCATAGTCCCCCGAACAGGGACACCACCGTCCGGAAGGGGCGGATCAGGCGACCCTCATCGATCTCTCGCGCATAGAGGATGGGAGATCCCAGGGCGAAGCCTTGCCCCGCCAGGGCGGCGGACACCTCCAGGCTCTGGTTGTCCCCCGTCAGCCCGATCCTGCCCGGAGACGGTCCGGCGGCGACGCCGGCCGCCTCGAACCAGGCCGCCCATTCGCTCTCGGCTCCGATACGCGGCGCCTCGCGCAGCACCGAGGGATCTGCCGTCTCACCGGCTCCCTGCGCCAGCGATCGCCATACGTCGGGCGCGCAAAGGGGCGTCATGACGCCGGGCATCAGGGCCGCCGCGTCCAGTCCTCGCCATCGCCCGGGACCGCTGCGCAACCCGATATCGTAGGGTTCGCGGGTCAGGTCGGCGACGACGTTTCCCGTCTCCATCCGCAGGGCGATGTCCGCGTTCGCCAGTTGAAAGCGGCCCAGGCGCGGCGCCAACCACAGATTGGCCAGCGAGGCGATGGCGGTGACCGAGAGGACCACGCCATCGGTTTCATCCAGCTCCGACAACGTGCGCCGCAGCAGGCCCATGGCCTCGCCTGAGGCGGCCGCAAGACGCTCGCCCTCCGGGGTCAGGATCACCTCGCGCCCCTGACGGTGAAACAGCGGCATGTGCAGCTGGCTCTCCAGAGCCTTGATCCGCCAGCTCACTGCCGCCTGGGTCATGCCCAGTTCGCTGGCCGCCCGCGTAAACCCGCCAAGCCGGGCGGCCGCCTCGAACACACGCAAGGACGCCAGAGAGATGCGCGAAAGGGGATCAGACATAAACTGCCCTTATGAATAAGGTCGGCAATCTCGTTTGTTTACGGCGGCTATCAAGCACAAATCTTCTCTCACCGACAAATACGGCAGATGGAGAAAGATATGGAGGAGATGCACCGCACCCACAGGGAGGCGGCTTGGGGCTGGTTCGCTGTTCTCATGGCGGCGTTTCGCCGGGCGCGCCCGGGAAACACACGCAGGCCCTCGCGGCGGCCCGAACGCCGCAAGCAGGTCACGCCGCGCCGGTGCGCTCGCGGAAATTCTGCTTCATGGTCGCCACCCAGCCCGTGAAGGTGTCGGTGCGGGCCGCCAGGGTGGCGAAGTCCGACGCACTCTGGCCCGACCCCGGCCCTGCCAGCGCAATGCGCAGGGCGCTGGCCGAGCGCGCCCCCTCAATGAAGCCGGCATAGCGTTCGGACAGGCGGGCCAGCGGCGCGGCCTCGCGGGCCAGGCTGTAGCCGACTCCGGCGCGGATCAATCGCGTCTCCTCAGCCGCAGTCAGAGGCGTCTGCGCGTCGCGCCAGCGTTCACCCAACAAGGCTTCGTAAATCGCGGCGGCCTCGCCGTAATCCAGCCGCCGCCAGTGCAGGTCGGCCCGCACCTCGCGGGCGGGAACGCCCTGGTCCGAGCCCAGGATTTCCAGCGCGTGGTCATAGCGGCCCAGTTCCATGAGGGCGCGCGCCTCGACCGCCCGGCGTTCCGTGTTCAGGGCGGTGGGCAGAAGGGTCGTTCGCGACGCCCACAAGGCGCGCAGGGCCTGCTCGGGCTGGCGGTTCATCAGATAGACGGCGGCAAGGTCCGTGGCCACCTGGGCCTGGGCGACCCCGTCGAGGCGGTTCTCCATCTGATGCTGCAGCAGTTCAGCGGCCGGACCCAGCAGGTCCACGTCGATCAGGCGGCGGGCCAGGCGGCGCACCATATCGTCGCCGTCCGCGCCCACCGGCGTCAGCTCGCGGAAGTCGTAGAACAGGGCCAGGGCCTGCACGGGCTGTAGACCATCGGCAGCCCCTTCCAGAAACAGACTGCGGAAGGCCTGGGCGAGATCTTGTTGCAGCTCGGCTGACTGGGGAAGGGACGAAAACCGGGTTCCGGCGCCGCGCAGGGCATCCAGCGCTTCCCGATAGCGGCCTTGCGACAGATAGATGCCGCCGAGGGAGCGGATGACCTCAAGCTCCACGGCGTCCCCGCGCCAGCGCCAGCGTAGCGGCTCCAGCTCCACCGCGGCCTGGGTCGGGGTCAGGTCTCCCGACGCCATCCGCAGGCGGATAGCACCCAGTTTCGCGGGGGTTGAAAGCCCGTCCAGCGGCGCCCGGGCGACGGCCTGATAGACCGCCAGGGCGCGGTCGGTCTGACCATCCAGCTCGAACATGCGCGCCTGGATCAGGCGGGCGGCCAATTGGTCCGTGGCCGACGGGTTCTGGCTGAACACATAGGCCAGCAAGGACCGGGCGGCGGCCATGTCGCCGGTCTCCAGCGCCGCCAGGGCGTGGGCGGTTCCGAACCGGGCGCGCCAGGCGGGCGGGAACTGGTCGATGGCCCGGGCGCCCTGGGCAAACGACTGTCGGGCCGTGGCCCAGTCAGACTGCTGGGCGGCGATGTAGCCGCGCCACACCGCAGCGGAGGGATCATTGGCCAGGGCCGAGCCGGAGAAGTCAGCCAGCGCCTCGTTCTGGCGGCCGATGGCCGCGCGGGCCGCGCCGCGAAGGCCGCGAACTTCCGGCTCGCTGGCCATGGCCGGGGCGTCCTCGACCAGGGCGTTGAGGGCGCCGATGGCCTCATGATGCAGGCTCGTGCCAATCAGGAAGCGGGTCAGGGCCAGGCGCGCCTCGACCGGGGCGCGGGGATTGTCCTCGGCCTCGGCGGCCTCGCGGGCCGCGTCGACCTGAAGCTGGCGGCGACGGGCGCCGAACTCGGCCTCTCCCGTATCGGCCCAGGTGGACAGGATCAGCGCGGCATACGGGGCGCGGCGGGGCGCGCCGGCCTGGGCGGCGGCGGCCTGCAGGCTGTCGGTGGGGCGCGAAAGGCTGAGCCCAGAGGGCCGCGTCATGCGCACCAGATCGCCCTGGACAGACACGCTGAGGTCGTCGGTGGCGGTTTCAACGCCCAGACCCTGGGCGGTCGGCAGCAGGGTCATGTCGACCAGGCGGCGGCGCGAACCCATGCCCTTGGCCGGCGCGAGGGCGGTGACGGCGGCGAACCGGTCGCCCACCAGTGGATCGGTCAACCACACGGCGCGTCCGGCCCCCGCCAGTTCAGCCACCAGCGCCGTGGGACCGGTGTCCTCGTCTCGGCTGAGAAGGACCCCGCCCGGAGCGCCGGCCGGGCCGCCGAGCGTAACGGTCCAGGCCGCGCCCTCGCCGGCGGCGCTGACACTCAGGTTTTCCGGGGCCGCGATGCGCAGCGCCACATAATCGGGTCCGGCCGCCCAGCGCACGCCGGTGGCGGGGCCGAGATCGCGCACCGCCTCCCGGCTCAGGTCCAGCCGCGCCACATGATCGAAGACGACCCAGACGGCTTCCCCCCGCCGGAACACGGCGGCGCCCACGGGGGCGGTCCATTCGAAGCGCAGTTGCAGCCGCTCCGGGCTGGCAGACACGACGACCGGGACCACGCCGGACGCGGGCACCGCCGGAGACGCCGCCGCCGCGGGACCCTGCCCGGGGGCGTAAAGATTGATGAAGACAGCCCCGTCGGCGCTGCCGGTGATGGCCTGGGCGCCCTCGACCAGATGGATCACCACCTCGGTCCCGCCCTGGACGCCGCGTGTCTCGACGCGCTCCACGCCCGGCGGCGGATCCACCCGCAGGCGCGCGATGTCAGGCGCGGCGGTGGCCCCCACGCGCACGATGATCTGACGGTTCTCGCGGCGGATGCGGGCGCGCGAGCCGATGACCCCGGCGAACTCCACGCGGGTGAAGGTGTCGTTGGCGCCGATGCGGATGGCCACGGGGTCCAGCGGCGCGTCCTGGGCGGCGGTCGGCGTCAGCGGAGCGAACGCCATCGTCCCCGCGGCCGTCAAGGCCACGGTGGTCTTCAGCAATCCCTTGCGCGCGGCCTTTCCCGACATCGCGCCATGGTGGGCGAAAAGCCCTTTAATCGCAGTTAACGGATGATGACCGGCGCGGTCAGGAGTCCCGGGGCACGACCTGGTCGCGCAAGGCCTCATTCATGGTCTGGCACGCAAGGCGCAGCGTGCGGCGGTGCTTCATGAACCAGCTCTCGCCGCGCATGCCGCCGTAGATCTCACCGTTGGTGACGATGCAGCTGCCGCGCGCAATCTCCTCGATCAGCACATAGCGGGTCGAAGTAAACTGCCAGCCGCGCTTCTCGGCCCAGACCAGTTTCGAGTAGGGCGTCCAGTCCCCCAGTCGAGCCTGGACCTGACGCTCTCCCAGGCCTTCGATGCGCTCGACGAGGCTGAGAGGCGTGTTAATGCCCAGCGTCCCTTCGGCCTCCACAAACACCGGGTTCCAGTGCGACCAGCGCTCCAGGTCCGACAGTACCTCCCAAAGGGCGTCGGAGGTGGCGGAGACGCCGATCTTGTTCTCGACACGAAAATCCATGGGCGGGCTTTTACAGCATCATGCGGCGTGAGGAAGGCGTCACGACAGGTTCTGCTTGCCCTCGGGGCCGGGCTGGGAGGCCGGGCCCTCCACGGGACGGCGGCTGCGGCCGGACGGGGCGGCCTTCAGGGGCGTGCTGACGAAGCACAGGATCAGGGCGGCGGCCAGCAGCACGGCATTGCCGATGAAAGGGCCCGGCTCGGCCAGTTCATACAGGGCCACACCGATCACCGGCGGGGCCAGGAAGCTGAGTCCCGCCAGCGACATGATCAGCCCGGCGATGGAGCCCTGCTCGCGCGGCTCCACGGCCAGCGACGACCCGGCGGTGAAGCCAGGGCGGGCGAACCCGGCGCCCATGGACACCACCGCATAGCCGACGACGACGCCGAAGAAGCCCGGCGCGAAGATGCTCATCAGATTGCCCGCCAGCGCCAGGGCAGCGCCCCAGCGCATCAGCTCGCGGGGCTGCATCTTGAGCATGGGGATCAGGCCCCACTGCACCATCAGGGTGGCGGCGGCGCCCGCCAGCATGGCCACGCCGATGAAGGACTGGGCCTCGCGCCCCGGCAGGCCCATCTCGTCGATGACGTGAAAGCCCAGCACGGCGATGTTCACCGCCTGGGCCCCGGTGACCAGCAGGCCGTAGATCAGGAAGTCGCGCACGCGTGGATCCTTCCACAGCCCCTTGCCCGTGGGGTCGCCGGGCTTGACCGGGTGGCGGACCACGTCGCCGCTGGGCAGGCGCTTCCACAGCAGGATCAGCACCACCAGCCCCATGAAGGCGAAGGCGTACATGGGGCCGGCCAGACCCACGAAGGGCAGGACGAAGAAGGGCGCCAGGGCCGGGCCGATGACGGTCCCCAGCCCCTGGGCCGAGGCCAGCATGGACATGGCGCGGGTGCGCGCGCGCCGCGAAGTACGGTCCGCGACATAGGCCTGGGCGGCGATGGGGGCGGCGGATCCGAACAATCCATAAACCGCCCGAGCGACGGCCATCAGCACAAACGCCGTTGGCGCCGACAACCAGTGCACCAGACCCAGAGTCGCGGCGACGCCGAACCCCAGCATGGAGACGACAAAGCCGGCCAGGCCGATCATCATCACCCGCTTGCGCCCCCACCGGTCCGACAGACGCGCCCAGTAAGGCGAGGCCACGGTCCACAGCAGGGCCGACAGGGCGAAGGCGAAGGCCACCAGGGTGTCGGCCAGGCCGAATTCGCGCCCGATGGCGGGCAACACCGACTGCAGCGCCATGTTGCCCGCGCCCGCCGTCAGGGTCACCGCGAACAGCAGGCCGAAGGCTTCGGACTTGAGTTTCACACGCGCCTCCCCGGCCGGGGTTGCGCCATCCGTCCGCCCGCGCCCATGATCGCGGGGCTGAACAGGAGGGACGGGAATGCGCGGACGAAACGGATCATGGTCGGTCCGAATGCTGGCGGGGGTGGCGCTGGGCGCCCTGTCCCTGCCTGCCTACGCCCAGTCGCCGGTCTCCGCCAGTGAGGTGCGGGAACAGGCCGAGGCGATCCAGCCGCAGGTGGTGGAATGGCGCCGGCATCTGCACGCCAATCCCGAGCTGGGCTTCGCCGAGCACGACACCGCTGAATACGTCGCCGAACACCTGCGCGGCCTGGGGCTGGAGGTGCGCCCGGGCGTGGCCGCCACGGGGGTGATCGCGATCCTGCGCGGCGGTGCGGGAGACGGGCCGGTGGTGGCGCTGCGGGCCGACATGGACGCCCTGCCGGTGCGCGAGGCCACGGGGCTGCCCTTCGCCTCCACCGCCACGGGCCAGTATCAGGGCGCGACCGTGCCGGTGGCCCACGCCTGCGGCCACGATGCGCACATGGCCATGCTGATGGGCGCGGCCCAGATTCTGGCCGGGATGAAGGACCAGCTGGCCGGAACCATCGTCTTCGTTTTCCAGCCCGCCGAGGAAGGCGCGCCTCCGGGCGAGCCCATGGGCGGCGCGGCGCGCATCCTGGCCGAGCGCGGTCTGGATGACCCGAGACCCGAGGCCATCTTCGGCCTGCATGTGACGCCGGGCGAGGCGGGGACTCTGCGCTACCGGCCCCGGGGATTCATGGCCGCGTCCGACCGCGTCGACATCACCTTGACCGGGGTCCAGACCCACGGGGCATGGCCCTGGCGCGGCGTAGACGTGATCGCCGCCTCGGCGAGCGTCATCACCACCATCAACACCCTGACCGCCCGCACGGTGGACCCCACCACCACGCCGACGGTGTTCACCATCGCCACCATGAACGCGGGCGTTCGCTACAACATCATCCCCGACAGCGCGGCCCTGAGCGGCACCCTGCGCACCTTCGACGTCGCTCAGCGCGACGATCTGGTGGAGCGCGCCACCGCCGCGGTCGAGCATGTGGCCCACGCCCACGGCGCCGAGGCGGAGATGACCGTGTTCCAGAACGCGGCCCTGGTGTTCAACGACCCCGACCTGTCGGCCTGGCTGGCGCCGGTGCTGGAGGAGGTGGTCGGCGCAGAGGCGCTGGACGCGGCCACCCCGCCCACCACCATCGCCGAGGATTTCTCCTATTATCAGCAGCAGATTCCGGGGGTGTTCTATCATCTGGGCGCCACGCCCCAGGGCGTTGATCCGGACGAGGCGCCGCCCAACCATTCGCCCCTGTTCGACGTCAATGAGGCGGTCCTGCCCGTGGGGGTGACCACCCATGTGCTGAGCGCGGTGCGGTTCCTTGAGCGGGGCGCGGGAGACCGCTGAGCCCCGCTGGTTTCAGCCGCCCAGGACCTCCAGCACGGCCTTGCCGTAGCGGTCCAGCTTGCCCTGCCCCACCCCGGACACCCGTGACAGGGCATCCAGCGAGCCGGGTTGGGTCATGGCGATCTCCAGCAGGGTGCGATCCTGGAAGATGACATAGGGCGGCACATGCTGTTCGGCGGCCCGGTCGCGGCGCCAGGCGCGCAGCATCTCGAAGCGCTCGCGCACGTCGGCGGGCAGGGTCTCCAGCACCGCTGTGCGGCTCTGACGACCGCTTTGGCGCGGGTTGCCGGAGCGGGTGGTGGGATCGTGGCGCAGGGGCACACGGGCCACCTCCACCGTGCGCTCCCCGCGATAGACCGCGCGCACCGCCTCGGGATCGCCCAGACGCAGCAGGGGCTTGCCCTCGTTGGGGTCTTCTTCCAGCAGGCCCTCGAACAACAGGTGGTCGATCACCTCCCGCCAGCCCGCAGGGGAGATGTCGGCCCCCACGCTCCAGGTGGACAGGGCGCTCTCCCACCCCTGCACATCCCTGGTGCGGCCGGTCAGGTGATCGATGACCCGGCCCCGGCCGAACCGCTGGTCCAGCCTTTGCACCGCCGCCAAAGCCTTTTGCGCCTGTACGGTGGCGTCATGGGTCTGGGGCGGATCGATACAGACGTCGCAATGGCCGCAGGGTTTGGCGTCGGTCTCGCCAAAATAGCGGCGCACCGCCTGGGGGCGGCAGGCGGCGCCGTCCAGCATGGCGAACAGCTGGCGCACCTTGCGCACCTGCACCTGCTTGACCGTCTCGTCCATGGGCCGACTGTCGAGGCGGCGCAGGGCCCAGGCGATGTCGGAGGGGCCGTAAAGGGTTACGCCCTCGGCCGGTTCGCCGTCGCGGCCCGCCCGGCCGATCTCCTGCCAGTAGGCCTCGAGGCTGCCCGGCGGATCCGCGTGGATGACGAAGCGCACGTCCGGCTTGTCCACCCCCATGCCGAAGGCGATGGTGGCCACCATCACCGCCCCGTCCTCGGCCAGAAACCGCTCCAGCCGCTTGTCCCGTTCCGCCGGCGCCATGCCCGCGTGATAGGCGATGGCGTGCACCCCGGTCTGTTTCAGCTGGTCCGCCAGCCGCTCGCAGCCGTCGCGCGAGCCGCAATAGACCACCCCTGACTTCCCACTTCGCTCGGCCACCAGCTCCACAACCCGCGCGTCTGTGCGGGCCCGCGAACCGTTGATCTTGCGCTCGGCGATCAGCTGCAGGTTGGGGCGGTCGAAACTGTCCACGAAGACGGCGGCGTCCGACAGGCGCAGGGATGCGAGGATGTCGTCGCGGGTGCGGGCGTCGGCGGTGGCTGTGACGGCGATGCGGGGCACGCCGGGGAACATCCCGGCCAGCCGCCCCAGATCGCGATAGTCGGGGCGGAAATCATGGCCCCACTGGGACACGCAGTGCGCCTCGTCGATGGCGATCAGGGCCAGCGTCAGGCTGGTCAGCCGGTCGATCATGTGCGGCTGGGCCAGGCCTTCGGGCGAGACATAGAGCAGGTCCAGCTCGCCCGCCCGCGCCGCATCCCAGATGGCCGAGCGGTCCGTAAGCGATACGCCCGAATCCAGCCGCGCGGCGCGCACGCCCTGCTGTTTCAGCGCCTCCACCTGATCAGTCATCAGGGCGATCAGGGGCGAGACCACCAGACCCAGACCGGGGCGCAGCATGGCGGGGATCTGATAGCAGACGCTCTTGCCGCCGCCTGTGGGCAGCACCGCCAGCACGTCGCGGCCGGCCAGAACCTGCTCCACCACGGACGCCTGCAGCCCGCGAAAATCCGCGTGGCCCCAGACCCGTTCCAGAGTCTCGCGGGCGCGCGCCATGTCAGGCGCGGCGGCGGTCGGGGGGGATTCGGCGAGCATGGAGCGCTTGTGCCCGATGCGGGCGGGGGTGTCACGGCCGCGGGACGGATCATCCCCATCGCTTCGCAGGCGGCGGCGGACCGGCTATAGCGCGGCCATGACCAGCATTCTCTACGGCCGCCCCCCCGCGGTGTTCGATCCCCCAGCCGACGCCGTCCAGACCTCGCCCCTGATCCCCGGCTCGGCCGATCTGGCGGAGGTTGCCGCCGGATCGCTTGATGGAGCGACGATCCTCGCGCCGCCCGGCGTGCTGGAGCGCCGCCATGTGCTGGCGCTGGCCCTGAGGGCGCTGCAGCCCGGCGGTCGGCTGGATGTGATGGCGCCCAAACTCAAGGGCGGATCGCGGCTGGGCAAGGAACTGCGCGAATTCGGGCTGGAGCCCATCGAGACCGCCAAGGCCCACCACCGGCGCTGCGAGCTGGTGCGGCCACAGGAGGTCATCGGGCTGGACGCGGCCATCGAGGCGGGTGCGGCGCGCCTTGTACCGGGGCTGGACGCCTGGTCCCAGCCGGGCGTGTTCGGATGGGACCGCATCGACGGCGGCACGGCCCTGCTGGCCGCCAGCCTGCCGCCCCTGAAGGGCGCCGGGGCGGACCTTGGGTGTGGCTTCGGGGCCCTGTCGACCGTGGCGCTGGCCTCGCCCGCCGTCACGACCCTGGACATGATCGATCTGGACCGGCGGGCGGTGGCGTGCGCGCGGCGCAATGTTGAGGACCCCCGCGTCCGCCTGCACTGGGCCGACGCCCGGACAACGGACCTGACGGACCTGAATTTCGTAGTCATGAACCCGCCGTTCCACGACGGCGGGGCCGAGGACAAGGCGTTGGGTCAGGCCTTCATCCGCAAGGCGGCGGCCATGCTGAAAAAGGGCGGTGTGCTGTGGATGGTGGCCAACCGGCACCTTCCCTATGAGGCCGAATTGAACGCGGCCTTCGCGCGGGTCCGGCCAGTGGCGGACAAGGGCGGCTACAAGGTGTTCGAGGCGGTGAAGTGAGCAAGACCCAGACGTCCCGCATCGACAAGTTGCTCTCCAACATGGGCTACGGCTCGCGCACCGAGATCGGGCGGTTGGCGCAGGCGGGCGGCATCGTGCTGGACGGCGTGGATGTGGCTGATGTGTCCCGACGCCTCCCCGTGACGCCGGACCTGTCGCAGCGCATGCAGGTGGACGGCCGGCCGCTGGACCCGCCGCCGGGGCTGGTGTTGCTGCTGAACAAGCCGCTGGGCATGACCTGTTCGCACAAGGAGGACGGGGCGCTGGTTCACGACGTCCTGCCCGACCGCTGGCGGCGGCGCGACCCGGCCATCTCCACCATCGGGCGCCTCGACAAGGAAACCTCCGGCCTGCTGCTGCTGACCGACGACGGGGATTTCCTGCACCGAGTGATCTCGCCCCGGCGCCATGTGGCCAAGGTCTATCGCGCGCTGCTGGCCCGGCCGCTGGTCGGGACCGAGGGCGCCCTGTTCGCCTCCGGCGAGCTGATGCTGGAGGGCGAGGCCAAGCCGCTGGCCCCGGCGGTGCTTGAGGTCCTCTCTCCCACCGAGGCGCTGCTGACGGTGACCGAGGGCCGCTATCATCAGGTGCGGCGCATGTTCGCCGCCGTGGGCAACCATGTGGAGGCCCTGCACCGCGAGCGGGTGGGCGGCCTGACCCTGCCCGACGATCTCGAGCCCGGCCAGTGGCGCTTGCTGACGCCGGACGACGCGGCGCGGGTGTTCGGCTGACGCTTGCCGCCCGGCGTGGCTCGCGTATCAATGCCCCATGACTAAAGAGACCGAAAGGCGGCGGGGGCGGCCTCTTCTGATCCTGGCCCTGATCATCCTGCTGCTGCCGCTGGGCGGGGTGCTGATGCACGCCGTGGCGCCGCCGCCCACCACCCTGCTGATGCTGACGCGGATGATCGAGGGCGAGGGCGTCGACTACCGCTGGCGCGCCCTGGACCAGATATCGCCCCATCTGGTGCGGGCGGTGATCGCGGCTGAGGATTCGCGCTTCTGTTCGCACCGGGGCTTCGACATGGAAGCCATCGAAGAGGCGCTGGAGCGCAACCGGCGCGGCGGACAGGTGCGCGGCGGCTCCACCATCAGCCAGCAGACCGCCAAGAACGTCTTCCTGTGGCCCCAGCGCAGCTGGGTGCGCAAGGGGCTGGAGGCCGGCTACACCGTGCTCATCGAGACCATCTGGCCCAAGCGGCGCATCGCCGAGGTCTATCTGAACGTGGCCGAGTGGGGTCCCGGCGTCTACGGCGCCGAGGCGGCCGCCCGCTACTGGTTCCGCAAGTCAGCCGCCGACCTGACCGCGTCCGAAGCCGCCCGGCTGGCCGCCATCCTGCCCAGTCCACGCCGCTATCAGGCGGCCAGTCCCGGCCCCTACGTGCAGCGTCGCGCGGGACGGATCCAGGCCGCCATGGGCACGGTGCGCAACAATGGTCTGGCGAACTGCGTTCTGGACTGAGATCCTGACAGCGCAGGCTTGACGGGATGCCCGGCCGCGCTTCCCATGCGCGCCATCAAAGGGGCCGGCTCAGGGTCGGCTGGAGGAGAATGTCCATGAAACGTCTGCTGATGGCCGCCACGGCCGCCTGCGCCCTCGCCGCCGGGGGGCTGGCCGTTCAGGCCCAGACCGCGGCCACCGACCGCTTCCCCGCTACGCCGGAGGGCGCGCGCGCCTTCGTGCTGGACGCCGAGGCCCGCCTGACCGACGTGGCCGAATATGCCGCGCGCGTGGCCTGGGTGCGCAACACCTACATCATCCACGACACCATGTGGCTCGAGGCCCGGGCCAACACCGAATACACCGAGCTGGGCGTCGAACTGGCCAACGCCGCGGCCCACTTCAACACTGTGGACGCCGATCCGGAGACCCGCCGCAAGCTGGACATCCTGCGTCAGGGCCTGACCATGCCCGCGCCCAACCGCCCTGGCGCGGCGGCCGAACTGGCCGAGATCGCCACACGGCTGGACTCCACCTACGCCACGGGCCGGTTCGAGTATAACGGCCGCCAGCTGACATTGAACGACGCCGAGGAGATCATCGCCGAGTCCCGTGATCCGGCCGTGACCCGCGCCATGTACGAAGGCTGGCGCACCATCTCGCCCGGCATGGCCGGGGACTACGCCCGGCTGGTGGAGGTCGCCAACGAGGGCGCCCGCGAACTGGGCTACGCCGACACCGGCGCCATGTGGCGGTCGGGCTATGACATGGACCCGGACGCCTTCGCCGCCGAGACCGACCGCCTGTGGGCCCAGGTCGAGCCGTTCTACGAGAACCTGCACTGCTATGTGCGCGCTCGCCTGAACGAGCGCTATGGCGATGAGGTCCAGCCCGCCACCGGCCCGATCCGCGCCGACCTTCTGGGCAATATGTGGTCCCAGCAGTGGGGCAACATCTATGACGTGGTGGCCCCCACGACCCTGCCGGAATCCAGTGTCGATCTGACCCAGCTTCTGGTGGCGGCGAATTACGACGCCGAGCAGATCGCCCGGGTTTCCGAGCAATTCTACACCTCCATCGGCATGGATCCCCTGCCCGGGACCTTCTGGGAGCGGTCGCAGATCACGCGGCCCGAGGGACGCGAGGTGGTGTGCCACGCCTCGGCCTGGAACCTGGACAATGTGGACGACCTGCGCATCAAGATGTGCACGCGGGTCAACGCCGAAGACTTCCAGACCATGCACCACGAGCTGGGCCACAACTACTACCAGCGCGCCTACAACCAGCAGCCCTTCCTGTTCCGCAACGGCGCCAACGACGGCTTCCACGAGGCCATCGGCGATTTCGCCGCTCTGTCGGCGGCCACACCCACCTACCTGAACCAGATCGGCCTGCTGGACACGGTTCCGGGCGAGGAGGAGGACATCACCTTCCTGCTGCGCATGGCCATGGACAAGATCGCCTTCCTGCCGTTCGGCCTGATGGTCGACCGCTGGCGCTGGGACGTGCAGTCGGGCGCGACGACCCCGGCGCAATACAACGACGCCTGGTCCGCCAACATGCTCCGCTATCAGGGTCTGGTGCCGCCCGGACCGCGCCCGGAGAACGCCTTTGACCCCGGGGCAAAGTACCATGTGCCCGGCAATGTGCCCTACACGCGCTACTTTCTGGCCCACATCTACCAATTCCAGTTCCACCGCGCGGCCTGCGACATCGCCGGTTGGGACGGGCCGCTGCACCGCTGCTCGGTCTACGGGAACGAGGAAGTGGGCCGACGCTTCAACGCCATGATGGAGATGGGCATGTCCCAGCCGTGGCCGCAGGCGATGGAGGCCTTCACCGGCTCGCCCGAGAACGACGCCACGGCGGTGGCGCAGTATTTCGCGCCGCTGGACACCTGGCTGACCGAACAGAACCGCGGCCAGAGCTGCGGCTGGGACGCCTGAGGGATCCCCCCGCCTGCCTCCGGGCGGGCGGGTGCTCCCCCACCGTTAACCCCGCCCGTTGGGACATTTCTTTACCCCGCCTGTTCATGCTTCGCCCCGAAACGCGGACATGAGGTCCGCCAGGAATGCGGGGATTCCGGCGCATGGCGAAGCGGCTGGGCGGTATTTTGGCCTTCATGCGAGGTTTCGCGCGCGCCCGGCAGGGCGGCGTGGCGATGATGTTCGCCCTCAGCCTGCCGGTTCTGACCATGACCGCACTGGTGGGCGTGGACGTACATCGCATCTCGACCGTGCGCGCCAATCTTCAGGACGCCCTGGACGCTGCGGCCCTGGCTGCGGCCCGCTCCCCCCATATGGATGACGCAGGCATCACGACCGTGGGCATGGCCGCCCTGCGCGCGAACCTGCAGGCTTACCCCCAGATTACCCTGCGTGAGGACCTCACCACCTTCCGGCTGACGCAACAGGGGGCCGTGATCGCCGACTCCAAGGTGGATGTGGACACCCTGGTCGCCAACATCTTCCTGCCGCCCTATGGCCAGGTCCTGGACGATCAGGTTCAGGTCGGGGTGGAATCCGAGGTTCTGCGCTCCTCCACTAACCTGGAGGTGGCCCTGGTGCTGGACATCACCGGGTCGATGGCGGGCGGTCGTATCGCCACCCTGCGCGATTCCGCCACCGAGCTGGTGGAACTGGTCGTCCAGACCCAGCAGACGCCCTACTACTCCAAGGCGGCGATCATCCCCTATTCCATGGGCGTGAACCTCGGCTCCATGGCCAACGCCGCCCGGGGAACGCCGCCGCCCGCCCGCACCATCACAGGCGCCGCCTGGTCTACAGGATCAACGCGCGCGATTTCCTCGATCTCGAAGGCCAACAGCCGCATCACCGCCACCTCCAACGGACACGGCTTCCAGACCGGCGATTTCGTCTACGTCTGGAACGCGAACGGCATGACCCAGATCAACGAACAGGCGTTCCGGGTCCAGCGCGTGGACAATAATAATTTCCGCCTCCAGACCCTGGCCGGACAGGAGATCAACCCGCAATCCTACGGCAACTACAGCGGCAATGGGCAGGTGGTGAAATGCCTGCGAAACGACTGCGCCGTCACCATCACCTCGAACAACCACGGCTTCCAGAACGGCGGCCAGGTTCGCATCTTCAATGTGAACGGCCTGAACACCCTGAATAATACGACCTACATTGTGTCGAATCGTACGGCCCACACCTTCGTGCTGTCCGGCTCCAACCCGCGCGGCCAGGGCTATTCCTCCGGGGGCACGGCCATCTGCGCGGACTATGGGTGTCAGTACCTCACCTACACCGGCCGCTGGGGCGCCGAGCGCACCAGCGAGATCAGCACCTGCGTCAGCGAGCGCACCGGCCCTGACGCCTACACCGACCGGTCGCCCGCCGATGCGCGCGTGGGGGCCAATTATCCGATCCCCAACAATGCCTGCCCCGCCAACACCCTTGTCCCCCTCACCAGCGACCGAAATCATCTGACCCAGCAGATCGGCCAGCTCAGGGACGGCGGCTCCACAGCGGGACAGGTGGGTCTGGCCTGGGGCTGGTACGCCGTCTCGCCCAATTTCAACAATCTGTGGCCCAGCGCCATGAACCGCGCCGCCCCCTATGGGACCAGGGACCTCCTCAAGGTCGTGGTGATGATGACCGATGGCGAGTTCAACACCCCCTACTGCGACGGCGTCATCGCCCAGAACGCCGGCGCCGGCAGCGGCGACACCAACTGGCACATTCGATGCGACGCCCAGAACGGCAACCCCTTCCAGCAGGCTGTGCGGCTGTGCGAAGCCATGAAGGCCGAGGACATCATTATCTATACGGTGGGCCTGGACGTCGCCAACACCAACGACAACACGCCCCATGTGGTGGACACAGCGCGGGAAGTGATCGAGCGCTGCGCCAGCAGCGCCGACCATGTGTATCTGCCCAGCGGCAATACAGACCTGCGTGAGGCGTTCCGCGCCATCGCCCGCAGCATTTCGGATCTGCGCATCGCGCGCTGAGGCGCTCCTGACAGGCGTCTGCACGGTTTGGGTCTGGCTTCACCATTGCCATCACCCTGCGTCGTGCGGTATTCAGCGGGGCAGCGGCGGTTGCGCCATCTTCCTTTCCGATATGTGTTGGAATGGCGCCACAGTTGTCGCAATCGTGGCTTATTACTGGAACCGCTTCGTGTATCGCTCGTTCCGTCGGTTCGAGCACCGCGCATTGCGTCGGGGTTTGGGCAAACATTTTTCAGACGATGAGGACAAAGATGAAGTTGAAGCTTCTCGCCGGTGTTGCGGCGGCAGGGCTCTTCGCAGCGACCAGTGTGTCGGCGGAGCCGGACGGCTGGTATGGTGCGATTGACCTGGGCGGTCACTGGATGGAGGACGGCATCAACGCTCGTTCCGACGCCGGTCCGGCTTGGGAATGGGAAGTCAATGACGGCTGGGCCGCGTTCGCGCGCCTCGGCTATCGGCTGAACCCCAACTGGCGCGTCGAACTGGAAGGCGGCCATCGCTCGGGCGACATCGGCACCGTTCGCCGCTTCACCGACGCGGTTCCCTCCGGCCTGTGCAACCTGACGCCCTCGACCGGACCCTGCCACTCCCCCGAGGGTGACATCGAGTCGAACACCCTGTTCATGAACGTGCTGTACGACTTCGGCTCTTCGGATTGGGCGTTCCGTCCGTTCGTGGGCCTCGGCGTCGGCGCCAACCGCGTGTCCATCGACACCATCGGCAACCTGCGTGGCGACCGTGACGGGACCCTCTCGGCTGATGACTCCCGCACCGAGATGGCCTTCCAGGGCCTGGCCGGCTTCGCATGGGCCGTGGGCGAGCGCGCCAACATCGACCTGACCTATCGTTACCTGACCGGCGACACCGGCTGGGACACGACCACGGTCGGCGCTCCGGCTCTGGGCAGCTTTGAAGGTGACTATGACTTCAGTCACTCGGTGACCGTGGGCCTGCGTTATGCGTTCGGTCCGGTTGCGGCTCCTCCCCCGCCTCCCCCGCCGCCGCCGCCCCCGCCGCCTCCCCCGCCTCCCCCGCCGCCGCCTCCCCCGCCGCCTGCTCCGGCGCCGGCTGCTGAGCAGTTCGTGGTCTACTTCGACTGGGATCGCTCGGACCTGACTGCGGAAGCGCGCAACGTCGTCACCGCCGCGGCCAACCACGCCCGTTCGGGCAGCCCGACCCGCGTCCTGATCGTCGGTCACACCGACACCTCGGGTTCCGCCCAGTACAACCTGGGTCTGTCCCAGCGTCGTTCGCGCACCGTCGCTGACGCCCTGGTCGCCCAAGGTGTCTCCGGCGGCGTGGTCCAGCTGGACGCCCGCGGTGAAACCGATCTGGCCCGTCCGACCGCGGACGGCGTGCGTGAGCCGCTCAACCGGCGCGCCACCATCGACATCAACTTCTAAAAACCAACCCCTCCCGGCCTCGGCCGGGAGGGACGTTTCCAGAAAGATGTCGACGGCCATCGGCCAAGACTTCAAACGCCCCGCCCGGCTCTCGCCAGGCGGGGCGTTTTTCTT
>NZ_JBKBPF010000014.1:0-58508 GCF_046293315.1 Brevundimonas sp.
GTGGTCTTCGACCGCGGCGGCTACATCTATCACGGTCGGGTGAAGGCGCTGGCGGAAGCCGCGCGTGAAGCCGGCCTGAACTTCTAAGGAACCGCAGCATGGCGCACCAACCCCAACGCGGCGGCGGCGGCAACGATCGCAATCGTCGTGACAACCGCAACGCTCCCCAGGCCGACGGCCCGGACAGCGACATCGTCGAAAAGCTGGTCCACATCAACCGTGTGGCCGCGACCGTCAAAGGCGGCCGTCGTTTCTCGTTCGCCGCCCTGATGGTGGTTGGCGACGGCAAGGGCCGGGTCGGCTTCGGTCACGGCAAGGCGCGTGAAGTGCCGGAAGCCATCCGCAAGGCGACGGAAGAAGCCAAGAAGACGATGATCCGCGTTCCGCTGCGCGAGAACCGCACCCTGCACCACGACGGCAACGGCCGTTGGGGCGCCGGCAAGATCATGGTCCGCGCGGCGCCTCCCGGCACCGGCATCATCGCGGGCGGCCCGATGCGCGCCGTTCTCGAGACCCTGGGCGTGCAGGACGTGGTGGGCAAGTCCACCGGCTCGTCCAACCCCTACAACATGATCCGCGCCACGTTCGAAGCGCTGAAGGTCCAGTCGTCCCCCCGTCAGGTCGCGTCCAAGCGCGGCAAGAAGGTTTCGGATCTGCTGGGTCGCCGCAACGACGGCGCCTCGTCGCCTGAAGCCGTGGAGGGCTGATAGATGGCCGCCAAGGACAAGAACACCGTCACCGTGCGTCAGATCGGCAGCCCGATCCGTCGCAAGAACGACCAGCGCGCCACCCTGGCGGGCCTGGGCCTGAACCGCATGGGCCGCGAGTCCACGCTGGAGGATACCCCTTCGGTGCGCGGCATGATCGCCAAGGTCGCCCACATGGTGGAAGTGGTCGAGAAGTAATCTGGCGTTTCTCCCTCCCCTTCGGGGGAGGGCGATCGCCGTTCAGGCGATCGGTGGGGGCGGCTCGGCGAGCGGCCCTCATTTGCATTTCGGGGATGTCTTGCTTAAAGCGCCCCCACCGGCCGCTTCGCGGCCACCCTCCCCGGTGGGGAGGGAGATGAACTCAACGCCGAGTCTGGCTTCGCCAGGCGCGAGAACCCGAAAGGATCAGGCACATGAAACTGAACGAAATCCGCGACAATGAAGGCGCCCACAAGAAGCGCATGCGCGTCGGCCGCGGCCCCGGTTCGGGCAAGGGCAAGACCGCTGGACGCGGCGTCAAGGGCCAGAAGTCCCGTTCGGGCGTCGCCATCGGCGGCTTCGAAGGCGGGCAGATGCCGCTCTACATGCGCATGCCCAAGCGCGGCTTCAACAATCCGAACGCGCTGAAGCTGGCCGAAGTGAACCTGTGGCGTCTGCAGGACGCCGTGGACGCCGGCAAGCTGGACGCCAAGGCCGAGATCAACGGCGACGCCCTGGTCGCCGCCGGCGTTCTGCGCCGCACCCGCGACGGCGTGCGCGTGCTGGGCACCGGTGAACTGAAGGCCAAGCTGAACCTGGTCGTCTGGTCGGCCTCGGCCGGCGCGAAGAAGGCCATCGAAGCGGCGGGCGGTTCGGTCGTCGAACAGCGCATCGCCGCCGAGGAAGCCGCCAAGGCGCGGGTCGACAAGCGCAACGCCGCGCGCGGCAAGCCCAAGGCCTGAGACCGGTCGTCATCGCGGCATCGGGCCGCGCGCCAGGTCCGCGATGACGATTAGACAAAGGCGGCCCTCGCATGGGGGCCGCTTTTCACCTATCTGACGTCGAACCGTCAGCGTCCTCGGGGGACACACAATATGGCTTCGGCCGCCGAACAACTCGCCGCCAACATGAACTTCGGCTCCTTCGCTCGCGCGAAGGAACTGCACAAGCGCCTCCTGTTCACCCTGATGGCGCTGATCGTGTACCGCATCGGCACCTACATCCCGATCCCGGGCATCAACTCGCAGGCGTTCCTGGATTTCTTCGGAAACCCGGACCAGCAGCGCGGCATCCTGGACATGTTCAACATGTTCTCGGGCGGCGCGGTCGAGCGGATGGCGGTCTTCGCCCTGAACGTGATGCCCTACATCTCGGCGTCGATCATCGTTCAGCTCATGGGCTCCGTTTACGGCCCCTGGGAGAAGCTGAAGAAGGAAGGCGGCGAGGCGGGCCGCAAGCAGCTGAACCAGTACACGCGCTATCTGACGGTCGTTCTGGCCATCGCCCAGTCGTTCGGCATTGCCGTGGGCCTGCAGAACTCGCAGGGCATGGTCGATCAACCGGGCATGTTCTTCGTGCTGACCACGGTCGTGACCCTGACCGGCGGCACCATGTTCCTGATGTGGCTCGGTGAGCAGGTGACGGCGCGCGGCGTCGGCAACGGCATCAGCCTGATCATCTTCGCCGGCATCGTCGCGGTTCTGCCCAGCGCCATCGGCCGTCTGCTCGGCCTGGCACAGGAGGGTCAGATCTCGGCCTTCGCCCTGCTGTTCATCACCGTTCTGTCGATCGCGGTCATCGTCTTCATCGTGTTCATGGAGCGCGCCCAGCGTCGTCTTCTGATCCAGTATCCCAAGCGCCAGCAGGGCAACCGCATGGTGGGCGGCGAAAGCTCGTTCCTGCCGCTGAAGGTCAACACCGCGGGCGTCATCCCGGCCATCTTCGCCTCGTCGCTGCTGATGCTGCCGACCACGGTCGCGGCCATGGCGCCCAGCGCCAACATGGCCCCCTGGATGCAGTGGATCGTCGGCCAGATGCAGCACGGCCAGCCCGTGTTCATGGTGTTCTACGGCGCGCTGATCATCTTCTTCTGCTTCTTCTACACCTCCATCACCTTCAATCCCGAGGACACCGCCGAGAACCTGCGCAAGTACGGCGGCTTCCTGCCGGGGATCCGTCCGGGCAAGCGCACGGCGGAGTATCTGGACTATGTGCTGACCCGCCTGACCACCATCGGCGCGGCCTACATCACCGCCGTCTGCCTGCTGCCGGAGTTCATGATCACGCGCTTCGCCAGCCTGGGCTATTTCGGCGGCACCTCGCTGCTGATCGTGGTGGTGGTGTCCATGGACACGGTCGCCCAGATCCAGTCGCATCTTCTGGCGCACCAGTACGAGGGCCTCATCAAGAAGGCCAAGCTGCGCGGACGCGGGGCTCTGTCGCCCGGCCGCAAATAAACGGCCGGGGAGGGCTGAGACGTGAACATCATCCTGTTTGGACCGCCGGCGGCGGGCAAGGGCACCCAGGCCAAGCGGCTGGTCGAACAGCGCGGCATGGTCCAGCTGTCCACCGGCGACATGCTGCGCGCGGCCATCGCCTCGGGCTCGGAGCTGGGCCAGACCGTCAAGGATGTGCTGGCGCGCGGCGACCTGGTCACGGATGAGATCGTCATCGCCCTGATCAAGGAGCGTCTGCCCGAGGCCGAGGCCGCCGGCGGCGCCATCTTCGACGGCTTTCCCCGCACCGTGGCCCAGGCCGAGGCTCTGGACGCCATGCTGGCCGAGCGCGGCAGCGGCATCGACAAGGTGATCCGGCTCAAGGTCGACGACGCCGCCCTGATCAGCCGCATCGCCAAGCGGTTCGCCGAACAGGGCCGCCCCGACGACAATCCCGAGACCTTCAAGGACCGTCTGGGCGTCTACAACCGCCAGACCGCGCCGCTGCTTCCCTACTATGAGGGCGAGGGCAAGCTGGTGGAGATCGACGGCATGGGCGGCATCGACGAGGTCGCCACCGCCCTGGACGCCATCCTCGACGCCTGACCGGCGTCAGTTCTCCACAATGAACGCCGCCACCGCGTCCGCCAGCCCCTCGGCCAGCGGGGCGTCGGGATCGGCATAGACGGCGATGTTGCCGGCCCGGTCTTCCGGGGCGGCCTTCATCACGTGATTGATCCCCTCGAGATCGAGCCGTTCGGCGTTCGGCTGGGCGGTCGACAGGGCGTCTGCGTCCGCTTCACTGATCTGGATATCGTGAGTGGCGTGGACGACCATGATCGGGCGGTCGTAAGCGGCGGCCAGCGCGCCGGGATCGTGCCGGAACCACGAAATCAGATAGGGCTGCACCGAAGGACGGAACAGCGCCTCCAGCCCTGGGGCGGTCTCGACGGTGCGTCCGGCTTCCAATTCTGCCAGCGCGTGCATGGCATGATCGTTCAGGGGCTGGGGCAGGACGGCCAACTGCTCGCGCACCACATCCGCCGCCGGACGTCCCGCTGACGCCAGCAGGACGACGCCGCAGACCTGCGGATTGTCCGCCGCCGCCACCTGGGCCACCAGACCGCCCTCGCTGTGGCCCAACAGCCAGACGCAGTCCCGGCCGGTCCTTTGCGCCAGATCGGCGGCCCAGGCGCGCGCATCCTCCGCCATGTGATCGAACCGCAGCGCGTCTTCGGACAAGGCCGCGGCAGCGCTGGCGCCGATCCCCCGCTTGTCGATGCGCACGGTGGCGACGCCGTGCTCGGCCAGCGCCTCGGCCATCAGGCGCAGGGTCGCTGCCTGAATGGCGGGCATCTGATTGCCGTCGCGATCCGTGGGGCCTGAGCCGGGGATCAGAACCGCCGCCGCGCGGGTCTCTGCAGGCATCAGCAGGGTGCCGTGCAGGGGCGCAGGCTCCGCCAGGATGAAGATGTCCTCCGACACCGGCGCGGACTGGATCAGGGCGGAGAAGGCGAGGGCGCTGAGCATGGCGGTCTCCAGGGTCAGAAGGGTTGGCGGTCGGGATCGGCGCGCCAGACGCGCCAGCTTTCAACGACGGACCACAGGGCGGCGACGGAAACGGCCCCGATCAGGGACATCATGCCCGCGGGCTGCGGCGCGAAAGGCGCGGCGACGAGGCCGATCAGGCCCAGCAGGCTGAACAGCCGCCCGGCCAGACGGTTGGACTTTTCCCACGCCAGCCGGCTCTTGAAGGTCCAGGGCGTGCGCACCCCGACCGCAATATTCGGCCCCACGCGGCCCAGAAAGGCGCCGACGGCCAAAAACAGAAGGCTCATGCCGCCCATCTGCAGGGCGGGCGAGGGCAGGGACCCGCCGGTCATCATCATGACCATGAAGGCGGTCGTGGCGACGATGGTCAGAAGGGTGACCAGCTGTCCGGCCAGAAGGCCGCGACGACGGGCGGCGTCGTCCGTGCGGCGGGCGTAGTGAGCGAAGCTCGCGCCGATGGCGGCCAGCATCAGGCCCATGGAGCCGATCACCAGCCCGGCCTCCATGCGGTCGCCGAAACGATCCGGCGTCCCATCGGCGCCGTAGTGCATGGGAATGGCGCCCTGGGGCCCGGACAGCAACATCCAGGCGGCATAGGCGAGAATGGCCAGACTGGCCGCTGCGGTGGCCAGGTCGATCAGGTTCAGTCGCTGTTTCATCACCCCTCCTTGTCGTTCACGTCGTCCCGCGCGCCGGTCAGATCCATCAGGAACGCCAGCGCTTCCTCCACGGCCGAGATGTCGAGGCGATAGCGGATGGAGGATCCATCCCGCTCGGCGCTGACCAGCCCGGCGTCCTTCAGCGCGGTCAGGTGCCCGGTCACCGTGGGCCAGGCCATGTCGAAGGCCGCCGCGATGTCGCCGGACGCCATGGGGCCGCCCCTCAGCATGGCGATGATGCGCCGCCGCACCGGATGGGACAGGGCCTTGAACACGCTGTTCATAGGAGAGAGGCTAATTAGGAAGTATCCTAAATGCAAGCGGCGGGCGCCCCCACGTCCCTGATTGACGCATCGCCCCTCCACACTGGCCGCCAGAAGGAGTGACCATGGCCGCGCAGGACGAGGACGCCGTTCCGGACCTGGACTGGATGATCGACATGGCCTGGCGCCGGGCGACGCTGGCCCTGCGCGCCGGTCGTGCGCGCGAGACCGAACGCTGGCTCGTCATTCACGCGCGCCTGACCGCCATGCCCCGATCGGACTGGCCCGGTCCCGCTCCGGACGACAGCGAGGGTGCAGACTCGCGCCCCGGCCTCGAAACGCGCCCGGACGCCCCGACATCTTCCGACGAAGTGCACCAATTGCACCAATTGCACCTGTCTACAGGCGAAGCATCGGCCAGATTCCCGCACAGCGGCCCTGATCCGCCCCCGGGGCCGCGCTCTCAACCGTATTCCGGGCCCTGAATGGCGCCGATGGAGCGGAATCCCTCACCTGAACAGCCGGAAAGCACCTCTGGACGACCAGAGGCCCGGGCCGCTTGCGTCCTCTAGATGGAGAAGCTGACGCCGCAGCCGCAGCTTGAGGCGGCGTTGGGGTTGCGCACCACGAACTGGGCGCCGGCCAGCTCATCCACGAAGGCGATTTCGGAGCCCTTGAGGAAGGGGATGGAGACCGGGTCGATGACCACGGCCTGACCGTCGCGCTCCACGCGCAGATCGTCGTCCTCGGCCGCCTCGACCAGATCGAAGCGGTACTGGAAGCCCGAGCAGCCGCCGCCGTCCACGGCCACGCGCAGCAGGACGGCGCGGCCTTCGTCGGCCGACAGCTCGGCCAGGCGGCGGGCCCCGCTTTCGGACAGCACGATGCCCTCGGGCGCGCGCTGGGCGATGCTGAGGGTCAGACCGGCTGGGATCATGGGTTGGACGGTGCTCACGTCCCTCTATATGAGGCGCTTGCGGGCGTTCGCAAAGGCCCGCGATCAGACAAAGACGCCCGAGTGACCTTGTCCGCCCAACGCGCCCCCTATGCCGAGACCCCCGACCAGTCGCGGGGCCGGCTGGTTCCCGAGACCGTCAGCCGCACCCGCAACGCCTTTGCGCGCGACCGGGACCGGATCATTCACTGCACCGCCTTCCGCCGCCTGAAGGAAAAGACCCAGGTGTTCGTGGCGCACGAAGGCGACCACTACCGCACCCGCCTGACCCACAGCCTGGAGGTGGCGCAGATCGCGCGGTCCATCGCCCATGCGCTGAAGCTGGATCAGGATCTGGCCGAGACCGTCGCCCTGGCCCACGACCTCGGCCATCCCCCGTTCGGCCACGCGGGCGAGGACGAGCTCCAGCTGTGCATGGCGGCGCACGGCGGCTTCGACCACAACGTCCAGACCTTCCGCGTGGTGACGAAGCTGGAGGAGCGCTATCCGGCGTTCGACGGCCTCAACCTCAGCTGGGAGACCATCGAGGGGGTGGTCAAGCACAACGGGCCGGTGACGGACCAGCTGGACAAGCCGTCGTGGCGCGCCATCGCCGACTACGGGGCCGAATGGGACCTGCGGCTGGACAGCTTCGCCTCGCTGGAGGCCCAGGCCGCCGCCATCGCCGACGACATCGCCT
The DNA here is from genome assembly GCF_046293315.1 of Brevundimonas sp. Classification (GTDB taxonomy): domain Bacteria; phylum Pseudomonadota; class Alphaproteobacteria; order Caulobacterales; family Caulobacteraceae; genus Brevundimonas. The sequence goes on from NZ_JBKBPF010000014.1 coordinate 7,229, forward strand.
ACAACAACCACGACGTGGACGACGGGGTGCAGGCGGGCCTGTTCCGTCTGGACGACCTGAACGACGTGCCGCTGATCGGGCCGATCCTGCACCGGACCCGCAAGGACTGGCCCGATCTGGACAACCGCATGATCCGGCTGGAGGCCGTGCGGCGCATGATCGGGGCCATGATCGACGACGTGCTGGCCGAAACCGAGCGCCGCATCGCTGAAGACGGCATAGTCACGACGGAGGATGTGCGCACGGCCAGCCGCACCCTTGTGCAGTTCTCCGGTCCCATGATGGAGGATCTGGGGCGGCTGCGGGCGTTCCTGTACGAGCGGATGTACCGCCACTACCGGGTCAACCGCACGCGCAGCCAGGCCAGGCGCATCCTGTCGGAGATGTTCGCCCTGTTCATGCGCGAGCCCGATGTTCTGCCTCCGGAATGGAGCGGCAAGGCCAGAAGCGAGGAGCCCGACCGGCGCGCCCGCGCGGTGTGCGACTACATCGCCGGCATGACCGATCGCTACGCCATTGAGGAACACAGGAAGCTGTTCAGCCTCGACCTGCAGCTCGATCTGTGATTCGACTAAACCGAAGGCCGGGCGGGGCGTAAGATAAGGGTTCTAACCCGCGATTCGCGGGCGGCCTGACCTGGAAGCGCGCCATGTCCTACGACGACAACAATCGCAACGACCCCGACCGCGGCGCCTATACGCCCCCGGACGACGACGATCTGCCGTTCCGCCGCGGCGGTTTCGACGCGCGCGGCGGCGATCCGAAGAAGCCGATCCCCATGATGCTGATCATTAGCGTGGTGGTGCTGCTGGTGCTGCTGGCGGCCATCGGACTGATCTACGGCCTCGGCGGCGTGCGCTCGCCGGGCGACGCGCCGCCGGTGGTGGGCGAGTCGGTGGGCGACCTGACCGGTCCCGCGCCGGTGGACGCCCAGCCGGTCGATCCGGAAGGCGACATCACCGCCTATGAGGCCGCGCCCCAGGGCGAGACCCCGCAGTTCGCCCCGCCCCCGGAAGCGGTCCAGCCGCGCCCCGAGCCGCAGGTCGAACCGGCCCCGCTGCCGCCCGCCCGTGTGCCCGAGACCACCCGCCCCGCCGCCGCCGCGGACGCCGCGCCGCCGCGCACGGAGACGGTTCCCGATCGCGGCGCCACCACGCCCACGCCCACAGCAGGCGGCTCGGCGGTCCAGATCGGCGCCTTCTCCTCGCGCGATGTGGCCGACCGCGAATACGCCGCCGTCGCCGCTGCCTTCCCCGAGTATGCGCGGGGCCGCACCAAGGGCGTGGAGCAGGTGACCAGCTCGTCGGGCTCGACCCTGTACCGCACCACCTTCAACGGCTTCTCGCGCGAGCAGGCGACGGCCTTCTGCGCCGCGCTCAGGAACGCCGGGCGCGACTGTCTGGTCCGCTAGTGATCACGGCGGCGATCTATGGGTGTGAAGGCCCGGTGCTGGGCGAGGAGGAGCGACGCTTCTTCCGCGACGTCCGGCCCTGGGGCTTCATCCTGTTCCGCCGCAATGTGGAGACGCCGGATCAGGTCCGCGCCCTGACCGCCGCCCTGCGCGAGAGCGTGGGGCGGGCCGACGCGCCCATCCTGATCGATCAGGAAGGTGGGCGGGTCCAGCGGCTGCGCCCGCCGCACTGGCCCGCCTATCCGCCGGGCGCGGCCTATCTGCAGGCTGCCGGGGATGCGCTGGAGGCGCGCGATCTGGCCCGTCTGGGCGCGCGGCTGATCGCCCATGACCTGCTGGCGCTGGGCGTCACGGCGGACTGCCTGCCGGTGCTGGATACGCCGACGCCGGGGGCCCACGACATCATCGGCGACCGCGCCTACGCCCACGATCCCGCCACCGTGGCCCTGCTGGGCCGGGCGGCGGCCGAGGGCCTGCTGGCCGGCGGCGTCCTGCCGGTGATCAAGCACATGCCCGGCCACGGCCGCGCCACCGCCGACAGTCACCACGCCCTGCCTGTGGTGGCCGATCCCCTGAAGACCCTGGAGGCCTGGGACTTCGCGCCGTTCCGCGCCCTGTCGGACATGCCCCTGGCCATGACCGCCCACGTGGTGTTCGAGGCCATCGACAGGAAGCGCCCGGCCACCACCTCGCGCAAGGCGGTCAAGCTGATGCGCGAGGATGTGGCGCGCGGCGGTCTGGGCTTCGGCGGCCTGATCATAACCGACGACCTGTCCATGAACGCGCTCAGCGGCTCGTTGCGGGAGCGGGCCGAGGCCTCGCTCAAGGCGGGGTGCGACGTGGTCCTGCACTGCAACGGCAATCTGAACGAGATGCGCGCGGTGGCCGAGGGCGTTGGACGGCTGAAGGGCGCGGCTGCGAAGCGGGCAGAGACGGCGCTGGCCCGCGTTCCGGCCACGCCCGAGCCGCTGGACGAAGCCCACGCCCGCGCCCGGTTCGAGGCGCGGCTGGCGGGCCGGATGACGGCGGCGGCGGGTCCGGCGGCGGGTGAGGCATGAGCGAGGAGTTCCAGACTGATCTGGGTTTCGACGCCGTGGAGGCGGCGCCCGACGACCAGACCTTCGTGGTGGACATCGACGGCTATGAGGGGCCGCTGCACGTGCTGCTGGCGCTGGCCCGCACCCAGAAGGTCGATCTGCTGAAGCTGTCGATCACGAAGCTGGCCGAGCAGTATCTGGCCTTCGTGCACGAGGCCCGCAGCCGCAATTTCTCTCTGGCGGCGGACTATCTGGTGATGGCGTCGTGGCTGGCCTATCTGAAGTCGCGCCTGCTTCTCCCGCGCAACGAGCAGAAGGTCCGGGACGAGCCGCCCGCCGAACTGATGGCCGCGGCGCTGGCCTTCCGCCTCAAGAAGCTGGAGGCCATGCGCACGGCGGTCGAGGCCATCACCGCCCGGCCGCAGCTGAAGCGCGACGTGTTCACCCGTGGCGACCCGGAGGCCACGGTCATTGTGCCGTCGGACCGGGTCGAACTGAGCCTGTACGACCTGATGGTGGCCTATGTGGTCCAGCGCCGCCGCGAGGAGCACCGCCGCTATACCCCCACCCAGCGGGTTGAGGCCTTCGCGCTGGAGGAAGCCCGCGACTGGCTGCGCGAGGTGATGCCGAAACTGGCCGACTGGACCCCGCTGGAAAAGGTCGCCCCCACGCGCGAGCGGGGCGGGGAGGGGCCGACCCAGGCGTCCTATGTGGCCTCGACTCTCTCGGCCAGCCTGGAACTGGTCAAGGAAGGCGCCATGGATGTGCGCCAGACCAGGGCCTTCGACGACCTCTATCTGCGCCGCCGCGATATCGGCCAGCCGCTGGAGCTGACCCCGTGACCGTGGAGCCCGATGATCTGGAGCGCCGCATCGAGGCCCTGCTGTTCGCCGCCTCGGCGCCGCTGTCGGTGGAAGAGATCGCGCGCCGCCTGCCCGAAGGGGCCGATGTGGGCGGCGCCCTGACCGCCCTGATCGAACGCTACGCGGGCCGGGGCGTGGAGCTGGAATGCGTGGCGGGCCGCTGGCGCTTCCGCACCGCGCCAGACCTGTCGTTCCTGATGACCGAGGAGCGCGAGGAGCCTCGCCGGCTGTCAAAGGCCGCGCTGGAGACTCTGGCCATCATCGCCTACCACCAGCCCGTCACCCGCGCCGAGATCGAAAGCGTGCGGGGGGTCAGCATCTCCAAGGGCACCCTGGATCTGTTGCTGGAGATGGGCTTCGTGCGGCTGAAGGGCCGACGACGCACGCCGGGGCGGCCGGTCACCTACGCCACCGCCGACCGCTTCATGGAGCATTTCGGCCTGGCCAGCCTGTATGATCTGCCGGGCGTTCAGGAAATGAAGGCCGCCGGCCTGCTGGACCTGTCCCTGCCCGCCGGGTTCGAGGTGCCGGACCCCTCGCGCGGCGACGGCGAGGACGAGGACCCTGTCGAGGACGGCGACACGCCCGAGTTCGTGCAGGACTTCGTCGAGGGGGACGAGGACAAATAATCCCTCTCCCGATGGGAGAGGGCTGCGCGCAGCGGGGAGCGATAGCGAGCCGCTCCTTGCGCGCAGGGTGAGGGCCCGGTGGCTGCCCCTTGAGGCATCCGTCCCTCATCCCCCGCGCCAGAACGAAGCCGCTTCGCGCCGTCGTGCGCGGGTCCCCCTTCTCCCATCGGGAGAAGGCTCCGTTTCACCCTTTCCGATTGTTCACGTGTCTTTGCACGCGCGCCTTGGCAGTATCGGGCATCACGTCACTCCCGAGGGGCCTTACCAATGCTTCGTATTCTTCTGATCGTCGCCATCGCCGTGCCCATGCTTTCGGGCTGCATCATCATTTCCACCGACAAGCCGTCCACGCGCGTCATCACCACCAGCGACGATTCGAGCCGTTGATGCGTATCCTTCCCTTGCTGCTGGCCGCGCCTTTGATGCTGGGCGGCTGCGTGATCTACGCCAGCGACAGCGGCGAGACGACGACGGTGCGCACCGCGTCGGCGGCCTCGGTCGAACTGGCGCCGCGCGAGCTGGAAAGTGTGCACGGCGTCCGCTTCGAGCGGGACCAGGCTTTGGTGCGCGTCACCTCCAACGGCTGCACCGACAAGTCCGATTTCAGCGTCGAGATCGTGGACGGCGGCGCCATGGCCGGGGAAATGACCCTGGTCCGTAACGAACCCGACCACTGCCGCGCCCTGATCGCCGAGGGTGTCGAGCTTTCGTGGACCTATGCGGAACTGGGCCTTGAGCGCGGCGCCGCCCTGGTGCTGGCCAATCCGCTGATCGTGCCCTGAAACCTATTGACCGCTGTTCCCGGACCTGAACCTTTTCTGTTCGGGATCAGGGGGAGCGCGTGATGACGCCGATCGGCAGGTATCTGGAGCAAATCGTCGAGGACCTGGGCTTCAGCGACTTCGAAGGCTTCCGGCTGCTTTACGATACGGCGACATCAGCGTTCGGCGCCGTGCTCCTGGCCATTCTGGCGTATCTCCTGATCCATGCAGGCCAGGTGCGAGCCGCCCGTGACACCCGCAGGATCGAACGCGCCCGTCTGCTGCATGATCTCGATCGTGAGTACCATGACCTCATGGCGACGCGCTGTCTTTTGATCAGTCAGGACAAGCCGCCCGTCCGGGTCCCGGAACAGGATCTGTGGAATCTGGAGTACGCCCTGACCCGCGAGGTCAGGTGGCGGTCGTCTCTGGAGATGAAGCCTGACGGCGACAGTCGGGCTTATGCCTACATCAACACCAGCCGCTTCGTGCGCATCGCCGACAACGCCTACATCGACACCTTGACCCTTCACCGCGTCGTCGGATGGTTCAAACGCATCGCCCAAGCCATGGCGGCGGACATTCTGGACCGGCGCGACGTGGCGGGAATCTGGCGCAACGTTCTGCCCTGGGCCAAGAACAACCGCTTCACCTACCTGACCTTGTTCTTCGGGCTATCGCGGACGGACCGGGTCGCAGACCACTGGCCAGACCGCCGCAGGGGCAAGCGTCCGCTTTTGCGGACTCCGGAATGGCGGCCCGGTTGGCACCCCGATCTGGAGCCGGAGCCTGACCCCGTCTGGTCCAGCGACATCCGGCCGGTCTACCGGGTCATTCATGCGGTCATCGACACAGCGGTGCGCGACGAACTGGCCGAGCCTCTTGACCACGCGTGCGTCCTGAAGGGGCGCGAGCCGCCGACCAACGACGGGCTCGATCCCATGGTCCGCGCACGGCTGTTTCGTCAGACCTGAGGAACGGCCGGGTGACTGCGTCAGGCCTCGAAAGGCCTGACCATTTCGGGCGGAATGCGGTGGGGGCGCATGGTCGCGGAGTCCACCAGGCACCACTCGGACAGGCCCTGGGCGCACAGGCGGCCCTCGCCGTCCTCGATGCGGACATAGCGGGCGAAGCGCGGTCCCTGCGGATCGCCCACCCAGGTGCGGGCCACAGCTGTCGCGCCGGGGGGCAGGGGCCGGAAATAGTCCACCTCGTGCCGCAGGGCGACCCACGACCAGCGGGCGCGGTCCTCGGCGCTGAACCGGCTGTTCCAGTGCGCCGTGCCCGCTTCCTGCAGCCAGCCCACATAGACCACATTGTTGACGTGGCCGTTGTCGTCGATGTGCTCGTCGCGGATGGTCAGGGGCAGGGTGAAGACCTGGCGATCCTCGCGCGGGGTCAACGCCTGCCGGGCCACGATCAGGCCTCGCCCAGGACCACGCCCTTTTCGATCAGGGCCTGCTGCAACTCGCCGGACTGGAACATCTCGCGCACGATGTCCGAGCCGCCGACGAATTCGCCCTTCACATAGAGCTGCGGAATGGTGGGCCAGTCGGTGAAGGTCTTGATGCCGTCGCGCAGGGATTCGTCCTGCAGCACGTCCACGCCGACGAACGGCGCGCCCACGTGATCCAGGATCTGCACCGTCACAGCCGAGAAGCCGCAGCGCGGCGCGTCGGGGGTGCCCTTCATGAACAGAACCACCGGGTGTTCGGCCACGGTGGCGGCGATGAAGGCGTGGGCGGGGTTCTCGATGGGGTCGGTCACGGGATGTCGCCTGTTCGGGAGGAACCCGTCAGCTAGGGAGCGATCAGGGCCGGGTCAAGGCGAGGGCGCCCTTCGCCGTCTCGCTCACGCGCGGGCGCTCGCGGGTTGAGCGCTGTCAGGCCGCCGCCATACGGACGCGCGCCATCTCGATCTGGGCCGCCAGACCCGGGGGCAGGTCGCGCTCGGGCACGGTCGCCAGAGCCTCGATCCGTTCTCGGTCGGGCGCCTCGACCATGACCGTGGCGATGGAGGGATCGGTCAGGGTGAAGGCCAGGCAGATATGCTCGGCGCTCCAGCCATGGGTCCGGTGCAGGAAGGCGAAGGTGCCGGCGCCGGCAAGCGGATCGTGCTTCGGCCGCCCGCCGCCGCCCAGGCCGAACAGGCCCTTTTTCGGCGCGTGGACGGTGTCCGCCTTCTTCGCCGTGTCCAGCGCTTCGGGGAAGTAGCCGTAGGCCACCACCGCCATGTCCCGCTCCAGCGCCGCGCGCATGCGATGCTTGATCTGCCAGGGTGAGTTGACGTGATAGCTGGTGGCCAGCACGTCGAAGGCGCCGGTGGAGATGTAGGCGTCCATGACGTCGCCGTCGCCGGCGATGCCCAGCATGCGAAGGCGTCCGGCGGTGCGCTGGGCCTTCAGGGTGTTCAGGGCCGCCTGCGGCATCTCGTCCTCGCCCGGCTCGTCCAGCATGACCAGATCGATCCAGCCCAGACCGGAGGCGTGCAGGGTGCGGTCGATGGAGGCGGTCAGGGCCTCGGGCGAGAAGTCGCGACCGGGCCGACGGGCGTCAACCCGCCCCAGACTGACGGACACCTGGATCAGCTTGCGGTCGACCTCGGACAGGGCCTGGCCCACCGCCTCGGCCAGAACCGGGTCGGCGCTGGTCAGATGAAAGGTGTTGATGCCGGCTTCCAGCCCCGCGAACACCAGAGCCTGGGCGCGCGAAGGCCCCCCTGCCAGCGCTTCGGAGCCGATCTTGAGGGTCAGGGCGGAAACGGCTGAGCCGGAACGGCCTAGCGGACGATAGCGCATGGTTGTCAGGCTCCCTCGGGCACGCTGGTCTCCAGCGCCAGGGCGTGAAGTTCGCCGCCCATCTTGCCTTTCAGGGCCGCATAGACGGCCTGATGCTGCTTCACCCGGGACAGGCCGGCGAAGACCGTCGAGACGATGCGCGCGCGGTAGTGATCGCCGTCCCCGGCCAGATCGTGAATCTCGATCTCGGCGTCGGGAAAGGCGTCGCGCAGATGCTGTTCCAGCGTCTCGACAGGCATGGGCATAGGAAATCGGTCTCCGGATAACACCGTTAAGGATGCCCGATAATCCTTAAGGGGCGGCTTACGCGGCCGCCTTACGCGCTCGCAGCCGAAGCTCGATGGGGCGGCGGGCGCGAAGCGTCACCTGATGCACAGGACGGGGCTCTGCGCGCGAGATCGGTTCCACCCGGGCCTCGCGCAGGATGACGGCCAGGGCGATCATCGCCTCCTGCACGGCGAAGCTGGCGCCGATGCAGACCCGCGGGCCCGCGCTGAAGGGGATGTAGGCGTAGCGGTCCACCGCCTTGCGGTTCTCCGGCAGGAAGCGCTCCGGCCTGAAGGCGTCGGGATCGTCCCACAGCAGGCGGTGGCGCTGCAGCACCCAGGGCGAGATTACCACCGTGGTCCCCGCGCTGATGGCCTGGCCGCCGATCACGTCCGCCTCCAGAGCCTTGCGGGCCATGGTCGGGGCGGGCGGGAACAGGCGCATGGTCTCCTCGAAGGCGGCGCGGATCCAGGGCATGCGATCAGTCCAGTCCGGCTGGTCGATATCGAAACCGTCGGCCTCGGCCTGGACCTTCGCCATAACCTCGGGCTGGCGCGACAGCAGATGCAGGGTCCAGCCCAGCGCCCGGGCGGTGGTTTCGTGCCCGGCCAGGATGAAGGTCAGGATGTTGGCGGCCACCTCGCTGTCGCTGAGTCCCCGCCCGCCGCCCTCGTCCTGGGCGGTCAGAAGAGCGGTCAGCAGGTCGGGCGGCGTCTCATCGCCCGCGTCCATGCGCGCGCGGCGGGCGGCGACGAGGGCGGTGACGCGCTTTTCGAAGAACACCGCCGAGCGGTGGCTGGCGATGCGGCCCAGCCGCGGCGCCCAGTCCGGGGCCCCGATCACGTCCAGCGGATCAATGCGGGCCCCGGCGGACAGATAGCTGTTCAGGGCGCGTTCAAAACCTGCGGCCTGTCCGCCCAGATCGTCGGAGAACATGGTCGCGGAAAGGATATCGAAGGTCAGGCCGGACAACTCGCTGTCCATGTCCATGACGCGGCCCTGCGGCGCCAGACGCCATCCGGCGATCCGGGCTTCGCACACCTCGGCCATGCGCCGGGTCAGGCCGCCGATGCGCGCGGGGGTGAACAGGGGCGCCATGATACGCCGGGCGCGGCGCCAGTCCTCGCCCTCGGTCAGCAGCAGACCTTCGGCCAGCAGGGGTCCCAGAACGCGCCGCTGAAGGTCGCCCTTCACATAGTTGGCGGCGTTCTCGGTCAGGACGCGGCGGACGCCGTCGGGATGGCTGACCACCAGCATCTCGCCGAACATTCCGCGTCCGTGGATCTGCGGCAGCTCAAAGTGCCGATCCGACCAGATGCGCAGCGGATCCCGCCAGCTCAGCCACAGAAAGGCAGGCGCCGACAGGGGACGGCCGGAGCGTCGCGGCGGAACCTGGGGTCTGTAAACCGTGTCCGCCGTGATGCTCATGAGGTCAGCCTTTGATCCAGTCGGGCAGCCAGCCTTCGTGACGTCGACGAAGCTCGGCCAGGGGGATGCTGAACAAGCCCCTGGACGCGAAATCGGTTCCGCCGGCGCGGCCCACGACCGAGGCGTGCAGCCCGGCCTCGCGGGTGGCGGCGATCAGCGCTTCGGCGTCCTGAACCGCGACCAGATAGCGGGCCTGATCCTCGGCGAAGAGCAGGATGTGGGCGTGCTGTTCGCTGGTGGCGTCCAGCACCACGCCGGTGTCGGAGGCAAGGGCGAGATCAGCGGCCGCGCCGATCAGGCCGCCGTCGGACAGGTCATGCACCACCGTCAGCTTGCCCGCCTCGATCAGCCCGCGCACGAAGTCGCCGGTCTTTCTCTCGAGCTTCAGGTCCACCGGCGGCGGGGCGCCGTCCTCGCGGCCCAGCACCTCGCGCAGATAGATCGACGCGCCCAGTTCGCCGTGGGTGTCGCCGATCAGCACCAGCGTATCGCCCTCGACCATGCCCGCGAAGCCGGTGGTGACGTCATAGTTGGGCAGCAGGCCCACCGCGCCCACGGTGGGCGTGGGCGGAATGGCGACGCCGTTGGTCTCGTTGTAGAGCGACACGTTGCCGCTCACGACGGGGAAGTCCAGGGCGGCGCAGGCCTCGGCCATGCCGTCGATGGCCCGCACGATCTGGCCCATGATCTCCGGGCGCTGCGGATTACCGAAATTGAGGTTGTCGGTGATGGCGATGGGACGCGAGCCGACCGCGGTCAGGTTGCGCCACGCCTCGGCCACCGCCTGTTTGCCGCCTTCATAGGGGTCGTTCTGCACATAGCGCGGGGTGCAGTCGCTGGTGACCGCCAGACCCTTGTCCGTGCCGTGCACGCGCACCACGCCCGCATCGGCCCCGGTGGCGGAGTCCTGAAGGGTGTCGGCCATGACGTGGCGGTCGTACTGCTCCCAGATCCAGCGCTTGGACGCCATATCGGGGCAGGCGATGACCTTGATCACCGCGTCGGTCCAGTCGGCGGGGGGGGGCACGTCCTTCGGGTCGAGGCGCGGATGCAGCACCGGCTGGGTCCACGGCCGATCATACAGGGGCGCGTCGTCGAACAGGGGCGCCAGCGGCACGTCGCAGACCACCTCGCCCTTGTGCTTCAGCACCAGATGGCCGGTGTCGGTGGTCTTGCCGATGACGGCGGCGTCCAGTCCCCATTTCTCAAAGATGCGGCGCCCGTCGTCCTCGCGTCCGGGCTTGAGCACCGCCAGCATGCGCTCCTGGCTTTCGGACAGCATCATCTCATAGGCGGTCATGCCCTCTTCGCGCTGGGGCACGTGGTCCAGATCCAGCTCGATGCCGACGCCGCCCTTGCCCGCCATTTCGACGGAGGAGGAGGTCAGGCCCGCCGCGCCCATGTCCTGAATGGCGGCCACGGCGCCCGAGGCCATCAGCTCCAGCGTCGCCTCGATGAGCAGCTTCTCGGCGAAGGGGTCGCCCACCTGCACCGTGGGGCGCTTGGCGTCGGACTCGTCGTCGAACTCGGCCGAGGACATGGTGGCGCCGTGGATGCCGTCGCGCCCGGTCTTGGAGCCGAAATAGACCACCGAGTGGCCCGCCGCCGGGGCGGCCGAATAGAAGATCGAGTCGGCTTTGGCCACGCCCACGCACATGGCGTTGACCAGGATGTTGCCGTTGTAGCCCCGGTGGAAATTGGTTTCGCCCGCCACGGTGGGCACGCCCACGCAGTTACCGTAGCCGCCGATGCCGGCCACCACGCCGGTGACAAGGCGGCGGGTCTTCTCATGCTCGGGATCGCCGAAGCGCAGGGCGTTCAGCAGGGCCACGGGCCGCGCGCCCATGGTGAAGACATCGCGCATGATCCCGCCCACGCCCGTCGCCGCGCCCTGATAGGGCTCGATGAAGGACGGGTGGTTGTGGCTCTCCATCTTGAAGATGCAGGCGTCGCCGTCGTCGATGTCGATGACCCCCGCGTTCTCGCCCGGCCCGCAGATCACGCGCGGCCCCTTGGTCGGGAACTTGCCCAGATGGATCTTGGACGACTTGTACGAGCAGTGCTCGGACCACATCACCGAGAACACGCCCAGCTCAACGTGGTTGGGCTCTCGCCCGAGGCGGTCCAGCACGACCTGGTATTCGTTTTCGGCCAGGCCGTACTCGGCGGCCAGTTCGGCCATGGTGGGGGTGTGCGCGCTCATGGCGCGCTTCTAGCGGGCCATGGCCCGATAGGCTATATTCTAGAAAGATTATCCGGAGTTCTAGAATGGGCCTCAGCATCAAGCGAGCCGAAACCGAGCGCAAGGCGCGGGCGGTGGCCGAGCGCCTGGGCGTCAGCGTGACCGAAGCCATCGACCGCGCGCTGGAGGAAAAGTGGCGGGGGTTGACCGCAGGTGAGGAGCCAAACGAGACGGCCGGGAGGCGAGATGCCCTGTTTGCCCGTATCCGGGCCCGAAACGCCATCGGTGGTCCCAGCCTCAAGGAGATCGAGGCGGAAACGTATGGTGAGGGCGGCGAGCCCATCTGATGGTCATAGACACCTCCGCCCTGTTCGCCATTGAAGCCGAGGAGCCGGAAATGGTGCATTTCGATTCTCTGCTGAGAGCAGCGGATCGGCGCCTGATGAGCGCGGCGTCAGCGGTGGAACTGGCTGTCGTGCTGACTCGACGACGGTTGTCGGATCAACGGCTCGCGGTGGATGATCTGCTGAGCCATTACGGGATCGAGATTGTCGATGTGGACGAGAGCCAGATGCGTCAGGCCTGGCTCGGTTTCATTCAGTTCGGCAAGGGGCGGCATCCGGCGCGGCTGAACTTTGGCGACTGCTTCAGTTATGCCTTGGCGAAGTCGATGGGCGAACCCTTGCTGTTCAAGGGCGAGGATTTCACCCACACGGACCTTACGCCCGCGGCCTGACCTCAGCGCGCGATGTCGCGCTTGAGGCGGAACACAAGGATCAGGGCGAGGATCAGAACCAGCAGCGAGGCGGCCAGGGCGGAAAAGCCCAGCAGCGGGTTGCGCTCCTGCTCGGCCACGAACACGGCCATCAGGCCCCAGGCGATGGGCAGAGGATAGGCCATCAGGCGCAGGCGCCAGGTCACCAGCAGCGCGGCGGTCACCACGACGGCGACGGCCAGCAGGGCCCAGCCCGTGGGCGGCAAGCCCGGGGGCAGGGCGTCATTTGCCGTCAGGACGGTCAGCACATTGGCGGCCGTGGCGATGGTCAACCAGCCGGCCAGCAGGCCCAGCGGCCAGGCGATCAGCCAGCGGTCGGAATCCCTCGACGGCGCGGCGCGGATCAACTGGGTGCTCATCAGCATGGGAACGACCAGCACCAGGCCCGAACCGGCGATCAGCACGACCGTGGCCGCGTCCCAGCCGGCCGCCGAGGCGATGACCCACAGGCCGATGCCGACCATGCCGGCCACAGAAGGCCAGCCCATGCGGCTGAGCAGATCGCTCTCGCCGGTGCGCGGCAGCACCTGCCAGACCCCATAGGCGATCAGCCAGGCATAGATCAGCCCCCAGATGGAAAAGGCGTAGCCGGCCACGCGCAGGGTCTGGTCACCGTCGGCCGAGAACTCGGCCGGGGTCTGGCCCCAACCCAGCAGCATCTGGCCATAGCCCACGATGGGTGCGAACAGGGCTGCCCCCAGCACGACGAAGCGGCGCGTCTGCTGGGCGGAGGTGGGGCGATTGATGGACGACATGGCGCGCTTTCCGATGGTTGCAAGCGTTACGGCAACTACGCTTCCGGGCTCTGAAAGGTTGCGGCCCGGCCACAGGAACAATCGCGGGGGGCCGAGGTTGCTGCTGTGGAGGGCGGACTGTCCGCCCGACGGAGAGAGCCATGACCGACAGCACCATCACTCCCGAAGATCCCCGCTTCGAAACCGATGAAACCCAGGCTGAACAGGCAAGCCAGCAGGGTTTGGGCGTCGGCGCGCGCGAGCTTGAAGCCCAACGCGGCTCAACCGAGGCCGCCAACGAGGAAGACCAGGACCTCGAAGACGATCAGGACGATGTCGACCCCATCGACGACTCGATCGGCGTTCAGGGTCAGGCCCCGGGCGAACCCGGCGCCTGACACCTATCGCCTATCGCCTAGTCTGCGGCGAACAACGCCTCGGCCGCGAGCACCATGGCCGTCACCCCGGCGGTGACGGACGGCTCCGGCTCGATGCGGAAGAAGGGCGAGTGGTGAGACGACGCCGTTTCCAGCTCGCCCTGAGCCGTGCCGCCTACCGCGAAATAGACTCCGCGCACGCCCGTGTCCGGCGCGATGAAGTAGGAGAAATCCTCCGCCCCCATGCCCTCGCGCGGGCGGTCGATCAGGATGTCCGCGCCCATGCCCGCCGCGATGGCCGATCGCACGATGGCGGCTGTGCGGGTGTCGTTGATGGTCGGCGGGGTGGTCTGGGTCTGGGACCGCGTCACCACCGGCAGCAGGTCGTCTGGCACCCCGAGCGCCACCGCCGTGCCCCGCGCCACCCGGTCGATGCCGTCCAGAAGCTGCTCGCGCACCTCGAAATCGTCCGATCGTACGGTCAGCTGCAGGTCCACCCGGTCGGGGATGATGTTGTGCTTGACGCCCCCATGGATCGACCCGACCGTGATGACGCCGGGGCTCAGGGGCGCGATCTCGCGACTGACGATGGATTGCAGCGACACCACGATCTGGCTGGCCACCAGCACCGGGTCCACCCCCATGTGTGGCGAGGCGCCGTGGGCGCCAACGCCCCGTACCGTGATGTCCACGCTGTCCGAGCTGGAATAGGCGATGGCTTCGGGCACCATGATGCGGCCCGCCTCAAGGCCCGAGGCCACGTGGAAGGCGACGGCGTAATCCGGCTTGGGGAATCGCTCGTACAGCCCGTCCTGCACCATGGTGCGCGCGCCGGAAATGGTCTCTTCCGCCGGCTGGGCGATCAGGATCAGCGTGCCGGACCAGTTGTCGCGCCGCGCCTGCATCTGGCGGGCCGTGCCCACCAGGGCGGTGATGTGCACATCGTGGCCGCACGCATGCATGACCGGCTTTTCGGTCCCGTCGTGGTCCACCTGCCGCGCGGTGGAGGCGTTGGCCAGACCGGAGTTCTCCGCGATGGGCAGGCCGTCCATGTCGGCGCGCAGCATGACCGTCGGCCCGTCGCCGTTGCGCAGCACCGCCACCACGCCATGACCGCCCACGCCGGTGGTCACCTCATAGCCCAGCGCCTCCAGCTCCTGCGCCATGCGCGCGGCGGTCTGGACCTCCAGGCCCGACAGCTCGGGATTGCGGTGGAAGTGGTCCCACAGGGCCGCCAGATTGGCCTGATAGTCCTGCGCCACCGCCCGCTCCAGCGCCGCGTCCTGCGCAAAGACCGGCGAGGCGAGGGCGGCCGCGCAGGCCGCCAGCATCAGCAATCGTTTCATGGTTCAGCCCCCGTGGATTTTCGGTAGTTTGGTCCGGCGCGGCGTTTCCGGCAACCGGCACGACGGGATTCATCCCCGCATCGGCCAGACGAGCCATGCCGCGCCACAACCGACGGTGAGCACATAAAGGGTCAGCAGCAGGCCCAACCAGGTGCGGAATGGTTCCTTTCGCGTCTTGTGACGCAGGATGTGCTGACCCATCCAGGCGCCCAGACCGCCGACGAGAACAGACGCCAGAAGTGTCTGCTCCGAGACCCGCTGCCCCCCGGTCCGCGCCTGAGATTTATCAAAGGCGAACAGCCCGAAAGCAACCAGATTGCCGAGCACGACAAGGATGAGAACCCCGTCGATGGCCGACAGCAACCTCATGTCGTCAGCTGTACCCCTGCAACGGCCGCACATCCAGTTCGCCGGCCTTGATGGCCGCGATGGCCTGGGCGGAGGCGAGGGCGGCGGGGGTGGTGGTGTAGTAGGGGATCTTCATCATCAGGGCCGAGCGGCGGATGGAGAAGCTGTCCGACAGGGACTGCTTGCCCTCGGTGGTGTTGAAAACCAGCTGGACCTCGCCGTTCTTCATGGCGTCGACGATGTGGGGACGACCCTCCAGCACCTTCTTGACCAGCCCGACCTCAAGCCCTTGCTCGCTCAGGTAGGCGTGGGTGCCGCTGGTGGCCAGGATGGAGAAACCCTGCTCGATCAGCTTCTTCACCGCGCCGAGGATGAACGGCTTGTCGTCGTTGCGCACCGAGACGAAGGCGCAGCCCGACGTGGGCAGGATGGTGCCGCCGCCCAGTTGTGACTTGGCGAAGGCGCGGGCGAAGGCGCCCTGCATGTCCGCCTCGTCCGCGCGCTTCCAGTCCAGACCCATGACCTCGCCGGTGGAGCGCATCTCGGGCCCAAGCACCGTGTCGACGCCGGCGAACCGGGCGAAGGGGAATACCGCCTCCTTCACCGCGATGTGGTCGTAGGGTTTGTGCGTCAGCCCGAAGGAAGCCAGCGTTTCGCCCGCCATGACCTTGGCGGCGATGGCGGCGACGGGCTCGCCGATGGTCTTGGCCACGAAGGGCACGGTGCGGCTGGCGCGCGGATTGACCTCCAGCACGAAGATGCGGGGATGGTCGCTGTGCGGCTCCTCGATGGCGAACTGCACGTTCATCAGGCCGCGCACCTTCAGGGCCTTGGCCATGGCCTCGGTCTGACGCATCAGCTCGGCCACCACCGCCTCCGACAGCGAATAGGGGGGCATGGAACAGGCGCTGTCGCCCGAGTGGACGCCGGCTTCCTCGATGTGCTCCAGCACGCCCGCCACGAACACGTCGTCGGCGTCGCAGATGGCGTCCACGTCCACCTCGGTGGCGCGGTTCAGATAGTGATCGATCAGGACCGGATCGTCGCCCGAAACCTTCATGGCCTCGCCTACATAGCGGTCCAGCTGCTCGCGGTCGTGCACGATCATCATGCCCCGGCCGCCCAGCACGTAGGAGGGGCGCAGCACCACCGGATAGCCGACGTCCTCGGCCTTCTGCGCGGCTTCCTCGGCCGAGCGGGCCAGGCCATTGGGCGGCTGTTGCAGGCCGATGTCGTGCAGCATCTTCTGGAACCGCTCGCGGTCCTCGGCCAGGTCGATGGAGTCCACCGAGGTGCCCAGGATCGGCACGCCGTCCGCCTCCAGCGCATGGGCCAGCTTCAGCGGCGTCTGGCCGCCGAACTGCACCACCACGCCGATCAGGTCGCCCTTCGAGCGCTCCACGTCGATCAGCTCCAGCACGTCCTCGGCCGTCAGCGGCTCGAAATACAGCCGGTCGGAGGTGTCGTAATCGGTGGAGACGGTCTCCGGGTTGCAGTTGACCATGATCGACTCGACGCCGATGTCGGCGAAGGCGAAGGCCGCGTGACAGCAGCAGTAGTCGAACTCGATGCCCTGGCCGATCCGGTTCGGTCCGCCGCCCAGGATGATCGCCTTCTTGCGGTCGGACGGCTCGGCTTCGCAGTCGGGGACCTGGCCAAGGGCGCCGGTCTCATAGGTCGAATACATATAGGCCGTGGCGCTGGCGAACTCGGCGGCGCAGGTGTCGATGCGTTTAAACACCGGACGCACCGACAGACCCCGGCGGGCGTCGCGCACGGCCTTTTCGGTGGTTCCGGTCAGCCTTGCCAGACGGGCGTCGGAAAAGCCCATGCCCTTCAGGCGGCGGAACTCGACGGCGTCGGCCGGCAGGCCCTTGACCCGCACATGGCCTTCCTCGCGCACGATCTCGGCGATCTGGCGCAGGAACCACGGTTCATAGGAACAGGCGGCCTGAACCTCCTCGACGCTCAGCCCGTGGCGGAAGGCCTGGGCGATGACGCGGATGCGGTCCGGCGTGGGCAGGCCCAGGGCGCGGACCACCGCGCCCTTGATGGCGGCCTCGTCCTCGGCGCCCGTGACGCCCTCGATCTCGATCTCGTCGAAGCCGTTCAGGCCCGTCTCCAGCCCGCGCAGGGCCTTCTGCATGGACTCCTTGAAGGTGCGGCCGATGGCCATGACCTCGCCCACCGACTTCATGGAGGTGGACAGCATCGGCTCGGCGCCCGGGTATTTCTCGAAGGCGAAGCGCGGGATCTTGGTGACCACATAGTCGATGGACGGCTCGAAGCTGGCCGGGGTCACCTGGGTGATGTCGTTGGTCAGTTCGTCCAGGGTGTAGCCGACGGCCAGACGAGCCGCGATCTTGGCGATGGGGAAGCCGGTGGCCTTCGACGCCAGCGCCGACGACCGCGACACCCGCGGGTTCATCTCGATGACAACCATGCGGCCGTCCTTCGGATTGATCGCCCACTGGACGTTCGATCCGCCGGTCTCCACCCCGATCTCGCGCAGAACGTTGATCGAGCCCGTGCGCATCCGCTGATATTCCTTGTCGGTCAGCGTCAAGGCGGGGGCCACGGTGATGGAGTCGCCGGTGTGGACCCCCATCGGGTCGATGTTCTCGATGGAGCAGACGATGATGCAGTTGTCCGCATGGTCGCGGACCACTTCCATCTCGTACTCCTTCCAGCCCAGCACCGATTCCTCGATCAGCACCTCGGTGGTCGGCGACAGGTCCAGCCCGCGCTCCACGATCTCGCGGAACTCCTCGACATTGTACGCGATGCCGCCGCCGGTGCCGGCCAGGGTGAAGCTGGGGCGGACGATGGCGGGCAGGCCCACGAAGGCCAGGGCGTCTTCGGCCTCGTCGATGTGGTGCACGGCCTTGGAGCGGGGGCTCTCCAGACCCAGCTTGTCCATGGCGTCGCGGAATTTCTGCCGGTCCTCGGCCTTGTCGATGACCTCGGCCCGGGCTCCGATCATCTCCACGCCCAGCCGCTTCAGGGCGCCCGAGGCGTCCAGCGCCAGAGCGGTGTTCAGCGCCGTCTGGCCGCCCATGGTGGGCAGCAGGGCGTCGGGCCGCTCCTTCTCGATGATCTTCTCGACCATTTCCGGGGTGATCGGCTCGATATAGGTGGCGTCGGCCACCTCCGGGTCGGTCATGATGGTGGCCGGGTTCGAGTTCACCAGGATCACCCGGTACCCTTCGGCTTTCAGCGCCTTGCACGCCTGCACGCCTGAGTAATCGAACTCGCACGCCTGCCCGATGACGATGGGGCCCGCGCCGATGATCAGGATGGACTTGATGTCTGTGCGTCTGGGCATGGGCGGCTTCTTCTTATTGCGCGCGCGGACGGCCGCGCGGTGAGCGGCGACCGTTTCGATAGGTTTGAGGCTAAGGCGAGGCATTTAGAGGGAGGCCTCAACACGCACAAGGGGCTACGCGACTGTCACATTCCAGACACACCTCGCAGTTTCGCCGCCCCATTTCAGCCATGAAGGTTGCGGTGCGGCAACATCGGCTCATAGGGTGTGACAGGACCGTGAACGGTCGCCCATGCGAAGCTGCGCAGTACTGGAGATATAGCCTTATGTCGTCGACCCTGAGACTCAAGCACACCACCAGTCTGGTTGGTGGGATTCTCGCCATCGCTGCGGCCATGCCGGTCATGGCTCAGGACGCTGCAACGGCAGAGCAGGGTCCTGCGGTCACGGAAGTGCAGGAACTGGTGATCACAGGGTCGAGAATTCCGCGCAATGAATTCACGAGCAGTTCGCCGGTTCAGATTCTGACGGCGGAAAGCGCCCAGGCGCGAGGCCTCAGCGACACGGCGCAGCTGCTTCAGCAATCGACGCTCGCCGCTGGTTCGCCGCAGGTGACGTCAACGATCTCCAGCGCATTCGTCACCAACGGCGGGCCGGGCGCCGCGACCGTTTCCCTTCGTGGACTGGGCGCCAACCGGACTCTGGTGCTTCTCAATGGCCGTCGGGCCGGTCCGGCCGGAACGCGGGGCGGCGTCTCCGCCTTCGATCTGAACGTGCTGCCCCAGTCCTCGCTCTCGCGCGTCGATATCCTGAAGGACGGTGCGTCCTCCATTTATGGATCTGACGCTGTGGCGGGGGTGGTGAACCTCATCACCCGCACTGATGTCGATGGCGGCGAGGTCTCGGCCTACTACACGGCGCCGTTCGAGGGTGGCGGGGAGCAGGTCAATTTCTCGGGCACCTGGGGCCGTACGTTTGACCGCGGCCATTTCAGCATCTCGGGCGACTATTATCGCCAGTATGAGCAGCTTGAAGGTGATCGGGATTACACCCAGTGCGCGGCGCAGTATGTCCTGAACGCTGATGGCAGCCGCGGTGACCGGATTGATCCCCGTACGGGTCAGCCGGCGTGTCTGGACCTGCTGTGGGGGCATGTGTGGGCCTATTCCAACACGTTTGCCTCGCTGCCCGGCCGCTTCCAGTTCGATTATGACGGCGATCTCGGGCAATACATCCCGACCATGCCGGCCAACCTGGCGGGAATGTTCCCCACGGCGCCCGCCGACTTCTATCTGGTCGGCTATGCCCAGGATCCCACCAGCACCGCGGTGATGAACGGCAACCACCCGTTTGATGATGCGCAGACGCTCATCCCGGGCGTTGAGCGCTACACCGTGTTTGCCGACGGGGTGTACGAGATTGGCAATGGTGTTGAGGCGTATGCCGAGGTTCTGCTGAACCGGCGTAAATCCTCGACGACCGGCTATCGCCAGTTCTGGAACTACGCCTACGCGGGTGGATGGTCTTACGGCGCAAGCCCCGGTTACGAAAACTGGGGTGGCGATTATCTGATCAGCCCCACGCCGATCACGGACCATGCCGGAGCCAGCCAGACCGTTGACTATGCGCGCGTCGTCGCCGGTATTCGCGGGACTGTCGCGGGCGACGCCGGATTCCTCACCGGTTGGAACTGGGATCTGTTCGGGCAGTACAGCCGCTCGGACGGCGAGTATGTGAACGACGTCATCCTGAATGACGCCGTTGAGAGCCAGAGCTTCCGCACCACGACGTGCGCGGGTGAGGTCCTCCCGGTGAGCGGCCGGACCTGCATCGACATCAACTGGGCGGATCCGCAGTTCCTGGCCGGTAACCTCACGGATGAGCAGCGCGCCTTCCTGTTCGACGTGGACACCGGCAACACGATTTACGAGCAGACCTACGTGGAAGGGTACATTGGTGGCCGGATCATGGACCTGCCGGCCGGTCCCTTGGGCGCCGCCGTCGGTTTCCACCTGCGTCGTGATGAAATCAACGACACGCCCGGAGAAATCACCCGAAGCTCCAATGCCTGGGGCGCTTCCAGCGCGGGCATAACGACCGGTGCGGAACAGACCTCCGAACTCTTTGCCGAGTTGGCTGTGCCGTTGCTGCGTGACCTGCCCCTGGCTCGATCTCTCGAATTGAGCCTCTCGGGCCGTATGACTCACACCGAGTCCTCCGGCGGGGCCAGCACATACAAGGTCGGCCTCAACTGGGAGTTCCTTCCGGACGTCCGCTTCCGGGCGACAACCGGCACGTCCTTCCGGGCTCCGGCGCTCTTTGAACTGTATCTCGCTGATCAAAGCAGCTTCGCCAACCAGCGTACGGTCGACCCCTGCATCAACTGGCAGCAGAACCTCAATGACGCCCTGATCAGCCAACGTCTGGCGGACAACTGCGCCAATCCGAATGGGCCTGGCGGCGGCGTTCCGGGTAACCACACCGGCGCGGGCAGCTCGGCGACGCTGTTCCAGGGCGGTGGCATCGGCCAACTGGAGCCGGAAACCTCGGAAGCCCACGTCGTCGGTCTGGTCTGGACCCCGCGCTTCATCAATCTGAGTGTTGCGGTGGATTACTTCGAGATCGAGATCGAGGACGAAGTCACCAGTCTCGGAACCCAGACGGTCGCGGCCTGCTACCTTTCGGATACGTTCCCGACCGACCCCGTTTGTAGTCAGTTCGTTCGTAACGCGGGCACCAAGCGGATCGATACGATTTCGGGTCGCTTCATCAATATCGCCAAGCAGACCAACCGCGGCATCGACTTCACGGCTCGATATGGCCACAGCCTTCCCTGGGGCGACCGCGTCACCGTGGACGCCCAGGCGACCTGGCAGCTGGAAGCCCGGCGCGCACTGTTTGCGGACAATGTGGTCGATAATCTGGGTGAGATCGGCAATCCGCAGTTCGTCGGCAACCTGAACGTCCAGTACGAGCGCGGTCCCTGGACCGGCGTGTGGGGCGTTCAGATGGTCGGCCCGCAGTCCAACTACGGGTCTTACGGGTCCGACACGATCATCCTGAGCGGCCAGGAGTATGGTCTGGTTCTGGATGCGGACTTCACCGCATTCCACAGCCTGTCCCTGCGCTATGATGCGGACACCTGGTCTATCCTCGCCGGCGTCGCCAATGTGCTCGACGAGTTGCCGCCGCAGGTCACCACCCTGAACCTGGGTGAGTTCAGCACCGTCGGCACCTCGGTGCTGGCCTCGCAGTACACCGAGGGCTACTACGGCCGTCGCGGCTTCATCCGCGTCAGCAAGCGCTTCTAGGTCGAGAGACTGACAGGCATAATCGGGGGCGGGGGATCATCGATCCGCCGCCCCCTTTTTCTTGAGTACGACGAAGGACTTTGAATGGCTGTCATCCTCGGCATGAAGGACACCCTGGACAAGGATGTGGCGCGCTTCGAACAGCAGCCGTTGAAGGAGCCCTTGTTTCTCAACAGCATCCCGAAGGGCGGGACCCACCTCATCCGCAACATCCTGAGGATGTTCGCGCCGGTCGAGCAGCACTACCACCACGAGTTCGTGCAGATTCCGAATCTGGCCATCCATCGCCAGGCCTTCGACGTGTCAAAGCCGATGCTCAGTTGCGGCCATCTGCTGTTCAGCGATTCCTCCGTTCACGCTCTTCGGGGTGTTCGCCATATTGTCCTGGCGCGGGATCCCCACACCTGGGTGCTGGCCAGGGCCCGTTTCTTCCTGTCCGATGAATTTCAGCAAGCAAATCTCGCGCACCTCAAAACGGGGGTGGTCGGACCAGATGAACTTCTGAACATGATGATTTTCGGCATTCATGACAAAACGCCGATGCTTATCGACATGTACACGCACAATGTCGTCGCCTGGATGGGCAGTGCGGTGCTCGTTCGCTACGAGGATATTCTTGGCGCCGTGGAGGACCTCGACAGCAAGGCGGCTCAGTCGTTCTTCTTCCAGCTGTTGTCCGACTGTGGCGTCGAAAACATTCCGAACGACTGGCGCGAACGGATCCGCGTCGGCTCGGACCGAAAACAAAGCCGGACCGCCCGGGAAAATCTCAAGCTCGCCGCGACGGTGGAACTGCCCGCCGAAATTTCCGACATCCAGAAGAAGCTGGTCGAATTTCACGCGCCCGGCCTGCGGGCGCTGCTGGGCTACGTCTGACGGCGCCTGGGAGGCTCAGTTCGTCACGACCGCACACTCCCAGCCGTCGTAGTCCAGCTGGAAGGCGGCGGCCCAGGATTGCATCATGGTGGAGACGGAGGCGAAAGACGCCTCGTCCACCGGGATCGTGGTTTCGAGAATGGTGGTTTCGTCCTGACCGCGCGTCACGAACCCGGCGCGCCGGGCCACCTCGTTCAAGTCGTCGTGGGCTCCGTCCCCATGGAAATAGAACAGGGTGTGACGCGGCGTCCGGCCGCTGTCGCCGTGCTCGGCCAGGGCGGCGCGCACCATGGCGTCGCGTTCCTCATGGCTGGGGGCGTCGGACAAGGCGGATTCTGCTCCGGTTTCAAGCGCGCGACGGTCGGCGCCGAAGGGATCACGCGGTCCGTTTAGTGAGCCTTCACAGCGGCCACAAGGGCGTTATCGCCCGGTGCTCGAGACAACCCACGGCGGCACCTCGGCGATGGCGTCCAGCGCGGCGAATCTCGGCTCGTTCTCCGGGGCGTCGGCCAGTTCGTGGGCCCAGGTGACGGCGTAGGGAATGTGGGCGGCCCAGGCGCCGGCCTTGAGGGCGGGCAGCACGTCGGACTTCATGGAGTTGCCAACCATGGCCGCCTGCTGCGCCCCCGTGCCGTGTCGCCGGAAGGCGCGGTCATAGGTCTCGGCGGTCTTTTCCGACACGATTTCCACCGCAGAGAACAGGTCGCCCAGGCCCGAGGCGGCCAGCTTGCGCTCCTGGTCCATCAGATCGCCCTTGGTGATCAGCACCAGGCGGTACTGCTCCGACAGGCGGTTCAGGGTCTCGGCCACGCCGGGCAGGGTCTCGACAGGGTGGGACAGCATCTCGCGCCCGGCGGCGAGGATCTCGCTGATCACCCGGGGCGGGGGCGCGCCGTCGGTCAGCTCCATGGCCGTCTCGATCATGGACAGGGTGAAGCCCTTCACGCCGTAGCCATAAAGGCGAAGGTTGCGCTGTTCTGTCTCGGCGAGGCGGGTTTCGATCTGGTCCCGGTCGTGATGCTCCGACAACAGATCGGCGAACCGGTCGTGGGTCAGCCGGAAGATGGTCTCGTTGTGCCAGAGGGTGTCGTCGGCATCGAGGCCGATGGTGGTGATGGGCATGATCGCTCCCTATCATGGAGATGGAAGCGGCGGAAAGCTGTCGGGAGAGCGTGTGATGCGGGCTGTGGTGATCGGGGCGTCAGGGGGCATTGGCGCGGCCCTGGCGGCCCGCCTGGCGGCCGAAGACCGGTACGAGGCGGTGTTCGGCGTGTCGCGTTCGGGCCGGGCGCCGGACGGGGTCACCGGCCTGAAGGCCGACGTCACCGATCTGGCGTCCCTCGAAGCCGCAGCGGCGGCGGTCGGGGCCCCGCTGGACCTGTGCATCGTGGCCAGCGGGGTGCTGCATGACGGTTTCCAGCCGGAGCGCAGCTGGCGCGCCCTGGACGCCGACCACCTGCAGCGGGACTTCGCGGTCAACGCCATGGGGCCGGCCCTGGCGGCGCGAGCCTTCCTGCCGCTGGCGCCGCGCGAGGGGCGGGCGGTGTTCGCGGCCCTGTCGGCGCGGGTGGGCAGCATCGGCGACAACCGGCTGGGCGGCTGGCACAGTTACCGGGCATCCAAGGCGGCCCTGAACATGATCCTGAAAACCCTGTCGGTGGAGCTGGCGCGGACCCATCCGGGCATGATCTGCGTCGGGCTCCATCCGGGCACTGTGGACACGGCGCTCAGCGAGCCGTTCCAGAAGGGCGTGGCGGCCGAAAAGTTGTTCGCGCCGGAGCAGTCCGCCATGCGACTTCTCACTGTGATCGACGGGCTGATCCCGGCGGATTCGGGCGGCGTGTTCGACTGGAGAGGTGAGTGGATCCCCGAATAACCGCGTTTGCTAACCGCGTTTTTTCACCGCGTTTCTTAGCGTTACATTTCTCTTTTCCATGTCACATTCTCCGGCTTCACGACCCTGCATCAAGCTGGGGCGTGCGGGAGAGAACAGTGATGGCTTACCCGACGGGGCACTCGCTCCCCGCGGGATTGAGCGACACGCCAGCCGGGGCGGGTGGGGACCGTCCAGTCGAAGCGCGCAGCTTCAGTCCCGTTGGGGCTAAGAGTTTAACCTTTCCATTGGTCACCGACGCTCGCAGGGAACTGACGGTCACCCTGGCCGCCAGGCCGGTGTTCGATCTCGCTCGCCGAAGTCACGTGGGCGCGCGACTGGCGCGCACCGTGCGGCGGGCCGGGGGCGAAAGCGCCCTGGCCGGCATGCACCGGGTGCGGCTTGAGGTCGCCGACCTGAAACGCATCGATGTGGAGACCCTGCGCCATGGGGTGGGTCTGCTCGACCTGCCGGGGGGCGCGACGGGCGTGGCCCCGGCCTTCTGGCGCACGGTGGCGTCGTCGGCGGGGCGGTTCTCGCTGCTCTATACGGGGCTGGAAGCCGACGTGGACGCGGGCCTTCTGCTGGTGGAGATCATGGGGGTGGACATGAAGGCCACCGCCGAGGACGTGCGCGCCGCCATCGATCATCTGGGGGCCCAGCGGCGCGGGGTGATCGTGCACGCCCCGCCCGAAGCCGGCATGATCGCGCGCCTCGGGCCGGTGGGCCCTCGCTGCGTCTCGCTGGACTTTGCGGGCGTGGCGACCGAAAGCGCCGTCGACTGGCGTGTAGCCGCAGAGCTGATCGCCCAGGCGAAGGGGGTCGCCCGCGACGTGTTGCTGGTCAATCTGCCGCCGGCGCGGGGAGAGGCGGCCGCGGCTGCCGGCGCCACCCACGCCGTGTTCTGCGACATGGGCCGTCTGACCGCTTGAAGCGTCCGCAACGCTTGACCTGGGGGATGTGACTCCATAGGAACGCGGCCGTTTGCCATCGGGGGCGGTTCGGCCCATGAAGGCCGCGTCCCAAGCCCCAGGAGCCCGCCATGACCACCCTGCTGCCCGGAGCCACCGGCGTGCTCGCCCTGGCCAACGGAACCGTGCTTCAAGGCATCGGCGTGGGCGCAACCGGGTCGGCCCTGGGCGAGGTGGTCTTCAACACCGCCATGACCGGTTATCAGGAGATCCTGACGGACCCCAGCTACATGAAACAGGTGCTGGTCTTCACCTTCCCCCACGTGGGCAATGTGGGGACCAACGGCGAGGATGTGGAGCAGATCGGCGACGGCGGGGCAGGGACGGCGGCTGTGGGCGCTGTGTTCCGCGACCTGCCCACCGATCCGGCCAACTGGCGTAGCGACCACGGCTTCGACGCCTGGATGAAGCGGCGCGGCGTGGTGGGGCTGGCAGGCGTGGACACCCGGGCCCTGACCAGGGCCATCCGCGAGAACGGCTCGCCCCACGGCGTCATCGCCCACGACCCGGACGGCAAGTTCGATCTGGACGCGCTCGTAGCCCAGGCGCGCGCATGGTC
This sequence comes from Brevundimonas sp., assembly GCF_046293315.1. Classification (GTDB taxonomy): domain Bacteria; phylum Pseudomonadota; class Alphaproteobacteria; order Caulobacterales; family Caulobacteraceae; genus Brevundimonas. Next base: position 33,039 of record NZ_JBKBPF010000014.1, read on the forward strand.
GGGGCTTGAGGGTCTGGATCTGGCCAGGGATGCGTCCTGTCTGCAGGCCTTCGATTGGACCGAAGGAACCTGGGAGTGGCCCGAGGGCTACGTCGCCGGCGACGGTCACCGCAACGAGGTGGTGGTCGTGGACTATGGCGTGAAGCGCAACATCCTGCGCGCCCTGGCCGCCACCGGCGCGAAGATCACGGTGGTGCCCGCCACCACCACGGCCGAGGAGATCCTGGCCCGCAATCCCGACGGCGTCATGCTGTCCAACGGTCCTGGCGACCCGGCGGCGACCGGCGAATATGCGGTGCCGGAAATCCGCAAGCTGGTGGAGTCCGGCAAGCCTGTCATGGGCATCTGCCTGGGTCACCAGATGCTGGCCCTGGCGCTCGGCGCGAAGACGGTGAAGATGGATCAGGGCCACCACGGCGCCAACCATCCGGTCAAGGACGTCACCACCGGCAAGGTGGAGATCGTCTCAATGAACCACGGCTTCACCGTGGACCGCGACAGCCTGCCCGAGGCGGTCACCGAAACCCACGTCAGCCTGTTCGACGGCACCAACTGCGGCATCGCCCTGAAGGATCGCCCGGTGTTCGGCGTGCAACACCATCCGGAAGCCTCACCGGGGCCGGCCGACAGCCTCTATCTGTTCGAGCGCTTCGCCGGACACATGGACGCGGCGCGGGGTTAAGGCGCGTCAGCGACGGGTTCGGCCAGAACCTCCCAGCCTGAGCCGTCCAGACCCAGTCGCCGCCCGGCCTCATAGCTGCGCAGCATCGACTCCTGGCTGAAGTCCAGGGCTGCGTCCGGCGCGTCATCGGGCATGGAAACCACCTGCAGGCCCATTCCCAGCGTCCGGGCCAGCTGGGCCGTGCGGGCCACGTCGGCGCGGGTGATGGCCTTGCGCATGATGTCGAAGCTGCGCACCGCCACCGACACGCCGCTGAGCCGGGCCGTGGCGAAGGTCGGCTCGGGGTGGCCGTTGATGACCACCCAGATGCGGCCGGGCAGCCCGCCGGTCAGGTCCTGCGCCGCATCGGGCGGACGCAGAAGGAAGGGTTCCGGCGCCACCAGCACATTGGCCACCGTGCCGCCGTCGACGTGCAGTTCGACCGCCTGATTGCCGCCGTTGCTCAGGGGCAGGGCGACGGGCGGAAAGGCTACAGGAATGCTGGCCGAGGCGATCAGGATATCCATGAACAGGATGCGCGAGGCCTTGTCGGTCTGCTGGGCGAGAGCGCCCATGTCCCAGACGATCTGGGTCTGGGTGTCCAGGCTGGTGGTGGCCACATACAGCCGCCGGCCGAGCCGATGCTGCTCGGCCACGGCGCTGAGCAGGGCCTCGTCCACATGGTTGACCACCAGCTGGGCCAGGGGCTCGGGCCGGAACACGCTGGGCCGGAACAGGACTCCCAGCCCCCGTGAGCGCAGCAAGCCTTCGGATTCGCCGTCGGTGAAGGCGCGGACCAGCCCGGCGTCTCCCGCTTCGCCGATGAAGGCGAAAGGCGCGATCAGGGCTCCGGTGCTGACGCCGGTGACGATCTCGAACCGGGGCCGGTCTCCCCGTTCGCTCCAGCCGTTCAGCACGCCCGCCCCGAAGGCGCCGTTGGCCCCCCCGCCGGACAGGGCCAGCAGGTCTACGGCGCCGTCATCGGCGGAACGGGCCGCGACGCCCAGTTCGCGCACAAAGCGCAGCTGGGCGTCTTCGACATCGAAGTCGTACCGAATGGCGGGGCTGGCCGCGCTCAACTGGGCCGCCGTGACCTCCACTCGCGGATAGGTCTGGCAGGCGGTGAGCAGCATCAGCAGGATGCAGCCTGCGATGATGCGGCCCTGACGCGCCATGATCCCCTCTCCTTGCCCGGCGCCATGGTGCCGTGGCGCGCCGGGCTCCACAAGCCGCCTGTGCGAAAAGGGCGCGGGCTAGGGCAGGGCGTCCAGTTGACAGTCCCGTCGCAGCTCTGCGGCCTTGCGAAGGGCCAGCGGCGCCGCGCCGAGCCAGTAGGCGGCGTCGTCGGGGCGGCCGGCGTGTCTTCGCTCAAGGCCTCGACGGCGACGCAGGGCGGCGTTCTGCATCAACCGGGCGTGCAGCGCGCGGGGATGATCGTTCGTGACGGCGGGAGAGCAGGGAACCGCGACGGCGTCGGGCCCCTTCGGCTCCACGGCCGGTCGGGCGATGGCGATGAACATGGTCAGCTTCCGGATGAACCCTTTCACCTTCTGGCGTCGGCGGTCCGGGTCGTCCCTTTCTGGGGACGGGTTGCAGAGTTAACCACAGGACCCTGTGGACAGTTCCGCCTTCGGGTAGAAAAATGACATGAAAGTCAGTGGCTTAGGTCACGGTTCCGCCATCATGGTTAATCAGACCCTAAAATCACGGCCCGGGCCCGGACTCGGCTATAAGACGCCGTGCGCTTCGACGACCGTTTCCTTGATGAGCTGAAAAGCCGCCTGCGTCCCTCGGACGTCATTGGGCGCACGGTGAAGCTCAAGCGTCAGGGACGCGAGTTCGCCGGTCTTTCGCCCTTCACCAAGGAGAAGTCGCCGTCCTTCTTCGTCAACGACGAGAAGGGCTTCTTCCACGACTTCAGCTCCGGCAAGCATGGCGACATCATCAGCTTCCTGCAGGAGACCGAGCGCCTCAGCTTCGTGGAGGCGGTCGAGCGTCTGGCGGCGGAAGCCGGCATGGCCTTGCCCGCCCCGGACCCGCAGGCCGCCGAGCGCGAGCAGAAGCGCCAGGGCCTGGCCGACTGGATGGATCTGGCCCAGAAATGGTTTGCCGCCAACCTGCGCCGCTCCGCCGGCAAGGCCGCCCGTGAGATGCTGGACCGGCGCGGCCTGCCCGAGGACCAGTGGGACCGCTTCGGCCTCGGCTATGCGCCCAATGACCGCGAGGGTCTGAAGAACGCCCTGATCCAGCGCGGGGCGAAGCCGTCGGAATTGGTGGACGCCGGGCTGCTGATCGCGCCCGAGGGCGGCGGGTCGCCCTATGACCGCTTCCGTGACCGGCTGATGTTCCCGATCCACGATGCGCGCGGCCGCATTGTCAGCTTCGGCGGCCGGGCCATGAACCCGGACGACCGGGCCAAATATCTGAACGGGCCGGAGACCACGCTCTTCCACAAGGGCGCGACCCTCTACGGCCTGCCCGAGGCGCGCCGCATCCTCGGGGCGGGGTCGAAGTCCGACGCCGCCCCAAATTCGAGCATCGTGGTGGTCGAGGGCTATATGGACGTCATCGCCTGCCACCGCGCGGGCATACCCGCCGTGGCCCCCATGGGCACCGCCCTGACCGAGGAGCAGATGGCCCTGCTGTGGCGCGTCAGCGCCGAGCCGGTGCTGTGCTTCGACGGCGACCCGGCGGGCCAGCGCGCGGCGGGCCGGGCCCTGGAGCGGGCGTTGCCTCTGTTGAAGTCCGGCCGGTCCTTCCGTTTCGCCCTCCTGACCGGCGGGCAGGACCCGGACGACATTCTGCGCGACAAGGGCGCCCCGGCGCTGCGGAACGCCCTGTCCGAGACACGGCCCTTCGCCGAGATGCTGTTCGAGCGGGAACGGGACGCCGAGCCGCTGGATACGCCCGAACGCAAGGCCGGGCTGAAGGGGCGCCTGCGCCAGGCGGCCCAGGCCATCCAGGACGCGGACCTGGCCGAACAGTACCGTCGTGAGCTGTTCGAACGCTTCGACGACCTGTTTCCGCGCCGCCCCGCCTTTCAGCCGCGCCAGCCCGGCGCCCGCTGGACGCCCGGCAAACCGGCCATTATCGGCGCCACCGACGAGGGCAGGGCCGCGGTCACGGCCCTGTCGCGATCCATCGAGCCCATCGCCGCCGCCCTGGCCCATGCGGCCATCGACGACCCCGAACGGCTGGACGATCATCTGGAGGCCGTGGGCCGCCACGGCTTCGGCGATCCGGCGCTGACGGCCCTCGCGGACGAGGTCGTGAGGTTAAGGATGTCGGGACTTGCCCTTGACAGCGCGGCCCTGCGACGCCATCTGGCGCAATCGGGTCTTGATGCGTTAATGCGCGAGGTCGAGAAGGCGGCGGCAAAGTCCGGTGCGCCATTCCTGGCCGCGAATGCGCCCCTCGCCGAAACGCGGGCCCGATGGTCGCAGGCGTTCGATGCTCTGACCCGCATGGCGGCGTTGGAGGGAGCGCTTAGCTCAGCGAAGTCGGAGGCGCATCGCGGCTTCGACGCCTCGGCTTTCAGTCGTCTGAAAGCCGAGCGCGATGCATTGCGACGAGCCATCAAGACTGGAACCTTATGGGATGAGGCGGCGGGTTCGTAACAAACCGCGCCTTCGAACGTTGTTAAAGCCAGCGAGATTTCGCGGCTGGAGAGACTGAATGAGCGCGCAGACCGAGACCCAGGAAGCGGAAACCACCAATGACGGGCCGCTGCTCGATCTGACTGACGCCGGCGTCAAGAAATTCATCCGCCAGGCCAAGGCCCGCGGCTTCGTGACGATGGAGGAACTGAACAAGGTTCTCCCGTCCGAGGAATTCACCCCCGACCAGATCGAAGACACCCTGGCCATGCTGTCCGAGATGGGCGTCAATGTGGTCGAGGCCGAGGAAGACGGCGAGGGGCAGTCCACCGAGGTGGCCGAGCGCGCCGAAACCGCCGTGGCCGAAACCGGCGCGAAGCCCGCCTATGACCGCACCGACGACCCCGTCCGCATGTATCTGCGCGAAATGGGCTCGGTCGAGCTGCTGAGCCGCGAGGGCGAGATCGCCATCGCCAAGCGCATCGAGGCCGGCCGCGACGCCATGATCTCGGGCCTGTGCGAGAGCGCCCTGACCTTTGAAGCCATCATGGTGTGGCGCGACGAGCTGGCCAACGGCCGCATCCTGCTGCGCGAGGTCATCGACCTCGACCAGACCTACGGCGGTCAGAATCCGCCCGCGGCTGAGGGTGAGGACGAGGACAGCGAGGAAGAGGGCGAAAAGGCCGAACCCGAGGCCAAGGAAGAAAAGCCCGACGGCGACGAGGACGAGGACGACGACGATTTCGACGACGGCGGCGGCCTGTCCATCTCGGCCATGGAGGCTGAGCTGCGCGACGGGGTCATGGAGATCCTGGACGCCGTGGCGTCGGACTTCGACGCCTTCCGCAAGCTGCAGGACAAGCTGGTCGAGGCGCGCCTGAAGGGCGACGCCCTGTCGACCAGGGACCAGAAGAACTACGAGGCCCTGACCAACGCCATCTCGGACCGGCTGAAGACCCTCAAGCTCAATAACAACCGCATCGAGGCGCTGGTCGAGCAGCTGTACGCCATCAACAAGCGCCTGATCGGTCTCGAAGGCCGCCTTCTGCGCCTCGCCGACAGCTACGGCATCTCGCGTCCGGAGTTCCTCAAGGCCTATTTCGGCGCCGAGCTGGACCCGACCTGGAGCGAGCGGGTCAAGGAAATGGGCGTGCGCTGGACCAAGTTCAGCGACAATGAGGCCGAGCAGATCGCCCAGATCCGCACCGATGTCGCCGCCGTGGCGACCGAGGCCGGCCTGCCCATCGACGACTATCGCCGCATCGTCCAGACCGTCCAGAAGGGCGAGCGCGAGGCCCGTCAGGCCAAGAAGGAAATGGTCGAGGCCAACCTGCGCCTGGTCATCTCCATCGCCAAGAAATACACCAACCGGGGCCTGCAGTTCCTTGATCTCATTCAGGAAGGCAACATCGGTCTGATGAAGGCGGTCGACAAGTTCGAGTACCGACGCGGCTACAAATTCTCCACCTACGCCACCTGGTGGATTCGGCAGGCCATCACCCGCTCGATCGCCGACCAGGCCCGCACCATCCGCATCCCGGTGCACATGATCGAGACGATCAACAAGATCGTCCGCACCCAGCGCCAGATGCTGCACGAGATCGGCCGCGAGGCGACGCCGGAAGAGCTGGCCGAACGCCTGGCCATGCCGCTGGAGAAGGTCCGCAAGGTCCTCAAGATCGCCAAGGAGCCTATCAGCCTCGAAACGCCCATCGGCGACGAGGAAGACTCGCACCTGGGCGACTTCATCGAGGACAAGAACGCGATCCTGCCCATCGACGCGGCGATCCAGTCGAACCTTCGCGAAACCACCACCCGCGTGCTGGCGTCCCTGACGCCGCGCGAGGAGCGGGTGCTGCGTATGCGCTTCGGCATCGGCATGAACACCGACCACACCCTTGAGGAAGTGGGCCAGCAGTTCAGCGTGACCCGCGAACGCATCCGTCAGATCGAGGCCAAGGCCCTGCGCAAGCTCAAGCATCCCTCGCGGTCGCGCAAGCTGCGGAGCTTCCTGGACAGCTGAGTTCCGGCAGCCCTTCTCCTCGAAGGAGAAGGGCATGCTCAGGATAAGCCAAGGTACGCCGCCGCTTTACCCCGCTCATCCCGGCGAAGGCCGGGATCCAGATGCGAGGTCTCGCACGGATCAGTGACCAGGGTGGTCGTGCCACTCACCCCAGACCCGGCCATGTGATCTGGATCCCGGCCTTCGCCGGGATGAGCGGAATGAGGTCGGTAACGGCCGAGGCCGGGCGCGAACACGCGCCCGTGGGGTCACCCCACCTCGACGCGGTAGCTCTCGATCACGGTGTTGGCCAGCAGGCTCTCGCACATGCGCTTCACCTCGGCCTCGGGCTCGGCCACGTCGTCGGCCAGATCGAACTCGATCATCTTGCCGACGCGGGCGTTGGTGACGCCGGGCCAGCCCAGGCTGTGCAGGGCGCCCTCGACGGCCTTGCCCTGGACGTCCAGCACGCCGGGCTTGAGATAGACGTGAACCTTAACCTTGCGGGCCATCAGTGCAGGCCTCCCTGAATCACGGTGGGCATGTCCTTCATGATGCCGAGCCGGCGGGCGACCTCGGCGTAGCTTTCGATCACATCGCCCAGATCCCGGCGGAAGCGGTCCTTGTCCAGCTTCTCGCCGCTGGTGGTGTCCCACAGGCGGCAGGAGTCAGGGCTGATCTCGTCGGCCAGGATGACGCGGGCGAAGTCGTTCTCCCACACCCGGCCGAACTCGATCTTGAAGTCCACCAGGGTGATTCCGACCGCGGCGAACATGCCCGACAGATAGTCGTTGATGCGCACGGTCATGGTCAGGATGTCGTCGATCTCCTGGGTGGTGGCCCAGTTGAAGGCGGTGATGTGCTCTTCGGTCACCATCGGATCGCCCAGCTCATCCTTCTTGTAATAGAATTCGATGATCGAGCGGGGCAGGGCGGTGCCTTCCTCCTGGCCCAGACGCTGGGCCAGGGAGCCGGCGACCACATTGCGGCACACGACTTCCAGGGGGATGATCTCGACCTCGCGGATCAACTGCTCGCGCAGGTTCAGCCGCTTGATGAAGTGGTTGGCGATGCCCATGCCGCCGAGGCGGGTCATGATGAACTCGCTGATCTTGTTGTTCAGCACGCCCTTGCCTTCGAGGATGGCCCTCTTCTGGGCGTTGAAGGCGGTGGCGTCGTCCTTGAAGTACTGGATCAGGGTGCCGGGCTCGGGTCCTTCGTAGAGGATCTTGGCCTTGCCTTCGTAAATCTTCTTGCGGTTCTTCATCACGGTTCCCGTAGGGGGAGGCGGCGGCGCGGGGCCGAAAAAGCGAAAACCGCGCCGCCACGACCCGATGAGACGGACCAGAGGGCTGCGCGGGCGGAATCAGGCTGGCGCCACTATAGCGCTCGGCGGTAGACTGCGCGGCGCCTATATCGCATGGGCGTGAAAGGCACAAACGCCGCAGCCCGGCTGCGTCGGATTCGCAAGTGCGCCGCCTGTCCCCGGTTCCTGTTGCGTTCGCGCCGGGGCGGGCTATAGACGGCGCCGCGACCCGCCGGGGGGCGCGTCAGGAGTTGATGCTGCGTATGACCACCTTTGACGAACGCGAAAAAGGTTTCGAGAGCAAGTTCGCCCGCGACCAGGAGCAGGAATTCAAGGCCGTCGCCCGCCGCAACAAGCTGCTCGGCTTGTGGGCCGCCGAGAAGATGGGCCTGACCGCTGAAAGCGCCGAGACCTACGCCGCCGCCGTCGTGCGCGCCGATTTCGATCAGCCGGGCGACGACGATGTGGTGCGCAAGGTCGCCGGCGACCTCAAGGACTCGGGCCTCTCGGTCTCCGAAGGCGAACTGCGGTCCAAGATGGACGAGCTGATGTCCCACGCCCGCGAGCAGATCCGCCAGGGCGTCTGACCCGTATTGGCGAAAGAACCGCGTTAGGTTAGAAATGTCCCCGGGGAATATTGGGGGGCATCATGCAAAGGCGTGTTCTGTTGGGGCTGGGTCTCGGTTGCGTCGGCGCGTGGGCTGCGAGCCCTGACGCCGCGCTCAGTCAGCCCGTCGAATATGTGCGGGTCTGCGACGTGTACGGGTCGGGGTACTACTACATCCCCGGCACGGATCGCTGCCTTCGCGCCGCGACGGGCGAGACGCGATGGGAGACCGCGTTCGGCACCATGCGCAACGTCAGCGGGATCGGCGGGACGGTCCAGGGCACGTCCGCCTTCTCGTCGGGAGACGGCGCCACGGTGATCGGGGCCGGCGCCTGGGGCGGCGGCGATCCGACCACCGACAACCCGCCCTATGATCCCTCGAGCGGCGCCACCGTGGAGCAATGGCAGCTACAGTTTCCGCGATCCGCCTTCGCCAATGTGGGCGCCACCGCGATAGGCTACCAGGCCCGGGCAGGGGCCGGGGCGGACGGGCAGGACAACGCCACGGCCGTCGGTCATTCGGCGTCGGCCAATGCGCTGAACGCCGCCGCCTTCGGCCAGGGCGCCACCGCATCCGCCGAGGGAGCCGTGGCCATCGGTCAGGGCTCCATCGCCGCCATCGCCAATACCGTCTCGTTCGGGACGGCGGGCGCGGAGCGACGGCTGATGAACGTCTCCGCCGGGGTGATGGGCACGGATGCGGTCAATCTGGCCCAGATGACGGCCGCCATCACCGCCGCCGAGACCGTGTTGAACAATTCCATCACCAGCGCCGAGGCCGCCCTGAACAGCTCCATCGGCACGGTGGAGGCGGACCTGACCGGCGCTCTCGCCGCGGCCCAAAGCGCCCTCAATGACGCCATCGCCGCCGCCCGGCTGGACTTCAACCAGTCCATCGCCGGTCTGGGAGACGACTTCGACATAGACCTGACCGCGCTCAGCGCCGACGTCAGCAATCGGCTCGCCGACCTCCAGCAGCAGATCCAGGACATCACGAGCGCCGGCGGCGGTTTCGCCAGCGGCGGCACAGGGCCGGCCCCCACCGCCACCGGGCAGGGGTCCCACGCCTCCGGTCACGGCGCGCAGGCCCACGGGGGCAACACCACGGCCTACGGCACCAACGCGCGCGCCACTTTCGAAGGCGCTGTGGCCATCGGCGCCAACGCCCTGGCGTCTGCGGACCCGACCACGGCGGTCGGCTTCTCGGCCCAGGCCACGGGAGACAACGCCTCGGCCTTCGGCGGCTTCGCGGTTGCGTCCGCTGAAAACGCCACCGCGCTGGGCGAGAGCGCCGTGGCCGACGCGATCGGCGCGACGGCGGTCGGGCGGGGGGCCGTGGCCTCCCATGCCAACAGCGTCGCTCTGGGCGCGGGCGCGGAAACCGGCCGGGGCGCCCAGTCCGGCTATACGGCGCTGGGCCTGTCGGGTCCGCAGACCTCGGCGGGCGAGGTGTCGGTCGGCGTGGCCGGCGGGGCGCGACAGATCACCAATGTCGCCGCCGGCAGCGCGGCCACCGACGCCGTCAATGTCAGCCAGCTGGCCGGCGTCCGCAGTGAGGTCATGGCCTACACCGACGACCGCATCCTGACGCTCATGGCCTATACGGACGACCGCTTCGAGGACATGGCTGTCGGGCTGGACCGGGTGCGTGAGCGGGCGGATGCGGGTGCGGCGTCGGCCGCGGCCCTTGCGGGTCTGCCCATGGCCGTCAGCCCGGGCGCCAGCATGGTGTCGGGCGCGGTCGGCGTCTGGCGGGATGAGGCGGCGCTGGCCTTCGGCCTGTCCCACCGCTTCGACCAGCGCTGGTCGGTTCGGGCCGGCGGCACCTACAGCCAGGGCGGTTCCGGCTTCAACGCCGGCGTCGGGATGGAATTCTGATCCGCCGCCGCGATTTCTGGACAGCGGGCCCGGTCCTGATCGCGGCCGGAACGGCCGTGGCGCAGGCTCAGCCTCACGTCACGCGCGTGCCGCTGGACCGGGCGTCTCAGGTGATCCTGATCCGCGGTCCGCTGACGGCCCTGCATCAGGCCAATGTCACCGGCAACTACGGGGTTCTGCGGGACCTGGGCGGGCCGTCGTTTCGGGTGAACACGTCGGCAGGGCTGGCGGAGCTGTTCGAGCCGGTGCGGCGCGGCGCTCTGGATCTGGCCCAGGTGCTGGTGCACGAGCCGGTGATCACGCGCGGACCGCTGCTGGATGAGCAGGGACGGCTTCGCCTGACCGGATTCTTCCCCCTGCCAGCCTATCAACTCGCCTTCGACATCGCCTATGAGCCCGCCGAGGGCGAATGGAAGCTGTTCGGCCTCGCCGTGTCGGCCGAGGTCTGAGCGCCAGACGGAGTAAGGGCCGCACCCGGGGGAAAGTGCGGCCCTCAGAGTTCGAGGCGCTGGGGGGGAATGGGCGCCTCGATCATCTTGCGCTGTCAAAGTGTCCGCGCTCAGTCAGTAACGCGGCTTTGCCAGATTGGTTCTGCCGAAAATCAGTTCGGCATCACGACGGTGTCGATGGCGTGAATCACGCCGTTCGAGGCGGGCACGTCGGCCATGGCGATGGTCGAGGTGGAACCGTTCTCGTCGGTGATCACCCACTGACCATTGGTTTCGCGCAGGGTCAGGATTCCGCCCTCGACGGTGGTCAGTTCGACCGAGCCGTTGTTGGCGGCGGCCTGGCTGGCGATATCGGCGGCGGTCAGACGGCCGGGGACCACGTGATAGGTCAGGACGCCTTGCAGGGCTTCACGCTGCGCAGGTTGCATAAGGGCCTGGCGGTCGGCGGCGGGGATTTTCTCGAACGCCGCATTGGTGGGGGCGAATACGGTGAAGGGCCCGGCGCCGTTCAGGGTGCCGGCCAGGTCGGCGGCAGTGACGGCCTCGACCAGGGTGCTGAACTCGGGGTTGCCCTGGGCGACCTCGACCACGGTGCCGTCGGCGGCGGGCGTGGCGGCCTGGTCAGCGGTAGTGGCTTCGGCGTTCACGGCGGTGTTGGTGGCGTCTTCGCCGCTGTTGCACGCGGACAGGGCCAGCAGGGCGGCGGCGGACACGCCGGCGATCATGAAGGTACGCATCAGGTTTCTCTCCCAGCATCACCGCGTCAAATGGCGGCTCAGGGGGAGTTACTGATCCGGGCCCCAAAAGGATGCGCCGGCGATCAAATAAAAGTGCGCAGCGCGTGATCAGCCGGCGCCGAAGACGCGCTCGAACACTGTGTCCACATGCTTGGTATGATAGCCCAGATCGAACAGGGCCTCCAGATCGGCGTCGGCCAGGGTGACGCGGTCGTCGGCCTTGAGCAGCTCCAGGAACCGGCCCTCGCCGCGCCAGACCTTCATGGCGCTCTCCTGCACGGCCGCATAGGCGTCCTCGCGGCTGATGCCCGCCTGGGTCAGGGCCAGCATGACCCGCTGCGAGAACACCAGCCCGCCCAGCCGATCCAGATTCTTCTGCATGTTCTCGGGATAGACGTTCAGCCGCTCGATCACGCCCGCCATGCGGTGCAGGGCGAAATCCAGATGCACGGTGGCGTCCGGGCCGATGCCCCGCTCGACCGAGGAGTGGCTGATGTCCCGCTCGTGCCACAGCGCAACATTTTCCATTGCGGGGGTCACGGCCGATCGCACCAGACGGGCCAGGCCGGTCAGGTTCTCGGTCAGGATCGGGTTGCGCTTGTGCGGCATGGCCGACGAGCCCTTCTGGCCCTTGTCGAAGAACTCCTCGGCCTCCAGCACCTCGGTGCGCTGCAGGTGACGGATCTCGGTAGCCAGACGCTCGATGGATGAGGCCACCACGCCCAGGGCCGCAAAATAGGCGGCGTGGCGGTCGCGCGGGATCACCTGGGTCGAGACCGGCTCGACCGCGAGACCCATCTGCTCGGCCACATAGACCTCAACCGCCGGGTCCACATTGGCGAAGGTGCCCACGGCGCCCGAGATGGCGCAGGTGGCGATCTCCTCGCGGGCGGTGACCAGTCTGCGCCGCGCCCGCTGGAATTCGGCGTGGTAGCCGGCCAGCTTCAGGCCGAAGGTCACCGGCTCGGCGTGGATGCCGTGCGACCGGCCCACGGTGACGGTGTACTTGTGCTCCTTGGCCCGGGTCTCCAGCGCCGCCAGCAACCGGTCCACGCCCGCCAGCAGCAGATCGGTGGATCGGGCCAGCTGGACCGCGAAACAGGTGTCCAGCACGTCCGAGGAGGTCATGCCCTGGTGCAGGAAGCGGGCTTCCTCGCCCACCGTCTCCGACACATGGGTCAGGAAGGCGATGACGTCGTGCTTGGTGGTGCGCTCGATCTCGTCGATGCGGTCGGCGTCCCAGACCACGTCCTTGCCCCTGGTCCACAGGGCCTCGGCGGCTTCCTTCGGGATGACGCCCAGCTCGGCCATCTTCGTGGCGGCATGGGCCTCGATCTCGAACCAGATCGAATATTTGGTCTCCTGGGACCAGATGGCGACGGCTTCGGGGCGGGAATAGCGCGTGATCATGGGGCCGTTTCGGTCGCCGGGGCCGGGGAGTCAAGGTTGCGGCGAATCCGGGCCGGGTCCATTCAGGCGGACAGCAAGGGAGCCCCGTCATGAAGCTGATCCTCGGAGACAAGGCCTATTCTACCTGGTCGCTGCGGCCGTGGCTGGTGCTGAAGCGGTGCGGGGCCGATTTCGACGAGGTCATGGTGCATCTGAACCGGCCCGACACGGCCGAGGCCATCGCCCGGCACGCCCCGGCAGGCAAGGTGCCGACGCTTCAGGTGGACGGCGTCACCATCTGGGACTCCCTGGCCATCACCCTGTGGGCCGGGGAGCGGTTCCCCGACGTCGCCCTGTGGCCCGCAGACCGGCACGCCCGCTGGGTGGCGCGGTCGACGGTGTGCGAGATGCACTCGGCCTTCGGAACCCTGCGCGGCGAGCTGGGCATGGCGCCGGACCATCCCATGTGCGTGGTGCAGGATCAGCCGCACGTCCCGTCGGAGGCCCTGTCCGCCGACATCCGCCGCATGATCGTCCTGTGGAAGGACGCAAAGAGCCGCTTCGGTCAGGGCGGGCCATTCCTGTTCGGCGACTGGTCCGTGGCCGACGCCTTCTTCACCCCGGTGGCCGCGCGTTTCCGTCACTTCCGTATCGACCTCAACGCCCACGGCGATGACGGCACGGCGGCGAGCTACATGGACGCCCTGCTCAGCCAGCCGGACTTTCTGGAATGGGAAGAAGCGGGCCGGGCGGAACTGGCCGGCTAGGACAGGCCTTCGCCGTTATCCTCCAGAACATCGTCATGGCCGGGCTTGTCCCGGCCATCCATACGCACGCTTTCACAAGCACAGCGACCGGACAGTGCGCCACGCACCCTTGAACGCCTGAGTGTATGGATCACCGGGACAAGCCCGGTGATGACGGGCAGCGGGGGGCACAAATTTCTCCGTCTCACAGCGTCCCCCGCAGGCGCTCCAGCAGGATCACTTCCTCCCCCTTGTACCGGGTCGCCGCATAGGGGGCGTAGCCGAAGCGGTCGGCCAGGCGCAGGGACGGCTGGTTCTCCGGGGCGATCATGCAGACGGTGCGGGGCGGATCCAGCACCGCCTCGACCCACGCCAGCGCCGCGCCGACGGCCTCGGATGCCAGACCCTGCCGCTGGGTCCACGGCGCCATGACCCAGCCGCCCTCGGGCGCGTCGCCGAAGGCCGGGCTCATCTCCCGGCGGAAATCGGCGAACCCCGCCACGCCCGCATAGGTGCCGGTGGCCTTCATGCGCACGGTCCACAGGCCATAGCCCATGGTGACCCAGTGGCCGACGTCGCGCAGCAGCCGGTTCCAGCAGTCCTCCTCGCTGAACGGCCGGCCGCCGATGTGGCGATAGACGTCCGGCTCGCGCCACACCTGGGCCACGTCCGGCAGGTCGGCCGGCGAGACGGGCGTCATGACCAGCCGTGGGGTCTCCAGCGTGGTCGAGCGCACCGGCGGTTCAATTGTCGCGATCATCCCATCAACCCCAGTTGCCGGAAGCTGGACACGCCTTCGCGCCCCACGATCAGGTGGTCGTGGACCTCGACGTTGAGGGACCGGGCGGCCTCGACGATCTGTTTGGTCATCTGGATGTCGGCGCGGCTGGGGGTCGGGTCGCCGGAGGGATGGTTGTGGACGAGAATGACGGCGCTGGCCGACACCTCCAGCGCCCGGCGCACCACCTCGCGCGGATAGACCGGGGCGTGATCCACGGTGCCCCGATTGAGCACTTCGTCGAGGATCAGCTGGTTCTTCTTGTCCAGATACAGCACCCGGAACTGCTCGCGGGGTTCGTGCTGCAGGGCCACCCGCACATAGGAGACCAGCGCGGTCCAGGACGAGATGACCGTGCGCCTGGCCGCCGGTTCGCGGGCCACCCGGCGGCTGACCTCGTGCAGCGCGGTCAGGTCGAGGGCCGTTTCCGCGCCGACGCCCTTCATGCGCCCCTTTGAGTCTTCGGCGCGGACGGTCATCAGCTCCTCCACCGAGGCGGCCAGCATGGCCGACAGCGAGCCGAAGCGAGCCAGCAGGGCCTTGGCGATGGGCTTCACGTCGCCCTGGGGCTGGCTGCGGAACAGGAACAGTTCCAGCAGTTCGTAGTCGGGCAGGTGGGTCAGGCCGCCGCTCCGCGCCCGGTCACGCAGGCGTTCGCGGTGGCCCGCATGGTGCGGTTTCGCCGCCTTCCCAGCCGTCCGGGGCGCCGCGTCGGTCAAGAGCCCCTCCTGATCCCGCCTTGAGACCGTCACAGTGCCGGGGACCTATGCGCGCCACAACCGAAATCGGTTCGGCCGGCCGCAGGCCGCCGGAGCCGGATTCAAGCGAAGAGCATCTGCATGAAGACCACCGCCGCCTCACTCACCGCCCTGATGATCGGTCTGGCGTCTCCCGCCTTCGCGCAGGAGGCCCTGGACGCCCGGGCGGTGTTCGATCAGGCCGAGGCCATCTGTCAGGCCGACGACGGCGCCCTGTGGGGCGTCAGCCTGTGCGGGCCGATCCTGATCGTCGATCCCGCGACCCGTCAGGTCGTGGCCAGTCAGGCGGGCGACAGTGCTGCCCTGAGCGAGGCTGACGGCGTCTTCACCGGCGTCCTGCCCGACGCAGTCATGGTCGCCAATACGGCGGTGGACTGGGACGGGGTGCGCTGGACCATGCTGCTGGCGCCCCTGCCTGACGAGGCCGAAACCCGGGCAGGGCTGATCGCCCACGAAAGCTGGCACCGCATCCAGGACCAACTGGGCCTGCCCATGGCTTCGCCCACACCGGACCATCTGGCCACAGCCGAGGGCCGCATCGCCATGCGGCTGGAATGGCGCGCCCTGGCCGCTGCCCTGTCGGCGCCGGATGCGCAGGGTCTGCGCACGGCCACGCACGACGCCCTGATCTTCCGCGCCGCCCGCCACGCCCAGGCCGGGCAGGCGGGGGCCGCACAGGAGCGGGCGCTGGAGCTGAACGAGGGACTGGCGGAGTACACCGGCGTAAAGCTGTCCGGCGCGCTCGATCCGCACCGGGACGTGGCCGCCACCCTGCGCGCGGCCGAGCAAGCCGACGCCTTCTCGCGCATGTTCGCCTACGCCTCGGGGCCGGCCTACGGCCTGCTGCTGGACGACGCGGCGCCGGGGTGGCGCGCGGGACTGACGGCGGAGTCCGATCTGGGCGCCCTGCTGGGCGCGGCCGTGGGCTTCACGGCGCCGGAGGACCCGGTGGCGGTCTTCGCCCGCACCGCGGCGACCTATGACGGTCAGGCCGTTGCGAACGATGAACTGGCGGCGCAGGAGGCGCGGGCGGGCCTGACCACGCGCTGGAGCGACCGGCTGGTCGCCGGGCCGGTGCTGCGCCTGCCGCTGGAGAATATCCGCGTCAGCTTCGATCCCAACACCCTGCAGCCTCTGCCGCCGCATGGCGTGGTCTATCCGACCGCCACCATCACTGACGTCTGGGGCGTCCTGACCGTCACTGAAGGCGCCCTGATCGCCGGCGACTGGAGCGCGGTGACGGTGACGGCGCCCGCGGACGGCGACACCCTGACCGGCGACGGCTGGTCGCTGGACCTGGCCGACGGCTGGCGCATCGCGCCGGGCGCGCGTGCCGGGGATTTCGTGCTGGAGCCTGCTGAATAGCCGACAGAAACGCGGCTTCCGTTTTGCCTAGAGGGGGGGGGGCTGGCGTCTCAGTCTAACATACTAGTCCACTCGACCCTGTATTCGACGGAGCCAGTCCCGCAGAATTTCACCAAGTTTGAAATGAAACCAGTATATTCCTGAAAGACCAACAGCAGGAAAAGCAATTATTGCTATGGTCACTGCTATGCTGTCTGGGGGCCAATAAATGAGCCACGCAGATACGTACATGAAGTAGAAAATTATTAGTATGATCTTGGCGATATTGTTTATCTGCATCATACTAATGGCGCTGGCCTAAATTGGCGGAGTGCCGGGATCTATTCAAATACCGGCCGGAACAGGCCCTTCGGGCTGGCGGTGAAGATCTCCAGCCCATCTTCGGTCACGCCCACGCTGTGCTCGCACTGGGACGACAGGGACTTGTCGCGGGTCACGGCGGTCCAGCCGTCGGACAGCACCTTCACCGCCGGCTTGCCCAGGTTCACCATCGGCTCGACGGTGAAGAACATGCCCGGCTTCAGCACCGCGCCTTCGCCCCGTCGGCCGAAGTGCAGCACGTTGGGGTTGTCGTGGAACACCCGCCCGATGCCGTGGCCGCAGAAGTCGCGCACCACCGACATGCGCTGGGCCTCGACGTATTTCTGGATGGCGAAGCCGATGTCGCCGAAGGTGTTGCCCGGCTTCACCTGCTTCAGGCCGATCTCCAGCGCCTCATAGGTCACGTCGATCAGCTTCTTGGCCCGGGTGTTGATCTCGCCCACGGCGTACATGCGGCTGGAATCGCCGTGCCAGCCGTCGACGATAACCGTGTGGTCGATGTTGACGATGTCGCCGTCCTTCAGCGCCTTGTCGCCCGGGATGCCGTGGCAGACCACGTGATTGATCGAGATGCAGGTGGTCTTGGTGTAGCCCTTGTAGCCCAGGCACGCGGGCAGGCCGCCGTTGTCCAGGGTGAACTGGCGGACCAGGTCGTCCAGCTCGCCGGTGGTGACGCCCGGCTTCACATGTTCGCCGATCATGTCCAGCGCCTCGGCCACAAGGCGGCCGGCCTTGCGCATGCCCTCGAAATCCTCGGGCTGATAGAGGCGGATGGTGTGCGAGCGGGTGTACAGCTCGGCGTCCTGGGTCTCGTACATCAATCGGTTCAACCTGTTGCGCCCGGCCGGCCCAGCGGACGGTTCAGGCGGATCAATTCGGGTGTCAGATGGCAATCATAGCACAGAACCTCAACCCCGTTCGCCTCGGCGCGACGCAGGGCCGCGCCATAGGCGGGGTCCAGATCGTCGGCGGTGACGAAGCGGTCGCAGTCGCCGCGCTGGGCGATGAACAGCATCACGGCCCGGCCGCCCGCCGCGACTACCCGCTCCAGCGCACCCAGATGCTTGGCGCCGCGCGCGGTGACGCAGTCGGGAAACTCGGCCAGGCCCGGTGTGCGCGACAGGGTGACGTTCTTGACCTCCACATAGGCCGGCGCCCGGTCCGGGTGTTCCAACAGCAGGTCGATGCGGCTGTCGGAATCGTAGCGGACCTCGCGCCGGATCACGTCGTAACCGGTCAGTTCGGGAATCACCCCGTCCCCGATGGCGGCCTCGGCCAGCCGGTTCGGTCTCATGGTGTTGACGCCCACCAGCCCGGTGGGAAGCTGCACCATCTCCAGCGTCAGGGGCAGCTTGCGCTTCGGGTCCGCCGAGCGGGACAGCCATACCGGGAGGCCGGGCATGTTCATGCCCAGCATGGACCCGGAATTGGGCACATGGACGGTGGTCTCGGTCCCGTCCGCCAGCGTCACGTCGGCCAGAAACCGCTTGTAGCGGCGGATCAGGGTGCCGCGTTCCAGCGGGGCGGGGAGGGTCATGGGGCGGGCCTATAGCAGCCTTTGCGGCTTGGCCGTATCTATCTCCCATGACCACGCAGAACCCCACCGCCGCCGTGCTCGTCATCGGCGATGAAATCCTGTCCGGCCGGACGAAGGACACCAACACCAACACCATCGCCCGTTTCCTGACCGCCATGGGGATCGACCTGATGGAGGCGCGGGTGGTGGGGGACCGGCCGGAGCAGATCATCGAGGCCCTGAACGCTCTGCGCGCCGGCCACGACTATGTATTCACCACGGGCGGCATCGGCCCGACCCACGATGACATCACCGCCGACTGCGTGGCTGAGGCGTTCGGCGTGGACCTGCCCGAGCATCCCGAGGCCGTGGCGATTCTGGAGCGCCGCTACGGCGACGACTTCAACGCCGCCCGCCGGCGCATGGCGCGTATCCCGGAAGGGGCCAGCCTGATCGCCAACCCCGTCACCGACGCCCCGGGCTTCCAGCTGGACAATGTCTTCGTCATGGCCGGGGTGCCGGCGATCATGCAGGGCATGCTGCAGGACGTGGCGCCGCGCCTGAAGACCGGCGCGGTGGTTCATTCCGGGACGCTGAAGGTTACCGGGGTGGGCGAGGGGACTGTGGCCGGGATCCTCGCCGAGGCGGCGCGGGCGAATCGGGCGCTGTCCTTTGGCAGCTATCCCTTTGGCGCAGGCGCCCAGGGCGAGATCGGGACCAATCTGGTCGTTCGCGGACAGGACGAATCGGCCGTCGCCGCAGCGGTTCAGGACTTGCAGCGGTCCCTGATTGAAGCGGGCGTGAGCGTCACGCCCCTGTAGGAGCGGCCGGTTGTCCGGCCCTGCCGGATGAACGGACGAACGATCACGCCCACCGCCGAGACCGAGCGGTTCCAGGTGCTGGACCTGCTGCGGGGCTTCGCCCTGTGCGGCATTCTGCTGGCCAACATCGTGGCCATGGGCCAGCCGTGGTCGCGGGCCTATCCCGCCTTTCCCGCCCAGTTGACCAATCCCGACTGGGCCGCCTGGACGTTGCAGGCCCTGTTCGTGGAAGGCTCCATGCGCGCCCTGTTCACGCTTCTGTTCGGGGCAGGGGTGGTGCTGCTGACCGCCTGGGGCGCCCGGGCGGACCGGCCTGGGACCGCAGACGTCCACTTCCGCAGGGCCATGCTGCTGATGGCGCTGGGGATCGGCAATGCCGTGGTGCTGCTGTGGCCAGGCGACATTCTCTACATCTACGGTGTGGCGGCGGTGTTCCTGTTCGTGTTCCGGAAGCTGGACGGCCGGGCGCTGATCGCCCTGTCCGCCATGCTGATCGCCCTGTTCTCGCTGGCCGACGCTTTCACCAGCTGGCGCGCCGCCGTGGCCCTGACGGGCGACCCCGCCGCCCACGCCGCCGCCATGGCCGCCCTGACGCCGTCCGCCGAGGCCCTGAGCGCCGAGGCGGCGGTGCGGGCCTCCGGCTCCTATCCGGCCATCGCCCTGTGGAGCGCCGGGGCCTTCACCGACTGGGCCCTGGCCAAGGGTGCGGTGCTGTCGGTGGGCCGCACCGTGGCCTTCATGATGCTGGGCATGGGGCTGTTCAAGCTGGGCGTCATGACCGGGGCGCGGTCCATGGGGTTCTATCTGCGATTGTCGGTGCTGGGCATCGCGGGGGGGCTGGCCATCAATCTCTGGGAGACCGCGAGCCTGTGGCGGTCCGGATTCGATCCGGCCGTCTGGACCCCCGCCCTGACCGGAGAAATCGGGCGGTTGATGCTGGCGCTGGGCTATCTCGGGGCCGTCATCGCGGCGTGGAAGGCGAACGTCCTGGGCCTGATCGGTGCGGGGCTGGAGCGCATGGGCCGCATGGCCATGACCAATTATCTGGCCCAGTCCCTCATCTGCGCCGTGCTTTTCTACGGATTCGGCCTGTATGACCGGCTGGGCTGGTGGCCCCTGTGGGGCCTGACGGCGGCCATCTGGATCTGTCAGGGCCTGTTCAGCGCCGCCTGGCTCAGCATCTTCCGCATGGGTCCGGCCGAGTGGATGTTCCGCGCCGTGGCCTACTGGACGATTCCGCCGCTGTTGCGCCCCCGTCAGGGCCGCGCGAGGCCCGCAGCCGAGCCCGCGCCCAGCCGGTGAGTCTGGCCGATATAAAATACCAATAAAATCATTGACTTGACATTCTGTCGCGCCGCCTTGACCGAACGCCGCCCCCCCTATAGGTTCCGCGCCGAATTCAGACCCGCATCGGCATCTTTGCCGAGCCGCTGAGCAAAGCCATGTCTCCTGATCCGAAATCGCGTGAAGAGGCGATCAAACGCCTCAACGCCCGCGCCTCGGACCTCGAGGCCGCCACGGCGCAAAAGACCGCTGAAGCCATCTCGGCCACGGCGGTCACGAGCCAGGCGTACAAGATCGTCGCCGAGCTGATCGGCGGGGTCCTGTTGGGCGTTGCGATCGGGTTCGTGGTCGACCGGTTCGCCGGCACCACGCCCTGGGGACTGATCAGCGGGACCTTCCTGGGGTTCGGTCTGTCGATATACATGGCGCGCCGTACGGCCAATCGGCTTATGGCGCAGGCGAAGGCGAGCGGGATCGAACCACAGTCGATTCCCTTCGACGATGACGAAGACGAGGAGCGATAGGCCTTGGCCGATCCGATCGAACAGTTTCAGGTCAAGCCCATCGAGGGACTGGACTTCGGCACGGTGGTTCTGCCGCTGATCGGTGAAAGCCGTCTGGCGTTCACCAATTCGCACCTGGCCATGACGGTGTCCTTCCTTCTGGTGGTGGGGCTGCTGGCCCTGGCGACCTCCAACGCCAAGGTGGTGCCGGGTCGTCTGCAGGGCGCGGTCGAGCAGCTGTTCGGCCTGATCAACGGCGTCACCGACTCCATGATCGGCCACGAAGGCCGCAAGTATTTCCCCTTCGTCTTCACCCTGTTCATGTTCATCCTGGCCATGAACCTGCTGGGCATGTTCCTGACCTTCACCGCCACCTCGCAGCTGGCCGTGACCGGAACGCTGGCGGCGATCACCATCCTGCTGGTCATCGGCATCGGCTTCGCCAAGCACGGCCTGGGCTTCTTCAAACTGTTCTGGCCCATGAGCGCGCCGGTGGCGATTCGCCCGGCGGTGGGGCTGATCGAGTTCATCTCCTTCCTGCTGCGTCCGATCACCCTGTCGCTGCGTCTGTTCGGCATCATGCTGGGCGGTCACATCGCCCTGAAGATCTTCGCCATCTTCGTGGTGGGTCTGGGCAGTCTGGCGTTCAGCGGCGAGGCCCTCGGGCTGCTGGGCCTGCCGGTGGCGGCCTTGTCCCTGGGCATGGTCGTGGGCATCACGGCCCTGGAGTTCCTGGTGGCGTTCCTGCAGGCCTTCGTGTTCGCCGTCCTGACCAGCATCTATCTCAACGACGTCGTCAATCTGGGCCACGGCCACTAGGCCCGGACCAGCCCCGAAACCCTTAGTTCCAACCCTGACTGAATAGGAAAATTCACATGGAAGCCGAATCCTTCAAGTACTTCGGTATCGGCCTGGCCACGCTGGGCATGCTCGGCGCCGGCATCGGCGTGGGCAACATCTTCGGCAACTTCCTCGCCGGCGCGCTGCGCAACCCCTCGGCCGCCGCCTCGCAAGTCGGCAACCTGTTCGTGGGCGCCGCGCTGGTCGAAGCCCTGGGCATCCTGGCCTTCGTGCTGGGCATCCTGGCCTGGCTGGGCTGATCCAGCCTCACGACAACGACTCCAGGGCGACGAAGCGGGATGATCTCCCGCTTCGTCGTCGCTCCATTTTCTAGGACAGGCTGACGGTTCATGGCCGCTCCCACCACACCTGAAGCGCCCGAGCCCGGCGCATACGCCACCACCGAGGCCGAGGGCCACGGCGGCGGGCTGCCCCAGTTCGAAAGCCAGTACTGGGCCGGGCAGATCGTCTATCTGCTGGTCCTGTTCCTCGTGCTGTACCTGCTGATGAGCAAGGTGTTCGCACCGCGCCTGCGTCGGGTGATGGACGAGCGCACCGAAACGGTCGCCGGCGCCATCGCCAGCGCCCGCATGGTTCAGGATGAAGCCGCCGCCCAGGCCCTGGCCGCCAAGGCGGAGCTCGAGCAGGCCCGCGCCACGTCCCGCGCCACGGCCGCCGCTGCCAAGGCCCGGGTGACCGAGGAAGCCAACGCGCGCCAGGCCACCGAGGAAGCCCAGGTCAACGCGCGCATCGCAGAAGCCGAGGCGACCATCGCCCAGTCGCGCAATGCCGCCATGGCCAATGTCTCCACCGTGGCTTCGGACGCCGCCCAGGCCATGATCGAGCGCCTGACCGGCGCCAAGGCCTCGGACGCCGAGATCAAGGCCGCGCTGAAGGGAGCCGCCTGATGCCCTATTTCCTGACTCCCTATTTCTACAGCTGGGACAGCGCCGAACTGTGGGTCGGCGTCGGCCTCGTGCTGTTCTTCGTCATCCTGATCTTGGCGGGCGTGCCCAGGCTGGTCGCCGGGGCCCTGGACGCCAAGGCGGCCAAGATTCAGTCTGATCTGGACGAGGCCGCGCGTCTGCGCGCCGAGGCCGAGGCCCTGCTGGCCCAGATCCGTCAGGAGAAGGCCGAGGCCGAGGCCCAGGCCGCCGAGATGCTGGCCGCCGCCGAGGCTGACGCCCGCCGCATGGAGGCCGACGCCCGCGTCCGTCTCGAGGAATCCCTGGCCCGCCGCGAGGCCATGGCCGAGCGCAAGATCGCCCAGGCCGAGGCCCAGGCCACCGCCGAGGTTAAGGCCGCCGCCGTTGAACTGGCCGCCGCCGCCGCCGAACGCATCCTGGCTGACCGTCTTGCCGCCTCGTCCACGGACCCGCTGGCTGACCAGGCCATCGCCCAGATCGGTTCGCGTCTGAACTGATCGCGGCCATTTCGCGAATCAAAAAAGGCCCCGCCATCGTCGGCGGGGCCTTCTTCGTTTCGAGCGTCGCACGGTGTCAGTGCGCGGGCTGGGCCCCGGCCATCTCGCGGGCGTGGCGCTTCTCGCGCTGAACCAGCGTGCCGTAGATGGAGCCCATGGCGATCCCGAACACGATGTGGGTCAGGATCAGCCAGATCAGGGTCGAGAAGCCCGCCGCCATGGCGAACATGCCGATTCCGGCCGCAGGGGCCACGGTCAGCGACATCAGGATGAAGGCGCCCACTGCGAACAGTATGCCCTTGGTCGCCGGGGTGTCGGTTGGCATCTTCGGGCACAGAATGCCGAAGGCCGGCCCCAGAATCAGGGTCCCTGACACGAAGTGGATGCCCCACCCGACCAGATAGCTGCCGGGCATGCCCACCATGGCCGCCAGGATCAGCGGAAAGATCCGCACCTCCGCGAGCGCCCCGGTGGACTGGGTCAGATAGAGTTTCGCGACTTCCAGGATCGCCACCACAGCGGTGGCCGCGAACCCGGCGATCATGCCTTTTTGAATGCGTGACATCATGATGGGGGCTCCTCCCAAAGCCATTTTTTTGTTCCCCACGACGCACACAGCATACGCCGATGTGCGGCGATGCGCCGCACCTCGTGATCACGATTTCGTGCGGACGCAGTTCGGCCTGGGTCGCCCGAGGGGGGCGTCCAGCGGAATCGTTACGGTTTTTGGAGGTTCAGGCCCCGGCGGGGCGTCGGAACGAGGCCCGGAAAGAGCGGCGCGTGCGCGACAGGACGCGCTTGCCGCGCTTCAGCAGCAGCCGTTCCATGCGCAGCGCCTGCTGCCAGAACACCGGCGCGAACTCGGGCCGGCGGCGCATCAGACGGCGGAAGGGATAGAAATACCTGGGCCGGGCGTGCTGGGCGCGGATGAACTGCCGCTTGGCCCAGTAGGAATTGCGCAGGATCACCACCATGCCGACCACCGAAATCGGCAGGCCGAACGGGCCGGGAAGGGGGGCGATCAGTATGCCCAACAGCACCAGGAACCCGCCCAGAACGATCAAGACCAGACGCGCGATGCGCTGCATCAAACCCTTCAACACCCCACGGCTGACGGGGCGCGCCGAAGCGGCTTGGGTCCCGATGGCCAGAACTTGGGTCATGGAAGGGCGTGGCTCCAGAGAGACAGGGGGCTTGGGGAACGCGGAGACGGTGGCTTTGGCTGCATGAACGAGGTGGGGGGACCGGTTCACGGGTTCAAGCTGCCACACCTTGCTTTACAAAGGTTTCATGCGGCTCATTTGAGGCGCGGCGGTTACGCTTCAGTAAGGCTGTTCTGAAACAAGCCCCCTGTTGCATGGACAACACGCCCCGGCGCCGGTCGACGCTCCCCAAAATCCCGCGCGTTCAGACGGGGGTATAATGCCCGGGCAATGCGGCGGTCGGGCCGCGCGGGGCATCAGGGGGATTTCAACAATTCGGACAATTCACACACTGTTTTTCGGCGCCGATGTCTGAACCGAATCGGGCCGGTCAGGCCGCGACGATCTCTTCGGCCTGCTTCAGGTCGACGCTGACCAGCTGGCTGACGCCGCGCTCCGGCATGGTGACGCCGTACAGGCGGTCCATCC
This sequence comes from Brevundimonas sp., assembly GCF_046293315.1. Classification (GTDB taxonomy): domain Bacteria; phylum Pseudomonadota; class Alphaproteobacteria; order Caulobacterales; family Caulobacteraceae; genus Brevundimonas. The sequence goes on from NZ_JBKBPF010000014.1 coordinate 57,650, forward strand.
GGCTCATGGTCACCGGATTGTGGGTGATGACGATGAAGCGGGTGTTGGTGCGATTGCGCATCTCGTCCAGCATGCGGCAGAAGCGGTCCACATTGGCGTCGTCCAGCGGAGCGTCGACCTCGTCCAGCACGCACACGGGTGCGGGATTGGCCAGAAACACCGCAAAGATCAGGGCGGCGGCGGTCAGGGCCTGCTCGCCGCCGGACATCAGGCTCATGACCGACAGCCGCTTGCCGGGCGGGCAGGCGTAGATCTCCAGCCCGGCCTCCAGCGGATCGTCGGACTCCACCAGCTTCAGCTCGGCCTGACCGCCGCCGAACAGGGCTTCGAACAGGCTCTTGAAGTTGTCGTTGATGATGTCGAAGGCGGCCAGCAGGCGCTCCCGGCCCTCGGCGTTCAACTCGTCGATGCCGCCACGCAGCTTGGCGATGGCGCTGGTCAGATCCTCGCGCTCCTCGCGCATGGCGGTCAGGCGCTCGCCGTATTCCGCCGCCTCATCCTCGGCCCGCAGATTGACCGCACCCAGGGCCTCGCGTTCGCGCTCCAGCCCATACAGCAGGGACTCCGCCCCCGCGGCGTCCGGCGGCCGGGCGATGGCGTCGTCGGTCAGGCGCTTGCCCAGATCCTCCGGCGACATCTGGGCGGTCTCGCGCAGGATGCGCTCGGCGTCGTCCAGACGCAGGGCGGCGGCCTCGGCGTGGGCGGACAGGCCGGCGCGGCGCTCGCGGGCGGCGGAGGCGGCGCTATATATGTCCTGACCCAAGTCACCGCAAACCGGTGAAGCTAAATATCGGATGAACTTTGACCTGAGGCTGGGAGATTGCCTCGACCTGATGACCGATATTGCTGATCAATCTGT
>NZ_JBKBPF010000015.1:0-54979 GCF_046293315.1 Brevundimonas sp.
CTGCAGAAGGTCGAGATCCTCGACGCGGGCGAAACCGGCCTGATCAAGGGCGATCACATGGACCGCCCGGAGTTCGACATCGAGCAAGCCAAGACCGTGAAGCGCAAGGGCCGTCCGGCGACCACCCAGCCGGTTCTGCTGGGTATCACCAAGGCCTCGCTGCAGACCAAGAGCTTCATCTCGGCCGCCTCCTTCCAGGAGACGACCCGCGTGCTGACCGACGCCTCGGTCAACGGCAAGGTCGACACCCTGGAAGGCCTGAAGGAGAACGTGATCGTGGGCCGCCTGATCCCGGCGGGCACGGGCGCCTATCTGCGGTCGCTGCAGAAGATCGCCAACGAGCGCGACGCGGTCCTCACGCAACAGCGCGAGGACGCCGTCGAGCCGCTGCCGGCCGATCTGGCGCTGGAGCTGGAAGGCGAGAAGACCGAGGGCTGATCAGCCTCAGGCCTGAAACGATCAGGGCGGCGCCGAAAGGCGCCGCCCTTTTCTTTTGCCAGTCTCACGTCCCCGATTGACGCAGCGCGCCTCTACGGTCGCCGGTCATGAGCGAGACCCTGGCGATCGACGACGAGCCCCTGCCGGACCTGCACGACATGGTCGCCATGGCGTGGCGTCGGGTGGCGCGCGCCATCCGCGCCGGGCGCGCGGGCGAGGCCCTGCGCTGGCTGTCCGTCCATGCCCGGCTGGAGGCCATGGCCGAGGCCCGCCGGCCGCCCGAAGCGCCCCCCGCCACAGCCGCACCCGAACCCTCAGCTCCGGCGGCGGCGCGGACCGGACCGGCTCGTCCCGCCACGGCCCCCGAAGTGCACCAATTGCACCAATTGCACCGTGCACTTCCGCCGACGCCCGTTCAGAGCGCGGCTGCCGGCCCCGAACCGCCCTGACGACGCCCGCCGGACCGCCTCAGCGGGCCCGGCAGGCTCTCCGGACGACCTCGAAGCCCCGAAACAGCCCGCCGCGCCCCCTTCCAGTCCGAAGGGCGGGATCCGCGCGTTCCAGTCAAAGCCCGGCGCGCGCGGCGACGACCCTACCGCCGCCGGGGCGTCAGGATGTCGCCCAGCCGGTCGCGGGTCCCCGCGATCCGCTCCAGCGTCGGGTAACGAAGCCCGCCGGTGTAGGCGATCTCCACCGTGCGGAAGCGGTCGCCGTTCCGGACGATCAGCCGGATCGGACCGCCGTCCTTGGCCGCCGTCACGGCGTCGCGCAGGCGCCCGGCCGAGGCGGCGGTGTCGTTGACCGCGACGATGTCCCAGCCCTGGGTCAGGCCCGCCTCGTAGGCCGGGCTGCCCCACAGGACGTTGGTGATGCTGTTGGAGGCCGTCAGGGTGAACCCCAGCGAGAACAGGAAATCCCGGCCCCAGTCGGCGCGCACCCGCCTGTAGGCCGCGTCCGGCGCTTCCACGAAGGCCAGCCGGTAGCCGCCGCGCTCGATGCCGTCCAGCGGCGCCTCGGCCTGCGGTCCCACGGCGTCCAGCCGCTCGCGCAGGAACCCGGCCCAGTCATGGGGGTGGGCCACATTCAGCGCCGCCACCACATCGTCGAAGGTGTAGGGCCGCGGCTCCCACACCCCGTCCTCGATGCCGAAGAAGGCCCGGGCGAAGTCGTCCAGCGAGCGCCGGTCCCGGGTCGCCTCGCGGATCAGGGTGTCGGCGTCCAGCCACATCAGCAGGGCCTCGCGATAATAGTCCCCGCCGGTGCGGGACCAGGTGGCCCACGGCGTGGACGAGCGATAGCCCAGCAGGTTCTGGTTCACCGTGTCCTGCAGGGCCCGCCACTCCCGCCCGCGCTGGGCGTCATAGAAGGCGGCGGTCCAGGCCAGATTGGCCAGGGCCATCTCCCGTGTCACCAGCTCCGACCGCGCCGCCAGCACCGCGCCCCAGTACTGGGTCTGGCCCTCATAGACCCACAGCAGGCTGTTCTGGACGGGCGTGTTCAGATTGGGCGTCGCCTGATCCGCCGGACGCCGGAACTTGCCGTTCCAGCTGTGCGCATACTCGTGGGGCAGCAGCTCCAGATCGCCGTAGGGCGCGGAGTCCCAGTCGGAGAACATGTCCGCTTCCAGCGTGTTCTCCGACGAGCGGTGATGCTCCAGCCCGATGCCGCCCAGCCGGTCGGTGGTCGCCACCAGGAACTCGTACCGGTCAAACGGCCGCACGCCATAAAGCCTGTCCGCCTGATCCACCAGATTGCGGAACGGCTCCAGCCGGGCCTCGACCGCGTCCAACTCGCTCGCCTCGTCGGCCACCACGTGCATGTTCACCTGCGTGCGACCGCCGGGGTCCAGGTCGAACACCCCATAGTGCGCGCCCGCGAACATGGGGCTGTCGGCCAGCATCTCGACGCTGATGGGGGCGAACACCGCCTCGCCGCCGGCGAAGGTCTCGGTGTCCAGCGCCACGCCGTAGTTCCAGCCGTCGGGCAGTCGCACGCTGGTCTGCACCATGATCCCGTCATGGGCGTAGCCCGCCGGATAAAGCAGCAGCTTCTCGAACTGCAGGTTCAGCATCTCCGGCGTCATCAGCACCCGCCACTGGCTGGGGCTGAGCTGGCTCAGATAGTCGAACGCGACCTCGATCTCGCTGACCCCGGCCGGAACCTCGATGTGGAAGGCGTAGGGATCCAGCGGGTCGCGCACCCACTCGACGCGCTGGCCGCCGGCGCTGACCTGGACCCCGGCCACCAGCTGGATCGGCCCGGTGGCCGCGTGGTTGCCCGGCAGGTATTTGGGATACAGCAGCACCATGGGGCCCGCCCGGGTCACCGGAATGGTCTGGCGCACCCGGATGATCTTCCGCTCGGTGTCCGTGGCGTCCACATGGTGCCGGATGACGCCGGGATAGGGCTGGGCCGCCGGCGCGGGAATGGCCGGCAACGCGCGGGGCAGGGCGGGCGTGCCCACCTGGGCGGCGGCGGGCAGGGCGGTCAGCAGGGCGGCGACGCAGGCGGACAGGATCAGACGCTTCATCAAACTTTCCGGATCAGGCCGCTCGTCGCGACCGACCACAGGGTTTCGTCCGGGGCGCCGCGCGTCAAGGGCCGCGCCCATCCTCCCCGCTCGCGGGTGGTGGAGGGGGCGACTCGATGCTGGCTCCTGGGGGCAATCTTTTTGGCCCGCGCCACTCCCCATCCCAGGGGATGGGGAGGAGAGGGATCATTCCTTGGACAGGTCCTGCCGCTCGAAGATCGCCAGCGCCGCCAGAAGCGGCAGCACCGTCCAGCCGATCAGGCTGATCCACGCCTTGACCTGCAGGGCCACGGGAATGGCCGGTGCGCCTTCGCCGCCGAGGATCATGCCCTTCAGCACCTCGAACGCCTGGCCCGGCAGGAGCAACTGCACGGTCCAGCTGTCAGGCATGAGGCCCATGCCGCCCAGCATCGGCGCTCCGAAAGCCTGGGCCGCGCCCAGCGCCATGGGGATGAACAGGGCCGCCAGCAGCGACCGCGTCGCCACCGCCGCCAGCAGGGCGATCATGGCGAACTGGATCACCCGCAGCCAGCCGAGGCCGAACAGGCCGAGGAACGCCCCGATCTGCTCGCCGTCGAGGCTGAACGTCATGGCGCGCTCGAAGATGGTCGCGCGGATCGGTTCGCCGATCATGCTGAAGATCAGCAGGGCGACCATGGCGGCGAAGGCCAGCACCACCAATGCGGCGACCTTGGCCAGGATCAGGTTGGCGCGCCGGTTGCGGGCCCGGATCAGGCGCCAGGTCTCCCAGCGGTAATCGCCCGCGAACAGGGTCGCCGCGCCGATCAGCACGAACAGCAGCAGCGGGCCGCCCGCCAGGGCCGCGGCGTTGCTGACCAGGGCCGCGCCGAGATTCAGGGGTTCGGAGACCATGCCCAGTTCGGCGCTGACCTCGGCCAGTTCCGCCTGGTTGCCCTTGGCCGCCCAGCTGATGACGATCCCCAGGATCATCGCCGCCACGGGAACGAACAGCACGCTCCAGAACACGGCGGTGCGGTTGCGGGCCAGCCGGTAGCCCTCGGCGCGAATGGCGTCAGCCAGCATGGGGCGCATCCTCCACGGTCAACTGGTTGAAGACGCTCTCAAGGTCTGCTCCGACCCAGCGCGCCTCCTCGATCTCGGCGCCCTTTTCCGCCAAGGCCCGGATCAGGGCGGGCGCCTCGGACCGCTCGATGGCGGCCAGAACGGCCTCGCCGTCGCGCGTGCCCTTCATGCCCAGCAGGCCCAGCGCCGCATCGGCGGGCCGCACGGTCAGGCGCAGGCGCTCGCGCCCGGCCACCAGATCGGCCACGGCGCCCTCGGCCGACAGCCGACCCTTGTTCAGGATGGCCACCCGGTCGCACAGTTTCTGCACCTCGGCCAGCTGGTGGCTGGCGATCACCACAGTGACGCCGTCATCGTCGGCCAGCGACCGGATCAGGCCGCGCATCTCCTGGATGCCCGGCGGGTCCATGCCGCTGGTGGGCTCGTCAAGAATGATCAGCTCGGGCCGGGTCATCAGCGCCGCGGCCACGCCCAGCCGCTGCGCCATGCCGACGGAGAAGCCCCGCACCTTGCGGTCGGCGGCGGCCGTCAGGCCCACCCGCTCCAGCCAGCCGGCGATGGCGGCGCGGTCCACGCCTTGCCCGTGGCCCAGCGACACCCATTCCAGCACCTGACGTGCGGTCATGTAGGGAGGGAAGCGCGGCGTCTCGATCATGGAGCCCATGCGCCGCATGGCGTGAACGTCCCCGACCGGCCCGGCCATCACCCGCGCCGTCCCGGCCGTGGGCCCGATCAGACCCAGCAGGATGCGGAACAGGGTCGACTTGCCTGCCCCGTTCGGCCCCAGCACGCCGTAGACCCCGCCGCGCGGGATGGTGAGGCTGAAATCGTCAAGGGCCTTCACCGCCCCGTAGGCCTTGGACAGGCCGCGTGTCTCGATGACCGGTTCGCTCATAAGGTCGAGCTTGCGGTGTGCGCTGCTCCGCCGCAAGCCGTAAGACGCCTGTCACCGATTAAGATTAGGCAATGGGAGCCGTCCCTGTATCCGGAGTTCCCATGTCGCGTCTGCTGCTGATCCTGTTCGCCCTCGCCCTGTCGGCCTGCGCCACCGCAACACCCGAGCGCGCGGCGCCGGACGCGCGGCCGCTGGTGATTCTGGTGGGCGTCGACGGGTTCCGGCCGGACTATCTGGACCGCGGCGTGACGCCGACCCTGAGTGGTCTGAAGGCCGGAGGCGCCTTCGCCGCCATGCGACCCTCGTTCCCCAGCGTGACCTTCCCCAACCATTACACCCTGGTGACCGGCCTGCACCCGGACCGCCACGGCATCGTCAACAACACCATGGTGGACGCCGATCTGGGCCGCTTCGCGCTGGGCAACGCCGCCGCCGTCACCAATGGCGACTGGTGGGACGAGGGCGAGCCGATCTGGGTCACCGCCGAGCGCGCGGGCCTGACCACCGGCACCATGTTCTGGCCGGGCTCCGAGGCCGAGATCGGCGGCGTGCGGCCCGCCCACTGGACCGTGTTCGACCATTCCATGGCGGGCGACGCGCGGGTGGACCGGGTGCTGGGCTGGCTGGACCTGCCCGGCGACCGGCGGCCCGACTTCGCCACCCTCTATTTCGACATCGTGGATACCGCCGGCCATCATCACGGCCCGGACGCCGCGCAGACCGCAGAGGCCGCCGCCTCGGTGGACGCCTCCATCGCCCGGCTGATCGCGGGGCTGGAGGCGCGCGGCCTGGCCGACCGGACCACCCTCGTCATCGTCGCCGACCACGGCATGGCCGCCACCTCGCCCGACCGCGCCGTCTATCTCGACGACCTGATCGACATCGAGGCCGTTCAGGTCGTCCACGCGGGGGCCTTCGCCGGGCTCAATCCTGCGCCCGGTCGTGAGGCTGAGGTTCGGACCGCCCTGGTCCGCCGTCATGCCAACATGGAGTGCTTCAACAAGGCGGATCTGCCCGAGCGCCTTGCCTATGGCCGCCACCCGCGCGTGCCCGCCATCCTGTGCCTGCCCGACACGGGCTGGCTGGTCGCCACCCGCGCGTGGCCCGTGCGGGGGCCCGGCGGCGCCCACGGCTACGACAACACGGCCCCCGAGATGGCAGCCCTGTTCATCGCCCACGGCCCGGGCGTCCGCGCCGGCGTGACGCTTCAGGACATGGACGCCGTGGACGTCCAGCCCCTGCTGGCGCACCTGTTGGGGCTTGAGGCCCCGCGGGGCGATGGGTCGATCGAGGATGTGGCGCCGGCGTTGATCCAGCCCTGATCTTGAGAATGGAACAGGGGCTGCGAGGTCGTCGTTTCCTGACCGTGTGGACCTCACCCTTGCGGCGCCTTGATGCCGTCCCAAATCGGGGGTCACCTTGCCGCCGTGACATCCCACATGAAAACCGATCTGATCCAGACCATGAAGCTGTCCTCCGCCGCTCTCGCCGCCGTCCTTGTTCTCGCCGCCTGCGGCAACGCCGACGAGACCGCCGCCCAGGACGGCGGCTTCCCCGAGCCCAGCGTTTTCGGCAGCACCGAACGGGTGGTCCCCGGCGACGCCAACGCCATGCGGACCTCGTTCGCGCCCGTGGCCGCCGCCGCCAGCCCGGCGGTGGTCAACATCGCCGCGGTGTCCAGCCGTCGCACCGACCCCTTCTTCGAGATGTTCACGGGCCGATCCCAGCGTCAGGCGTCCTCCATCGGCTCGGGGGTCATAGTGCGCTCCGACGGGGTGGTGGTGACCAACAATCACGTCATCCAGGGCGCCCAGCAGATCACCGTGACCCTCGCTGACCGGCGCGAGTACCGCGCCCGTGTTCTGCTGGCCGACCCGCAGTCGGACATCGCTGTGCTTCAACTGGAAGGCGTGGACGGCGGTCTGCCCGTTCTGCCCATCGACGATCAGGAGCAGCATCTGGTGGGCGATCTGGTGCTGGCCATCGGCAACCCGTTCGGCGTGGGCCAGACGGTGACCAACGGCATCATCTCGGCCCTGAACCGCACCAACACCGGCATTTCGGACGCCTCGTCCTTCATCCAGACCGACGCGGCCATCAATCCGGGCAACTCCGGCGGGGCGCTGGTGGACATGGACGGCGACCTGATCGGCATCAACACCGCCATCTTCTCCCGCTCGGGCGCCTCGGCCGGCGTCGGCTTCGCCGTGCCCGCCCAGACCGTGCGGCAGGTGCTGGAGAGCGCCCTCGGCGGCGCCGAGGCGGTCATTCGTCCTTGGCTGGGCGTGCGCAGCGAGCCCGTCACCGCCGAGATCGCCCGCAGCCTGGGTCTCAGCCGACCGCAGGGCGTGCTGGTGACCTCGCTGTATCCCGGCGGCCCCGGCGACCGTGCGGGCATCCGGGAAGGCGACGTCATCACCGCCGTGGACGGGGTTGAGATCAACGATTCCTCTGGCCTGAACTTCCGTGTCGGTTCGCGCCGCCCGGGCGAACGGGCCCAGATCGCCGTCCTGCGCGACGGCCGCGCCCAGACCGTGAACGCCACGGTCCAGCCGCTGCCCGGCGACCGGAACCCGGATCAGGTGGCTATCGAGCGGGGACTGTTGGCCGGCGCCACCGTCGCCGCCTATTCCCCGGCCCTGGCCGACCGCATCGGCGGCGACGCCTTCGCGGCGGGCGAGGGGGTTATTGTCACCCGTCTGTCGGGCCGGGGTTACGCCGCGCGCGCGGGCTTCCGTCCCGGCGACATCGTACGCGAGATCAACGGCCGCCAGATCGGCTCGGTGGCGGAATTGGAGCAGGCCCTCGCGGCCGCCACCCGCTGGGATGTCACCATCGAGCGGCGCGGCCAGCGCATCAGCGGTCGCTTCGGCTGACGTCGCGGATGACGGACGGGCGCCCAGCGCCTATCTGTCCCTCATGACCGATCTGTTCGAAGCCTCCGGCGTCCATCCCCCCGACGCGCCCCTGGCCGACCGCCTGCGTCCGCGGTCGCTGGACGAGGTGGTCGGGCAGGATCATCTGCTGGGCGAGGGCGGGCCGATCCGCCGGATGATCGAGGCCGGACGTCTGGGCTCCATGATCCTGTGGGGTCCGCCGGGCACGGGCAAGACCACCATCGCCCGTCTGCTGGCCCAGGCGGCGGGCTATCAGTTCCAGCAGATCAGCGCCGTCTTCTCCGGCGTCGCGGACCTGAAGAAGGCGTTCGAGACCGCGCGGGGCCGCCGCGCCGCCGGTCAGTCCACCCTGCTGTTCGTGGATGAAATCCACCGTTTCAACCGCGCCCAGCAGGACGGCTTCCTTCCCTTCGTGGAGGAGGGAATCGTCACCCTCGTCGGCGCCACCACCGAGAACCCGTCGTTCGAGCTGAACGGTGCGCTGCTGTCCCGCTCGCAGGTGTTCGTGCTGAAACGGCTGGACGACGAGGCGCTGGATCAACTGTTGATGCGGGCCGAGGCGCAGGAGGAGAAAGACCTCCCCCTGACCCCGGAAGCGCGCCATGCCCTGCTTGCGCTGGCCGACGGCGACGGCCGTTACCTGCTCACCATGTCCGAGGTGCTTTTCGGTCTGGCCGGGGGCGAGCCGCTGGACGTCCAGGCCCTGGCCGGAACCTTGCAGAAGCGCGCACCTGCCTACGACAAGAGCCGAGAAGAACACTATAACCTCATATCAGCATTGCATAAATCGGTTCGTGGCTCGGATCCGGACGCCGCCCTCTACTGGCTGGCGCGGATGCTGAACGGCGGCGAGGACCCGCTCTATCTGGCCCGCCGGATCGTGCGCATGGCGGTGGAGGACATCGGCGAGGCGGACCCCCTGTCGCTCCTGGTCGCCAACGCCGCCAAGGACACCTACGATTTTCTGGGCAGTCCCGAAGGCGAACTGGCGCTCGCCCAGGCGGTGGTCCACCTCGCGACGGCCCCCAAGTCCGTCGGCGTCTATGAAGCGTACAAGGCCGCGTCAAAGGCCGCCCGCGAGACCGGCAGCCTGATGCCCCCCGCCAACATCCGCAACGCGCCGACGAAGCTGATGAAGGATCTGGGGTACGGCAAGGGCTACCAGTACGACCCGGACACGCCCGAGGGGTTCTCCGGAGCCAACTACTTCCCCGACGGGATGGAGCGCCGCGTCTTCTACAAGCCGAAAGGCGAAGGGCACGAGGCCAAGGTCCGGGAGCGTCTGGAGCGATGGGCCGCGATGCGCGAGGGGCGCACCGGGGGCCAGCTCACATAACGGGGATTCGACTTTTGGACGATATGCCTCCAATCTCCGTTTTTTATGCGGAGGCTTCGTGATGCTGATTCCGGCCCTTGTCCTGTCCATGCTGATCACCCCGCCTGCGGAGACGATCCCCGGCGGCGCAGTGGACTCGTCTCCACCCGAACGCGTCAGCGCCGAAGCCGACGACGCGCCCACGGTCAATCACCGCAATGAACCGGTCGTTTGCCAGGAGCGGGCCCGCACTGGCTCGATCATGAACCGTCGTCAGTGCCGCACGGAGCATGCCGCCCGACGGCAGGCGCGCGACAGCCAGGCCTATATGCGAGACGTCACGGCTGGGGGCGCTCATCGTGAGCTGCCTCTGGAGGTGATCCACGGCGTCCCCGAGTTCTAGGCCGCGCGATAACCGTTGCCGTTCGCTGAAATCGGCGTAGCGTCCTTCCATCGGAAGTTCTTGTGGGAGGGAATTATGACCGATGCGATGGGCGCAGCGCCCGTAACCAAAACCCCCTGGCACCTTTGGGTGGTGGGGGTTGTTTCACTGCTCTGGAACGCCTTCGGCGCCTTTGACTTCGTGATGACCACGACGCGAGGCGAGGCCTACATGCGCGAGATGGGCTTCTCGCAGGCCATGATCGACTACTACCTCGCCATGCCGGCATGGATGTGGGGGCCCTGGATCCTGGGCGTCTGGGGCGCGGTGATCGGCTCGATCCTGCTGCTGCTGCGCAACCGGCTGGCGGCGCCGGCCTTCGGTCTGTCGCTGCTGGGCGCGATCATCAGCCTGATCTACGGCCAGTTCATCAACCCGCCCCCGCTGACGCCCGAAATGGCGATGATGAGCTACATGCCTTGGGTCATCGTCGTGATCGCGGCCTTGCTGGCCTGGTACGCCTGGACCATGGGCAACAAGGGCGTTCTGCGGTAGGTCCGGTCCCTCTCCCGGTGGGAGAGGGCTGCGCGCACGGATGCGGCAGCATCCGTCCTTCGCGCGCAGGGTGAGGGTCCGGTGCATCTCGTGTGGTCAGCCGACCCTCATCCCCCGCGCCAGTACGAATCCGCATTCGCGTCTTCGTGCGCGGGTTCCCCCTTTTCCCAATGGGAGAAGGGTCATGGCGAACGTCTGCAGGTAAGAGATTTGAGTTTCCAGCCGCCCGTTTCCCTGTCGCCCGACGACATCGCCGCCGTCCGTTCGTGGGTCATCCATGAGGACGCGCACGTCATCGCCTTCGACAAGCCCTCGGGCCTGTCCAGTCAGGGCGGGCGCATTCAGGCGCATACGCTCGACGATCTGCTGTGGGCCTTCGCCCGGTCCAACGGCAAGCGCCCGGATCTGGTGCACCGGCTGGACCGCGCCACCTCCGGCGTCATTCTGGCGGGAAAGACCAAGCCGGCGACGGCCTTCCTCGGCAAGGCGCTGCAGGCCAAGCGGTTCCGCAAGACCTATCTGGCCCTGATCGAGTCCGAGCCGGACCCGCGCGGCGGCGAGATCGACGCCCATCTGCTGCGTCAGGAAGTGGGCCGTGAAAGCCACATGGGCGTGGTCGAGGAGGGCACGCCCGGCGCGCAGCCGTCGCGCACCCGCTACCGCACCCTGTCCGCCAACGATCAGGGCGCCCTGATCGAGCTGGAGCCCATGACCGGGCGCATGCACCAACTGCGCGTCCACATGGCGCACATCGGACGGCCGCTGGTGGGCGATGTCCGCTATGGCGGGGCCCTGACCTTTTCCGGCGGCGGCGCCCCGCGCCTGATGCTGCATGCGGCCCGGCTCAGCTTCCCTCACCCGGAGGGCGGAACCTGCACGATCGAGGCGCCGCTTCCGGCCGATTTCCGCGCCCTGATGGACCGCGCAGGCCTGAGCCTCTAAATGCCCGCCATGAACGGCAAGCTTCAGATCGGCGACGTCACCGTGCCCGGCCGGGTGCTGACCGCGCCCATGACCGGCATCACGGACCTGCCTTTCCGGCGCGTGGCCTCGGCCCTGGGCGCGCCCTATGTGGCCACCGAGATGGTCGCCGCCGCGGAACTGGCCCGCGCCCGCCCCGACGTGGTGCGCCGCGCGGCGGTGGGGGAGGGCCTGCCCCTGACGGTGATCCAGCTGGTCGGGCGCGACCCCGGCCGCATGGCCGAGGGCGCCGCCATGGCCGAGCGCGCGGGCGCCGACATCATCGACCTGAACTACGGCTGTCCGGCCAAGGAGGTCACGGGCGTGGCCTCCGGCTCGGCCCTGATGCGCGATCTGGATCTGGCCTGTAACATCATCCAGGCCGTGGTGACGGCCACGTCGCGCCCCGTGACGGTCAAGATGCGGCTGGGCTGGGACGACGCCAGCCGCAACGCGCCCGAGCTGGCCCGCCGGGCCGAGGCGCTCGGGGTTCAGGCCGTCACTGTCCACGGCCGCACCCGCAAGCAGTTCTACACCGGTCAGGCCGACTGGACCGCGGTGGGCGAGGTCAAGGCGGCGGTCTCCATCCCGGTCATCGTCAATGGCGACATCCTGACGCCCGACGACGCCCGCGCGGCGCTGGCGGCGTCCGGGGCTGACGCCCTGATGCTGGGGCGCGGGGTCTATGGCCGGCCGTGGCTGGCGGCCCATCTGGATGCGGCCCTGAACGGCGACCCGGCGGCGGACGAGCCGGACGCAGCGCGGCGGCTCGCCATCGCGCTCGACCACTTCCGCCAGACCCTGGCCTTCTATGGGGAAGGGCTGGGCCTGAAGATGTTTCGCAAGCATCTGGGCTGGTACGTGGAGCAGGCGCCGTGGCCCGAGTGTCCGCTGGAAAGGCGTCAGGCCAAGGCGCGCTTGTGTCGTCTGGAAACCCCGGAGGCGGTCGAGACGGCGCTCTGCGAACTGTGGTCGTCGCCCGCCGTTCGCCTGGTGGCGTAATTCGGCAACATTTGTGTTGAGTTGGGGCCACAGCGCGGCCTAACCTTCCGGCATGACCGACCGCGCGCCGACTGACAGCGGCATCGACCTTAGCGATACTGAGCCAGCCGAAGGGCGGCTGCACGCGCTATGGGGCTGGACGCTCCAGAACCGGGGCCGGACCCTGTTCTGGGTCGCCTACGCCGTGGCCGCCCTGGTGACGGGTGCGGGCGTGTGGCTGGTGGCGGCGGCGCCGGGCGTGGACTCCGGCCGGGGCGGGGCCCAGGCGGCGGCCAGTCAGGCGGTGCTGATCATCCTGCTGGCCAATCTGGTGCTGATCGCCTTCCTGGCCATGGTGGTGGGCCTGCGCGTGCTCAACCTGGCCCGTGAGCGCGACGCGGGGGCCAGGCTGCACCTGCGCTTCGTCACCCTGTTCTCACTGGTGGCCGTGGCGCCCGCCATCCTGATCGCCGTGGCCTTCGGCGTGCTGGTCAACCGGGGCGTGGACCAGTGGTTCAGCGACAATGTGCGGGCCGCCGTCGAAAACGGCGCCTCCATCGGCCGGGCCTATGTGTCGGACGTGCAGGCGGACATGGAGCGGGATCTGGCGACCATGTCGAACGAACTGAGCGGGCCGGTGCGGCAGGTTTTCCCCAATCGCATCCAGTTCTCCAACGCCCTGACCCAGATGGCAGGGTTCTTCGGCTATCCGGCCATCTATATCCTGAACGGAGAGGGCGAGGTGCTGGCGAGGGGCGAGACGCTGGACGCGCCGCCCTATCTCGCCCCGCCGACCTCGGCGCTGGAGGTGGCTGCTGCGGGCGAGGACGCTGCGGTGGAGGCGACGCAGAACCCGGACGCCATCCGCATCCTCTACCCGCTGCCGGACTACGGCGACGCCTATCTCTATGTGGTGCGGCCCCTGGCCCCGGGCCTGATCGGCCAGATGAACACCTCGATCGACTCCATCGAGGCCTATCGCGAGGCCGAGGAAAGCCGGGCCCGCATCCAGGCCGCCTTCGCGCTCAGCTATGTGGAAACGGCCCTGCTGGTTCTGGTGGGCGCCGTGTGGCTGGGGCTGGCCGCCGCCAACGCCATCTCCCGTCCCGTGGCGCGACTGGTGCAGGCCGCCGACCGCGTGGCCGAGGGAGACCTGTCCGCCCGGGTTGATTCCAGCGCCGACCCGGAAGAGATCGCCGTCCTGTCACGCGCCTTCAACCGCATGACCAGCGATCTGCAGATGCAGCAGGAGGCCCTGCGCGCCGCCAGCGAGGACGCCCAGGCCCGCAGCCTGTTCATCGAGACCGTGCTGTCGGGCGTCAGCGCCGGCGTCATCGGCCTGGACCGCAAGGGCCGCATCTCGGCCATCAACGAAAGCGCCACCCAGCTTCTGTCCATTCAGGAGCCGAAGGTGCTGGGCAAGGCCCTGGCGAAGGTGGCGCCCGAACTGGGCGATCTGGTCGACCGGGGCGAGGCCCGCGTGGACGAGGAGATCGACGTCACCCGCGACGGCGAGACCCTGCGCCTGCGCGTACGGGTCGAGGGCGGGCTGGGCGGCGAGATGGTGCTGACCTTCGACGACATCACCCGGCTGGTGACAGCCCAGCGCAACGCGGCCTGGAAAGACGTGGCGCGCCGCATCGCCCACGAGATCAAGAACCCCCTGACCCCCATCCAGTTGTCGGCCGAACGCCTGCGCCGCAAATACCGGTCCCAGGTGGCCGATGATGTGGAGACCTTCGACCGCTGCACCGAGACCATCATCCGTCAGGTGGGCGACATCGGCCGCATGGTGGACGAGTTCTCCTCGTTCGCCCGCATGCCGGCGCCCCGCTTCGCGCCCGAGGACGCCGCCGAGCTGCTGCGTCAGGCCGTGTTCGCCCAGCGCGTGGCCGACCCCGAGGTGGCCGTCCACATGACCGAGCCGCTGCCCGAGGCCGTCCTCAGCTGCGACGGCCGCATGATCGGTCAGGCCCTGGCCAATCTGCTCAAGAACGCCGGCGAGGCCGTGTCGGGCGCCCGCGCCCAGGGCGGCGCGGCCACGGGCGGCATCGCCGTCATGCTGGAGGTCGATGCGGAGCGCGCCACCTTTATCGTCGAGGACGACGGCGTCGGCCTGCCCGAAAAGGACCGCGACCGCCTGACCGAGCCCTATGTCACCACACGGGAAAAGGGCACTGGCCTTGGTCTCGCCATCGTCAAGCGCATCTGTGAGGATCACGGCGGCGACCTCAAGCTGGCGGACGCCCAGGGCCTGAACGGCGCGCGGTTCTGCATGGTCCTTCCCCTTCAGAGTTCGAATTCAGCGGGCGCTGGTCAAACAGCGCCGAAGCAGTAGAGAGGCGATATGCGAGTTACACCTGGCGGCGCCGACGTCCTGGTCGTCGATGACGAGGCCGATATCCGCGATCTGGTTTCCGGCCTTCTTGAGGACGAGGGTCACGCGGTGCGCACCGCGTCCAACTCCGAGGAGGCTCTGGCGGCGATCAAGGCCAGAAAGCCTTCCCTGCTGGTGCTCGACATCTGGATGCAGGGCGGCGGCATGGACGGGCTGGAGCTGCTCGACCTGGTCATGGAGCTGGACGCCGACCTGCCGGTGGTCATGATCTCCGGCCATGGCAACATCGAGACCGCCGTCAGCGCGCTGAAGCGGGGCGCCTACGACTTCCTCGAGAAGCCCTTCAAGTCCGACCGGCTGGTGCTGGTGGTGGAGCGGGCGCTGGAGGCCTCGACCCTCAAGCGCGAGAACCGCCGGCTGCGCGCCAAGGCCTTCGTCCCCACCGGCCTGATCGGCACCTCCAACGCGGCCCAGCAGTTGCGCTCCACCATCTCCAAGGTGGCGCCCGCCAACAGCCGCGTGCTGGTGGCCGGTCCTCCGGGTTCGGGCAAGGAACTGGTGGCCCGCCAGATTCACGACGGCAGCCCGCGCGCCCGGTCCGAGTTCGTGGCCATCTCGGCCGCCGGCATGACGCCCGAGCGGTTGGACATCGAGCTGTTCGGCGAGGAAGGGGCGGGCGGCCGTCCCTCCAAGATCGGCGTGTTCGAGCGCGCCCACAACGGCACCCTGTATCTGGACGAGGTGGGCGACATGCCCCGCGAGAGCCAGAGCCGCATCCTGCGCGTGCTGGTCGAGCAGCGCTTCCGTCGCGTGGGCGGGGACACTGACGTCCAGGTGGACGTGCGCGTCATCACCTCCACCTCCCGCGACCTGCGCCACGAGATCGCCGACGGCCGGTTCCGCGAGGACCTGTTTCATCGCCTGAACGTGGTGCCCATCCGCGTGCCGCCCCTGTCCGAGCGGCGCGAGGATATCGGCGAGCTGGTCAACTACTTCGTCGACACCCTGTGCGACTCCCAGGGCCTGTCCCGTCGCGTGCTCAGCGAGGACGCCCTGGCGGTGCTGCAGGTCCACGACTGGCCCGGCAATGTCCGCCAGCTGCGCAACAATGTGGAGCGCCTGCTGATCCTGGCCACCGGCGACCCGTCCGAGCCCATCACCGCCGACATGCTGCCGCAGGAAGTGGCCAGCACCGGCGCCGCGGCCTCCCTGGGCGCCGAGCGGGTCATCGGCCTGCCGCTGCGCGAGGCGCGCGAGGTGTTCGAGCGCGAGTACCTGACCGCCCAGATCATGCGCTTCGGCGGCAACATCTCGCGCACCGCCGGCTTCATCGGCATGGAGCGGTCGGCGCTGCACAGGAAGCTCAAGTCCCTCGGGGTCGCGCCCGCGCGCGGCGGCCTCGAGGACGAGGAAGGAAACGGGGACTGATGTCGAGGGTCGCTTACGTCAACGGAGTCTATCAGCCGCACAGCCAGGCTGTGGTCCATGTGGAGGACCGGGGCTTCCAGTTCGCCGACGGGGTCTATGAGGTCTGGTCCGTGGCCGACGGCCGGCTGGCCGATTTCGAGGGCCACATGACCCGCCTGTTCCGCAGCCTCGGCGAACTGCGCATCGACCCGCCCATGAGTCGCGAGGCCCTGACCCGGGTGCTGCGCGAGACGGTGCGGCGCAAC
The DNA here is from genome assembly GCF_046293315.1 of Brevundimonas sp. Taxonomy (GTDB): domain Bacteria; phylum Pseudomonadota; class Alphaproteobacteria; order Caulobacterales; family Caulobacteraceae; genus Brevundimonas. Next base: position 16,009 of record NZ_JBKBPF010000015.1, read on the forward strand.
CGGGTCCGCGACGGCATCGTCTATCTGCAGGTCACCCGCGGCACGGCGCGGCGCGACCACCCGTTTCCCCCGCCGGGCACCCCGCCCAGCGTGGTGGTGACCGCCAAGTCGATGAATTTCGACGCGCTGGAGGCCAAGGCCGCCAAGGGCATCACCGTCCTGACCCAGCCGGACAACCGCTGGGGCCGTTGCGACATCAAGACCGTGGGCCTGCTGCCCAACGTGCTGGCCAAACAGGCGGCGCTGGACGCCGGGGCCGGCGACGCCTGGCTGGTGGACGAGATGGGTCTGGTCACCGAGGGCACGTCCAACAACGCCTGGATCGTGGACAAGGACGGCGCCCTCCGGACCCGCGACATCCAGGCCAACATCCTGCGCGGCATCACCCGCCAGACCCTGATGGAGATCGTCAAGGAGGAGGGCCTGACCATCGACGAGCGGCCCTTCAGCGTCGAGGACGCCAAACAGGCCCGCGAAGCCTTCGTCACGTCCGCCTCGGCCTTTGTCCTGCCGGTGGTGGGCATCGACGGGGCCAGGATCGGCGACGGCAAGCCCGGGCCACTGGCGAAACGGCTGCGCGATCTCTATCTGGACAAGACCCGCGACGAGGCGATCTAGATCGTTGCCGTCGCGCCCGCGCGCGGGCTAGGGTCAGTCCGCGGCGTATGCGTCGTGTCCGGCGTCCTCCCCGGCGTCGGGCGATCAACAACGAAGAACAGGACAAACCTGGCCATGTCGCAAGACAAGAGACAAAACCTGCAGGACGCCTTCCTCAACAGCGTTCGCAAGACCAAGACCCCCCTGACGATCTTCCTGGTGAACGGCGTGAAGCTGCAGGGCATCGTCACCTGGTTCGACAACTTCTGTGTGCTTCTGCGTCGCGACGGCCAGTCCCAGCTGGTCTACAAGCACGCCATCTCGACCATCATGCCTTCGGCGCCCGTGCAGCTTTACGAGCCCGAGGCAGACGAGGACTGATTGACTTCCAAATTCATTGACCACGCCCCCGGCGTCCAGCGCGCCATCGTCATTCACCCCGACGGTCGCGGGACGTCTGCGCGTCTGGCCGAGGAACGGCTGGAAGAGGCCGTCGGCCTGTCCGCCGCGCTGGACCTTGACGTGCGCGCCGCCGAGGTGGCCCGCCTGCGCCGCACCGTGCCAGCCACCCTGTTCGGCAAGGGGAAGGTGGACGAGGTCGCCGCCCTGATCCGCGCCGCCGAGGCCGATGTGGTGGTCATCGACGACGCCCTGACTCCGGTGCAGCAGCGCAATCTGGAGAAGGCGTGGGAGGTCAAGGTCATCGACCGCTCCGGCCTGATCCTCGAGATTTTCGGTCGCCGCGCCCGCACCGCCGAGGGCCGGCTGCAGGTGGAGCTGGCGCGACTGGACTACGAGCGCTCGCGACTGGTGCGCACCTGGACCCACCTGGAGCGCCAGCGCGGCGGCACCGGCTCCACCGGCGGTCCGGGCGAAACCCAGATCGAGCTGGACCGGCGCATGATCGCCGACCGCATCGACAAGCTGAAGGCCGAGCTGGAGGACGTGCGCCGCACCCGCGCCCTGCACCGCAAGGCCAGAAAGCGCGTGCCGTTCCCGTCCGTGGCGCTGGTGGGCTACACCAATGCGGGCAAGTCGACCCTGTTCAACCGGCTGACCGGCTCGGAGGTCCTGGCCAAGGACCTGCTGTTCGCCACCCTCGACACCACCCAGCGCACCATCCGACTGCCGCAGGGACGCCCGGCCATCATCGCCGACACGGTGGGCTTCATCTCGGACCTGCCGCACGAACTGGTGGCCGCCTTCCGCGCCACGCTGGAGGAGGTGGGCGAGGCCGACCTGATCCTGCACGTGCGCGACATCGCCAGCACCGACACCGAGGCCCAGCGCCGCGACGTGGAGCAGGTTCTGGAGCAGATCCCCGTGCCCGAGGGCCGCATCCGCCGGGTGCTGGAGGTGTGGAACAAGATCGACCTGCTGTCCGACGAGGACCGCGAGGCCGTGCTGGGCCAGGCCGCGCGCCAGCTTCAGGAGGGCAAGGCCGTGGCCGTGTCCGCCTGGACGGGGGAGGGGATCGAGACCCTGCGCGAGGCCATCGCCGGCCTGGTGGACGACGAGCCGGAAACCCGCCTGACCCTGGACCCCGGACAGGGTGAGGCCCTGGCCTGGCTGTACGAGCACGGCCGCGTCACCTTCCGCGACACCGACGCCGACGGCCGCGTGCATCTGGTGGTCAAGCTGCCCGCCGCCGCGCTGGGCCGGTTCGAACAGCGCTTCGGCTTAGGCTGATCTGTCTTTCGGCGATGTCGGCCGGCGCCGGAGGCCTCCGTCGACGCCTCACGATTTGTTACAGCGCAGCATGGCCTTTGCTGCATCGCCGCGCTAGCTTCCCGGCGGCTCAGAGGCGGGGACCAACCTCGCCCATTCCACAGACTGAACTCAGGAACGACGCAGACATGACCCAGTGGGTGTACGGCTTCGGCGGCGGCTCCGCCGACGGCGACGCTTCAATGAAGAATCTCCTCGGCGGCAAGGGCGCCAACCTGGCGGAGATGTCCTCGCTTGGCCTGCCGGTGCCGCCCGGCTTCACCGTCACCACCGAGGCCTGCGTCCACTATTTCTCCGAGAGCCAGACCTATCCCGCCGAGCTGGAGCGCCAGGTGAAGACGGCGCTGGGGCAGGTCGAGACCCTGACCGGCAAGCGTTTCGGCGACGCGGCCAATCCGCTGCTGGTGTCGGTGCGCTCGGGCGCCCGCGCCTCCATGCCTGGCATGATGGATACGGTGCTGAACCTGGGTCTGAACGACCAGACGGTGGAGGGGCTGGCGGCCCTGTCCGGCGACCGGCGCTTCGCCCTGGACAGCTACCGCCGCTTCATCACCATGTACTCCAACGTGGTGCTGGGGATCGGCCATGACCTGTTCGAGGAGGTTCTGGACGACCACAAGGACCGCCTCGGCGTCTCGGTCGACACCGAGCTGACCGCCGGGGACTGGGACAAGGTGGTCGCCGACTACAAGGCCGTGGTCGAGCGCGAACAGGGCGAGCCCTTTCCGCAGGACCCCGGCGCCCAGCTGTGGGGCGCCATGGGCGCCGTGTTCGACAGCTGGATGAACGACCGGGCCAAATTCTATCGCCGCATGCACGACATCCCCGAGAGCTGGGGCACGGCGGTGAACATCCAGTCCATGGTGTTCGGCAACATGGGCCAGACCTCGGCCACGGGCGTCGCCTTCACCCGCAACCCGTCCACGGGTGAGGCGAAGCTGTACGGCGAGTTCCTGATCAACGCCCAGGGCGAGGACGTGGTGGCGGGCATCCGCACGCCCCAGTCCCTGACCAGGGCGGGCCGCGAGGAAATGGGTGAGAGCGCCCCCTCCATGGAAGAGGCCATGCCGGAGGTGTTCGGCCAGTTCGTGGACGTGGTGGGCAGGCTGGAAAGCCACTACCGCGACATGCAGGACATCGAGTTCACGGTCGAACAGGGTCGGCTCTACATGCTGCAGACCCGCAACGGGAAGCGCACCGGCAAGGCCGCGCTGAAGATCGCCGTCGACCTGGCCGCCGAGGGCGTCATCAGCCAGGAAGAAGCCATCCAGAGGGTCGATCCCTCGGCGCTGGACCAGCTGCTTCACCCCACCCTCGACCCGAAGGCCCGGCGCAACGTCATCGCCGCCGGGCTGCCCGCCAGCCCCGGCGCGGCCACTGGCAAGGTGGTGTTCGATTCCGACGAGGCCGAACGGCTGGGCCAGCTGGGCGACGCGGTCATTCTGGTGCGTGAGGAGACCTCCCCCGAGGACATCCACGGCATGCACGCGGCGCGCGGCATCGTCACGGCGCGCGGCGGCATGACCAGCCACGCGGCGGTGGTGGCGCGCGGCATGGGGCGGCCCTGCGTCTCCGGCGCCGGGGAAATCCACATCGACGAGGAGGCGGGCCTGTTCCGCGCCCGGGGTCGCGAATTCCGCACGGGCGACATCGTCACCATCGACGGCTCCAAGGGCGAGGTGCTGGAGGGCGCGGTCGACATGATCGAGCCGGAGCTGACCGGCGACTTCCAGACCCTGATGGCCTGGGCCGACAAGGTGCGCCGCCTGAAGGTGCGGGCCAATGCGGAAACCCCGCTGGACGCCCGGACCGCGCGCGGCTTCGGCGCCGAAGGCATCGGCCTGTGCCGCACCGAGCACATGTTCTTCGACGAGACGCGCATCGCGGCGGTGCGCGAGATGATCCTGGCCGACGACGAACAGGGCCGCCGCGCGGCCCTCGCCAAGATCGAGCCGTTCCAGAAAGCGGACTTCACCGAGCTGTTCCAGATCATGGCCGGCCTGCCGGTGACGATCCGGCTGCTGGACCCGCCGCTGCATGAGTTCATTCCCCATTCGGACGAGGATATCGACGCCCTGGCGGCGTCATCGGGTCTGGACGCGGCCAAGCTGAAGCGCCGCGCGAAGGATCTGGCCGAGACCAACCCCATGCTGGGCCATCGCGGCTGCCGGCTGGGCGTGGCCTATCCCGAGATCTACGAGATGCAGGTGCGCGCCATCCTCGAAGCCGCGCTGGCGGTGAAGGTCGCCTCGGGCGCCGCGCCGACCCCGGAGATCATGCACCCGCTGGTCGCGTTGGGTCTGGAGATGAAATACCTGCGCGAACTGACCGACCGCACCGCCGAGGCGGTGTTCGCAGCGGCGGGCGACCGGGTCGACTATCAGGTCGGCACTATGATCGAGCTGCCCCGCGCCGCCCTGCGCGCCGGGGATCTGGCCGAGAACGCCGAGTTCTTCAGCTTCGGCACCAATGACCTGACCCAGACCACCTTCGGCATCAGCCGCGACGATTCCGGCCGATTCCTGCAGGCCTATATGGACAAGGGCATCTTCGAGACCGATCCCTTCGTGCGGCTGGACCAAGAGGGCGTCGGCGACCTGATCCGCATCGCCGCCGAGCGCGGCCGCGCCGTGCGTCCGGACGTGAAGCTGGGCATCTGCGGCGAGCACGGCGGCGACCCGTCCTCCATCGCCTTCTGCGAGGATGCGGGCCTGGATTACGTCAGCTGCTCGCCCTACCGCGTGCCCATCGCGCGGCTGGCGGCGGCCCAGGCGGCGTTGCATGCGCAGGCCGGGACCGAGCGCGAAAAGGACCGCTAGACGCCCTGATCCTCTCCCGCAGGGCGGCGAGGATGCTCAACGGCAGACCTCTTCAAGCCATGCGATGTCCCAGGGCTTCGGCGGTGCGGTCTGACCCCGCGCAGCCAGCGCCGTCTCCAGATAAAGCGGTCCGTCCGACGGCGTCACCCGCATGTCCGCCTCATAGAAGGGGTGGCTCTGCGCCTCTTCGAGGGAGACGAATTCTGCGCCCTTGGCACGATACAGCGCCAGCACCTGCGGCAGCATGCGGGCGTGGAACGCGCCGGTGTGCAGCAGCAGCACATAGGGAATGTCCTCGCCGTAGAGCCTCTGCGCCATGGCCCGCGAATGGTCGAACGCGGCCTCGGCGGCGTCCATGTAGGCCCGCTCCATCCGGGCGATGGCGTCGTCGTCGCCCTGCGCCCGGCAGCGCACATAGGGCTCGGTCCAGGCCCAGTCGTCGAAGCTCATGGTGACCGAGGCCACGCGGTAGCCCCGGTGATCCAGAAAGGCCCGGATGCGGTCCCGCAGCGCCGGGTCGTCGCCCTCGGCGAGAAACGGATAGCGGAACCAGCGCCAGTCCCGCTGGCCCATCAGCACCGCCAGCAGGGGCTCATTGTGCAGGATCCCGGCCTCATAGGCCTCGGCGCCGATGACGTTGGGGTTCTCGTGCGTCCAGGTGTGGTTGCCCAGCGCGTGTCCCGCCGCCCGCCACAGGTCCAGCGCTGCGGCGGCGTCCCGGTTCTGCTCGATTGACCCGCCGTTGATGAAGATGGTCGCCGGGGCGTCGCCCGCCTCGCTCAGCGCCGCGATCATCCGAGCCGCCACGCCCACATAGGTCTCGCCCTCGGGCACAGGCCCGTGAACCGGCGCGTCGTCGATGGTGATGGCGATCTGCTGCGCTTCGACGGCGGCGGGCAGGCAGAGGGCGGCTGCCAAAGCGATTAACGGGGCGATCTGGGTGAGGCGCATCAGTCTTCGTGCGCCACGAACAGCGTCAGGTCCACCGCCTCGCCCATGGCGCGGTAGCCCGCGATCGAAGGGTGCAGGCCGTCGCTGTCGTACTCGGGCCGCAGGTGCGTGGGCCGATCCGGATCGCGCATGACCGCGTCGAAATCGATCACCGCGTCCACGTTTCCGGGCGTCCGGAACCAGGCGTTGATCGCCTGGCGGTCCGCCTCGTTGGCCGCGTTGGGGTGGTAATAGTCCGATCCGCCATAGGGCGTGATGGTCGCGCCGATGACGGTGATGCCCCGCGCCCGCGCCCGTGCGGTCATCTGGGCGTAGGCGGCGATCATGTCGGCGACCAGCGCAGCGTGGGTCTCCGGCGTGGCCGGCGCGTCGCGGGTCAGCACGCCGAGATCGTTCACGCCCTCAAAGATGATCAGATGGGTTACCCCCGTCTGGCCCAGCACGTCCCGCTCGAACCGCGCCAGGGCGTTGGGGCCGAGGCCGTCGCGCAGCACCCGGTTGCCGCCGATGCCGTGGTTCAGCACGCTGAGGTGCGCCGTACGGGGATCGGCCTGCAGCCGCTCGGCCAGAAAGTCTGGCCAGCGGGTGTCGGTGTCGGGCTGGACGCCGTAGCCGTCGGTGATGGAGTCGCCCAGCACGACGACCGCCCCGGCGTCCGGCGGACCCAGCACGTCCACTCCGGAGAGCAGGTACCAGCGGGTGAAGGTGGTCTCCCCGGTCAGAACGGCGGCGCCGGTCTGGTCGCCGGGCGCCATGCGGCTGGTGGCGCGGGCGCCGGGATGGGCGGTCAGGCGCGGGGGCGCGCCCGTGACGTGCAAGGTGACAGCCAGATGGGTCAGGGCCTCGGCCTCGAGGTCCACCGGATCGGAAACGAACTCTGCCCCCGCCGGAACCAAGACGTCAGGCCGGCCTGCAAAAGTCAGGGGCGTGACCGTGGCCGGGTCGACCCCCGCGCCGTCGCGAGTGATCGGTCGGGCGAGGGCGGCGCTTGAGATATGCAGAGGCGAGTCGCCAAACGCGTTCGATACTCGCACCCGGATCTGGTCGCCAGACGCGGTCAGGCGCACCACCTGTCGCAGCGTCACGTCGTCCAGGGCGCCGTCGGGCAGGGCGTGCTCGTTCTCGGCGACCATCTGGGACGACGCCCAGGCGCCGACCCATCGCCCCTCGTCGGCAAGGGTCGCCATCGGCGCGAGCATGAAGCTCAGCGTGGCGAAAGCGCCCAGCAGGCGGCGTCTTGAGATCATGATGGTCCTCCCGCGCGCCGGGCGATCTTGATGTCGTGGTAGCGCTATCTCCACGGTCCGGTTTTCCGCGAGACCCGTCAAGGGCGCGGCAGAACAGTGTGTGTGGCTTTCATGCCACCGTTACGCTTGTGTAATCGTTCGGCCTTGGAACCGCCCCAAGTCGTACCTACTTGAACATTCGCTGGGATTTGGGGCTGGCGACCAAAGAAGTCGCTGCTCACGGAGTGTTACTAAATGAAAACGATTCTTCTCTCTACCGCCGCTATCGCCATGTTCGCCGCCGCGCCCGCCATGGCGCAAAGCTGGCCGGCTCCGGAATACTACGGTTCGCTGGGTTACTCGCACATGGAAGTTGATGATGCCGACGCCGATCTCGGCGCCATCACCGGCCGTTTCGGCGCCAAGCTGACGCCGTACTTCGGTTTCGAAGGTGAAGGCTCGGTCGGTGTTCGTGACGATCAGGTCACCATCGGCGGCGTCGCCGTCGATGTTGAGCACAAGTATGACCTGGCCGCCTACGGCGTGGCCTTCCTGCCGGTGAGCCCGAACTTCGAGCTGTTCGCCCGCCTGGGTTACGGCACGACCGAAGTCAAGGCCTCGGCCGGCGGCGTCAGCGTCACCGACGACGGCAACAGCTGGAACTACGGCGTCGGCGCCAACTACTTCTTCGACGGCCAGAACGGCGTCCGCGGCGACTGGACCCGCCGTGACTTCACCGACGACGGCGGCGAGGCCGATGTCTACTCGGTGAGCTACATCCGCCGCTTCTAAGGCCGGATGACATCGGGGCTCCGGCGATGGAGCTCCGCTATCGAGCAAGGAAAGGCGCGCTTCGGAGAGGAAGCGCGCCTTTCTCTTTGTTTGGGCGCTAACGCTCGGCCCGCGGGGCCTCGCTGCTTGAGCGCATGTTTGGGCGCTAACGCTCGCGACGCGGTCGCTCACTGCCTGAGTGCATTTTGGCACTGACGCTCGACCCGCGGGGCCTTGCTGCTTGAGCGCGTCAGGCGCGTTTGCGGACGAACACCGAGCCGGCGGAATAGCCGGCGCCGAAGCTGCAGATCAGGCCGGTGTCGCCCGGCGCGAAGCCGTCGTTGTGCAGATGGAAGGCGATGATCGACCCGGCTGACGAGGTGTTGGCGTAGTCATCCAGAATGATGACGTTCTCGCCCGGCGCCGGCTCGCGGCCCAAGACGCGCTTGCCGATCATCTCGTTCATGTTGATGTTGGCCTGGTGCAGCCACAGGCGCTTGAGGCCGGTCGGGTCGATGGCCAGTTCGCGGGCGTGGTCGACGATCATCTCCGAGACCATGGGCACCACGTCCTTGAAGACCTTGCGGCCCTGCTGGACGAACAGCTTGTCGGTGATTCCGTCCGGACGTGGCCCGTCGGCGACAGCGGTCACGTCCTCGCGGGCGGCGCGGTTCAGGAAGCCGAAATTGTTGCGGATGTTGTTTGAGAAAACGGTCTTGAGCCGCGTGCCCAGGATATCCCAGCCGCCGCCGGCCTGGTCGGGCGCCTCGACAATCACGGCGGTGGCCACGTCGCCGAAGATGAAATGGCTGTCGCGGTCGCGGAAGTTCAGATGGGCCGAGCATATCTCCGGATTGACCATCAGCACCGCCTTGACCGAGCCCGAGGCGACGAAGTCGGCGGCGGTCTTGAGGCCGAAGGTGGCCGAGGAGCAGGCCACGTTCATGTCGAAGGCGAAGCCGTCGATGCCGAGCGCCTGCTGCACCTCGATGGCCATAGCCGGGTAGGGGCGCTGCATGTTGGAGGCTGCGCAGATGACCGCGCCGATCTCGCTGACCGGCTTGCCCCAGCGGGCGATGGCTTCATGAGCGGCCTTGACCGCCATTTCGGCCAGCACCGAGAGCTCGTCGTTGGAGCGTTCGGGGATGTGCGGGACCATGCGGTCCGGATCGAGGATGCCCGACTTCTCCACCACGAAGCGGGACTTGATGCCCGAGGCTTTCTCAATGAACTCGGACGAGGACGGGGTCAGCGCCTCCAGCTCGCCGGCGGCGATGGCTCCGGCGTTGGCGGCGTTGAAGCGCTCGGCGAAGGCGTTGTACGCCGTCACCAGTTCGGCGTTCGAAAGCGCGTGTTCGGGGGTGTGCAGGCCGGTGGCGGCTATGACCGCTCTGGGAGAATCGTTCACTGGGTACGTTTCCTTGACGAGGCCCATCAATAGGACGGCGGCGGCGTCCGGTCGAGACTGGCGCGGATTCCGGTCCACCAGCGGGTGATCTGGTTGGCGGGCGGCTTCGGCGAGGGAGCGTCCTTGGCGGCGATCAGGGCCTCTACCAGATCCTCGGCCTCGCAGGGCCAGCCGTTGGGGGCGACATAGACGGGGTAGAGGATGAGGGCGGCGGCGACCAGCTCGTCCAGGGTCGCCAGGCGCGTGCGACGCGGGCAGGGGACGCGGTCTTCGGTCAGGCCCCAGCCGGCGAAGAAGGGCGTGCCGTAGGTGGTCACCGGCTTGCCGCGCAGCAGGGCCTCGAAGCCGGACAGGGAGGTCAGGGTGGCCAGACGGTCGGCGTGGTCCAGGCACTGGATGATGTCCAGCCCGTCTGCCGAGGCGTCCACGGCGTCCAGCGCCGCGCCGTCCAGCATGCCGGGACGGTTGCCCGCCAGCACGTCGGGGTGGTTCTTGTAGATCAGGAAGGCGTCCGGGTGGTCCGCCCGCACGGCGGCTGCCAGTCCGGCATTGGTGCGGATGTGGGCGCAGCCCTTGAGGATCGACTGATCGTTCTCGACCTGGCCGACGATCAGGATTCGCTCGCGGTCGCCGGGCCAGGCGTCGAAGGCGCCGGACGGGGCGGGCAGATTGTATTTGCTCAGGCCCGCCGAAACGATCCGTTCCCGCAGACGGGCGGCGCGGGCCAGCAGGGCGGGGGAAAAGCCGCCCTGTTCGATCAGGACCTCCAGCCGCGAGGGCCGGGTGGCGTCGTAATAGACCCCCCGATCATCGAGAGTGACGGACAGGGCGCCGACAAAGTCCGAGCCCAGGCCGCGCGAGCGGATGAAGCCATCCTCCATGCGCAGGACCGGACCGGTGAAGCCCTCGGTCGCCTGCTCGAAGTCGGGGCCGGTGCGCGAGGCCCAGCAGACGATGCGGCCATCTTCGGCCTCGGCGGCGGTCCGTGCGCCGGCGGCGGACGCGAAATAGCGCACCGGCCCCTTTGGCGCGTTCAACAGGCGGCGCACGGGCGGGCGCTTGGCCGGGGCGAAGGCGACGCAGGCGTTCAGGCCAGACAGCCGGTCGGCGCGGTCACGCAGGGCGATGAGGCGCTCCAGCGCCTGTTCCGCCTCGCAGGCGCGGCCGGTGACCGGGTCCACATAACGGGCGTAGCGGATCAGGGCGGCGGCGGCGATGGATTCGATGTCGCGCAGCTGGCCCCGGCGGCCGGTGTCCACGGCGTCCGTGGTCAGGCCCCAGCCGGAATAGAAGGGCGCGCCGAAACAGCGGACGGGCAAGCCGCGCAGCAGCGCCTCCCACCCCAGCCCGCTGGTGACCGTATAGACGGCGTCCACCTGAGCCAGCAGGTCGGCGGGCCGGACGTCGGTGTCGATCAGGGTGACGTCGCCGAGGCGGTCGGCGGGGATGCAGCCCTGCTTGCGGCTCGCGGCCACAGCCGGGTGGCGCTTGACGATGAGCTGCGCCCCGGGCTCGTCGCGGCGGGCGGCGTCCAGCATGTCGATAAAGGATTGCGGCGACGCCAGGCCGAAGCTGATCGACGCGTCGCCATGGGTCTGGTCCACGATCAGGATGCGGCGGCCGGACTCGAGCAGACCAGCGTCCAGCGGCCCCCCCATATTGGTCTTGGAGACGCCGCTCTCGACGATCCGGTCGATCAGGGCGCGGGCGCGAATCCGGAGGTCGGGCGACATCCAGCCCGGAGCCTCTGCGATCAGCTGCTCCAGCCGGGAGGGGCGGGTGGCGTCGTAATAGACGCCCAGATCATCGGCCACGATGCTGAGCGACGTAGCTCCCGCCTCGCCCAGACCCACGGAGCGGAGCAGGCCGTCTTCCAGCGCCACATAGGGCACGCCGTGTTTCTCGGCCCAGCGGCGGCCGTGGGCGGCGGTGGGTTTCATGCCCCAGCCCAGCACCGCCTCAACGTCGCGGCCGGGCAGGCCGCGCAGGTCGTACCCGGGGAGAAAGGCGGCGAGATTGGGCAGGCGGCGGACGCCGGGCGCGCAGACCCAGGCGGGCGTGCGCGGGCTCACTGGACCTGGGCCCGGTCCCAGCCCCCGGCGAAGGCCAGGGCCATGCGGAGGGCCGTGGCCTCCTGCATGGCGGGGTTGTGATAGCTGCCGTTGATCTGGGTGCGGTGAAGCACGTGCTCGCGGAAGCGGACATACAGGTCGTGATCGGGCGGGGTGGGCGAACGCCAGAAGTCCGGGAGCGGCTGCTGATCCGTCAGACCTTCAAAATCGAAGAATGCCCGGCCCAGCACCTTGACCGGCGTGCCGAAGCCCACGGCCGACAGGGCGGCGGTGGAGTTGTTGACGACCATCCCGCGAGAAGCGCGGCACAGTTCCGCCAGGTTGCCTCCGTCGATGAAGTCGGCGCGGCCTTCCATCCCGTGATGCCTCGCGAGGCGGCGCACCAGCGCGCCGTAGTTCACAAGCCCCGGGTCCAGCGGATGGTTCTTGACGACCAGTCGCGCGTCCGCGGGGGCGTTGTGGGCGAAGTCCTCGATCACGCGCTCCAGAAAGGCGGTGTTGGTCGGGTAGTCGGAGTAGCGCAGCAGGGTCGTGTCGCCCTCGCGCTGGAGGCAGGCGATGAAGAACGGTCCGCGGCCGGCGATCACCTGGGTGTCGGTCGCCAGCGGCGAGGCGAAGCGCAGCTTCAGATACCGCCAGGCATGGCCGGCCGCCTGGACCACGGCGTGACGGGTGTAGGGGCGGACGTAGCGGGGATAGAGCAGATGGCCGGCCACCTGGACCGTGTGATAGCGCGCCAGGTTCCAGACGTGGTGCGGCATGATCGTCCCCGCGGGCTGGAACGGCGGCTCTCGGGGCGCCGGCGGCGGATAGCCTTCAGCGGACCGGGGCAGGGTTGAGTGCGCATTGACGCCATTCCGCTCCATGGTCACCCAGTGGGGGCGGAAGTAGCCGTTCTCGATGACCCAGACGGAGGCTTTCAGGCGATCGGCCTGTTCGATGACGGTCTGGTTGTAAGTCCCGGCTTCACCGAACAGCACGAGGTCGGTGTAGTCCTCGGCCAGACCGGCCAGGGCGTGGGGCCACGCGTCGCCGCCGCGTCGGAACTTCACGGCGTCCTTGCCGCCCCAGTCGAGCCGGTCGCCCGCATTGAACATCATGCGGCGCACCACCGCCCCGTTGGCGCGCAGCACGCAGGCCAGCTTGCGGGAATAGGACCCGAAGGGCGCAGAGATGATCAGGAACCGTCGTCCGGCCAGACCAGGAATGGCTTCAGGCGGCGCGTCGCTGGCGTCCGGATCGGCTCCGGCGGACGGGGATGGCGAGGCGACTGACAATGAGATCTGGAGCCTGAGGATAACGAGTCTGTGATGTCTTAGAGTGTTCCGGCAAGTTGATGCAAGGCGAGCGTGTCCCGGGCGCGGGCCAGGTGCAGCCGTTCGACCATGGAGCCGGCCACACGGAGGACCCCCTTTGAGGCGTTGGTCGGGTCGTCAAATGCCGCGACCACGGCCTCGGCCCAGGCCACGTCGTCGGGAGACGGAGAGAAGGCGGCGTTGGCGGGGGCGATCTGGCGCGGGTGGATCAGGCTCTTGCCATCGAAGCCGTAGAGGCGGCCCTGACGGCATTCGGCCTCGAACCCGGCGTCGTCGTCCAGGGCGTTGAAGACGCCGTCGATGGGGGACAGGCCGTGGGCGCGGGCGGCGGCGACCGTCAGGCTCATGGCGGTCTTGAGCGGCTCGCGGTCGGGCGCTGGCCCACAGCGCAGCATGGCGGCAAGGTCGTTGACCCCCAGCATCAGGGCGCCGAGGCCCGGGGTGGCGGCGATGGCGTCCAGATGGAACAAGGCCTGGGGCGTCTCGATCATGGCCCACAGGGCGGCGCCGTCCGGCAGGCGCGCGGTGAAGGCGGCGGCCTGATCGGCGGTGGAGACCTTGGGCGCGACGATGAAGGCCGGGGCGGCGGCGTGCAGGGCGGTCAGGTCGGCATCGCCCCACTCGGTGTCGAGGCCGTTGACGCGGACCCCGACCTCGCGGGCCTGAAAGCCGCCCTGACGCAGGGCGGCGACGGCGGCGTCACGGGCGGCGGCCTTGTCGTCCGGGCCGACGGCGTCCTCCAGATCCAGCACCACCACGTCGCAAGGCAGGGTGCGGGCCTTCTCCACCGCGCGGGGGTTGGAGGCGGGCAGGTAGAGGACGCTGCGGCGCGGGGTCATGGCTCAGACCCGGCCGGTGACGGGGATCAGGGCGCCGGTGACGGCCCGCGCGGCGGGGGAGGCCAGGAACAGCATGACGGCGGCCAGATCGGCGGGCTTGACCCATTTGTGGGCGTTGTCCTCGCCCATGTCGGCGCGGTTGGCGGGGGTGTCGATGATGGACGGCAGGACGGCGTTGACGGTGACGGACGTGTCCTTGAGCTCTTCGGCCAAGGCCTCGGTCAGGCGGTGCACGCCCGCCTTGGAGGCGGCGTAGGCGCCCATGCCGGCGGCCGCCTTCTGCGCGCCCGCCGCGCCCACATTGACGATGCGGCCGTCGGGGGCCTGTTTCAGCCACGGCAGGGCGGCGCGGCTGGCGTTCAGGGCGGTGGTCAGGTTCAGGGCATGCATGCGGCCCCAGGCGGCGGGGTCGCCGTCCTCGGTGGTCTGCCAGACGAAGCCGCCGGCGATGTTGAGCAGGGCGTCGATGCGGCCGAGCTGTTCGGCGACGGCCTGCATGGCCTGTTGCGCCTGGCCCGGCTCGGTGAGGTCGACGCCCGACAGGGTCATGTCGGCCCCCTGGGCGTCATGGCGGGCATGGTCGATGATGGCCACGGTCCAGCCGGCTTCGCCCGCCGCCTTTGCGACCGCGGAGCCGAGGGCGCCGTGGCCTCCGGTGATGACGATGACGGGCCTGGACATGGACGACTCCTTCGGGACAGGGCGGGACCATAGGGCCTGAGCTCAGGGGGCTCCACCGCCCGACCTGCCGGTTTCAGACCATGGCTGGAAAAAACAGAGTCCGAATTGTCCGAATTGTCCGAAATCGGCGTCCGGGAGGGCGGATTTCGGAGTCAAAAAACAGTGTCCGAATTGTCCGAATTGTCCGAAATTCGCCTCCAGCGGTGGCGCCGTCATGGCCATTATACACCGCTCTCAGACAGCGGGATTAAATAGTCGCCTTCACCCAGCGCGCCAGCACGGTCTGGCCGTTCTCGCCGGCCTTGGCGGGCGGTCCCTGGATGGCGCCGGGGGTGCGGGAGAAGCGCGGGGCCGGGGCGGGCTGGGTGACGCCGAAGGCCTCGGTGAAGCTCTCGCGGGCGGCCAGATGGGGGTGCGCGGGCGCCTCGTCCAGCGACAGGACGGGGGCGAAACAGGCGTCGGTGCCTTCCAGCAGGGCGGTCCAGTGGTCGCGGGGCTGGGTGATGAACACGGCGGCCAGTTCGGCGGCCTGTTGATCCATGTCGCCCTCGGGCCGGGGCGTCAGGCCGAGGCGGGTGCGCAGCTCGGCGTGGAAGGCCGGCTCCACCGGGCCCACCGAGACATGCCGGCCGTCGGCGCAGGGGTAGGTGCGATAGAACGACATGCCGCCGTTCAGCAGGCCCTCGCCCCGCTTCATGCTGGTCAGGCCGTCGTGGTTCAGCCAGCACAGCAGGCCCATCATGGAGGCCGTCCCGTCGACCACCGCCGCGTCGATCACCTGGCCCTTGCCGGAGGTCTGGCGCTCGTGCAGGGCGGCGAGGACGCCCATGGCGAGGTAGAGCGAGCCGCCGCCGTAGTCGCCCACCAGATTGAGGGGCGGAACCGGGTCGCCGTCCTTCGGCCCGATGGCGTCCAGGGCCCCGGTGATGGCGATGTAGTTGATGTCATGGCCCGCCGCGTGGGCCAGCGGCCCGGTCTGGCCCCAGCCGGTCATGCGGCCGTAGATCAGGCGCGGATTGGCGGCCAGGCACTCGTCGGGACCGAGGCCCAGACGCTCCATGACCCCGGGGCGGAAGCCCTCGATCAGCACGTCGGCGGCGGCGATGGCCTGCAGGGTCGTGGCGCGGTCGGCCTCGGCCTTGAGATCCAGCGCCAAGGAGCCCGCCCGGCCGCGCGCGGTGACGTCGTGGGGCGCCGCGCCGCCGCCCGCCCGGTCGATGCGCAGCACCTCGGCGCCCAGGTCCGCCAGCAGGGTGGCGCAGAAGGGCGCCGGACCGATGCCGGCGAACTCGACGACGCGCAGACCGTTCAGTGGGCCTTGCCCCATGCGATTCCTCCCGTTTCGTTTCGCTACGGATAGCGCAGGTTGCGCCCTGCGTCGCGGGATGCGAGATCGCCTGCAGCATACGGAGACCCCCATGGCCCAGACTCTCGCCGCCTTTCTCGAAGCCCAGTCCGCCCCCGAAAGCCTGAAGGGGCTGATCGCCGGGATTGCGGACGGGTGCGTGCGCATCAGCCATGCGGTGCGTCAGGGCGCGACGGCGGACATGCTGGGCACCGCAGGCGACACCAATGTGCAGGGCGAGGTGCAGAAGACGCTGGATCTGGCAGCCGACGACATCATGATGGACGTGTGCCGCGCCGCGCCGGGCGTCGCAGCTGTGGCCTCCGAAGAGCAGGACGACATTGTCGCGGTCGCCCAGGTGGGCCCGCACGAGGGCTGGCTGGTGCTGTTCGATCCGCTGGACGGGTCCAGCAACATCGAGGTCAACGTGTCCATCGGCACCATCTTCTCGGTGCTGCCCGCGCCCATGGTGGAGACGCCGCGCGATCCGGTGGCGGAGGATTTCTTCCAGCCGGGGCGCGATCAGGTCGCGGCGGGCTATGTGGTCTACGGGCCCCAGACCCTGCTGGTGTTCACCCTGGGCGACGGCGCGTTCGGCTTCACCCTGGAGCCGGTCAGCGGCGAATGGGTGCTGACCCACGACCGCATCGCGGTGCCTGCGGAGACGAAGGAATTCGCCATCAACACCTCGAACCAGCGGCACTGGCATGAACCGGTGCAGGGCTACATCGCCGACTGTCTGGCGGGGACCACGGGGCCGCGGGGCAAGGATTTCAACATGCGCTGGGTGGCGTCCATGGTCTCGGACGTGAACCGCATCATGATGCGCGGCGGGGTGTTCCTGTACCCGGCGGACCGCAAGGACCCGTCCAAGCCGGGGCGCCTGCGCCTGATGTACGAGGCGGCGCCCATGGCCATGGTGATGGAACAGGCCGGCGGCGCGGCCAGCGACGGGACGCAGCCCATGCTGGACGTGGTCCCTGAGGCCCTGCACCAGCGCGTGCCGGTGATGCTGGGGTCGAAGGCCGAGATCGAGACGTTTCTCACGTATCGTTAGAGGTGGCTCCATAAAATGGAATGGCAACTCGTCGTCATCATACTGGTGGCCTATGCGGGATCGTTCTATCTCGTGCCTCATCAAATAATGCTGGCAACCTCAAATCGAGTGGGGGCGCCTTTCGCCAAGTTCCGCGGGACGTTTCGCTTCACAAGCGTAAGCCGGGTTGGGCTGGCCGCAGGGGGGACTGCGGCAACACTCCTGTTGGGCAATTTCACCACACCCTTTTGGACGGCTGCTCTGTTCGGGCTGACATTGATCGCCCTGTATATTTTGGACTTCGTTCAAGTTGAAAGGAGCGCCAGCCGAATGGGCTGAGGCCGATCGACCGGCATCTATTTCTCATCCGTCTCGGCGGCCGGCGCATCTGCTGCTCGGCAGACCAACCTAATGCGACAGACCCGCCGGGAGGTGGGCCTTGTCGTGGCGGCCGGTGCGGGTGACCAGGGTCTGGGCGGCGGCGTTCATGCCGTAGACCTCGACCTTGGTTCCGCGGCGGCGATAGCGGAACACCACCTTGTCCACGGCGGCGACGGCGGTGATGTCCCACAGGTGGGCGTCGCTCATGTCGATGATCACGCGCTCGGGCTGGCCGTGATACTCGAAGGCGGCCGCGAACAGGTCCGCCGAGACGAAGAAGACGTGGCCGCGCACGGTGTAGCGGCGCACCTCGTCGGTGCTGTCCCCGGACTCGACCACCTCGATCATCTTGCCGAGGCGGCGGATGAAGAAGATGGCGGACAGGATCACGCCCAGCATCACGCCCTGGGACAGGTCGTGGGTCAGGACCACGGTGACGGTGGTGGCGATCATGACGACGGAGGACTGCATGGGCGTGGCGCGCAGCCGCATCACCGAGCCCCAGTCGAAGGTGCCGATGGAGACCATGATCATCACGGCGACCAGGGCGGCCATGGGGATCTGCGCCACCCAGTCCTGAAGCACCAGGATCAGGAACAGCAGGAACAGGCCGGCCCACAGGGTGGACAGGCGTCCGCGCGCGCCGGAGGTGACGTTGATGATCGACTGGCCGATCATGGCGCAGCCGGCCATGCCGCCGAACAGGGGCGACAGGATGTTGGCGATGCCCTGACCGCGCGACTCCATGTCCTTGTCCGACGGGGTGTCGGTCATGTCGTCCAGCAGGTTGGCGGTCAGCAGCGATTCCAGCAGGCCGACGAAGGCCAGGGTGGCCGCCACCGGGCCGATGATGGCCAGGGTCTCCCACGTCAGGGGCACGTTGGGCAGGTGGAACACCGGCAGGGTGGAGGGCATCTGGCCCATGTCGCCCACGGTGCGCACGTCGATGTTCAGCCACATGGCCAGACCGGCCAGCACCACGATGGCGATCAGGGGCGAGGGGATGGCCTTGGTCAGACGCGGCAGCAGATAGATGATGGCCAGACCGCCCGCGACCATGGCGTACGTCTGCCAGTTGGCGCCGATCAGCTCGGGCAACTGGGCCAGGAAGATCAGGATGGCCAGGGAGTTGACGAAGCCGGTCATCACGGAGCGTGAGACGAACTTGATGTAGCGCCCCAGTTTCAGCACCCCGACGATGATCTGGAACACCCCGGTCAGGATCGAGGCGGCGAACAGATATTCCAGGCCGTGGTCGCGCACGAGGGTGACCATGAGCAGGGCCATGGCGCCCGTGGCGGCCGAGATCATGGCCGGGCGTCCGCCGACGAACGAGATGGTCACGGCGATGACGAAGCTGGCGTACAGGCCCACCGCCGGATCGACCCCGGCGATGATCGAGAAGGCGATGGCCTCGGGGATCAGGGCCAGGGCCACGACGGTGCCCGCCAGCAGATCCCGGCGGGGGTTGGCGAGCCATTCCTGGCGCGCGAGGGAGATGATTTTCATGGGTCGTCCGGGGAGGACCAGCGGACCCGTCGCCCCGTCACGGCGTGGGTCTGTCCGCTGTCGGCGGTTCAGCCTGTTGTGTGTCCGGGGGATCGGCGCCCGGCGTAGCCACCCGGATCAGGCCCGGGTCCGACGAACCGCCCCTATGCCTTGTGCGGCGCAGCAAGGCAACCGGGCGCGGACAGGAAATCAGAGGTCGTCGACCACCTTGCGGTCCAGGGTCGCGCTGTCGTCGAAGGTGGCCCAGGTCTTGCCGCCCGACGGCTGGGGCAGGCCCTCGCGGATGTCGTCGGCAGGGTTGGGATCGATATGGCGGCCCTGACGGTGCAGGTGCGACTTGGCGATCATGTTGGCGGTCACCGGCGCGGTCAGGAACAGGAACAGGGTGATCAGCAGTTCGTGGGCCGAATAGGTCCCCTCCATGGCCGGGAAGAAGACCATGGAGGCGATCAGGCAGGCGCCGACGCCAAGGGTGGTGGCCTTGGTCGGTCCGTGCAGGCGCGTCATCAGCGAGGGCAGCCGCGCCAGGCCCCACGAGCCGACCAGCAGGAAGCCGCCGCCGATGACCAGCAGCAGGGCGATGACATATTCGGCGATGATCTCGAGCATGGGGGTCATTCCACGATGTCCCCGCGCAGGAGGAATTTGGAGTAGGCCACGGTGCCCAGGAAGCCGACCATGGCCAGCAGCAGCGCCGCCTCGAAATAGTTGGCGGTGCGCTCCCACAGACCGAACAGCACCACCATGGCGATGATGTTGATGGTCAGGGTGTCCAGCGCCAGGATGCGGTCGCCGCTGGTGGGACCGCGCAGCAGGCGGAACAGGTTCAGGGCCATGCCCAGCGCCACGCAGCCGATGGCGAATCCGAGGGCGTATCCGATGGGGCTCATGGGAAGATCCTCAGCAGGCGGGCCTCGTAGCGGGACTTGATGCGGGCGATCTCGGCGTCGGGATCGGCCGTATCCAGAATGTGCACCAGCAGGGCCCGGCCGTCGGCGGAGATGTCGGTGGAGACCGTGCCGGGGGTCAGGCTGATGGTGGCCGCGAAGGCGGTGATGGCCTCGGGCGAGCGCAAGTCCGTGGGGATGACCAGCCAGTGCGAGCGCAGATCGCGGTTGCGGCGGAACAGGATGATCCAGGCCACCTGGAAATTGGCCACCATGATGTCCCACAACACCACGCCCAGATAGCCCCACAGGGGCGGGCCGAAGCGCATGCGCGGATTGCCCGGCCAGAACCGGCTGGTGAGCAGCGGAATGGCGACGGCGAAGGCGACGGCCAGCACCAGCCCGCCCCAGCTGAGACTGTTCAGCAGCAGCATCCACACCACCACCAGCATCACCGACAGGGCGGGGTGAGGCAGGAGGCGCCGGATCAGGGACGGGCGCTGGATCGGAAGCTCGCTCACGACGCACCCCCCATGACGGTGTTGATGTAGGCGTCGGGATCGAACAGCTGGGCGGCCGTGGCGTCGGTGTAGGCGGTCAGCGGCCCGGCGAAGAGGGCCGAGGCGGCCAGCAGGAGGATGAACCCTGCCGCCACCAGCAGGGTCGCCCCGCCACCGTGGATGCGGCCGGCCTTGCAGTCGCCCTCGACCGAGGCGCTCTTCCAGAAGATCTGGCTGCCGGCGCGGGCGAAGCCGAGGATGCCGATGACGGTGGTGATCAGGATGACGGCCCAGACCCAGTAGCCGCCCGGGGCATCCCGCACGCCGTCGAGGATCAGCAGCTTGCCGATGAAGCCGGACAGGGGCGGCAGGCCCACCATGGCGATGGCCGCGAGGAAGAACAGGGCCGACAGCTTCTCCACGTCCTGGAAGCGGGGGCCGACATTGATGGCGTCGCCGTACTCGCCCCGGCGCGCGGCGATCATGTCCATGATCAGGAACAGGGCGGCGCCCGCCAAGGTGGAATGGACGGTGTAATACAGCGCCGCCGACATGGCGTCCGGCTGGAACACCGCCACGGCGGCCAGCAGGGTGCCCATGGAGCCGATCACGGCATAGGCCGCCAGATCGCGCAGCCCCTTCGCCGCCAGCACGCCGAAATAGCCGAGCGCGATGGTGACGAGGGCGGCGGGCAGCATCCAGTCGGCCGCCGCCCATGCGGAGGCCTGGCTGTCGTCGCCGAAGATCAGGGTGGCGACCCGGATGATGCAGTAGGCGCCCACCTTGGTCATGATGGCGAACAGGGCCGCCACCGCTCCGGAGGTGGTGGCATAGGTGCGCGGCAGCCAGAAGTGCAGCGGAACCAGCGCCGCCTTGAGCGCGAACAGGACGATCAGCAGCAGCCCGCCCGCCTTGATCAGGGCCTGGTCGCCCTCGGGCGCCGCGGCCACGCGCAGGGCCATGTCGGCCATGTTGAGGGTGCCGGTGACGCCGTAGAGCATGCCCACCGCGATCAGGAACAGCACCGATCCGGCCAGGTTGATGATGACATATTGCACGCCCGCCTTCAGGCGCGCGGCGCCCTGGCCGTGCAGCATCAGGCCGTAGGAGGCCAGCAGCAGCACCTCGAAGAACACGAACAGATTGAACAGGTCGCCGGTCAGGAAGGCCCCGTTCAGGCCCAGAAGCTGAAACTGGAACAGGGGATGGAAGTGCCAGCCCTTGCGGTCCAGCCCCGTGGCGATGGCGTAGATCAGCACGCCCAGCGCCACCACCGAGGTCAGCAGCACCATCAGGGCCGACAGGCGGTCCAGCACCAGCACGATGCCGAACGGCGCAGGCCAGCTGCCCATGGCGTAGACGGCCACCTCGCCGGTGGCGGCGTGGGCGACCATGACGGCGCTGATGACCACCAGGGCGGCGGAGACCGCCAGGGTGGTGACCCGCGACAGGGTCAGGCGGTGGCGCATGACCAGCAGGATCAGGGCCGCCGCCAGGGCGGGAATGATGACCGGCGCGATGATCCAGGGGGTGATGGCGGAGGCGGTCATTCTTGAATCCCCCTG
Organism: Brevundimonas sp.; assembly: GCF_046293315.1. GTDB lineage: Bacteria > Pseudomonadota > Alphaproteobacteria > Caulobacterales > Caulobacteraceae > Brevundimonas. The sequence goes on from NZ_JBKBPF010000015.1 coordinate 37,640, forward strand.
GCGCCCTTCGGGCTGGTTGAGGGGGGTGTCACCTCCACTTCGGTGTCGGGGATGATGGAATCGGCATCGACACCGTCCTCCACCGCGCGCACGGCGTCCGGCAGGCCGTCCACCTGATCGGTGCCGGTCTCGAGGTAGGTCCGCAGGGCCAGCACCACCACGAAGGCGGTCATGCCGAAGGCGATGACGATGGCGGTCAGCACCAGGGCCTGGGGCAGGGGGTCCGAATAGCCGGTGGCGGCGCTGTCATAGATGGGCGGCTGATCCACCACCACGCGACCCATGGAGAACAGGAACACATTGATGGCGTAGGACAGGAAGGCCAGGCCCAGAACCACCGGGAAGGTGCGGCGGCGCAGCAGCAGATAGATGCCCGCCGCGGTCATGACGCCGATGGCGGTGGCGATGAGGAACTCGAGGCTCATGACTTCACCTCCGTGGACGAGGGCTCACGGGAGGGGTTGATGTCCATGGCGTCTTCTGTGGGCTCCAGCTTCTCGGCGCGCTGACCCACGCGGGACAGCTGGGCCAGGGCCAGCATGACCGCGCCCACCACCGTCAGGGCCACGCCGATGTCGAACAGCATGGCGGTAGCCAGCTCGAACTCGCCCACCACCGGCAGCGAGAAATAGTCGAAGGCGCTGGTCAGGAACGGGGCGCCGAACAGCATCGAGCCGACCCCGGTCAGGCCGGCGATGAGCACGCCCCAGCCGATCAGGTTATGGTGGTCGGCGCGCAGGCGGGCATCGGCCCAGCCCCAGCCCGAGGCCATGAACTGCATCAGCAGGGCGATGGAGAACACCAGTCCGGCGATGAAGCCGCCGCCGGGCTCGTTGTGGCCGCGCAGGAAGATGTAGAGACCCGCCATCAGGGCCAGCGGCAGCAGCAGGCGCGTGGCCACCACCAGCATCATGGGATGGCGCTCGGGCGAGCGGATCAGGTCCGGCGTCCAGCCCGCCAGACGGCGTCCGGCCGCGCCCCGGTCGGCGGTGTCCAGCAGGGCGAAGATGGCCAGCGCCGCGATGCCCAGCACGATGATCTCGCCGAAGGTGTCGAAGCCCCGGAAGTCCACCAGGATGACGTTGACCACATTGGTGCCGCCGCCGCCGGAATAGCTGTTCTCCCAGTGGAAGCGGGAGATGGACTCCATGCCGTCGCGGGTCATCACGGCCCAGGCCGCCGCGCCGACGCCGAGGCCGCCGGTGACCGCCAGCAGGCCGTCGCGCAGCCTGCGCGGGACCGAGCTTTCAGCAGGCGAGGTCTTGGGCATCAGGTTCAGCGCCAGCAGCAGCAGCAGGATCGTCACCACCTCGACCGAGATCTGGGTCAGGGCCAGGTCGGGCGCGGACAGATAGACGAAGGTCAGGGCGATGGTGGAGCCCACCACGCTGATGAAGATCAGGGACAGGAACCGCGCCCGGTGGGCGACCACCACCGCGAGGGTGGCGGCGATCAGCACCAGCCAGGCGATCATGGCGACAGGGGTGGCGGCGATGACCTCGCGCGTGCCCTCGCTGTGGTTGGCGCTGAAGAAGGCGACCAGCCCCACGACGATGGATGTTCCGACGAAGAAGGCCAGGTAGCGCTGCAGCGAGCCGTTGTGGACCTGCAGGGTCAGGCGACGACAGGCGGCGGCCAGGGTCTCGACGAAGGCGTCGAACATGGCCTTGGCCTCGGGCACGCCGATGCGGGTCCAGATCGCTTCGAGATTGCGGTGACGCCACAGCAGCAGGGCGCCCACGGCCACGGCGAAGATGCTCATGAACAGGGCCGGGGTCACGCCGTGCCACAGGCTGAGCGAATAGTAGGGCAGGTCGGCCCCGATCACGGCCCCGGCGGTCGCCGCCACGATGGGGCCGGCGAACAGCGCGGGCATCAGGCCGATCAGGACCACCAGCGCCGTCAGGACCGCGGGCGGACCCCACAGGCCGATGCCCGGATCATGGGGCTTCTTCGGATAGTCGTCCCGCTTCGGTCCGAAATAGACGTGGATGACGTAGCGCAGCGAATAGGCCACCGACAGGGTCGCGCCGAGGGTGGCGAGCACCGGGAACACCCACGGCTGGCCCAGCCAGACGGTGTGGGAGGCTTCCTCCAGCATCATCTCCTTGGAGATGAAGCCGTTGAGCGGCGGGATGCCGGCCATGGACAGGCCCGCGATCAGGGCCAGGGTCCCGGCGATGGGCATGAGGCTGAACAGCCCGCCCAGACGCTTGAGGTCGCGGGTGCCCGCCTCGTGGTCGACGATGCCCGCGTTCATGAACAGGGCGGCCTTGAAGGTGGCGTGGTTGATTATGTGGAAGACGCCCACCACTGCGGCGATAGGGGTGCCGAGGCCGAACAGCATGGTCAGGAAGCCCAGATGGCTGACCGTGGAATAGGCCAGCAGGCCCTTCAGGTCGTCCTTGAACAGGGCGATGCAGGCGGCGACCACCATGGTGACGAGGCCGGTGCTGGCCACGATCAGGAACCAGGCGTCGGTGCCCGCCAGCACCGGCCACAGGCGCGCCAGCATGAACACGCCGGCCTTCACCATGGTGGCGGAGTGCAGATAGGCGCTGACCGGCGTCGGCGCGGCCATGGCGTGCGGCAGCCAGAAGTGGAACGGGAACTGGGCCGACTTGGTGAAACAGCCGCCGAGGATCAGGATCAGGGCGGGCAGGTACAGCGGCGAGGCCTGGATCGCCTCGCGGTTCTGCAGGATCACGGTGAGGTCGTAGGACCCGGCGATATTGCCCAGGATCATCAGGCCGGCGATCAGGCTGAGCCCGCCTGCGCCGGTGACGGCCAGGGCCATGCGCGCGCCCTGACGCCCCTCGGGCAGGTGCCGCCAGAAGCCGATCAACAGGAACGACGACAGGCTGGTCAGCTCCCAGAAGATGAGCAGAAGCAGGATGTTGTCGGACAGGACGATGCCCAGCATCGCGCCCTGGAACAGCAGCAGATAGGTGAAGAACCGCCCCATGGGGTCGGCCCTGGACAGATAGAACCGGGCGTAGACGATGATCAGCAGGCCGATGCCCAGGATCATGCCTGCGAACATCAGCCCCAGCGGATCGAGGAAGAAATTGGCGTTGAGGCCGAGGGACGGAATCCAGTCGATGCGCGCCTGGATCACCTCGCCCGCCATGACCGCCGGGGCCATGGTCGCCAGGATGATGATGGCGGTCAGGGTCACCAGCCCGGCCGCGAGGGCGCAGGCGTCGCGGCCCGCCCGGATCGCCAGGGCGGGGGCCAGGGCGCCGATCAGCGGCAGGACGGCCAGGAAGGCAAGCAGCAAGGCGGTTCCTCGGTGTGGGCCGGAACAACGATCACAACGTTCCCGAAGGCGGTTTGCTAGCGGGTAATGTCGCTGGTTAGAAGACCCGGGCGTCCGATTTCGGCGCACAGGCCGCTCTCCAGCGCCGGACTCACGCGCAGCAACAATAAAGAGTGCCCCCGATGTCGAAATTCTCCGTCCTGTTCGTCTGTCTGGGCAACATCTGTCGCTCGCCGCTGGCGGAGGCCGCGTTCCGCCTGGAGGCCGAGCGGCTGGGGTTGGCGGTCGAGGTCGATTCGGCGGGCACCGGCGGCTGGCATCAGGGTGACCCGCCAGACCCCCGCGCCCGGGCCGTCGCCCGGCGCAACGGCGTGGACATCGGCGGCTATCGGGCGCGGCAGGTGAGGGAGGACGACTTCGTCCGCTTCACCCACATCGTGGCCATGGACGGGGACAATCTGGCCAATCTGGAACGTCTGAGGCCGCCGGGGGCGCCCGCCGAGCTCAGCCTGATGCTGGCGCACGCCGGTCGGCCGGGCGCGCCGGTAGAGGATCCCTATTACGGCGGCGATGACTTCGGCGTGACCTGGGCCGACGTCCATGCCGCGGCGCGCGGTTTGGCGCAGGCGTTGCGCGACGGCGGCGCTTGACTCCGAAGGGTTCCGGGCACAGGGAAGACGGGCTCTCGCGGGAGAGATCGAGGCCCTGATTCCGGGCCTCGGAGCCGAAGGCGCAACCGCCCCGGAAACGCTCAGGCAAAAGGACCGCGACGGCTCAGGAACGCTGGAAAGCAGCCTTCGGGCTCGCCGACGGAGCAAGTCTTGTCATCCCGGACGGCGCGGAGCGCCGAGCCGGGGCGGGACGGAATCTCTCAGGCTTCAGGACAGCGGGGGCGCGTGACGGGCGAAGCTTCGCCCGGTGCGCCGCCGACCCACCCCAGCCGGAGCGTGCCCATGAGCGACCAGACCCTGAAGACCACGCCGCTGAACGCCGCCCACCGGGCGCTGGGCGCGCGCATGGTGCCGTTCGCGGGCTATGACATGCCGGTGCAGTACGAAGGCGTACTGGCCGAGCACCGCTGGACCCGCGAGCACGCCGGCCTGTTCGATGTGTCGCACATGGGCCAGGCCAAGCTGACCGGCGCCGACGCCGTGGCGCAGCTCGAACGCTTCGTGCCCGGCGACTACGAGATCCTGAAGGCGGGGCGCCAGAAATACTCCCTGCTGCTGAACGATCAGGGCGGGATCATGGACGACCTGATGGCGGGCAAGCCCGACCACGACGGCCTGTTCATCGTCGTCAACGCCGCCTGCAAGGACGCCGACTTCGCCCACATCGAGGCGGGGCTGCAAGGCGATGCGACGCTGAAACGGCTGGACCGCGCCCTGCTGGCCATCCAGGGGCCGGAGGCCGCCGAGGTGATGGCGGCCCATGAGCCGGTGCTGGCCGATTTCGGCTTCATGGACTGCGCCCGGCTGATGCTGTTCGGCGCGGACTGCTTCGTCTCGCGCTCGGGCTACACCGGCGAGGACGGCTACGAAATCTCTATCCCGGCGGATCAGGTCGAGCGCATCTGGAACACCATCCTCGAGGATGCGCGGGTCAAGCCCATCGGCCTGGGCGCGCGGGACTCGCTGCGGCTTGAAGCCGGTTTGCCGCTGTACGGCCACGACGCCGACGAGACCACCAGCCCGGTGGAGGCGGCCCTGACCTTCGCCCTGTCCAAGTCGCGCAAGGAGCGCGCCGACTTCCCCGGCGCCGAACGCATCCTGAAGGAGCTGGACGGCGGCGCCTCGCGGGTCCGCGTCGGCCTGCACGTCAAGGAAGGCGCCCCGGCCCGTGAAGGCGCGGAGATCGCCGATGCGGACGGCGCCGTCATCGGCACGGTGACCTCGGGCGGGCCGTCGCCGTCGCTGGGGAAGAACATCGCCATGGGCTATGTGCCGCCGGCGTTCTCGGAGATCGGGACCGCCCTGACCGTCGTCGTGCGCGGCAAGCCGCTGGCCGCCGAGGTGGTCGCCACGCCGTTCGTCGCCAACCGCTACTACAGGAAGCCGAAGTGACGGCGTCTTTTTCAACGTCATTCCCCGGCTTGACCGGGGAATCCAGAGACGCCGACGTCAGGGGTCGTTCTGGGCGGACGGAGTTTATGGACCCTCGGGACAAGCCCGAGGGTGACGGGTTCAACTGAGGATCAAAGCCAATGCGTTACACCAAGGAACATGAGTGGGTCCGTCTGGACGGCGACGTGGCCACCGTCGGCATCTCGAAGCACGCCGCTGATGCGCTGGGCGACGTGGTGTTCGTCGAGACCCCGGAAGTGGGCAAGACCGTGAAGGCGGGCGACAGCTTCGCCGTGGTCGAGAGCGTCAAGGCGGCCTCGGACGTCTATGCGCCGGTGGCTGGTGAAGTGGTCGAGGCCAACGCCGTCCTCGCCTCGGCGCCGGAGACGGTCAACGCCGACCCGCAGGGCGACGGCTGGTTCGCCCGCATCAAGGTGGCGGACGCCTCGGCGCTGGACGCCCTGATGGATCAGGCCGCCTACGACCAGTACCTGACCACGCTCTGATGTATCGGCCCGGAGCCTTCGTCGAGGACGATCCGGCCCGGTTGGCGGCGCTCATCCGCATGAGCCCGCTGGCCAGCCTGGTCGTCCACACGCGAGGCCGGCTCCTGGCCGCCCATGCGCCGGTGCTGGCGGAACAGGCGCCCGACGGGTCGATTACGGCGCTGGTCGGTCATCTGGCCCGGGCCAACCCCTTCTGGTCCGAGCTGGAGGACGGCGCCGAGGTGCTGGCCATCTTCACGGGGCCGGACGCCTATGTGTCGCCGTCGGTGTATCCGTCCAAGCAGGAACACGGCGAGGTCGTTCCCACCTGGAACTACGCCCGGATCGAGGCGCGGGGGCGGATTACGGTCGAGGCTGATCCGGCGAAGGTCCGCCCCTATTTCGAAAGCCTGACCGAGGCGCACGAGAAGGACCGCGCCGAGCCGTGGTCCGTCGGCGACGCCCCGGATCGATACATCGAGAAACTTCAGCACGCCCTGGTCGGCATCCGGATCGCGGTCGAGGATATCCGCGGCGCGCTGAAGCTGAGCCAGAACAAGACCGATCCCGACTTCGCCGGCGTGCGCGACGCGCTGGCCGCTTCCTCCTCCCTCTCCGACCAGGCCACCAGCGCGCTGATGGCCCTTACAGCCAGACTGGACTGAGATGCGCTACCTCCCCCTGACGCCTGACGACCGCGCGGCCATGCTGGCCGCCATCGGGGCGAAATCCGTGGATGACCTGTTCGTGGACGTGCCCGAGGCGGCGCGGCGCGACGGCTTTGTGGACCTGCCCCGCGTGATGGGGGAGCTCGAGGTCGAGCGCAGCCTCAAGCGCATGGCCGGCAAGAACACTGTGGCGGGGGATGCGCCGTTCTTCTGCGGGGCAGGGGCCTATCGCCACCATGTGCCGGCGACGGTGGACCACATCATCCAGCGGTCGGAGTTCCTGACCAGCTACACGCCCTACCAGCCGGAAATCGCCCAGGGCACGCTGCAGTACCTGTACGAATTCCAGACCCAGGTGGCGAACCTGACCGGCATGGCGGTGGCGAACGCCTCGCTCTATGACGGCTCGACCGCCATGGCCGAGGGCGTGCTGATGGCCACCCGGGTGACGCGCCGAAACAAGGCGGTGATCTCCGGCGGGGTGCATCCCCACTATGTGTCGGCCACCGAGACGGTGGTCCACGCGGTGGGCGTCGAGACCCAGGCGCTGGACCCGGCCATCGACGCCGAGGACGCGGTGATCGCGGCCATCGACGCCGACACCGCCTGCGTGGTGGTGCAGACGCCCAACGTGTTCGGCACGGCCACCGACGTGACGAAGATCGCCGAAGCGGCCCAGGCCGCGGGCGCCCTGCTGATCGTGGTGGTGACCGAGGTGGTCTCGCTGGGCCTGCTGAAATCGCCCGGCGAGATGGGCGCGGACATCGTGGCGGCCGAGGGCCAGTCCATCGGCAATGCGCTGAACTTCGGCGGGCCCTACATCGGGCTGTTCGCCACCCGCGACAAACTGGTGCGCCAGATGCCCGGCCGCCTGTGCGGCGAGACGGCGGACGCGGAGGGTCGGCGCGGTTTCGTCCTGACCCTGTCCACCCGCGAGCAGCACATCCGGCGCGACAAGGCGACGTCGAACATCTGCACCAACTCCGGCCTCTGCTCGCTGGCGTTCACCATCCACATGAGCCTGCTGGGCGAGACGGGCCTGCGCCGCATGGCGCTGCTGAACCACGAGAAGGCGCTGGCCACCCGCGATGCGGTGGCGTCCGTGCCGGGCGTGGAGGTGCTGACCCCGCGCTTCTTCAACGAGTTCGCGGTGAAGCTGCCGAGGAACGCCGCCGAGGTGGTGGATCTGCTGGCTGAGCGCGGCGTGCTGGCGGGCGTGCCCTATGGCCGCCTGAACCCCGGCGCCGGGTTCGACGACGTGCTGCTGATCGCGGCCACCGAGACCACCACGGATGACGACATCCAATCCCTGAAGACCGCCCTGGCGGAGGTTCTGTAATGAGCACCATGAACACGGTGGGACGCCCCACGACGCCGAACGAAGTCTCGACCAAGCCGGACACCCTGACGGGCGGACGCGGGCTGCTGCAGGACGAGGCGCTGATCTTCGAGGGCGAGGGCTGGGGCAAGACCGGCGTCGACCTGCCGGAGCCGAAGACCGACGGCGGCGATCTGGGCGGTCTGGTGCGGGCCGATCCCATCGGCCTGCCGGGCCTGAGCGAGCCTGAGGCCATGCGCCACTATGTGCGGCTGAGCCAGAAGAACCACGCCATCGACCTGGCCATCTATCCGCTGGGCTCGTGCACCATGAAGCACAACCCGCGCCTGAACGAGAAGATGGCGCGCCTGCCGGGCTTCTCGGACATTCACCCGCTGCAGCCGCAGTCGACGGTGCAGGGCGCGCTGGAGCTGATGGACTCCCTGTCGCACTGGCTGACCACCCTGACCGGCATGCCGGCGGTGGCCCTGTCGCCCAAGGCCGGCGCCCACGGCGAGCTGTGCGGGCTGATGGCCATTCGCGCGGCGCACCGGGCGGCGGGTCACGGCCTGCGCTCGGACAAGCCCCGCAACAAGGTGCTGGTGCCCACCAGCGCCCACGGCACCAATCCGGCCACCGCGGCCTTCGTGGGCTATCAGGTGGTGGAGATCGCCCAGACCGACGACGGGCGTGTGGATCTGGCTGATCTCGCGGCCAAGCTGGGCGACGACGTGGCCGCCATCATGGTCACCAACCCCAACACCTGCGGCCTGTTCGAGCGGGACATTCTCGAGATCAGCCGCCTGACCCACGAGGCGGGCGCGTATTTCTACTGCGACGGCGCCAATTTCAACGCCATCGTCGGGCGGGTGCGCCCGGGCGATCTGGGCGTCGACGCCATGCACATCAACCTGCACAAGACCTTCTCCACGCCCCACGGCGGCGGCGGACCGGGCGCGGGCCCGGTGGTGCTGTCCGAGGCGCTGGCCCCGTTCGCCCCGGCCCCCTGGGTGGTCGGCGGCAAGGACGGCTTCAGGCTGGTGGAGTTCGCCGAGGACGAGGCCGAACAGGCGTTCGGCCGCCTGTGCGCCTTCCAGGGCCAGATGGGCATGTATGTGCGCGCGCTCAGCTACATGATGAGCCACGGCTCGGACGGCCTGCGGCAGGTGGCCGAGGATGCGGTGCTGAACGCCAATTACATCAAGGCCCGGCTGGAGGACCTGATGAGCCCCGCCTTCCCCGAGGGGCCGTGCATGCACGAGGCGCTGTTCGACGACGAATGGCTGAAGGGCACCGACATCACCACCCTCGACTTCGCCAAGGCGATGATCGACGAGGGCTTCCACCCCATGACCATGTACTTCCCGCTGGTGGTGCACGGGGCGATGCTGATCGAGCCGACGGAGACGGAATCGAAGGCCGAGCTGGACCGCTTCATCGAGGCCATGCGCGCGCTGGCCACGGCGGCGAAGGCCGGCGACGTGGACCGCTTCAAGGGCGCCCCGTTCCACGCCCCCATGCGGCGTCTGGACGAGACCCGCGCGGCCCGCCAGCCGGTGCTGCGCTGGACCGCGCCGGAGGGCTCGAACCGGGCGGCGTAATCCTCCCCCTCTGGGGGAGGGGGACCGCGAAGCGGTGGAGGGGGTGTTTCCGCTTCACTGCTCTTGTCGGTCAGGCCGGCGAAGCGGGGGAGGGGTGTTTCCTCCTCACCGCTGTCATCGGCTCGCCCCCAGCGCATCGCGCAGCCCGGTCAGCACCCCCTCCAGGTTTCCGAGCACCTCGCGCGCTGGAATGCGCAGCACCCTGACGCCGCAGCTTTCGAGCCAACGATTGCGGCGCTGATCGTGCTTGATCTTGTCCGGGTGATCGTGCGCCGCGCCGTCGACCTCCACCGCCAGCCGCGCCTCCGCGCAGTAGAAGTCGAGGATGTAGGGCCCCAGCGGGTGCTGGCGGCGGAACCGTCGGCCGTCCATGCGGCGACCGCGCAGGGCGTTCCAAAGGATCACCTCGGGCAAGGTCAGTTTGCGGCGAAGCTGGCGGGCCCGGGTGACGGTTTCCTTGGGAGCGTCCATGCAGTGGATGATATGGCCAAGGTTGTGCGGGGGACAGGTCTTTGACCGTGCTGCGGATGGACCCCCTCCACCATGCTTCGCATGGTCCCCCTCCCCCAAGGGGGGAGGATTTTTTGTTCGCGCCCTAGCTTCCGTCACATCGTGCGGCGATATGGAGCCGATGTCCGCTCCAGCCTCCGTTTCCGCCGCCCCGCCGCATCCCGGTCTGGGGTTCAGGGCCTTCGTCGTCACCATCGCGACGCTGATGGCTCTGAACGCCCTGGCCATCGACGCCATGTTGCCGGCCCTGCCGCAGATCGGGTCGGATCTGGGCGTGCTGGCCGACAATGACCGCCAGTGGGTGGTGACCGCCTATCTGCTGGGCTTCGGCGGGGCGCAGATCGTCTATGGGCCGCTGGCGGACCGCTTCGGGCGCAAGCCGCTGCTGCTGATCGGGCTGGGCGTCTACACCCTGTTCGGCCTGATCGCGGCGCTGGCGCCGACCTTCGACACCCTGCTGATCGCGCGGGCCCTGCAGGGCGTGGGGGCGGCGGCGCTGCGGGTGCTGGCGGTGTCCATCGTGCGCGACTGCTACTCCGGCCGGACCATGGCCCGGGTCATGTCGCTGGCCTTTATCGTCTTCCTCGGCGTGCCGATCATCGCCCCGAGCCTGGGCCAGCTGGTCCTCTTCTTCGCCGAGTGGCGGGCCATCTTCCTGGTGCTGGGCGCGGCCGGCGCGGCGGGGCTGGTGTGGTGCTTTCTCAAGTTGCCCGAGACCCTGCACCCCGAGTATCGCCTGCCCATCAGGATCAGCCGCATCGCGGCGGGCTTCCGAGAGAGCCTGACCCATCGCCAGGCGGTGGGCTACATGCTGGGCATGATGATGATTACCGGCGCCCTGTTTGGCTTCATCAACTCGGCCCAGCAGATCTTCGCCGACACCTTCGGGCGGCCCAATGTCTTCCCCATCGCCTTCGCGGGCATTGCGGGGGCCATCGCCGTGGCCTCGATCCTTAATGCGCGGCTGGTGGAGCGGCTGGGCATGCGATTCCTGTCGCATCTTGCCTTGCTCGGCTTCACCGGTATGGCGGCCGTGCATGTGCTGGTGGCCGTGCTGGGGTATGAAACGCTGTGGAGCTTCATCGCCCTGCAGGCCGCGACCATGTTCTTCTTCGGTCTGGTCCCGGGCAATTTCGGCGCCATGGCCATGCAGCCGCTGGGCCATATCGCAGGCACGGCGTCGTCGGTGCAGGGGCTGATCACCACAGTGGGTGGAGCCCTGATCGGCTTCTTCATCGGCCAGCAGTACGACGGGTCAACCCTGCCCATGTCGCTGGGCTTTGTGCTCTGCGGTCTGGGGGCGCTGGTGTTCGTGCTGTGGGCCGAGAAGGGCCGGCTGTTTCGTCGGCAGGACGCGGTCTGATCAAGCCGCCTGACGGGGCGGCGCCCGCCTGCTAAAGGCGCGGCCATGACCACCGCCTGGCGCAATGCGCTTCACTACATTCTGCTGTTCGGCGCCACGGGCGTCAGCCTGCCGTTCGCCGGTCTGTGGTTCCAGTCCCAGGGTCTGAGCGGGGCCGAGATCGGGACTCTGCTGGCCGCGCCCATGCTGGCGCGGCTGGTGACCGGACCGATGCTGGCGGTCTGGGCCGACGGCTTCGCCCTGCGCCGCACCGCCATCGCCATTCTGAGCGTCATCGCCGCCGTCGGGTATGGGGCGGCGGGGCTGGTGGAGGGTTACGCCCTGTGGCTGCCCCTGTGGTTCATCGGCGCCACGGCGGCGGCGGCGGTCATTCCCCTGGCCGATGTGCTGACCCTGAGGGGCGCCGCGCGCGAGGGCTTCACCTTCGCCGCCCCGCGCAGCGCCGGGTCGCTGGCCTTTGTGGTCGCCAATGTGGGCATGGGGGCGCTGCTGCTGCGCGCCTCACCCGACGTGATCATCGTCTGGATCGCCGCCGCCTGCCTGATCGGCGCGGTGGCCGCCCTGACCGTGCTGCCCGCCGAGCGGGTCCGGGAGGGCGTCGCCCCGCCGAAGCGCGAGCGCTTCAAGGGGCTCGGCGCCCTCGTCGCCGACCCGGTGTTCATGACCGCCATCCTGGCCGTCGGCGCCATCCAGGCCACCCACGCCTTTCTGTACGGATTCTCGGCCATCGAGTGGAAGGCCCGGGGCATCCCGGAGTCCATAACCGGCATGCTGTGGGGCTTTAGCGTGATCGCTGAGGTGCTGTTCATGTGGATCGTGGAGCCATGGCGGCGTCGCCGGGGGATCGGGCCGTGGCTGCTGCTGATGATCGGCGGCGGCGCGGCGGTCGTCCGTTGGATCGCCCTGGCCTTCATGCCGCCCCTGTGGCTGCTGTGGCCGCTGCAGGCCCTGCATGCGCTGAGCTTCGCGGCCACCTTCCTCGCCGGCCTGCAGATCGTCGAGCGCCTGGCGCCGCCCGCCAACCAGACCGCCGCCCAGACCCTGCTGTCGGCCCTGTCCTCCGGCGTCCTGATCGGGTTGGCGACCCTGATGGCCGGCCCGCTGTACGACGCCTATGGCGCGCTGGGCTACCTGGCCATGGCGGTGCTGGCGGGGCTGGGCCTGCTGGCCGGCTGGCGGGTGCGCCGGGCGTTGGCCTAGAGCCTGGTCTAGTCCTCGTCCACCCGGTTGCTGCGCTGGCGGAGGGGGGTCTCCGCGCCTTGCCGCATATCGACGCCGGGCACGTCAGGCAGATGCGCGCCGGCGCAGCCCATGCCCAGATTGGATCCGGGGCAGTCGCCCGGCCCCACGACCCCCGCACCGCCCGCCAGCGGCGCGCGCTGGGCGTCGTAGCGGGCGATGTTGGCCCGGCCCTGACGCGCGAAGGCTTCGTCGCGCTCGCGATCACCGGTGCCCCGAATGGCAGGCGCGTCGGAGGGTCCGGCGAAGCGTTCATCGCAGGCGGTGCGCTCGGCGGCGGTCATCTGGTTGCGCGGCCTGTTGCAGGCCACGCCGGAGGAGCGAAGGGCGCGGGCCACCTGATCGCTCGCGCCGTCCGGGTTCACCCGCCATTGCGGCGCCACGTCCTGATCCGACGGCGCGGGCCGTAACGGCAGGCGCAGGGCCTCCAGGCGACGGCGCTCCTCGTCTTCGTCGGGGATCTCATTCCGCAGGGCGCGGGCGCGAATCTCGCGGGTGAGGGCCGGGGCGTCGCTGGGGTCGGCGATCACGGTGACGGGCGGTTCGCGCACGGTCTCGCCGGCCATCAGCGGGCGGGGCTCGATCTGAATGTAGAGGGGGGCGGGCGGCGCGCTGTAGCCGGACATGTCCGGGCCGGTTCGCAGGCCGATCATCAGCAGGACCGCCACATGCACGATCAGGGAGCCGGCCACCACAGCGGACAGTGGCCGGTTTCGGGCGAGGCCTTCGCGCAGACGCAATACTGTCGACATGACGCCCCTTGTCGCGCTCGCCCGCCCGGCCGACGGCCTGAGTCTGCGACGAGCGGTTCGCCCTGTCATTATTCGGGGCTATGCGTCCGGTTTAAGGCGAAGCTGAGGGGCGGGGAGACTCATGGTCCGGACAACACGGATGGCGGCGCAAGCCGGCTCGGTCTTGGCGCGGCTCTGATGTCGATGGGCGCCTGCGCGGCGACCGCACCCATAACAGGCTGGACCACGATCGAATGCAGGGTGACGGAGGGTGGCCGCCTCGAGCAGTGTGAGATCGTCAGCGAAAGGCCGGCGGGGTCCGGTTTCGGAGAAAGCGCGCTTGAGCTGGCGGGTCGCGTCCGCGCGCCGACGACAGGACCCGATGGGAGGTCACGGGTCGGCTCCCGGGTCAGAATCCCGATGACCTGGCGTCTGGCCGATGACGGCGCGTCCGTCGCCGCTGAAGACCTTGACCCGACGCCCCCCGAAGCGTAAACGGCGCTCACTTCGAGGCATGGGCGGTCCGCCGTCTGCTGATCTCGTGACAATCGAACGGACGGGCTGAGCCCGCCGGAACGCCCAAAGCGCGCGTTCCGGCTTTTCTGTTTGAGCGCACGGTCGGTCTCGATAACAGCCCGGGCGCGGTTTCGGCCACGTCCAAAAGAAGGAACTCGAGGCGCCCCGGCCAACAGGCACACGCCTCCATCGCAGAAGAGACCAGACACGAATGCCTACGATCAACCAGCTGATCCGCAAGCCTCGCAAGCCCAAGCCCGTGCGCAACAAGGTGCCGGCCCTGGAGGGTTCGCCCCAGCGCCGCGGCGTCTGCACCCGCGTCTATACGACGACCCCCAAGAAGCCCAACTCGGCGCTTCGTAAGGTGGCCAAGGTCCGCTTGGCCAAGAACGGCTACGAAGCCGTGTGCTACATCCCCGGCGAGGGTCACAATCTTCAGGAGCACTCGGTGGTCCTGATCCGCGGCGGCCGCGTGAAGGACCTTCCCGGCGTCCGCTACCACATCCTGCGCGGCGTGCTGGACACGCAAGGCGTGAAGGACCGCAAGCAGCGCCGTTCGCACTACGGCGCCAAGCGTCCGAAGTAAGCCCTGCGCGTCCAGAATATTATTTAAGAGGATAACCCCATGTCCCGTCGTCACCGCGCACAGAAGCGTGAAGTTCTGCCGGATCCCAAGTATGGCGATCTGATCGTCACCAAGTTCATGAATTACGTCATGTACGAGGGCAAGAAGGCCGTCGCCGAAAACATCGTCTACGGCGCCTTCGAAATCCTGGCCGAGAAGAAGAAGGACCAGGAGCCGGTCGCGACCTTCCACTCGGCGCTGGAAAACGTCGCTCCGGCGGTCGAGGTCCGGTCGCGTCGCGTCGGCGGCGCCACCTATCAGGTGCCGGTCGAGGTTCGCCCCGATCGCCGCCGCGCCCTGGCCATCCGCTGGCTGGTCAACGCCGCGCGCAACCGCGGTGAGAACACCATGACGGAAAAGCTGGCCGCCGAGCTGCTGGACGCCGCCAACAACCGCGGCACCGCGGTCAAGAAGCGCGAAGACACCCACAAGATGGCCGAAGCCAACCGCGCCTTCTCTCACTACCGCTGGTAAGCCGGATTTCCGGCTGACGGCCCTTCAAGAAGCGGGCGGTTTGCGTTAGACCGCCCGCGCTCCTGAAGACCCCTCCCTGACCCAGGCGCCGGATCGGCGCCGAACACCCGAGTTTTCGAATATGGCCCGCATCAACAAGATCGAGGATTACCGCAACTTCGGCATCATGGCCCACATCGACGCGGGCAAGACGACGACGACCGAGCGGATTCTCTATTACACCGGCAAGTCCCACAAGATCGGCGAAGTGCACGACGGCGCCGCCACCATGGACTGGATGGATCAGGAGCAGGAACGCGGCATCACCATCACGTCCGCCGCGACGACCGCTTTCTGGAAAGAGAAGCGCCTCAACATCATCGACACCCCGGGCCACGTGGACTTCACCATTGAAGTCGAGCGTTCGCTGCGCGTGCTCGACGGCGCGGTGACCGTGCTGGACGGCAACGCCGGCGTGGAGCCCCAGACCGAGACCGTCTGGCGTCAGGCCGACAAGTACCGCGTGCCGCGCATCATCTTCGTCAACAAGATGGACAAGCTGGGCGCCGACTTCGAAACCTCGGTTCAGTCGATCCGCGATCGTCTGGGCGTGAAGGCCGTTCCGATCCAGCTGCCGGTCGGTCAGGAATCCGACCTGCGCGGCATCGTCGACCTGGTCCGCATGAAGGCGATCATCTGGGAAAACGACGGCCTCGGCGCCGAGTTCTCCGAAGAAGAGATCCCCGCTGATCTGCTCGAGAAGGCCACGGCCGCCCGCAGCTATCTGATCGAGAACGCCGTCGAGCTCGACGACGAGGCGATGGAAGCCTACCTGGAAGGCAATGAGCCCTCCGAGGAAGTGATCAAGAAGTGCCTGCGCAAGGCGGTTCTGAACGCGGCCTTCTATCCGATCCTGTGCGGCTCGGCGTTCAAGAACAAGGGCGTGCAGCCCCTGCTGGACGCGGTGGTCGACTATCTGCCGTCGCCGCTGGACATCCCGCCGACCCCGGGCCTGGACTACAAGACCGAAGAGCCGGTGGTTCGCCGCGCCTCGGACGACGAGCCCCTGTCGGTTCTGGCGTTCAAGATCATGGACGACCCCTTCGTCGGCTCGCTGACCTTCTGCCGCATCTACTCCGGCAAGATGGAAACCGGCATGGGCCTGCTGAACTCGACCCGCGACAAGAAAGAGCGCGTCGGCCGCATGCTGCTGATGCACTCCAACAACCGCGAGGACATCAAGGAAGCCTACGCCGGCGACATCGTCGCCCTGGCCGGCCTGAAGGACACCCGCACCGGGGACACCCTGTGCGACCCGACCAAGTCGCCCGTCATCCTTGAGAAGATGGAGTTCCCCGCGCCGGTCATCGAGATCGCCGTGGAGCCCAAGACCAAGGCCGACCAGGAGAAGCTGGGCGTCGCCCTGGCCAAGCTGGCGTCCGAGGATCCGTCCTTCACCGTCTCCACCGACCACGAGTCGGGCCAGACGATCCTGAAGGGCATGGGCGAGCTTCACCTGGACATCAAGATCGACATCCTGAAGCGCACCTACAAGGTTGAGGCGACCATCGGCGCGCCGCAGGTGGCCTACCGTGAGTCCCTCGGCAAGAAGGCCGAGATCGACTACACGCACAAGAAGCAGACCGGCGGTACGGGCCAGTTCGCCCGCATCAAGATGATCTTCGAACCCGGCGAGCCGGGCTCGGGCTTCGTGTTCGAGTCCAAGATCGTCGGCGGCAACGTGCCCAAGGAATACATCCCGGGCGTCCAGAAGGGCATCGAGTCCGCCAAGGACAACGGCCTGCTGGCCGGCTTCCCGCTGATCGACTTCAAGGCCACCCTGATCGACGGCGCCTACCACGACGTGGACTCCTCGGTGCTGGCGTTCGAAATCGCTTCGCGCGCCGCCTTCAAGGAACTGCGGACCCAGGGCGCGCCCAAGCTGCTGGAACCGATCATGGCCGTCGAGGTTGTGACCCCGGAAGAGTATCTGGGTTCGGTCATCGGCGACCTGAACGGTCGTCGCGGCATGATCCAGGGCCAGGACGTGCGCGGCAACGCCACCGTCGTGAACGCCTTCGTGCCGCTGGCCAACATGTTCGGCTACGTCAACAACCTGCGCGGCATGTCGCAAGGCCGCGCGCAGTTCACCATGCAGTACGACCACTACGACCCGGTGCCGCAACACGTCGCCGACGAAGTGATCAAGAAGTACGCCTAACCACACCCCCCAACCTTATAGGACCCCGTTTGGGGGACAGGAGCTAAGAGATATGGCCAAGGAAAAGTTCGAACGTAACAAGCCGCACTGCAACATCGGCACGATCGGCCACGTTGACCACGGCAAGACGACGCTGACGGCGGCGATCACGATGACGCTGGCCAAGGCCGGCGGCGCGGTGGTGGAGACGTCGTCCGAGCCGATCCCGTTCGCGGCCTTCGAGCCTGAACCCGCACCCGTGGTGGCGGCCCCGGTCGCTGCGCCAGCCCCTGCGCCCGCCGTTTCTGC
>NZ_JBKBPF010000016.1:0-10414 GCF_046293315.1 Brevundimonas sp.
TGAACGGCCGGCGGGAGGGCTCCATCGCCGATCCGGCGCACCCTCAACGCCGCCACCCCGGCCCCAGCCCCCTCCACCATGCTGCGCATGGTCCCCCTCCCCCGATGGGGGAGGATTGACGGCGCCGCCCGCGTTTCGAATAGTGGCGTTATGTATGCGCCGAAGATCACCATTCAGCGGGCGCGGGCCCTGCGGCGCAAGATGACCCTGCCGGAGGTGCTGTTGTGGCGCGCGCTGCGCAAGCGGCGGCTGGGCGAGACGCGGTTCCGGCGCCAGCATCCGGTGGGGCCGTTCATTCTGGACTTCTATTGCGAGGCCACGCGGCTGGCGGTCGAGGTCGACGGCGCGGGCCACGAAGATCCCGACCAGATGCGCCATGACGCCCGGCGCACAGAGTGGCTGACCCTGCGCGGCATCGAGGTCCTGCGCATCCCGGCGACGGCGGTGCTGACCAACCTCGACGGCGTGCTGGCGGGCCTGAACGCCAGGGTGAGCAGCCGCTAGATCCTCCCCCATCGGGGGAGGATTAATCCCCGCATTTCCCCGACCCAATCCCTTGCCCCGCCCCGGTTCCGCGCCGGAACACCCCGAGTTACGCCGCCGTCTTTCGCCCGCCCGTAAACTACCGCCTCCAACCACGGAGACGGATCATGGACGACCACAGCCACGCCGGACTCGATGCCGGCGACAGCGCGCGCGGCGGCTATCGCCGGGCGTCGGACGAGACCTGGGCGCGGGCCCGGCGGGACTATGAGGCGGGCCATACGGGCGTGGAGGTCTGCGCCCGCCATGACCTGCGGCCCTCGACCCTGCGCGACCGCGCCCGGGCCGAGGGCTGGCGCCGCATCGACGCGCCGACGCCGGACCATGGGCCCGAGCCGGTGGATCTGCACTCGGACGAGGCCCTGGAGCTGCCCGACTATGAGGAGATGGCCCTTGTGGCCCTGGTCCGCGTCAACCGCGCGCTCAAGGCCGGCCGCGCCGCCGAGGCGGGGTCGTGGATGCGCCTGCACGAAAAGCTGACGGCGCTCGCCGCCCTCCCGGACCCCGAACAGACGCCGCCGCCACCGCCGCAGAGCGCCTGGGCCGACGACCACAATCTCGAGGCCCGTCAGGCCGCCATCAACGCCCGGTTCGCCGAGATGGCCGCCGAACAGGAAGCCCGCGCCGCCCGGAATTCGGACAATTCGTACAATTCGTACACTGTTTTTTCCGGCCCACCTGTCCCCTCTCCCCTTGAGGGAGAGGGCGGCTCCGCGCACGGATGCGTCAGCATCCGTCCGTGCGCGGAGGGTGAGGGGGCAAGCGGTTCAGAACGACCACAGGCGGAGATGCGGACACATACCCCTCATCCGACCGCCTCCGGCGGCCACCTTCTCCCTCAAGGGGAGAAGGAAATTAGCCCAGCAACCCCACCGACGCCGTCTCGATCTCCGCCTCCAGCCGCGCCATGAACTCGGCGCGCTTCAGGCCGGCGGGCAGGGGGGGCAGGAAGGCGAAGGTGACCACCCCGGGGCGGTAGAGGAAGCCCTTGGCGGGCCAGCAGCGCCCGGAGTCCGTGGCCATCAGGTGGCACGGGGCGTCCAGGTCGCGATAGATGGCCGCCACCCCGGGCTTGTAGTCGCCGGGCTCTCCGGGAAGGGTCCGCGTGCCCTCGGGAAAGATCAGGATCTGGCGCTGTTCGGTCAGGCGCACCCGGGCCTGACGCACCATGTCCTTCAGCGCCTTTGCGTGGGCCGCGCGGTCCACGGCGATCATCTTCGTCTTCCAGGCGAACCAGCCGATGAAGGGCAGGGGCGTCAGCTCCTTCTTCAGCACGAAGCAGGGGTCGTCCAGAAAGGTGAACGGGGCCACGATGTCCAGCATACCCTGATGCTTGACGGCCAGCAGGGCGGCGCCCGTGGGGCGGTGCTCCAGCCCGGTCACCACCACCTTGATCCCGGCCAGCCAGCGCAGGCCGAACAGCACCGTGCGGGCCCAGGCCTTGATCACCCCCATGGCGTAGCGGTGGGGCATCAGCAGGGCGGGCGACAGCAGCACCGCGAACAGCGGCATGGACAGCCACAGCCACAGGCTGAACAGGGCGGAGCGCAGTATAATCAAGGGCTTATGCCGCCTCTGGCGCGGCGTCGGGTGCGGCGTTGGTGTCGCCCTCCGGCGCGTTGCGGCCGGTCAGGCCCAGCACTGTCTCACGCGCCAGAACCACCAGATACTTGTTGTATTCCAGCGCCATACGCCGGGCGTCGGGGGTCGAGCGCCACCACCGCTCGGTGTCCAGCGACGGGGTGCTGACCGCATAGGCCGTCAGGGCCACCTCGGGGGCCATGCCCCGGATCTCCAGCAGGCTGCGCGGCATGTGGTAGTCCGAGGTCACCACGATCAGGCTGTCGAAACCCTTGGCCCGGGCCCAGGCGGCGATCTCCTGGGCGTTGCCCATGGTGTTCTCGGCGTCGAAGCCCAGGTCCACGCAGCAGTCGAACAGGGCGCCGGAGCCGGGCGTCAGGGCCCGCAGTTCCTGGCGCCGCACCTCGCGGTTGACGCCCGAGACCAGCAGGCGGTCGGCCTTGCCCTGGTCCAGCAGGCGCACCGCCGTATTGACCCGCGCCGCCGACGGGCCGGTCAGGGCGACGATGCCGTCGGCCGGGGCCGGCTCCGGCGCGGGCGTGATCGCGCGCACCCGGTCCGCGAAGGCGAACAGGCCCACGACCCACAGCACGGCCAGGATCACGACGACGCTGAGAAACCTCATTTCATGCTCCTGTCCCCGGCGGAGACGCTCCTTGGCGGATTCGCCCAGGCCGTGTCCAGAGCCCGCCGGGCGGCCAGCCAGGCGGCCACGAGGGCCACGCTAGCCGCTAGCGCCGGGGAAAGCGAGATCAGGGCCAGGTCGCCCCAGACCAGCGGCAGGGCCGGGCTCAGCCCGCCGTCGCCCCCGGCCAGCCGGGCGATGGCCAAAACGGCGGCGGCCGCTGCGCCCCCAGCCGCGCCCGCCCGCGCCGCCAGCCAGCCGAAGCGCCGCTGGAACAGCCAGGCGATCTGGCCCTCGCTGGCCCCCGACAGGCTCAGGGTCTCGATCTCGCGTCGCCGCGCCGCCAGCCCGGCCCGGGTGGCGTAGGCGATGGCCGCCCCGGCCGCCAGCGCGGTCAGGGCGAAGGCCGCCAGCGCCAGCCCGGTCAGGGCCATGGCCGAGCGCTCCACCTCGCCGCGCCACAGGGAGTGATCGTCCACCGAGGCGTCCAGCCCGGCCTCCGCCAGGGCCTCGCCCAGCGTCTGCGCGGAGGCGGGCGCCTCGGGCGACAGGCGCACGGTGACCAGATGGGGCAGGGGCAGGTCCTCCAGCACGGCCTCGCCCATCCACGGCCGCAGCAGGGCCTCGGCCGCCTCCCGGTCGAGGGCCTGGGCCTCCTCGACGCCGGCCACCCCGGCCAGGGTCTCGGCGGCGCGGGCCGCGGCGGCGTCGCCGGTCTCGTCCACCCGGGGCCGCACCTGCACCGTGGCCTCGGCCCGCAGCCGCCCGCTCCAGCCGTGCGCCGCCCGGTCCGCCGCCAGGGCGCTGACCGCCGCCAGGCAGGCGATGAAGCACAGCACCGCGATCACCGCCCCCAGCCAGCCCTCCCCGCCGGGGTCCTTCGGCAACAGGTCGGGCCGCCGGCTCATGCCTGCGCTCCGTGGATGCGGCCGTGCTCGAGCCGCAACACGCCGGCGCCCGAGCGCGCGGCCAGGGCCTCGTCGTGGCTGGCGATCAGCACCGTGGCCCCCATGTGGTTCAGGCCCTGGAACAGCTTGAGCAGGCGCGCCGCCATGGCCGCGTCCACATTGCCCGTGGGCTCGTCGGCCAGGATCAGGTCCGGCTTACCGATCACCGCCCGGGCGATGGCCAGCCGCTGCTTCTCGCCGCCCGACAGGGTCTCCGGCAGGTCGCCCATGCGTCCGCCCAGCCCGACCCAGCGGAGCATCTCCTCCACGTCGGGCCCGTAGTCCTCGGCCCGGTTCCCGGCCAGCCGCAGGGGCAGGGCCGCATTGTCGAAGACGCTGAGGTGATCCATCAGCCGGAAGTCCTGGAACACCACCCCGATGCGCCGCCGCAAGCGGGGCGCGTCGGGGCGGCGAATCAGCGCGGCGTCCTCGCCGAACAGCCGCATCCGCCCCGCCGTCGGCCGCGCCGCCAGGTGCAGCAGCCTCAGCAGGGACGATTTGCCCGCCCCCGACGGTCCGGTAAGGAAGTGGAAAGAGCCGCGCGGCAATATGAGGTCGATGCCCCGAAGCACGCGGGCGCCTTGCCCATAGCCGAATTCCACGCCCTGAAGCCGGGCGGTCTCGGTGAAGTCGGGCACGGGCTGGGCGGCGCGTCGGGGCGGAAACGGCATGAAAGTCTGAGCGGGTTCGGATGGCCCGGGGGCGATCCATCGGGAGGGGGCGAAACGCCTCACATTGACGGCCATGATACTGACCTGTCCCGAGTGCGCCACCAGCTATTTCGTGCCAGACGACAGTCTGGGCCCGAACGGACGGCGCGTGCGCTGCCAGTCGTGCGCCCATACCTGGCGCGCGACCCCCCATGATGAACCGCTCGAGCTGACCGCCAAGGCCGTGGAGGCCGAGCCCGCGGCCTTCGGCAAGCGCGACGATCTGGCCGAGGCCCCGGCGCCGGAGCTGCCCAGGGCGTTCCGGGCGCGGGCCGAGCAGCAACGGCGCATGCGCCGCGCCGCCGCCGTGGGCGGGGTCTGGGCCGGGCTGGGCGTTCTGTTCCTGGGCCTGATGGGCGCGGCCTGGCTGTTCCGCGTCGAGGTGGTTGAGATGTATCCCCGCACCGCCGCCGCCTACGCCGCCGTGGGCGCGCCGGTGAACCCGGTGGGGCTGGAGTTCGCCTCGGTGCGCGCCCGACCCGCTCCCAACGATCACGGCCAGGTGCTGGTCTCCGGCGCCCTGAGAAACGTCAGGAAACATGCGGTCGCCCCGCCGGTGGTGCGCATCGCCCTGCTGGACGCCGAGGGCCGCGAGATCGGGCACCAGATGCTGACCGTGCCCGGCCCGGCCATTGAGCCCGGCGCGGTGCTGGGCTTCGCCACCCTGGCCCCGGACCCGCAGGCCCGGGTAGCCGACATCGGCGTCGCCTTCGACCTGAGCGCCCGGCCCCAGCCCGCCCCCACGCCCGCTCCGGACGCCGGGCCCCCGCCCAACGCCTCTGTGCAGTTCCGGCCCGAGCCGGTGCTGCGCGGAGCCATCGGGCTGGAGCGCCCGGAGGACGCCATCGAGGCCTCCCCCCTCGACAGCCCCCGTGACGAGGCGCTATCCGCCTCGCATGGCTGACCCCGCAACGCCCGCCGTCCTGCTGCCCGAAGATCAGGTAGCCGCCCATGTGGCGGACCTGGCGGCGCGCATCGCTCCGGTCATCGACGATGAGACCATCGCCGTGTGCCTGCTGACCGGCGGCCTGTGGTTCGCCGCCGACCTGACCCGGGCCCTCGCCCGCCTGGGCCGCCACGTGCGCTTCGACGCCCTGTGGCTGGCCTCGTACGGCGACGGCCAGGCCAGCAAGGGTCAGGTCGAGGTGCGCGCGCCGTGCCAGCGTCCCATGGACGGGGCCCGGGTGCTGATCCTGGACGACGTGTTCGACACCGGCCTGTCCCTGGCCGAGGCCGTGCGCATCATGCGCGAGGCGGGCGCCGCCGAGGTGCTGACCTGCGTCTTCGCCCGCAAGCCCTGGCCCGAGCCCCGCGCCCTGACCCCCGACTTCGTGGGGTGGGAGGCGCCCAGCCGCTACCTTGTGGGCTATGGGCTGGACGCAGGCGGACGCCTGCGCGGCCTGCCCGACATCTGCGCCCTGGACTAGGGAGCCGGACCCGGCACGGCGCGTTCATCCCCTGACGCCACAAGGAGTTCCGCCTCATGTCCCGCCCCCTGAGCCGCCTGATCGCCCCCGTCGCCGCCCTGGCCCTTCTGGCGGCCTGTCAGCAGGCCGAGGAGCCCATCTCTCCCTCCGCCGGAGAGACTCCGGCCGCGCCTGCGCCGACCCCCGAGCCCACACCGCCGGCCTCGCCGCCCACGCCCGGGCTCCTGCCCGGGACCGAGATCGGAAGCTGCGCCGGGGAGCGGGGACAGGCGGCGGCCCAGGCGCTGGTCGACCGCTGCATCCAGGTCAGCCCGGCCACCCGTCCGCCCTGCAACACAGCCAACCCCTGCGCCATGATCCAGGCCGAGATCGACCGCAGCTGCGCCCTGTGGGAGGACGACGACAACGTCCCGGCCGCGTGCGCGGCCTGAGCCGTTTCCGGTTCCGGGCCCGAAAAAAACAGGGTCCGAATTGTCCGAATTGTCCGAAATCGGCCCGGACCGTCCGGAAAACAGTGTCCGAATTGTCCGAATTGTCCGAATCGCCCCCCACAGCCTGATGCCCGCCGCGCCATTATAGGGGCGTGGGAGGCAGGGGGATTAAATCGTTCCGACGCCGCCGCCTTCAGGGGCCGTCAGTGAGCCGGATGGCGTGGCCTCCAGAAACGCGAGGCTGCGGAACAGCTCGTAGAAGAACAGGGTCTCGGGCAGGCGGTTGCGCTGGAGATGGAAGGCCCAGCCGGATCCAGATCCAGATCGAACTGCACCGCCGCCATGCGCGCGCTGGTCCGGTCCTCATGGAACAGGGCCTGCACCCGGGCGATGCGCGGATCCAGCGGCCGCGCGTGCACCCCCGAGTGGGCGAAGGCCGGCCGCAGGTCGGCGCTCGTGGGCGGCTCCTGGCTGTGGTCGATGGTCGTATAGTCCCGCATGGCCCCCTCGCCGCCGCCCTGACCCGATGTTCCACCCGCCCGCCGCCTGGGCAAGGGGACGGGAGATGACGGGCGGGTGTCGATTGCGTCGGCACCGGTCCTCCGGCATGAGATTGTCATGGGAGCTCGATTGAAGGATGCGGATTTGCGGGCGGCGGCGCTGGGACGCTTGCTGGCGCATGCGGCGAGCGCTCCGGACACCTTGGTCGTGAACGAACTCGGTCTCGCCCACGGTGCATCGCGCGTCGACATCGCGGTGATCAACGGTCACATCCGGGGCGTTGAGATTAAGGCGGAAGCCGACAGTCTTGAGCGGCTGCCCCGCCAAGTAGAGGCCTATGGCCGCGTCGTCGATCGGGCGACCTTGATCGCCGACGAACGTCATCTCCCGGCGGCGCTCTCGCTGGTTCCTGACTGGTGGGGGGTCATCTCCGCCCGCCGCGCGGCCAACGGTGCCGTCGTCTTTCGCCGGCTGCGCGTGGAACGGGCCAACCGGGCGACCGATCCCATGACCGTTGCGAGACTGCTGTGGCGCAACGAGGTCTGCGCCATCCTGCAGCGGCAGGATTGCGACCCGCGCCTTCTGCGCGCTCCACGAGCGGCCCTCTATGCGGAACTGGTGTCCCGCTATCCGAAGACGAAGCTGGCCGACCTAGTGCGCGCGACCCTCAAGGCCCGTGGAAACTGGCGAGATCGTCCACGACCCGCGTGATGTGGTGGTTCGTTCCGACCCAGCGCCATGTAGACAGGTTGCCGGTCTTTTCGGTCTTGGCATGGCAGCCTCGGATGTAGTCGCTACCGGCCGAAAACCCCGACGGTGCCATGTGCCCGGAATTAATGACCGTGCCGCACTGTCCCCGATATTGCTCGAAGCCGTTGTCGCGGACATTGTTGCCCTTGGTGATGAACCAGCCATCCGTGACGGTGTAGCGGATGGTCGCCGAAGGCTTCAGGAGTCGCATGTCGCCCCCGGGGATGTCGGCCGAGGCGATCGCATAGTCGCCGAACGCGAGGGGGCGAAACCCCTTAGGGAGGCTTCCCGTGACCGCCTTGTAGAGCTTCCACTCCTGTCGGGGCAGAGTCTGGCTCGCCAGTTTCACCTCACCCATCGAGGCGGGGAACGAGGTGCCGATCAAGACGAGGCTTCTCGCCTCGACGAAGGTTGGGCTGGACTGCAGGAGGGTGGTCACGAGCACAGCGAGATCGGCGAGGGGTTCAAAGTTTTTCGCTGCCAAATCCACAATGAGATCGGTTTCGGAGAGGCCGACGCCAAGGGATCCCACAAGGGTCATCAAGGCAGCGGAAAAGGCGGCATCGGCGATCTCATCGAGACTCACCCGGACGGCGACGCCCTGCCCATCGACAGCCATGGCGGATGCGAGCGCATTGTAGTGCGCCAAATCGCGTTCCAACCCCGTCACCGGGATAACGACGCCGTCCCGCGCGCGAACGGCGTCGAGCAGGTAGGTCAGGGGGTGGACCCCTCCGACCATGCGTTCGGTCGGCTTGAGCAAGCTCGTGTCGAGAAAAGCCAGACGCGAGCCCCATTTCTTCTCCAGCCGGGAGGCGAAGGGCGCCAACTGCCCGTCGATCGTCTTCCTGAACTTGTGCTGTTCGAAATCCCATTCGGGCGGGGTCACCTCGATCAGAGGAACCACGTGGTCCTTGGTGGCAGTGTCGAGACGCAGCAGGGCTTGGTATTCGCCCTGCCGCCATTTGAGGACTGGCACATAGGTGCTGGCTTTCAGTCCCATCCCAGATCCTCCCGTGCTGCCTGTCGACGAACCTCTCCGGTTCCGACCAACCCTCGAAGGAGGGTGTAGTCGTTTGCCTCGCGCCGGATACGACCGGCGATGATCGCCGGATGAATGCCGAGCCGGGCGGCGTCGGTCGCGACGGCCTTCTCGGTGCGCGTGAACCGTGAGACGCACAGCCGCCATCGGCTGTCGGGGATCAACGCCTCCTGGGCGAACCGGTCCGCCTCTTCCTCTACAGGCGACGGATCATGGGCGTCGGTGTCATCGAAGATCGCGTGATAGCCGTCCGCCCGGATGTGCAGGGCGAGATGGCCGATCTCGTGAAGCAAGGTGAACCAAAAATTGTCGAGACGGTCGTAGCGGAGCGTCAGGGCGGCGATGGCGATGTTCGACGAACTGCGTAGCGCGGCGCCGTCGAGCAAGGTTCCAGGCAGGTGGGGCTCGATGGCAAGGGCTACGCCTGCGTCGAAGAGATAGCGCCTGGCGCGTGAAACGCCGTCGTCGAGCCGGCTCAGGCGGACCAGACCCTCGAGCCATCCCGAGGTGACCACCTCAGGATCGAAGGCCGAAACAGGCTTGTTCCGCTCCGCCAAGATGCAGACCCGGGCCTCCCAAGCAGCGAGCGCCGCGAACTGTGGGTTGGAGCGACTCCGGAACGACCGCCGGTGCAGCGCCATCGGCTTCCATGCGTACGCGGCCTCGCGGAAAAAAGCGGGGACGAGCGTCTCGGCAGCCTTTCGGGCTTCGGACGCCGTGCCTGAAAAGTCGCCGAAATAGCCCCGTTTGAACATCTCCGTGACCGGATAGGCGGACACCGAGGAAGCTGGGCCCTCTGCGGGCGGCGAGGTTCGGAGTTGAGCGCTCTCGCGAACGGAAATGTCGAGGGCGGCTGCCACTTCGGAGAGCCGTTCAAGGCTGGCGGAACGATAGCGCTCCGCCTCATAGCGTTGAACCTGCTGCTCAGCGATGCCGAGGAACGTGCCGAGATCCTTTTGGCTCATGCGCCGCGCGATGCGCGCCCGGATCAGAATGTCCGGGAGGTCGTGCAGCCCATCGGCCTCGAAGGACGTGACTGCACCCGACTGGAGTGCATCGTAGTCTTCGATCTCGGCTTCGAGGTCGGATATTTGGCTCTCCAGACCGTCCGTCTGAGCCTTGCGAAGCATAGGGTGAACCCCGGCTTCCGGGGTCTCGAGGCGTGCCAGATCGGTCTGGAGACGAGCGAGGGCCGCGCGGGCGGACCGGTATTGTCTGTCGTTCGTGATCACAGGGTCGCTCCTTTCTGCGCGTCGAGGGAGATGCGGATGATCCCCTTGGGTTGGTCGGTGAATTTCTCGGTCTGGAAGAAGCCGAGCAGGCCGGGGGAATGGGGAAGCTCAACGGCGAACATCTCCCCGAAATATTTCGCCTTCTGGGCGGCCCGCTTGTCCTTGAAGTCGAGCAGCACCGGATCGAGCCGCATCGGATCGACGCCTCTCAGATCCCAGCATCCGTCAAAGTCGCCAGGATGGGGCTTCGCGGTGATGAAGCTGCCGTCCAGAAAGACGGTCTTGCAACCCGCTCGGCTAAGCGCGTCGACAACACGGGCGAAGCCACCGAACAGCCAAGTCCGATGTGGCGTCGTCGCGAACCGAACGGACACTTCGGCCAGAGTGGCGTCGTGAATGCCCGGAGGCAGGACCGGCCAGGGCGCGGGCGCGCCAAGATCGACGAACTCAGGTATCATAACAACACAATTATATTGTTGTGTTAGAAAGTCAAGTAGCGCGCTTACTTACCGCCGTGGGCGAGTTGAAGAGGCTGGTCATCGCCCCGGAGGTGGCGTCACGACTGCCCTCTCGGCGTCACTTCTTCGGCGGTGTTCCGACGCCCGCTACTGGCGCTCTCCTCCCC
>NZ_JBKBPF010000016.1:10424-48494 GCF_046293315.1 Brevundimonas sp.
TTCCGGGATGTGGGGCGTTTGCACTCATGACACATGTGTAGCGCGTAACGTTACACTATGCAAGAGGGCGGAGGTTTGCCGTGGTCGCTTCGCCGGGCACGCCCCCATTTGCTCCCCCCGCCCCGCCGCTGTATGGCGCCTGTGAACCAACCGGGGGGTGATCCATGTCTGCTCAGTCCATAGCCATCGTCGAGGCGCGGTTCAGTCCGAAGCTGAAGGTCTATTTCTGGCTCAGCGGGGCGCTGATCCTGATTGCGACGGTGGCGGGCATTCTGCTGTTGCCGTTCTGGCTGCTGCTGGGGGGCTGGTGGGCCTCGCGGTATCACGCCTCGCTGTCGTGCCGGCTGACCGACCGGAGTGTCGTGGTCGGCAAGGGGGTGTTCTTCAAGCAGGAGCTGACCATTCCCCTGGACAAGATCCAGGACATCTCCATCCGCGAGGGGCCGCTGCTGGGCGCCCTGGGGCTGCTGAGCCTGCGCATTGAAACTGCGGGGCAGAGAAGCGCGGCCACGGGCCAGCCCGAGGCGGACCTGATCGGGCTGATGGACGCGCGGCGGGTGCGCGACCAGATCCTGGAGCAGCGGGACCGGCTGGCGGAGCGGGGCTTTGCGACGCCGGCGGCTGTGGCTGCGCCGGTGGACGGGGCTGATGGGGAGCGGGCGGTGCTGGGGGAGATCCGGGATGCGCTGTTGCGGATCGAGGCGCGGTTGGGGGAGAAGGGTTGAGACCCTTAATCGAGCTGGATTGATCCGAAGATTCAATGATCCGTCACCCCCGGGCTTGTCCCGGGGGTCCACGGCGGATGCGGTTCCGGAAGGCGCCCGGTCGAGCCGGCCGTTCAGTCCTTCTCAGCTCGCGCCTGAGGCCGCAGTGGGTCCCCGGGACAAGCCCGGGGATGACGGGTTTTTGGGGAGGCGACCCTCACCCTGCGCGCGCCCCGGTCGCTTTCAGCGACCGGCCCCTCCACCACTTCGTGGTCCCCCTCCCCTGCGGCGCAGGGGAGGATGAGCGGTCTGCTCCGCATTCCGCTGCGCGCAGCCCTCTCCCAAGGGGAGAGGGAAGTAAAAAGGCCCCGGTGAGGGATCACCGGGGCCTTTCTCATTCAACGATCAGAGCGATCAGTCGCGACGGCGGCGGCCGCGGTCGCCGCCTCCGCGGTCGCCACCGCGATCGCCGTCACGCTTGGGACGGCCGCCGGTGTCGTCGGACAGGGGGGCTTCACCCCGTTCGGCGCGCTCGGCGTTGATCTTGTCGGTGATGTCCTCGCCGGTCTCCTGATCGACGACCTTCATCGACAGCTTGGTCTTGCCGCGATCGTCCATGCCCAGGAACTTGACCTTGACCTCTTGTCCCTCGGTGAGGACGTCGGCCGGGTTGGCGACGCGCTCGAGGTTGATCTGGCTGACGTGGACCAGGCCGTCCTTGGCCCCGAAGAAGTTCACGAAGGCGCCGAAGTCGACCAGCTTGACCACCTTGCCGGTGTAGATGGCGCCCGGCTCGGGCTCGGAGGTGATGGACTGGATCCAGGCCTTGGCGGCGTCGATCTTTTCCTGGTCCGAGGCGGCGATCTTGACCGTGCCGTCGTCCTCGATGTTGATCTTGGCGCCGGTCTTCTCGACGATCTCGCGGATCACCTTGCCGCCCGTGCCGATCACTTCGCGGATCTTGTCGACCGGGACCTTGATGGCCTCGATCTTGGGGGCGTAGGCGCCCAGCTCGCCGCGCGGCGCGTCCATGGCCTTGGCCATTTCCTGGAGGATGTGCAGACGACCGGCCGAAGCCTGGGTCAGGGCCTGCTTCATGATCTCCTCGGTGATGCCGGCGACCTTGATGTCCATCTGCAGGCTGGTGATGCCCACTTCGGTGCCCGCGACCTTGAAGTCCATGTCGCCCAGGTGATCTTCGTCACCCAGGATGTCGGACAGGATGGCGAACTCGCCGGACGGCTCCAGGATCAGGCCCATGGCGATGCCCGAGACCGGACGGATCAGGGGCACGCCCGCGTCCATCAGCGCCAGGGAGCCGCCGCAGACGGTGGCCATGGAGGACGAGCCGTTGGACTCGGTGATCTCCGACACCAGACGGATGGTGTAGGGGAAGTCCTCGGCGGTCGGCAGCATGGGACGCAGGGCGCGCCATGCCAGCTTGCCGTGGCCGATCTCGCGACGGCCCGCGCCGCCCATGCGGCCGGTCTCACCCACCGAATAGGGGGGGAAGTTGTAGTGCAGGAGGAACTTCTCCTTGTAGGTCCCGGCCAGGGCGTCGACGTACTGTTCGTCCTCGCCGGTGCCCAGGGTGGCCACGACCATGGCCTGGGTCTCGCCGCGGGTGAACAGGGCCGAGCCGTGGGTGCGCGGCAGGACGCCGACTTCCGAGACAATGGCGCGGACCTTGTCGAGGGCGCGGCCGTCGACGCGGTGGGCGTTCTCGATGATGTCGCGGCGCAGGACCTCGGCTTCACACTCCTTGAAGGCGGTGGAGAACTTGCCGGGCTCGACGCCGTCGGGGTTGTCGTCCGAGGCGATCAGGGCCTGGGCGGCCTTCTTCTTGGCGGTGTCGACGCCCGAGCGGCGGTCGTACTTGCCGGTGTGGGTGTAGGCGGCCTTGATGTCGTCGCCGACCAGCTTCTTGATGGAGGCGACCACGTCCGAGACGTCGTCGGCCTGGAAGTCGAAGGGCTCCTTGGCGGAGTGCTCGGCCAGCTCGATGATGGCGTCGATCACCGGCTGCATGCCGCGGTGAGCGAACATCAGGGCGTTGAGCATGATCTCTTCCGACAGCTCTTTCGCTTCGGACTCGACCATCATCAGGGCGTCCTGGGTGCCGGCGACGACCAGGTCCAGATCGGACGTGGGCAGCTGCTCCAGGGTCGGGTTGAGGACGAACTCGCCGTCGATGTAGCCTACGCGCGCGGCGCCGATGGGGCCCATGAAGGGCACGCCCGAGATGGTCAGGGCGGCGGAGGCGGCGACCATGCCGACCACGTCGGGGTCGTTCTCGAGGTCGTGCTGCAGCACGGTGATGACGACCTGGGTCTCGTTCTTGAAGCCCTTGACGAACAGGGGGCGGATCGGACGGTCGATGAGGCGCGAGACCAGGGTCTCCTTCTCGGTCGGCCGGCCTTCACGCTTGAAGTAGCCGCCCGGGATCTTGCCGGCGGCGAAGGTCTTTTCCTGGTAGTTCACAGTCAGGGGGAAGAAGTCCAGGCCCGGCTTGGGGGCGCGGCCGTAGACCACGGTGGCCAGCACGACCGTCTCGCCATAGGTGGCCAGCACGGCGCCGTCGGCCTGGCGGGCGATGCGGCCCGTTTCCAGGGTCAGCGGGCGCCCGGCCCAGTCGATGGTCTTGCGTTTGATATCGAACATTTTTTCTCTTTCTTGTCCCGAGGGCGAATTCCCTGCGGGGGCGGAGCGTCAGGCTTTGTTTCAGTCCTTCGGTCCCGAAAACCCAATCAGCGACGTCGCGGACCGGGCGGGTTGAGTGAGGACCGGCATGGCCCTCGCGTCATGGAGGCGTTCAGCCCCCGACCGCCTTGCGGCGGATAAGAGAAAGGGCCCGCACGCGGGCCCTTCCGTCACCTGAACCTAGCGGCGCAGGCCCAGCTTTTCGATGAGGGCGGCGTAGCGGCCTTCATCAACCTTCTTGAGGTGGTCCAGAAGGCCACGACGTTGCGACACCAGCTTGAGCAGGCCGCGACGGGAGTGGTTGTCCTTCTTGTGGGTCTTGAAGTGGTCGGTCAGGTTGGCGATGCGTTCCGTCAGGATCGCGACCTGGACCTCGGCCGAACCGGTGTCGCCCTCACCGCGGGCGTTCTCGGAAATGACCTCGGCCTTGCGTTGCGCCGTAATCGACATCGTAGATCCTTTCTTGCCCTACGCTTGGCCTGCGAGGCCTCGCTGCATGAGGGCGTTGGATGTTCCCTCGGCGCCGCCGTGGCGGGCTTCAGGACAGATTGAAAACGCGGTCGGGTTCGAGTCGACCGGCCCGCATCTGACAGAGGGCGACCAGGGTTCCGTCCTCGAACGCCGAAACGGTTCGCGAACCGGACTTGAGCCGGTCCTTGAGCGTTTCGACCTGTCGGGGAAGCAGAACGATCGGCCGTCCCTGCCGAAGCGAGAAGGCGTCCGATCCAGTCACGGCCAGGTCCGGGATGTCGTCCAGAGCGGTCGCGACCGGAAGTAGACCTTCCAGGGCGGCGCCCCTATACGCCAAATCCTCCAGCATTTCCAGCGTTACGGCGTTTTCCGCGGTGAAAGGTCCCACCCTTTCGCGGCGCAGGGCCGAGACATGGCCCTCTGCGCCCAGCATGACCGCCAGATCGCGGGCCAGGGAGCGCACATAGACGCCCTTGCCGGTGCGGGCGGTGATCTCGACATGGTCGGCGTCGGGGGCGTCCGAGACGGCGATCTCGTGGACGGTGACGGGGCGGGCCTTGAGCTCCACCTCGACGCCCTCGCGGGCCAGGTCATAGGCGCGCTGGCCGTCCACGCGGATGGCGGAGAAGATGGGCGGAACCTGCTGGATCTCGCCCGAGAAGGCCGGTAGGGCGGCGCGGACGGCCTCGACCGAGGGGCGGATGTCGGAGCGGGCCGTGACGGCGCCCTCGCGGTCAACCGACGCTGTGGAGACGCCCCAGCGGATGGTGAAGCGATAGACCTTCTCCGCATCCATCAGGAACGGCACGGTCTTGGTGGCCTCGCCGAGCGCGATGGGCAGAACGCCGGAGGCCAGCGGATCGAGGGTGCCCGCGTGGCCCGCCTTCTGGGCGTTGAACAAACGGCGGATGCGGCTGACCGCCTCGGTGGAGCCCAGCTCGATGGGCTTGTCCAGATTGACCCAGCCGTGGACCGGGTTGCCTCTCTTTTTCCGCGCCATCAGTCTTTCAGGCCTGCCGCGCCGTCGTCCTCGTCGTCGGCCGCTTCGATGTCCGCGCGGACCTTCGGATCGGCGAACAGCTGCTCCATGTGGCTGGCGGCGTCGAAGCTCTCGTCGTGGCGGAAGCGCAGGTCGGGGGTGAACTTCATGTCGATGCGGCGGCCCAGCACCCCGCGCAGGAATTTGGCGTGCGCGTTCAGGGCGTCGATGATCTCGGTCACGTGGCCCGCCGTGGGGGCAGCGTCGACGCCGGCGCCGAGGGGCTCGACGAAGCAGGTGGCGTGCTTCAGGTCCGGCGACATGCGCACCTCGGTCACGGTGACCGAGACGCCGGTCAGCGCCGCGTCGTGGATGTCTTCCTCGCGCAGGACCTCGACCAGGGCGTGACGGATCAGTTCGCCCGCGCGCAGCTGGCGCTGGCTGGGACCCTGGGGTGTGGCGTTGCGGGTGTGTTGCTTGCGGCCCATGAGCGCCTCCTTGACGCGCTTGCCGGGGATCGAACCCGGCGGGGGTAACGGGAGGGGGCGCGGTCTAGTCCCCTGAGGCCCTGATGTCCAGTTCCGAGGCCCGGCGGGCCGCCCCCATGACCTCGGCCGAGAACACCGACTGCACCGGCCGGACGGACACCCCGCCCGCGTGCAGAACCTCGGCGGACCAGTGATTGCAAAGGCGCAGGACCGAGAAGGTCTCGTGGCTGGCCAGGAAGACCGCGTCGTCGCCGGGGCGCCGGGTGGCGATGCGGGCGCGCCCGTTCTCCAGCGCCAGCGAGGCCTCGATGCGGTCGGCCAGGGCGTCGAAGGCGCGGGGCGACAGGGTCAGGCTCTGGCGGCGCTCATCGCTCCACGCCCCGGCGGGGTCGCGGCCGTAGGGGTCCAGCATGACCACAGACGGATTGCCGGGCCGCAGGAAGGCGCGGGCGCCGTCGGGCAGGCGGTGGTGGATCGGGCGCTGGTCCACATAGAAGCGGGCGTCGCCCCAGCCCGCCAGCACCCAGTCGCCGGGGGCCAGGTCCCGCACTGCTTCGGCCAGCGGGCCGCCGCGCGCCTCAAGCGGTGCGCGGGGCAGGGCGATGTCGGTGTGAAAGCCGTTGTCGAGAATGTGGAGGACGACGCCTTGCCCCGGCGCGGCGGGAGCAAGGGTCGGGTCGCCCGGCCGGGTCCAGGTCAGGAGCGCGGCGATCAGGCCGACAAGGGCGGCGAGGGCGGCGCCGCGCATGGCCTATTGGGGACGGGGGGCGCTGGAGGCGTCGCTGTCCGTCGGCGGGGCGTCGGTTCCGGCCCATTCGCCGCGGAACTCATAGCGCAGCGGCGCGCAGTGCCTGAACTGGCCGTCAGACCAGCGGCCCACGGCGTGCAGGGTCAGACCGCGGGGGCCGCGAATGCGGCTGGAGACGAACCAGGCTTCCTCGGAGGCGGGGCACAGGGCGTTGGCCAGGGCGCGGCCGTCGCCGTCGGGCAGGATACGGTAGACCGTACGCTCCTCTGCGCCGTCGGGCAGGGCGTCGACGACGCCATTGGGGCCGCCCCGCTCCAGGGCCGCCGAGCCGCGCCCGCCGGTGGAGAAAAGCCGCCGGATGGCGGTGCCCCCGAGAAAGCCGCGCTCCAGCTCCAGCGTGATGCCGCGCGTCAGGCTGAGCGTCAGCGGATCGGCCGGGTCATAGGCGTAGAACAGGGTCTCGGCGCGCGCCGGAGCGGCGGCGGTGAGCAGGGCCAGGGCGGCGAGGGCGGCGACGCGTTTCATGGCCGGCATTCTATACCCACTTGTGGCGGGAACAGGACCGTATCCGCGCATCCCGGCGAAAGCCGGTTTGCGCGGATATTGAACCCTACTCCAGCGTGCGCTGGATGGCCTCGACGGTGAAGCACTCGATGAGGTCGCCTTCCTTGATGTCCTGGAAGCCCTGGAAGTGCATGCCGCACTCCTGGCCCGACGGGACCTCGTTGACCTCGTCCTTGAAGCGTTTGAGCGTGGCGAGGGTGCCCAGTTCCA
The DNA here is from genome assembly GCF_046293315.1 of Brevundimonas sp. Taxonomy (GTDB): domain Bacteria; phylum Pseudomonadota; class Alphaproteobacteria; order Caulobacterales; family Caulobacteraceae; genus Brevundimonas. The sequence continues at coordinate 17,289 of NZ_JBKBPF010000016.1, forward strand.
GCACCACCACGTCGTCGCGGATGATACGGACCTTGGCGCCCTTGCGGACCACGCCTTCGGCCACCCGGCAACCGGCGATCTTGCCGGTCTTGGAGATGTCGAACACCTGCAGCACCTTGGCGTTGCCCAGCCAGGTCTCGCGCTGGATCGGCGCCAGCATGCCGGACAGCACGCCCTTCAGGTCGTCGAGCAGGTCGTAGATGATCGCGTAGTAGCGGATCTCCACGCCTTCCTTCTCGGCCAGGTCGCGGGCCTGTTTGGAAGCGCGGACGTTGAAGCCGATGATCGGCGCGCCGGCCGACTTGGCCAAAGTCACGTCGCTCTCGGTGATGCCGCCGGCGCCGGCGTGGACGATGCGCGCACGCACCTCCTCGTTGCCCATCTTCTCCAGCGAGCCGACGATGGCCTCGGCCGAGCCCTGCACGTCCGCCTTGATGAGGACGGGCAGTTCCGAGACCTTCTTGTCCTGAAGCTTGGACATCATGTCGGCCAGGGAGACGGCGGCCGGAACGGTGGCCTTCTCGCGCTTCTTGCGGGCGCGGAACTCGGTCAGCTCGCGGGCGCGGGCCTCGCTCTCGACCACGGCGAAGGGCTCGCCCGGATCCGGGGCCTCGTCCAGGCCGAGGATCTCGACCGGGGTGGAGGGACCGGCTTCGGTCAGTTGCTCGTTGCGCTCGTTCAGCAGGGCGCGGACCTTGCCCCAGGCGGAGCCGGCCACGACGATGTCGCCGCGACGCAGGGTGCCGCGCTTGACCAGAACCGTGCCGACCGGGCCGCGACCCTTGTCCAGCTTGGCCTCGATGACCACGCCTTCGGAGCGGTGCTCGGGATCGGCCTTCAGGTCCATCAGTTCGGCCTGAAGCAGGACGGCGTCGATCAGGCCGTCCAGATTGGTGCGGTTCTTGGCGGAGATCTCGACCACCTGGGTGTCGCCGCCCAGGCTTTCGGCCACGATCTCGTGCTGCAGCAGCTCGTTGACCACCTTCTGCGCATTGGCGTCAGGCTTGTCGATCTTGTTGACCGCCACGATGATCGGCGAACCGGCCGCCTTGGCGTGACTGATGGCCTCCGCCGTCTGGGGCATGACGCCGTCGTCGGCGGCCACCACCAGGATGACGATGTCGGTGACATTGGCGCCGCGGGCCCGCATGGACGAGAAGGCCGCGTGGCCCGGGGTGTCCAGGAAGGTGACGCGCTGGTCGTCCTTCAGGCGAACCTGATAGGCGCCGATGTGCTGGGTGATGCCGCCGGCCTCGCCGCCCGCCACATCGGTGGTGCGCAGGGCGTCCAGCAGGCTGGTCTTGCCGTGGTCGACGTGGCCCATGATGGCCACCACCGGCGCGCGGGGCGTGGTGGCGTCCTGATCGGCCTCGTCGGACAGGAAGCCCGTCTCGACGTCGGATTCCGAAACGCGGCGCACGGCCATGCCGAACTCGTCAGCCACCAGTTCGGCGGTGTCTGAGTCGATCACGTCGGTGATTTTCATCATCAGGCCCTGACGCATCAGGAATTTGATGATGTCGACGCCGCGCACGGCCATCCGGTTGGACAGCTCCTGCACGGTGATGATGTCGGGAATGACCACTTCGCGCGGACGGTTCGGCGCGTCTGTGGAGCCGCCCTTGCGCTTTTCCTTCTCGCGTTCGCGGGCCCGGCGGACCGAGGCCAGCGAGCGGATGCGCTCGGCCGCGTCCTCATCACCTCCGGCCAGGGCCTGGATGGTCAGGCGGCCTTCGCGACGCTTGGGCTCGCCCTTGCCGCGCGAGACCGGCTTGGCGTCGCGGCGATCACGGTCGTCCTCACGGGCGCGGCCGAAGCCGGCCCCGGCGCCGGGGGCGCGGCTGGGACGGGCCACTTCGGGCGTGGCGGGGGGCTGGTTCGGAGCGCCGCGCGGGGCGGGCGCGCCGCGCCCCTCGGAGCGGTTTGCGCCGGGCGCCGGCTTGGGCGTCAGGGCGGAGTAGCGAACCGTCTTGGCGGGCGGAGACGACGGTGCGGCGGCCGCGGGGGCGTCCTGACGACCGCTCATGGCGGCCTCGCGGGCGGATTGACCGCCGAAGGCCGGGGGCTGCGGCCGTTCGCGCGGCGCATCCTTGCGGGGCGCGCGTTGACCGAAATTGACCTGGGGCGCGCGCTTGGGCGGCGCCGACAGGTCGGGTTTGGGTGCGGCAGGGGCAGCAGGCGCGGCCGCAGCCACAGGGGTCGGGGCCGGAGCAACCTCGGCCTTCGGCGCGGCCTTGGCTTCGACCGGCGCGGGCGCAGTCCTGGCTTCAACCGGAGCGGTTTCGGCGGCCTTGGGCGCTTCAACAGGCTTGGGCGCGGGCGCTTCGGCGGCGGCCCTGGCCGCAGCTTCCGCGTCCTTGCGGGCGGCGGCGTCGCGGGCGGCCTTTTCCTGCTCGGCGCGGGCCTGGGCCTCACGCTCGGCGCGTTCGCGGTTGGCCAGTTCGATGGCGCGGCGACGGGCTTCCATCTCCTCGGCGGACAGACCGCCGGGGCCCTCGGCGCGCGGCGCGCGCGCGGGCGGGGCCGACGGCGCGGCGGGCGCGGGCCGGTTGCGGGCCACGTCGAAGCCCTGCGGACGCTGAACGCCCGCACCGGCTCCCAGACGGCGCTTGGTCTCGACCACGACGGTCTTGGACCGGCCGTGGCTGAAGCTTTGCTTCACCGTGCCTGTGGACACCGAGCCCGCCTGACGCGGGCGCAGGCTCAGCGGCGCGCGCGGTCCCGTCGTGGAGGGGGCGCCCTGGGGCTTGCCGTCGGTGTTGTTGTCGTTCTCGTCGCTCATCCGGTCGCTTTTACTCGCGGCGGTCGCCCGCCCATTGGTTCAAAAACACAAACAGCCGTGCGTGGCCTCGCTTCCCTCTCAGGAAACGGAACCGCGCCCGTCGAAGGCTCCCGCTGGCCCGCTCTCAGTCACGGAATCGGGCCGGTCCGAAGACCCGGCCTGACGCCAGTCCTGGGGTCGGAGCGGTCTAAATCCCGCCAGTCGCCCGACCTCCTGGGTCCAGCGATCAGCCCGCCCGCCCGCAAGCAGGACGCTATGTATCGCATTTTCCAGCCCCAGGGCCAAACCCAAATCTTCGACGGTGAAGGCGCCGCACACTTCGGGGGGGCTGGGCTGGCGCGCGGCGAGGGCCAGAATCTTGCCGCGACCGTCCGCCGCGCCGTCCGCCGCCTCGATCACCCACGCGGCCTGGCCGCCCCGGATCGCCGCCGCAGACTTCTCGAAGCCCGAGATAAGCGCGCCTTCGCGGCGCGCAAGACCCAGCTGGTCCAGACAGCGCCGCACCAGCAGCCGTTCGACCAGATCGGCCAGCTCGGGGCCGGCCTTGAGGGGAGCCTTGGCGGCGCGGGCGAACAGGCCCCTTGCGGCGGCGGTGGAGACCGACGCGCGGTCCGCCGCCACCCACAGGCCCCGGCCGGGCAGCTTGCGCGCCAGGTCGGGAACCACCGCGCCGTCCGGTCCGGCCACGAAGCGGATCAGGCGTGATTCCTCCATGACCTCGCGGGTGACGAGGTCGCGGCGTTCACGCTCTGATGTGGCTGCGGCGAGACCCATGAACGGCTGCGGCTCCCATCACGCGTCGCGGGATTTTTCGAGGTCTTCGGCGAAGACCTCCGCGTCGCCTTCGGCCAGATCGGCCTCCTCGACACCCTCGTCGCCCTGCTCGGCTACGCTTTCGTCGGCCTCGCCGTCGCCGGCCTGGCCTTCGCCGCCGAACACGGCCTCGGCCTCGTCATAGACGCCCTCTTCCTCGTCGCCCTCAGGCTCCGGCTCGGGCTGGGGCAGTTCGGAGGCGTCGATCCAGCCGGCCGCCACGCGGGCCTGCAGGATCAGCATCTCGGCGTCTTCCTGGGGCAGGCTGAAGCTTTCCAGCACGCCCGGAACGCGGACGCGCTCGCCGTTCTTGACCTCGAAGCCGCCGCGGATCTCGTCGGTGGCCAGATCGGCCAGATCCTCGACCGTCTTGACGCCGCCTTCGCCCAGGGCGACGGCCATGGGCAGGGTCACGCCGGGGACTTCGAGCACGCCGTCCTCGACGCCCAGTTCCTTGCGCTTCGCATCCAGTTCGGCGGCCTGGCGTCCCAGATAGTCGTTGGCGCGGGCCTGCAGCTCCTCGGCGGTTTCCTCGTCGAAGCCCTCGATGTCGGAGATTTCATAGGCTTCCACGAAGGCCACGTCCTCGACGGTGGCAAAGCCTTCGGTGACCAGCAGCTGGGCGATGACCTCGTCCACGTCCAAGGCGTCCTGGAACAGCTGGGTCCGCTCGGCGAACTCACGCTGGCGGCGCTCGGAGTCCTGGCTTTCAGTGATGATGTCGATCTGCCAGCCGGTCAGCTGGGAGGCCAGACGCACGTTCTGGCCGCGACGGCCGATGGCCAGCGACAGCTGCTCGTCGGGCACGACCACTTCGACGCGGCCGGCTTCCTCGTCCAGAACCACCTTGGCCACTTCAGCGGGGGCCAGGGCGTTGACGATGAAGGTGGGCTCGTCCGGGTTCCACTGGATGATGTCGATCTTCTCGCCCTGCAGCTCGGCGACCACGGCCTGCACGCGCGAGCCGCGCATGCCGACGCAGGCGCCGACGGGGTCGATGGAGCTGTCGTTGGACAGCACGGCCATCTTGGCGCGCGAGCCGGAGTCGCGGGCGGCGGCGCGGATCTCGATGACGCCGTCGTAGACCTCGGGCACTTCCTGGGCGAACAGCTTGGCCATGAAGCCCGGGTGGGCGCGGCTCAGCATGATCTGCGGGCCCTTCACCTCGGGGCGCACGTCATAGATGTAGGTGCGGATGCGGTCGCCGATGTTGAACACTTCGCGCGGGATGGACTGGTCGCGGCGCATGACGCCCTCGCCCCGGCCCAGATCGACGATGGTATTGCCGTATTCGACGCGCTTGACCGTGCCGTTGACGATCTCGCCGACGCGGTCCTTGAACTCTTCGTACTGGTTGGCGCGCTCGGCCTCGCGGACCTTGCCCATGACCACCTGGCGGGCCATCTGGGTCTGCACCCGGCCGAAGTCGAAGGGCGGCAGCTCCTCGACATATTCCTTGCCCACCTCGGCCTCGGGATCGCGCTTCTGGGCGTCGGTCAGGCGCACCATGGCGGAGTCGTTGAACTCCTCCAGCTCGTCCTCGGGCTGCCAGTCGTCCTCGACCACCGTCACGTGACGGGTCAGGGCCAGCTCACCGGTCTTGGGATCGATCTTGGCGCGGATGTCGTGGTGCGCCCCGTAGCGCGACTTGGCGCCTTTCTGGATCGCTTCCTCGATCGCCTCGATGACGATCTCCTTGTCGATGTTCTTCTCCATGGCCACGGCGTTGGCGATGGAGAGCAGCTCCATGCGGTTGGCGGAGATTCCGGTGACAGCCATCAGGCTTCGTCCTCTATCTGGTCAGGTTCGGGTTCGCCGCGAGCGCGGCGGATCTCTTCGCCCCGCTTGAGCAGGGCGTCGGTCAGGATGAGCTTGGCTTCGGACAGCCAGGCGAAGGGCAGAAGGGCGGTGTCGTCCTCGTCCTCGAGATCGATGGCCACCATGGGATTGGCGCTGTCGGCGTCCTCGACCCCGGCCAGCAGGCCGCGGAAACGACGACGGCCCTCGACCATGCGGTCGGTTTCGAGCCGGGCCTCGTGGCCTTCGAACAGCTGGAAGTCGATCAGGCGGGTCAGCGGCCGGTCGATGCCCGGCGAGGACACCTCCAGCAGATACTCGCCCGCGATGGGATCGGCGGCGTCCAGCACCTCGCTGATGGCCCGGCTGAGCCGGGCGCATTCCTCGACCGAGATGTCGTGGTCGCTGGGCCGCTCGGCCATGACCTGCAGCCGCCGGCGCAGGGTGCCGCCCATCAGGCGCACCCGCACGACGTCCAGACCCAGCGTTTCCGCGATGGGGTCCAGAAGCTCGATCAGCATGCGGTCTTCGGCCGTCTTCGCCCGCAAGGCCATGCACTCCAATAAAAAAGCGGCGGACCCTGCGGCCGCCGCTCCGAAAAGCGTCGTCCGACGCCCGTCGATAACGATGTGAGCGGCCATATAGGCCAGCCCCGGCCCGTTGTCATCCCCAAACCACACCCGCCGGGCCGCAGAAACCGGATGCGCGCCCCGATTTCATCCGCTACAGGAGCCCCGGACGCGGGCGTGGCGGAATTGGCAGACGCGCCGGACTCAAAATCCGGTTCCGAAAGGAGTGTCGGTTCGACCCCGACCGCCCGCACCACTCCGGTTTTTCCCGGTTGCCGATCAGACCGCTCAGACGGGCAAGGCCGACTTCATCGCGTCGATGAACACCCGCAGGGCCGGCGGCGGATTTCGTCGTCCCGCGTAATAGAGGTAATTCGGCGGAAGCCTTGGACGCCAGTCGTCGAGCACGCTGGTCAGGGATCCCGACGCCAGATGAGGCGCGGCCTGGGTTTCCAGCACACAGGCGAGGCCCAGGCCTGCCAGGGCGCCCTCGCACAGCATGTCGATATCGTTGGTGACGAAAGACCCGGTGACATCCATCGTCGTGGTCTGGCCGTCCCGCTCGAAGGTCCACCGGTAGAGCGATCCCGCTGTTGGAAGGCGGTAGTTCAGGCAACAGTGGGTCTGCAGGTCCTGCGGCGTGTCCGGTGTTCCGGCCCTGCGCAGATAGGCCGGCGCGGCGACGATGGTCAGACGCACGCCGTCGTCGAGCCGGACCGAAACCATGTCCTGCTCCAGCGAGGGCAAGCGTCTGATGCCGGCGTCGAACCCCGCCCGCACGATGTCGATCAGACCATCGTCGACGACCAGTTCGACGGTAACGTCGGGCCAGGCTTCCGAGAACGATTTCAGGCGGGGAAGCACCAGGCCGAAGGCCGCCGAGCGATGGGCGCTGACCCTGACGCGGCCAGCGGGTTTCGCCCGGTCGGTGTCCAGGGCGGACAGGGCGGCGTCCACCTCGGCCATGGCCGGGCGAAGACTGGCGAGCAGACGTTCACCAGCCTCGGTGGGCGCCACGCTGCGGGTGGTGCGGTTGAGCAGCCGCATCCCCATTCGCGCCTCCATCAGACGCATCCTGTGACTGAGCGCAGATGCCGTCACCCCGAGGCCGGCGCCGGCCCGGGTGAATCCTCCAGCCTCCACAATGGCGGCGAAGATGGCCAGATCGTTCCAGGTGTCGCGGTCCATTGTTGAGTCCTGCTCAAAGGGTCTCGTAGCTAATGGCCGCTACCGCTCAACGGCCTATATGTCCAATTCAGGCTCCGGATCAGACAGGAGCTTCGCCATGTCCCTCGCCCACTATCGTCCCCTCGGCCGTTCCGGTCTGATCGTCAGTCCGCTCGCCCTGGGCACCATGACCTTCGGCGTCGGGCGCTGGGGCATGGAGCGCCCCGACGCCGAGGCCGTTTTCGACGCCTATGTCGATGCGGGCGGCAACCTTATCGACACCGCCGACGTCTACGCCGGGGGTGGCGGCGAGACGATGCTGGGCGAGATCATCGCAGACCGCCGAAATCGCGATCAGCTTGTGTTGGCGACCAAGTCGGGGTTCGCCGCCGGACAGGGCGCGCATGCGGGTGGCAACGGCGCCAAACACATCCATGCCGCCCTCGAGGGCTCGCTGCGCCGGCTGAAGACCGACTATATCGACCTGTACTGGATCCATGTGTGGGACTCGGTGACGCCGCCGGAGGAGCTGCTGGAGACCATGTCGACGCTCGTGCGGGCGGGAAAGATCCGCTACTGGGGCCTGTCGAACACCCCGGCCTGGTATGTCGCCCGGATCGTGACCCTGGCCGCTGCGAGCGGGCGGCCCGGACCGATCGCGCTCCAGTATTTCTACTCCCTGGTCAGCCGCGAGATCGAGGCGGAGCACGTCCCCCTGGCGCTGGACACCGGCCTTGGCGTGATGCCCTGGAGCCCGCTCGCCTATGGTCTGCTGACCGGCAAGTATGACCGCGCGACGGTGGAGGCGGCCCCGTCGCGAGCCGGCGGCCTGACGATTGAGGCGGCCGACGGAACGGCGAAGGCCGAAGGCGGCGCCCGGCTGGATGGCGCCAACCCGTTCGGCGACACTCTCTTCACGGAGCGCAACTGGGCTATCGTCGACGCGCTGAAGGCCGTGGCGTCCGAGATCGGTGAGCCGCCTGCCCGGGTCGCCCTGGCCTGGGCGCTCTCGCGCCCGGCGGTGGACACGGTCCTGATCGGCGTCAGCCGGGTCAGCCAACTTCAGGACAACATCGGCGCGGTCGGGCTGCATCTGTCCCCGGGGCACATCGCCGCCCTCGACCAGGCCACCCGGCCCGACCTTCCCATGATGTACGGCCTTTTCAGCGATGAGATGCGCCGGCAGGTCGTCTATGGCGGGGCGGAAGTGCTCACGCGCCGCTAGCGAGGAAGGCGGGTCGGTTCCGCCCTGCTGCCTGCCCCATAATGAAGCCTGTGATTGCAGAGCGGCCAGACACGCGGCACATCTTCAGCAAGCGCCATACGTCGTCCATAAAAGTCATGGCAGCGGGCGCTCGCCCGGACACCAGGCCTTGATTCACAGTTCCCGCTGCCTCATTCCCTCCCCGGAGGGGCGCGCCGATAGTGGGAGTGAGACATGGCACGCATACTGATTGCCGACGACGATCCATTGCTCCGGGCGCTGTTGCAGCACAAGCTGGGGGCGGTTGATCATCAGGTGCTTTCCGCAGAACATGGGGGCGAGGTGATGGCGATGGTTCGCGACCACGGACCCGACCTGATCGTGCTCGACGCCATGATGCCCGTGATGGACGGGTTTGAGGTCCTGCGCCGCCTGAAGACGGAGGGCGACCTGCGCGACATCCCGGTGATCATGCTGACCGCCCTGAAGCGGCAGGAGGATGTGGTGGGCGCGCTTCAACTTGGGGCCGCAGACTATCTGGCCAAGCCGTTCATCCCCGACGAACTGGTCGAACGTATCCGCCGCATCCTGGGCGCACCGGACATGGAGCAAGGCGATGATCGTTCAAGACGTCCCGGCTGAGGTCCGCACAGACCCCGCCGCTCTCTATGACGCCGCCGTGGCTGACCGCCGCGCGGGCCTCCATGGCGAGGCGCTCGTCAAGCTGGATCAGTTGCTGCGGCTTCAGCCGGGCAATGTGGACGCGCGGCTGAACCAGGGCCTCTCCCTGCTGGCCCTGAACCGTCTCGACGAAGCCGAGGCGGCTTTCCAGACGGTGCTGGCTGCGGCGCCGGACTATGTGGACGCCCGTCTGGGCCTGGCGCGGGTGGCGCAGCGCCGGGGCGACCTGGCTGGGGCGAGAACCGAAGCGGGACGCGCTGCGCTGGCGGCGCCGGACCGCCCCGAGGTGATCGCCCTTGTCCAGGCCCTGAGGCCGCCGCCCCCCTGGCGGGTCGATCTGGACGTGTCTCGCAGTCGGCTGGGAGCAGGACTGCCGGACTGGACCGAAGCCCGGCTCGGGGCCATCCGCACGCTGGATGAGCGCTGGAGCGTCGGGGCCGCCGCCGAATGGACCGAACGGTTCAACAACGACGACCTGTTCATCGAGGGACGCCTGGATCGTCGCTTCGCCCGGGGCGGCGTCTATGGCGCGCTGGGCGGGGCGCTGGAGGCGGACTATCGGCCCGAGATTTCCCTGCGCGCCGGCGGCGATGTGCGGTTGTCGCCGGTGATCAGCGCGACACTGGACGCGTCGGCCGCCCGCTTCGCCAGCGGCACAGTGTCGAGCCTGCAGCCCGGTCTGGCCGCCGATCTGGCCGAGGGACGGCTGCGAGTGGCGGCGCGATGGATCAATGCCTGGGACGAGACGGACCAGCGCCGGACCGGCTATGCCGTCAGTGCGCAATGGGCGGCGACCGATCGCCTGCGCCTGCGCCTTGATCACGCCGATGCGCCGGAGACCAGCGAGGGCGTCACGGTCGATGTTCGCGCCGTCAGCCTCGGCGCTGAAATCGATCTGACCGACCAGGTCAGCCTGCGGCTCGGCGCCCTGCACGAAGACCGCGGGGCCTACGACCGGGAAGCGATCACCCTGGGTGTGGGCTGGCGGTTCTGGTGACCATTCTGGCGTTCCTGTGGTGGAGTTCGCTTGCCTTGTGCGTGGCGGCGCTCGGCTGGATGGCGGGGTTGATCGTGGCGCGCCTGCTCCGCGAGCGACGCGACGCCGGCCGCGGGGCGGACCAGCAGCGCGTCCGGGCCTGCTTTCTGGAGATCATGGCCGGCGACGCCGAGGCGGAGCTTCGGCTGAGGCCCTACAGCCGCCGCGCCCGGCTGATGGCGGAAGCCTTGCTGGAGATGCTGGGCATGGTGCGGGGCGCAGAGCGGGAGCGACTGATCGAATGCCTGGCCCGGCTCGGCGTCCACGATCGTCTCAGAACGCGGCTTCACCGGGGCAGCGAGGCTGGCCGCGTCGCCGCCGCGGAGGCTCTGTCGGCCTTTGCTGACGTGGCCACGGTCGAGGCCTTGCGGGACGCGCTGAAGCGGTCGCGGTCCGGCGGCTTCCGGGTCGCGGTCCTGACCGCCCTGCTGGACATGGACGCCGCGCCGCCGCTCGAGTCCCTGCTGACCGAGATCACCGCCCAGGGCCTGCAGGACTCCCTGCTCTATGCGCCGGTGATCCGGCGCGCGGCCGCCGCGTCGCCGCTTGAGGCCCTGGACGTCTTCATGCTCGGCAGGGTGACCGTGGACGCCCTCGCCGTGCTGGCGGACGCCCTGGGCGCATCGGGTGACTATCGGGCCATCGAGCCGCTGATGAAGGCCGCCGCCGCGCCTCAACTGGAGCTTCGCATCGCGTCCGTGCGCGCGCTGGGGCTGCTGGGTCATCCGTCCGCCGAACCGGCCGTGACGCGCGCCTTTTCCGATCCCGCATGGGAAGTGCGTTCAGCCGCCTGCGAGGCCGCCGGACGGATCGGACTGGTCCAGGCGACGCCGCTGCTGATCGAGGCGCTGGCCGATCCCGCCTGGTGGGTGCGGTTCCGGTCGGGCGAGGCGCTGGGGGCGATGGGCGACAAGGGTGTGGCGAGCCTGCGGCTGGCGGTGACGCTTGATCAGGGCGTGGCCCGCCGCGCGGCTTCCCTCGCCATGGCCGAACGCGGCCTTGAGGAGATCGCCTCATGACCCACGACGTCGCGGTCGTCATGGTGGCCTTCGCCCAGGCCACGGCCCTGTTCGTGATCGGCACGGGGCTGGCCCAGAATCTGATCTATCTGATCCAGTTGCTGCTGGCGGCCAGCGCCCTTTCGGCGCGGCCGTCCATCCCGCAGTCCGGCGTGCTGTGGCGGCGCTATGCCGAGGCGTCCCCGCCGATTGCGTTGCTGGCCCCCGCCTATAACGAAGCCATGACCATCGTGCAGAGCGTCCGCTCGCTCCTGTCGCTCCGCTATCCGGGCTTCGAGGTGATCGTCATCAATGACGGATCGAAGGACGCCACCCTCCAGGTCCTGATCGACGCCTATGACCTCAGGCCCGTGCACCGCCACTACGACCAGGCCCTGACCCACGAGCCCATCCGCGGCATCTACGCCGCCGCCCACCAGCCGCGCCTGATCGTCGTGGACAAGGCCAATGGGGGCAAGGCCGACGCGCTGAACGCGGGGATCAACGTTTCCAGGGCGCCGATCTTCTGCTCGATGGACGCCGACTCGCTGCTGGAGCCCGACGCCTTGCTGCGCGCGGTCCGGCCCTTCGTGGAGGATCCCGAGCGCACCGTGGCGGTGGGGGGAACGGTGCGTGTCGCCAACGGCTGCGTCATCCGCGACGGTCAGGTGCTGGAGGTCAGGCCCCCGCGCAACCTGCTGGCCCTGTTGCAGACGGTGGAGTACCTGCGCGCCTTCCTGATGGCGCGTCTGGCCTGGAGCCGGATCAACACCCTGACCATCATCTCGGGCGCCTTCGGCCTGTTCCGGCGGGCAAGGGTGATCGAGGCCGGCGGCTATACGAAGGGAACCGTCGGCGAGGACATGGAGCTGGTGGTCAAGCTGCATCGGCTCATGCGCGATCAGCGCCTTCCCTACCGCGTCGCCTTCGTGCCGGAGCCGGTCTGCTGGACCGAGGCGCCGGAGGATATTCGCGTTCTGGCCCGCCAGCGGTCGCGCTGGCATCGCGGCGCGCTGGAGACCTTTGAGCGTCACTGGGACGTGATGTTCAAGCCCCGCTACGGGCGGCTCGGCCCGGTCGGGTTCGGCTACCTGTTTCTGGTCGATGTGCTGGGGCCGATCGTGGAACTGCTGGGCTATGTGCTGATCCCGGCCTTCTGGTCGCTGGGCCTGCTGTCTCTCGACTATCTGCTGGCGTTCCTGGCGGTCAGCTTCACCTTCGGGGTGGTGATTTCGGTGGGGGCGCTCGCGCTGGAGGAGTCCGAACTTCGGCGGTTCCCGAAGGCCCGCCATCTGGTTCTGCTCACGGGCGTCGCCGTGCTGGAGAACTTCGGCTATCGCCAGATCAACAATCTGTGGCGGCTGTGGGGGCTGTGGCAGTACCTGCGGCGCAGCCAGTCCTGGGGAACCATGACCCGCAAGGGCTTCAGTCCTCCGGCGTGAGCGCCTGCCGGAGGGTCTGGGCCAGGTGTTCGGCCTGGGCGCGGTCCGGCGCCCCGCCATCGGCGAAGGCCTCGTCCGCGACGGCGGCGGCGGCGCTGATCTCGGGAAAGCCGAACGTGCCGGCCGCCCCGGAGAGGCTGTGGGCCAGAAACCGCATCTCGTCCGAGCCCAGCGCGTCGGACGCCATCAGGCGCTCAAGCCGGTCCAGATCGCCGGCGCAGCGCTCCAGGAACCGCGCCTTCAGGGCCGCCAGCATATCGGTCATGGCTGCGCCGCCAGGATGGCGCGCACGTCGCCGGCCAGGCTCATGGGATCGAACGGCTTGGTGATGACGTCCAGGGCGCCGAGCGCCCGGTAGTGATCCACCTCGCCGGACTGGGCCCGCGCCGTCATGAAGATGACCGGGGTCGCCTGATGCTCCGTCCGCTCGCGGATGCGGGCCAGGGTTCCGGGGCCGTCCAGATGCGGCATCATCACGTCCAGCAGGATCACGCCGGGCCTGAGCCCGCCGTCCAGCTCGGCCAGCGCCGCCTCGCCGGAGCCGGCGGACGTGACGGTAATGGCGGGGTCCAGCTCGAGCGCGAACGCCGCAACCTCGCGGATGTCATCCTCGTCATCCACGTGCAGGATGGACAGGGCGGTCATGGGCGGCCTCCGGGGCGACGGGTCAGGCGGCGCACCGTGCGCGCCAGCTGGGTCAGGGACATGCGCGACTTGGTCAGGACCGCGCGGACGGCGGGCGCCGTCTGGCTGTCCATGTCCTGGGCGGAATAGATCACCACGGGGATCGTGCCGCCGTCCTCGTCGGTCAGTTCGGGCAGCAGATCGAGGCCGTGGCCGTCGGGCAGGGCGAGATCGAGGATCACCAGATCCGGGCGTCTGCCGGCCAGCGCCGTGCGGGCTTCGGCAAGGCTGCCGACGCCGATGACCTCCACGGACCCCAGGGCCTGGCGCGTGACCTCGAGGATGTCGGGATCGTCGTCCACATGCAGGACCAGCGGCTTGCCGTTCGCCTTCATCAGGGACTGGACCGCCAGCCGGAGCCGGCTCTGGTCGACCGGTTTCTCCATCCAGTCCGCCACTTCGAGCGACCGGCCTCGTACCTTTCCGCGCGCCACGTCGCCGGAAACCACGATCACCGGCATGGCGCGCGTTTCTGCGCCGGCCTTCAGGGCCCGGATGAGGCTGACGCCGTCGGCGTCCGGCAATTGAAGATCGACGAGGGCTGCAGCATAGGCGCCCGCCCGCGCCATCGATAGGGCATCGCGCGCCGTCCCGGCCACATCGGTCTGGTAGCCCTCGTGAGCGAGCATTTCCGCCAGCACCTGCGCGGTGTCGGGATCATCCTCGCAGATCAGCACGCGCCCGGTCCCTTCGCCGGGTTCCGCCACAGACTGCTCCAGCGGCAGGTCGAGGTGGAAGGTCGCGCCCTCGCCCTCGACGGACTCGAACCAGAGCCGGCCGCCGTGGCGTTCGGCGATCTCCCGGGCGATGGCCAAACCCAGGCCTGTGCCGCCCTTGGCACGGGTGTCAGTAGAGTCCGCCTGGGCGAACTTGCCGAAGATGCGCGCCCGGAACGCTTCCGGTATGCCCGGTCCGCGATCGATCACGCTGAGCCGGGCGATGCGGGTCTCGGGGTTGACCGTGACGGTGACCTCGCCGCCGGCGGGCGAGAATTTGGCCGCATTGGACAGCAGGTTGGTGACCACCTGGATCAGGCGGTCGGCGTCGCCGCGCACCGGAGCGGCGCCCCCGTCCGTCAGGACGAGCGCGACGCCCAGCTGGTCTGCGTAGCCGCGCACGCCCTCGATCGAGCGCGCCGCGATCTCTCTCAGGTTCAGCGGCGCCATGGCCATGACCAGCTGGCCGGACGCCATTTTCTCCACATCGAGAATATCGTTGATCAGCCGCACCAGACGCTGGCTGTTGGAATGGGCGATGCCGATCAGGCGCGCCGCCTTGTCCGGCAGCTCGCCCCCGGCCCCGCCCGCCAGCAGGCCCAGCGAGCCGGCGATCGAGGTCAGGGGGGTGCGCAGTTCGTGGCTGACGGTGGAGACGAAGGCGTCCTTCATCTCCTCCACCCGACGGCGCTCGGTGACGTCACGGATTACCGCCACCACATGCCGGCCCGTGGGCAGGTCCATGGCCCCGAGGGCGACGTCGGCGGGGAAGGCGCCCCCGTCCTTGCGCTTGCCGGTCAGTTCGCGAAGCAGGCCGTCGTCCAGCGCCCCCTGGCTGGCGTCGAGCCGGTCTAGAAAGGATCCCTGGCCGTTCGCGGCCACATCGATCAGCAAGCTGACATCGCGCCGCCCGACCTCCCCGGCGCTCCAGCCGAACATGCGTTCCGCTGCGGGATTCAGGGTCTCGATGCTGCCGCTGGGGTTGAGGGTCACAATGGCGTCGAAGGCGCTGTCGAGGGTGGCGCTGTGGCGCGCGGCGGCCACTTCCAGACGCTCCAGGAAAGCGCGACGCGTGGCGAGGTAACGCCAGATCATCATGGCCGTGCCGGCTGCGGCCAGAACCAGGGCGGCGAACAGGACGATGACCATGCGCTCCGCGCGTTCGGTGCGGGCATGAGCACCGGCGGACAGGACCTGGAGACTGGCGGCTTCCCGCCGGGTCATGCGATCGACCACGAGGCGAATTCCATCCATGACCGTCCTGCCCTCTCCGCTGGACACAGCCGCCACGGCGTCGTCCACGTCGCCCGCCTCGCGCAGGTCGATGCTGGCTTCCAGGGTCAGCCGCTTGCGCGCGATTTGTTGGGACAGGTATCCATGATCCGCGATCTGTTCGTCGTCGCCCTCGAACAGGGTGCGAAGGGACTGCATCTGGGCGTCCACCTCGGTCATCGCGCGATCGTAGGGCTGCAGGTAGCGTTCGTCGCCGGTGATGATGTAGCCGCGCTGGCCGGTCTCGGCATCCTGCATGAGCGAGAACACCGACTGGATCTGGAGCCGGGTGTCATACGACCGCTGGACCTCGGTCCGCAGGGCGCCCGCGTTCGCGAACTCGCGGCGCAGGTCCAGCCCCGTGAAGACCAGAAGGACGGCCAGGATCGCAGACACCAGCACCACGACCAGCCGGAAGCGCCGCTTGTCGGGTCGAGCCACGCGAGCGGTCATCGGTCAGCCCGGGT
The DNA here is from genome assembly GCF_046293315.1 of Brevundimonas sp. Classification (GTDB taxonomy): domain Bacteria; phylum Pseudomonadota; class Alphaproteobacteria; order Caulobacterales; family Caulobacteraceae; genus Brevundimonas. The sequence goes on from NZ_JBKBPF010000016.1 coordinate 32,917, forward strand.
GCAGCGATACAGGTCGCGCCCGGTCATGAAGGTCTGTGTCATCGAGAACGGTTCCTGGCGGCATCTGGAGGGCATGCTGACGCGCAGGGATTACCAGGTCGTGAGCGGGCAGACGTGGGCGGCCGAAGAGCGGCGCGAGACGCTCGCCGACGGGCTGGTCACCGGGCCGGACGAGCCTGTTTCAGAGCGGTCAAAAGCGCCACCGGAGGGCGCGGCGCCGTGTCGCCGCCCCGCATGGCAACCTTGGCGACGGGCGCGGGTTAGCTTTGGCAGACGTCCCGGGCAGACTTCAGACAAGGGCCTGTCCGGGCTGCAACACTGAGGAGACACCATGGAAATCCAGATCAACACCTCGAACAATCTTGAAGGCCGCCAGGCGACCACGGAAAGACTCGAGGCCCTGGTGGCGGAGCGCCTGTCGCGCTTTGGAGATCGACTGACGCGCGTCGAGCTGCATGTGGGCGACGAGAATGGCGAACGAAACAACGGCGCCGACATCCGCTGCCAGATCGAGGCCCGTCCGGCGGGACATGACCCCGTCTCCGTCTCCGAACAGTCCGATACGATCGATCAGGCGGCTTCAGGCGCCCTCGGCAAGTTGACGACAGCGCTGGAGCGCACGTTCGGCAAGGCGACGAACCGCAAGGGGCACTGATTTTTCCCTCGCCCGCCCGCGCCCTCTTTCCTGAAAGTCAGCCGTCGTCCTCGCCCGTGATCTCGCGGGTGTTGAGGGCGTCGGCGAGGCGGACGGTGGCGGAGCCGCGGCGGGCGGGCCTGGGCTGGCTGTGGTGGGGGGCCCAGCCGGTGAGGTGGATGATTTCGAAAGTTGCGCAGATTCGGCCGTCCGGGTCGGCGTGGCGGGCGGCGTAGAGCGCGGCGGCGCGGGCCAGGACGTCGCGGCGGACGGGGCGTGCGGGTCCGGCCAGGGCGCTGGTCTCGCCCATGGCGCGCAGGTCGCGGACCAGGGCGGGCAGGCCGGAATAGCGCACCGTGATGCGGTCCACGTCCACGGCGGGCAGGGCGAAGCCGGCCCGCTGCAGCAGGGCCGCGCCGTCGAAACCGTCGGCGAAGGGCGAGATGCGGGCCTGGGCGCCGCCGGTGATGTCCAGCTCGGCCTCGGTCAGGACGCCGCGCAGTTCGTTCAGGGTGGTCCCGCCGAACAGGGCGCCGAGGAACAGGCCGTCGGGCTTCAGGGCGCGGCGGATCTGGGCCAGGGCGCCGGGCAGGTCGTCGGACCAGTGCAGCGACAGCACCGACACGATCAGATCCGCCGATCCGTCGGCCACCGGCAGGGGTGCGGACGCCGGCTGGGCGCGCACGGCCGCGTCCTCGATCACCGACACGGGGCCGAGGCGGGCGACGCCCTCCTCCCGGGCCACGGCCTCGAACAGGCCGGGGTGAGCCGAGACATCGACGGCGACGTCAAAGTCGCGCAGGATGAATTCCAGATCCTGGGCCATGTGCCCGGCGGCCCGGCGGTGGAGGAAGTCGGCGTTGGCGAAACGACCCGCAGCGCGGGCCAGTCGGGCGACGCGACGGCGGGGATCGAACAGGCGCGGGGGCGCCGAAGGGGAAGCGGGGGCGGACATGAGCCTTCTAGATGGCGGCTGGCGGCGGCGATGGGAAGACGCGCGTTTGCCCGAATTGGGCGGCGCGGCCCGGCGCATGGCCGTGACCATGGGGCGCACGGCGGCGGACGCCCTGTTTCCTCCCGTGGCGTGGGACGCCAGCGAGCCGGCTGGAAGCTCCGGGCTGACGGCGGATGGGTTCAGCCGGGCGACCTTTCTGGAGGCGCCGGTGTGCGACGGCTGCGGGGCGGGCTTCGAGTTCGACGGCGGCGCCTTTGCGGCGGACCGTTGCGCGGCGTGTCTGGCGCGCCCCTACGCCTTTCAGCGGGCGCGGGCGGCCTGCGTCTATGATGACGCCTCGCGCGACCTGATCCTGAAGTTCAAGCACGGCGACCGGCACGAGCACGCGCCCCTGTTCGCTCGCTGGATCAGCCGGGCGGCGGCGGACCTGATCGCCGATGCCGACGCCATAGCGCCGGTGCCGCTGCATCCCTTTCGCCTGATCTCACGCCGGTTCAACCAGGCGGCCGAGATCGCCCGGCCGCTGGCCAGAATGAGCGGGCTGGCCTATTTGCCAGACGCCCTGGTGCGGGAGAAGCGCACGGACAGCCAGGGGGGCAAGAGCGCGCGTGGACGACGGCTGAACGTGCGCGCGGCCTTTTCAGTGACGGAGGCGGGCCGAAAAGACGTCAAGGGCCGCCGCGTCCTGCTGATCGACGATGTGCTGACCACCGGGGCCACGGCGGAGGCCTGTACGAAGGCCCTGATGGCGGCCGGGGCGCGGGCGGTGGACCTGGCGGTGGTGGCCCGGGTGCGCACGGCGCGAACCCTCTCGTGATTGAGGCGCTTAACTCGGGCGCGCCGACACCCTAGATATGGCGCCTGAAGGAGTTGCGAATTGGCCAAGGTCGTCATCTACACCAAACCCTATTGCCCCTATTGCGTGCGCGCCCTGGCGCTGCTCGAGCGCAAGGGCGCGGACTTCGAGGAGATCGAGGCCGCTTTCGACGCCGAGAAGAAGGCGGAGATGATCCAGCGCTCGAACGGGCGCCGGACGTTCCCGCAGGTCTTCATCGGCGAGACCCATGTGGGCGGCAGCGATGAACTGCACGCGCTGGACGCGCGCGGCGGGTTGGACGAGCTTCTGGCCGCCTGATGACCCTGCGCGTCGCCCTGATCCAGACCCGCACCCCCGCGACGCAAGCTGCGGCGCTGGCGCACGTGGCGCCCCTGATCCGTCAGGCGGCGAAGGACGGGGCACAGCTGATCCTGACGCCCGAGGGGGTGAACCTGCTGGAGCAGCGCCGCGAACGCCGCGAACAGGCGGTGACGGATCAGGACGCGGACGTGGCTGTGACCGGTCTGCGCGCCTTGGCCCGCGAGCTGGGCGTCTGGCTGCTGATCGGCTCGGCCATCGTCAGGTCTGGCCGCGAGGGCGACGGGCGGGCGGCCAACCGGTCGCTGCTGATCAATGACGGCGGCGAGATCGTCGCGTCCTACGACAAGCTTCACGTGTTCGACGTGACCCTGCCGGACGGCGAAAGCTGGAAGGAATCCTCGGTCATCCGTCCCGGCGACGGGGCTGTGGTCGCGGCCACACCCTGGGGCGGGCTGGGGATGACGGTCTGCTACGACGTGCGGTTCCCTCACCTGTACCGGCAACTGGCGAAGGCGGGCGCGGCCATGATCGCGGTTCCGGCTGCCTTCACCCGCCCCACCGGCGAGGCGCACTGGGAGACCCTGCTGCGGGCCAGGGCCATCGAGACGGGCTGTTTCATCCTGGCCCCGGCCCAGGGCGGCGAGCACGAAGATGGGCGCCGGACCTGGGGTCGGTCCCTGATCGTGGGGCCGTGGGGCGAGGTGTTGGCTCGCGCCGAAGGCGACGAGCCCTGCGTGCTGATGGCTGATCTGGACATGGAGGCGGTGGCCCGGGCCCGGCGCGCGGTGCCGCAACTGACCCACGACCGCGACTTCGACCCGCCCGCGTCCCAGCCATGATCCGCTACGCCCTGTCCTGCGAGAACGACCACGGCTTCGAGGCCTGGTTCGGCTCGTCGTCTGAGTATGACGATCAGGCGGCGCGCGGGTTGGTGGAATGCCCGTTCTGCGCCTCGCGGCAGGTGGCGAAGCAGATCATGGCCCCGGCGGTGGCGAGCACGAAGCGGTCCGCCCCCGATCCCGAGACGGCGAAGAAGGTGCAGGCCATGATGATGGAGGCGGCCGGTCAGGTTCGCGCCCATGTGGAGGCCAATTTCGACCATGTGGGCGACGCCTTCGCCAGAGAGGCCCGCGCCATTCACGAGGGCAAGTCCGAGGAGCGCGGCATCTATGGCCACGCCACCCCCGCCGAGGTTCGCGCCCTGAAGGAGGACGGGGTGCCGTGCGCGCCCCTGCCGCCTGCTCCGATCGATCCGAAGAAGGCGAACTGATGAGCCCGAAGGTCAAGATCTGCGGCCTGAGCACGCCGGGGACCCTGCGCGCGGCGGTCGACGCCGGGGCCGATTTCGTGGGGTTGGTGGCCTATCCGCGCAGTCCGCGGGCGGTGGCGCCAAGGCAGGCGGCGGCGCTGCTGGACGCGGCGGGCATGTGGGGCATGCGGCCGGTGAAGGTGGTGGCGGTCACCGTAAACCCGGACGACGAACTGTTGACGGACATCGCCGGGGGGATGGCGCCCGACTTCATTCAGTTGCATGGGGCCGAGACGCCCGAACGGGCCGGGCAGGTGCGCGCCATCACCGGGGCCGGCATCATCAAATGCATTCCGGTGTCCGGCCCGGCCGATCTGGAGGCGGCCTCCGTCTGGAGCGAGGCGGCGGATCATCTGATGTTCGACGCCCGCACGCCGGAGGGATCGAGCCTGCCCGGCGGCATGGGCCTGTCGTTCGACTGGACCATGCTGAAGGGGCGCACATTCGCCCGGCCGTGGTTTCTGGCCGGCGGTCTGAATGCGGACAATGTGGCGCAGGCCCTGGCCGCATCCGGCGCGCCCATGGTCGACGTATCTTCTGGCGTGGAAAGCGCGCCGGGTGTTAAGGAACCCGCCCTGATCGCGGCCTTCGTGGAGGCCGTGCGCGCAACCTCCCCACGTTGACGCTGGTGGCCTTGATGAACGCTCCCCTGACGAACGCCCCCCTGAAGAATGCTTATGCATGGCCCGACGACAAGGGTCGGTTCGGCCCCTATGGCGGGCAGTTCGTGGCCGAGACCCTGATGCCGCTGATCCACGAGCTGGACGCGGCCTATACGGCGACCAAGGCCGATCCCACGTTCCAGGCCGAACTGGACGGGTTCCTGACCCACTATGTGGGCCGGGCCAGCCCGCTGTATTTCGCGGAGCGCCTGACCGAACACTTCGGCGGGGCCCGGGTCTGGCTGAAGCGCGAGGATCTGAATCACACCGGCGCGCACAAGATCAACAACTGCATGGGCCAGATCCTGCTGGCCCGGCGCATGGGCAAGACCCGGATCATCGCCGAGACCGGCGCGGGCCAGCACGGGGTGGCGTCGGCCACCGTCTGCGCGCGCTTCGGCCTGCCCTGCACGGTCTATATGGGCGCGGTGGACGTGGAGCGGCAGCAGCCCAACGTGTTCCGCATGAAGCTGATGGGGGCCGAGGTCACGCCGGTGACGGCGGGTGCGGCGACCCTGAAGGACGCCATGAACGAGGCCATGCGCGACTGGGTCACCAACGTCGAGGACACCTATTACATCATCGGCACGGCGGCGGGCCCGCACCCCTACCCGGCCATGGTGCGCGATTTCCAGAGCGTGATCGGCCGCGAGATCAAGGTCCAGGCCATGGACCAGATCGGCCGCCTGCCCGACGCGGTGGTGGCGTGCATCGGCGGGGGCTCCAACGCCATCGGGGCCTTCCATCCGTTCGTTGACGACGAGGGGGTGCGCCTGATCGGGGTCGAGGCGGCGGGCCACGGTCTGGACACGCCAGACCACGCCGCCAGCCTGAAGGGCGGACGGCCCGGCGTGCTGCACGGCAATCGCACCTATCTGCTGCAGGATCAGGACGGCCAGATCGTGGAGGGTCACTCCATCTCGGCGGGTCTGGACTATCCCGGGATCGGGCCCGAGCACGCCTGGCTGAACGACATCGGGCGGGCGGAATACCTGTCGGCCACCGACGAGGAGGCGCTGGAGTCGTTCCAGATGTGCTCGCGGCTGGAAGGCATCATTCCGGCGCTGGAGCCCTCCCACGCCCTCGCCCGGACCGGCGAAGTGGCGAAGCAGGTGGGCAAGGACGGGGACATCGTGCTTCTTATGTCCGGACGCGGCGACAAGGACATCTTCACGGTCGCCAAGCATCTGGGAGTGACCCTTTGAAGCGTTTCCTCATGATGGCGGCTGTGGCCGCCTTCGCCGCCGCCCCGGCCTACGGCCAGGATGCGCCCTCGGGCGGGGCCGAGACCTCCCTCAGCCTGCCTCTGGTTGAGGGCGTCAGCGCCGCGCCGGACTGCGGCGGCCTTTACGGGCTGGAGGGCCGGGCCCAGTGCATGAGCACGCGCCTGTCGCAGCTGCCCGCCGTGGCGGAACTGTACATGGCGGCTCTGCCGCAGGCCGGCTGGGCTCATGTGGACGGCGGCGACAACCAGGTCCTGTTCCAGAACGTGCGCCCCGACAGCCAGTGCGATTTCCTGATCATGCTCGCCTTCTATGACGACACGCTGCCGGAAGAGGCGCTGGCCGACGCGACAGGGTATCTGGGCTTTGTCTTGCGCACCCAGGGCGCGTGCATCCCCGCCCAGACCGAGGAAGAGACCGCTCCGCAATGACCACCGCGCGTATCGACGCCCGTTTTAAGGCCCTGAAGGCCGAGGGCCGGGCCGGGTTCGTGGCCTATGTGATGGCGGGTGATCCCACGCGGGATCAGGCGCTGGAAATCCTGCGCGGCCTGCCCGGTGCGGGCGCTGACATCATCGAGCTGGGCTTTCCGTTTTCCGATCCCATGGCCGAGGGGCCGCCGATCCAGCGCGCGGCGCAGCGGGGCCTGAAGGCCGGGCTGACGCTTCAGGGCACGCTGGATCTGGCGGCGGACTTCCGCCGGGACGACGATACGACCCCAGTGATCCTGATGGGCTATCTGAACCCTATCGAAAGCATGGGCCATGAGGCCTTCGCCCGCGCCGCCAATGCGGCGGGCGTGGACGGTCTGATCGTGGTGGATTGCCCGCCCGAGGAGGCCGGTCCCCTGACCGATGCCCTGGACGCCGAGGGTCTGTCGCTGATCCGTCTGGCCACGCCGACGTCCGATGACGAACGGCTGAAGGTCGTGGTCTCGCGGACCTCGGGCTTCGTTTATTATGTCTCGGTGGCCGGTGTGACCGGGGTGAAGGAAGCGCAGACCGCCTCCGTGGCCCCGGCCGTGGAGCGGGTGCGCAAGGCCTCAGGCCTGCCGGTGGCCGTGGGCTTCGGGGTCAAGACGCCCGAGCGGGCGGCCGAGATCGCCAGGGTGGCCGATGCGGTGGTGGCCGGGTCGGTGCTGGTGGACGAGGTGGCCGCCGCGCTGGACGCCAACGAACCGGCCGCGCCTCGTGTACTGGCCAAGGTCAGAGCGCTGTCGGACGCGGTCCGGGGTGCGCGCGTCGCGGAAACCGTCTAAAGGCCCCCGCATGATCGACAAGACCACTCCCCCTCGCCAAGGCTGGCTGTCCCGTTTCGCGCCGGGCGTGCGCAAGATCGTGGGCCGCCGCGACACCCCCGACAATCTGTGGGTCAAGGATCCGGACTCCGGCGAGATGCTGTATCGCCCGGATCTGGAGACGGCGCTGTGGGTCACGCCTTCGGGCCGCCACATGCGCATCGGGGCCGAGGCGCGCCTGCGCTTCACCTTCGATGACGGCGCCTGGGAGAAGATCGACACTCCGGACGTGCCCGAGGATCCGCTGAAGTTCTCGGACGGCAAGCCGTACCGCGAACGGCTGAACGCCGCACGCAAGAAGGCCGGGGCCAAGGACGCCATGGCCATCGGCTTCGGCGAGATCGACGGGACCTCAGCGGTGGTCATCGTGCAGGACTTCACCTTCATGGGTGGATCGCTGGGCATGGCGGCGGGGGAAGCCTTCATCGCCGCCGCGCGCGAGGCTGTGAAGCGCGGCTGCCCCATGGTCTGTTTCACCGCCGCCGGCGGCGCGCGCATGCAGGAAGGCGCCCTGAGCCTGATGCAGATGGCGCGCACCACCCTGGCGATCCAGGAGCTGAAGGCCGCGCAACTGCCCTATGCGGTGGTGCTGACCGATCCGACCACGGGCGGGGTGACGGCGTCCTACGCCATGCTGGGCGATGTGCATCTGGCCGAGCCGGGCGCCCTGATCGGGTTCGCCGGGCCGCGCGTGATCGAGACCACCATTCGCGAGAAGCTGCCCCCGGGCTTCCAGCGCTCCGAGTATCTGCAGGAAAAGGGCATGGTGGACCGGGTGGTCAAGCGCGCCGACCTGCCGAAGGAACTGGGCGCCATCCTCTCGATGCTGATGGGCGGACGGCGGCGCGCGGCGTAAAAGCGCCCATGGATCCCATTTCCGCGCGCTTGCTGGCGCGACTGCCCCAGAAGATCGATCTGTCGCTGGACCGCATGCGGGCCCTGTGCGCGGCGCTGGGCGATCCGCAGGACCGGCTGCCCGCCGTGGTCCATGTGGCCGGCACCAACGGCAAGGGATCGACCGTGGCCTTCCTGCGCGCCATGGCCGAGGCGGCGGGCCTGAGGGTTCATGTCTACACCTCGCCCCATCTGGTGCGGTTCAATGAGCGCATCCGGCTGGCGGGCGACCTGATCGAAACCGACGCCCTGAACGGCCTTCTGGACCGGGTGGAGGCTGCGGGCGTGCCCGTCACGGTGTTCGAGGCGACCACGGCGGCGGCCCTTCTGGCCATGGCCGAGACGCCCGCCGATCTGGCCCTGATCGAGGTGGGGCTGGGCGGACGGCTGGACGCCACCAATGTGATCGACCGGCCGCTGGTCAGCGTCATCACGCCGGTGGATCTGGACCACGCCGAGTTTCTCGGGACCGACCGGGCCGTGATCGCGGGCGAGAAGGCGGGCGTCCTCAAGCCCGGCGTCCCGGCTGTCATCGCCCGGCAGGCCGAGGACGCCATGGCCGTGATCGAGGCCGAGGCCGCCCGCGTGGGGGCGCGGCTGACGGTCATGGGCCGCGACTTCGACGCCTGGCCCGAGCGGGGCGCCATGGCCTGGCAGGGCGAGGACCGGCTGCTGGACCTGCCCGCTCCGGCCCTGTACGGCGCGCACCAGATCGACAATGCGGCGCTGGCCGTCGCCGTGGCGCTGGAGCTGGACCTGCCCGAGGCCGCCATCGTGCGGGGCGTGGAGACAGCCCAATGGCCCGCCCGCATGCAGCGCCTCACCGAGGGGCGGTACGCCGAGGCAGCGCGTGAGGCCGACGCCGAGCTGTGGCTGGACGGGGGGCACAATCCCCACGCCGCCGCCGCCCTGGGCGACGCCCTGTCGCGCATGCAGGCCCGCGCGCCCCGCCCGCTGGCCCTGATCTGCGGCATGCTGGCCAACAAGGACGCGGGGGGCTTCTTCGAGGCGCTGGGCGACACCGGCGCCCATGTCTTCACCGTGCCGTTCCAGGGCGCGGCGGCCGATCCCGCAGCCCTGGCCGCCGTGGCTCATGGACACGGTCTGGGCGCGACGCCCTGCGAGGGTCTGGACGCGGCGCTGGAGCGGGCTGTGCGCTTCGGCGCGGGCCGGGTGGTGATCTGCGGATCGCTGTATCTGGCCGGCGAGGTGCTGGGCGCCGACGACATCACCTGGCCGCGCTGAAGGAGCTGTCATGAGCCGCATCGCCATCCTGACCCCCGCGCCGAACGATCCGTCCTATGCGGGCCGCTGGCGCGCCGTGTTCGACCGTCTGGCGCCGTCCCTGCGCGACGCGGGCCTCGATCCGGTTCCGACCGCGTGGACGGAGCATGAGCGGGATGCGGCGGGTCTGGCGGGGTTTGATCTGGTGCTGCCGCTGATCGTGTGGGGGTATCACCGGGATCACCCGCGCTGGCTGGCGGCGTGCGAGACCTGGCGCGCGGCGGGTGTTCCCGTGGCCAACCCGGCCGGGGTGCTGATCTGGAACTCGGACAAGCGCTATCTGGGGCGGCTGGCCGAGGCGGGGGCGCCCATCGTGCCGACCGTCTATGCGGAGAACGTGACCCAGGATCACATCGAGGCCGCCTTCGCCGAGTTCGACGCCGAGGCCCTGATCGTGAAGCCCGCCGTGTCGGGCGGGGCCTACCGCACCACCCGCCTGCGCCGGGGCGAGATCCTGACCGAGACGCCCCACGGCACAGCCATGATCCAGCCCTATCTGACGGGGCTGGAGAGCGAGGGCGAACTGTCGCTGCTGTTCTTCGGCGGACGGTTCAGCCACGCCATCCGCAAGGTGCCGGCGGGGGGCGACTTCCGCAGCCAGCCGGACTTCGGCGGCCATGTCACGGCCATCACGCCGCCCGACGACGCCCTGGCCGTGGCGGAACGGGTGCTGTCCATCATCGGCGAGGATCTTCTGTACGCCCGCATCGATCTGGTGCCCGGGCCGGACGGGTCGCCCGTGCTGATCGAGGCCGAGCTGATCGAGCCGGATTTCTACCTGGTCTTTGATCCCGAGCGCGGCGCGGGCTTCGCGCGGGCCGTGGTGGAGCGGGTCGGACGCTGAGCCGCCGCCTCGGCCATCAGGTCGGGCCGCGCCGGGCAGAGGTCGGAGATGACGCAGGCCTCGCATTTGGGACGGCGCGCGACGCAGGTGTAGCGGCCGTGCAGGATCAGCCAGTGGTGCGCCTTGGGCAGCCAGTGTTCGGGCACGACCTGATGCAGCTGGGCTTCCACCTTGTCCGGCGTGCCGGCATCGGCCAGGGCGAGGCGGTGGGAGACGCGGAACACATGGGTGTCCACCGCGATCGCCGGCTCGACGCCCAGTTCGTTCAGCACCACCGAGGCGGTCTTTCGCCCCACCCCGGGCAAGGCCTGAAGGTCGTCGCGGTTCAGCGGCACCTCGCCGCCGTGCCGCTTGATCAGGATCTGCGACATGGCGATCAGGTTCTTCGCCTTGTTCCGGTAAAGCCCGATGGAGGCGATGTAGGGGATCAGGCCCTCGACGCCGAGCGCGGCCATCTTCTGCGGCGTGTCGGCCACGGCGAACAGCGCGGCCGTGGCCTTGTTAACCCCCACGTCCGTGGCCTGGGCCGACAGGGCCACCGCCGCGGTCAGGGTGAACGGATTGGTGAAGTTCAGCTCGGTCTTCGGCTCGGGCATCACCCGGGCGAGGCGGGCGAAGGTCTCCTCCACCCGGTCGGGGTCGGGGGGCCATTTCAGGCGACTGCTCATGTCGAAATCATCAATTTTCCGCTCATCCCCGCGAAAGCGGGGACCCAGTGCTGTCCAGATGGCGCCGCTTCCTGGGACTGAGATAGGAGCCCGTTCGGTCCGGCTGCAACACCCAAAGCACTGGGTCCCCGCTTTCGCGGGGATGAGCGGATTAGATCAATGCTCCGGCCGGTTCTTGACCAGATCGTCCACTACTGCGGGGTCGGCGAGGGTGGAGGTGTCCCCAAGGGCGCCGGTCTCGTTCTCGGCGATCTTGCGCAGAATCCGGCGCATGATCTTGCCCGAGCGGGTCTTGGGCAGGCCGGGGGCCCACTGGATCACGTCGGGGCTGGCGATGGGGCCGATCTCGGCGCGGACGTGGGTGACCAGCGCCTTCTTCAGATCCTCGGACGGCTCCTGATCCGCCTTCAGGGTCACATAGGCCCAGACGCCCTGCCCCTTGATGTCGTGGGGATAGCCCACCACCGCGGCCTCTGACACCGCAGGGTGGGACACCAGCGCGCTCTCGATCTCGGCGGTGCCCAGGCGGTGGCCGGAGACGTTCAGCACGTCGTCGATGCGCCCGGTGATCCAGTAGTCGCCGTCCGCGTCGCGCCGGGCGCCGTCGCCGGTGAAATACTTGCCGGGGAAGGTGGTGAAATAGGTCTCGATGAAGCGGTTGTGGTCCCCGTAGACCGTGCGCATCTGGCCGGGCCAGGAGTCGGTGATGCACAGCGGACCCTCGGCCGCCCCCTGAAGCACATCGCCCTCATTGGTGACGATGGCGGGCATGACGCCGGGCAGGGGTCTGGTGGCCGAGCCGGGCTTGAGCTCGGTGGCGCCGGGCAGGGGGCTGATCAGGATGCCGCCGGTCTCGGTCTGCCACCAGGTGTCCACGACCGGGCAGCGGCCGTCGCCGACGACCCGGTGATACCACAGCCAGGCCTCGGGATTGATGGGCTCGCCCACGGACCCCAGCAGGCGCAAGGACGACCGGTCGTGCTTCGTCACCCAGTCGTCGCCCTCGCGCATCAGGGCGCGGATGGCGGTGGGGGCGGTGTAGAAGATGTTGACCTGGTGCTTGTCCACCACCTGCCAGCAGCGCCCGGCGTCGGGCCAGGTGGGCACGCCCTCGAACACCAGGGTGGTGGCCCCGTTGGCCAGCGGGCCATAGACGATGTAGCTGTGCCCCGTGACCCAGCCCACGTCGGCGGTGCACCAGTAGATGTCGCCCGGCTTGTAATCGAACACCAGCTCGTGGGTGTAGGCGGCCCAGGCCAGATAGCCGCCGGTGGTGTGCAGCACGCCCTTGGGTTTTCCGGTGGAGCCTGAGGTGTAGAGGATGAACAGCGGATCCTCCGCGTTCATGGGCTCGGGCGCGCATTCGGTCGAGGCCGCCTCGCGCACGTCCTCATAGACCACGTCTCGGCCCCCGGTCAGGGGAACCTCGGCGCCGGTCCAGCGGATCATCAGCACCTTGTCGACGGCGACCTTCTCCAGCGCCTTGTCCACATTGGCCTTGAGCGGGATGCGCTTGCCGCCGCGCCTGCCCTCGTCGGCGGTGATGATGATGGTCGAGCCGCAGTCCTCGATCCGGCCGCCCAGGCTGTCGGGGGAGAAACCACCGAACACCACCGAGTGGACCGCGCCGATGCGGGCGCAGGCCAGCATGGCCACCGCCGCCAGCGGGATCATGGGCATGTACAGGGTGACGCGGTCGCCCTTCTTCGCCCCCAGGTCCTTGAGCACATTGGCCATGCGGCACACCTCGGCGTGCAGTTCGGCATAGGTCATCCTGCCGTCCACGGCGGGGTCGTCGCCCTCGAACAGGATGGCGGTCTGGTCGGCGCGGTCGGGCAGGTGCCGGTCGATGCAGTTGACGCTGACGTTCAGCTCGCCGTCGGCGAACCAGCGGATGCGGAAGTCTTCCCGGTCGAAGCTGACGTCCTTGACCTCGGTGAAGGGCTTTGACCAGTCCAGCCGCTCGCCCACCCCCCGCCAGAACCCTTCAGGATCGCGCGCAGCGCTCTCGACCGCGCGGGCATAGGCCGGGGCGTCCATGTGGGCGTCGGCGGCCACTTGAGCGGGAACGGGGATGCGGGTGTGGTCGGTCATGTCGGGCTCCGTATGGGAGGGTCGCGTCTTGGCGGCGCCGGTCGAACAGGCGTATGCGCTGGGCGTCCGCTTGCCAAGCGGACCACTGTCCCAAAGTCCGGAGTTTCCCATGCTGATCCACCTGTCGTCCTGGCCCGAGATCGACGCCCGCCTGAAGGCGACGAAGACCGTGGTCGTGCCGATCGGCTCCAATGAACAGCACGGGCCCACCGGCCTGCTGGGCACCGACTGGCTGTGCCCCGAGATCATCGCCCACGCGGCGGAAAAGCAGGAGGACGGTCTGGTGGTGGCGCCCACCTTCAACATCGGCATGGCCCAGCATCACCTGGCGTTCGCGGGCACCATCTCCCTGCGGCCCTCGACCTTCATGGCGGCGATCACCGACTGGGTCTCGTCCCTGACGCGGCACGGCTTCGAGCGCATCTATTTCCTGAACGGGCACGGCGGGAACGTGGCCACCATCGAGGCGACCTTCTCGGAGATCTACGCCGAATGGTCGTTCGTGGAGGAGCGCCCGCCCTTCGCGCTGAAGCTGGTCAACTGGTGGGATCTGCCGGGGGTGCACCGGCTGTGCACCGAGATCTTCCCCAAAGGGCACGGCATGCACGCCACCCCGTCGGAGATCGCCGTGACCCAGGCGGCCTATCCCGACCACATCAAGACGGCGGACTATGCGCCGCAGATCGCGCCCGTGGGGCCCATCCGCGACGCCCTGGACTACCGCGCGCGGTTCCCGGACGGGCGCATCGGCTCGGACCCCGCCCAGGCCTCGCCGGAGAAGGGCCAGCGCATCATCGACGCGGCGGTCCCGGCCCTGCTGGCCGACGTGAAGGCCTTCGCGGCCGAGGTCACCCCCTGAGCGGCCGCTTGCATGGCGGCGGCGTCGGTCTAGACTCGCGGACATGAGCAAGTTTGACACGCCCCCGGGCGAGACATCCCTGAGCGCCGCCGAGATGAACGACCGCCTGATGCGTGACGCGGGGGCCGTGATCCAGCGGCGGCTGGAGATCATGGCCGAGGCCCTGTGCGATCCGGCCGGCGCCGACCTGACCGAACTGGCCCTGATGAGCGACGAAAAGGTCGCCGCCTTCACCGAGGCCTCCGGGCGCACTGCGGCGGGCGCGAGCGCCCTGGCCGGGCGTGTCGCCAGCGCCTGGGCGGTCGAGGCCGATATGGGGGCCAGGGCGCTGGGCCAGGCCATGACCGCCCCGGACGCGGCCCAGGCGGCCCTGATCCAGGCCCAGTGGGCCATGGGCTGGTGGGGGCGGGCGGCGGAGACGGCCATGGGTCTGAACGCCGAGACGGCGCGGATTCAGGCCGAGGTGATGGCCCCGGTCCAGGCGGCGGTCAGCGCCAATGCGTGCCGGCTGAAGCGCGACTGAGGCGGCCGCCCCGGTTCCCGTGGGACGGGGGACGCGCTAGACGGGGTCGCTAACCCAAGGAGACAGGTCATGGCCGATTATGAAACCCTGCTGATCGAACGGCACGCCGACGGCTATGCGGTGGTGACCCTGAACCGGCCCAAGGCGCTGAACGCCCTGAACAGCCAGGTGTTCGCCGACCTGACGGCCTTTCTGGACAGCGTGGAGCGCGACGACGCGGTGCGCTGCATCGTCCTGACCGGCTCGGAAAAGGCCTTCGCGGCCGGCGCCGACATCAAGGAGATGGCGGACCAGTCCTACGCCCAGATGTTCACCGACAATTTCTTCGCCGCCGGGCACGACCGCATCACGCGGTTCAGAAAGCCGATCATCGCGGCGGTGTCGGGCTATGCCTTGGGCGGCGGCTGCGAGCTGGCCATGCTGTGCGATTTCATCATCGCCTCGGAGACGGCCAGGTTCGGCCAGCCGGAGATCAATCTTGGCGTGGCGCCCGGCATCGGCGGGTCCCAGCGCCTGACCCGGCTGGTGGGCAAGTCAAAGGCCATGGACATGATGCTGACCGCCCGCATGATGGACGCCGCCGAGGCGGAGCGCGCCGGGCTGGTCAGCCGCGTCGTGCCGGGCGAGCGCCTGCTGGATGAGGCGCGCGAGGCGGCGGCGAAGATCGCGGCCCACAGCCCCCTGGCGGTCATGGCCAACAAGGAGATGGTCAATGTGGCGCTGGAGAGCACCCTGACCGAGGGCGTGCGCTTCGAGCGACGGCTGTTCCACAGCCTGTTCGCCTTCGAGGACCAGAAGGAAGGCATGGCCGCCTTCGTCGACAAGCGGAAGCCGGATTTCAAAGGGCGTTGAGTCCAGAGTCGCGTTGACCCCTGCGCACCCATCGGCTATAGGCCCGCGCTCTTGAGATTTCCACGCCGTGGAGAAGTGCTCCGCGGCGTTTCCCGTTCGAAGGTTTGACTGATGGCTAATAACCCCGGCGCCAAGAAGGCGATCCGCAAGATCGCCGCCCGGACTGAAGTGAACACGGCTCGCCGCAGCCGCGTCCGCACCTTTCTGAAGAAGTTCGACACCGCCGTCGCCGGCGGGGACGTTGAGGGCGCCAAGACCGCCTTCCTCAACGCCCAGTCCGAGCTGATGCGGGCCGTGTCCAAAGGCGTGGTTCACAAGAACACCGGCTCGCGAAAAGTGTCG
>NZ_JBKBPF010000017.1:0-27284 GCF_046293315.1 Brevundimonas sp.
GTCTTGCCGTGGTCAACGTGGCCGATCGTGCCGATGTTGCAGTGCGGCTTGTTACGTTCGAACTTTTCCTTGGCCATGGCCAAAACTCCTGTGGCCCAGGTCCCGCGTCGTAAGGGAGGGGCGTGTTTGCATTAATCAGCAGAAACTGGAGCGGGTAGACGGGATCGAACCGACATCCTCAGCTTGGAAGGCTGCTGCACTACCATTGTGCTATACCCGCGCATGGAGCGCGGGCAGGCCCGCACCCGTATCCGACCCGAAAGCCGTCCGTCGGTCGATCCTGCAAGGGCGCGTGGTGGGGGAAGTAGGACTCGAACCTACGAAGCTTACGCAGCGGATTTACAGTCCGCCCCCTTTGCCACTCGGGACATTCCCCCGACGCGCCGCTTTCAGGACCGCCCTGCCTTCGTCCGGACAGGTCGAAATGACCCGTACAAACAAAAGCCCTCGGTGTTCCAGACAGCCTCGTATATGGGAGGCGCCGGACCCGAGGGCCGGGTGGCCCCCAAATCGGAGCGCGTCTTATAGTGTCGTCGAACCGCGAACGCAACGACCGGAAACCCAAGAAAACGCAGGGCTTCAAACCCCGGCCCGAACGAGCCTGGGCGCCGAAAAGCGACTCGACAGGGCCGAGAGATTCGGCGCCGAGGGCGCCGCGCCAGAAGGTGGAGCCGGACAATCTGATCTGGGGCCGGCACCCGGTGCTGGCCGCCCTGGCCAATCCGGCGCGCAAGGGCATGGGCCGCCTGCTGGCCACCCCGGAGCGAGCCGAGGAGCTGGCGTCCGGCGGCCTGAACCACGGCCACCAGATCGAGGTCATGGACGGCCCGACGCTGGCCCGCATGGTCCCGCCCGGGGCGGTGCATCAGGGGCTGGTGTTCAAGGTGGCGCCGCTGGAAGGGGTGACCCTGGAAGAGATCGCCGAGCCCGCCGAGGGCGTGATCGTCATGCTGGACCAGATCACCGATCCCCAGAACGTGGGCGCGGTGTTCCGCTCGGCCCTGGCGTTCGGGGCGAAGGGCATCGTGGTTCAGGACCGGCATTCGCCGGCGCTGGCCGGGGCGCTGGCCAAGGCGGCGGCGGGGGCGACCGAGCGCCTGCCCTGCGTGCGGGCGACGAATCTGAGCCGGGCGCTGGAGCGGCTGAACGATCTGGGATGGCGTGCGGTGGGCATGGACGGCTCGGCCGAGATGACGCTGGACGCGGCGCTGGACGGACGGCCTACGGTCATCGTCATGGGCTCCGAAGGCGACGGCATCCGCCGGCTGGTGGCCGAGCACTGCGAGGTGTTGGCGAAGATCCCCATGCCGGGCGGGTTCGAGAGCCTGAACGTGTCCAACGCGGCGGCCATCGCGCTTTATGAGGCGACGCGGGCGCAGACGCTTCGGGGCTGAAACAAGCGTTGCAGATGGCCCGGCGGCGGGACTAGAGGACAGCGATGTTCGAATTTTTCTCCTCGCCCGAATTCGCGAGCCAGATGGTCGCCCTCGGCCAGGTGCTGATGATCGACCTGGTGCTGGCCGGGGACAACGCCGTGGCCGTGGGGCTGGCCGCCGCCGCCCTGCCCGCAGACCAGCGCAGGAAGGCCATCATCATCGGCCTGGCTGCGGCGGTGGTGCTGCGCATCGGCTTCGCCCTGATCACCATCCAGTTGCTGGCCATCGTCGGCCTGTTGATGGCGGGCGGGTTCCTGCTGCTGTGGGTGTGCTGGAAGATGTGGCGCGAGCTTCAGGAGCAGCGCACCCACGACCAGGCCGAATCCACCGAGGAAATGGAAAAGGCCCTGGCCGCCCATCACGGAGGCGCGGCGACGCCCGAGGAGATGGGCATCAAGCGCAAGACGTTCGGCGCGGCCCTGCTGCAGATCATGATCGCCGACGTGGCCATGAGCCTGGACAATGTGCTGGCCGTGGCCGGGGCCAGCCATGACCACCCGTGGATCATGGTGTTCGGCCTGATCCTGTCCATCGCCCTGATGGGCGTGGCGGCGACCTTCATCGCCCGCCTGCTGAACAAGCACCGCTGGATCGCCTATGTGGGTCTGGTGATCGTGCTTTACGTGGCGCTGCACATGATCTGGGACGGCTATCGCTCGACCGTCGTGCGGCTGGGCAACACCGAGGCGCACAACGAATTCATGATCGGATCGTGGCTGGACATCGGGCCGGAGGAACAGGCCAAGCACCTGCGCCACGCGGGCGCGGACGAGGGCCATACCGCCGAAGGCCTGCCGGGCGGAGCGGAGCGGCGTGCGGAACCGGCGGCCGTCAGTCCCTGACGCGGAAAAAGGACCCGCCGACGAAGCCGTTGGCGCCGCAGTACTCGGGCGGCCCGCCGTGGCCTTCCACGGGGGTTTCCTCAACCTGGATCACATCTCCCAGAAGGCGGGCGGACAGGCGATAACTCTCATCGGTGTCGGCCGGCCCCTCGATCACGCCCTCCACCGGCTCGCCGGTCAGGCTGACGTCGCATAGCCACCGCGCGTTCGCCGGATGGGCGGTGTTGAAGGCCAGCGTCAGCCGCCCCTCATGTTCCGTGATGTTCAGCGCGCCGGCCGCATTGCGCCATCGTCCCGTCCAGCCGCGCGCCTCGGCGTCGATGGACTCCAGAAACTCTGACCGCTCTTCCATCCGCTCGGCCAGGGTTGGGAATCCGGCCCAGCGGTCACGGTTTTCGAACCACTGATCCCGCGCGCCGAGGAACCATCGCTGGTCCTGGCGCAGGGCGTCCCGTGCCTCGGGCGACAGTCGGTCGCGCACATCGCGATACAGGGTCGCCAGTTCAAGGTCCTGACGGGACAGGTCGGCATCGGCGCAGATCGCCCGCTCCGTTCCGGTCTCGGCCCGGTCGCAATTGAAAGAGGGCTGCGACAGGGCGCCCATGAGAAGGCCGAACATCATGATCATTGGCGGCTCCGGGCAAGCTTACGGCATCAAGCGTCGCCGCCGCCGAAGCGTTCCGCCCACTCGGCGACCTGGGCGTCCTCGATCTTCTTGAACAGCACCTCGGGCGCCGAGACCGGGCGGCCCCGCGGCAGGAGGTCCAGCAGGCTGGCGTCGGGCTCGGGCCAGGTCAGGTCGGTCTGGCCCACGGTGGCGCCGATGTGTTCGGCGGTGAACGGCAGGACCGGGGCCGAGACGCGGGCGAACAGGGCCACCAGATTGAGACCGGTGCGCACGCCCACGGCGGCGCGGTCGCGGTCGGTCTTGAAGGCGGTCCAAGGGGCGGCTTCCTGAAGGTACTCGTTGCCCAGCACCCACAGGGCGCGCAGGGCCTGACCGGCCTTGCGGAACTCCATGGCCTCGAACTCGGCGGTCAGGGTGGCCAGGGCGGCCGTCACGTCAGCCTCGAGTTTGGCCTCCACCGGACCGGGCTCGCCGCCGTCGGGGACCACGCCGTCGAAGCGGCTCTCGGCGAATTTGACGATGCGGTTGACGAAATTGCCCAGCACGTCGGCCAGATCCTTGTTCACCGCGCCCTGGAACTGCTCCCAGGTGAAGGCGGTGTCGGAATGCTCGGGGCCGTAGGCGGTCAGATGCCAGCGCCAGTAGTCGGCGGGCAGCAGCGCCAGCGCCTGATCCATGAACACGCCGCGGCCCTGCGAAGTGGAGAATTTGCCGCCGTACCAGTTGAGCCAGTTGAAGGCCTTGAGCTGGTCGACGGTCTTCCACGGCTCGCCGGAGCCGAGGATGGTGGCCGGGAAGCTGACCGTGTGGAAGGCCACATTGTCCTTGCCCATGAACTGGACGTAGCGGACGTCTTCGGCGCCCTCGTCCAGACGCCACCATGAGCGCCAGTCGCCGCCGGACGTGTCGGCCCACTCCTCGGTGGCGGCGATGTATTCGATGGGGGCGTCGAACCAGACGTAGAACACCTTGCCCTCCAGCCCCGGGCGCGGTCCGCCGTCGGCGCCCACCACCGGCACGCCCCATTTGAGGTCGCGGGTGATGCCCCGGTCGATCAGGCCCTCGTCCAGATGCTTGTAGGCGATGGAGCGGGCCAGCGGCTGCCAGCTGGGCGACCGCTCATCGACCCAGCCGCGCACGGTGTCGGCGACCTTCGTCTGCAATAGATACAGGTGGCGGGTGTCGCGCACCTCCAGGTTGCGGCTGCCCGAGACGGCCGAATAGGGATCCTTCAGATCGGTGGGGTCCAGCAGGCGGCCGCAGTTGTCGCACTGGTCGCCGCGCGCCTTTTCATAGGCGCAGTGGGGGCAGGTCCCCTCCACATAGCGGTCGGGCAGGAAGCGGCCGTCGTCGATGGAGTAGATCATGCGATCCACCCGCTCCTCGATCAGGCCATTGTCCTCCAGCACCTTTGCGAAGTGCTGGGTCATGCGGTGGTTGGGCGCGTTGGAGGAGCGGCCGAACACATCGTAGCTGAGGCCGAAGGCTTCGCCCGCCGCCTTCTGGACCTGATGCTGCTCGTCGCAATAGGTCTTCACGTCCTGACCGGCGGCGGCGGCGGCCAGCTCGGCCGGCGTGCCGTGCTCGTCGGTGGCGCAGACGTAGAGCACCTCGTGGCCCTGGGCCCGCTTGAAGCGCGACCACACGTCGGCGGGCAGCATGGAGCCCGCCAGGTTGCCCAGATGCTTGACGCCGTTGATGTAGGGCAGAGCCGAGGTGACGAGAATGCGGGCCATGGTGTCCGTGCGCGGTTCGGGGAAGCGGTGGGATATAGCGGGCGGCGGGCGTTGCGGCAAAGGGTGCGGACAGCACGGACGCTTTCCTTCTCCCCTTGCGGGAGAAGGTGGCCCGCGGAGCGGGTCGGATGAGGGGTATGGTTCAGCTTCACTGGTCGCGGGTCATTGCTGAACCGCTTCACCCCTCACCCTGCGCGCGAAGGAGCGGTCTGCTGAAGCATACCGCTGCGCGCAGCCCTCTCCCTCAAGGGGAGAGGGATCTTAAGCCGTCAGCGTTTCCTGGAAGCGCACCGGGCGGCCGTGAGCGTGGCCGAGCAACTCGCCGTCCTTCATGACCACGCGGCCGCGCACGATGGTCGCCATGGCCCAGCCCGTCGCCTCGAAGCCGTCGAAGGGGGTCCAGGCGGAGCGGGTGGCCATGTCGGCGTGGGTAATGGTGCGCTTCGCCTTCAGGTCCACCAGCGTCAGGTCGGCGTCATAGCCCACGGCCAGACGCCCCTTGCCGGCGATGTTGAAGATGCGCTGGGCGCCCGCCGAGGTCAGGTCGATGAAGCGCTCGAGGCTCATCTTGCCGTTGGCCACATGGGTCAGCATCACCGGGACCAGGGTCTGGACCCCCGGCATGCCCGAGGGCGAGGCCGGATAGGGCCGGGCCTTTTCCTCCAGCGTGTGGGGGGCGTGGTCCGAGCCCAGCACGTCCACGATCCCCTGATCGATGCCGCGCCACAGGCCGGCCACGTGTTCAGCCGAGCGGATGGGCGGGTTCATCTGGGCCAGGCCCTTGAGGCGTTCGTAGGCTTCCGGCGCTTCCAGCGTCAGGTGCTGGGGCGTGACCTCGACGGTGGCCACGTCCTTGTGCTGCGCCAGATACTCGATCTCCTGCGCCGTGGTGACGTGCAGCACATGGATGCGGCGGCCGACCTCGCGGGCCAGCCCCACCAGACGGCGGGTGGACAGGATGGCGCTTTCGGCGTCGCGCACCTCCGGGTGGCTGGTCCAGTCGCCGGCGCGGGCCAGGCCGCGGCGCTCCTCCAGCCGGTACTCGTCCTCGGAGTGGAAGGTGGCGCGGCGGGCCACGTTCTTCAGCACCTTTCGCACCCCGTCGTCGTCGGCGATCAGCAGGTCGCCGGTGGAGGCGCCCATGAACACCTTGACCCCGCAGCAGCCGGGCAACCGCTCCAGCTCGCCCAGATAGTCGGCGTTCTCGTGGGTGCCGCCGATGTAGAAGGCGTGGTCGGTCCACATGCGGTCGCGGGCGCGGTGCAGCTTGTCTTCCAGGGTGGCCGGATCGGTGGTGTTGGGATTGGTGTTCGGCATCTCGAACACGGCCACCACCCCGCCCAGGGCGGCGGCGCGCGAGCCGGTCTCAAGATCCTCTTTCCACTCCAGGCCCGGTTCGCGGAAGTGGACCTGAGTGTCGATGACGCCGGGCAGGACCGTCAGGCCCGCGGCGTCCACGATCTCGCCCGCGTCCGCCTGAGACAGGTCGCCGATGGCGGCGATCCTGCCGTCCCTGACGCCCACGTCGGCGCGGCCGCGTCCGGCGTGGTTGGCCACCTCGCCCCCGCGAACGATCAGGTCATAGCTGGTCTTCATATCGTCATCCTCGGGCTTGTCCCGAGGACCCACCCGTCAGCGCCTCGAAAGCGAGACGACGGCGCGAGAGCGGGTCCGCGTCAGTCGCCCGCATATGCGGACCAATGGGTCCTCGGGACAAGCCCGAGGATGACGGATTCTGGATTTCAGGCCCCGTGCGCGCGCTGCGCCAGCAGGTCGCGGGCGGCTTGAAGCACGGGTTCCACGGGCAGGTCCATCATGTGCTGGATGTGCTGGTTCAGGCCGGGGTCGATGGCGCGGAAATCGTCCAGCGTGCGGGGCCCGCGCACCGAGCGGCCTTGCCACGGCCCCACCAGGGTCTCGTCCGAGGGGCCGAACACGGCGACGGCGGGCACGCCTGCGGCCACGGCCAGCTGGGTCCACAGGGAGTCCGCGCCCAGATAAAGGTTGGCCCGCGACAGGGCGGCGGCGGTCTGGAGCGGGGTCAGCTTGCCTTGCGCCTCGATCACCCGGTGACGGTGAACGGCGAAGCGGATGGTGTGGGCCGCGTCGCGGTCGGCCTGATCGCCCACGATCAGTAGCCGCCCACCCGCCAGAGGCCCGCCGTCGCCCAGCAGCGCCGCCGCGACCTTGGCGAAGCGTTCAGCCGGCCAGCGTTTGCCGATCCAGTCCACGCCGGGCCCGACGGCCAGCACCGGGCCCTCGACAGGACCGATCAGGGCGTCGGCGGCGGCGAGGGTCTCCTCGCCGAAGAACAGGCGCGGCGCCGGTGTTTCGTCCATCTGCAGAACGCGGGCGGCCTCGACCACCGCATGGACGGGGTCTTCGGTGGGCTCAGGGGGGACGCGTACGGCGCGCTTCTGGCGGCGCAGGCGGCCGGAGATCTGGCTGCCGCGCTGATCCACGATCAGGCCCCATTCGGTCCCGCGCAGCTGGTTCCACAGGCCGATCCAGTCCAGCCGGCCCTCGCGCTCCAGCACGATCAGACGCTCCAGCCCGGGCAGGTCGGCGAACAGGGGCGCGGAGGCGCGCGAGCCCACCACGGTGACCACCGCATTCGGTACGCTGTCGGTCAGGTACGCGAGCACGCCGGAGGACAGGATCGCGGCCTCGGCGTCCGTCTCGGCGATATACAGAATCGGGAAGGGTTTACTCATTGCGACGACCATAACGCGCGACAGGACCGGTTTCGCCCTCCCCCGCCCCGACAATCGGCCTATATCCACCGTCATGAGCCTTCAGATCGCGCAACTGACGGACCGCGCCGTGGTCCGCGTCACCGGACCGGACGCCCGGCCGTTCCTGCACAACCTGCTGACCCAGGACGTGGAGACGCTGGCGCCGGGCATACTGCGCTACGGCGCCCTGCTGTCGCCGCCGGGGCGGATGCTGATGGACCTGTTCCTGCTGGGGCTTGAGGACGGGGTGCTGCTGGACGTCCCGGCCGACCGGCGCGAGGCGCTGATGCAGCGGCTGGGCCTCTACAAGCTTCGGGCCAAGGTGGAGGTCGTCGCGTCAGACGAGCCCGTGTTCGCTGCGTGGGAAGGCAAGGCGGACAGCTTCATGCCCGATCCGCGCCTGCCGGCGCTGGGCGGCCGGGCCTATGGCGGGGCGCATGCCCCGACCGCCGGCGGCGACGATTACGCGGCCCATCGTCTCACGCTGGGCGTACCAGATCCGGCCCGCGATGCGCCCGACGACAAGACCTATCCCATCGAGGCCAATCTGGACCTGCTGAACGGCATCGATTTCCGGAAGGGCTGTTTCGTGGGTCAGGAGACCACTTCGCGCATGAAGCGGCGCGGGACCATCAAGAGCCGCATGCTGCCCATCGTCTTCGACGGCCCGCCGCCGCCCTTCGGCGCCGAGGTGCTGAACGGGGAGTTGCGCGCGGGCGAGGTGCTGTCGGGCCGCGACGGCATGGCCATGGCCCTGATGCGGCTGGACCGCATGGACGGCGCCCTGACCGTGGATGGACGGCCGGTGACGGCGCGGCGGCCGGAGTGGACCGCCTGAGGGTCAGGCGGCGAGACCCGACCCTCACCCTGCGCGCGAAGGAGCGAGTTGCTACGCACCCCGCTGCGCGCATCCCTCTCCCAATGGGAGAGGGGCTGGTTGTCGGGGCGGCCTGATCACCGCACCCTGCCTCCATGAGCGAATCGGACAAGTCAGGGCGGTGCGGATGGTGCGGCAGCGATCGGCTGTACGTCGCCTATCACGACGAGGAATGGGGCGTGCCGGAGTATGATCCGCGCGCCCTGTGGGAGAAGCTGGTGCTGGACGGGTTCCAGGCCGGGCTGGCGTGGATCACCATCCTGAGAAAGCGCGAGACCCTGCGAGCGGCCTTCGACGGGTTCGACCCGGAAAAGGTGGCCCGCTACGGCGAGGAGGACCGGGCGCGGCTGCTGGCCGATCCGGGCATCATCCGCTCGCGGGCCAAGATCGACGCGGCCATCGGCGGGGCGCGCATCTGGCTGGATATGCGGGATAACGGTGAGGACTTCTCGGCCTGGCTGTGGAGCTTCGTGGACGGGGCGCCGGTGCAGGGCGACTGGACCGATTTCCGCGAGGCGCCGACCCAGACAGCGCAGTCGCAGGCCATGGCCAAGGCGCTGAAGGCGCGGGGCTTCAAGTTCTGTGGTCCGGTTATCACCTATGCGTTCATGCAGGCGGTGGGGATGGTCAACGATCACCAGACCCGGTGCTTTCGCCATGAGGCCGTAAAGGCTATGGCCCGCTGATGACGCTCTCGCCCAACATGACGCTGGAGGCCCTGTGCGCCACGCCGGTGTGCGGCGTGGACGAGGCCGGGCGCGGGCCGTGGGCCGGACCGGTGTCGGCGGCGGCGGTGATCCTGAACCCGGACGACCTGCCGGAAGGGTTGAATGATTCCAAGGTTCTGACCGCCAAGGCTCGCGCAAGACTTGAGATCGAGATCAAGGCGCGGGCGGTGGCCTGGGGCGTGGGCTTCGCCTCGGCGCGCGAGATCGAGGACGTGAACATCCTCAAGGCCACCGGGCTGGCCATGTGCCGGGCTATCGAGCAGTTGTCGGTGAGCCCGGTGGTGGCTCTGGTGGACGGCAACCACCCCTTCGCCCTGCCCTGCCCGGTCAGGACGGTGGTGGGCGGCGACGGCCTGTCCCTGTCCATCGCGGCGGCCTCGATTCTGGCCAAGACGGCGCGGGACCGGGTGATGGTCGAGATGGACGGGCTGTATCCGCAGTACGGCTTCGCCAGCCACAAGGGCTACAATGCGCCGGTTCATCAGGAGGCCCTGCGCGCGCACGGCCCCTGCCCCGAACACCGCCGCACCTGGGCCCCGATCCGGGCCTTGCTGGAGGTTTAGACCCTTCTCCCATTGGGAGAAGGGGGAACCCGCGTACCGGACCCCGGACTTGTTCCGGGGGGAGGTTCTGGCGTGGGGGATGAGGGGCGGGATTGTCAGCAAGAAAGCACCGACCCTCACCCTGCGCGCGAAGGACGGATGCTGAACGCATCCGTGCGCGCAGCCCTCTCCCATTGGGAGAGGGAGAGATTCAGAGCTGGAGGGCGGTTCCGAACAGGGCGCCGAGGAGGGCGGAGATCAGCGCGCCGCCGATGGCGATCGCATTGGGCGAGACAGGGTCGCCCCACCTCCAGTCAATAGTTGAGGGATCAGGCGCGGCGGTCTCGACGGGCGCATCGACCCAGTCGTTGGCGACGCCGAAACGGGTGTGGCGCGGCTCCGGCGCGCGCCAGGCGGCCAGGGTGTCGAAGGCGTCCGCATGGCTGAGGCGGGCGGCGGTCGGGCGGCTGGAGAGCGGCTGATCCATGGGATGCCTAACGTCGATCGACGGATGGCGTTCCCGGCTCATGCGGCAGCCGCCAGGGTCACGGGCTGGGCGGTGGCGACGAACAGATATTCGACGTTCCGCAGACGCCCGACGGCGCCCACTTTTTCGCCTTTGGGATTATGGATGCCGATGCGCGCGCCCACATAGCGCGGGCGGGCGATCTCGATGACCTGGACGTGTCCGCGGCCTGACAGCATGGCGACCAGATCGTCGCGGGACAGGTAGCCCTCGTCGTTGAACGAGACGATCAGATTGGGCGCATCCAGCCGCTCGATCACCGTGCGCATGGCCTCGCGGATGCCCGGTCGGCTGTTGAAGGGGCTCTTGCGGGTCTTCACGTCCACGCGCTTGTTGGCGATGCCGTAGGTCTCGGGCTTGTCCCAGAGGACCAGACTTTCCCAGACGTGGTAGTTGGCCAGGTAGGAGTGCTGGTTGTACGGCGGGTCCAGATAGACCAGATCGGCCTCGACCTGCCCGGCCATCTCCAGCGCGTCGGCGCGGGTGGCGCGGCAGGGGCCGGACACGGCGGGCTGAAGCGCCGGCAGCCGCAGCTCGATGTCCTTGAGGGCGCGGGGCGCCCACTGCTTCATGTAGGCCATCTGCAGGCCGGCGGTGGAGTCCACGCGGTCGGCGGCCTCCATCAGCGAGACCAGTGCGATGGCCTTGAGTTCGGGTTCCAGCCCCATGGTCTCGATCCGCTCGCGCATGGCGTCGATGCGGGCGCCGTTGCGGGGATGGAAGAAGCGGGCGTCCTCGCAGCAGGCCCGGGTGAACCAGCCGGGTTCGCCCTTGATGGCCGACAGTTCGGCGATGACCTTTTGGGCTTGGTCGGCCCAGCGGTCGCGGTCGGCCTGGACGTAGCAGGTGGCCAGCATGTGGGCGTAGGCGTTCAGGTCGTTGGCGTGGACGGTGAAGCCCTCGCCCTTGAGGGCATGGCCGACGCGGGCGGTGCCGCTGAACAGGTCGCACACCGCTCCGCCGTCCGGCAGCAGACCGCGCACCGTTCGCGCGATGTCGGCCAGCAGGGCGCGCTTGGAGCCGATGTATTTGATCATGCCGCCTCACCGGAAAGAGAGGAGTAGTGTGGGCCCCGTTCGCTCAAAACGAAACCCTTTCCCGACGGGAGAGGGCCGGCTCCACGCAGCGGGATGCGAAGTCGGCCGCGTCTTGCGTGGAGGGTGAGGGAGTCAGCCGCGACCCGTTTGACACTGAACCCTCATCCCCCGCGCCAGAACGAAGCCGCTAAAGCGCCTTCGTGCGCGGGTTCCCCCTTCTCCCAACGGGAGAAGGTTATCTGGAGCGCTTCCGCTTGGCCTTGGCCGGGGCATGGGCGAGGCGGAGGAGGTTGGCGGCGCCGGGGGCGCCGAAGGGGGTGCCGGCGAGGATGAGGACGCGCTGGCCGGGCTCGGCGAGGCCGTATTCCATGGCCGCCTGGACCGCGTCGTCGGTGACCTGCTCCAGCGACTCCGGCTGGCGGCCCAGACGGGGCTCAAGCCCCCAGACCAGCGCCAGGCGCCGGGCGGTGTCGGGGTTGGGGGTCAGGGCGAGAACGGGCTGCAGCGGCCGCTCGCGCGCCATGCGGCGGGCGGTGCCGCCCAGCGTCGTGAACACCACCATGCAGGCGGTGGACGAGGCCTCGGCCGCCTTGCGGGCGGCGGCGACCAGCGCGTCCACGTCGTGTTCGTCCATGCCCGCGTGCTCGGCGTCCATCAGGCCGGGCCACAGGGGGTCGCGCTCCACCCGCTCGATGATGCGGTTCATCATGCCGACGGCCTCCAGCGGGTAGTCGCCCGAGGCGGTCTCCGCCGACAGCATCAGGGCGTCGGCGCCCTCATAGACGGCATTGGCCACGTCTGACGCCTCGGCGCGAGTGGGCGCGGGCGCGCTGGTCATGGATTCCAGCATCTGGGTGGCGACGATGGCGGGCACGCCGCGCTGGCGGGCCATGCGCAGGATCTGCTTCTGGGCCACCGGCACGTCCTCGGGGTCCAGTTCGACCCCCAGATCGCCGCGCGCCACCATGACGCCGTCGGAATAGTCGAGGATAGCGCTCAGCTCGGTCAGGGCGGCGGGCTTCTCGATCTTGGCGAGACAGGCGGCCTGGCCGTTCACCAGCCGCTTCAGCTCGGCCATGTCCTCGGCCTTCTGGACGAACGAGAGCGCCACCCAGTCGACACCGATACGCAGGGCGAAGGCCAGGTCGATGCGGTCCTTGGGGGTCAGGGCGGACACGGGGATGACGGCCTGGGGCACAGCAACGCCCTTGCGGTCCGACAGCTTCGATCCGCTGAGGACCTCCACATCGGCCCAGGTGTCGTGCCGCTTGACCACCTTCAGGCGCACGCGGCCGTCATCCAGCAACAGCAGGTGATCCTCGCGCAGGGCCTTGAAGATTTCCGGGTGCGGCATGCACACCCGGCTCTCGTCGCCGGGGGTCTCGTCCAGATCCAGCCGCAGGCGCTGGCCGGGCGCGATGTCGATCTCCACGTCCCGGAAGCGGCCCAGACGCAGCTTGGGCCCCTGCAGGTCGGCCAGCACGCCCAGCGGACGCTGCAACGCCATCTCGGCGCCGCGTACGGCCTTGAGCGCGGCGGCGTGGTCCTCGTGCGAGCCGTGGCTGAAGTTCAGGCGGAACACGTCCACCCCCGCCTGGGCCAGGGCCTTGACGGTTCCGGGCGCCCGACTGGCGGGACCGAGGGTGGCGACGATGCGCGCGCGCCTGGCTCTGTTCATGCGGGTTCCATCGGTGAAAGGGTTTGTCCGCCCCTTGTGCCGTCGAATCCCGCCACATGAAAGGCGAGGCCCCTCATACGAAACATGAAGTTATGCCCGCTTCTCAGTGGACGGAGGGACAGGCGGACATCCCGCTCCAGCCCAGATCGAGGCAGCGGCCCTCCACGCCCTCGTCGGCGTCGACACCCATGACGGCGGCCAGGGTCGGGGCGATGTCGATGGTCATGATCGGCAGCACCCGCTCCTGGCCCTCGCCGCCCGGGGTCCAGAACAGGATCGGCACGCGCCGATCATAGTCCCACGGCGTGCCGTGACCCGAGACATAGGAATTGGGACGCCCCTGCCCCGGCATGACGCCCGGATCCAGCAACACCAGAACATCGGCTGATCGACCCGCCACCGCATTCAGGCGATGACGCTGGCGCAGGCTCATCTCCTGGGGGCTGAGGTCCCGAGGCGGCATGAGCTCGGCCAGAATGTCGGTCAGGGTGAAAGCGCCGGCCACCATGGGCTGTTCGCCGATCCAGTCGACGGCGGCGGCGGCGACCTCGCCGCGCAGGGGCTCGGACATGCCGCGGCCTTCGGCGTCGACGACATAGAAGCCGCTGTTGAACAGCAGCGGATCATGATCGAGCCCGAACTGTTCGCGCATGGCCGCGTTCGCGCCGGTCATCAGGTCGTAGCCGCTCCAGCGCGCCTCGCTGAACCCCTGGGCGGCCCACCGCTCGGGGAAGTCGCCGCCGCCGTGGTCGGCGGTCAGGGCCACGACCACCCGGCCCGGCAGTTGCTCCAGCCGATCGAGGAACTGGCCCAGGGCCGCGTCCAGACGCAGCATCTGTTCGCACATCTCCGGACCCTGACTGCCGAAGGTGTGGCCGATGCGGTCGGTGGCCGAGAGGCTGACGCCGAGAATGTCGGTGACGCCGCGCTGACCCAGCTGCTGCGTGTCGATCAGCATGACGGCGCCGTCCAGGGTGATCTCGTCCAGGATCGGCGACACGTCCATGGCCAGCCGCGCGGGCGGCAGGGCCGAGCGGAACGGCTGGCCGCTGATGGTCCAGTCGGCCTCAAGCGCACGGCATTGTTCGGAGGTGTAGTCCCAGGTCAATTCCCCGGCGCCGAGGCTCTGGCGCAGATCGGCGTTGAAGGCGGCCACGGGGGCCAGACGCTGTTCGGCGGTCTCGCCGGGACGCACAAAGGTGGTGAAACCGAAGTCTTCGGTCAGCCAGAAGGCGCCGTCGCCCTGATGGCCCGCCAGGGTGATGGCGCCCCGGTCCTTGCCGGAAACGGCATAGACCCGGCTGTCGGGGCTGGTCGCCTTGAGCCACTCGCCGAGGGTCGAGACGCCCAGGCGTTCCGGTCCCACGGGGCCGTTGTCGGTAGGCTCGCCCCCCTCGGGCACATGGGCGAGGGTCGCGGTCCCGGAGGCCAGACAATAGGTCTTCTCGCCCGCCTGCGCGTCGTGCCAGTCATTGCCCGAAATGCCGGCCGTGCCCGGGTGGACGCCCGTCAGGATGGTGGCGTGGCCGGGGCAGGTCTCGGTGGCTGCGTGGGCGTGGTAGCCGTTGGCGTAGACACGGCCCTGATCGATCAGGGTGCGGAACCCGCCGGTGAAGCGGTCGCGGTGCTGGTTGAACAGATTGGCGCTGAGCTGGTCGACCACCAGCATGACCACCAGCGTCGACTCGTCGCGATTCGCCGGTTGGGCGGACTGGGCCGAGGCCGCGGACGCAGCGCCCGCAATGGACAGGGCCGCAAAGGCGGCGCTCAGGCGTTTCACCATCGGGAAGGCTCTCTCTATCGGTTCGGGGCTCTTCTAGCGGCCCGGCCAGACAGTTCAATGACGCGGCCGGGCATGGCGGGGCGCCAGCCGCGGGGGGCCAGCCCGCGTGACCTGCGGCCGAAGGATTCTGAGCCAAGCCGGCCAACCCCAAGTAATTGATTATAAGAGTATTTTTAGTTCACCCGGGCAAAGGGCGTAAACTGGCCAGGCCAGGGCCCTCCGCCGCCGTTGCCGAGAAGGGCCGATGGGAAGGTACTCTGCGGTGGAGGTTCCTTCTCACGGCCCAATCAGGGTTTCGCGATATGCCGCGCCGTCGATGGTGGCGTTCAACGCGCCGACGCCGTCCAGGCCAGGTTCAAAACAGCATTGCAGCACAAGAGCTTCGCCGGGACACGAGCCAGACCTGAACGGATCGGGACGGGACCGAAACGAGGCCGAAGGCCTGGTCAGTCCCGTCCCGATCGCGCGCGCTTATCCGGAGACGAGCTGAAAACGTGTCCTTACGTCTCAGCTCGAACCATGCCCTAGAACCGGAAGCTCATACCCAACTTGTACGACGCGCCATAGCGGTAGTAGCCCTGCGGCAACAGCGGGTTGCCGTTGATCGAGTAGGTGTTGGCCTCGTCCAGCAGGTTCTGGCCTTCCAGCGAGATGTCGATGTTGTCCGTCACCCTGTACGAGATGTGGGCGGTGACCCAGGTGATGGGGTCAGCTTCCTCGTTGTAGCCTTCGCCCAGGACGTTGATTGCGGTGACGAAGCCATCCGTGTGGTCTGCCGACGCGCTCATGGACAGCGGTCCGCGCTCGTAGAAGAGGCCGAGCGAATAGACCGACGGCGCGATGCCTTCCAACGGACGCTCCAGATCCCCTACGTAGCTCTTGGACCAGTTGCGGGTGTATTGCGCCCGTACGCCAAAGCCGTTGTCCATGAAGTGCTGCAGACCGACCTCAACGCCGTGCACCTCGGCCGTGTCGCCGTTGATCGGTCGCTGGACGTTGAACAGATAGCCCGGCACGCCGATGTCCTGGCCGGGCTCCCAGCTGGTGGTGATCTGATCCTCGATGTCCTTCTTGAACACCGCGATGTTGAAGATCGAATTCGGGCGGAAATAGTATTCCAGCGACGCATCATACTGCACGGCCGAATAGGGCTTCAGGGCCGCGTTGCCCCCGTAGATCTGGGTGAACTCGCCCCAGGATACGCTTTCGGTGGTGTTCGTCGGCGCCAGGGTCTCGACCGAGGGACGGGCCATGGTCTTGGCGGCGCCGAGGCGCAGACGCAGCTCGTCCGTGATGCGGTAGTTCAGGTTTATGGACGGCAGAACATAGGTGTAGTCGTTGTCCTGGGTGATCTCGCTAGGATCGTCATAGACCGCCGTATAGTTAAAGGCGCCGTTCTCGATGATCTCGAGGATCTGGGCGTCCCACGCCTGGGCGCTGGTGTCCGTCTGGACCACGCGCACGCCGATGTTGCCGCTCCAGCGTTCGCCGGACAGGTTGGCCTGAACAAAGCCGGCCCAGGATTCCTCGCTGACCCGATAGCTCTGAAGGGGGTTCCAGACGGGCGCGGCGGCAGCGTAGCTGTAGACGCCGCCGCCGGGGCGGGGATTGCCGTCATAGGCCGCCAGGGCCGCCTGGTAGCTGGCGATGTCGAAAGCGAGGAAGGTGCGCGGGAAGTTCGCGTTCACCTCGCTCATGAAGTTGGGCAGATTGAAGCTGTTCGAAATGACGTTGCCGCCGAGGGCCCCGACGTTGATCGCGTACTGGCCGGAATAATAGTCGGCGCCGCCTGTCAGGGAGTTGTTGATAAGATCCCGCGACTTCCGGCGATCCGTGTAGTTGACGCCGAACTGCACATTGTCGAGCCACCCTCTGTGAGCGGTCCAGCGACCGGTGAAGGCGGCGCCGGTGATCTCGTCCTCGATGTTGTCGCCGGCAAGGGAGAAATAGTGGGTGTTGAAATCGGACTCGGTGAACGCGCCGCTGGCCAGCCCGCTGGACAGATCGCGCCCGTCATCGAAACTGACCGTGACGTCCGGCACATAGGCGCCGTTCAACTCGACGTGGGCCGTATTGGCCTGGTTCATCCGCAGAACGACGTAGCTGTCCTGACCGCCCGAATTCCGGCTGGACGTTGAGCGATACACATCGCCGGTCAGGGTCAGGCTGTCCGTGACGTCCCACTGGGCGTTCACGCCGTAAAGCTCGGTCTCGACGACCCGGTAGGAGGTCTGGTTCAGCAGTTCCGGATTGAGGCGCAGCTCCGGGTCGGGATTCTCCATGTCGAAGCTGGTGACGATGCCGTCCTCGATCACCATGTTCGACCAGCGGCCGGGCGCATAGAGCGTATAGAAGGACTGCTGGTAGCCGACCTGCGGCGAGTCGAGCTCGGTCGACAGGCCGTCGACGACCAGGCGGAAGCGGTCGTTCGGACGCCATTCCAGAGTCGCTGTATAGGCGTTGCGCCTCTTTTCCTCGAGGATCGAGCCGACCCGGAACTGGCCCGGACCGATGAGGCCGTACTCCTCCGGATCCAGCACGCCGTTTCCGTTCGGATCGATCGCCCCGCCCCAGGTGTTGCCCCAGAGCCAGCTCTCGTCGGTCGGGTCGGCATTGCGCGACCAGCCGCCGTCATTGCCGGCGACGTCGGTGCGATCGTCGCGCTCCTCGACCACGACGCCGACCAGAAGGCCGAGCGTGCCGTCGAGGAAGGTGTTGCTGTAGACCGCCGACAGCTTGCGGCCGTCCAGCTCGGACATCCGGTTGTGATCGCCCTCGAGGCGGATGATGCCCCGCTGGCCGGGGGAATCGAACGGGCTGGCCGAGCGCAGGTTGATCAGGCCGCCGATGGCGCCTTCGGTGTTCGCCGCTTCCGCGCCCTTGATGACGTCAGCGCCGCTGATCACGTCGGAAGGCAGCACGTCATAGGCAAAATCGCGCCCGGCGCCGTCGGTGGCCAGGATGCGGCCGTTGAAGGTCGAGAGCGTGTACTCAGGCCCAAGGCCGCGAACGCTGACGCTTTGCCCCTCGCCGCCCGCGGTGCGCGAAATCGATACGCCCGTGATGTGGCTCAGGGAGTCGGCGACGTTGTCGTCAGGGAACATGCCGAGTTCGAGGGCGCTAATGGAGTCCTGCACCGTGCCGGATTCGCGCTTCAGCCCCACCGCGCGGGCGATGCTGGCCCGGGTTCCTACGACGACGATCTCGTCAACCAGGTGGGCCTGGTCAGCCGTTGTTTCGACCTCGTCAGGAGCGGCTGACTGGGCGTGCGCCGCGCCGGCGGACAACAAGGCTGCGAAACCGACGCCCGCCAGAGCGGTCGTTCGAAGTGAGAGACGACGTGACATTGCGATCCCCTTTGCTCGCATGATCGACGAACGCCACTTGGCCCAGTCCGAGGCTTCGGTTCACAGCCAAGAAAACGCTACAAAAGGGAACTACGGTTTCGCGAAACTGTCAAATAGATACGTAACGAAACCATTATCCCGCTGATATGGTTCTGTTGAAAACGTCGAAACGCCTTCGAAAGCCGCCAGCCGCGATCCGCCGCGCGGCGGACACGGCAAGGCGGCGAAGACGCGCGGAGGTGAAAAAAACTCTCGTAATCAGCACCTTCTACTGCCTCCCGGGCGGTCACGAAGGTCAGCGACTACGCTTGGACGGTCATGAGGAGCGGCGCTCCCGCCAGACGGGCCGCATAGATGGCCGCCCCGATCCCCGGGCTGTAGCGGGGCGAAATGAGGTGATAGTCCGCCGAACAGGCCGAAAGGCGCTGGGTGAATGGCTTGAGGATCAGATCGCCGCTTTGAAACACCCCTCCCGAATACGACAGGGTCACGCGTTCGCCCGGCTGATACGCCAGCCGTCGCCGGATGGAGTCCACGATCTCCGCCAGCTCGTGGCCAGCCTCCGTGAAAATCCGCCTTGCGGCCTCGTCGCCGTTCGCCGCAGCCCGCGCAATCAGTCGCGACACGCCCGCGATCCGATCCCGCTGGGGCGTCCTCCGGGAATAGATGTGGGCGCAAAGGTCGAGGTCTGTCGCCAGTGCAAATTCCCGCACCATCAGATCGTGCAGAGGTCCTCGCGGCAGGCGACCGTCCGACATTCGTGAGAAGGCCCTGAGGCCCTGGACGGCGATCCAGTAGGCCGAGCCCTCATCGGAGAAAATCTCGCCCCAGCCGCCGCCGCGCGCCGACAGGCCCTGATGCTCGCCGTAACCGATGGAGCCTGTGCCGGCGACGATGTTGATACCGTCCTCTCCCGCCAGGGAGCCGGCCCATCCGCAGATCATGTCATTGCCGCAGGCGTAGCGGCGGTGGCCCAGCAAGGCTTCCGGAATGACGTCCAGCATGGGCTGGATCTTCGAATCTTCCCCGTGGGCGGGCAGGCCGAAGAAGGCGAAGAGGACATCGGCCGGGGATGCGCCCGCCTGTTTCAGAACCGACTGGACCCCCTGGTTGAGGACGACGTGGAGCGCCTCGACTCCGATCTCGACGTGATAGCTGGAGCCGCCCTCATGGCGGGCGACTTCCCGACCCGCGCGGTCGATGAGCACGAAGGCGGTCTTCGTGCCGCCGCCGTCGACGCCCAGAAAGTATCCGTCCGATCGCTTCACGCCTCTTGTCCCGCCCCCTGTTCTCAGCCCAGCTCGTGGATCCGCACGCCCTGAACGACGCGGTTGACCGTGCCGGAGGTGTTGGGCTGGTCCGGCTTCAGACCGAGCCGGAGCGACTCGAAGAAGGCCAGAATCTGGGGCGCGACGATATAGGGGAACAGCAATTCCGCGTCGTCCGACGTCGCCAGACCCTTCACACTGATTTCGTCCCGCGCCTGCAGACCCACGCCGTCTTGCGCGGTGATGGCGATGACCCGGCCGGCGTCGTTGTCGCGACGCAGTTCCTCAAGGAGGTCCATGTCGTAGCTCCTCGTATAGGCGTCGTTCGAGAAGAAGACGAAGATCAGGGTTCGGTCATTGACGATGGTCTTGGGCCCGTGCCGGAACCCCAGCGGCGAATCGAACATGGTCACCAGGGCGCCGTTGGTCAGTTCAAGAAGCTTCAATCCTGATTCCCGAGCCAGACCCTTGAAGATGTGGCTGCCAAGATAGACGACCCGCTGATAGTCCTCTCCCGCCGCCGCCTGCATGACCGGGGTATAGTCCGCAATAACGCCCTGGGTGGCGCGTGCGATGGATTCGACCCGCTCGTCCATGACCGCCACGCCGGTGAACACAGCCAGAGCGGCGTAGGTCATGCACGAGAAGCTGGACGTCATCGCAAAGCTGCGATCATGGGTCGCTTCGGGCAACTGGACAGTCAGGCCCCTCGGCGCCTTGCCGTAGGCCGCCAGCGCGCCTTCCGCGTTACAGGTGATGATCAGGTGGTGCAGGTGTTTGATCAACCGGTCCGCCAGCTCGATCGCCGCAACGCTTTCAGGACTGTTGCCCGAGCGGCCGAACGAGACGAGCAGGGTCGGCGTTTCGGGCTCGAGATAGAGATGGGGGGCGCAGACCAGGTCCGTGGTGGCGATGGCCTCGACCCGCCGGCCAAGGCGCGCTGACAGCAGGGGCGCCAGACATTCGCCTGCGAAGGCGGACGTGCCCGCCCCCGTCAATATGATCCGAAGCCCGGGCTCCGCCAGAAGCGGGTCGAGGAATCCATCGATCTCGAGGTGGCGCGCCATCAGCAGCTTCTGGGTCTCGCGCAGCATGGCCGGCTGTTGCGAGATTTCGCGGGCGGTCCAGAGACCTCCCAACCGTTCCAGTTCGGACTCCGGGAGTCCCAGTTGGATCAGGTCAGACATGAGCAAGCTCCGGCTCCGGGGCGCAGGCGGTCCGATAAGGCTCCAGGGCGGCGCCGATATGGGCGATCACAAGGTTGGTCGGATCTGTGGGCAGGCCGGCGTCACGCAGGGCGGCGTTGGCGGCCGGCAGATACTGGCTGATCAGCGCCATGGGCGGCGGGTTGTCGGCGAGGTTGGCGAACATCCGGTCCTGCGCAGCGGAAATGGCCGGGTCCGGCCAGTAATAACGGATCCGGTCCGACAGACTGTATTGCAGGTCGAACCGCAGATCCGCGCCGATGGACTGGTAGTATCTGGCCCAGTGGCGCGGCTCGGCCGCCATCCGCTCGATGGCGGTGTTGCGGAAGCCCGACGCCTGGTCCTCGCCGATCCACTCGCGCTCGATGGCGTCCAGGGCCCACAGGGCCTCGCGCAGGGCGAAGGTGACCCCCGGCCCGACCTTGAGGATCGCGAAATGGTCCTCGACCAGCGCCTTCAACGCCCCGGGAGTCTGGTAGTCGGTCGAGTGCGCCTCGAAGACAAGGTGCGGCTGGTCATCCAGCGCGCTGCGCAGGCGGACCGCCTTTGCACGATCGTAATCGATGACCTTGTGGTGATCGAACTCGACCCCGGGCTGCACGACGACGGCGATGACGCGCGGCCAGGCGTCCGACAGACCCTCTTCGGCGAAGACGGCGCTGTGGGCGTCCAGGGTGGCGATGGCCGCCTCGGGGGTGGTCGCTTCCAGTTCGGGAAGGTCCTCCGCGGCGCCGCCCGGCACGGGGACCTCGGTGCCGATGACATAGACGCAGGGTTCGCCGCCGACCCGCCGCTGCGTCGCCTCGGCGACCTTGATCAGGCGCGCGGCGCGGCGCGCGATGACGTCCTCGGGCAGCGGGGTCGGATCGTCGACGCACGACATGGAGCAGTCCGCATGGATCTTGCGGAAGCCCGCGGCCACATACTGCTCGATCAGCACCTCCGCCCTGACCATCGCCTCTTCGGCGGGAAGGCTGGTCCACGGATTGGGACCCAGGTGGTCGCCGCCCAGAAGCACGCGATCGACGGGCAGGCCGGTGCCGCGGGCGATAGCGTGAACGAAGTCGCGAAACCCGTCCGGGGTCATGCCCGTATAGCCGCCGTCCTGGTTGACCTGATTGCAGGTGGCCTCGATCAGAAGCACATCGACCCCGGTCCTGAGGGCGTGAACGCACGCCGCCTCGATGACCAGCGGGTGCGCTGAACAGACGGAATAGATGCCGCAGGCCTGCCCGGACTTGTGCCGGGCTACGAGGTCAAGCATCGCCTTCATAAGAGATCCCTTTGATGACACGCGGACTCTAATGAAATCGAGGCAAACCGCAACCAAAACAATGAAACCGAAACTTCAACTGAGGTTTCGTTGCGTATTCTCGATGCGCCTAGGGGGCCGAGGCCAGGAGGGCCGCCGCGATGACGGCAAGCCCCAGACCCACCATCTTGAGCTCCCCCGGCAGGACGCCGACGAGCAGCAGGGAAATGGCGGCGGTGACCAGCGGGCCGCCGGCGTTGGTGAGCGGCGCCACCACGATCGCCTTGCCGTATCGGAAGGCGTAGACGAGGCACAGGGCGCCCACCGCGTTGAGCATCTGGATGACGCCCGCCAGCCACGGCCCGTCCCAGCCCCAGTTGATCGGTTCCGAGAAGTCGGTCATCGCAACCGCGACCGGCGTCAGCAGCAGGCCGGTCAGCATCATGTAGAAGAAGATGCTCTCGGCGCTCATCCGGTGGTTGGCCAGCTTCATGAAATAGGCCTGCACGCCCCAGCAGAGCATGATGATCAGCGCCAGCGGGAACCAGGTCGACCCCTGCGAGAATGAAAAGCCCTGGGGCGAGAAGTCGAACAGAGGCAGGGCGACCAGGGCCAGCACGACGCCCAGGGCCCCCAGACGCGAGGTGCGCTCCTTGAGGAGCAGTAGCGACAACAGGATGGTGATCAGCGGCGACAGGGAAATGATCGGGAAGATCAGATAGGCCGGTCCCGTCGTCACCGCGTAGAACAGGATCATCTGCCCGCCTGCGCCGGTCAGACCGATCAGAAGGCCGTAGAGGATCGATCTGGGATCGCGATCCAGCCTCCACTTTGCCCGGTGCATGACCAGGACCGCCGGCAGAACCATGGTGAGGGCCCAGACGCAGTAGACCAGGGTTTCGGGGAAGCCGCGCTGGGCGGAAATGCCCGCGAACGCCCCCCAGACCCCCCACAGGCCGACGGTCAGGAAGGCGAACAGCAGCCAGCGGCGGGACGTCACGGCGGGGGTCGCGGGAACGTCGGTCACGCGCGTCCGCCTTCGATGGGAGTGGCCTCAAGCAACAGGAACCGCTCGAACCGGGCGGGAATGCGCGCGGCGTCCGCCGTTGCCGTCCCCAGGTCGGCCCCGTTGAAATAGTCGGTCAGGCGATAGCCGCCCTCGCCGAGCCCGCGCAGTTCGACCTGCCCGTCCCACGCCTCAGCATAGAAGGCGTAATAGAGCCGGCCGTCCTTCTCGATCGCATGGGCTTCCGGCTTGTCGAAGCCGATATCGTACAGTTCTCCAAGGTACCGGCCCCTGGGCAGCATCTTCGCATTGTAGAGGTCCGCCCATTTGCGCCACACGGCCTCGCGTTCAGCCGTAAGGCGGAAATTGGCGTCCGGCCCCCGTCCCTCGTTCGGCCAGGTGAATTTGGTCGAGATGACCGCGCCGATGCCGACGGACGAGGCGAAATCGTCGCCGCCGTCGCTCAGCTCGACATGGTCCCCGGCATAGGCGGCGTCGCGCCCCATCAAGGCCTTGAGCGACTTGCCCTTCAGACGCACCTGCCAGGACGAGAGCGGATCCGACGCCGGAACCTGGTTTGTGTAGGGCAGATTGTGGAAGGCGTAGGACGTCCCACACGGACAGAACTCCACCACGGCCTCGGGATTGGCGTCCCGGGCCGTATCGTAGACCATCTTCCAGAAGTCCTGGAGCTGTTCGACCGACTCCTCCGGGCGCGCATGGTTGTGGGCCGGGTTGTGACAGGGGGCCACGCCGTTCATGTGCTGGCCGTCCAGCTTGAGGCCCTCGTAACCCCATTCGCCGATGATCCTGCGGATCAGCGCCTGGGTGTAGTCGCGGGTCGGCTGGTAGGCCGGGCACAGGTAGAAGGCGTTCCACCAGGTCACGTCCTGCACCGCCCCGTTCTCGTCCAGCAGCAGCATGTCGGTATGGTCGTGCAGCAGGTCCGACCCCGGATCGACGGCAAGGGGCGCCAGCCACAGCCTGGGCTTCAGGCCCGCCGCGCGGATGTTGCGGGCAAAGGCAATCATGTCCGCATCGCTGCGGAACTTGCGGGGATTCAGGTCCCAGTCGCCCTCGTTGGTCTGCCAGCCGTCGTCCAGCACCGCCCATTTGAAGCCCAGATCCCTGACCTTGGCGTAGGTGCCCTCGATCTCGGCGACCGTGAAATCGCGGTCGTAGCCCCAAGCGCACCAGATGGCCTCATAGGCTCCATCCGGCGCGGTCGGCGCCGCAAGGCCCCGATCCGCCATCACCCGGCGGTAGGTGTCGAGCGTTGCGTAATAGTCGCGTCGATGCACGGCTACGAAGGCGTCGAGCGAGCTCATTTCATCGCCCGGGTTCAACGTTACGGCCCGGGCCTCCTCAAGGGCCACGGAGGCGCCGGCAGGCGAGGCGACGATCGGCAACGAGATCAGCTTGGGCGTCAGCTCGATGTGGCCGACGGCGATACCCGCGTCCGGCCGCCAGACGTCGGCCACGGGCGTGCCCGACCCATAGTCGGAGGCGTTCATGCCCATGAAATTGGCCTGCTCGAAGCCATCGCCCACCGGCTGAACCCAGTCGCGACGATCGGCATGGGTCGAGCCGGACCAGGACCAGAAGCCCCCCCCGGAGGACTTCAGAATATGCGCCCCGGCACGGTAGCTCTTGATCGCGAGGGCGTCGCCGCGCGTGTGTCGCCAAACGACCTTCACCAGGGGAAAGCCCGGGTAGCGGTCGTAGAAGGTCAGGCTGACGCTCTTTTCCAGACCTTCGGCGGAAACGCCGCGCACCGTGTGCCGCACGCCCTCGCCGTGGACATCGCGGACAGCGGTCCGGCTCTGGTCGACGAACGGGAAGCTGTCGATGATCCGGTCGTCGTCAAGCGTCACCGTTTCCGAAGCGGCGAAGTCGCTCAGCGCGGACGCCCGTCCGGTCAGGTTGGAGATCAGCCGACTGTTCAGGGCCGAGTCGAACTCGACCGTCAGGGCCTGATCCCCCGCGCGCGCCACCACTGGCCCGGCCCAGGCGCGGCCCGGGCCGATCGCCCCGGCGGCCAGGATGGTTCCTCCTGACAGGGCGAGCAAACCACGGCGGTGAAGAAGGGGTTTCATCATCGTCGTCGCACCCTCTTTTGACGATCAGCCTGGAAATAATCTTGCATAGGCCGGTTTCCGAAGGCAAACAAAAAGACGCACAACGAAACATTCGCGTTCGTTTCGACGTCGAGCGCTGCCGACTGGAATGGAGGTCGTGATGAAGCTCAATGCCCGCTGGTCCTGCGCCATGGCCGTGCCGCTCGTGGCGTGCGTGACGCTGTCCGCCTGCACCACCCTTGAGGGGGAACCCTACGCCGCCTCGGACTTCGCCACGGTGCGCAAGATCGACGCCCACGTTCACGTCAACGTCGCCGACGACGCCTTCCTGGACCAGGCGGCGGCCGACAATTTCGAGATCCTGTCGATCAACGTCGACTACCCCGCCTTCCCCTCGATCAGCGATCAGGCCGAGGTCGCGCACCACTACGCCGAGGCGGAGCCCGAGCGCTTCCACTACGCCACCACCTTCTCCATGCAGGGGTTCGGCCAGGCCGGCTGGGCGGACCGCACCCGGGCTGCGATCGACGCGGAAGTCCGTCGGGGCGCCGTGGGCGTGAAGGTGTGGAAGAATATCGGCATGGTCGAGCGGGACGATGACGACCGTCTGATCTTTATCGACGACGCCGCCTTCGACCCGGTCTTTCGCCATCTCGCCGCAACGGACGTGCCGCTGATCGGGCACCAGGGCGAACCCTATAACTGCTGGCTCCCGATCGAGGAGATGACGACGCGGAACGACCGGCTCTATTTCTCGGCTCACCCCGAGTACCACATGCATCTTCACCCCGAGATGCCCGGCTATGAGGAGCTGATGGCCCGGCGCGACGCCATGGTGGCGCGCAACCCGAATCTGCAGTTCGTCGGCGCCCACATGGCCAGCCTGGAGTGGAGCGTCGATGAGGCGGCCGCGTTTCTCGACGCGCATCCGAACGCCGTGATCGAACTGGCGGCCCGCATGGCCCAGATCCAGCACCAGTCCGTGCGGGACCACCGGAAGGTGCGGGACTTCTTCATCACGTACCAGGACCGCATTCTCTACGGCACCGACCTGACCCTCAATCCGGGGGACGACGCGCAGGGCTTCCGACAGTCGGCCCACGAGGTCTGGACAGCGGACTGGACCTATCTGGCCACCGGGGCCACCCGGCGTGTGGAGGACATCGACGCTGATGTGAGGGGGCTTGCCCTGCCCCGGTCGGTGATCGACAAGATCTATTTCGCCAATGCGCGGCGTGTCTTCTTCTCTCGTTCCGACCGCTGATCGGAGACTCCATGACCGTCCGCGCCCGCCTGATATCCGTCGCGGCCTGGGGCCTACTGGGCCTCGCCTGGCCGGCCGTCGCCCAGACCGGTCCTCTGGCCGATCCCCTGGCCGCCACGGGCGCCTGGTCGATCCCCGAGCGGTCCCACGCCCGCACCCCGCCCATGGGGTGGAACTCCTGGAACGCCTTCCGCACCGAGGTCGACGAGGCCAGGGTGCTCGGCGCGGCCCAGGCCCTGGTCGACAGCGGCCTGTCCGAACTGGGCTATACCTACGTCAACATCGACGACGGCTGGTGGCTGAGGCGCCGGCAGCCGGACGGTCGACTGGAGATTCGCACATCCATCTTTCCGTCGGCGCGGATCGAGGGTGAGGACTCCAGTTTCCGGCCTTTCACCGACGCCTTGCACGGGATGGGTCTGAAGGCGGGCATCTACACCGACATCGGGCGGAACGCCTGCTCCCAGGCCTATGACCTGCATTCACCGAACCTCCCGGAAGGCTCCACCGCCGAGCGTGAAGTCGGCCTCCACGGCCACGTGGATCAGGACATCAGCCTCTATTTCGCCGAATGGGGATTCGACTACATCAAGGTCGATGCGTGCGGCATCAATGTCTACGGGCCCGAGAACCCGCTGGTCGCCGAGCACGCCTATACGCCCGTGCCGCCCCTGATCGACCAGGCCTCGATCAACCGCACCGACGTGCCCGCCGTTCAGGCCCTGTATGGACAGGTCGCCGAGGCCCTGGCCCGGCACAATCCGGATGGAGACTATATTCTGGCCATCTGCAACTGGGGCTCGGCCGATGTCCGGTCCTGGGGCAAGGACGTCGGCCATCTGTGGCGCACCAGCGGCGACATCACCCCGACCTGGTCGCGGATGCTGCACAATTTCGACAGCGCCTCGACCCGCGCCCTCTACGCCGGGCCGGGCGCCTGGAACGATCCGGACATGCTCTTCGTCGGCCACGGCGACTTCGATCAGGACCACCTGACCGAAGCCCGGTCGCACTTCACCCTGTGGGCCATAATCAATGCGCCCCTGCTGATCGGCTACGACCTGCGCCAGGCGCCGCAGAGCCTGATGGACATCTGGGGCAACGCCGACCTCGTGCGGCTGAACCAGGACCCCGGCGGCCATCAGGGCGTCATCGCCTATGCCTCGGACGACGTGCAGATCATCATCAAGACGCTGTCGACCGGCGACAAGGCCGTGGCCCTGTTCAACCGAGGCCTGGCCGGGACGGACATCACTCTGACGGCGGCCCAACTGAAGTTCGCCCCCGGCGCGGCCATCCAGTTGCGGGACCTGTGG
>NZ_JBKBPF010000018.1:0-25323 GCF_046293315.1 Brevundimonas sp.
GAAGGTCATGCAGCAGTCGGCCTACGAAGTGCTGGCCGCCACCGGCCGCGAGAACGACCCGCTGTTCCAGGTCGCGAAGGAACTGGAGGCCGTCGCCCTGAAGGACGACTACTTCGCCGAGCGCAAGCTGTTCCCGAACGTGGACTTCTATTCCGGCATCACCCTGTCGGCCATGGGCTTCCCCACCACCATGTTCACCGTCCTGTTCGCCCTGGCCCGCACCGTCGGCTGGATCGCCCAGTGGCAGGAGATGATGGAGGACCCGTCGCAGAAGATCGGCCGCCCCCGCCAGCTCTACACGGGCCCCACCGAGCGCGACTACATCACCATCGACCAGCGCGGCTGAACTGGGAAAAGCCCCTTCTCCCATTGGGAGAAGGGGGAACCCGCGCACCGGAGCGCGCAGCGCGAAGGTCCTTGCGCGGGGGATGAGGGCCCGGTGTTTCCAACGGGGAACCATCGAACCCTCACCCTGTGCGCGAAGAATGGATGCTTTGGCATCCATGCGCACAGCCCTCTCCCACAGGGAGAGGGAATCTCTACCCCGCCTTCTCCACGATCACCCGCAGCACCGCGTCCGCCGCCAGCTGTGACGGGTCCGGCCCGCCCCGGCCCATCAGGTCCAGCGCCTCGGTCTGGCGCCGCGCCTGATCGGCGGCGGCCTCGCGGTCGGTCAGCAGCCGCCCCACGGCGGCGGCCAGTTTGTCGGGCGTGGCGTCGCCCTGAAGAAACTCCGGCGCGATCGCCGCGTCCGCCGCCACATTGAACAGGGTGACGTATTTCGTCGTGGCGATGCGCTTGATCAGGGCCCAGCTGAGGCCGTCCATGCGATAGGCGATCACCATCGGCGCCCCCGCCAGGGCCAGCTCGGTGGACACTGTGCCGCTGGTGGCCAGGGCCGCATCGGCGGCAGTCATGGCGTCATGTTTCTCCGCCTCTTCCACCAGATGCGCGCGGAACGGCCAGGCCGCCACCCGCGCCGTCACGTCCGCAGCCACGGTGCCTGCCGCGACGACGGCGACCTCCAGCCCGGAGACCTCGGCCTTCAGCCGCTTCACCGTTTCCTCATAGACCGGCGTCATGCGCGCGATCTCGCCGGGCCGGCTGCCCGGCAGGACCAGCAGCAGCGGCGCATCCGGCGCCATGCCGCGCCGCGCCCGGAACGCCGCCCCGTCCGCCGCCGCCATGTCCACGTGGAGGGCCGCTGACCCCACCACGGTGGTCGCCAGTCCCTCCCGCTCGAAC
Source organism: Brevundimonas sp. (assembly GCF_046293315.1). Lineage (GTDB taxonomy): Bacteria > Pseudomonadota > Alphaproteobacteria > Caulobacterales > Caulobacteraceae > Brevundimonas. The sequence continues at coordinate 1,246 of NZ_JBKBPF010000018.1, forward strand.
CACGGCGCATCGAACCCGTACAGCGCCAGCAGATGATCCACCGTCCCGGCCAGCACCTTCGCGCGCCCGGGTCGCGAGGCCCACACCTGCGGCCCCACATATTTGATCAGGGGCGTCTTCGGCGACGCCGTCCGGATCGCCTGCGCCACCCGGATGGTGAAGCCCCAGCTGTCGATCAGCACCACGGCGTCGGGCTGCTCACGCGCCGCCAGGGCCGCCGTCTCGGCCACCCGCCGCTTGACCCGGCTGTAGGCGCGAATGCCCTCGATGAAGCCGAGCACCGACAGCTCGCTGATGTCGAAGGGGCTCTCCACCCCCTCCGCCGCCATGTGCGGCCCGCCGACGCCGACGAACGCCACCGCGTCACCGAGACGCGCCTTCAGCGCCCGGGCCAGACCGGCGCCCAGGGCGTCGCCGGACGCCTCGGCGGCCACCAGCATGATCTTCAGCGGTCGGGTCATCGGTGATCCTCGCCCCACACGAACAGCCCCAGCCGGTCGGCGGCCGCGATGATCGCTGGCCGGTCGATGAGGATCAGCTTGCCCGCCATGCCCGCGACCCCGGCCAGCCCCGCCGCCGCCGCGCCCTCAAGGGTGCGCACCCCGATCACCGGCATGTCCACCCGCTCGTCCTGGATGGGCTTGGGCGCCTTGGCCAGGGCCCCGCGCCGCGCATCCGGCCGCCCCCGCAGCGTGGCGGGCATGCCCGCCACCCGGGCCAGCATGGCGTCGGTGCCCTCCTGGGCCTCGACGGCCAGCACCAGACCGTCGCAGACGACGGCGCCCTGGCCGATGTCCAGCTCGCCCGACGCCCGCGCCACCTCCAGCGCCTTCCTCAGATCCGCCAGCGCCGCCGCGTCCGGCGCATGCCGTCCCAGCGCCCCGACGGACACGGTCTCGCCCCCCAGCACCTGATCGGCGCCTTCAATGGCGAAGCCTTCGGCCTCGAACACGCCCAGCACATGGCGCAACAGGGCGTCGTCCCCCTTGGTCGCCGCCTTGATCAGCCCGGGCAGCACCGTCGCGCCCTTCAGGTCCGGCTTCATGTCGCGAAAGTCAGGGCGCTGGACGACGCCGGCGAAACAGACCGCGTCGCAGCCTGCAGTCTTCAGCAGCTTGATGGTCCGTCCGAACTCGCCCAGGCGCGATTCCTCGCCCTCATACCGGGCGAGAGCCTCGTCAGCGAAGCCCTTGATTCGAACAACGAAAAAGGAACGACCTTCGGCCTCGCAACGCCGCGCCACGGCTTGAGGCAGGTCACCGCCCCCGGCCACGATTCCCAGCCGGCTCATCGCTCGGGCAGGCACAGCGGCCGCCTGGAGTCCTCGCGGATGAAGGCGATGATCCGCATGATCTCCGGAAGGTCCGCATAGTCGCCCTCGGCCCGGTCCAGCCGATCCGCGAACGCACCCTCGCCCTCGAACATCTCGCGATAGGCCGCCAGCAGCCGTCGCAGGTCCGCCTTGCCGTATCCGCGCCGCTTGAGCCCCACCAGGTTCAGGCCGTGCAGCCGCGCGTGGTTGCCCCACACCGAGCCGAACGGGATCACATCCCGGGTCACCGCCGACAGGCCGCCCACCATGGCGCCCTCGCCCACGCGGCCGTTCTGGTGCACGGCGCACAGCCCGCCCAGAAACACCTTGTCGCCCACCACCGCATGACCGCCGAGGGTCGCACTGTTGGCCATGACCACATGGTCGCCGACCACGCAGTCGTGGCCCACGTGGGCGCCGGTCATCAGCAGATTGTTCGATCCGATGCGCGTCACGCCATGTCCCTGGGGCGTGCCCCGGTTCAGGGTCGCATGCTCGCGGATGACATTGTCTGCGCCGATCTCCAGACGCACGGTCTCGCCCTTGTAGCCCATGTGCTGGGGATCGCCCCCCACCACGGCGAAGGGATGGATCACCGTGCGCGGGCCGACGATGGTGTCGCGCTCGACCACCGCGTGGCCGCGCAGTTCAACCCCTTCGCCCAGGGCCACGCCGGGGCCCACCACGCACCACGGACCGATCACCACATCGTCGGCCAGGGTCGCCGAGGCGTCGATCGTCGCGGTGGGGTGGATGCTCATGCTCCGGCGCCCTCGGGTTTCGGATTGTCCACAACCATGGCCGCGAACTCGCATTCCGCCGCCATCTTGCCGTCCACGTAGGCCTCGCCCCGGAACTTGAACAGGTCGCCGCGATGCTTGGTCACGTGAACGTTCAGCCGCAGCACATCGCCGGGCCGCACCGGGCGGCGGAACCGCGCCCCGTCCACGGCCATGAACATGATGGTCCTGTCCGACACATCGGCGTCCAGGGTCTTGGACATCAGCAGCGCCCCGGACTGGCCCATGGCCTCGACCAGCAGCACGCCCGGCATCACCGGATTGTTCGGAAAATGCCCTTGGAAGAACGGCTCGTTGGCGGTGACGTTCTTGATGCCGACGATGGATTCGTTGGCCCGGTAATCCTCGGCCCGGTCCACCAGCAGAAACGGGTAGCGGTGCGGAATGCGCCGTAGAACCTCGGCATAGTCGATCGATACGCCCTCGGACTCACTCATCACGCGTTCCCTTGCTTCGCGAAGCCGCCTGTTTGGCCAGCCAGACCGTTTCGCGCAAGAACCGGCGCAGCGGTCTCGCGGGATAACCCGACCAGGTTTCGCCCGGCGGCACGTCCGACAGCACCGCCGCCGCCCCCGCGATCCTGGCGCCGGCGCCGATGGTCTGGTGATCGCCGACCCCGGCCTTGCCGCCGAACATGACACCGTCTCCCACCGTCACGGACCCGGAAATCCCCACATGGGCGGCGAGCAGGCAGAACCGGCCGAGCACCACATTGTGCGCGATATGGACCAGATTATCGATCTTGGTCCCCTCCCCGATCACGGTGTCGTCGTAGGCGCCGCGATCGATGCACGTCCCGGCGCCGATGGACACATCGTCCTGAACGATCACCCGACCCAGCTGGGGAATGTCCACCGGACCCTTCGCGGATCCCGCCGCGCCGAAGCCCGCTTCGCCGATGACCGCGCCGGAGGCGACACGCACCCGGTCGCCGATCAGGGCGAAGGCGATGGAGACATTGGCGCCGATGCGGGCGTCTCGCCCAAGGACGACGCCGGGCCCGATTACCGTGTTCGCGCCGATCACGGTCCCCCGGCCGACGCGCACGCCCGCGCCGATCACCACCCCGGGACCCACACGGACACCGTCTTCCAGGTCGGCCGTGGGATGGACACCCGGGCTATCGTCCGCCTCGATGGCCGGATGGAGCCGGGCGGCGGTCATGGCCCAGGCCGCCTGCGGGAAACGCGTGGCCAGCACGGCGAGATGAGGCGGCGCCCGCTCGACCATGGCGGCCGGTGTGAACACGGCGCCGGCGGTTGTCGTGTCGAGGGCCGGCGCGTGCTTCGGGTCACCCAGAAACGCAATCGCGCCCCGGTCCGCCTTGGACAGGGGCGCGACGGTGTTGACGACCGCATCGCCGCCGCGAACCACCTCCGCCCCAGTCAGGGCGGCGATGTCTGCGACGCTCAGCGGATCAGCGGTCGTGAAGAAGCGGGCGTCGGGCATGCCGGATCAACCCGCTCCCTGCACTTACTGCTGTTGCGCCGGCGGCGTCTGGCGGCTGAAGCTCAGCGACGGCAGGGCGCTGTTGAGGCGCTCGATCACCGTGTCGGTGATGTCCATGGCCGGGTTCATCACATAGACGCTTTCACGGTCCACCAGCATGCCGCAGCCGCGCTCCTGGTACACGGCGACGATGATCGGATCGACGGCGGTGGCGATGGCGTTGATCTGTTGCGCGCGGGTGTAGCGCAGCTCCACATCGCGGGTCTGCTCCAGCTGCTGGGCTTCCTGGATGCGCTGCTGCAGCTGCTGCACCCGGGGACCTTGCTGATCCTGGGGCAGTTGCTGGATGGCGGTGGCTTCGTTCTGGATGGACGTGCCGTAAGGCGCGAGTTCACCCTGAACTTCCTGCACCAGGCGCTGCATGCCCTGGTTCAGGGACTGGCCGGCGGACGACTGCGCCAGCAGGCGCTCGTTATGATAGACGCACATGCCCGGAATGGCCGGACCCGGGTTCTGCAGCTGGGTCTGGGCGGCGGCGGCCTGGGCCGAAAGAGCGATGACGCCCGCGACGGCCGTAAGAAGAAGACGTTTCATGTTGAACCTTTAGAACTGGGTCGAGGTTGAGAAACGGAAGGTTTCCGTGACGTCGTAGTCCTCTTCTGCGAGGACCTGGCTGAAGTCGAGCCGGATCGGGCCCATGGGCGAACGCCAGTGTACGCTGAGGCCGGCCGAGGCGCGCAGGGCCATATCGTCGATGATCCGCTCGTTGATCACGCCGTTGTCGTCAAGCCGGTAGCGATTATCGAGCTGGCCGAGGGTGCCGACATCGACGAAGAGCGACGTGCGGATGCCGTACTCTTCGGGGAGGTAGTTGGGCAACGTCAGTTCTGCGGTTCCGATGGCATAGAAATTCCCGCCCAGCGCGTTGCCGCGGCTGGAGACCTGGGTCGTGTCACGGGGACCGATGCCTGCGGTTTCAAATCCGCGGAAGCTGTTGCCGCCCTTGAAGAAGCGATCGTTGATCCGGATGGCGTCGCCGTTCCAGCCCGCGATGTAGCCCATCGAGCCCTGCAGACTGACGATCCATTGGGGACTGAACCCGTAGTACCAGGCAGCGTCCATCTCGGTGCGGATGTAGTTCACATCGCCGCCGACGCCCGCGAAATCCTGGCGCAGATTGCCGGTCCAGCCCCGCGTCGGACGCACCGGATCATTTCGGCGGTCCACCAGCAGGGTGTAACCGACCGACGAGTTGAGCGACTCGCCGAGCTGCTCGCACAGGGCCCGTGATCCGCCACCGTTGTCGCAGGTCGTGCCCGGCACGGTGACATCGTCGGCCCGCAGCGAGTAACGCGTCGACAGCAGCGTGTAGCCGTTGATGGGCCAGGAGAGGCGCAAGCCGCCGCCCGTCGATTCATAGGTGTAGGACGAGTATTCGCTGTAGTCGTAGCGGGAGTGGTACAGATCCCACCCGGCGCGCACGTCGCGGCCGAGGAACTTGGGCTCGGTGAACCGGAAGTCGATCTGTTGCCGGATCGAACCCCACTCCAGCCGCGCCACAACGTTCTGGCCGCGGCCGCGGAAGTTCCGCTCCGAAATACCCAGATTGACGATGAAGGAATCCACCGAACTGAAGCCCGCGCCCACCGACAGTTCCCCGGTGGGCTGTTCGGTCACCTGGACTGTCACGACGCTGCGGTCAGGCTCGCTGCCCCGCACTTCCGTGATCGTCACGTTCTCGAAGAAGCCCAGGGCCCGCAGATTGTTGCGCGACCGTTCCACCAGGGTGCGGTTGAAGGCGTCGCCTTCCATCAGCATCAGCTCGCGCCGGATGACCGGGTCGATGGTGCGGGTGTTGCCCACCACATCGATCCGCTCGACGTAGACCCGCTCGCCCTCGCGGACGTTGAAGGTCACGTCGACGGTCCGGGTTTCCGGGTTGGCGACATAGCCGGGCCGAATGTCCACGAAGGCATAGCCGGCCGAGCCGGCGGCGAACGTCAGCGCGTCGACCGATTGCTCGATGCGGTCGCTTTCGTACAGGTCGCCTTCCTGAAGCGGCAGGAGCCGCCGGAGGAAATCGGCGTTCAGGCGCTCGCTCTGGGTCGCGACTGTGATGTTGCCGAAATTGTACTGCTCGCCCTCATCCACCGTCAGGGTGACGAGGAAGTCGTCCTGGCTGGGCGACAGCTCGGCCACGGCCGAGACAACCCTGAAATCATAATAGCCCCGGTTGGTGTAGAAGCTGCGGAGCTGCTCCTGGTCATAGTCCAGGCGGTTGGGGTCGTAGTTGTCATTACTGGAGAACAGCCGCCACCAGCGCGAGGTCTTGGTCACCATCACGCCGCGCAAATCGTTGTCCGAAAACGCCTGGTTGCCGAGGAAATTGATGCCCCGGACACCGGTGGAGACGCCCTCGTCGATCTCGAACACCAGATCCACGCGGTTCTGCTCAAGCTGCACCAGCTTGGGGGTCACCGTGGCCGAGATGCGTCCCGACAGCCGGTACAGTTCGACGATGCTCTGCACATCTTCCTGCACCCGCGCCGGGGTGTAGATGCCGCGCGGCCGGATGGTGACCTCCTCGCGCAGCTTGTCCTCGCTGATGGCGCTGTTGCCCTCGAACACCACCTGGTTGATCACGGGGTTCTCGATGACCTGGACGATCAGGTCGGTCCCGTTCAGCGCCATCTGGACGTCGGCGAACAGGTTGGTGCGATAGAGGGTGCGCACGGCCACATCCAGCAGCACCGGGTCCACTGCCCCGCCAGCCTGGATCGGCAGGTAGGAAAGGATGGTGGTCTGGTCGATCCGCTGGTTGCCCTGGACCATGATCCGGTTGGCGACGCCGACCTGTGCGTCCTGCCCGGCAGCGGGCTGCGCCTGCTCCGTTGGCGGCGTCTGGACCTCCTGGTTCGCAGCGACGTCCTGCGCCAGGGCCGGGCCGCCAAGGCCTGCAGCGATGATCAGCGCCAGGACGCTGGCGCGGCCGTGGGTGCGGAGAGCTTCGGAACGTCTTTGAATCATGGAAAAAACCATCGGCGAGCGGCGATTGCTCATGAAGCGAGCCCGCCCAGGAATTGAAAGAGACTGAGCTTGCGCAGGTCGTTCCAGGTGGCGAACAACATCAAACCGACCAGCAATACAAGACCAATGCGATACCCCACCTCCTGGACCCCGGCGGCCAGCGGACGCCGCGCGACGGCTTCGTAGCCGTAGAACAGCAGGTGCCCCCCGTCCAGAACCGGTATGGGCAACAGGTTTAGAAAGCCAATTCCGATCGAAAGTATGGCGGCGAAGCTGATCAGCGTCAGGGATACGTTCGCCAGGCGAATTCCGGCGGACGCCTCGACGTCGGCGGCGGCGTTGGTCAGGGCGCCGGAAGCCTTGGCGATGCCCAGCGGGCCACTGAGCTGATCTCCGGATTCGCGCCCGGTGATGATCCGCCCCAGATAGGTCACGGTCGTCTCCAGCACCGCGCCCGTCTCCTTGACGCCCTGCCAGACGGCTTCGTGGGGCGGGTAGCGCACATGTCGCCGTTCGCCGGCCAGGGGCTGCAGTTCCACGCCCAGAACCCCCATCCGGACCGTCCCGGCGATGGGATCGGGTCGTTCAATCCGCGCCGGCGTGGCGGTCAGCGCGACCTCGGCCTCGCCCCGCTGCACCACGAAATCCATCGGATCGTCCGCGCTCAGCGCCACCATGCGGCGCACCGTGGCGTCGTCCTCGACCGCCCGGCCGTTGATGCGCAGGATCAGGTCGCCGGCCTCGAACCCGGCCGCCGCGGCCGCGCTGTCCGGCGCCACGCCCGCAACCCGGGGCGGCCGCATCTCCACGCCGATCAGGCTGAAAAGAAACGCGAAGATGGTGACGGCCAGCACGAAATTGGCGAACGGCCCGGCCGCCACGATCAGGGCGCGCTGCCACACCGGCTTGAAATGGAAATAGTCTTTCTCGGCCCCCTGCCCGTCGTGGGCCGTGATCTGCTCGCGCATGGCGTCCAGCCCGCGCGAATCCGGCACGCTGGACGGATCGGCGTCGCCGGCGAATTTCACGTAGCCGCCCAGGGGGATCCACCCCAGCCGCCATTCGATGCCGTGCCTGTCCGTGCGGCTGAGAACGCCCTTGCCGAAGCCGATGGAGAAGCGGTCCACCTTCACGCCGAAGGCCCGCGCCACCCAGAAGTGGCCCAGCTCGTGGATGGTCACCACCAGCGTCAGCACCAGCAGGAACGGCACGACGTAGATCAGCGCCTGGCCGATGAAATCCAACATGAAGCGAAGCGCCTCCCTAAAGCCGTCGAGGGATTCGACGGCTCCCCCTGTTTACGCGCACTGGTTACGCCGCCTCTGCGCGATCGGCCACGATCCGCTGGGCCGTCCGTCGCGCCAGGGCGTCGATGCGCAGAGCGGCATCGCAGGCATCCGGAGCGTCGGCGGCCTCATCGGCGCGCGCCAGTCGCTCCATGGTTTCGGCCACGACTGCGGCAATATTGAGAAAGCCCAGCTTGCGGTCAAGGAAAGCGAGCGCCCCTACCTCGTTGGCGGCGTTGAACACCGCCGGCGCCGCCCCGCCCGCCTCCAGCGCCTGTCGCGCCAGCGCCAGCGCCGGAAACCGCACCTCATCGGGCGCCTCGAAGGTCAGGGACCCCAGAGCCGCCAGATCCAGGCGCGGCGCAGGCCAGCCGATTCGGTCCGGCCAGGCCAGGGCGCAGGCGATGGGGGTCTTCATGTCCGGCGGGCCCAGCTGGGCCAGGGTCGAGCCGTCGATCATCTCCACCAGGCTGTGAATGATCGATTCGGGGTGCACCACCACGTCGATGCGCCGCGCCTCCAGCCCGAACAGATAGGCCGCCTCGATCATCTCCAGGCCCTTGTTGGCCATGGTCGCGCTGTCGACCGAGATCTTGGCCCCCATGCTCCAGTTGGGATGGGCCACCGCCTGCTCAGGCGTCACCCGCGCCATCTGCTCGCGGGAGAACGCCCGGAATGGCCCGCCCGACGCCGTCAGCACCACCCGCGCCACCCGTTCGGGCGCCTCGGCGGGAAACACCTGAAAGATGGCCGAATGCTCGGAATCCACGGGGATCAGCCGCCCGCCCGCCTGCCGCACCCGCGCCATCAGGGCCGGTCCGCAGCTGACCAGACTTTCCTTATTGGCCAGGGCCAGGGTCGCGCCGGTCGCCGCCGCCGCCCAGGCCGAGCGCAGCCCGGCCGCACCCACGATGGCCGCCATGACCCAGTCCACGGGCCGCGTCGCCGCGTCCACCACGGCCTCCGGGCCCGCCGCCACGGCCACATCCAGCCCGGCCACGGCCGCTTTCAGCTCATCCAGCCGCTCGGCCTCGGCCGTCACCACCAGCCGGGGTCGCCAGCGCCGCGCCTGCTCGGCCAGCAGGGCGATGTTGCCCGCACCGGTCAGGACCTCCACCTCGAACGCGCCGCTGCCCGCCTGCTCGGCCTGATCCATCAGGTCCAGCGTCGAGCGCCCCACCGATCCGGTGGCGCCCAGGATGGTGACGAGGCGCCGGATCATCAGATCACGCCCATCCACTGCAGCAGCACATGCCCGGCGGCGATCACCACCACCGCGAACATCAGCCCGTCGACCCGGTCCAGCAGACCGCCGTGGCCCGGAATCAGGTCGCCCGAGTCCTTGACGCCGTACCGCCGCTTCAGCGCCGACTCCCACAGGTCGCCGGCCATGGTGGCGATGGCGCCCGCCAGACCCAGCGCCGCGCCCCAGACGACGCTCAACGTCCCTAGGTCCGGCCACGGCGACGCTGTCACCAGCGCGCCCGCCGCCAGACCGCCGATCAGCCCGCCGATGAAGCCGGACCAGGTCTTGTTGGGCGAAAACCGGGGCCACAGCTTGGGCCCCTTCAGCAGGGTGCCGACCAGATAGGCCAGCACATCCGCCGACCAGGCCGTCATGAACAGCAGCACGGTCCAGCCCAGACCGTCCGGCTGACCTCTCAGCCAGATGAACAGGATCGCGGGCCAGCCCAGGTACAGAACGCCATAGGCCGCATCCAGCCCCTGCTGGCCCAGCCGACGCGCGAACGCCCCCGCCAGCGCTGCGCCGAACACCAGGGTGATCAGGGCCGCCGGCACATGGCCCACATGGGCGATCAGAACCACCGCCACCAGCGCCGCCGCCACCGCGCCCCACACCATCCGCTGGGCGCCGCGCGCGCTCATCAACGCCCACTCGCGGGCCAGCAGGATGCAGGCGGCGGCGATCAGGGCGGCGAACCACCAGCCCCCGCCCCACGTGGCCAGAATCGCGGCGGGCGCCAGCACCAGGGCCGAGGCCGCCCGCAATCCGATGTCCCTGGCCCGAAACGCCATCAGTTCGCCTTCGCCGTCTGGACAGCCATCGGGGCAGGACGTCCGCCGAAGCGGCGCTCCCGCGCCTGATACGCGTCAATCGCCGCCTTCAACGCCTCAGGCCCGTAGTCGGGCCACAGGATGTCCTGGAAAACCAGTTCAGCGTAGGCCGCCTCCCACAGCAGGAAGTTCGACAGCCGCTCCTCGCCCGAAGTCCGCACGATCAGATCCAGCGGCGGCGCCCCCGCGGTCGACAGCAGCCCGCCGAATTCCGCCTCGCTGATCTCCGGCGTCGCCTCGCCCGTCAGCACCCGTTCCGCATGCTTGCGCGCCGCGTCCACGATGTCGGCCTGACCGCCGTAGTTGAACGCCACCTGCAGCAGGAAGCGGTCATTGTGCGCGGTGTCGCGCTCGGCCTTCCGGACGATGGCGGCGATGTCGGACGGCAGCCCCTCGCGGCGGCCCAGCACCCGGATGCGCACGCCCTCCTTCGCCAGCCCGGTCAGGTCGCTGGCCACATAGGACCGCACCAGCCCCATCAGGTCCGAGACCTCCTCGGCCGGACGACGCCAGTTCTCGGTGGAAAAGCCGAACACGGTCAGGCAGCGCACGCCCAGCCCGTCGCAGCCGCGCACGGTGCGCTTCAGGGCGGACACGCCTTCCTTGTGGCCCGCCGCGCGCGGCAGTCCCCTGGCGGCGGCCCAGCGGCCGTTGCCGTCCATGATGATCGCCACATGCCGGGGCCCCGCATCGGAAGGGCCGTCGGTGGGCGCATCCATCGCGCGCATGTCGTCAGCCATTCCGTGGTCCCATATCACACCGTAGCGTTCTCCCTCTCCCGGTGGGAGAGGGCTGCGCACAGCGGCTTGCGAAAGCAAGGCGCTCCTTCGTGCGCAGGGTGAGGGTCGGGTGCAGCCTGCTGATCCACCGACCCTCATCCCCCGCGCCAGGACCTCCGCGCTGCGCGCTCCGGTGCGCGGGTCCCCCTTCTCCCATCGGGAGAAGGACGACCTAGACCTGCATGATCTCCGCTTCCTTGGTCTTCAGCGTCTCGTCGATGCGCTTGATGGCGGCGTCGGTGTCCTTCTGGACCTCGGCCTCCATCTTCTTCTGGTCGTCCTGGCTGATGTCGCCCGCCTTCTCGGCCTTCTTCAGGTCGTCGTTGGCGTCGCGGCGCACGTTGCGCACGGCGATCTTCTGCTGCTCGGCGTATTTGCCCGCCAGCTTGACCAGGTCCTTGCGGCGCTCCTCGGTCAGGGGCGGGATCGGGATGCGCAGGGTCTGGCCGTCGACGATGGGGTTCAGGCCCAGGCCGGCGGCGCGGATGGCCTTCTCGACCGAGACCACCATGCCCTTGTCCCAGACATTGACCGTGATCATGCGCGGTTCCGGCACGCTGATGGCCGCCACCGCGTTCAGCGGCGAGACGGAGCCGTAGGCCTCCACCTGCACGGGATCCAGCAGGCCGGAGTTGGCCCGGCCGGTGCGCAGGCCGCTGAACTCTTCCTTCAGAGCGGAGACCGCCTTGTCCATGCGGTTTCGATAGGATGCGAGATCGGGTTTGCTCATGCTCTTGTCCGTATTTCCTTTGACCTCAGGCCCCGTTCGCCGGGTTGTCGCTGATGACCGTATAGACTCCCCTGCCCTCGAGCACAGCCTTGAGGGCGCCGTGCTCGCGGATCGAGAAGACCACGATGGGGATGCTGTTGTCGCGCATCAGGGCGATGGCCGAGGCGTCCATGACCCGCAGGTCCTTGGCCAGCACATCGTGATACGTCAGATGATCGTAGCGGGTGGCCGACGAATCCTTCTTGGGATCGGCCGTATAGACCCCGTCCACGCTGGTGCCCTTCAGCAGGGCGTCACAGCCCATCTCGGCGGCGCGCAGGGCGGCGCCCGAGTCCGTGGTGAAGAACGGCGCGCCCACCCCGGCGGCGAAGATCACCACGCGGCCCTTCTCCAGATGGCGCAGGGCCCGGCGGCGGATATAGGGCTCGCAGATGGTGTCCATCTGGATCGCCGACTGCACGCGGGTGTCCACGTTCTGCCGCTCCAGGGCGTTCTGCATGGCCAGGGCGTTCATCACCGTGGCCAGCATGCCCATGTAGTCGGCGCTGGCGCGCTCCATGCCGCTGGCCGCGCCGGACAGGCCGCGGAAGATGTTGCCGCCGCCGATGACCAGGCACAGCTGCACCCCGGTCCGCGCCACCTCGGCGATCTCGGCGGCGATGGCGTCCACGGTCTTGATGTCCAGGCCGTAGCCCTTGTCCCCCATCAGCACCTCGCCCGACACCTTGACCAGCACGCGCTTGTATTTCGGATCGGCGCGGGTGGGGCTCATGGGGATGCTCTCTCGGGTCGGGGGCGCCGGAATCGGCGGGCCCATACTAGACGAAGGGCGCGCCGACCTTAAAGCCGACGCGCCCTGATAATTCTCCCTCCCCGTTCGGGGAGGGTGGTCGCGAAGCGACCGGGTGGGGGCGTCTCGGCGAAACAGCGAGTCTGCCTCGCCCGGCCCTCCCCACCCGGCTGTCGCTGTCGCGCCAGCCGCCCTCCCCCAAGGGGGAGGAAAAGTCACGGCCTCAGCCGCCCGTCATGCTCGCGACTTCGGCGGCGAAGTCGGGCTCGGCCGCCTTCTCGACGCCTTCGCCCAGGGCCATGCGGGTGAAGCCCACCAGCTTGATCTCGGCGCCGAACTCCTTGCCCGAGTCCGCCACCAGCTGCTCGATGGTCTGGTCCGGGTTCATGACGAAGGGCTGCTTGGACAGCACCACTTCCTTCTGGAACTTGGCGATCTGGCCTTCCACGATCTTGGCGATCATGTTGTCCGGACGGCCGTCTTCCTTCGCCTTCTCGGTCAGCACCGCGCGCTCGCGCTCGATGGCCGCAGGGTCCAGGTCGTCGGTGTTCAGCGACAGAGGCGCGGTGGCGGCGATGTGCATGCCGATCTTGCGGCCCAGGTCGCGCAGGGCGGCCTTGTCCGCGGCGCCTTCCAGCGCCACCAGCACGCCGATGCGGCCCAGCGAGGGGGCCACCGCGTTGTGCACATAGGAGGCGACCACGCCTTCGGACACCACGTGACGGGCCACGCGGCGCACCTGCATGTTCTCGCCGATGGTGGCGATCAGATTGGTCACCTCGTCCTGCACGGTCTTGCCGCCGGACAGGGTCGCGGCGTTGACGCCCTCGACATCCCCGGCGTCCAGCGCGGCCACGGCAAATTGCTTGGCGGCGTTCTGGAACAGCTCGTTGCGGGCCACGAAGTCGGTCTCGGCGTTGAACTCGATGACCGCGGCGGTCTCGCCCTTGCCGTCTTCACGGCTGGCGACGGCCACCAGGCCCTCGGCCGCGACGCGGTCGGACTTCTTGGCGGCCTTGGACAGGCCCTTGGTGCGCAGCCAGTCCATGGCGGCTTCCACGTCGCCGTTGTTCTCAACCAGCGCCTTCTTGCAGTCCATCATGCCCGCGCCGGACTTTTCGCGAAGCTCCTTCACGAGGGCGGCAGTGATCTCGGCCATGGTCAATCTCCTGAAATTCGTATGCGGGAACGGCCGGGCTGATTTAGCCCGGCCGCATAACAGTTTCGCCGTCGGTAAGCCCTATGAGGCTCAGGCCGAGGCCTTCTCGGTCTCGACAGCCTCGTTGGCGTCCGAGGTCGCCTCCTTGGCGGCCTCATCAGCCACGGCGGGAGCTTCTTCAGCCTTGGGCGCCTCGGCAGCCGGAGCGTCCTCGGCCTTCGGCTCTTCAGCCTTGGCTTCCATCTCGGCGGCGACGCCTTCGGTTCCGGCCGGGGCGGCTTCTTCAGCAGCGGCCGGAGCCTTCTGGCGCAGGGCCGGCTCGACCGGGTTCTCCATCGCGCCCAGATCCACGCCCGAGGCGGCGGCGCCGGTGGCCAGGCCGTCCAGCACCGCGTCCGCGATCAGGTCGCAGTAGGTCTGGATGGCGCGGGCGGCGTCGTCATTGCCCGGGATCGGATAGGTGATGCCGTCGGGATCGCAGTTGGTGTCCAGGATCGCGATGATCGGGATGTTCAGCTTGCGGGCTTCCAGGATCGCGATCGCTTCCTTGTTGGTGTCGATCACGAACATGATGTCCGGCACGCCGCCCATGTCCTTGATGCCGCCCAGGGACAGCTCCAGCTTGTCGCGCTCGCGCTGCAGGGTCAGCAGTTCCTTCTTGTTGCGGCCTTCGCCGCCGCCTTCAAGAATGCCGTCCAGCTCGCGCAGGCGGGCGATGGAGCCCGACACGGTGCGCCAGTTGGTCAGGGTGCCGCCCAGCCAGCGGTTGTTCATGTAGTACTGGGCGCAGCGCTTGGCGGCCTGGGCCACCGGATCCGACGCCTGACGCTTGGTGCCCACGAACAGCACGCGGCCGCCCTTGGCCGCCACGTCGCGCACGGCCAGCAGGGCCTGGTGCATCAGCGGCATGGACTGCGACAGATCGATGATGTGGATGTTGGAGCGCGAGCCGAAGATGTAGCGTTCCATCTTCGGGTTCCACCGGTGCGTCTGGTGGCCGAAGTGCGCGCCGGCTTCAAGCAGGGTGCGCATGGAGAATTCAGGCAGAGCCATGATCGTTTTGTCCTTTTTCCGATCGAACCTAGCGTGGACGGTTAAAGACCGAATGGTCCTCGGAACGGAGCAAACCGGGATGTCTCCCCGGAACGCGCCACGCCCACGTGCGAAGTGCGGGGGCATTTAGGGTGCTGACCGGGGAAAAGCAAGGGGATCGGGTGGAGGGGGCGGCGGGGGCTGTCCGGCAGGAGGAGACCTAAGTCGCAAAAAGCGGACTCGCCAGTCAGACCAACAACTCAGCCAGCCCCGAACGGATAGCGCCCTCGGAGCAATCAAGCTCGATCATGGACCCCCGGACCGGTGGGATTTTCAGCCCCGGACTGAAGAACATTGCCTCCGACCCCCGGGATCGTTCCCGAGCACTGTAGCCTATAGTATACCTAAGGCAACTTGTGTCTTCATACAGACCGTGTATGGGTTCTACATCATCGTAGGACACTATCCAGCGGACTTTGTTAATATTGTGAGTCGCGAATGCAACATTCGCGTGATCATCATGCCGATAAAAATTATAATATAGATCTCTACCTTTTTTATAATACGGAGGGTCTAGGTAAACTAGTGTCTTACTAGGCCACTTTGGTGATTCTTGAAGTAAAAATTCAACAGCATCCAAATTGGTGAGCGAAATACGTCTTCGCATTCGCGAAATTTTCTGAATTCTCTCTACAAGAGCATCTTTGTTATAGCGGGCATCTAGCTTCCATGGACCGTCCTGCTTGACGCCGCCAATCGCACCACCATTAAGGATGCCCGAACGGTTAGTTCGGTTCAGGAAGAACGTGGCGAATGCGAGTTCTAGGCTAGCTTCACGCGCCTCAGTAAACACGCGCTTGGCCCGTTCGCGGGTCTCCATCGTGACGTCCGTATCACGGATGAGCCGGGTGAGATCGTCCGTATCGTTGAGGACAGCCTGCCAAAACGCAAAAATGGGCAAGTTCAGGTCGTTGATCGCGATCCGGCGAACTACCCCGGTCAACAGCAGCTCGAAAGCCACAGCGGCGCCGCCGGCGTAGGGCTCAACGTAGGTTCCATCTTGGAGTCCATTGGCCCGGACCACTTCGGCGACGAAGCGAGCGAGCTTCCCCTTGCCGCCGGGGTAGCGCAGCGGCGAGAAATGCCCAGAGGGGGAGGATTTGCGAACCACCGTCACTTGTGCGCCCCGTATATCGCCGTGAAGAATGGGATCGCGCTGTCCCAGGCGTTCCGGAGGTCGTCGGGTGATGGCTTCTGGAAGTGGTTGTGGATGTACCCGTTGAGGGCACCAAACGACACGTTGCCCGCCTTGGCCGTCAGGATCGTCTTAATCGCGTTTAGATCGCCCTTCTTAGCTAGCCTTCCCGGCGTAGTGGTGAGGTGCAGGCAGACCGTGCTGAATCGCCCCTTCAAATCCAGAGCTTCGCCCGCGCTGTCCTTATCTGAAAGGCCGCTTTTTCTCATCTCGGTTTCAATCGAAAACTCAAGCCATGCGCGAAACAGAAAGGCACAGCCCAGAGGGGTATCTCGCAGCTTGAGCTTGCTAGCCTCCCGCAACAGTTGCTTACCCTTCTCGTTCGTGGGCTCCGCGAACTGGTGCCTGCTGGGCGCAAGGGTCGCCCGGGGAGGTGTCACCTTCTTTGTCTTCACGGCTTTGGAAGGCGTCACCTTCGCCGCCAAGCGGGGACGTTTAGCGCCGTCCTTAACGTTCGTAGTCGCGAACGCTTGGGCGGCCGTCTCGACCTGCTTACCGACCTCAAAATCTTTGGGCAGCGACGTGAAATATTCGTCTATCTCAGATGCCTTATTGTAGGTTCTAGACGTCACCTCTCCGGCATCCATATCGCTGAATATCTGACTAAGAACCTTGATGATATACTCAGGATTCCGCTTGAAAGCTGGACCGTCGTCGCCTTGTTTTTCGACAAATCCAAGATGCTGCTTTCCAGCCTTGGACACCAAAAAACGGCGCAGTGTTGTCGGACTTTTTTCCACGCTTTTCTTGATCCGATGCCAGTCGGATTCTTCAAAGGTAGAGTTGCGCTCCACGAACCCGATGACGTCTAGAACAGTCCGGTCTTTTTGGAATCGGTCGCTTTCCAGCGTGCCCCATGAGATGCGCCCCTCGCCGTCAAGATTTTTCCCGTGGCGACGCTCGATCCATTCATTTGCGTCCGCCCGGTTCTCGAACAGGACACAGCTTATTGGCTCTACCGGCGCGAACTCGGCTGCGGCCTCCCGAAGGCGCTTCTTGGTGCTGTCGCCCAAGTTGGTACCGTCCAGTAGGTCGGGGTTGTAGAGCACTTTCAGGGCGGCGAGCCGTCGGTTGCCGTCCACCACCGTGAAACTGTCCTCATCCTCCTCGTCGGCGATGATGTAGAAGCTGTCGCCCGGATCCAGATCATTGGCCTTGATGCTGGCCATCATGTTGCGGAAGTGCTGCGTGTTGAGGCGCACGACTGCTTCTAGGGCCTCGGACTGGCCTTCAACCTTCCCGGTTCTCGGGTTCTCCAAATCCAACAAGAGGTCATCGACCTCCGCCTCCATCTTGGTGGTGTGAAGTCTCGCCATCGTATCCCCCCGGCCCAAGTTCGTACCATTCAACGTCTGCGTGTCTTTCGCAAGGCGTTGACCGATTAGCATCCAGCAGTCTGTCGCAGCCGTAAGCCCCCGCGCCGAACATCTGCAATGGACCCATAGGCTGAAGCTCGTCCGATCATCGCGACCACGGGGCGGCGCGCCCGTGGTCGCGCCGACCGCCGGGCTGGCCCAGCAGACCCATCTGGCCCCACCCGCTTCGGCACCGCTCGATCTTCCCGTCCCTCGGGGGTGGATGAACGGGCGGCCAAGCTCAGCCCATGCCGCAACGATCCCCCAACCACGACGTTGCTAACCCATGGGCCCCCTCGCGCGGCCTTCCCCCTACCCGCCAGGACTCCGCCTTGTTCGACAACGAACCCAATCTCACCGATCTGGACTTCGAGGCCTCGGTGGCCCAGAGCCTGGCTCTGTCGCCGCCCCGGATCGCCAGCAAATGGCTGTATGACGACAAGGGCGCGATCCTGTTCGAGGGCATCGTCTCCTCCCCGGACTATTACGTCGGGCGCGCCGAGCTGGAGATTCTGGACGCCCACGCCGGCGAGATCGGCGCCGCGCTGGGGGCGGGCGGCAGTCTGGTGGAGCTGGGCAGCGGCGCCAGCACCAAGGTGCGCAAGCTGCTGGACGCCATGCCGCGCCTGGGCCGCTATGTGCCCGTCGAGATTTCCGAGGCGCAGCTGCTGGAGGCCGCCGCCACCCTGCGCGACGACTATCCCGGGCTGGAGATCGTGCCGATCGCGGCGGACTTCACCAAGGATTTCGACCTGACGGCCGTGGTGGGCGACGGGCCGGTGCTCGGCTTCTTTCCCGGCTCGACCCTGTGCAACCTGCTCCCGGCCAACAGCGAGGCCTTTCTGCGCCGCATGCACGGCCTGCTGGGCCCCGACAGCTTCTTCCTCGCGGGCGTCGATCTGCACAAGGAGCCCGAGGTCCTGCTAGCCGCCTACAATGAGCCGGGCGGCGCCATCTGGGACTTCAATCTGAACATCCTCGACCGCATGAACCGGGAGCTGGGAACCGGCCTCGACCGCGCCGACTTCCGCCACGAGGCCATCTACAACGCCGACCTGCGCCGCATCGAGGCGGCCATCTATCCGCTGCGCGACATCGTCGTGCGGGTGGCCGGTCAGACCTTCGACCTGCCCGCCGAACAGCCGATCGTGCTGGAGTACTCCCACAAATACACCCTCGAGACCTTCGCCGCCCTGGCCGCCCGCGCCGGCTGGCACACGGTCGATGCGTGGACGGATCACAACCAGCTGTTCTCCATGCACTTCCTGACCAACCGGAGCCCGGCGTGACCGCCGCCGTCGCCCCCAACCCCCATCCCCTCGCCGTCGCCTTCGAGGGCTTTGTGCGGGATCAGGCGTTCCCGTGCGTCGGCGCCAAGGCCGCCCTGGCCCGCAGCCAGATGGAGATCGTGGTGGCCCGCGACATCACCTCGGCCTGGGATGACCTGCGCATCCACCCGGGACTGTTCGAGGCCGCCCGCCGCTTCACCGTCGATCCCACCCTGTTCCAGAGCTTCGTGGTCATCTTCGAGGGGCCGCGCGACCTCGACGAGGTCGCCTTCGAACGCGCCATGTGGGACCGGATCCAGTCGCTGGCCGACAAGGACGCCTGGCAGGGCCTGGCCTATGACGCCACAGTCGATCCCGACCCCGACAGCCCCCACTTCTCGCTCAGTTTCGGCGGCGAGGCCTTCTTCGCCGTGGGCATGCACCCGGGCGCCAGCCGGCCCGCGCGCCGGTTCCAGACCCCCGCCGTGGTCTTCAACCTGCACCGCCAGTTCGAGATGCTGCGCACCTCGGGCGCCTATGAAAAGCTGAGGGCCAGCATCCTCGAGCGTGACGTGGCCCTCGCCGGCGCCGTCAATCCCATGCTGGCCCGCCACGGCGAGAGCTCCGAGGCGCGCCAGTACAGCGGCCGGGCGGTGGACCCCGCCTGGTCCTGCCCCCTGTCGACCCCGCGCAACAAGAGGTCCGGTCATGCCGCATGAGATCGCCCCGCGCTCCGGCGTCGCCTTCGAGCTGAAGGCCGGCCAGCGCCTGAAGATCATCGACCCCCGGGGCGAACAGGTCAGCGATCTCCTCGCCTTCAACCGCCACGACATCGGCGAGGTGATCTCGTCCGGCCGCACCCTCGACTATACCAGCCGCATCTATCTGACCACCGGCGACGCGCTGTATTCCAACCGCTCCAACGTCATGATGCGCATCGAGGAGGACAAGGTCGGCCGCCACGACTTCCTGCTGACCCCCTGCTCGGCCGACACCTTCCGCATCATCTACGGCGACACCGATCCGCACCGGGGCTGCTTCGGCAATCTGGCCGAGGCCCTGGCGCCCTATGGCGTCGGGCCGGACCAGATCCCCACCGCCTTCAACGTCTTCATGAACGTGCCCGTGGACGGCGCCACCGGCGCCCTCACCGTCGAGCCGCCGCTCAGCAAGGCCGGCGACTACACCGTGTTCGAGGCCTGCATGGACCTGATCATCGGCATGACCGCCTGCTCGGCGCTCCAGTCCAACAACAACGCCTTCAAGCCGATCCACTACGAGATCCTGTAGAGATCCTCCCCCATCGGGGGAGGGGGACCATGCGAAGCATGGTGGAGGGGGCCTATCCGCGCCTACGCGCCCTACTCCGCCCCGCCCCGGATCACCCCGACCACCGCCTCGGCGTCGTCATTGGGCACGGCGAAGCTCAGCACATATTGCTCGACCTTCCAGCCGTCGTCGGTCAGGCGCAGCACCCCCGACCCGCGCAGGACGCCATAGGACGCGTGGTCCAGCACCTCGTCGAACCAGGCCACGCAGCGGCAGTCGATGTCGGCGATGGTCACCGTCCGCGCCCTCGGTTCATAGGTCCAGCCCCGCCCCCGCGAGAAGTGCGGCTCGGCATAGGCCCGGAACGCCTCAAGGCTCCAGCGCTCCTCCGCGTCCGTGCCGATGAACCGCGCGTCCGGCGTGTACAGGTCGAAATAGGCCGCCCCGTCCGCCGCCGACGCCGTCGCATGCAGCCGGTCCAGCACCGCCCCCACGGCCTCCTCCGGCGTCTGGGCCCAAGCGGGCGCGGCAGTCAGCAGAACGGCGGCGATGATCAGACAGCGCATGGAACGGCTCCCGGGTTGATCCCCCCTTGTGCACCCCTTCCCGCCTCCCGCAAACCACCCCTCTCCCCGTGGGAGAGGGCTGCGCGCAGCGGGATGCGGAGCAGACCGCTTCTTCGCGCGCAGGGTGAGGGTCGGGTGGTCGATTGCTGGCACATCCGCCCCTCATCCCCCGCGCGCAGAACGAAGCCGCTGACGCGCCTTCGTGCGCGGGTTCCCCCTTCTCCCATCGGGAGAAGGGTTCAGTTCGGCGCGATCCGGTCCGGCAGCGGCGCCCCGATCACCTCGGCGATGGCCTGCTGGGTGATCACGAACAGCGTGTCCCTCTGGTGGTAGTAGTTCGACAGCGCCACCACCGTCACATCCTGCGCCGGATGATAGGTCATCAGCGCCCGGAACCCCGCCCAGCTGCCGGTGTGATAGATCTGCCCGGCCAGGAACCCCGGCTCCATGCGCGCGCCGAGGTCCGCCATGTACAGGCCGTAGCCCCAGCCCCGCGGCGGCCGTCCCGGCGGGCCCTCGTCATCGGGCGGATTGTGCGGCGTGATCATCACCCGATAGCTCTCCGCCGACAGCAGCCGCCCCCCGTGCAGCGCCCGGTTCCACGCCAGCAGGTCGTCCGCCGTCGCATACAGCCCGCCCGAGGCATAGACGATCGACGCATTGGACTCCGGCTGCGGCGTCCGCCCGCCAGCCAGCCAGGCATAGCCCATGGCCGTCTCCACCGAGCCGTCGTCGAACCCGGTGTCGTCCATGCCCAGCGGCTCGAAGAACTCCGCCCGCAGCCACGCGTGATAATCCCGCCCCGTCGCCGCCTCGAGGATCGCCCCGGCCAGGTTGTAGCCCGCGTTGGAATAGCGGATGCGCGTGCCCGGCTCGAAGCTCAGCCGGAACGCCGCCGACGCCGCCGTCAGCTGCTCCGGCGTCTGGTGCGTCCGCCGCATCTCGCCCCAGCCCGGCCGCTGCATCAGGTCCGGAATGCCCGAGGTGTGGCTCAGCAGATGGTGGATGCGCACCGGCGCCCAGGCCTGCGGGCACGGCTGGATCCACCGGCACACCGGATCGTCCACGCTCAGCACCCCCTCGTCCTGCAGCCGCAGGATCGCCGCCGCCGTGAACTGTTTCGACACCGAGGCGATGCGGAACTTGCTGTCCAGCGCCATGGCTTCGTCCCGCTCGTGACTGGCCGTGCCGTAAACCTTGC
This sequence comes from Brevundimonas sp., assembly GCF_046293315.1. Lineage (GTDB taxonomy): Bacteria > Pseudomonadota > Alphaproteobacteria > Caulobacterales > Caulobacteraceae > Brevundimonas. The sequence continues at coordinate 22,600 of NZ_JBKBPF010000018.1, forward strand.
GGAACAGCACCTCGTCGCCTCGCGCCACCAGCACCGCCCCGCTGAACCCGCCCAGCACGCTCAGCCCGTCGATCCGCGCCGACAACTGCGGCAGCTGATCCACCACCACCGGCTCGGCCCGCACAGCCGCCGCGGGAGCCGCCGCCTCCGCCTCATCCACCCGCCCCTGCCGCTCACAGGCGGAGAGGGACAGGGACAGCAGGAGAAGGCCGGAAATCAGAACTCTAAACACGCACACATCCATATAAGGGGGAGTCGCAACCGACTCTCCACGAGGTCGGCGCCGACCCCATACTAACCCCCCCCTCGCCCCAACGAAAACCAATCGTCCTGGCCGTCCTGCTGCCCTCTTTGGTGGTGCAGAGCGCGCGGACAACAGCCCGGACCTGAACCAGCTCCGCACCTTGCGGCCTCGCCCCCCGCCGCACGATGCTCGTGTCGTTCTCGCCACAGCCTGCCCCGTTTCGGGGCAAGCCGCGCTTTTCTCTACAATATTGAAGACGACGTACCGGCCCGGCGCAGGCGACCAACGCAGGCGCGATATCCGCGTTTACATTGGGGTGAACTCATGACGATCCGACTCTTTGCAATCGCCGCCGGCGCGGTGGTGGCGCTTGGCACACCTGCCGCAGCCCAGAACTGGTACGGCCAGATCAACGCGGGTGCGAATGTTAGCGGTGAAGTGGACATCGACGCCTCGCTCACCGACGGGACCGACACAATATCGGATTCGGGCTCTTTCGACTTGGATCGTGGCCTGTTCCTGTCGGGCGCCATCGGGCGAGACAACGGACGCTTCCGGGTCGAGGGCGAGGTCCTGTACACTAGGAGCGACGTTGAAGACACGGTCCTTCAGGATGGCTCGGACGAGTACGACCTCGGCGACATCGAAACCACCCAGGCGGCCGTGATGCTGAACGTACTGGTTGATCTGGGCTCCGGCGGTCGCGTTACGCCCTACATCGGCGCTGGCATCGGCTTCGGCGCGACGCGTTTCGAAGCGCCGGAACTGGACGAGGACGAGGTCAAGACCGGGCTGACCTGGCAGCTGAAAGCAGGCGTCGCTTTCGCAATATCGGACCGGGTGACCTTCGACCTGGGGTATCGGTATCTGCGCGGCCCCACCTTCGAAGTCGACTACAATGAAGCTGGCTTTGGCTATTCGCTGGAAGCCGAGCCCACTTCGCATGTGGTCACCGCCGGCATCCGCTTCGCGTTCTGAGCCCCATGGGCGCCAGGACGCATCTGTGTCCTGGCGCCCACTGGCGTCGCGCTGACATCATGGTTCGATCCGGGACTTCAAGCCCCAGAAGGTCCGCCCCGCCCCCTAGGCGTCATAATCTCGGCAGTCGCGCGACCAGCTCAAGCTGGCTCGAAACGCCGACCTTCTGATAGATTTGCCGGACTTGGGTCCTGACGGTCCCCACGGCTACCTGTCGCCTGTGTGCAATAGCGGCTGGTGAGAGGCCCGCCGCGAGTTGCGCCGCCACGACGGCTTCGCTTGCGCTCAGTCCATAAAGGGACCTGGCTGCCCCGGCCACCCTAACCTCGTCCGCACCGGATCCCCGCACAATGATGAGTGCTCGAGGTCCGAAATGCAGCGTGCCCGATCTTGGCAGCGGCGCAGCCTCAAGGAAAAGCCGGTCGTCGCTCAGCAGCCGCCGCACGGCCACGGCGCAAGGTGGCGCGCCTCCGGCCAAGGCTTGGGCAAGCGCAGCCTCGAACCCCCGCCGGCTCGCCTCGCAGGCTGTGGTCAGCACGCCCCCCTTCAGCCTCAACACATCGCCGCCTGAAAGCAGTGTCTCGGCCGACGCCGTCAGGCCGCATACGCGGCCGGCCGCGTCGCAGACAAAGGCCAGCGCCCCAATCGCCTCAATCGCTCCCGCCAGAAGCTTCGCTCCCTGGGCTTCCAGCGCCATCTGCGTTCGCACTGCGGCCCGCGCCTGAATCGCCAGCACGGCAAAGGCGCGCTTCTGCTCGTAGCTGACATTGCCCTGCCCGGCGCTGCGCAGCAGGGCCATGCCTACTTTCTGGTCGGGCTCCTTCACCAGATTGGTCACGCATGCGCTGTGAAGATCGTACCGATGGCACCACGCGGCGTATTCCGGACTTCGCCGCATGTCATCCGCAGTGGTGAACGCTGTTTCGTCCAACACCCTCAGCTCGGCGGCGTGCTGCCCGATCCTGATCCGCGAGTTGACCGCCGGGTCGCCCCCTCCTGCGGAGATGAATTCGGCGCCGGCTTCCGGCGGCGCCCCGGTCATGAGATTGAACGGCACGGTCGCCCTGGACCCCAGGCCGATCAACTGGGCGCCGGCCGATCCAGTGACCGCGGCCAGCCCTTCCAAGGCCGTTTCCCATGAAACCTGACCGAGCCCGGCACACTGAATCAGCTCGGCGGCCCTCTCCATCGAATCCCCTACCCCCGCCATGCATTCCACCCCCAACTTTCCCGAAATTCAGACGAACAGGCCCAACGAGTACCGATGTTCGGCGGCAACAAAAACCGGATATTTCTTGAGAACTCGTCGGTTGAGACTGCCGTTCGTCGAACGGGCGGAAAACCGTGTTCTCCTCTGGCGATGGGTACACCCGGGTTGATCGTGGCCATAGATTTCGGCGCGGAGGGAGTCATCGCCCCCGGTCAATCCCGCATTTCCCGGCGCCAATCCCTTATAAAACAAGGCCCCGCCCTCAAAATCCGGCCCTTTTTCACTGCAGCGC
>NZ_JBKBPF010000019.1:0-21776 GCF_046293315.1 Brevundimonas sp.
CAGTCCTTTTCCATTGTGCATTGCAGCGGGTGCTGATGCCGGCGGGCTGTCTCCACCACCTGGGCGACCTTGGTTTCGGCCACTTCGTAGGTGAACACCCCGCAAACGCCCACGCCATGCTGATGCACATGCAGCATGATGCGGGTGGCGTCCTCGCGCGACTTGGCGAAGAACCGCTCCAGCACGTAGATGACGAACTCCATCGGCGTGTAGTCGTCGTTCAGGATCAGAACGCGATACAGCGACGGCTTCTGCAGCTTGGGCCGGGTTTCGGTGACGACGGCCGTGCCGAAGCCGCCCCCGCCTGTCTGTCCCTGATCCGTTTTCCTCGACGGCATGCTGTTCCGCTGTCTCTACGCTTCGATCCCCGAGCAGGGACTCGGTCCTGCTCACCATGGATTAGATATGGAAAGTCGGGGCTTTTAAAAGGGGCGCTTGATCACGCTTGCGCGCAATCCCCGGACTTCGGCGCCTTTCGCCCACGAAAAAGGGCCCGGAGCTGCGCCCCGGACCCTTTCCGATTTCAACAGGCTTACGGCTTAGCGGGCGGCCTGGAAGGTCTCGACGGTCGCGGTGACGCGCTCGTTGATGGGCTTGAAGGCGTCCTTGACCGAAGCGGTGTACAGCTCGGTGGTCTTGTTGAAAGCGCCCAGCCAGGCTTCGACCGACGTCTTGGCGAAGGCGGTCTGCAGTTCAACCAGTTCCTGGACCGAACGGGCCTGGGTCAGGGATTGGGCGGCGGCGACGCCGTCTTCCCACGACTTCTTGGAGTAGGCCAGGGTCTGCTGGCTGATGGCCTCGGCGCCCTTCTGGGCGGCGGACGCGCTCTCGACCATGGCTTCCAGGTTCTTCTTGCTGTGAGCGTTCAGTTCGCTCATGCCCGCGACGCTCTTTTCGACGCTGTCACGGAAAACCTTGGCGCCGGCGGCCTGGGTCTTCTCGGCCTTGGCGCTGGCCTGGTCGATGGTCTTCTTCACGGTCTCGGCGGTGTCAGCCATGGTCATGCTCCTGAACGGTCTGGGCGGTGCATCCCGCCCCATGATTTTTCTCGCCTGGGGAGAATCCCGGGCGACGTGCGGCTTATGACGCAGGTGCGAGAAGCGGTCAAGGACGTTTTGTGCACCGCACAATGAAACTTTCTTGACGGTTTTCTCCAGAGGCGTTCAAAATTGCGTTTGTCGGTTGTTTACCACGCCGAAACCCCGATGAAGCATGATAGCGGTTTGATGCGTGGCGATACGGGGGCGGCGATCGCGCGTGAGTAAAGAGGCTATCGGGTCAATGACGGCATTCACACGACAAGCCGGCCGACGCCATGTCGGCCTTGTTCAGGCGCTTCTGTTCGCCTTCGTCCTGGTCGCGGCGGGGCTGACGCCGACGCCCGGCTCCGAGCCCCTGGTGGCCCAGTCGAGCGAGAATACCCGCTACGCCGCCATCGTTGTGGACGCCGAGTCCGGCGAGGTGCTGTTCGCCCGCCGCGCCGACAATCCCCGCTATCCCGCCTCCATCACCAAGGTCATGACCCTGTACATGACGTTCGAGGCGCTGTCCGACGGACGCATCAAGCTGGACGACATGATCACCGTGTCGCCGCGCGCCGCGTCGCAGCCGCCGTCGAAACTGGGCCTGGCCGCGGGTCAGCGCATTTCCGTGGACGACGCCATCCGCTCGCTGGCGGTGCGCTCGGCCAATGACATGGCCATGGCCCTGGCGGAACACGTCGGCGGGTCCGAGGCGCGCTTCGCAGCCATGTCCACCCTGCGGGCGCAGGAGCTGGGCATGACCCAGAGCCGCTTCGTGAACCCCCACGGCCTGCCCGACAGCCGCCAGATTTCCTCCGCCCGCGACCTGGCGATCCTCAGCCGCGCGGTGATGCGCGACTACCCGCAGTACTACCACTATTTCGGGCAACACCACTGGGTCTACAACGGTCGGCAGTATGGCAACACCAACGGGTTGCTGCATGCCGGCAATGGCTATGACGGCATCAAGACCGGCTTCACCAATGCGTCCGGATACAATCTGGCGGCGTCGGCGGTGCGGGACGGGCGGCGCATCATCACCGTGGTGCTGGGCGGACGCTCCAGCCGGTCGCGCAACGATCACGTGGCCGAACTGATGAACACCGGCTTCGAGGTGGAGCGGCGCCGCGCGTCCGGCGAGTCCATCCAGGTGGCCCAGACCTTCTTTGAATCCCGCGGCTATGGCGTCGGCAGCGCGCCGTCCGGTCCGGTCCAGTACGCCTCGGTCGAGACCTCGGGCAGCGACAGCCAGCCGGAGCCCACCACCGCGGTCGCCTTCACCTCGGCCCCGGCCAACACCGCCGGCGTCACGGCCAGCCCCACCTTCACCGCGGCCCTGAACGGCGCCCCGTCGCAGCAGGCGGCGCTGCGCCCGGCCCGTGAGGCCGCCGCCCCCGCCCGCCAGTCCGGCGGCTGGTCCGTGCAGGTGGGCGCCTTCCGCGACCGCACCGTGGCCGACAACTGGCTGACCGAGGTCAATCGCCGCTTCCGCACCCAGTTCACCGGGGCCGAGCGCGCCGTGCAGACCGCCGGGGAATGGTACCGCAGCCGCTTCACCGGCCTGACCGAGGACAGCGCCCGCGCCGCCTGCGCCGCCCTGGCCGAGCGCCGCGTCACCTGCATGGTGGTCCGCCCGGACTGATCACCCCTTCAGCAGCCGATCCCGGGCCGCGTTCAGGCGCGACGCCAGACCTTCGGTGCCGCCCTGATCGGGGTGGGCGCGGGCCATCTGGCGTTTCCAGGCGGTGTTGATCTGTTCGACAGTGGCGTCCGCCCCCACGCCGAGGGTGTCGCGCGCATCCTTGGCGCTCATGCCGGACTCGACCGACCGGACTACGGCCCGGATGCGTGAGGCGAATACGAGATAAAGCCCCGCAGCGATCAGCGCCCCGCCGATCAGCCAGGCGCCTCGCGCCAGAGCCAGAGCCCCGCCGCCCAGAAACGCCGCAGCGACGAGGGTGGCGGAAACCCGCCACTGCCCCCTGCCCGGCCCTTCGGTCTGACGACCCAGACGGACCAGCGCCCACAGGGCGATGCCGCCGACCACCAGCCAGATCAGGCCCATGACATCATCGGATCACGCCGCATCATCGAGGCGAGCGCCCTCGGCCAGGCCCAGCGCCAGCATCAGGCTGCGCAGCTCCTGACGGGCCGAGACGTGGGCCAGCGAAATCTCCACCGGCTGCACCTGTTCGGACAGGTCGGCGACCGTCAGGCCGAACGGGAACAGCTCGCGGTAGATGACCCGGTCGCGCAGGCCCGGGCCCATGCGGAAGCCGACCCGCTTGGCCAGCTTGGCCATGCGTTCCTCGAGACGGCGACGGTTGCGGGCCTCGAACACGGCCAGACGGTTGGTCACCACCACCCAGTCGATGGTCCCGGTCTGGCCCTTGGCCGCATTGGCGATGGCGCGCTGCTTGCGGGCCTCCCACACGGTCTCGGAATAGATGGAGGGCTTCAGCAGATCGAGGGTCACCGGATCCACATGGCCCAGCAGGTCGAAGTCCACGAAGCTGTCGTTCATGGGGGTGACGATCAGGTCGGCCCGGCCGTGGGCGGCGCGCGACAGCACCGTGTCGCCGCCCGGGGTGTCCATGACGATGTACTCGGCGGACTGGGCAGCCTGGAACGCCTCCTCGAAGCGGGCCATCTGCTCGTCCTCGCCAGCCCGGGCCAGGGCCGCGCCGTCGCCGAGATCGGCCATGACGGGCTCGGGCAGGGTCTGGTTGTTGGCGGCCAGCCAGGCGCGCCGGCTGGCGAAGAACCGGGCCAGCGACTTCTGCCTCAGGTCCAGATCGATGACCGCCACCTGGCGGCCCGCTTCCAGCAAGGCGGCGACGATATGGATGGCCAGGGTGGACTTGCCCGCCCCGCCCTTTTCGTTGCCGACGACAATGACCTTCGCCTCAGACATGTTCGGTCTAAGCCCCTTGAGCCTGATCGGTTGAGCCGGGGTCGCTTCGCGGACCCGCCGATGCCGTGAATCAGGCTTTCCTAAACGAGCCGCGAATCTGGCCGCGGCGGAATGAAGTGAGAGTCGGGGCTGGGAAGCCGAAGGTCAACGAAGCGGAGAGTCGCGCCTGTGGAGCGTCAGGCGCGCCCGGCGGCGGCGCACCAGGGATCGCTCACCTGGGCGGCGCGGCAGATCTCGGCGGCGGTCTCGGCCGGGGCCCCGACCTTCAGGCGCACGAGGTCGCGGCCATTGACGGTCACCGGCTCGAACCGGGGCGTCAGACCTGCGAGGGCGGCGCGGGCGGCGCCGGTGCTGAACCGGGTCCAGGCCTCGCGCGCCGAGGCTTCACTGGAAAAGGCGCCCAGCTGGATCACGGCGCCCGGTGCGGTCGATGCGGCGGTCGATACGGCGACCGCCGGACGCAGGTGTTCCGAGACGGCGTGGCTGACCTGATCGCTGGCGGCCTGGACGATGGCGGGGGCTGCAGCCTCGGCCACGGCGGGCGCGGCGGCCTCGATGACGCCGCGCAGGCCGCCGTCGCGGGCGTCCCACAGGGCGTGCGGATCCAGCACCTCGACCCTCAACGCCTGGCGCAGGCCCGCGCTCTCGGCGCGGGGGGGCGCGACCGGCGCGTCCTGCGAGGCATGGGTCGACAGCCGGATATCGGCCACCCGCTCGGCCATGGTCTCGAAACGGTTGGGTTGATCCTCGACCATGCCGCAGGCGCCCAGCGAAAGCATCGCTGCGCCCATCAGCCCTTTACGGAACAGGTCGGTCGGCTTCATAAGCGCGACCCTAGCGGACGGCTCTCAAAAGGCCGTTGAAAGACACGCTTAATCGGAAAGGTTAACGCGTAAACCATGACCGCCCTCCCCACACTCGCACTGATACGCACCGTGGCCGAGCTGCGTGCGCAGGTCGGCAGCCTGCGTAACGCGGGAAAGCGGATCGGGTTCGTTCCCACCATGGGGGCACTGCACGAGGGCCATCTGGCGCTGGTGGCCGAGGCGCGGCGACGGAGTGACGCGGTGGTGGCCAGCGTGTTCGTCAATCCGACCCAGTTCGCCGCCCACGAGGATCTGGGGACCTATCCCCGGCAGGAGGCCCGCGACGCCGAACTGCTGGCCGGCGCCGGCTGTTCGATCCTGTTCGCCCCCGACGCGGCGGAGATGTACCCCGACGGCTTCGCCACCTCGGTTCAGGTGGGCGGACCCAGCGCGGGCCTCGAAACCGATTTCCGCCCCCACTTCTTCGGCGGCGTCGCCGTGGTGGTGGCCAAGCTGCTGAATCAGGTCCAGGCCGACGTGGCCGTGTTCGGCGAGAAGGACTACCAGCAGCTGATGGTGGTCCGGCGCATGGCGCGCGATCTGGACATCCCCACGGAGATCGTCGGCGCCCCCACGGTGCGCGACGCCCACGGCCTCGCCCTGTCCTCGCGCAACGCCTATCTGTCCGCCGACGAGCTGGCGGTGGCGCGGCGGCTGAACGTGATCCTGCGCGAGGCGGCGGACCGTGCGAAGGCAGGCGAACCTGTATCGGCCGTTGAGGCCGCGGCGGCCGACGCGCTGGTCGAGGCCGGGTTCGCGAAGGTGGATTATGTGGCCATCCGCCATGCGGAGACACTCGCCCCGTTCAGCGGCGTCGTGGACGCCCCGGCCCGCATCCTCGCGGCGGCGTGGCTGGGCAAGACCCGGCTGATCGACAACATGGCGGTCTGACCGCCGTCATCCATCCCGTCAGGCCGCGCGGCTGACCGCGAAATCCGCCAGGGAGGCCAGCGCCCGGCGCCAGTCGGTGTCCGGCAGCACCTCCAGCGCCGCCTTTGCGCGGTCGGCCCAGGCGCCGGCCTCGTCGAGGGTGGCGGTCAGGGCGCCGCTGGCCACGATCAGCTCGCGGGCGCGGCGGAAATCGTCCTCCGTCTGGTCGCGGCGGTCGATGGTGCGGGCCCAGAAGGCGGCCTCGCCCTCGCCGGTGCGCTCCATGGCGATCAGCAGCGGCAGGGTCACCTTGGCCTCGCGGAAGTCGTCGCCCGCGTTCTTGCCCAGGGTTTCCGACGCGCCGCCATAGTCCAGCGCGTCGTCGGCCAGCTGGAACGCCACGCCCAGGGCCATGCCGTAGTCGCGCAGCGCCGTCACCTGGGCGTCGTCGGTCCCGGCGCCCAGGGCCCCGGATTCGGCGGCGGCGGCGAACAGTTCGGCGGTCTTGGCCTGGATGATCTTGAGATAGGTGTCACGGTCCAGGGTGATGTCGTGGGCCCGGGTCAGCTGCAGCACCTCGCCCTCGGCGATGACCCCGGCGGCGCGGGCCAGCACGCCCAGGGCGCGCATGTTGTCGGTCTCGACCATTAGCTCGAAGGCCCGGGCGAACAGGAAGTCGCCCACCAGCACGCTGGAGGCCGCGCCCCAGATCAGGTGCGCCGCGACCTTGCCCCGGCGCAGCTCGGAGCCGTCCACCACGTCGTCGTGCAGCAGGGTCGCCGTATGGATGAACTCCACCGCCGCGGCCAGGCTGACCGCCGCCTCCACCGGCCCGCCCGTGGCCCGCGCGGCGGCCACGGTCATCAGGGGACGCAGGCGCTTGCCGCCCGCCGCCACCAGATGCTCGGCCAGAAGGGGGATGACCGGTACGTCGGACTGCATCCGGGCGATGATCAGGGCGTCCACCCGCGCCATGTCGGCCTCGGCCAGACGGACCAGCGGCGCCACGTCGCCTTTGGGGCGCGCCGGAACGGACAGGGCGGAGGTTGCGTCCAAGGCGAAGGCTCTTTCCATACGCGCCGGGCGGTCCCGGCCTTAAAATCGAGGCGCCGACTTGCCCCGCTTCGTCGCGGCGCACAATGGTGAGGGGGCCATCAGGGGTCAAGAAGCGTGAACGCCACACCCGAACAGATCGACGTGACCGAAAACGCCCTGCTGGACGGGCGCGTGCGCCTGCGCCAGCCCGCGCGCGGCTACCGGGCCGGCATGGACGCCGCCCTGCTGGCCGCCGCCTGCCCCGCCCGGCCCGGCGAGCGGGTGCTGGAGGCCGGCTGCGGCGCGGGCGCGGTGCTGATGCAGATCGCCGCCCGGCGGCCGGGCGTGACGCTGGCGGGACTGGAGCGGGATGCGGCCATGGCCGGGCTGGCGGCGGACAACGCCGGGCTGAACGGCTGGGGCGAGCGGATCGCAGTGCATCAGGGCGACGTGGCCGCCGGGTTCCGGGCGCTGGGGCTGGAGCCTTTCGACTGGGCGGTCAGCAATCCGCCCTTCTTCGACGATCCCGGCGCCTTGCGCGCCCCCGCGCCCGGCAAGCGCGACGCCTGGATGGCCGACGACGGGCTGGCGGCCTGGACCGGCTTCCTGCTCAAGGCGGTGAAGGACGGCGGGCGCATCGTCATGATCCACCGCGCCGACCGGCTGGCCGACATCCTGACCCTGCTGGGCGACAAGGCGGGCTCGTTCGCGGTGCGCCCGGTGCACCCCCACGCCGACGAACCGGCCAAGCGGGTGCTGGTCCACGCCGTCAAGACCGGCCGCGCCCCCCTGCGCCTGCTTCCGCCCCTGATCCTGCACGACCGCGACGGCGGGAAGCACTCACCCGAGGCGGAAGCGATCCTGCGGGGGGAAGCGGATTTGGGGTGGTGACCACGTCCCTCTCCCGATGGGAGAGGGCTGCGCGCAGCGGGATGCGAAGCAGGCCGCTTCTCCTCCCCTGCGTCGCAGGGGAGGGGGACCACGAAGTGGTGGAGGGGCCGGTCGCTGAAAGCGACCGGAGGGCGCGCAGGGTGAGGGTCGAGCGGCGCCTGTGGAACCACCGAACCCTCATCCCCCGCGCCAGAACCTCCGCTACGCTCCGGTGCGCGGGTTCCCCCTTCTCCCAATGGGAGAAGGTCAGGCTATTACGCCGCCTTGCGCTGCGCCTCTTTTTCGTCCCGCGCCGCATTGATCCGCGCTTCGGCGATGGCGTCGGCGATCTCGTGGGTCGGGCGCTTCTCGGAGTCGGAACGCTCCAGCACCTCCTCCAGCGTCTGCATCAGCCGGTCCACCTTGCCCTCGACCCATTGCGGGTCATAGGCGCCGCCGGTCTGGCGGGCGCGCATCTCGGAGGCCACATTGATGATGCCGCCGCCGTTGACGACGTAGTCCGGCGCGTAGAGCACGCCGCGGCGGAACAGCTCGAGGCCGATCTCCGGCGTGGCCAGCTGGTTGTTGGCCGCGCCCACCACCGCCCGGGCCGTGATCCGGTCCAGGGTCTTCTCGTTCAGCGTCGCGCCCAGGGCGCACGGGGCATAGATGTCGGCCTGGACGTCATAGATGGCGTCCGGCGCCACGATCTCGGCATTGGTGCGGGCCGCCACCTCTTCCAGCGCCTGGGTGTTGACGTCGGTGATGATCAGCTTCGCGCCGGCCTTCGCCAGCTTGTCGGCCAGATAACCGCCCACATGGCCCACGCCCTGCAGCGCCACGGTCAGGCCGGTCAGGTCGTCCTGCTTCCACAGGCGGCGCGCGGCCACAAGGGTGGAGCGGTAGACGCCCTCGGCGGTGACGGGGCTGGGGTCGCCCGAGCCCTCCTTGCCGCCGGACAGGCCGACCACATAGGGGGTTTCCTTGCGGGCCTCGGCGATGTCCTCGACCGACACGCCCACGTCCTCGGCCGAATAATAGTTTCCACCCAGGGTGTTCAGCGCGCGGCCGAAGGCGCGGAACAGCTCCGGCGTCTTCTGGGTGCGGCTGTCGCCCATGATGACCGACTTGCCCCCGCCCATGTCCAGATCGGCCACGGCGTTCTTGTAGCTCATGCCGCGCGACAGGCGCAGGACGTCCTCCAGCGCCTCGGCCGAGGAGCCGTAGTTCCACATGCGGCAGCCGCCCACGGCGGGGCCCCGCGCGGTGGAGTGCACCGCGACCATGGCCTTGAGGCCGGTTTTCTCGTCAAAGAAGGCGTGAACGCCTTCGTGTTGTGCGAAAGACGGCGAATCGAAAAGCGTCATGCCCTGAACTGAGCCTTCCCTGAGCAGATTTTTGTGCGCGGCAGATACGCCGCCTGCTCTTGCCGGGCAAGCATGACGGTTTCGAGGCGATCGCTATTCGGCGGGAACGGCCGGGGCGCCCGACGGGAACGGCGCGGCGGGATCGCGCAGGAAGGCTTCCACGTCGCCATAGACGGTCACGGCCTGCCTGTCCCGGTTCAGCAGGTGCCAGCCGTCCTCATAAAAAGCCGTGCGCAGATTCGGCGCATCCCCTGCCCGCTCCAGCGCCAGCGCCATGGGCTGGTCCTCGATGATCTGGTCATGGTCTCCATAGAACAGGGCCGTGGGCACGCGGGTCTGGCCCAGATCGCGGCTGGCGGTCTCCATCAGGTCCACGAGGCCCGCGAGCGCATCGAACCGGGTGGCGAAGATCATGTCCGGGTCGCGGCCCATGCGCAGCAGCTCCACCAGATTGTCCGAGGCGCGGATGTCGCGCACGGCCCAGTCGGGCGGTTCCAGCGCGGTGGAGCCCATCAGGCGCGCGGCGGCCCACAGGCTGGCGCGATAGCTGAGCGGCTGGCTGGACCAGCCCCAAACCGCCGGGGCCAGCAGCACCAGCCGGTCGGCGGCGGGCGGGCGCTCCGAGGCGAAGGCGGCCACGGCCACGGCCCCGCCCATGCTCTCGCCGGCCACGGCGATGACCGCGTTGGGATGCCGGGCGCGCACCAGCGCTGTCACCGTGCGCAGATCCTCGGTCATCAGGTCCTGCCCGGCCCAGACCCCGCGTCCGGGCGCCCGGCCGAAGCCGCGCTGGTCATAGGCGTAGGTGGCGATGCCCTGCTCGGCCCAGTGCGGTCCCGCCAGATGGAACGAAGCCTTGTGGTCGTTCATGCCGTGCAGCGCCACCACCACCGCCCACGGCTCGCCCTCCGGCAGCCAGCGCAGCATGGGGAGGCGAGCGCCGTCCTGGACCACGAAGGCGTCGGCCTCAACGGTGGCCCCGGCGAAGCCCGGCGGCGGGGTCAGGGGCTGCTGGATCGTCGGCGCGCAGGCGGCGAGGGTCAGCAGAAACATCGGCAAGAGGATCCTTCTCCCGATGGGAGAAGGGGGAACCCGCGCACCGGAACGCGCAGCGATCCGGTTCTGGCGCGGGGGATGAGGGTTCGGTGTTTCAGGGGGACAAGCCCGCCCCTCACCCTGTGCGCGAAGGAGCGCCTTGCGTTGCAAAGCGCTGCGCACAGCCCTCTCCCATCGGGAGAGGGACAATCTCCGACCGGTTCCCATCATTCCAGCATACCCCGCACCCGCCCGCGCAGATAAGGGACCACCTCGGCCTCGAACCACGGATTGCGCCGCAGCCAGGCGGTGTTGCGCCAGGACGGGTGCGGCAGGGGCAGGATGTCGGGCAGATACTCCCGCCACGCCGCCACGGTCGCAGTCATGGTCGGTTTCATGCGCTCGGCCAACGCCCAGGCCTGGGCGTGGCCGCCCACCAGCAGGGTCAGCTCCATCTGCGGCAAGGCGTCCAGCAGCCGCGGCCGCCACAGCTGGGCGCAGCGTTTGGGCGGCGGATGGTCCCCGCCCCCGACTGCCGTGCCCGGATAGCAGAAGGCCTGGGCCGCCACGCCGATGCGCGGATCGCCATAGAAGGCGTCTGTATCCACCCCCATCCAGCCGCGCAGACGGTCGCCGGACGCGTCGGTGAAGGGCGCGCCGCTCTCATGCACCCGCCGCCCCGGCGCCTGGCCGCAGATCAGCAGGCGCGTCTCTGGCGCCACCATGACCACCGGCCGGGGCTCGTGCGCCAGCTCGCCCGCACAGGCGCGGCAGGCGCGGATCTCGGCCAGAACGGCGGTCAGGTCAGGCGGGGTCATCATCTCCAGGGGCGTCCGGCAGCTTCAGCCGGATAACGCCCTTGAAGGCGTTCGGATCGACGGGCTTGCCCTTCTTGGTGATGATCAGACGGCCTTCGCGGGCCAGGCCCACGGCCACGCCGCGCACCTTGGGCAGCATCCGCTGCCACTGTTCGGGCTGCAGTTCCTTGGCCACGTCGGAGGGCTCGATGGACTTGCCGGGCGCCAGCCGGTTCAGGTGATCGAAAATGGCGCTCTCGATTGGATCGGTCATCGGGCCTATATGCTGCGCTGCAAAAGATATTTCGAGTCGGAGATTGAAGATGGTCGAGAAGATCACCGTGAGCGAGGGCGAATTCGCCGGCTGGCAGACCTATGACCTGCACGGCACCTTCGACCAGGTGGTGGGGCCGTTCTATTTCAAGCCGGACGCCGACGGCCAGATGCGCTGCGCCTTCCGGGCCGAGCCCAAGCACATGAACGCCGGCGGGCGCATGCACGGCGGCTGCCTGATGACCTTCGCCGACATCGCCCTGTTCCAGACCGCCTATCAGGAGATGGAGGGCAAGTCCGGGGTGACGGTCCAGCTGGACTCCACCTTCATCGACGGCGCCCATGTGGGCGAACTGGTGGAGGCCACCGGCGAGGTGGTGCGCGCGGGCGGCTCGCTGATCTTTGTGCGCGGCCAGATCCAGACCGGCGGCCGCACCCTGATGACCTTCTCGGGCGTGATCAAGAAATTCACCCCGCGGGCCTGAGGTCAGGCGCGCAGGATGGGAACCCCATACTGCTCGAGCTTTCGATCAGCCGTCGCAAAGACAAGCCCCTCAAGGCGAGCCTGACAGATCAGCAACCGGTCAAACGGGTCGCCATGGCCGTCCCGTGGCAGACTGCGGACGGCCCAGACGTGATCGGCCGTGATCGACAGTCGCTCAAACGGACCGTCATCGACCAGGGCTCGAAACCCCTCCGGAAGCCGAAGCTTGCCGATGGACAGCTTGATGGCGATTTCCCACAGGCTGACATCGCTGACGACGACGCGGGTCGTCGCCGGCGACTTGAGCCATTCGCGGAATTCCTCACCCAGCGCCTCCGGGTCGGTCAGGGCGCGGATCAGCACATTGGTGTCGATCAGGACCCTCAAGGCTTGTCGAGGCCCGTCTCGAACATGGCTGCGACCTCGGCGTCCGCGTCATCGAAATCCGGCGCGACCCAGACCTGCCCCTTGAGAGCGCCCAGCCACTGGCTGTGATCGACCCGTTCCTGCTCGCTCTGCACCGGCACGAGACGGACGAGCGGCTTGCCTGCCCTGGCGATCGTCACGTCCTCGCCCGCAAGGGCGCGTTCGATCAGTTTCGACAGATTGGTCTTGGCGTCATGGATGTTTGCGAGCGCGGCCATGAGGGTAAGCTAGGTTAGCTAAGCCCCTTTCGCAAGAGCCGTTCGGGGCGGCGATGCCCGCCTACAGCCCCGCCTTCGCCGCCGGGCGGGCGCGGCAGGCCTCGAGCCATCGGTTGAAGTGCGCAAACTCTTCGGGCGGGCGGTATTTGATCAGACGCCCGAAATCCGCGCCCGTCGCCGCCACGATATCGGCGATGGTGAAGCGGTCCGCGGCGATGAACTCCCGCTCCGCCAGCCGGCGGTCCAGCACCTTCATGTAGCGCTCGGCGCTGTCGCGGTTATAGGCGGCCACCTCCGGCTTGGGCTCTTCCAGCGCGGCCAGGGCCGGATGGGTGAAGCGCACCGTCAGCATCATCGGCGTGGACAGGTACATCTCCACCCGCCGGGTCCACATCTCGATGACCGCCTGCTCCTTCGCGTCGCGGCCGAACAGGTTCGGCTCGGGATGCAGGGCCTCCAGATAGCGGCAGATGGCCAGGGATTCCGAGATGCAGGTCCCGTCGTCCAGTTCCAGTGCGGGCACGTGGGGCGCGCCCACCTTGTCGCGATACTCGGCCGTGCGGTGCTGCCCCGCCAGCAGATCCACCTGCACGATCTCGATGTCCTCGACGCCCTTTTCGGCCATCAGCCAGCGGACGCGGCGCGGGTTGGGCGCGCGTTGGGTGTCATAGAGCTTCATGGATCGCCCTCCGGTTCGTTTCTTTTCGAAACCTATCCGGTGAAGATGCTGTCCGGCAAGGCGCCGACCACCGAGGTGGTGACCAGCGTCGCCAGGAACCCGCCCAGCAGCGCCTTCCAGACCAGACCCAGCACCATCTCGCGCCGCTCCGGAATCAGGATGGACAGGCCGGTGACCGAAATCCCCACCGAGCCGATGTTGGCGAAGCCGCACAGGGCGTAGGTCATCAGGCGCCGGGTGCGCTCGCTGATCTCGCCCTCGGGCAGGGCGCCCAGCTCGATGAAGGCCACGAACTCGGTCAGGGTCAGCTTGACCCCCAGCAGCCAGCCGGCCGTGCCCGCCTCGCTCCACTGCACACCCGTGGCCCACGCCAGCGGCGCGAAGGCGAAGCCCAGCAGGCGCTCCACCGTCACCGGCTCGCCGAACAGCCACAGCCCGCCCAGCATCATGTTGACCAGGGTCATCAGCGCCACGAACACGATCAGGATGGCCGAGATGTTGAGCACCACCATCAGCCCGTCGGACGTGCCCTTCGAGATGGCGTCGATGGCGCTGTCGTATTTCAGGGCCGAGTCATATTCGGCGTAGGCGCCGCCCTCCCCGGGCTTCTCCGGCACCAGAATGCGGGCCAGCAGCACCCCCGCCGGCGCCGAGACGATGGAGGCCACCAGCACGTGCCCCGCCGCATTGGGCAGCACCGGCGCCAGGATGGTGGCGTAGGCCACCATGGTCGACCCCGCCACGGTGGAGAAGCCCACCGTCATCAGCAGGAAGATCTCCGACCGGGTCAGCTTGTCCAGATAGGCGCGGATGACGATGGGGCTCTCGATCATGCCGAGGAAGATGTTGGACGCCACCGCCAGCGCCGAGGCGCCGCCCAGCCCCATGGACTTCTGGAACAGCAGGCCGAACCCTTGCGTGATCCATTTCAGGATCTTCCAGTGCCACAACAGGGCCGACAGGGCCGAGATCACCAGGATCAGCGGCAGCACCTGGAAGGCGAACACGAACAGCGCGCCCTGGTTCTCCACCGAATAGGGCTGATCGCCCCCGGCCAGATAGCCGAAGATGAACTGGGCCCCGCGCCGGGTGGCCGCCGCCAGACCCTCCACCGCGCCGGAGATCACCGCCAGCCCGATATCCGCGCCCGGCACCCCGAACACGAACAGGATGATGGCCGTCTGCACCGCCACGGCCCCCAGCGCCAGCTTCCATGGAAAGGCCCGCCGGTTCTCCGACAGCGCCCAGCACAGGCCGATGATGACCGCCAGACCGATCAGGCTCTGGGCGTTGAGAAGGGTGAACATGCAAGGATCCCCGCCGGCGACCGGCCCTTTTCGCCCTTAGACGCAACAGGGGAGAGCTTGACAAGACCGTGGCGCCAGATTGCAAGGGATGAAGCGGCGGGGCCGCAGTGATCATCCTGGAGACATCATGCGGCTCACCGCCTGTATCGCCGCCGTCGTGGCCGCGCTGTGCCTGACCGCCTGCAGCGGGCCCGAGCCCTTCGGCGACGGCGGGCCGATCACCCCGGATCAGGCCGTGCGCGGCGCCCTCGAGGCCGACGACGACCGCCTCGAGACCGGCGAGCACACCGACGTCTGGACCTTCACCGCCGCCCGCGGCCAGCGCTATCTGGCGACCCTGGAGTCCGGCGATTTCGACCCCTATCTGATCGTTCGGGGCGCCGGCGTCAGCCTCGAGAACGACGATTCCGGCCGCGCCACCCGCGACAGCCTGGTCGACTTCATCGCCGCAGAGGACGGCGAGGTTTCGGTCACGGTCACCAGCTACGCCCCGGGCGAGACGGGCGACTACCGCCTGCGGGTCCGGCGCATCCGCGATCAGGGCGAGCCCGAGGTCCAGTCCCTGCGTCTGGGCCGGTCCCGCACCGGCACGCTGGAAGCCGGCGGCGCGCGCCGCGAGTCGGGACAGTATGTGGCGATCCATGAGTTCGAGGGCCGCTCGGGCGACGTGGTGGACATCCGCCTGACCTCCGGGGACTTCGACCCCTATCTGGAGATTTCCGGGCCGGACGGGTTCGCCGACGCCAATGACGACGACCCGAACGACGGCCTCAACAGCCGCCTCGTGGCCGCCCTGCCCGCCGACGGGACCTACCGGATCACGGTCACCAGCTACACGCCCGGACAGATCGGCCGCTACCAACTGACCGCCGCCACCGCCGACGCCGCCACCGCCGCCCAGTGGTCCACGGGCATGGAGGCGGCGGCCGGCTCGCGCCTGTCCATGGGCGACACCATCCGCGGCGCCCTCGCCGCCGGCGACGAACAGCTGGGCTCGGGCGAGTATGTGGACGGCTACCGCTTCATCGGCTCGCGCGGACAGCGGGTGCGGATCGAGGCGACCTCGTCGGCCTTCGACACCTATCTGATGCTGACCCTGCCCGACGGCGGCCAGCGCGAGAACGACGACGGCCCGGACGGCACCGACGCCCGCATGGACGAGGTCCTGCCCGCCGACGGCGAATACGTCATCCGCGTCACCAGCTACGCCCCCGGCGAGACCGGCGCCTATCGCCTGTCGCTGTCCGCCGGTCAGGAGTCCGAGCGCCAGCAGGGCGTGCAGGCGGGCCAGCGGGTCTTCGCGGTCATGGTCGGGGTGTCGGACTATGGCGGAACCACATCCAACCTGCCCTACACCGACGAGGACGCCGTCAATCTGGAGGCCGAGCTGCGCCGCCAAGGCGTGCTCAACCCCGCCAGCGTGGTGCTGACCAACGCCCAGGCCACCCGCGCCTCGGTGACCGCCGCCATCCAGAGGGTCGCCGCCCAGGCCGGGCCCGACGACGTGTTCCTGTTCTTCTTCTCGGGCCACGGGGTCCAGCACCCCACCACCTCCGACCGCGAACTGGACGGCCAGAGCGAGCATCTGGTCCTGCGCGACGGCGAGATCAGCGATGTCGAGCTGGCGCGGATGCTGGGCAATGTGCGCGCGCGGCTGTCCATGATCGTGCTGGACGCCTGCTTCAGCGGCGGCTTCGCCCGCGAGGTGGTCAGCCGCCCCGGCGTCATGGGCGTGTTCAGCTCCGAGGAGGACCTGACCAGCATGGTGGCCGACCGCTTCCAGGCTGGCGGATACCTGTCCCACTTCCTGCGCACGGGGCTGGCGGGCCGGGCCGACGAGAACGGCGACCGCCTGGTCACCGCCGGCGAACTGGCCACCTACCTGCGCCGCCAGTTCCGCTCGGAGGTGCACGGCGTCGAGGCCGAAACCAGCGACGGCCAGCGCAACTACCAGAACCTGGTCATCGACCGCGGCGGCGTGCAGGTGGACGACGTGGTCATCCGGCTGGCGGGGGCGTGAGGCGGGGGGCGTGGGACCTGTAAGGTCGGCGATGCGAAGGGCCGCTTGCAGGCAGAAAAGCAATGGGGGCTCACGCATCGTTGCGGACGTGCAACTGCTGTGCTTTGCCTTCCGGTCGGGAGAGATTGCGGAAGGGCGCCATGAATCGTTTCGGGCTTCAAGTGACCGTGCTTCTAGCGGTGGCGGGCTGCGCTACAGCCCCGCCGCTCACCCCCGAACCCGTCATGGTGATCGATTTCGCCAGCGGCATCGTGACGACCCCGAGTTGGCAGGCCGCTTTCAATGACTGCTCGAACAGTGCGGCCACCTGCATCGAGGCGCCAGACCGTTTCGTAATGGCTTTCCCACGGCTGTGTCCCACAACCACCGGCCCTTGGGAGGCTGCGGGCTTCAGATTCCGGATGACCGCTCCAACACCGCACTATGGCGCGCCGAGCGGAGGCTACATCTCTGACAAATATCCGCACATCCATTTGGGTTGGAGGGAGGGCGTCGGCTTCCATACATGGTCGCGAACGTTGAAGACCCCCTATGAGCAAGGCTGGGATCCAAACGAAGAAGCAGAGGTCTACCGGATTGTTTATGTGGGGAGACCCTCGCCCTTTGCATGCACGTCTGGCCAATGACGCCTGACCACCCCGCGCAGAATCCGAGCGTCCCGGTTCCGAGCGATCAGCGGAAGGTCCGTTTTCTGGAAGCAGGCGAACAACGGCGCCCGGCCCGTTGCGGACGTTGACCTCAAGACGAATGCTGCTGGCGCAGAACAATGGTTGCACGATCTCGAAATGCCCCAAACCGTTCAAATCGGTCTCGTAGCCCATCTCGTCGACGAGGCCCTGATCCATCGACTGCGGAACTATGGCGAGGATGTCTATCGTTACACGCGCGACGGCGGCAAAGGCATGGGCGAGGTGGACCTCGAAGAGGTGGACTCCGCCAAGGACCAGTTTTCGGTTCGCCGCGTGGCGCTGCCCATCGCCCTGATTGCGGTTCCGCTGGTCTGGCTGACGCTGAAATGGCGCGCGCGGCGCAATCAGAAGGCCGCCAGACCGAAGACGGTGGAGACGGATCAGCCCTGACGCCGCACCAGCCGCCCATAGTCCTCCATCAGCCCCAGGCTCAGCGCGCCCGGCGTGAACCTGTACTCTCCGATCTGGCCCACGGGGGTGACCTCGGCGGCGGTGCCGGTGACGAAGCATTCGGTGAAGCCGGACAGCTCCTCGGGGCGGATGTGGCGCACCACCACCTCAATGCCCTTCGCCGCCGCCAGATCGATCACCGTGCGGCGGGTGATGCCGTCGAGGATGGCGTCGGTGGGCGGGGTGTGCAGCACGCCGTCCTGCACGAAGAACACATTGGCGCCGGTGGCCTCGGCCACATAGCCGCGCCAGTCCAGCATCATGGCGTCGGAGAAGCCGTTCTTCTCGGCAGCCATCTTGGACAGGGTGCAGATCATGTACAGGCCCGCCGCCTTGGCCGCCGAGGGGGCGGTGGCCGGGTCGGGGCGGCGCCATTTGGCCCACTCCAGCCGGATGCCCTTCGCCTTGGTCTCGGCGTCGAAATAGCTGGGCCACTCCCAGGCGGCGATGGCCACGCGGGTCTTGTTGGGGAAGGCCGAGACGCTCAGTTGCTCGGGGCCCCGGAAGGCCACGGCGCGGATGTAGCAGTCCGAAAAGCCCATCTTGGCGCAGGTGGCGCGCTTGGCTTCGTCCAGATCGGCGACGCTGAACGGAATCTCGAAGTCCAGCATGCCCGCGGATCGATGCAGACGCTCGGAATGCTCTGTGATCTTGAAGATTTCCCCGTCATACATACGCTCGCCTTCAAACACGGATGAGGCGTAGTGTAGGCCGTGGGTCAGAACGTGCGTCTTCGCTTCCCGCCAGGGCACGAAGTCGCCGTCCATCCAGATCCAGCCGTCACGATCGTCGAAGGGAACGAACGTCATTGAACAAATTCTCCTGCACCGATTCCCCGTTTAGAACGGGCGTGGCCGCTCAGGTCAACGCCTCGTCGCCGGGAGGGGTTCGATGAGCGGGCCGGATTCGCGCGGCGCGAGCGGACGATCGGGGCCCGTGGCGGCGCCCGGCGAAGGCCGTCATCTGCTGGTGGTGGACGACGACGACCGCATCCGCGAACTGCTGAAGGAATATCTGGCGCGCGAGGGATTTCGCGTCACCGGCGCGGCGCACGCCGCCGCCGCGCGGCGGCTGATGGAGCTGCTGGAGTTCGATCTGGTGGTGCTGGACATCATGATGCCGGGCGAGGACGGCCTGTCCCTGACCAGCTGGGTGCGGTCCAAGGCGGCCACCTCCAGCACGCCGGTGCTGCTGCTGACCGCGCGCGGCGACGCCGATGACCGCATCGAGGGCCTGTCGCGCGGCGCGGACGACTACATGTCCAAACCCTTCGACCCGCGCGAGCTGCGCCTGCGCATCGACGCCATCCTGCGCCGCACCGGGCCCAAGCCGGTCGGGCCGAAGGAAATCCATCTGGGCGACGCCCTGTTCGACATGGAGCGGCTGGAGCTGACCCGCGACGGCCAGCCCCAGCGCCTGACCGAGGCCGAGGCCCAGTTGCTCAAGACCCTGGCCCAGAGCGCCCACGCACCCGTAGAGCGCATGCAACTGGCCTCGGACACCGCCGACATCACCGGCCGCGCCGTGGACGTGCAGGTCACCCGCCTGCGCCGCAAGCTGGAGAAGGATCCCAAGAACCCCCGCTACCTGCAGACGGTGCGCGGCGTCGGCTACATGCTGGCGCCGGACTGATGAGCCCGCCCGCCGGCCATGCCTGGCGCTACTGGCCCCGCTTCTGGGCCAGACTTCTCAGGCGACGGCTGCCCAGCTCCCTGTGGGGGCGTTCGCTGCTCATCATCATCCTGCCGGTGTTCCTGATGCAGGTGGCGGTGACCTGGGCCTTCTTCGACGCCCACTGGCAGACCGTCACCGCGCGTCTGTCCGAGGGCCTCGCCGGCGAGATCGCCTGGGCGGTGGAGAGCTACGCCGAAGACCCCTCGCCCTCCAACCTGGCCACCATCGCCGACCGGGCGGAGCGGTCCATGCAGCTGTCCATCGCCCTGCAGGAGGGCCGGACCCTGCCCGACGGCCGGGACTCCAGCGTCTTCGGCGTGGTCGACCGCACCATCGACCAGGCGCTGGATTCGCGGCTGGACGATCCGTACTGGTTCAGCACCACCAGCTATCCGGCCTATGTGGACATCCAGGTGCAGCAGCCCCAGGGCGTGCTGCGCATCATCGCCCCGCGCGAGCGGGCCATCGCCACCCAGGGCCACATCTTCGTGCTGTGGCTGACCCTGGCCACGGTGCTGCTGATGTCGGTGGCCATCCTGTTCATCCGCAACCAGGTCCGCGCCATCGAGCGGCTGGCCGAGGCGGCGGAGGATTTCGGGCGCGGCATCGACGCCCCGCGCTTTCGCCCCTCCGGCGCGCGCGAGGTGCGCTCGGCCGCCCGGGCCTTCATGGACATGCGCGAGCGCATCCAGCGCCACATCGAACAGCGCACCGTGCTGCTGGCCTCGGTCAGCCACGACCTGCGCACGCCCCTGACCCGGCTGCGGCTGGAACTGGCCCTGGCCGACCAGACCCGGCGCACCCAGGCCATGCAGGGCGATCTGGACGAGATGGAGCACATGATCGACGAGTATCTGGCCTTCGCCCGCGGCGAGGCCGGAGAGGCGTCCCAGTCCGTCGACCTCAAGGCCCTGCTCGAGCGCATCGGCGCCCAGATCAAAAAGCGGGGCGCGAAGGTCGATATCGTCGCCCCCGAGGCCGCGCTCGAGGCCCGGGTCCGGCCGCTGGCCTTCCGGCGCGCCATGACCAATCTGGCCGGCAACGCGGCGGACCACGGCGGCCGCGTTCGCCTGTCGCTGCGCCGGGTCGGTGACGGCGTCGAGATCGCGGTGGAGGACGACGGGCCCGGCATCCCCGAGGCCCAGCGCGAGGAGGCCTTCCGCCCGTTCTCGCGTCTGGACGACGCCCGCAACCAGAACACCAAGGGCGTGGGACTGGGCCTCGCCATCGCCCGCGACGTGGCCCGCAGCCACGGCGGCGACATCACCCTCGACGCCAGCGATCTGGGCGGTCTGAAAGCGGTGATCCGGCTGCCGGGCTGAGGCCCCGGAGCCCGATCACAAAATCGTGCGGCGCCTCTGGCGAAATCGCCGGATCGGGCGCATCTTTCCCGCGTGGGGCTGTCATTCAGGTTCGCCAGGAGGCTTGCCAGTGCGTACATTTTCCTTCCTCGCCGCTGCGGGCGTCGCCGCGGCCCTTGCGGGCGCGGCCGCCGCCCAGCCCGCCGACGTCACCGTCACCATCGGCGACCGGCTCGATCGCGAAGCCAGCCGCGAACTCGGCCAGGCCGAGGTGGCCGAACAGGCCCGCGCCCTTGCAGCCCGTCTTGAGCGGGAACTGGCGTCCAACCCCGCCTATGCGGGCGCGCGGATCACCCTGGTGCTGACCGACGTGGCGCCCAACCGGCCCACACGCCAGCAGCTCAGCAACACGCCCGGTCTGGACTATATCCGCAGCTTCAGCATCGGCGGCGCCGCCATCGAAGGCCAGGTCGTCACCGCCGACGGCCAGGTCCGCCCGGTCCGGTACGACTGGTACAGCAGCAACATCCGTGACGCGCGCTATCAGAGCACCTGGCAGGACGCGGACCGCGCCTTCATGCGCTTCTCGCGTCAACTGGCCGACGGCCGGCTTTAAAGCCTGACCGGTTGAGGTGGAGTCGCGGCGCGGCTCCACCGACGCCGGG
This sequence comes from Brevundimonas sp., assembly GCF_046293315.1. Classification (GTDB taxonomy): domain Bacteria; phylum Pseudomonadota; class Alphaproteobacteria; order Caulobacterales; family Caulobacteraceae; genus Brevundimonas. The sequence goes on from NZ_JBKBPF010000019.1 coordinate 20,963, forward strand.
GTTCAGCTTCCCGACAGTTCCGCCGCCCGGGCCACAGCGGCGGCGGCGGCGTCCGACACCAGCCGCTCCAGCGATCCGCCCTGCGCAAACACGTCCAGCGCCGCCCGCGTGGTGCCGCCGGGCGAGGCCACCCGCGCGATGAGGTCCTCGGCCCGCGCGCCGTCCGGCTTCATGGCGGCGGCGGCGGAGACCAGCGTCCCGGCCGCCAGCGCCTGCGCCTGCTCAGGCGACAGCCCCTGCTCCACCCCGGCCTTGGTCAGGGCGTCCACAAAGGCGAAGAAATAGGCCTGGCCCGAGCCGGACACCGCCGTGGCCGCATCCATCAGGCCCTCATCGGCCAGTCCCACCACCTTCGCCACCGGCGCGAACAGGCCGCGCACCTTGTCCAGATCGGCGTCGGTTTCCGCCCAGATCGAGGCCACCCCCTCACCCACCGCCATGCTGGTGGTGGGCATGACCCGCGCCACCGGCCGCGGCGCGAAGCCGTCCGACAGCGCCGAGGCCCGCACCCCGGCCATCATGGAGATGATCAGGGCGTCGGGCGCCAATCTGGGGGAGATATCTGCAGCGACCTGCCGCCACATGGCCGGCTTCACGCCCAGGATCACGCGGTCCGCGCGGGCCAGGGCATCGTCGCCGGGATTGATCAGGGCCCCGGCCGCGCGCGCCGCCTCGGCCACGGGCTTGGAGGACGGGGTGACGATGATCAGATCGCGCGGGTCCAGCCCGCCGGTCTTCAGCCACCCTTCCACCAGCGACGACCCCAGTCGTCCGCAGCCCACGAGAATGACAGGTCGATCCGTCAAGACGTCAG
>NZ_JBKBPF010000020.1:0-21771 GCF_046293315.1 Brevundimonas sp.
AGCGGCAGGGTCTTGTGGGCGGCGGTCAGGGCGTTCTCGTCGAAGCGCTCGCCGCTGGCCGTTGGGCGGCCGTGAAAGCCCGGCCCGTACCAGGACGCCTGACCGACTTCCTCGTAGTTCGGCTGGTGCGCGGGATGATACCAGCGGCCCCGGATCTGATAGGCGCGCATGGTGCCGCTGACGATGGGCGCGGGATCGCTGACCACGGGCGGCGTCAGTACGCCCCCGCGCGGCAGGTCCCGCCCGCCCGAGGCGCACGCCGCCAGAACCAGCATGAACGCCGCCGCCACGCCGATGCGCACAGTTGGGATGAGCCGTTCCAGCACGCCTGCCTCATTCGCCGAATTCGACGGGCATCATGGCCGCGAAATTTTCCGCTTTGGTTAACGCCCCCCTTCCCTGCTATGCACCCCGCGCCGGACAGGTGGCCGAGTGGTTTAAGGCAGCGGTCTTGAAAACCGCCGTAGGTGTGAGCCTACCGTGGGTTCGAATCCCACCCTGTCCGCCATCGTTTCCGGGGGGGCAATGCAGTCGTGTCCCCGGGTGAACCCCGTCCCCACGGTCTAGACCTTGCGGACGAACTCGGCGCGCAGGACCAGGCCCTTGATGGACGGGTGGCGGCAGTCGATTTCCTGCTCGTCGCCGGTCAGGCGGATGGACTTGATGACCGTGCCGCGCTTCAGGGTCTGGCCCGCGCCCTTGACCGCCAGGTCCTTGATCAGGGTGACGCTGTCCCCGTCGGCCAGCGCATTGCCCACGGCGTCACGGACGACGACCTGGCTGGCTTCGGTGCGGGCGGCCGCGTCGGCCGGGCTGAGCCACTCGCCGGTGGCCTCGTCATAGACATACTCGCCGCTGTCGGTGGTCATGTCGCCCTCGCGGGAGCCTGTGGTGCGGATGAGAGGACTCGAACCTCCACGCCTTGCGGCGCTGGAACCTAAATCCAGTGCGTCTACCAGTTCCGCCACATCCGCATGAGGCAGGCGTGGCCTCTAGGACGTTCCGGGCCGCCATGGCAAGGGGAACCGGAGGGCCCCGATGTGCGCTTCAGGCGTGGGAGTGGGAGTGCGATGGGACAGTCATTTCACTATCGGCCGGCGGACTTCAGCGACGAGGAGGTCGAGGCCCTGCGGCTTGAGCTGCTGGATGCGGCCGGGCGCATGACCGAGGATCAGGTGCTGAGGCTGGCGGATTCCCTGCACGATCTGATGCGTCGGCGTCGCGGGTCGCGGGCGTTCCGGCGCGCGGACCTGAGCCTCTAGTCCAGCAGAGCGCCCAGCACCGGCCCGATGCGGCCGGGCAGGTCCTCTGAAATCAGCCCCGGTCCGACCGCGCGGCCCGCCTCTGCGTGCATCCAGACGGCGGCGCAGGCGGCGTCGAAACTCTCCATCTTCTGGGCCAGCAGGCCGCCGATCATGCCGGCCAGCACATCGCCGGTCCCGGCCGTGGCCAGCCAGGGCGAGCCCTTGCGGTTGATGCACAGCCGGCCGTCGGGGGCGGCGATGACCGTGTCTGCGCCCTTCAGGACGAGGACGGCCCCTGCCCTTTCGGCGGCGAGGCGCGCGGCCCCTTCCCTGCCGTGATGGTCGAGCAGGCCGGGGAACAGGCGCTCGAACTCGCCCGCGTGGGGTGTCAGCACGTCGTCGCGGTCCAGACCGGCGAACAGGTCCCCTGCCCGGCCTTCGAACAGGCTCAGCCCGTCAGCGTCGATGACCAGGGCCGCGCCGGTGCGCTGGAGCGCGGCGATGTTGGCCGCAGTGGCCTCGGTGAGGCCCGCGGCGGGCCCGATGATCATGGCGTCCATGGGGGCGGCCAGGCGGCCGAGCTCCTCGGCGTCCTCGAACACGTCCAGCATCACCGCCTCCAGAACCGGCGCCAGAACCATCGCGGCGTCGGGCGGACAGAACACCTTCACCAGCCCCGCCCCCGTGCGCAGGCCGGCCCGCGCCGCCAGCCGCGCGGCCCCGGTGCGCAAGGCCGGACCGGACACGACGCCCAGTCGGCCGCGGCTGTGTTTGTGGCTGTCGACGCCCGGTCTGGGCAGCGCGGACCGCCAGAGGTCCGGGTGATTGGTCTGGGTCATGGGCGCCATCACGCTGTGACAAATCTGCGAAAGAGGCTTGCGTTATTGTGCGATGCAATGTCCCTTATCATCCCGTATGCCGAGTGGCGAAACGCCGCGCTTCGGGGAGCCGATGAAGAAGATCGAAGCCGTCATAAAGCCCTTCAAGCTGGATGAAGTGAAGGAAGCCCTTCAGGACATCGGGGTTCAGGGCATGACCGTTCTGGAGGCCAAGGGATACGGCCGTCAGAAGGGGCACTCCGAACTCTACCGGGGCGCCGAGTACGTCATCGACTTCCTGCCCAAGATCAAGCTGGAGGTGGTGGTCCCCGACGACATGGCCCCGGCCGTGGTCGAGGCGATCCAGACCGCCGCCCGCACCGGCAAGATCGGCGACGGCAAGATCTTCATCACCGATGTGTCCGACGTCATCCGCATCCGCACCGGAGAGACCGGAGCCCAGGCCATCTGACCTTTCGCCGTCGGCCGTTCCTTCACGGGAGCGGCCGTTTCCTTTTCAACCTCCCCAAACCTGGACTTACGAGAATGAGCAGCGCCAGCAAGATCCTCCAAGAGATCAAGGACAAGGACGTGAAATACGTCGACGTCCGTTTCACCGACACGCGGGGCAAGCTTCAGCATGTCACCTTCGACATCGACCTGGTGGACGAGGACTTCCTGAACGAAGGCACCATGTTCGACGGCTCGTCGATCGCCGGATGGAAGGCCATCAACGAGTCCGACATGCTGCTCAAGCCGGACCTGGAGACGGCCTACATCGACCCGTTCTACCAGCAGACCACCATGTTCCTGTTCTGCGACGTGATGAACCCGGACACGGGCGAGCCCTATTCCCGCGACAGCCGCTCCATGGCCAAGAAGGCGCTGGCCTACGTCCAGTCGTCCGGCGTAGGCGACAAGGTCTATTTCGGCCCCGAGGCCGAGTTCTTCATCTTCGACGACGTGCGCTGGTCCACCTCGCCGCATGAAACCGGCTATGCCTTTGATTCCACTGAGCTTCCGGCCAACACCGGGGCCGAGTACACCGAAGGCAACATGGGCCACCGCCCGCGCGCCAAGGGCGGCTACTTCCCGGTCAACCCGGTGGACTCCTGTCAGGACCTGCGCGGCGAGATGCTGGCGGTGATGAAGGACCTGGGCCTGGAGCCCGAGAAGCACCACCACGAAGTCGCCCCGGCGCAGCACGAGCTGGGCCTGAAGTTCGCCGAACTGGTGACCATGGCCGACCGGCTGCAGCTGTACAAGTACGTCATCCACAACGTCGCGGCCGCCTACGGCAAGTCGGCCACCTTCATGGCCAAGCCCATGTTCGCCGACAACGGCTCGGGCATGCACGTGCACCAGTCCATCTGGAAGGACGGCAAGCCCATGTTCGCCGGCGACAAGTACGCCGGCCTGTCGGAGCAGTGCCTCTGGTACATCGGCGGCATCATCAAACACGCCAAGGCCATCAACGCGTTCTCCAACTCCACCACCAACAGCTACAAGCGCCTGGTGCCCGGCTATGAAGCGCCGGTGAAGCTGGCCTACTCCAGCCGCAACCGCTCGGCCTCGATCCGTATCCCGTGGGTGTCCTCGCCCAAGGCCAAGCGCATCGAAGCCCGCTTCCCCGATCCCATGGGCAACCCCTACCTGACCTTCGTCGCCCTGCTGATGGCCGGCCTCGACGGCATCGAGAACCGGATCGATCCGGGCGCGGCCGCCGACAAGAACCTGTACGACCTGCCCCCGCAGGAGCGCGGCTCCATCCCCGAGGTCTGCGGCTCGCTGCGCGAGGCGCTCGAGAACCTCGACAAGGATCGCGAGTTCCTCAAGAAGGGCGGCGTCATGGATGACGACTTCATCGACAGCTACATCGAGCTGAAGATGGAAGAGGTCGAGCGGCTGCAACTGCACCCGCACCCGGTCGAATTCGACATGTACTACAGCTGCTGATCCGTCGGCGGCGAGACCCGGTCATCCCGGGTCGATGACGCGGCGCCGGTCCGGCCACGAGCAATCGTGGGCGGGCCGGCGGCCCGTTCGACCGTGAGACTCCACGCGCGAAAAACAGTGCAACTGGAGTCTAACGATCCTTGAATTCTCTAGGGTTTTTTCTGGCCGCTCCCGAAGCCGTTAGACTCTCCTCCCAAAAAACAGTGCAAATGGAGTCTCACCGGGCCCGCGGGTTCTTGAGACTCCCGGACCAAAAAACAGTGCAATGGAGTCTCATTTCGCCGGAGCGCCGTGGTCCGGCCTGCGCTGGGTCCCTGACGTCGCCGCGTGAGACTCCCGGATCAAAAAACAGTGCAACTGGAGTCTCACGGCGCCTGATTTTCCATGGCCCCTCCTGCCCTGCCGAATGACACGCCAAGGATAAGGCCTGGCTGAACAGGGCTGTGGAAAAACCGGCGTCGGGACAGATAATCCCTTACGACAAAAGGGATTGGTGCGTGAAAATGCGGGATCAGGCGTCGGTTTCAGCCCACGCCCGGCGCGGTCGGGCTCACTCGAGCGCGATCTCGTCGGCGGCGCCGGCCTCATCTTGCGCCGCCGCCCGCTCCGCCTCGTCCAGAAGCTGGATGGTCTCGCGGATGTAGCTGGCGTGGACCACCACGCCGATACCCAGACGCTCGCTGTTCATCTCCACCTGCTGGGTCAGCACGCCGGCGATGAAGGGGTGCTCCGGCTGGGGCACGCCGGGGCGCATGCGCGCCGATCCGGTCAGGAACACCGGCCCGCCCGAGTTGCCCGGAAAGACGGTGAAATCCACCAGGAAGGTCGGGAAGGCCACGACCGGCGACAGCGGATAGGAGGCGATACGCCCGACCCTGAGGATCGGGAAGCCCGCCCGGTTGGCCGACAGGCCCCGGGGAAAGCCCAGGGACATCATCTCGTCCCCCGGGGCCACGTCAAAGCGCTCGAAGGTGTAGCCGTCCGCCAGCCAGCCGATGGGGATGGCGGCGCGGGCGAAGGCGTCCGGCGCCTCGATGCTCATGACCGCCACGTCGTGGTCGGGGTGGCTGACCCACAGCGGCTCCTCCTCCGCGTCGCGGATGGTCAGGGGCGCGGGGGTGAAGCGCCAGTTGCCGTCGCTGAGGGGAACCCGCCAGCCGATGCGGGCGTCCTGACGGGGCATGCGGTCGAACACGTGGCCGGCGGTGATCAGCACCACCCGGGGCGTGCCGTCGGCGCGCGGGGCATCGATCAGGAAGCCGGTGCCCACGGTGCGCGTGCCATCGCCCTGGGGCTGGTCCAGCTGGACCGTCGCATTGATCAGCGACACGGTCAGATCCCAGGTCACGGCTTCGGCGAACATGAACTCTCCTCAATGGGGCGCATCGGTATTTGACGGCCCGACGAAGTGAGGCACAAGGTCTGGGCGCCAATAGGGCTGTCAGTCAGGGAATCGCCGGATGAACCGCCGTCAAATGATCATGTCCGTCGCCGCATCGGCGACCCTCGCCGCCTCGGGCGGCCCCGTCCTGGCTCGCCAGCAATCCGGAGTTTCGATGCCCCAGCCGCCCGTCGCCCGCCGCGATCCCCACAGCATCACCCAACTGGGCCGAACCCGCACCGACAACTACTTCTGGATGAAGGACGACAACTGGCAGGCGGTGATGCGCGATCCGTCGGTGCTGCGCGCCGACATCCGCGAGCATCTGGACGCCGAGAACACCTATTCCCGCGCCATGCTGGCCTCCACCGAAGACCTCCAGAACACCCTGTTCGAGGAGATGAAGGGCCGCATCAAGGAGGACGACAGCTCCGTCCCCGCCCCGGACGGCGACTGGGAATACTACACCCGGTATCAGATCGGGGCCCAGCATCCGCTGCACGTCCGTCGACCGCGCGGACGCGAGGACGGCGAGCAGATCCTGATCGACGTGGACGCCCTGGCCCAGCCCCATGACTACTATGACGTGGGCAGCGCCGAGCACAGCGCGGACCATGCCCTGTATGCCTGGGCCGAGGACGCGCAGGGATCGGAGTACTACGTCATTCGGGTCAAGGACCTGGCCACGGGCGAGGTCCTGCCCGGATCGGTGGAAAGCTCCACGGGCGGCTTCACCTTCTCGCCCGACGGCCAGTGGCTGTTCTGGACATTCCGCGACGAGAACGGGCGGCCGACGAAGATCTATCGTCGCCCCGCGCGCGGCGGCGAGGATGTGCTGGTCTATGAGGAAGCCGACCCCGGCATGTTCCTCGGCGTCTGGGCCATGAAGTCCGGCGCCTACATCGGCATCGCCAGCCAGAATCAGGAGACCAGCGAGTACCGCCTGATTTCCGCCGCTGACCCCACCGGCGAGCCGCGCGTGGTGGAGCCGCGCCGGGTGGGCGTGCGCTATGATCTGGAGCACTGGGGGGATCGCTTCGTGGTGCTGACCAATGCCGACGGCGCCATCGACTTCAAGCTGATGTGGGCCCCCGAGGACGATCCTTCCGCCGCCAACTGGACCGAGTGGAAGCCGCACCGCCCGGGCACCTTCGTCATGGAGACCATGGCGTTCGAGAACCATCTGGTGCGCCGCGAGCGGGTCAACGCCAACACCCGCCTGGTCATCACCCGCAAGGACGACCTGAGCGAGCACGAGATCGTCCAGCCGGAAGAGGCCTATGTGCTGGGCACGCTGGGCGGCTACGAGTTCGAGACCACCACCCTGCGCTACGTCTATACGTCGCCCACGACCCCGACCCAGACTTTCGACTACGACATGGCCACGCGCGAGAAGGTGCTGCGCAAGACCCAGGAGATTCCCTCCGGCCACAACCCGGAGGACTATGTGGCCCGCCGCCTGTTCGCCACGGCGCCGGACGGCGAGCAGGTGCCCGTCACCATCCTGGCCCGCCGCGACACGCCCATCGACGGCACCGCGCCGCTGATGGTCTATGGCTACGGCTCCTACGGCTATTCGATGGATCCCAGCTTCTCGATCCGCAACCTGTCGCTGGTGGATCGCGGCTGGGTCTGGGCGACCGCCCACATCCGGGGCGGCACGGAGAAGGGCTGGGGCTGGTTCCTGGACGGCCGCACAGACAAGAAGATCAACACCTTCACCGACTTCAATGCGGTGACCGATCATCTGCTGGCGACCGGCTATGGCGATCCCGCGAAGGTGGTGGCCTACGGCGGTTCGGCCGGGGGCCTGCTGATGGGCGCCATCATCAATCTGCGGCCCGAGCTCTACACGGGCATCATCGCGGCGGTGCCGTTCGTGGACGTGCTGAACACCATGAGCGACGTGACCCTGCCCCTGACCCCGCCGGAGTGGCCCGAATGGGGTAATCCGCTGGAGGACGAGGCGGCCTACGACTACATCGCCAGCTACAGCCCCTATGACAATGTGACGGCGGTCCCCTACCCCGCCGTGCTGGCCACCGGCGGCCTGTCGGACCCGCGGGTGACCTACTGGGAGCCCGCCAAATGGGCGGCCAAGCTGCGCGAGTTCAGCACCTCGGGCGACCCCATCCTGCTGAAGATCAATATGGAGGCCGGGCACGGCGGCGCCTCGGGCCGGTTCGATTTCCTCAAGGAGATCGCCTTCGACTACGCCTTCGCCCTGTGGTCGGTGGAGCGCGGGTGGGAACAGGTCTGATCATCCGGGACGCGGCGGCGGGCGACCTGCCCGCCGTGACGGCCCTGTACGGGCACAGCGTCCGCACCGGAACGGGCAGCTTCGAATACGACCCGCCGGACCATGCCGAGATGACGGGCCGGTTCGCGCGCATCCGTGAGCTGGGCCTGCCGTGGCTGGCCGCCGAGATCGACGGGGCCTTCGCCGGCTACGCCTACGCCGGGCCGTTCCGCATGCGGGCGGGGTACGGCTGGCTGGTGGAGGATTCGGTCTATGTGGCGCCGGACCTGCAGGGGCGCGGGGTCGGGGCCGCCCTGCTGACCGCCCTGATCGCGCGGTGCGAGGCCATGGACCTGCGCCAGATGGTGGCGGTGATCGGCGATGCGGACAACGCCGGCTCCATCCGCCTGCACGAGCGCTGCGGCTTCACCCATGCGGGCGCCTTTCGCGCAGCGGGCTGGAAGCTGGACGGCTGGCGCGACGTGGTCTTCATGCAGCGGGCGCTGGGGGCCGGCGACGACGCGCCGCCCGCGGGCGACGGCCTGCCGTTCGTGGGGGCCTGATTTGCGGCGGGGCGCGGCGCGGCCTATACCGCGCCCATGCCGATGCTGCGCGCCATCGCTTTGATGCTGGGCGTCCTGGCCGTTCTGGTCCTGGGCGGCCTCGGCGCGCCCGCCATGGCGGACGACAGCGCGCCGTCGCCCTGTCACGAAGCGGCCATGGACCCGGCGGGCGATCACGATCCGGCCGGGGGCTCGCCGGTCATGGCCTGCTGCATCGCCTGCGTCGCGACCCCGATCCCGGCGCCTGTCAGCGAAGCCGTCATCGTCCACGACGCCCTGCCCTCGCCCTCCGCCGCCCTCGAGCGGACGGGACGCGACCTGTCGCCGGAACCGGGCCCTCCGCGCGCCTGATCGCGCGAGACCATCCCGACATCCCGCGTCCACAGACGCATACCCGCCTTTCCATCGGAGGCTTTCATGCCCACCCGCTCGCTCGCCGCGCTTTGCGCCGGCGCATCCTTTCTCGTCCTGATCCCGGCCGCCCGGGCCCAGGACGCGCACGACCACCACGATCACCATCAGCCCGCCGCCGATCCCCACGCGGGACACCCCATGCCTGCGGCGCAGGATCACGGGGACGGTCACGGCCCTGATCACGGCCCCGACCACGGCATGACCAGTTCCTATGGCCCCTGGTCCATGAATCGCGACGCCTCGGGCACGTCCTGGCAGCCGGACATGGGCCGTCACGGCGGGGTCCACCATCAGGCGGGCGACTGGATGGTCATGACCCACGCCACGCTCAATCTGGTCCACAGCAACCAGGGCGGGCCGCGCGGCGATGACGACACCTTCCTCGCCGGCATGCTGATGACCACGGGACGCCGGGACTTCGCCGACGGGTCGAAGCTGACCCTGCGCGGCATGATCAGCCCCGACCCGTGGATGGGGGCCGAGGGCTATCCCCTGCTGCTGGCGGCGGGCGAGACGGCGGACGGGGTCACCCCGCTGGTGGACCGTCAGCATCCCCACGACCTGTTCATGGAGCTGTCGGCCTCGTACAGCCGCGCGCTGTCGGAGACCTCCAGCGTCTTCGCCTATGTGGGCCTGCCGGGCGAACCGGCGTTCGGACCGCCGGCCTTCATGCACCGCATGAGCGCCATGGACAGTCCCGAGGCGCCCATCACCCACCACTGGCTGGATTCCACCCACATCGTCTTCGGCGTGGCGACGCTGGGCTATGTCCAGAACGACTGGAAGGTGGAGGTGTCCAGCTTCCGGGGCCGCGAGCCGGATCAGGACCGCTTCGATATCGAGGAGCCGGATCTGGACAGCGTCGCCGTGCGCCTGTCGTGGAATCCCTCGCCCGAGTGGTCGCTGCAGGCGTCTTGGGCCGATGTGTCGGCGCCGGAACAGCTGCACCCGGACGACGACGAGACCAAATGGTCGGCCAGCGCCATCCACGCCCGGCGCATCGGCGCGAACGGCTGGTGGTCATCCACCGCCGCCTGGGGCCGCCGCGAGGGGGATCATGACGCCAAGGACGCCTGGCTGCTGGAGACCGCGTTCAGCCCTGACGACCGCTGGACCGTCTTCGCCCGCGCCGAGCGCATCGACAGCGACGAGCTGGTCCCGGGCCACGGCGGCCATCACGGCGAGACCTTCACCGTGTCCAAGGCGTCGGTGGGGGTGCTGCGCGACTGGAGGGTCGCCCCGCGCGCCCGTCTGGGCCTGGGCGCCCTGTATGCCATCAATGACGTGCCCGCCGATCTGGCCCCGCTGTACGGGGACGACCGGCCCACGGGCAGCATGGTGTTCATGCGCCTGAAGATCGACTGAGGGCGGCGGCAGGCGGCGGCGGGGATGAATGGCGCCTGACCAGCGGCGTTCAGGTCGGGCTCAGGGCGGGGTCTCTAGTGTGGGGTCATCAGGCAATCCCGCCGACGAGGAAATCCGATGACCAACAAGGCTCTCACCGCCGCCATCGCCGCCGTCATGGCGGCCACCACCCTGGGCGCGGCCTCCGCCGCGGAAGCCCAGTCCCGCCCCGATCGCGGCGACCGTTATGAACAGCGCCAGGATCGCGGCGACCGCTACGACCGTCGCGACGACCGCCGTCCCGACGCCCGCCAGAACCAGCGCAACGCCCAGCAACAGCGCGCCGCCCAGGAACGCCAGCGCCAGATCGCGCAGCAGCAGCGCCAGATTCAGCAGCAGCAACAACGACTGCAACAGCAGCAACGCGCCCAGGCCAACCGCATGATGGCCCAGCGTCGCTACAACGCCGGCGCCTATCACCGTCCGGCCGGCTACAGCTATCGCCAGTGGAACGCGGGCTACACCCTGCCCCCGTCGTATCGCCAGAGCCGCTATGTGGTCGATCACCGGCAATACGGCCTGCGGGCCCCGCCGCGGGGCTATCAGTACACCCGCGTCGACAATGACGTGGTCCTGACCGCCGTCGCCACCGGCCTGATCACCGCCGTCATCGTGGGTCTGTTCAACTAGGAACCGGCTCCATCGGAACGGCCCCGTCGCAGCGATGCGGCGGGGCTTTTTCGCGTCCGCTGAACCCCCAGCGCCGCCGCACGTTGATCCGGCCTTGAAGAAGGGCTGAACAATGGTTGCGAGACCCACATGGCAAGGCCGCCTGAAGCTGTCGCTGGTCAGTTGTCCGGTGTCGCTGTTCACGGCGACGACCTCGGCGAATGACGTGCGTTTTCACCTGATCAATCCCGAGACCAACAACCGCATCCGCATGGTGCCGACCGATCCGGACACCGGGCCGGTGGAACGGTCGGATCTGGTGCGGGGCTATGAGGTCAAGAAGGACGAATACGTCCTGTTCGACGACGCCGACTTCGACAAGGTCAAGCTGGAGAGCACCAAGGCCATCAGCATCGACCGCTTCGTGGATGAGTCGGATATCGACCGGCTGTACTGGGACACGCCCCACTACATGGTCCCCGACAAGGACGGGGCCGAGGCGTTCTCGGTCATCCGCGAGGCCATGAAGAAGGCGGGCAAGGTGGCGCTGGGCTGTCTGGTGCTGCGCGGCAAGGAGCGTCAGGTGGCGCTGGAGGTGCGCGACAAGGGCATCATCGCCTACACCCTGCGGTCCCGGGACGAGGTGCGCGACGCGGGCGACTTCTTCGACAACATCCCGACGGTGAAAGCCGACAAGGACATGATCGAGATCGCCCACAAGATCATCGGCCAGAAGGAAGCGGACTTCGATCCGGCCGAGTTCAAGGACGGCTATGACGACGCCCTGCGCGAGATGATCAACGCCAAGACCAAAGGCAAGAAGCTGGTGGCCTCGCCCGAGCCGGACGAGACCAATGTCATCGACCTGATGGAGGCGCTGAAGAACAGCCTCAAGGGCTCCGCGACGGCCAAGAAGGCGCCCGCGAAGAAGGCTCCGGCCAAGGCCGCCCCCCGCAAGAAGGCGAGCTGACGCCCAGGGTCTGTCCCTGTAAGTCCGTCATCCTCGGGCTTGTCCCGAGGACCCATTGTAGCCTCAAGCGTAATTTTGAGGAGCCTTGACTGTCTGGCGCCACCCGGCGACCTGTCGAAACTGTTTCCACCATAGGCCCTCGGGACAAGCCCGAGGGTGACGGAATTATTGAAATCACTGAACTAATTTAGCGCGGCTTATAGGGATAGAACCTAGGTCAGGGCCTGGTCCAGGTCGGCGATCAGGTCGTCGATGTCCTCGACGCCCACCGACAGACGGATCAGATTGTCCGTCACGCCGCCGGCCTCGCGCACGTCTTTGGGCACGCTGGCGTGGGTCATGATGGCCGGGTGGTTGACCAGGCTTTCAACGCCGCCGAGGGACTCCGCGAGCGTGAACACCGCGACCCGCTCCAGCACCTGCTTCGTGCGCGCCAGATCGCCGTCGATCAGCACGCTGACCATGCCGCCGAAGGCGCCGTTCATCTGACGCTTCGCCAGCGCGTGCTGGGGATGGCTTTCAAGGCCCGGGTAGATCACCCGCTCGATGCCCGCATGGGTCTCGAGCCAGCGGGCCACGGCCAGGGCGTTCTCGTTGTGGGCCTTCATGCGCAGGCCGAGGGTCTTGAGGCCCCGGTTGGCGAGGAAGGCGTCGAACGGCCCCATCACCCCGCCCACCGAGTTCTGCAGGAACTTGATGCGCGTGGCGAGATCCGCATCCTTCGCCACCAGAACCCCGCCGATGATGTCGGAGTGGCCGTTCAGATATTTGGTGGCCGAGTGCATGACCACATCGGCGCCGAGGCCAAGCGGCTGCTGGCTCCACGGCGTGGCGAAGGTGTTGTCCACCACCAGCAGCAGGCCGTGCGCCTTGGCGATCTTCGACAGGGCGGCGATGTCGGCCAGCTTCATCAGCGGATTGGTGGGCGTCTCGACCCACAGCATCCTGGTCTTGTCGGTGATCGCCGCCTCGACCGCGCTCAGGTCCGACAGGTCCACATAGGCGAAGTCCAGCCCCATGGACCGGCGACGCACCCGCTCGAACAGCCGCCACGAGCCGCCGTAAAGGTCGTCGCCCGTGACAATGTGGGCGCCCGCGTCCAGCAGCTCCAGCGCCGTGGAGGTGGCCGCCATGCCGCTGGCGAAGGCGAAGCCGTGGGTTCCGCCCTCAAGATCGGCGATGCAGGCCTCGAAGGCCTCGCGCGTGGGGTTCTTGCCCCGGGCGTACTCATAGCCCTTGTTCACGCCCGGACTTTCCTGAGCGTAGGTGGACGTGGCGTAGATCGGCGTCATCACCGCGCCCGTGGTCGGGTCCGGATGCTGACCCGCATGGATCGCGCGGGTGGAGAAACCCTGGCTGTTCTTCTTGCTGTCCATGAGCTTACCGGTTGAGGCTCAGGTGATTGATCAGGTCAGTGCGGGTGATCAGGCCGACGAATTTCTCACCGTCCAGCACGATGGCCACGCGGTCCCGGTCGAAGATGGGGATCAGGGCGTCCAGCGGCTCGGCCACCTGCAGGGTGTCCAGATCGCGGATCATCACCTCGCCCACGGTTTTCCTGAAGCGGGCCTCGCGGGTGATCTCGTCGGTGTTCAGCACATGGACGATGTCGCTCTCGTCCAGGATGCCCACCAGACGGCCGTCAACGATCACCGGCAGCTGGGACACGTCGGCGCCGCGCATGCGCTTGAAGGCGGTGTCCAGGGTGTCGTCGGGGCCGATGGCCACCACGGCGCCTTCTTCATATTTGCGGGTGATGACGTCCGACAGGTCGCCATGCATCTCGCGCTCGGTCAGGCCCTGATCGGCCAGCCAGGCGTCATTGTAGACCTTGGACAGGTACTTCGCCCCGGTGTCGCACACGAAGCTGACCACCCGCTTGGGCTCGGTCTGCTCGCGGCAATAGCGCAGCGCCGCGGCCAGCAGGGTGCCCGATGACGAGCCCGCCAGCACGCCCTCCTTCAGCAGCAGCTCCCGCGCCGCCGCGATCGCCTCGGTGTCCGGGATCGAATAGGCCCTGGCGATCTCGCTCATGTCGGTGGTGTCGGGCACGAAATTCTGGCCGATGCCCTCGACCGCAAAGCTGCCCTCGGGGCTGGGCACGCCGTCATTGACGAGGCCGGCCAGCACGGAGCCGACGGGGTCGGCCAGGATCATCTCGGTCTTCGGCGACACCGAATGCAGGAACTGGCCGACGCCGGTGATGGTGCCGCCCGAGCCGATGCCGGTGACGACCGCATCCACATCGTAGCCCATCTGTTCCCAGATTTCCGGCCCGGTGCTGAGGCGGTGGGCCTCGGAGTTGGCCTTGTTGGCGAACTGGTTGACGTAGAAGCCGCCGGGCAGCTGCTGGGCCAGACGCTCGGCCATGTCGGTGTAGTACTCGGGGTGGCCGTGCGGCACATCCGAACGCGTCAGGCGAACATCCGCGCCCATGGCCCTGAGATGCTGGATCTTTTCGCGCGACATTTTGTCGGGAATGACCAGCAGGATCTTGTAGCCCTTCTGCGTGCCGACCAGCGTCAGGGCCAGACCGGTGTTGCCCGCCGTGGCCTCGACGATGGTGCCGCCGGGCTTGAGGAAGCCTTCCTTCTCCGCCGCCTCGATCATGGCCAGGGCGATGCGGTCCTTGATGGATCCGCCGGGGTTCTGGCTCTCCAGCTTGAGGAACAGCCGGCACTTGCCGGTGTCGATGCGGGTGACCTCCATCATCGGCGTGTTGCCGATGAGATCGAGCACCGATCCGGCGGGACGGGTGAGGACGGGCGTTTCCGGTAGCGACATGCGCTGATGAACTCCTGAACGGGATTTTGGCCCGGAAGCTGAGGGGGCGCCGCCGCCGCGTCAAGCGGTGCGGGTCTGGCGAGGGGGAAAGAAAATGGCTATATTATTGGCCATAATCGGAGCTCTTCATGACCACCTACAGCGTCGCGGAAGCCAAGAACACCCTGCCGCGCCTGCTGGACAAGGCGCTGGCCGGCGAACGGGTGATCATCACCCGCCATGGCAAGCCCATCGCGGAGATTCGGCCGGTGGCTGAGCGCAGCCGATTGACGATCGAGGAACGCCAGGCAGCCTATGCGGAACTGATCGCCAGGCGCGAGGCGCGTCCGCCGCTGGTCGGCATGACGGCGGTTGAGCTTGTTCACGCCGCCTGGGACGATCCCGCAGAGTGACGAACTATCTGGACGCCAGCATCGTGGCCGCCAGCCTGCTGCGTGAAACCACGAGTCTTATTGTCGATCAGTTCATCCTGGAATCGATCAATGAGCTGGCCATCAGCGACTTCGCCATAGCCGAGGTTTCTTCCGCCATATCCAGATACTTGCGCATGGGAAAATGCGATGAGGCCGCCGCCGAGGCATTGATCCAGGACCTTGATGGTTGGCCGGGGCGTTTCGCTGCGCTTCACGTCCTGGAGCCTTCGGACATTCATTCGGCCATCCTGCATGTGCGGCGTTTTGACCTCCAGTTGCGAGCGCCCGACGCCATTCATGTGGCGATCTGCCAGAGGATCGAAGCGCGCCTCGTGACGTTCGACAATAATCTCGCCACAGCCGCTATTAAGCTCGGGCTGGATGTTCATGTGCCCAGGATGGCGAACTGAAAATGCCCAAATCTCCCCGCCGGCCCGCCGGCCTTCCCGACAAGGACACCCTGCTGGAATTCCTGCGTGAGGCGGGCGAGGCGGAGAAGGCCGACATCGCGCGCGCCTTCGGGCTGAAAGGCGTGGAGCGCCGGGCCCTGCGCGAGATGCTGAAGGAGCTGGAGGCCGAGGGGCAGCTGGGCAAGCGCGGCCGCAAGGGCTTCGCCGAGGCCGGCGCCATGCCCCCGGTGGGCGTGGCCGATGTGGTGGAGCGCGACGCGGACGGCGACCTGTTCGTGCGCCTCACCAAGGGCGGCGAGGACGCGCCGCTGGCCCTGCTGCTGCCCGGCGACAGCGAGCGCGGCGCGGCGCCGGGTCTGGGCGACCGGATGCTGGCCAAGTTCGAGAAAGAGGGCGACCAGTGGACCGCCCGCATGATCAAGAAGCTGGGCCAGAGCGCTCACCGGCTTCTGGGCGTGGTGCGCAAGGGCGGCCGCGAGACCCGCATCGAGCCGGTGGACCGCAAGGCCAAGGACTTCCTGGTGCTGTCGAAGCTGGAGGCCGAGCCTCTGCGCGACGGAGATCTGGTGCTGGCGGCGCTTGAGAAGTCGGAACGCCGCCATGGGCCCAAACAGGGCAAGGTGCTGGAGATCGTGGGGCGCGAGGATGATCCCCGCGCCGCCTCCCTGCTGGCCATCCACGCCCACGGGGTGCCGACGGGCTTCCCCGACGCGGTGGACGACGAGGCCCAGGCGGCCGAGGCGCCGACCCTGAAGGGCCGCGAGGACCTGCGCGCCATCCCCTTCATCACCATCGACCCCATGGACGCCCGCGACCACGACGACGCGGTGTTCGCCGAGAAGGACGAGGATCCCGCCAACGAAGGCGGCTGGATCGTCTGGGTCGCCATCGCCGACGTGGCCGCCTATGTGCGCCCCGGCTCGGCCCTGGACCGCACGGCGCGGGACAAGGGCAATTCCACCTATTTCCCCGACCGGGTCGAGCCCATGCTGCCCGAGCACCTGTCGGCGGGGCTGTGCAGCCTGAAGCAGGGCGAGAACCGCGCCTGCCTGGCCGTGCGCATGGTGTTCTCGAAGGACGGCCGGAAGCTGTCGCACCGTTTCGTGCGCGGGCTGATGCGGTCGCACGCCAAGCTGGCCTATGAGCAAGCCCAGGACGCCATCGACGGCAAGGCCGAGGGCGAGACCGCCGACCTGACCGGCCCGCTGATGGAGCCGATCCTCTATCCCCTGTGGAACGCCTACGCGGCCATGCTGAAGGGCCGCGAGCGCCGCAGCCCGCTGGCCATCGAAAGCAGCGAACGACGCATCCTGTTCGACAAGGACGGCGAGGTGTCGGGCATCCAGGCGCGGGTCTCGATCCCGGCGCATCGCCTGATCGAGGAGATGATGGTGCAGGCCAACGTCTGCGCCGCCGAAACGCTGGAGCAGAAGAAGACGCCCCTGATCTACCGGGTCCACGACACCCCCAGTCAGGAGAAGATCTTCAACCTGGCCGACTTCCTGCAGACCATCGGCAAGCCCTGGACCAAGGGCGAGGCGCCGACCACCAAGCGGTTCAACCGCCTGCTGGACGAGACCCGCGACAGCGGCCATGCCGAGATCGTCAATGAGGTGGTGCTGCGCAGCCAGATGCAGGCCATCTATTCGCCCGAGAACATCGGCCACTTCGGGCTGAATCTGGACCGCTACGCCCACTTCACCTCGCCGATCCGGCGCTATGCGGACCTGATCGTGCACCGGGCCCTGATCCGGGCGTTGAAGCTGGGCGACGACGGGCTGACCGACTCCGAGGCCACCGAACTGCAGGCCATCGCCGAGCACATCACCGCGACAGAGCGCCGCTCCATGGCCGCCGAGCGGGAGGCGACCGACCGCTATGTGGCCGCCTTCCTCGAGGAGCACGTGGGCGCGACCTTCGCCGGGCGCATCAGCGGCGTGACCCGGTTCGGCCTGTTCGTGCGGCTGCAGGAGACCGGCGCCGACGGCATCGTGCCCATCTCGCAGCTGGGCGACGAGTATTTCGTCCACGACGACCGCGCTCACGCCCTGGTTGGCGACCGCTCCGGCAAGCGCTGGCGGCTGGGCCGCGAGGTGGAGGTGAAGCTGGTGGAGGCCACCCCCATCACCGGCGGTCTGGTGTTCGAAATGGTCAGCGAGCCCGAGCCCCGCGATCCCAACGCCCAGGCGCCACGTCTGGGCGTGCGCGGGCGGTCCGGGGGCGGCGACGACCGGCCCAAGCGGGGCGCCAAGCGCCCGGGCGGGCCCAAGCCGCCGTCGGGCGGGCTGAAAGGCGTGCGAAAGGGCAAGCGGCGTTGAGCCACCCCTTTGACGCCGCGCAGGATCTGAAGGACGCGCCGCACACTGGCGCGCGCATGCGGCCAAAGGATGCGGCGACCCTGATCGTGACGCGGACGGCGGGCGGCCGCACCGAGGTGCTGATGGGCCGCCGCGCCGCGGGGCACGTGTTCATGGCGTCGAAGTGGGTGTTTCCGGGCGGGCGGATCGATCCGTCGGACTTCCGCATCGAGGCGGCGGGCGATCTGCCCAAGGCCTCACAGGCGCTGCTGGCCCGGGAGCTGCCCGCGCGCCGGGCTCGCGCCCTGGCCCTGACCGCCATCCGCGAGACCTTCGAGGAGACCGGCCTGCGTCTGGCCCGGGCCGCGCCGCCCGCCTCTGTGGCCGGGCCCTGGCGCGGCTTTCGCGCCGTGGGCGCCCTGCCCGACCTGTCGGCCCTGACCTATATGGCCCGCGCCATCACCCCGCCGGGCCGCACCCGCCGCTTTGACGCCCGCTTCTTCATGGCCACGGCCGAAGCCCTGCTGGACGTGCCCGCCGCCCGCCCGACCGAGGAGCTGGACACGGTGGCCTGGATCGCCATGGACGAGGCCCGGACGCTGGACCTGCCCGCCATCACCCGCTTCGTCCTGAACGAGGCCGCCGAGCGGCTGACGGCCCCCGACCGCCCCCTGCCCTATGTGAGGCAACTACACGGGCGGCATCGGGTTGAGTACCTGGACGAATAGGTCGACGACCTCAGGGCGCGGCCCGGCCGGCCTTGCGGACCGCGCCGGAGGCCCGGTCAATGCTGGCCACGAGCGCTTCCACCAGCATGGCCGGCTGGACCGGCTTGGTGACGAAGGCGGCGGCGCCGGCGTCCAGGGCCGCCTCGATGTGCTGCGGCAGACCGTTGGCCGAGATCATCACCACGGGCGGACCCTGCGCCGCGACAATGGCCCGCGTCGCATCGAGGCCGTCCATCACAGGCATCTGCATGTCCATGAGGACCAGATCGAAGCTCTCGTGCCGGACGGCGTGGACCGCTTCCACCCCGTTCTGCACGGAGACCACGTCAACGCCGAGGGGCCGCAGGATCATCTCCAGGACCCGGCGATTGACGGGATGGTCGTCGGCGACGAGCACCTTCAGGCCGCGGACGTCGTCGTCCCCCGGCGAACGGGGCCTGAGGGGTTCAACGACATCGACGGCGGCGAACGGCAGGGTGACCCAGAAGGTGGATCCCGCGCCGGGCACACTGTCGCAACCGATCTCGCCGCCCATGCGATGGACCAGGCTGGTGGTGATCGACAGGCCCAGGCCGCTGCCGCCGAATCGGCGCGTGATCGACCCGTCGGCCTGCTGGAAGCGCTCGAAGATGCGTTCGCCCTGCTCCGCGTCGAAGCCGATCCCCGTGTCCTCGACCTGGAGCCGCAGGCCCGCGCCGTGCTCCTCCAGCCGCACCCGGATGGCGCCCTTGTGGGTGAACTTGACCGCGTTCGAGACCAGATTGGTCAGGATCTGGTGAAACCGCAGACCGTCGCCGTTGCGACCGACGCCGGTCGGCAGGTCGACGGTCAGATCCAGCGTCGATCCGTTCTCCTCGGCTTTCAGGCGGGACAGGTCAGTCACCGTGCGGGCCACCTCCGCCACATCGAACGGCGCGACGACGATGTTCACTTCGCCCGCCTCGATCTGGGCCAGCTGAAGGATGTCCGCCAGAAGGTGTTCGAGGCTGCGGCCGGAGGCGCGGATCAACTCCGCCGCCTCGCGCTGGATGTCGGTCAGGTCGGAGCGGCAGAGCACATCGGCGAGGCTGACGACGCCGTTCAGGGGGGTGCGGATCTCGTGGCTCATATTGGCGAGAAAGACGCTCTTGGCGTTGTTGGCGTCCTCGGCCTTGCGGGTGGCGACTTCCAGCGCCTCCATCTGACCCGCGAGGCGCGTTTCGGACTCGATCGCGGTGGTGTCGTCGCTTTCGTAGGACAGGATCGCGACGGCGCCCGTGATGGGATCCACCGTCCGCTGCAGGGTCACCTTGTGGCAGAACACGCCGGTCTCTGTCCGCATCCACAGCCGCCCTGTGAAGTGGCCGTTTTCGGCCTGGCGCCACGCCTCGCGCGCGTCCTGCGCGTCACGGCATCGTTCCATGAACCGACGACGGGCTCCGTAGGCCATGCCGGCGCAAGGGTTGCCGAACAGTTCCTGTCCGTCTTCCCCGTAAAGGGAGACGGGGGTGGCGGTATGGCGGACCGCTTCCAGGGCGCGCAGGTGATCCGTGTCCGACTCCTCCAGGGTGGAGGCTTCGAACAGGATCGCGCTGGAACCGTCGCGCAGCGGCAGATGGCTGCACACGGCGCGGACAGAGACGGGCTGGCCGTTGGGATAGAAGGTCCAGACCTCCGCCCGGATCTCACCGGCCTTGACCGCCGCGAAAGTCTGTTCGGTGCGCATACGGGCCGCCCGGCTCTTCACGGAAAAGTCGCGGGCGCGCAGGCTGGCCAGGTCGTCCGAGCCCCACAGGGCGATGGCGCCGGGGTTGGCGTAGAGCTTTCGTTCGGCGACGGGATCGAACACCCAGACCGGGCGAGCCAGACGATCGAGACCGAAAATGTCGGAGGGCAGGCGCGCGTCGTCGTCCAGCGGCGGCGGGTTGGGTTTATTCGTCATGTCTGCACCCGTTCGGTGCGCTTTGGGGACGACACAAGCCGCTTGCCTTCGGGGAACCTGCCGAAAGGTACCTTGATCTGCATTAATAACCTATGGTCGGGTTAGGTTAAGCGTGGCAGGTGCGGCCGGCGCGCATGGTTGTTTTGTGAAGACCCCCTGCGGGAGAACGGATCCTTGCCGCCGCCACAAGCGTCAGGTGATGAAACGAGTCGCTGTTACATATGGCCGGACGGACGACGGGTCATAAATACTGGAGGCGTGAAAAAGGAATATTTCTCGACCATTCTGGCCGCTGGGGAGTCCGGACAGCAAACTGTCCTCCTGCCCTGTCCACGAGGACAGGTTATCTTCCTGGCCCCTCAGGGGGTTTTGCGTATCTTACGCCAGATGCTCTTGCCCAGCTCGACGTAGAAGAAGAACAAGAACCAGTACGAGCCGAGAGCAGATAGCAGCGTGAAGCAGAGCAGGAAGATCAGATCCCACGCGTCCATTCGTCCCCAGCTTTGAACGACAAACAATCCATAGATAACAAGACCCCAGCCGAGGAAGATGATAAGCGCCCAACGCCTGATCGCCTTTTCCAATGGAGAGATGATGACTGCAGCAGGTGGTTCTGGTCGCAGCTGAACGACAGATTCGCGAACTTGCGTCTGCTCAAAGCGGTCAAGGCGGGCAGCCAGGTCGCGCATTCGGTTGGAAAGGTTGTCGTCGGGTTTCATCTCGCCGCCTTTCCTGCTCAGACGCTTTTCCAGTATTTGGCATACGGCCCACACCACTGTCGGCAGCGAGTTAGGCCCCTCACCCGATCAATTCCCGCGCCGCCGCGCGCGCCGCATCCGTGATCTCCGCCCCCGCCAGCATCCGCGCGATCTCTTCCTGCCGCGCCTGATCGGTCAGGGCGTCCACGGAGGTGCGGGTCTCGCCCTCGACCTCGGCCTTGCGGACCTTCCAGTGGGCGTGGCCCTTGGCGGCGACCTGGGGGCTGTGGGTCACCACCAGCACCTGGGCGCCGTCGGCCAGACGCTTGAGGCGCAGGCCCACGGCCTCGGCGACGGCGCCGCCCACGCCCTGATCCACCTCGTCGAAGATCATCACCGGCTGGACCCCGCCGCCGCGCTCGGCCAGGGCCGCCTTCATGGCCAGGGCGAAGCGCGCCAGCTCGCCGCCTGACGCAATGGCGTCCAGCGGGCCGAAGGCGGTCCCGGCGTTGGTGGCCACCTCGAAGCGCACGGCCTCCGCGCCCTCGCGCCCGCGCCGCTCTTCGGGCAAGGCCTCCAGGGTGACGCGGAACTGGGCGCGCTCCAGCTTGAGGGGCGCCAGCTCGGCCTGAACCGCCGCAGCCAGCCGGTCGCCGGCCGCGCGCCGCGCCGCGGTCAGAGCCGCCGCCGCCTCATCATAGGCCGCGCGGGCGGCCGCTGATTCGGCCTCGGCCGCCTTCAGGGCCTCGGCGCCGTCCTCGATCAGGCGCAGTTGCTCGCGGAACCGGATCCGCTGGGCCGGCAGGGCGTCCACGGCGACGTTCAGCTTGCGGGCCGCCGCGCGCAGGGCGAACAGGCGCTCCTCGGCCTTGTCCAGCTTTCCGGGTTCGAACTCGAAAGCGTCCGCCGCCGCGTCCACCGC
>NZ_JBKBPF010000021.1:0-13999 GCF_046293315.1 Brevundimonas sp.
TCCAGAAAGATGTCGACGGCCATCGGCCAAGACTTCAAACGCCCCGCCCGGCTCTCGCCAGGCGGGGCGTTTTTCTTTTGGCGGGCCCGGGACGCATTGATCGGGCCCTGGCCCGCCTCTTCCACCCGAGATTGTCCGTATGCGGCTGAATTCGTTCAGGTCACGTCGGACCCGCGCCGCGGGTTAAGCCGGCATTAATGTTGCTGCACTGCAACACGACCGACCTTGTCACAAAAACGAGGCATATCTGTCTTTCGAGTGTCGGGAGCGGGGCCTAAACGGCGCCTATCCATCATGGTCGTACGCATCACTATCGCCCGCCGGGCGCTGCACGACCGCAGAGAGGGGATACTCTGAGAATGAGACTCAACCATCTGGCCTACGGCGCCTCCGCCGTCGTCATCGCCCTGGCCGCGGCCTCCGCCGCCTCCGCCCAATCCACCGGCACCGAAGCCGTCGAAGCCACCCGCGTGGACGAAGTCGTCATCACCGGCGTCCGCGGTCCTCGCGACATTGACGGAACGATTGTCGCCGAAACCGTCGGCAAGAGCCGCTCCACGATCACTCAGGAATTCATCGCCACGCAAGCCGCCGGTCAGACCGTTCTGCAGTCGCTGAACCTGGTCCCGGGCCTGAACTTCACCAACAACGACCCGTACGGTTCGTCCGGCGGCAACATCCGTCTGCACGGCTTCGACGGCAACCGCATCTCCATGACGTTTGACGGCATCCCGCTGAACGACACGGGCAACTACGCGCTGTACACAAACCAGCAACTCGACCCGGAGCTGATCCAACGCGCCACGGTCAACACCGGCACCACGGACGCCGACAGCCCCACGGCCTCGGCCACCGGCGGCACCATCAACTACTCCTCCCTGATGCCCACCGTCGACAGCGGCGGCTGGGTTCAGGGTTCGATCGGCGACCACAGCTATACCCGCCTGATGGGCCTGTATCAGACCGGCGAGTTCGGTCCGTGGGGCACCCGCGCATGGTTTGCCGCATCGACCCAGGAATACGACAAGTTCAAGGGCATCGGCACGCTGGAGAAGGATCAGTACAATCTCCGCGTCTATCAACCGATCCGCAATAACGGCGACTTCGTCAGCGTTTCGGCCCACTACAACCGCAACCGCAACAACAACTACTTCGGCCCGACGCTGACCCGCAACGCTGACGGCAGCCTCAACGTGCCGCAGAACGCCTGGTTCGTCGATTTCGTCGAAACCTACACCCCGGCCCCCGTTCGTGCAGGCGTCGCCGACACCGACACGAACACCGGCAACTACTGGGGTCTGCGGATCAACCCGTCCGACACGGGCAACATCCGGGGCCAGTCGCGCTTCACCCTGACCGAGCGCCTTATCCTGACTGTCGACCCGTCTTATCAGTACGTGATGGCCAACGGCGGCACCCAGCAAACGGTTCTGTCCGAAACCAGCCCCCTGCTTCGTGGGACCGCCACCACCGGCGGCGTGGACCTGAACGGCGACGGCGACACCCTGGACAGCGTGCGCGTCATGTCGCCGTCCAACACCAACACCCACCGCTATGGGCTCAACACCTCCCTGATCTGGAACTTCGCTGACAACCAGAGCATCCGTCTCGCCTACGCCCTCGATCATGGTCGCCATCGCCAGACGGGCGAGTTCGGCTTCATCGACTTCTCCGACCCCACCGAGCCGCGCTTCGCTGATGTGTTCGGCGGCCGGGTCGATCAGGACAACCGGATCGTCAATCTGGATGGCTACTATCTGCGGGCGCGTGACCGTCGTTCGATCGCCGAGCTGAACCAGTTCTCCATCGAGTACAACGGCGACCTGCTGGACCGTCGCCTGGGTCTGAGCGTGGGCGTTCGCGCTCCGTTCTTCGAGCGTGAACTGAACCAGTTCTGCTTCTCCCAGAACGCCTCGTCCAACGTCCGGTGCACCAGCGAAACTCCGAACGCCACGCTCGCTAACGGCAACGTCACCTTCGCCTCCACGGGGACGACCCAGTTCATCGCCCCCTACAGCCGCTCGGTGGAGTACGACGACATCCTGCCGAACGTGAACGTCACCTGGCGTTTCGACGGCAACCACAGCATCTACGGCAGCTACGCCGAGAGTATGACGCTGCCGCGCACCGACAACCTCTACACGGTTGCGCGCCTGGCGGACGGCTCGATCCAGAGCTCGATCGCTGAGCCTGAGGAAACCCAGACCTTCGACGTCGGCTATCGTTACACCGCCGGCTCGCTGATCGCCTCGGCCAACGTTTGGTATACGTCGTTCCAGAACCGCATCGTCTCGACCTTCGACCAGGACTTGGGAACCTTCGTGGACCGCAACGTCGGTGACGTGACCATGCAGGGCTTCGACGCCCAGCTCGGTTTCTCTCCGTTTGAAGGGTTCAGCCTCTACGCTTCGGCCTCCTACACCGACAGCGAGATCCAAGACGATCTGCTCTACAACACTGGCGTGGTGCTTCCGACCGCGGGCAAGACCCTGGTTGAAACCCCCGAGTGGACGTACGGCTGGCGCGGTTCGTACGAGAACGGCCCGCTGCAGTTCGGCCTGCAGGGCAAGTACGTCAGCGAGCGCTGGCTGACCGACCTGAACGATCTGGAATCCCCGTCCTACACTGTGTGGGACGTCGATGGCCGGATCGATCTCGGCTACTTCGGTTTCGAGGGCACCTTCGTGCAGGTCAACATCATGAACCTGTTCGACGAGAACTACTTCGGCAGCCTCGGCACCACCATCACGGCCGACCCGGCTTACACCGGCCGCGGCTTCAGCAACCCGTTCGTCAATATCGGCTCCCCCCGGACCGGCATGGTGAGCCTGCGGGTTGCCTTCTAATCTGATCGTCTGATTGACTGAGGATAAGGGCGGACCTTCGGGTCCGCCCTTTTTCTTTGGGCGCCTGACAGGTTGAATGCCGGGACGGGCGTGGCTATCTGCGCGCGCCGCCCCTTTCGCGTTTCAGGATCCCGCCATGACCGTCATTCCCGCCGAGTGGAGCCCGCACCGCGCCATGTGGGTCGGCTGGCCCAGTCATGGCGAGCTGTGGGAGGCTGACCTCGAACCGGCGCAGGCCGAGGTCGAAGCCCTCGTCCGCGCCCTGGCCGGACCCGGCCGCGAGCAGGTGCGCCTGCTGGTGGGCAAGGCCGAGGCGCTGGACGACGCCCGCGCCCGCTTCGCAGACCTCGAGAACGTCGAGGTCGTGGACGGCCGCTTCGGCGACATCTGGCTGAGGGACACGGGCCCGATCTTCAACGGGGACGGCGTCGCCAACGCTTTTGAATTCAATGGCTGGGGCGGCAAGTACGAGCTCGAGCACGACGACACCGTGGCCGTCCAGATCGCCGGCTACGCCCGCGCGGCCCTGACGCCCCATGCCTTCATCCTCGAAGGCGGCGCGGTGGATCACGACGGTGCCGGCACGATCCTGACCACCCGCCAGTGCGTGCTGAACCCCAACCGCAACGCCGGTTGGGACGAGGCGAAGGCCGGGACGGCGCTGTCCGCCGCCCTGGGCGCGCGCAAGGTGCTGTGGCTGGGCGACGGCCTGTTCAACGACCACACCGACGGCCACGTGGATAATCTGGCGCGCTTCGTGGCGCCGGGCGTGGTGGCCTGCCCCGTGGCCTGGGGGACCAAGGACCCCAACGCCGACGTCTATGACGCCGCCGCCCGCGATCTGGCCGCCATGACCGACGCCGACGGAAAAGCCATCCGCGTCATCCGCATTCCCTCGCCCGGCGTGGTGGTAGACGAGGACGAGAAGGTGGTCCCCGCCAGCCACATGAACTTCCTGATCGCCAACGGGGCGGTGATCCTGCCCACCTACGGCGACGAGACCGCCGCGCGGCTGGCCTGCGAGGCCCTGGCCACGGTCATCACCGACCGTCCGATCATCCCCCTGCCGTCCCTCGCCATCCTGTCCGGCGGCGGATCCTTCCACTGCATCACCCAGCAGGAGCCCGCCTGATGCCCCGCACGATCTCCGTCGCCGCGCTCCAGACGTCCTACGGGACCGACCTGCAGGCCAATATCCACAAGACCATCGATCTGGTCCGTCAGGCCGCCGACAAGGGCGCGCAGGTGATCCTGCCGTCCGAGCTGTTCCAGGGCCCCTATTTCTGCGTCACCCAGGAAGAGGACTGGTTCGCCACCGCCTATCCCTGGCGCGAGCATCCGTGCGTGACCGCGCTGGCCCCGGTGGCCAGGGATCTGGGCGTGGCCATCCCGGTCTCGATCTTCGAGCGTGAGGGCCCGCACTATTACAACTCGCTGGTCATGCTGGACGCCGACGGCGAGGCGCTGGGCCTCTATCGCAAGAGCCACATTCCCGACGGGCCCGGCTATCAGGAAAAGTACTACTTCCGGCCCGGAGACACCGGTTTTCGGGTCTGGAACACCCGCTTCGGGCGCGTAGGCGTCGGCATCTGCTGGGACCAGTGGTACCCCGAAACCGCGCGGGCCATGATGCTGATGGGGGCCGAGGTGCTGATGTACCCGACCGCCATCGGGTCCGAGCCCCACGACCCGTCGCTGGACACCGCCGAACCGTGGCGGCGCGCCATGCAGGGCCATGCCGTCTCCAACGTCGTGCCCGTGGTGGGCGCCAACCGCACCGGCCACGAGCAGGTCAGGGAGGCGGGCCAGACCTTCTACGGCTCGTCCTTCATCGCCGATCACCGGGGCGATCTGGTGGAGACCCTCGGACGCCATGACGAGGGTGTGCTGGTGCACAGCTTTGATCTGGATTTCCTCGATCGCCACCGGGCCGCCTGGGGCTTCTTCCGCGACCGCCGCACGGACCTGTATGGCGCCCTGACCGGCAAGCCGGCCTAGAGACCGCGCTCGACCCGGTTGTCCTCGACCACATTGCCCGTGGCGCCGTCGCCATCATCCTGACTGCTGCCGAAGGGATGGCCGGCGTCGGCGTCGCAATAGCGCCGGTTCCCCTCGCGCGCCCCGACCACCACGGCGCGGACGAGGCCGAACCATGAGGCATGAAAGGTGTTGCCTGTGATGCGGTTGTTCGACGGCGTCTGGTGCCGCACGATCCCGTCCTCGCCGCAGTTGCGGTACAGGAACACCCCGCCCCGGTTGGTGACGCCGCCCTCGCTGAGCCGAATCGTGTTGCCGGTGATGACATTGGCCGCCGACCCGTCGACGGCGATGACCTCGCGCCCGGTGCGCACGGCGATGGTGTTGTCGCTCAGCACGTTCAGCGCGCTCTCGGCGTCCAGATAGATCGCTGTCGACACCGACCGTCCGTCCAGCCGCGACCCGGTCAGGCGCAGGCCGGTGACGCCGGGCCCCACATAGAGGGGAATTGAGCCCGTGCCGGTGATCGTCACATCCTCTAGACGCACCGCCGTCGGTGCGGCTTCCTGCAGGCGGCGGGTGTGGTCCGCCCGGTAGGAGGACTGGCGCAGCTGATCCAGCCGCTGGCCCGCGCCGACGCCCCACACCCGGATCGCGCCGTGCACATGACAGCCGTGGATCAGGATGTTGCGCGGGCGGCTCCAGTCCTGCCCCTCGCGCCGCGACCAGATGGCGATGGTGGGGGCGCGGGTGGTGGTCGCCTGGCCCGCGCGCCCGATCACGGCCCCGTCGCAGATCAGCCCCGCGCCCGAGGCCTCCGCCCCTTCGATCAGGACGCGGCGGGTGACACGGTCTCCCGGGCCGAGACGCGCGCGGCACATCAGGCGCACTGGCGGATCGTCGTGGCCTCCGGGCGCCAGAAGCGCCGCCGTGTCCTCCGCCGAACAGGACCGCATCGGCGGTTCGGACGCCAGCTGCAAGGCGATCAGGGCGACGATCAGGGTCAGGATGGGATCTGGCCGATGGCGGCGCGCTCGGCGGCGCAGCCGGGGTTAACACGGCCGAGGGTGCGCGCCTGCGCCACCTCGGCGCGGGCGGCGGCCAGATCGGCCTGATAGTCCGGCGTCTCCCGCACGGCTTGAAACAGGGCGATGCCCAGCGCCTGGCCCGCCGCCACGTCGGACGGATAGTGCAGGCCGCAGGCCACGCGGCTGACGCCGATCTCGTCGCCGATGCGGATCAGGGCTCCGGCCTCGTCAGGAGCCACCTCGGCCATGATGCGCCCCCACAGGGCCCCAACCGTGGCGTGGCCCGACGGGTGCGAGGCGCTGGACCTGAGCGTATCGTCCACCCGGATGCAGGCCCGGCGCGCCGGGTCGTCGGCGACGGGACGAGGGCGAAATCCCACGGCCTTGGCCGCATTGGAGGCGACCGACGCATCCCGCAGCGATCTGTCCAGCAGGCGCACCAGCGCCGGCGGCGCATCCTCGGCCAGACGGGTGTTCAGGGGGCAGTCGAAATGCTGGACGGCCAGGTGCGGGCGCACCTCCGCATGGGTCTGGGCCAGACGCCAGCGGTCGCTGTCCTCCAGCGCGATCCAGCGCAGGGACCCTCGCTGATCCGCTGCCGCTTCGGGAGACCCGGCGACTACCGGCGGCGGGACCCCGGACGCCAGAGACACCAGAGCCTCCGCGTCCAGATACGGCTCGGCCTGAACCGGCGCCGCGATGTGCGTTGGCGCCGGGAAGGAGTCGTTGACCGCGCAGCTTGCCGCCGCCACGGCGACGCAGACCATCCCGGCCAGCAGACGCGCGCGGATCATCCCCCCGCGCTCCAGACCAGTTGCACTGATGTCCCGCCATCCTCGCCGGGCGTGGCGAAGACAGACAGATTGCCGCCGTCGGCGGTGGAGTGCGCACCGTAGGCCCGCGCCTCGCCCTGATTCATGGCCATGACCGAGGCGAGCCCTTCAGCCTCCGCGCGGGTCCGGTGAAAGGCGATCACGGCGTCAGGCGATGCGGTGGTCACATAGGTGACGATGCCCCCCGCCCCGCTGTCGGAAGGGGCCTCGTCCTCGTTGATCACGCCGCCGGGATAAATCACCGCGAAGGCCGGGGCATCGGGGCCGGCCAGGCGCGCTTCTGCATCCTGCGGGACCTCCGCTTCCGTGGAAGCGGCCGGCCCTGCGGCGTCGCCGGCGGCAGGAACTTCAGTTTCGGAGGCGGCATCGGTCCCGGCGGCCGCCTCGGCCTCCGTCTCGGGCGAGTCGGAATCGCCGCCGCCGCACGCGCTGACGCTGAACAGGAGAAGGGCCGAGAAAGCCAGGCTGAGACGCCTCATGAAGACCGTCCTCTATCGATACGGTGCACACCGTGGCGCATCGCCAGTGAGCGGGCAAGCGGCCAGATCGCCGCTCAGCCGGTGGCGGCGTCCGCGTTGTCGCCCGGTCCGCCCTCGCCGTCCGCGTTCCTGACCGCAGCGGCGCCGTCGGCGTCACCGTCATCCTCGGTCGTAGCCATGCCCTCCGTGGTCAGAACCCGGTCGATGGCTTCCTGATCCGGGTCGATGTCGGAGCCCGAGGCCGATCCGCCGCGCAGCGAGCCCGCGCGCGTGTCGGACCCGGCGTTGGAGCCGGTCAGGGCGCCGTCCAGGGTTTCGCTCAGATTGTCCGCCTGGCGGCCCAGGTCGGGGCGCTCGCCCCGGTCCACGGGCTGGTCCGCCGTCGTCTTCGCCTCATCGGTCATGGGATGATCTCCTCGTGAACCGATTCAAAGCGCGGCCGGGGCGCCGGTTCCGTTTTTTAGGCGCTACGGCCCGGCGCGCGGCGCCTCGCTACTTGAGCGGTTGGAAGCGCTACCGCCCGGCGCGCGGCGCCTCGCGGCTTGAGCGGCGTTACTGGAACTCCGCCTCCAGATCGGCCAGGCGGGCGGCCTGGTCCTCGGCGATCAGGGCGTCCAGCACCGGGTCGATGTCGCCCTCCAGAATCTGGGGCAGGCTGTGCAGGGTCAGGCCGATGCGGTGGTCGGTCACGCGGCCTTGGGGATAGTTGTAGGTGCGGATGCGTTCGGACCGGTCGCCGGAGCCCACCTGCGACTTGCGGGCGTCCGAGCGGGCCATGTCCTTGGCCTGACGCTGCATGTCGTAAAGGCGCACGCGCAGGTTCTTCATGGCCTTGTCCCGGTTCACGTGCTGGGACTTCTCCGACGAGGTCACCACGATGCCCGAGGGCAGGTGGGTGATGCGCACCGCCGAGTCGGTCTTGTTGACGTGCTGGCCGCCCGAGCCCGAGGCCCGGTAGGTGTCGATGCGAATGTCCTTGTCGTGGATCTCGATCTCCACGTCCTCCACCTCGGGCAGGACCGCGACGGTGGCGGCCGAGGTGTGGATGCGCCCGCCGGCCTCGGTGGCGGGCACCCGCTGGACCCGGTGCACGCCGCTTTCGAACTTCAGCCGACCGAATACCCCGTCGCCCGAGATGGTGGCCACGATTTCCTTGTAGCCCCCGGCCTCGCCCTCGGAGGCGGAGTCCACCTCGACACGCCAGCCGCGCGTCTGGGCGTAGCGCGAGTACATGCGGAACAGGTCGCCCGCGAACAGGGCCGCCTCGTCGCCGCCGGTGCCAGCCCGCACTTCCAGCACCGCCGAGGCGTTTTCGTCAGCGTCGCGCGGCGCCAGCAGCAGGGCCACCTGCCGCTCCAGTTCGGGCAGGGTGTCCTTGAGCGTCTCAAGCTCTTCGCCCGCCATGGCCGCCATTTCGGGATCGCGAGCCATGATCTCGAGATCGGCCAGCTCCTGACGCGCCTTCGACAGGGTCTGGACCGCGTCGGCCACCGGCTTGATCTCGGCGTGCTCCTTCGACAGACGCACGATCTCGGCCCCGTCCGCGGCCGCGCCCATGCGGGCCTCCACCTGATGGAAGCGGTCGAGCACCTGGTCGAGGCGGGCCTGGGGCAGTCGCAAGGAACGTCTCCGTCGGATCGGGAAGGGCGCTGTTTACGCCGTTAGGACAGCGGCTGTCGATGCGGTGGTCAGGCGTCCGGCCGGGTCTGACGGAAGCTGTCCCGGGCCTCGAGCGCCGCCTGCAAAGCGACCAGGTTCGGTCGGCCGGTCCGCCAGTCAACGTCCGGATGCCGGAAACCGATCCAGGTCACCGCCACCGCCGTTGTGATGACACCCATGTCCAGCGGTTCGGCCCTGGGCGCCGCGGCCTCGAGGGCGTCCAGACCCAAAGCCATGTTGCGGGTCCAGCGCCGGATCCACGACGGCGAGCGCTCATGCTCGGGCCGACGCTTCTCCAGCACCAGTTTGACCCCCATCTCCAGCACCCCGCCCGCCAGGGTCTCGATCCGCTTGACCCGCCAGCGCTCGGGCCCGTCGGCCGGCAGCAGCCGTGGCCCGGAGCCGAGCGCATCCAGATACTCGCAGATCACCGGACTGTCGGTGATCGGCTCGCCGTCGGCGGCGATCAGGGCCGGGACCTGCACCAGCGGATTGGCCGCCAGCAGGGCGGGCGCGTCGCCATAGGGATCGGCGACGATCTCCTCGATACGGTCCGACAGACCCTTCTCCCGCGCCACGATGCGGCACTTGCGGGCGAAGGGCGATGGCGTGCTGATGTAGAGCTTCATGGCGCGGCCCTCTCAGGCGTCAGACGTCCACCTCGGCGTCCAGGGCGTTTTCCTGGATGAACTCACGGCGGGGCTCCACCACGTCGCCCATAAGCTTGGCGAACAGGTCGTCAGCGTCATCGGCGTGGTCCACCTGGACCTTCAGGAGTGTGCGGGCGTTGACGTCCAGGGTGGTCTCCCACAGCTGGTCCGGGTTCATTTCGCCCAGACCCTTGTAGCGCTGGATGGACAGACCCTTGCGGCCCGCGTCCAGAACGGCCGCCAGCAGGTCCATGGGCCCGCGAATGGTGGTCGACTTGTCCTTGCGGCGGAAAATCGCAGGCTCGCGGAACAGGCCGTCGAAGGCCACCGACCGCTCGCCCAGGCGCCGCGCATCCAGCGATCGGACCAGGCTTTCCTCCAGCACGATCTGCTCGGCCACGGCCCGGCGGGTGCGGCGGAAGACGATGGCCGCCCCCACACCCATTTCGCCCGACCACGGCCCGTCGCCTTCCTCGGCGTAGAGGTCCAGGTGCTTCGCCGCATAGACGGGGTCGCCGCCGTGCTCGCCGAACAGGCCGGCCAGGGCCGCCTGCTCGATGGCGAAGGCGGGCGCCCGCGACGACAGCCGGTCGACCAGCGACTTGAAGCCCTTGGCTTCGCGCACCAGCGCCTGCAGGTCCATGCCGGTGCGCCGCTCGCCCGAGGGGAAGTCCAGCTCGGCGCCGTCCGATCCTTCCTCGATCAGATAGCTGTCCATCTCGGACTCATCCTTGAGGTAGCGGGACTGCTTGCCCTTGGCGACCTTGTACAGCGGCGGCTGGGCGATGAAGATGTGGCCCTTCTCGATCAGTTCCGGCATCTGCCGGTAGAAGAAGGTCAGCAGCAGGGTGCGGATGTGGGCGCCGTCCACGTCGGCGTCCGTCATGATGATGATCTTGTGGTAGCGCAGCTTGTCGATGTTGAAGTCGTCACGCCCGATGCTGGTGCCCAGCGCCAGGATCATGGTGCCGATGGTGTCGGACGACAGCATGCGGTCAAAACGCGCCCGCTCCACGTTCAGGATCTTGCCGCGCAGGGGCAGGACGGCCTGGTTCTCGCGGTTGCGGCCCTGCTTGGCCGAGCCGCCGGCGGAGTCGCCCTCGACGATGAACAGTTCGGACTTGGCGGGGTCACGCTCCTGACAATCGGCCAGCTTGCCGGGCAGGGAGCTGATCTCCAGCGCCGACTTGCGCCGGGTCAGGTCGCGGGCCTTGCGGGCCGCCTCGCGCGCCGTGGCCGCCTCGACGATCTTGGCCACCACCTGGCGGGCCTCTGTGGGATGCTCCTCGAACCAGGTGGACAGCCCTTCCGAGCACAGGGACTCCACCGCGGGCCGTACCTCTGACGAGACCAGCTTGTCCTTGGTCTGGGAGCTGAATTTGGGGTCGGGCACCTTGACCGACAGCACGCAGGTCAGACCCTCGCGCGCGTCCTCGCCGGTGACCGAGATCTTTTCCTTCTTGGCGATCCCCGAGCTTTCCAGATAGGCGCCCATGACCCGCGTCAGGCTGGCGCGGAAAGCCGACAGGTGGGTGCCTCCATCCCGCTGGGGGATGTTGTTCGTGAAGCACAGCATGGTCTCGTGGTAGCTGTCGTTCCACCACAGGGCCAGGTCGATCTCGATGTTCTCCTTCTTGCCCCGGATGACGATGACGTCCTTCAGGATCGGAGACTTTGACTTGTCCAGGTGGCGCACGAAGGCCTCGACCCCGCCCTCGTAATGCAGGATCTCCTCGAACGGCTCGGCGCCCCGGTGATCGGCCAGCTTGATGACCACGCCGGAGTTCAGGAACGCCAGCTCGCGCAGGCGGTGTTCCAGGGTCTTCAGGTCGAAATCGATGTGACTGAAGGTGGTCACCGAGGGATAGAAGGTCAGCTCCGTGCCCGTCAGGACCTTGCCGTTGTCGCGCATGGGGGCGTCGCCCACCACTTCCAGCGCCTTGACCGTGTCGCCCCGTTCGAAGCGCATCTTGTGCTTCTTGCCGTTGCGATAGATGACCAGCTCCAGCCAGTCTGACAGGGCGTTGACCACCGACACGCCCACGCCGTGCAGGCCGCCGGAGACCTTGTAGGAATTCTGGTCGAACTTTCCGCCCGCGTGCAGTTGGGTCATGATGACCTCGGCGGCGGACACGCCCTCGCCCTCGTGGATGTCCACGGGAATGCCGCGACCATTGTCGGTGACCGTGACCGAGCCGTCGGCGTTCAGGATCACTTCCACAAGATCGGCGTGCCCGGCCAGGGCCTCGTCGATGGCGTTGTCCACCACCTCATAGACCATGTGGTGCAGGCCCGAGCCGTCGTCGGTGTCGCCGATGTACATGCCCGGCCGCTTGCGCACGGCGTCGAGCCCTTTCAGCACCTTGATAGATTCTGCGCCGTAGGCGGCTTCCTCGGCGGTGTCCGGGGTGCGGTTCTGGTCGGTCATTCAGTCATCCGATGGGGCGAGCGTTCCTGCGTCGACGCGCACGAACCGGCCTCGCCCGTGAAGGTCAGAGAAGAGCGTTTCGTCGGTGCCGGTCAGGAAAGCCTGAAGGTCCAGCGCCACGATCTCCTCGAACAGGGCGGCGCGCCGGCGGCTGTCCAGATGCGCCGGCGCTTCATCCAGCAACAGTACAGGGTTTGCGCCTGAATTGGCCAGTGATTCCGGGCCTTCGGGCAGGGTTTTCAGCCGCGCGACCTGCGCCAGAATCAGGTTGAGAACCAAGGCCTTCTGCTCACCGGAGGAGCCTTCGGCCGCCGGGCGGTTCTTTTCCCTGTGAATGGCGGTCAAATCCGACCGGTGCGGACCGAAAAGCGAGCGCCCCGAGGCCGAATCGCGGGCCCGCGACGCCTTCATGCCGGCCACGATTCCGGCGGCGATGTCGGCGGCGTCCGCGCCCTCTGCGGCCCGCTGCTCGGCCTCGCCGGTGAGGCCGAGGTCGGCCTGGGGGAAGGGGCGGTCGCCGCGCGCGTCAATGCCCGCCTGCAGGTCGCCCAGGGCGCCGGCCCGGGCCATGGCGGCGGCGGCGCCCTGCTCGCCCAGTCTTGCTTCAAGCGCGTCCAGCCAGGCCGGATCGGCGGGCCGCTTTCCCTCCGCCGCCTCGGTCAGCAGGCGCAGCCGTTCGCGCAGGGCCTTCTCATAGGCCGAGACGCTGGCCGCGTGGCCGGGGTCGGCGGCGAACACCAGCCGGTCGAAGAATTTCAGCCGCTCGGCCCGGCTGTCGGAGAACAGCCGGTCATGCTCGGGCGTGGCCCACACCGGCCGCAGATAATCCAGCATCCGCCCGGGCTGGGCGGTCTCGCCGTCGATGCGCACGATGCGCCGCGACGCCCCCGGGGCCTGCACCCCCGTGCCCAGCCGGATGTCGTCCCCGTCCGCCCCCGCCAGCACCGCCGCCACGGCCCAGGCGCGGCCCCCGGCCTCACCCGGCTCGCGCCGCCCCAGCTCAGCCACCGGCGCCCCGCGCAGACCCCGCCCCGGCGTCAGCAGGCTGACCGCCTCCAGCAGATTGGTCTTGCCCGCCCCGTTCGGCCCATGAAGCACGATGGGGCCTGAGCCCACGCGCAGGGTGGCGCTGGCGTAGGAGCGGAAATCGGTGAGGGTGAGGGCGGTGATCAAATTAGCGGTTCGCTCACCCTTGATGGGGGTGAGACTCCGGCGCGTGACGTTGTTTCCACTCGGCCAAAACATCTGCCATTTGCTTGGGAGGATAGGGCCATCCAACCCCTATTGATCCATCCAGGCCGAAAGGTCTGTTGATACGGGCCATAAGGCTCGCCTGACGCGCACTTTCGTGGAGCCTCCACGAGGCCATTGCAGAGCCATGAGAAGACCACACAAAGAATTCTTTGATGTCCGTCCACTGAATCTGTTGGGTTTGCTTCCAATCTCGAAGCGTAAAGCCCTCGGCCGTCAGTATCAGAGTGTCCGGCCTGATCAGCCGGACGAAGATCGCAAAAAGACCGAGAGTGAAGAATGCAGCCCCGAGCCATCCGATCCAGCGGGTAACCGACTGGGGGTGGTCGAGAGCTATAAACAAGCATACCCCGATCATAGGCAGAGCAAGAAAAGCTAAAAGCAGCGCCTTTGATCGCAGCGAACGGATTACCAGAACATCCGTATCGCCCTGCACTAGCCTTAAACCCTCAGCGGCATCAGCACGTACTGCACGCCCGGGTCGCCCGGATCGAGCACCAGGGTGGGCGAGGCCGGGTCGGCGAACATGTAGGTGGCGGTCTCGCCCTCGATCTGGCCGGCCACGTCCAGCAGATAGCGGGCGTTGAAGCCGATCTCGAAGGCTTCGTCGGAATAGCCGATCTCGACCTCCTCCACGCCTTGGCCTGCCTCCATGTTGCGCACCGTCAGGGTGACCCGGTCGTTGTCCAGACCGAGCTTCACCGAGCGGCTCTTCTCGGCCGAGATGGTGGAGACCCGGTCCACGGCCTGGGCGAACACGGCGTTGTCGATGTCGGCGCGCTTGTCATTGCCCTTGGGGATGACCCGCAGATAGTCGGGGAACGAGCCGTCGATGACCTTGGAGGTCA
>NZ_JBKBPF010000022.1:0-10934 GCF_046293315.1 Brevundimonas sp.
GCTGCTCGCGGGCGGCGCGCTCGCGGGCCTCCGCGTCCCGGTCGGCGCGGGCCTGGGCGGACGCCGTACGCGCGGCCTCGGCGGCGGCGCGGGCAGCGGTCAGGTCGGCGCGCAGGGCGTCCAGGGTCTCCGACGGCGTGTCGGCGGTCAGGGCCTCGGTCTGGGCGGCTTCGGCCTCGGCCATTTCAGCCTCCAGCCGCACGAGAGTGTCGTCGAGCGCCTGGGCGCGGGCCTCGCGGCGCGCCTGATCGCGGTTCAGGGCCTCGTGCCGATCGCGGGCGGCGGCCACGGTCTTCTCCGCGTCGAACGGACCGCGCCGGGCGGTCTTCAGCAGCTCCTCAGCGGCGCGGAAGGCGTCGGCGGCGGTCTTCTGGGCGGTCTGGGCGGCGTCGAGGGCGGGCTTGTCCCGGTCGATCTCGCCTTCCAGCTCGGACAGGCGGGTGCGCTGCTCCAGCCGGATGGCGGCGGGGCGCGGCGCCTCGGCCCGGGTCACGAAGCCGTCCCAGCGGAACAGGTCGCCCTGAACCGTCACCAGACGGGCGCCCACGGGCAGGGCCTTGGCCAGATCCGGCGCGGCCTCCCGCGCGGCGACCCCGCACCAGCCGAGGCGGGCTGACAGTTGTTCCGGCGCCGTGACCTTGCCGGCCAGCGGCTCCACACCGTCGGGCCATGCAGGCGGCGGCGCGTCCGAACCGGCCCAGTGGGCGGCGGCGCGGGCGTCCAGGGCCGCGTCCAGATCGTCGCCCAGGGCGGCGGCCAGGGCGGCTTCATAGCCCCGCTCGGCCCGCACCCGATCCAGCGCCGGGGGAAAGTCCCGCTTGGCGGCGGTCAGCAGTTGGGCCAGCCCCCGCGCTTCGGTCTGCAGACGGCCCAGACGGTCCTCCAGCTTGCGCGCCTCCTGCCGGGCCTCGGCCTCGGCGCGGGCGGCGTCGCCCCGGGCGGTCTCGGCGCTCTCCACCGCCTCGCGGGCGCCGCGCAGGTCCTCCAGTGTGGCGTCCAGCGCGGCGCGGGCCTCGGCGATCTCGGGCGTCTCCAGCGGGCCCAGCGCCTCCCGCTCGCGGCGGGCGGTCTCAAGCGTCTGGCGGGCGCGGCTGACACGGGCCTCGGCGTCGCGCTTGCGGGCCGTCTCGGCGTTGGCGCGCGCCTCCACGGCGGCCAGCGCCCCGGCCTGGCGCTCCACCTCGCCGTCGGCCGCAGCGCGCGCCTCCTCGGCGATCTTCAGCGCGGCCTCAAGCTCGGGGCCCCGCTGGGGGGCGGCCGCGATCTCGGCCTGCACGGCCTCAAGCTCGGCGGCCAGACGCGCCAGTTCCCGTTCGGCGTCGGCGGCGGCGTCCTCCTCCCGCCCGGCGTCGGCGGCGATGCGCGCCTGATCGGCGGTGATCCGGGCGATCTCCTCGCGCACAGCCTGTTCGGCCATGTCCAGCCGGTCCCGCTCCAGCGTGGCGCGGTGCAGCAGGGCGGCGGCGACCGCGTCTTCCTCCCGCGCGGGCTTCAGGGCCTCCTGGGCGGCAAGCGCGGCGGTCTGCGCCCGCGTCGCGTCCCGGGTCGCCTCGGCCACCGCCTGGTCCGCCTCGGCCAGCTCGGCTTTCGCCGCCTCGGCTGCCACGCGCGCGTCGTTCCAGCGCACATAGAGCAGGGCGGCCTGCAGCGCCCGGATCTCGGCGGAGATCTTCTTGTACTTCTCGGCCTGACGCGCCTCCCGCTTCAGACGGGCGAGGGTGGTCTCCAGCTCGCGGCCGATGTCGTCCAGCCGCTCCAGATTGGTCTCGGCGGCGCGCAGGCGCAGCTCGGCCTCATGCCTGCGGGTATGCAGGCCCGCCACCCCGCCCGCTTCCTCGAGGATGCGGCGGCGGTTCTGGGGCTTGGCGGCGATCAGTTCCGAGATCTGGCCCTGACGCACCAGCGCCGGCGAGTTGGCCCCGGTGGAGGCGTCGGCGAACAGCAGTTGCACGTCGCGGGCGCGCACCTCCTTGCCGTTGACCTTGTAGGTGGAGCCCTGACCTCGATCGATCCGACGCGACACCTCCAGCAGGGGCGCGTCGGTGAACGGCTGGGGCGCGCGTCGCTGGGCGTTGTCGATGGTCAGCAGGACTTCGGCGTGGTTGCGGCTGGGCCGCCCTGAGGCCCCGGCGAAGATCACGTCGTCCATGCCCTGGCCGCGCATGGCCTTGGCCGAGTTGGCGCCCATGACCCAGCGCAGGCTCTCCAGCACATTGGACTTGCCGCAGCCGTTGGGCCCGACGATGCCCGTCAGGCCCGGCTCGATATGGAATTCCACCGGGTCCACGAAGGACTTGAAGCCCGCGATGCGAAGGCGGAGGAATTCCACGGCGGATCAGCCGCCCTGCTCGATCAGGGTCGTGATGGCGGCTTCGAGACTGGCCAGGTCGCCGTCAACCGGCTGTCCGTTTATGAAGAAAGTGGGGGTGCCCGCCACGCCCGCGTCTCTCGCCCCCTGAACCGAAGCGGCCAGATGTGCGCCTGCCTCGGGGTCGTTCAGGCAGGCCTGCAACTGCTCAACGCCCAGATCGCCGGCTTCCACGGCTCCCATGAGCCAGGCGTCCGCGTCGCGGGTTTCGTACATCGCCGCCTGCCCCGACATGAGCGCGTCGACGACGGCCGGAAACTGCTCCGCCGTGGCGCAACGGGCCACAAGCGCCGCGGTCTGCGCCAGCTCTCGCGGCGCCGTGGGCAGATCGCGATGGACGAAGCGCACCTGTCCGGTGTCGATGAATCGGGCCTTCAACGCCGGGAAGACCTGCTCATGCCAGTTGGCGCAGTGGCCGCAAGTGAACGAGGCGTATTCGATCACTGTCACCGGCGCGTCCGGATCGCCGAGGATGCGGTCCTCCGCCGTGACCGCCGGAACCGGCGTCGAGGCCGCGACCGGCGCATGGTTGTGGCCCTGATGCGCGTCGCCCGCCGTCTGGGCCGCCACGCCCGAAGGCGGGGCCGCAGCCAGGATGACGGCCGCCAGAAGGGATGCGGCCCGGCTCACGCTCAGCCCTCGGCTTC
Source organism: Brevundimonas sp. (assembly GCF_046293315.1). GTDB lineage: Bacteria > Pseudomonadota > Alphaproteobacteria > Caulobacterales > Caulobacteraceae > Brevundimonas. Next base: position 3,016 of record NZ_JBKBPF010000022.1, read on the forward strand.
GAGCAGCGGATCGATGGCCGCAGACAGGCCTTCGAGGGAGACGTCGGAAACGTGCTGGCCGTTGACGGTGAAGTAGGGGGTGCCCGTGACGCCCGCGCGCTGGGCCGCCTGGACCCGCTCGTCCATGGCCAGGATGGCGTCCTCGTCGGTGACGCACCGGGTGAACTCTTCCTGGCTCAGGCCCGCGTCGGCGGCGATGCGCAGCAGGCTCTCACGAGGCGACACGCCTCGCTGCCATTCAGCCTGGGCGCGCATGATCTGGTCCACCACCTCGAAATAGCGGTCGTCGCCGGCGCAGCGGGCCAGCAGGAAGCCGGCCACGGCGATGTTCTGGGGCGCGGTGGGCAGCTCGCGGAAGACGAAGCGCACGCGGTTGTTGTTGACGTAGCGTTCCTCGAACTCGGGCTTCACCTGCTCGTTCCAGGCGGCGCAGACGCCGCAGGTGACCGAGGCGTACTCCACCACCGTGACGGCGGCGTCCTCGCCGGCGCCCTTGGCCATGTCGCCCTCGGCCGGCGCGGACGCGCCGCCGCTGCAGGCGGCCAGGGCCAGGGTCGCGCCGACGGCGGCGATCATCGCGGCGCGGCGGTTCAGGAAGGTCGGGCGCATGGGCGGCTCCTCAATCAGATGAATTCGGCATGATCGCGCGATTCTCGGGCGTCGCGCGCTGGTCTCACAGTCGAGAACAAGGACGGCAAAGGTTTGTCAACGCTGATCGCCGCGCGTGTTGCGCATCACCGCCCGCCCCAGCTTGAGCAGGGCGGCCTTCACGGCGTCGGGCGCAGCGTCCACCGACCGGGCCAGCTCGGCCTCGGCGGCAGCGTCCAGAGGCGGGGCCGCACGGCTGCGGCGGGTGGGGGAGGCGGGATCCACCAGCCCGCGCACCGGCCCCTGCGAGATGCGCAGCTTTTCCACCGATCCGGCGCCCAGAAACAGGTTCACCCGCTCGATGATCTCCTCGGACTGGTGCTGGACCAGCAGGGCGGCGGCGCCCGCCACCCGCAGCTCCAGCGCGCCGCCCGCATTGCCGCGTCCCCTGGTCAGCTTCACCGGTTCGGTGACCCGGGCCAGCCGGTCGCCGACGATCTCGCGCCAGCGGGGCTGCAGCGCCTCGGCCCCGCGCCCGTATTTCTTGTCCAGTTCGCGGATGAAGGGCGCCAGCGACCGGCCGACCGGCGGGGCCGGGCGGGGCGCGGGCCGCGTCCGCTTGCGCGACAGAATCTCGCGGACCTCGGCGTCTGTGGGCAGTTGGCGGGGCATGGCCCTATATAGCCCCGATCATGATGCCGGACTCACCCCAATTCGTCCCCGCGGTCCGTGCGGCCCTGCTGGACTGGTATGACGCCCATGCCCGGGCCCTGCCGTGGCGGGTGGGCCCGCATGAGCGCGCGGCGGGGGTGCGGCCCGACCCGTACCGCGTCTGGCTGTCCGAGGTGATGCTGCAGCAGACCACCGTCCCCCACGCCACCGCCTATTTTCTCGATTTCACCCGGCGCTGGCCGACCGTGGCCGATCTGGCGGCGGTGGCGGACGGGGATTTGATGGCCGCCTGGGCGGGGCTCGGCTACTACGCCCGCGCCCGCAATCTGCTGGCTTGCGCCCGCGCCGTGGCGAGCGAGCATGGCGGCGTGTTTCCGGATGACGAGGCGGGGCTGCTGGCGCTGCCGGGGGTGGGCGCCTACACCGCCGCCGCCGTGGCCGCCATCGCCTTCGACCGGCCCGCCAATGTGGTGGACGGCAATGTGGAGCGGGTCACCGCCCGCCTGTTCGCGGTGGAGACGCCGCTGCCCGCCGCCAAGCCCGAGCTCAAACGTCTTGCCGCCACGCTGGTGCGCGATGACCGACCCGGCGACTGGGCCCAGGCGCTGATGGATCTGGGCGCCACCGTCTGCCGCCCCAAGGCGCCCCTGTGCGACCGCTGTCCGCTGGCGTTCGGCTGCGCGGCTTTCAGGACCGGCGATCCCGGCCGCTATGCGCTCAAGACGAAGAAGGTCGCCCGCCCCCGGCGCAAGGGCGCTGTGTTCGTGCTGCGGGACGGGCAGGGGCGGGTGGCGCTGGAGCGGCGACCGGACAGGGGGCTTCTGGGCGCCATGCTGGGCCTGCCTACCAGCGCCTGGGACCAGACCGGTGCGGGCGTCGAGGCCGCGCCGGTTCCGGCGGACTGGCGGGCCACCGGCGAGGTGGAGCACGTCTTCACCCACTTCGCCCTGACCCTGACGGTGTTCGAGGCGACCGGGCAGGGCGACTTCATCTGGACGGACGAGGACGAGGCCGCCCAGGCCCTGCCCAGCGTGTTCAGGAAAGCGCTGCGGCCGCCGCGATCTTCCCGGGCGAGCGGCGCAGCATCAGGGTGAACCCGACCGCCAGGGCGGCGGGCAGCACAGCCCAGATCATCCCGCCCACCGCCATGCCCGTGGCGATGGCCCACAGGGCGCCGATGATGAATTCGGCGATGCCCACAAGGATCGAGCCCTTGCCGCCCTTCTGGAAGTCGCGGCGCTGGGCCGGCTTCTGACGCCAGATGTTGATCAGGCCCGCCGAGGCCGAGGCGGCCAGGCAGCCGATCAGCACCACGCCCGTGGCCAGCGGCGCGATCACCGCCAGCCCCGCCAGCGCCAGCGCGGTCAGGCTCATGGCCGGGATCAGGGCGGCGTACAGCTTGGCCCGATCGACGCGGCCCTGCTGCACAGGAGCCGAGCGCAGCAACTCCGGGCTGTCCTCCGCCGAAATGGTGATCCATGAGAAGCTCCCCGCCAACTGGGCCGCCATGATCACCACCGCCCCCGCGCCGAAGGCCACGCCCACGCCCGACTGGGCGTTTCGGAACAGGATGAAGCCTAGCGGCAGCAGATACAGCAGCCGCAGCAGCACCTGGCTGATCAATTGCGGATCGCGTGCCAGCAGGCGCAGCTCTTTCTGCACCATCACCCGCGTCAGGCCGCTGGTGAAGGCGCGGTCGGCCACGCGGCGCGGCTTCGGCCCCGCACGGTCGCCCACGGCGGCGGCGGCGTTCTCGGCGAAGCGCCGCGCCAGCGCCGAGATGGCCACGGCGAACACGACCAGAGACGCCCCGACGAACAGGATCAGCGGCAGGGCCTCGCCCAGCAGGGCGCGCAGGGCCCAGGTGCCCCAGCCCCCGTCCTGAAAGGCGTCCGACGCGGCCCAGGACTGAAACAGTTCGGCGAGGCCATTGACGCCCTCGTCATCACCGCGCGGGCGGGCGAAGTTGTAGATCTGGCTGCCGAGAAAGGCGGAGGCGCCCACGACCCCGGCGGTGATCTGCGCCACCACCCGGGTCCGGCGCGGACCGATCAGTCTGAACAGGGCCATGGTCAGGCCCAGGCCGAGGGTGGTGGCGATCAGGGTCAGACCCGCGATCAGGCCGTACAGGGTCAGCCAGTGCGGCTGGCCCAGCGCCCACGCCGCCAGCACGAACGCGGTCACCAGCAGGTAGTAGAGCAGCCCCGTGGCCGCCGCGATCGCCGCCAGCCTTACGGTCAGCACCACCCGCGGATTGAGGGGCGAGGACAGCAGCAGGTCCATGTCGCCGCGCTGGTACAACGCCTGTACCGACGAGTTGATGGCGTTCGTCAGCATCAGGGTCAGGATCGCGCCCATGGCGCCGGTGGCGATCAGGGCCGCCATGGGGCTCGGTCCGAGGGGGAACCGCCAGACCAGAAACGCCAGCCCGACCCCGCCGCCCACAAGACCAAGCAGGCCGATGCCCACCAGCAGGATCAGCACCGCCTTGCTGCCGCTCAGACCTTCCTTCTTCTCGCCGGACTTGCCGTCCATGGCGCGCCAGGCCAGCCGCACCTCGTGCGCCAGCAGCCAGGGGACCGAACCCGCCTTCAGAAAGCGGATCATGCGGGGACGGGGCCGGAGGTCAGGTCCAGGAACACGTCCTCCAGCGTGCCGCCCTCACGGCCCGCGCGCGCGCCCAGCTCGGCCAGGCTGCCTTCGACCAGCAGACGTCCGTGCTGGATGATGCCGATGCGATTGGCCATGCGTTCGGCCACGTCCAGAATGTGGGTGGTCAGGATCACCGTGGCGCCGGTGCGCACCTTCTCCTGCAGCACGTCCTTGACCTGTCGGGCCATGGCCGCGTCCAGACCCGTCAGCGGCTCGTCCAGCATCAGCAGGCGCGGCTCATGGATCAGGGCGCCGGCCAGCGCCGCCTTCTGCTTCATGCCGCGCGAAAAGCCCTCGCACCGCTCGCCCCGATGTTCCCACAGGGCCAGCCACTCCAGCAGTTCCTGGGCCCGCTTGCGCGCGGTCTTCGCGTCCACGCCCCACAGCCCGGCCACGAACTCCAGATACTCCATGGGCGTGAGCTTGTCGTAGAGCATGGGCTCGTCCGGCAGCCAGGCGATCATGCGCTTGGCGGCGACGGGATCGGCGACGGCGTCCGCGCCGAAAACGCGGATCGAGCCCGCCGTGGGCTGGGTCAGGCCTGCCACCATGCGCAGGGTCGTGGTCTTGCCCGCGCCGTTGGGGCCGAGCAGGGCGTACAGCTCGCCCGCGCGCACGGTCAGATCCAGGCCATCCACCGCGGGGCGGGTGAAGACCTTCTTCAGGCCGCGCAGCTCCAGCGCGGCGACATCCGGTGAACTCATTACGCATCCCCTGTCGTCACTCGACGGTGACGCGCGCGGGGCAGGGCGTCAACGCATCACTGCATCCCGGCCCGCATCTGGGTGCGCAGGTCGTCGATGAGCTGGAAGCCCCGGTCGGTCTTGTAGCGCCAGAAGGTCCAGCCGTTGCACGCCGGGGCGTTGTCCAGCAGGGCGCCCAGCTTGTGGATCGAGCCGGTCAGATCGCCGTGGGCCAGACTGCCGTCGGCGCGCACGCGCGCCTCGCGCTCGCCCCTGGGGCAATACAGGCGGTCGCCGGGCCGCAGCAGTCCGGCCTCCACCAGGGCGCCGAAGGGCACGCGCGGCTCGGACTTTTTGGAGCCCATCACCGCCAGGTCCTCAGGGGCGGCGGGGACCACGGCCTTGATGCGCTTCTCGGCCAGCTTGGCGTAGGTCTCCTCGCGCTCGATGCCGATGAAGTGGCGGCCCAGGCGCCGGGCGGCCGCGCCGGTGGTGCCGGTGCCGAAGAAGGGATCCAGCACCACGTCGCCGGGCCGGGTGGCGGCCAGCATCACCCGGTGCAGCAGGGCCTCGGGCTTCTGGGTCGGGTGCGCCTTCTTGCCGTCCTCGTCCTTGATCCGCTCCTCGCCCGTGCACAGGGCGAAGGTCCAGTCGGAGCGCATCTGGGTGTCTTCGTTGAAGGCCTTCAGAGCGTCGTAGTTGAAGGTGTAGCGCTTCTGCTCGCGGCTGCGCGCGGCCCAGATCAGCGTCTCGTGGGCGTTGGTGAAGCGGGTGCCCTTGAAATTGGGCATGGGGTTGGACTTGCGCCAGATGATGTCGTTCAGCACCCAGAAGCCCAGGTCCTGGATCGCGGCGCCCAGCCGGAAGACGTTGTGATAGCTGCCGATCACCCAGATGGAGCCCTCGGGCTTGAGCACCCGGCGGCACTCGCTCAGCCAGGCGCGGGTGAAGGCGTCATAGGCGGCGAAGCTCTCGAACTGGTCCCAGTCGTCATCGACCGCATCCACCTTCGAATTGTCCGGCCGCAGCAGGTCGCCGCCCAGCTGCAGATTGTAGGGCGGGTCGGCGAAGACCATGTCGACGCTGGCGTCAGGCAGGCCCTTCAGCACCTCGATGCAGTCGCCCCTCAGAACGACATCGGTCTTGATACTCATGGTCGAAGGGCCCCGCGTGAACTGCAACGGTCACACTGGTGAATCATCGCGGTTAAGGACCGGTTGATTCCGTCGCGCTTGCGCCCCCGCCTTGACGCTTTAGGCTCCGCGACCAGTTCAGAATCTCATGGGGTGCGCCTGTTGTCCGTTTTTTCCCGTCTGGCGACGTCGGTCGCCGCCGCCTGCCTGTTCGCTGCCCCCGCCATGGCCCAGGACGCCGGGGCCATCCGCACCGCCGAGACCCTGCGCGACCGGGCGCTGGAAGGCACCATCGCCTATGACGTGGTCGAGCAGATCACTACCCGCTTCGGCCCCCGCATGGCGGGCACAGACGCCGAGCGCGCGGCGGCGGCGTGGGGCGAAGGCTATATGCGCGAACTGGGCCTGCAGAACGTGCGGATTCACGAGTTCCCCCTGGCGGTCTGGAACCGGGGCGTCGAGCAGGTCGAGGTGCTGTCGCCCTTTCCGCAGCCGCTGACCGTGACGGCCCTGGGCGGCGCCATGGCCACGCCGGCCGACGGCGTCACCGGCGAGGCCGTGATCTTCCGCACCTATCAGGATCTGCTGGACCAGCCCGAAGGCGCGCTCGAGGGCAAGATCGCCGTGGTGCTGCAGGACACCCCCCGGGCCCAGGACGGGCGCGGCTACGGCTCCACCTCCGTGATCCGGTTCCAGGGACCCACCGAGGCGGCGCGGCGCGGGGCGGTGGGCTTCCTGTTGCGCTCGCTGGGCACCCACGATCACCGCTTCGCCCACACCGGCGCCACCTCGGTCAGCGACGAAGCCGTGCCGGCCTTCGCCATCAGCCCGCCCGACGCGGACCAACTGGCCCGCATGGCCGCCATGACGGACGAGCCGATCCGCATCCGCCTGTTCTCCACGGCGGGCTTCACCGGCCACGCCTATTCCCAGAACGTCATCGCCGAGGTGGTCGGCAGCGAGCGGCCCGACGAGGTCATCACCATCGGCGGCCATCTGGACAGCTGGGATCTGGGGACAGGCGCCATCGACGACGCCTCCGGCATCGGCATCACCACCGCGGCCCTGAAGCTGATCGCCGACCTGCCCGAGCGTCCGCGCCGCACCATCCGCGTGGTCTGGTGGGGGGCCGAGGAAGTCAGCCAGCCGGCCCCGGCCCAGGGTCTGGCGGGCGCGCGGGCCTATGCGGACTCCATCCGGGAAGAGGCCGCGAATCATGTGGCGATTTCGGAAAGCGATTTCGGCGCCGGGCCGATCTACGCCCTGGGCCTGCCCGAGGGCATGGGGGGAACCGAGTTTCAGCGCGCCGCCATGCGGGTGCTGACGCCGCTCGGCATCGTCTGGGACGGCGCGCCGGCGCGGGGCGGCGGACCGGACACCGGCCCGACCGTGGCGCTGGGGGTGCCCGCCTTCAGGCTGGCGCAGGACGGCACCGACTATTTTGACGTGCACCACACCGTGGACGACGTGATTGACCGCGTCGACCCGGACAATCTGGACCAGAACGTCGCCGCCTGGGCCGCGTTGCTGTGGCTCATCGCCGACTCCGACGTGGACTTCCGGTAGGCTTCGCCCACGAAAAAGGGCCGGTGTCTTTCGACACCGGCCCCTTCATCCGATCCGTGAAGGATCAGGCGCTTTGCAGCTGACCCGCGGATTCCTTGCCCGAGCGCGCATCGCGCTCCAGCTCGTAGGAAACCTTCTGGCCTTCGTTCAGCGAGTTCATGCCCGCGCGCTCAACGGCCGAGATGTGCACGAACACATCCTTGCCGCCGTCGGTGGGCTCGATGAAGCCGAAGCCCTTGGTGGGGTTGAACCATTTAACGGTGCCGGTAGCCATATCATGACCTCCTTTAAGCATTGGCCGCAGGGGACATCCCTGATCGGCCTGTCGGGTCTGAATGGAAACGGCTGGCCTCAATGCGTCGCATAGAAGAACGGGGCGTTACGCAAAGAGATCGACCAACCCAAGATGGCGGAAAGCGAGGGCGAAAGCAAGGCGTAAGGCGATTTTCCACAAACAGCCGCCGGCCGGGAGGCGCAGGGCAGGGCAAACCAGGCCGGGCTGCGCCCCGGCGGACCGGCCTTGCGCCGCCATCGCAACAGCTCGCCGACACCCCGTTACCTTGGCGGCGAACCGCCGGATGGCTATAGGTGCGTTCGGCTCGCGGGCGTGGCGAAACTGGTAGAC
>NZ_JBKBPF010000023.1:0-9862 GCF_046293315.1 Brevundimonas sp.
TTCGCGCCCAGCCGCATGGCGTCCAGACCCAGGGCGACGCGGCGCTCCACGCCCGGACGCAGCACCTTGACCGCCACCTTGCGGCCGTCGGCCAGATACGCCGGGTGGGCCTGGGCCAGGGAGGCGGCGGCGATGGCGGGCTGGAAATCGGTGAACAGGGCCTCCACCGGGCGGCCCAGCGAGCGCTGCACCTCGCGGCGGGCCTGATCGATGGGGAACGGCGGCAGGCGGTCCTTGAGCCGGCCCAGGTCGCGGGCGAACTCGGCGCCGAAGATGTCGGCGCGGGTGGCCAGCACCTGACCCAGCTTGATGGCCACGGGGCCCAGATGCTCGAAGGCGGCGCCCAGACGCTGGCCGGGGCGGCCGGCTTTGGCCTCGCGCCCGGCGAACAGGTGCAGGAAGCGCGCGATGGGCCGGGTCCAGGCGGGCAGCAGGGGGACGATCTCGCGCGGGACGAGGGCGTCGTGGCGGATCAGCACCCACAGCCAGCCCTGCAGCCGCAGGAACGAGCCGACGGGGTCGCGCACGCGCACGCTGGGCAGGGGAGCGGCGGTCTCGGGCGACGGATCAAACGGCACGGTCAGATCGCCCAGCCGTGATGGATGGCGGCGACCCCGCCCGACAGGTTGGTGACGGTGACGCGGCTGAAGCCGGCGTCCTCGATCATGGCCTTGAACGCGGACTGGTCGGGAAAGCGGCGGATGCTTTCGACCAGATACTGGTAGCTGTCGCGATCCTTCGCCACCCAGCCGCCGATGGCGGGGATGGCGTTGAAGGACCACAGGTCATAGGCCTTGCGGATGGGCTCGGCGGTGGGGCGCGAGAACTCCAGACACAGGAAGCGGCCGCCGGGTTTCAGGACGCGGCGGGCTTCGGATAGCGCCTGGGGGATGTCGGCCACATTGCGGATGCCGAAGCTGATGGAATAGGCGTCGACGCTGGCGTCGGGCATGGGCAGGGCCATGGCGTCGCCGACGGTCCAGGTCATCCCGGGCTCGCCGCCCTTCTGGACCCCGGCGAGGATCATCTCGGCGTTGTAGTCGAGCACCACCACCTCGGCGTCGGCGCCGCCCAGACGCTGCTGGGCGCGACGGGCCATCTTCGCATAGCGCCGGGCCATGTCGCCGGTGCCGCCGGCCACGTCCAGGATGCGCTCGCCGGGGCGGGGATTGAGCTTCGCCGCCGCCGCGTCCTTCCACAGCCGGTGCACGCCCCCGCTCATCAGGTCGTTCATCAGGTCGTAGCTGGAGGCCACGGAATCGAACACCCCGCGCACCAGCTGGACCTTTTCGCGCGCGTCCACGTCGCGGAAGCCGAAGGATGAGGTCTTTTGCGCGGGCTCGGTCATGGCATCGCTTTAGCGGGTGCGGGGCGCGCCGTCACCGCCGCACGTGGCCGCATCCGCTTGCCGCAGGGAGCGGTGCGCGATAGGCCGGTGACAGGATTGCCAAAGGAGACGGACATGGCCGCTGAACGCATGGGGGCTGAAAAGGCTCTGCAAGGACTGCCGGGCTGGACCCGGGCGCCGGGCGAGCGGGACGCCATCGTGCGCAAATTCGTGTTCGGGGACTTCAACGCGGCCTTCGGCTTCATGACCCGCGTCGCCCTGAAGGCGGACAGCATGGATCACCATCCGGAGTGGTCCAATGTCTACAACCGGGTCGAGGTGCTGCTGACCACCCATGACGCCGACGGGGTCACGGGGCTGGACGTGGAGATGGCGGAATTCATGAACGGCGCGGCCGTGGGGCTGGGCGGGAAATGAGCGGGCGTCTTGCGGGCAAGATCGCCCTGGTCACCGGGGCGGCGGGGGGTCTGGGACAGGCCATGGCCCGGCGCATGGCCGAAGAGGGCGCGCGGCTGGCCCTGACCGACATCGACGAGGCCGGGGCGCGGGCGCTGGCGGACGCCGTCAACACCGACCATCCGGGCGCGGCCCTCGCCTATGCCCACGACGTCACCGACGAGGGGCAGTGGATCGACGTGATCGACCGGGCGGTGAGCGATCTGGGCGGGCTGTCGGTGCTGGTCAACAATGCGGGCATCGGCGGCGGGCTGAAGCCGGTGGTGGAGACCGACCTGGACGCCTGGCGGCGGATGCAGGCCATCAATGTCGAGTCCGTCATGCTGGGCTGCAAGCACGCCATTCCGCATCTGGCCAGGGCCGGGCGGGGCTCGATCGTCAACATCTCGTCCATCGCCGGGCTGACGGCGGCGCCGGGGATGGGACCCTACAATGCGTCCAAGGCGGCGGTCTGGCTGTTCTCCAAGACCGTGGCGCTGGAGTGCGCGAAGGCAGGCAACGGGGTGCGGTCCAACTCGGTGCATCCGGTGTTCATCAAGACCGGCATCCTCGACCCGTTCACGGCCATGGCCGGCGGCGACGAGGCTCTGGCCCACGAGAAGCTGGCGCGCGGCATTCCCCTGAAGCGCATCGGCGAGCCGGACGACGTGGCCTGGTGCGTGGTCTATCTGGCCTCGGACGAAAGCAAATTCATTACCGGGGCCGAGTTCAAGATCGACGGCGGCATGTCGGCCCAGTAGAGCCTGATCGGCTGAGGTGGAATCGCTTCGCGATTCCGCTGATGCCGTGGATCAGGCTCCACATGAAAGCGAGAGCATGATTCACGCTTCAACCGGAACCGCCTAGCGGTTCCGTCCGAAACGATCATGCTCTTGCCCTCAGACCACCATGACGGTGCCCAGCAGGACGCGGGCGCCGCGGCGGCCCAGCACCTGATTGACGGCGAACTGAAGGTCGCGCGACAGCTGGTGCACGTCCGGCGGCGCGCCCGGACGGAGCCCTGCGGCAGCGCGCTGGACCACCTGGGCCATTTCTGAACGCAGGCGCGGGCCGGACGCGGCGGCTGTGGCGCGAAGCGCCGCGTCGGGCACGTCGATGCCCGCCTCGACGGCCAGAACACCCAGCCGGCCATTGGCGCGGGTGACCGAGCCGTTGATGCTGTTCAGATTGATGTAGCTGTTGGCCGGCGCCCCGCCGTCCGACGCGGGCGCGGCGGCCGCCGCCGATCCGGCCGAGGCGGCGACGAGAGCCAGTCCGATGAGGGCGCGGCGATCCATGGCGCCACCTTGCCCCGGCGCCGCTTAATTCCGGGTTACGCGCTCGGCGGAAATGTAGGGTTTCAGGTCCAGCAGGGAGAACAGGCGCGCGTCCTCGTCCTCCTCCGGATTGGGGGTGGTCAGCAGCTTGCCGCCCACGAAGATGGAGTTGGCCCCGGCGAGGAAGCACAGCGCCTGCATTTCCGGGCTCATGCCCTCGCGCCCGGCGGACAGGCGGACCATGGATTTCGGACAGACGATGCGGGCCACGGCGACCGTGCGCACGAACTCGATGGGGTCGATCTCGCCCTCCCGCATGACCCGCTCGCCCAGCGGCGTGCCCGTGACCGGGACCAGGGCGTTGACCGGCAGGCTGTCGGGGTGTTCGGGCAGGGTGGCCAGGGCGTGCAGCAGGCCGGCCCGGTCCCGGCGGCTTTCGCCCATGCCGACGATGCCGCCGCAGCAGGTGGCCATGCCGGCGTTGCGGACATGCTCAAGCGTGTCGAGCCGCTCCTGATAGGTGCGGGTGGTGACCACCTCGGCGTAATATTCCGGGCCGGTGTCCAGGTTGTGGTTGTAGTAGTCCAGCCCGGCGTCCTTCAGCTGTTTCGCCTGATCGGCCGTCAGCATGCCGAGGGTGGCGCAGGTCTCCAGACCCAGGGCCTTCACCCCGCCGATCATGGCCGCCAGCTTCGGCAGGTCGCGGTCCTTCAGCTCGCGCCAGGCCGCGCCCATGCAGAAGCGGTCCGCGCCGCCCGCCTTCGCGGCCATGGCCTCGGCGATGACCACCTGGGCGTCCAGAAGCTTTTCGGCCTTGAGGCCCGTCTGGAAGTGGGCCGACTGGCTGCAGTAGCCGCAGTTCTCGGCGCAGCCCCCGGTCTTGACCGACAGCAGCTGGGACTTCTGGACGGCGGACGGGTCGAACCCGCGCCGGTGCACGGTGGCGGCGTCGAACACCAGCTCCATGAACGGCCGGGCGAACAGGGCCTCGACCTCGTCCAGAGTCCAGTCGTGGCGCGGGATGGACAGGTCCTCAATGCGGACAGGTGCGTTCATGGCGGGCCTCCTCGAACAGGCGGCTTAGCAGCGACCGCGCCGGGGATGAACCCGCAATCTTCAGCCGACCAGACGCAGATTCTCGACCCGCCGTTGCGCGCCGCCCAGACGGAAGCGGCCCATCTGGCGGTTCAGCCCGTCGGCCTCGCCCGCCATCTGGCGGGTGGCGGCGGTGGCCTCCTCGGTCATGGCGGCGTTCTGCTGGGTGATGGAGTCCATCTGGGCGAAGGCGGCCTTCACGTCCGAGAGATCGTCGGCCTGACGGCGCGCGGAGGACGCCATGGCCTCGGCCAGGCTATCGACGCTGGTCACCTGGGCGTCGATGCGCTCCAGCGCCTGGCCGGTGCGGTCCACGAGTTGCACGCCCTCGCTGACCTGTTCGCCCGAGCGGCGGATCAGATCGCGGATTTCACCGGAAGCCTCGGCCGACCGTTGCGCCAGAGCCCGGACTTCGGACGCCACCACTGCGAATCCGCGACCGGCGTCGCCCGCCCGCGCCGCCTCGACCCCGGCGTTCAGGGCCAGCAGATTGGTCTGGAAGGCGATCTCGTCGATCAGACTGACGAAGCCGGCGACGTTGTCCGAGGACGCGCGAATGGCCTCCATGGCGGTGCGGGCCTGGACCACCACAGCGACCCCCTGCTCCACTTCGCGGCGGGTGGAGGCGGCCGCGCCGGCCGCCTGGGCGGCGTCGGCTGCGGTCTGGGCGACGGCCTTGGCGATGCCGTCGGCCGTGGCCACGGTGCGCTCCAGATGGGCCGCCTGCTGTTCGGTGCGAAGCGACAGGTCGTCGGATGCGGTGGCCAGCTGGGCCGAGGCCGAAGAGAGCGCGGCGGCGCTTTCAACCACCCCCGACATGGCGGTTTCAAGCGCGCCGACCGCGGTATGAAAGTCGTCCCGAAGCGAGCTGTACTCGTCCGGGAAAGGCTGATCGATGGACACGGACAGGTCGCCGGCGGCCAGGGCCTTCAGGGCGGAACCCAGCGCCGTCACCACGCGCGCCTGACGGGCCTCGGCCTCCTGCTGTTCGGCGGCGACACGATCCCGCTCGGCCTGGAGGGCCTCCAGATAGATGGAAATGGCCAGATCCATGTCCAGCAGGACCCGCTGGGTCAGCTCGGCCGTGGCTGTTGCGGTCTCGGCCTCATGGGCCCCGCCGGCGAAGGTCTTGCGGGGTCGCATGACCACGGCCTTGATCAGGCTGGCCAGGATCAGGCTGTAGCCGCCGATGTACCAGCGGGGCTCCAGTCCGATTCTGGCATGGACCTGTCCGATGGTGCGCACGGAGGCGGCGTAATCCGCATCGCGCCGTCCCATGATCAGGGCGTCCCAGTGATTGGCCTGTGCGGCGCGGGCGGCCTTCATATGGGCGGGATCAGAGAAGAAGCGCCGCACCTCGGACGTCTGCTTGATCTGGTCATAGAAGACGTCCAGGGCCACCGGCAGGGCCTGACGCAGGATCGGCTCCATGGCCTTGTAGGCCGCAGACGGCTCGGCAAGGCGCATGAAGGCCATGCGCTGGGAGAGAATATCGTCAGACACCACCAAGTCCTGAAAAATATGGCGGATTCGAACACCGCGGAAAGTATGGCCATAGCCGTGCGCCCGAAGTGGTTTTTCAGGGATTAACGGAAGGCGCGGTGGTGCGCCTGAGAAAGAAAAAGGCGACCCATTATGGGTCGCCTTTCCTTCTGTTTGCACAGGCGATGGTCAGCGCGGGCTGTAGGCGTGCGGCATGCGCCGGTCCCGGTTCGGATGATAGCGGTCGCGCAGCTCCAGATTGCGGGCCTGCAGCGGCTGTTCGACCCCGGCGATGAAGACGGCCTCGGGCTGGCTGAGCGGCTCCAGCGGATCGCCGGACCAGACCACCACGTCGGCCGCCTGCCCCACGGCCAGGGCGCCGAAGCCCTGCTGGCCGAAGATGCGGGCCGGATTGACGGTGATGGCGGCGATGGCGGCCTCGAAAGGCAGGCCGTTGGCCACGGCGTTGCCCGCGTTGTAGCGCGCGTCGCGAGCCCGGTGGGCCGAGCCACCGGGCTTGATGGCGATGGTCACCCCCGCCGCGTGCAGCCGGGCGGCGTTCTCCTGCCGCGCGGCCCGCACCTGGAAGTTCGAGGGCAGGTTGGCCAGGGGGTTCAGCAACACCGGCACGTTTGCCGCCGCGATCCGGTCGGCCACCAGCCAGCCCTCCTCGGCGCCGTCGAGGATCAGGCGGATGTTCTCTTCCTGCGCCAGACGCAGCACCTGCAGGATGTCGGCGGCGCGGTGAACACTGACCACCAGCGGCATGCGGCCTTCGGCCACCGGGATCAGGGCCTCCAGATCGGCGCGGGACAGGGACAGCGCGCGCAGGCCGGCGCGCTCATAGGCCTGACGGTTACGGGCGTAGAGGCGGACCTCGGCCAGGGTTTCGCGGAACAGGGTGAACTCGGCCCCACGCGCGCCCCCGGCGATGCCGGCGCCCGCTTCGCCGAAGGGGGCGACCATGGCCACATTGGACTGGACCAGGATGTCGGTCCCGCGCGCCAGATGCACCACCGCCGCCTGGCCCGCGAACAGGCCCGGGGTGTGATAGCCGCCGTGACCGGCGCCGGCGGTGTCGTCCTCATGCACATGGCCGCTGGACGAGCCGGGATGCTGGGGCATGACCACCGCGCGGGTGACGCCGCCCAGACGGGCCACCGGAATGGTGATGGACCAGGGATCGAGGCCGCGCGACACGTCGAAGGCCGCGCTGAGGCTGTTGCTGGACTGGCGCAGGTCGGTGGAGCCCTGCACCGAGGAGACCTCGCTGCCGCCGATGCCGGAGTCCACCGCCACGATGCCGGGGGTGATGACCCGGCCCGCGGCGTCGATGACCCGGGCGCCGGCCGGAATCGCTGCATTGGGGCCCACGGCGCTGATGCGGCCGCCCGAGATGACCACCGTGCCCGAGGCGATCTCGCCCGAGCCGGTCAGGATGCGGCCGCCGGTAATGGCGACGGGATCCTGTGCGACGGCGGGCGCGGCGGCGAGGGCCAGGGCGCACGCCGCCATGGCGCTGAACAGGTTGCGGCGGATCATTGGGCGCCTCCCACGGTGTTGGGCTGGCCGGGCTGGCCCAGTTCGAAGTCGGTGCGGGGCTGATAGGCCGGATCGGTGCGGTCCCAGGTCAGGGCGCCGTCGATGAAGACCTGCTGGGCCTGGGCGTAGACGCTGAACGGGTTCACGTCCCAGATCACCACGTCGGCCCGCTTGCCGGGCTCCAGCGAGCCGGTCTCGTCCTCCACGCCGACGGCGCGGGCGGCGTTGATGGTGATCCAGCGCAGGGCGTCCTCCTCGCTGAGGTCCAGCCCGGCGCGGCGGCCGGCGGACAGGGCGGCGGCGGCCTCCTGGTTGAGGCGCTGGATCAGGGTGTCGTCGTCGGAGTGGATGACGGCGCAGCTGTTGGCCGGCGCGTCGACGAAGGCGACATTCTCCTCGATGGCGTCCAGGGCCTCCATCTTGAAGCCCCACCAGCCGGTCCACATGGCCGCGCAGACCCCGTTCTCGGCCAGCAGATCGGCCACCTTGTAGGCCTCGGTGGCGTGGTGGAAGGTGCGGATGGAGAAGCCGAACTCCTCGGCGATATCCAGCATCACCGCCATTTCATCGGCGCGGTAGCAGTGGTTCTGCACCGAGATGGAGCCGTCCAGAACCCCGGCCAGGGTTTCCAGCCGCAGGTCGCGGTTGGGCGGCTCGCCCGTGCCGCTCTCGCGCCAGTTGTCCCAGCGTCGGGCGTAGTTCCGGGCCTCGATGAAGCCGGTGCGATAGCCCGCCACATTGCCCATGCCGGTGGCCGGGCTCTGGTTGCGCGAGCCGTAGACCCGCGAGGGGTTCTCGCCGCAGGCCATCTTGAGGCCGTAGGGGGCGCCCGGG
The DNA here is from genome assembly GCF_046293315.1 of Brevundimonas sp. Classification (GTDB taxonomy): domain Bacteria; phylum Pseudomonadota; class Alphaproteobacteria; order Caulobacterales; family Caulobacteraceae; genus Brevundimonas. The sequence continues at coordinate 8,014 of NZ_JBKBPF010000023.1, forward strand.
AACTTCATGCCCTGCATGGTCACCGAGGGCACATTGCGCACGGTCACCGAGCGCCCGCCGAACAGATTGGCCGAGCCGGGCAGGATGGTCAGGGTGGTGACCCCGCCCGCCCGCGCCGCGTTGAAGCCGGGATCCTGGGGCCAGATGGAGTGCTCGGACCACACATAGGCGGTGTTGGGATTGGTGGCCTCGTTGCCGTCGGACATGCCCATGACGCCCGGCGACGGATAGACGCCGAGATGGCTGTGCACATCGATCAGGCCGGGGGTGACGAAGCGGCCGCGCGCGTCGATCACCTGATGGCCCTGGGGCACGGGGGTGTCGGCGCCGCCGACCGCCGCCACGCGGCCGTCGGTCATGATCACCACGCCGTTCTCGATGCGGTCGCCGGCGGCGGTGAAGACGGTGGCGCCGACGATGGCGGCGTCGCGCCGGGGCATGGCCTGATAGGTGGAGGGGAAGGGATCCGGGTTGGCGGCGCCATCCAGCCCGCGCGGCAGCGCCGCGCGCTCGCTGGTGGGGGTGGAGGCCGTGTCCGCGCCGGGGTCAGCGGCGCCGGTGGTGGCGCAGGCGGACAGGGTCATGGCGGCGAGCGCGCAGCCCGCCAGCGCGAGGCCACGGCCCCGCATGCGATGAGAAATCATGGATATTTCAGCCCCTTGCGTTTCCAGATCCGGAAGCGGGCGCATCAAAGCGCGATGCGGCGGTCAGGAAAAGCCCGAATTCCCGTCCTCAGATCTTCAAATCCATCCGCGCCCGGATTTCGCTCTCCGAAAGGCCCCTGATCTCAAGCGCCTTGACGCGGGCCGAGGCGCCGCGGGCGATGGTGACATCGGACTTCGAAATCCCCAGGCCACGGGCGATCAGGGCGGTGAGCGCGGTGTTGGCCTCGCCGTCCGTGGGCGCCGCGCGCACCCGCGCCCTGAGCAGCGGGCGCCCGTCAGGGTCCTGATCCCAGCCGTCGATGCGGTCGGCGCCGCCGCGCGGCGTCAGCCGCACGGTCAGCCGGGTCATCAGAAGGGCAGGATGTCGTAAAGCAGCATGCAGAAGGGGGGCAGCAGATAGAGCTGCGCCCCGCGCAGAACCAGCAGCACGATGATCGGGGTGACGTCGATGCCGCCCAGGGGCGGGATCACCCGGCGCAGCGGCGCCAGCAGCGGCCCGGTCACCTGGTCGAGGAAACTGGCGAGCTGGGCCACGAAGCGGTTGCGGTAGTTGATCACGTCGAAGGCGAACAGCCAGCTCATGATGGCGCTGATGATGATCGCCCAGAACAGCAGCGTCAGCACCGCGCCGACGATGAAACAGATGAAACCGGCCATGCCGCGCCCGAAGCTCCCAAGGTTGTGGAGGCGCTTCTAGCGGTCTTCGTCGTCCGCGCCAAACCCTTCCGCCGATCCGGGCGGCAGGACGCCGGATTCGGGGGGGCGGGATTCTATTGACACCACCGGGCCGCCCCGCCTATGTCGCGCCCTCGCCTGGAACCCCGGCACGGGGCCGTAGCTCAGTTGGTAGAGCGCGTCGTTCGCAATGACGAGGTCAGGGGTTCGACTCCCCTCGGCTCCACCAAATCCTTGTTCCATAAGGGTTTGGACAGGTTCGGGCGAGAATTCTGACACCACGCTGTATCACACGGTCCTTCAACGACCGCCGAAAAAGCGTTCATCTACAGTTGGTTCAGTCTCCCGAGGATGTAGCACCACCTCGGCGCACACACCGCCCGAACGGCCCCTTCGACCGTCTCCACGGTCACCTAATCACGGGCGGCGGCAAACGTCTGGCCTCATCGTTCGTGGATCAACCTACTACCTTCGCCTGCGGGTTCCGCGAACTTTGGCCGGGCTGATCG
>NZ_JBKBPF010000024.1:0-4056 GCF_046293315.1 Brevundimonas sp.
CACGCAGGGCCATCAGACCCGGCATTTCGGTTTCGGCGATCTCGATCTCCTTGTTGCCCCAGTCGGCAAGGGAGATATCGCGGACGATGTAGTCGACCATGTTCGTTCCTGACGTGTCTTGAAGTGTAGGCCGCGCTATAGCGGTCTGAGCCGTGCGGGGCAACAAACATATAAGGATGTCTTTATATGTTTATGGGGCCGGGGCGGCTTCCGGGGCGATCCCGCCCTTCTTCGTCATCGCCGGGCTTGACCCGGCGATCCAGAGACACCGACAGGGCAAGGCGAGCCCGGAATGTTCGGTGAGTCTGGATTCCCGGCTCAAGGCCGGGAATCACGGGTTTGGGTTTCAGGCGTTCACGGCTTCGAGGGAGGCGACACGATCATGACCGAACCCCTCGTGCCCGAGGACGAGCTGGAGTTCCGCTATTTCCGCGCGGGCGGGCCGGGCGGGCAGAACGTCAACAAGGTCTCCACCGCCGTGCACATGCGCTTCGACGCGGCCAACTCGCCGTCGCTGGACGAGGCGGTGCGGACGCGGCTGATGAAGGCGGCGGGATCGCGCCTGACCAATGAGGGCGTCATCCAGATCACGGCCACCCGCTTCCGCACCCAGGAGCGCAACCGCGACGACGCGGTGGAGCGGCTGAACGCCCTGATCGAAAAGGCCCGTATCGCCCCGGTGAAGCGCATCCGCACCAAGCCGACCAAGGGGTCCAAGGAGCGGCGGCTGCAGGCCAAGGCGGGGCGGTCGAAGATCAAGGCGGCGCGGGGACGGCCGGATTTCAGCGACTGAACAACTCTGCAATCGACAAGCTGAACCCTGTTATGCATAGGCTTACGGCCAAGCTTGATTCAGGAGATTTCAGCCCATGACCGCCGCCACCCAGACCATTCTTCGCCTCGCCGCAGCCCTCGCCTTGACCGCGGGCCTGGCGGCCTGTGGGGGCGCCGAGTCCGTGGACCATGGTCCGGAAGTGGATGAGACGCCGGCGGCGGCCCTGAGCGCCGAACAGCGGCAGGCCGGAGCCGCCCAGGCTGTCACGGCCCTGGACCAGCACGTCCGGGATCTGGCCAGCGGCTATGCCCGCGCGCCGGGGTTTGACGACCGCATCGCGCCGCTGACCGACGGCGGGCAGGACCGCTGGTCCGTCACGCTTCAGGAAGGGGTCGCCTACCGCATCGTCGCCGGCTGTGACGCCGACTGTTCGGACGTGGATCTCTATCTGGAGAACGCCGACGGCGTGGTGATCGACAGCGACACCCTGATGGACGACTATCCCGTGGTGAACGTCACCCCGACCGCGCAGGGGCGCTACACCGTGCGCACCACCGTGTTCAGCTGCGGCAGCGCCTCGGCCTGCTACACCGCCACCCGCATCCTGCAGGAGCAGTGAGGGACCGGCTGCCCGGGCCCACGCCCGGGCGGCCGCCATCGGAAGGGTCGATAAACGGCGCCCTCAGATCAGGGCGTCGGTGGCGGCCTCCACCAGCTCGAACAGACCGTACAACCCCGCCACCACCACGATCAGCAGGGTGGCGTTGACCGTGTGCTTGATCAGCTTGTAGCGGCGGATGTCGGTCTGTTTCAGGGCCTTGGACCGGGCGCTGATGGGGGCCAGGGCGGCGAAAACAGCGCTGACCGGCCCGCGCTGGTCTTCCTCGGTATTGGGCACCAGGGTCCCGGCGGCCAGACGACTGTAACCGGCATTGAACACCCGGCCGAAGACATTGAGGGGCCGCACCACATCGCACATGAGGATCAGGCGGCTCTCGCCCGTGTCGTTGCGGGCCTGATGGGGATAGGTCTCGTCGAAGATGAAGTCCTGACCGTCGCGCCACGACAGGGGCGTCCCGTCCACCTCGATCAGGCACCGGTCCGAGTTGGGCGTGCGCAACCCCAGATGATAGCGCAGCGAACAGGCCAGCGGATCGGCGTGCAGGGTCAGTTCGGACCCGGCGGGCAGGACGGTGAACATGGCGCCCTTGACCTCGGGCACCTGTTTCAGCAGCGCCACGGTGCGCGGACAGGTGCGTTGGGCCGAGCGGTGGGTGGTCCCGTACCAGGTGAGATAGAATTTGCTCCAGCCCCGCTTGAAGAAGGTGCGGAAGCCCAGGTCGTAGGAGCCCACGGCCCCCTCGGCCTTGGCCACCTCGAAGGCGCCGCCGGCCTGCAGGGCCAGGGCCTCGTCGCGGATCACCGGCCAATTGTCCCGCAACAGGGCCAGGTTCGGCATGCGCTCCGCCGCCGTCACCGGCCCGCGCGCCCAGGGGCGGGTGCAGATGTACAGGACGCAGTTCAGGGGCGCGAAGATGGGCCAGGACTTGCGCAGATACTGGGTCGGGCCCGCCCAGCGGGTGCGGCCGCGCCAGCGATAGACGTAAGCGACCGAACACAGCGAATACAGCACGAGCGCAGACAGCGCGACGACACTGAAGCTCATGGATTGTCCCCCGACCCCGGCCGAGTCTTACGGCCAAGCTGGGGATTATCCAAGCGGGATGTGACGGTTTCGAACGGCGGGAGCGCCGGCCGGGAAAGCCGGGCGTTTAACCACGTCGGACGATGGACAGGGACATCGCGGTGAGGCTTATGCTGACGCTTCCTCCTCCCCCGAAACTGTCAGAGTCCGCCATGCGCACTTCCCCCCTTCTTCTCCTTGTCGCCTCGACCAGCCTGTTGGCCCTGGCGGCCTGCGGCTCCGAGGCTGATCGCCCCGACAGCGAGGGGTCCAACACCCTGTCCGTTGCGGCGGCCGCGGCCACCACGCCGCAGGCGACCCTGTCGGCTGAGGAGCGCGAGACGTTCCGGCAGCTGGCGCGTTCCTACATGGATGACGCGGCCCCGGACCTGACCGAAGGGTTCCGCGCCGCTTCGGGATTCGAGGACGAGGTCGTGGCCCTGCAGCCGACCCAGACCCACAATTGGCGCGTCAGGCTGGACGGGGGTCAGACCTATCGAATCCTCGGCGCCTGCGACAACGAATGCACCAACATGGACTTCCACCTGCTGGACGCCTCCGGCGCCGTGGTGGCGTCCGACACCCTCGAGGACAGCTTCCCCGTGGTGGACGTGTCGCCCGCGGCCGACGGCGAATACACCGTGCGCTTCACAATGGTGACCTGCACCGTGGCGCCCTGCTTCGCGGCGGGCCGGGTTTATCAGGCGGGCTAGGGCCGGAACGGCGGCGCGCAGCGCGCGCCGCCAGCCCTAAACCGCCGGCTGGAAGAACAGGCTGGCGATCTTGCCCGCCTCGTCGAGGGCGATGAACCAGTTGGTCGGTCCGTTCTCGAACGTGACGCGGTAGTGCTGGGCGCCCTGAACCACGCCCTGATGCTCCATGCCCTGCATTCCGCCGAGGCCGGCGAGCATGGGGGCCATGGCGGCTTCCTGGTCGCGCACGGCGTCGGCCAGCGCGGGGACCATGTCGTCGTAGTTGGGGGTACCCGCCTGCAGGGCGGCGATGGTGGTGCGCAGCATGGCCTCTTCGGCGGAAACCTGCGCCTGCGCGTGGGCGGCGTGGTCTCCGTGGCCGGCGTGCGCGTCCTGGGCGACGGCGGCGACGGGCATGACGGCGAGGGACATCGCAAGAACGGGGGCGAACAGGATCGGCTTCATGGCGAGGCTCCAGCTGGGCTCAGGACAACACGCCCGTGGACAGGATCAGGGCGACGGCGGCCCCGGCGGCGGCGATGATCGATAGCACGGCCGGCCAGCGGGCGGCGACCCGCCGCTCGATGACGATGGTCTGGGGCGCGTGGGGGGCCTGGGCCCATTTCGACAGGGCGCGCAGCGCAGCGAGGCCCTCCTGAACGACATCGCGGGCCTTGGCCTTCGGTCCAAGCTCGCGCTGGATCCATTGTTCGACCACCGGCTTGGCGGCGTCCCACAGGTCGTGGTCGGGGTTGAGGCGGCGGGCCACGCCCTCCACCGAGACCATGGTCTTCTGCAGCAGGATCAGTTCGGGGCGCAGGTGCATGTCGAACAGGTCGGTGATCTCGAACAGCTGGCCCAGCAGGCGGCCCATGGAGACCTGGGACGCCTGTTTGCCGATGACC
>NZ_JBKBPF010000025.1:0-2848 GCF_046293315.1 Brevundimonas sp.
ACGTGCCCAGACAGTATGCGTTTCGCAGCGGACGATAGTTTGATGCAGGACTCAGCGGGTCTCTCCGCACTTCGAAGTCAGCCGCTGAACTTCGTCCGCCGAACCAAGAACGACTGCGACACGTTCATGGAGACTGCTCGGCTCGACATCCAAAATGGAGCGATCCCCCGTTGTAGAGGAGCCGCCCGCGCGTTCGATCAAAAGGGCCATCGGGGCACCTTCATAAAGCAGCCGCAACTTGCCGGGCCTCGTCGGTTCTCGGCGATCCCAAGGATAAAGGAAGACTCCCCCCCGCATCAGAATGCGGTGGACATCGGCCACCATCGAACCAACCCAGCGCATATTGAAATCTTTACCCCGAGGCCCGTCACGCCCCATCAAGCACTCGCCAATGTATTCCTGCGTGGTCATTGACCAATGTCGTTGGTTCGACATGTTGATTGCAAAATCCCTCGTTTCGACAGGAACCAAAATATTGCTCTGGGTTTGAATCCAAACACCGTGGGCATCGAGAGTGAACGCTACAACAGCGTCGGTTATCGTCAGGACGAGTTCGGTTTGAGGACCATAGACAGCGTAGCCCGCTGCCAGTTGGTGTCGCCCCGACCGGAGGAAGTGGGCAAGATTAGGCACCTCCGAGACTGGCGCATCCATGATCGAGAAGATGGTGCCGACCGACACGTTCACGTCGATATTGCTTGAGCCATCGAGAGGGTCAAAGACCACGAGCACCCCGCCCGTTCGGCCAGTGGTTTGGATGGCCTCTCTCTCCTCGGAAGCAAAGCCAGCCACCGAGGGAGATGATGTGAGAGCTTTTGCGATCACCTCGTCCGAAATCACATCAAGCTTCTGCTGGGCTTCGTCCTGAACATTCACGCGACCAGCCAGACCACGATGGCCGTCCAGCATCCCTAGCCGGATGAGCGCGCTGATCTCCGCACAGGCAGAGGCGAGATCGCGGATCGCGTCGCCTACATCAGGGCGGTTGCAGAAATGATCGAGGTAGGATTGCAGAGAGACGGGAGGGGTCATACCCGCACGCTATACGGCCCGCTTCAAAATGTCTGGGACCGCAAGCCATTTGGGAAGCGATATCACCACAGATGGCGATGAAAACGTCTCGCTGATCGCTCGACGACAATTTAGAGACGTTGCCTATGACCATCGTTCTCTATGTGCTCGCCGCCGTGGCCGAGATCGCTGGGTGCTTCGCTTTCTGGGCGTGGCTCCGGCTCGACAAATCCATCTGGTGGCTCGCGCCGGGACTGACTCTCCTCGCGCTGTTCGCCTACCTGCTCACCCGCGTCGATACCGACATGGCTGGCCGAACCTATGCGGCTTACGGCGGCATCTACATTGTCGCGTCGCTGGCATGGCTCTGGATGATCGAGGGTGCCCGTCCTGACCGTTGGGATATGCTTGGAGCCGCCCTGTGTCTTGTGGGAGCCGGGGTGATCCTCTTCGGCCCCCGAGGGTTGGTTGCCCACTAACAGGAGCGCAGCGGCGAGATCGCGAAACGGGGGTCCGCAAGGCAGGGGTGACCGTCTGGCATTGGGTCATTTAGACGCGGCGAGATGCGATAAGTCGAGTTCGGGATAGGCGATCCGTCCAATCGCTTCATACAGCGTTTGCGCGCGATAGCCTCGGCCATAAGCAGCGGCCGTCTCTCCACCCTCGCTCCCGTTCCCCGAGGACCAACCTCCGAGTGCGAGCGCGACCTCGTGCTCGACGCGGGCCTCACGCAACGCATCCCGATAGCAGTGGCGGAAAGAGTGGAAGCAGGTCTTTGGTCGGTCGGCTCCTACCCTCTGGAGGAAGCGGCGAAACCACTTCGAAAATGGGTCGCTGTAGTAGCCGGTGCTGGATTTTTCGAGTTCTGCAAAAAGGCGCACGGCTCCAGCGGCACGTCTATCCGCGACGAAGATCATGAACCCCATATCGATTAGTGTCGGGTGGATGGGAATGAACCGTTCGCTGGCGGCGGTCTTCAAGCGTTTGCCGTTGTCGCTATCAGACGGCCCTTCTGTGACGAAAAAGCAGTCCACGCCGTCCAGTCGATGGATATCAGCCGCATGAAGCTGGCAAATCTCGTTCATCCGCATGCCGGAGAAGAGCGCGATCAGGGGCACCCAAAATCGCCCACGACGAGGACGCGCGGGGCCGGGCGTCGAATATCCCGCCCAGTCATCGACGCAGCCCCGGTAGATGGGTGCGTCGAAGATCAGCCGAAGCTGCTCGACCGAGAAGGGGAGCCGCTTGTCGCGCCGTCGAACGGGGTCGACGACTTGAAGGCCCTTGGCGGGGTTGCGCTCGATCCAGCCCTCGTTCGTTGCGAAATTCATGACGGCCCTGAACTTGGTCATGTAGCCGTTCACCGACGCTGGCGAGAGCGTGCCGGGCAGACCTTTCGCCTTCGCCATCGCGGACGCTTGGACGGGTGATAGCTTCGGAAACTTCTTCTCGGCGTTCGTCGGCAACCAGATCAGGGTGTCGAGAAGCTCGCGGCACGTCTCGCGGTCAATGGATCGGATGGTCCGCCCCTCGCCCCACAGTCCAACCGTCAGTTCGATCAGGTTGAGATAGTGGAGGTCAGTCTTCCGGGCGCGCTGTTTCGCAGGATCAGACCTGAACAGTTCGAACGCTTGCCGCATCGTCTTTTCCAGCGGTGCTGTAGCCGCCGCTGAAGAAGTCTTTGGCAAGGCCGGAAGCCTCGATGAAGGCGAGGCCGATACGCTTTGACGCTCGACCTCGCACCATTCTGCTTCAAGCGACGCAGCGACCATCCGAGCCTTGCGGATCGCCTCGGCTCGATAGCCGGTCCCCAGAGACTTCACGACGTGCGTCTTAC
>NZ_JBKBPF010000026.1:0-939 GCF_046293315.1 Brevundimonas sp.
CCCCACGCCGGACGCCGACTGCGCGGCGGGCGATGCGGCCGGGCTGTCTGTGCTGCTGGCAGGCGGCACCGTGGCCCCCACGGAGGTGCTGCGCGTCGAGGCAGACGGCTCGGCAGCGCTGGCCAGCGGGCGGGCGCCTGGCTTCACTTCATCTTCCAGGGCGTATGTCAGAACCACGGTGGGCGGCACCGCGACGCGGAACGACAGTGGGATCTCGGACCGGTTCCACACCGACAGCTCCTGCGAGGCGGCGGCGGTGGCGGCGGCGGTGGCGGCGGCGGTGGCATGTGAGCGGCACAGCTGGCATGACGGTAGCTGTAGCGGCAGCGCTTGCCTTGACATACGACGCGCCCGCAATGCAGTCGTCAAACACCAGCTGCCGCGTGCCGCACCGGAGCACGCTGCGGCACACGCGCGCGCGGAAGGGAATGGCTAGCACCGCCGCGGGCGCAGGAGGCGACGGCTCTGTGGCGGGCGTGACGAGGCCAGCGTCGACGACCGGGTCCGTTCGCTCCTCCTGCCCCACCTCGAATGCCTCCAGCGTGATGGTACCCGTCACGCGGTAATGGCTGTGCAGCGTGCGCCCGTGCAGACCATCGCTGGACTGTGCGTGCGCGGGCTCGCCCTGGCTGCCGCTGCCACTCTCCTCCTCATCGCTCTCGTCGACGTCCTCAGCATCGGACTCTGGGAGCGGAGGGGAGGCAGGCACGTCAGGAAAGCTGGCGTGCGGCGACAGCGGCGACAGCGGCGACAGCGGCAGCGCACTGCACGCACCTTGGCCCGGGGATGCGGCGGGCTCCACCGAGGCGGTCGTGGGGGAGATTGGATTGTGGCTGAACGTCAGTACAATTTTTCTGACCTCCCCGGGCACAACGACCACCTGTGCAACACTGTCAGCGGCACTGGACGCAGCCAAAGCGTGCGCGCAGTACGTGCCTG
>NZ_JBKBPF010000027.1:0-246 GCF_046293315.1 Brevundimonas sp.
CGGGCCCGCCCTAGCGATTGAGCGCGGTGACGGCCGCACCCAGGGGTGTGTCCTCGAACACGGTCTGGCCACGGCGCCACGCGGTGGCGGCTTCCACGGACGCCGCCTCGATGCGCGCCGGCCCCGCCTGGGGCTCGGTCAGGCGCTCGCCGGGACGCAGGACCATGGCCGCGTCAGGCGCGCCCGGCGCCCCTTGCTCGCTTCGGCTGACCGCGACCTCCCCCTTGATCAGGGTGACGATGACCT
>NZ_JBKBPF010000027.1:256-910 GCF_046293315.1 Brevundimonas sp.
GCGCGTCGTGCGCGACCTCGAACATCGCCTCGCCCCGATCAAGCCTGATGTGACGGCGGCTCTGGTCGAACTGGACCCCGACGCGGGAGTCGGTGTTCAGGGCGATGCGGCTTCCATCGCGCAGGGTCGCCACCTGTTGCTCGCCCGGGCTGGTGGAATACCGATCAGGCCCGCCCAGCGACCACCACAGCACTCCAAGGCCGAGCACCAGCGAGGCGGCGAGGGCCAGGAGGGGTCGAAGACGCATCCCGCTGCCCGCCGTGCGGTGCATCCGGGCTTCTTCCTCGCCGTAGCGCGCCGCCCGCGGCAGGATCGCCCAGATTTCGCTCGCCCGCGCGAAGGCCGACGCGTGAGCAGGATCCTCGGCCAGCCAGGCGTCCAGCGCGGGAGACACGTGCGGATCAGGCTCCCCTTCCAGCCGGGCCAGCCATGCGGCGGCTTCAGCGTCGATACGCCGGGCGTGATTCAGGCGGATCATGATCGCAAGCCCCCCTTCATGAGCTGGAGGGTGGCGCGGGCGACGGTCTTCTCCACCGCCGCAACGGTCATGTCCTCGGACATGGCGATTTCGGCGTAGCTCATGTTGTCCAGTCGGCGCTTCAAGAGAATCCGTCGTGTGCGTTCGGGCAGCAGGAACAGGTCGGTCGTCACCTG
>NZ_JBKBPF010000028.1:0-880 GCF_046293315.1 Brevundimonas sp.
GCATGTGACGAAAGATTAAGGGCTCATAGCCGATGTGAGGATGGCGCCGCATCATCCGCCCTCCTACCTTTGCGGTCCGTCGCGCCTGAGACCCGCCGCATGAGCCACGTCACTGCCACCCTGCCCGATGAGACCCGCTCGTTTTCGGACGTGCTGGAGGGGTTGGGGCATGGCGATGATCCCAAGCTGTCGCTGCGAGAGATGATCGAAGGCTTTGGCGAGCGCGGCTTTGGCGCGGCCATCCTGATGCTGGCCCTGATGGCGCTGTTTCCATGGCCGCCAGGGGGCAAGGCGGTATTTTCCGTGCCGATCATCCTGATCGCGGCCGAACTGGCGCTGCAAAAGGACAGGGTCTGGCTGCCGCGCTGGCTGCTGCGGCTGTCGTTCAGCCGGGCGACCTATCGGACCGCCAGTGAGAAGATCCTGCCGCGCCTGCGCCAGGTGGAGCGGCTGACCCGTCCGCGCTGGCCGGCGCTGACCGGCGAAGTCGCCGATGTGGTGGTGGGTGCGATCTGCATCCTGCTGGCGCTGATGATGGCCCTGCCGGTGCCGTTCGGCGACGCCCTGCCCGGCCTGACGCTGGCGGTGTTTGGCCTGGCCATCATCCAGCGCGACGGCTTTGCGGTGATCGCGGGGCTGATCGGGACGGTCGTCTGCGCGGTCTATCTGACGTTGATCTGGGCCACCGTCGTGGCCATCGTCAGCAGCACGGCCGACTGGTTCGCCAACCTGTTCTGATCGCCTGCGCTCAAGCAGCCCGAAGGGCGATAGCGCACTTGCAAAGCGCTCAAGCAGCCGACAGGCGATAGCGCCTCCTACGACGCGCTCAAGTAGCCCGAAGGGCGATAGCGCCCTTTCAAAAATGAAAGCGCCGCCGGGC
>NZ_JBKBPF010000029.1:0-880 GCF_046293315.1 Brevundimonas sp.
GCCGCACCCGACGTTGGGCGATGTGAACAAACTGCTGGCCGAGTTCGTGAGCCAGCTGTACGCGCATCCGCTTGCGCTGTCGCCTCGGTGCGTGCGTAACTGTAGGCGGCGTGAGCAGGTACCTGCAGCGCATTCGAGTACTCGTGGAAGATGTGCCGCAGTTTCAATTCAAGCTTGGGCCCCGTGCACTTGCCGAGGTGGGGCTGGTCACTACAGCCACCATGGTCACGACGGTGCGGCCGCTTGTGCGCTTGCACCGAACGCGCGCGCTGTTGCTCACGCTCAGTTGCCAGACGCTTGGGGATGAGTTGCCAGAGTACTCCCGTAACCTCATCTTGGCGGAGGCACGGAGACGAGAGAATGCGTTGCTGGGTTTGGAGGCAGAAGAAGGTGGCGAAATTGCTGCCGCCGGAAGTGGCGGTGGTGGTGGCGGTGGTGGTGGCGGCGGCGGCGGTGGCGGCGGCGGTGGCGGCGGCGGCGGCGGCGGTGGACAGGCTGGGCGGGGAAAACGAAAGAGTCGGGAGTCTGTTGTGGAGCCTGCTGCAGAGCCTGCCGCGGAACGGAAGCGTTCCAGGCGCTAGGTTGTTGATGTGGACCAGTGGCGCACACGTTGTGGGTTGAATTTCATGCAGCGATGTTGAGTGCGTGCTTTTCCGCTCCTGACTGCGCCGTGTACGCCCATCTCAAGTTGCACCGCATGATACTCTCCCTAATGTATGCGACAGGCTCGCCAACAGTGGCTCTGCAGCAACGTCGCCTTGAGTCCTTCTGAGGACTCCTTCACCCTCCCGCATGACGGACTGATGATTGGTCGAAAAACTGTTCACCAGCCAATCACTCAATTGTTTGCACCCGCGGAAAGTTGGCCCGCTGCCATTCC
>NZ_JBKBPF010000030.1:0-879 GCF_046293315.1 Brevundimonas sp.
GCGGTGCCGGCCCCGGCCACCCGGCGTGAGCAGTCCCGGACCCTGGAGCCGGCGGCGGCCGGCGCGGTCGCGCTCGCGGAGCGGGCGGACACCCACGTGTTCGGGCCGGAGCCGCCGGAGGCCGGGGCTGCCGCGGCGTACTGGCGGGACGTGGAGACCGAGCGTCGCAGCATGTCATCGCTCGCGACACGTCGGCGCCGGTGGCTGGCCGCGGCGAGCCCGGCGAGCCTGCGGCGCCGGTGAGGTCGAGCGCGGAGCGGTCGGAATGGTGGCCCGCCTCCCGGTGTTGTGCTGTGTCGTGACCTCTGCATCCCCGGCCCTGTCCGTCCTCGACCTGGTGCCTGTGCGCACCGACCAGACGACGTCCGACGCCTTGGCCGCGACCCGCTCCCTGGCTCGCGTCGCTGACGAGCTCGGCTACCGGCGCTACTGGCTGGCCGAGCACCACAACATGCCCGCGGTGGCCGCCACCAGCCCGCCGCTGCTGATCGCGATGGTCGCGGCCGCCACCGAGCGGATCCGGGTCGGCTCGGGCGGGGTGATGCTGCCCAACCACGCCCCGTTCGTGGTCGCCGAGCAGTTCGCGCTGCTCGAGGCCGCCCATCCCGGCCGGATCGACCTGGGGATCGGCCGGGCGCCGGGGACCGACCCGGTCACCCGCTACGTCCTGCGCGACGGTGCGAGCGGGTCGGGCGGCGATCCGGTGGAGCGGTTCCCCGAGTACGTCGACGACGTGGTCACCCTGATGGGGGCCACCGGCGCCACGATGACCCTCGCGGGCCGGTCCCACACGCTGCGGGCCACCCCCCGGGCCTCGTCGGTGCCGCCGGTGTGGCTGCTCGGTTCCTCCGACTACTCGGCACGGCTGGCCGCCGAGCG
>NZ_JBKBPF010000031.1:0-876 GCF_046293315.1 Brevundimonas sp.
GGGAAGACATAGAGCAGGCCGGCCGTGCGCTGCGCGGCGGCCTCCCCCACCCCGGCGGTTGTGAACCGGGCCACCAGCGTGTCGACGTACTCCCGGTCCTGGCCGCGCAGCAACCCGGGGACGGTGTCGGCGTACGCCGCGACCGTGGCAGCGAAGCGCCGCGTCTCGCCGAGGACGTCCACCGGTCGGCCGCGGCGCTCCAGCAGCCCGCGCACCGTCCGGTCGAGCAGACGCCGCTGCTCCTGACGGAGCTCGGTCGCCACGGCGGCGGGCACCTGGCCGTCCAGGCCGCTGACGCGTGCGGTCAGGTCGGAGAGGCCGAAGACCCGGTCCGCCACGACGGCGGCGCGGACCACGTCCGCGGGGTCGCAGCCGGTCTCCTCGAGTGCGCGGTGGGCGAAGGTGATGCCTCCCAGGTCGACCACCGTGTTGACCAGCACCGTGGCCACGATCTCGCGCCGCAGCGGATGCTCGCCCAGGTGGTCGCCGAACCGCTCGCGGAGCTCGCGGGGGAAGTAGCCGCGCAGGATCTCGCGCACCCAGGGCTCGTCGGGGAGGTCGCTGGCGATCACCGAGCGGGCCAGCGAGATCTTGGCGTGCGCGAGGAGCATCGACAGCTCGGGGGTGGTCAGGCCCGCACCGTCCCTGGCGCGGCGGTCCAGCTCGGCGTCGGTGGGCAGCGCCTCGAGGTCGCGGTCGAGCTGGCCGGCGCGCTCGAGGGCCTCGATGAGGCGGCGGTGGGCCGGAAGGAAGACGGGGGCGAGGTGTCGTTCGTCGGAGAGGATCCGGTTCTGTGCGTAGTTGTTGGCCAGCACCAGCTCGAGGACGTCGTCGGTCATCCGGAGCAGGACGTCGTTGCGCTCGGCGGGCTCGAGC
>NZ_JBKBPF010000032.1:0-860 GCF_046293315.1 Brevundimonas sp.
GCGGCTATGGGGAAGGCTCTGGGGTCGTTCACACGTTCGGTGGCGCGAATGTCGGCAGCCGCACAGCCTGCACGCTCCCTGCGTGCATCGGGGCGCAATGGCTCAGAGTCGGAGGGTGAGGCGGAGGAGGCCGAGGATGTAGCGGAGGGGGAATTGGAAGCAGTTTCGCCAGTAGCGGCAGTAACGGCAGCAGCAGGGAACTCCGGGGCAGATGCAGCGACTGCAGCTGCATCGACAGCCGCAGCGGAGGCTGCTGCGACTGCGGCAGTGACAGGCAGTGGAAGCGGTGGCGGCGGCGGTGGCGGCGGCGGTGGCGGTGGCGGCGGCGGTGGCGGTGGCGGCGGCGGTGGCGGCGGCGCAAGCGCTTCAAGTGCCAGCGCCGCTGTGCCCCCGTCCCCTGTCGCTACCAGCAGCCCGCTTGTGGCCGCTGTGCCGGTGCCGCACGACTCCCCGCCTGCCACGCCTGTGTTTGTGCCCGTGGGCCCGCCGAGCGCGCTGCCTCCCAAGCAGCGCGACTCGTGGCTCCGCGGCATGGGCGCGACCATCGCTAGCTCCATGCGGGAGGTGAGTGCGGCTTGCCCCTACGCGAGCAGTGTGCTTTGCTGACGGTGGGCTGCGCAGGTGCTCAGTGACATGAAGGATGCGCTGGAAGACGAGCAGTCGGACAGCCACCACAGCGCTGCCAACGCCCAGCCCGACAGCGCAGCGCCGAGCGAGGAGAGGTAGTCTAGAGTGAATGAGTTACATGTAGAAAGCTATGCGCACGCGCACTGTGCGCACACAAGCACGGGCACGGACGGCATGGATGTGCAACTCAGCCGCGCCGTCAGCGGCGACACGGTGGCAACAACACCCCTCAC
>NZ_JBKBPF010000033.1:0-853 GCF_046293315.1 Brevundimonas sp.
CACCAGCGAAGTGATGGCACACGCCGCCGCCCAGGCGCAAGCACACGGCGGCGAGCTGGTCCTGACCGACTACAACGGCTACCAGTACAAGATCCTGCCCAGCCAGGGGCCGGTACTGCGGTCAGACCCGTTCCTGTTTGTGAGCATCAACGTCGCGGACTTGGACCGCGCCGCCGACTATTACCGCACCGTGCTGGGCATGCGGGAGTTCAAGGGGGTGCCTGGCGCGGAGCGGCGGCTGCGCAGCGTGATGCTGGGGTACAGCGAGGGGCAGGCGAAGCTGGAGCTGGTGCAGCTGCCAGCGGGGGAGGCGGTGCAGCACCGGAAGGCGTTCGGGCGCGTCGCCTTTGCCACTCGCCAGGGCGCGCGCCCGGTGTTTGACCGCGTCACCAGCACGGGAGACAGGGTGATCAACCCTCCCATTGTGCTCACCACCCCCGGCAAGGTGCGCTGCTGCGCCGCCGCCGCCACCGCCGCCGCCACCGCCGCCGCTCAGCTTGCGAGAGCGCACGCGCAGGCGGATGTGGAGGTGACCATCCTCGCGGACCGTGACGGCTACGAGATTTGCTTCGTGGGCGAGGCGGGCTTTGACGATCTGAGCTTCGCCAAGCCCGGCGATGAGCTCATCGAGTGGGCGGCGCGGGCTGCGCGCGGGGGCGACGGGTGCGTGGCGCGCGCCGTGCTGCCTGGCGATGCGCCCGGCTGACTCCGCGTGTAGGCACCCACCACTGCTGACCGCCCCCGAGGGCTCTGCGCCGCTGCATGCTGCCACTGTGCGGGAGATCACGAGCGCCGAGGAGCTGCGCGCTGCGCTGGAGGCGGCGGAGGGCGGGCCGCTGCTGGTGGACTACAT
>NZ_JBKBPF010000034.1:0-816 GCF_046293315.1 Brevundimonas sp.
ATTGCCGAACTCGCCGACAAACAGATCCCCGCTATTGGTCCAGATCGAGTCCGCGCCGGTGACAATGACATCGCTCGTCAAGCCGGCCATTGACGCGATATAGCCGATCGTGTTGCTGACGGCCCCGCCATTGGCGATGGTCAGCGTGCCACCGCCGGCACTGCCGACAAACAGTGAGGCGCTATTCGTCCAGCTTGAGTCCGCGCCGGTGACCATCACCTCACCTGTCGAGCCGTCAATAAATCCGATAAAGCCATGCGTGTTGCTGACGGTTCCGCCATCGGCGATGGTCAGCGTGGCGTCGCCTTCATAGCCGACAAGCAGATCGCCGCTATTGGTCCAGCTTGAGTCCGCGCCGGTGACAATCACCTCGCCTGTCGAGCCGGGAGCAAGCCCTACAAAGCCCTGCGCGTTGCTGGCGGTTCCGCCATCGGCAATGGTCAGTGAGCCGGCGCCGAAACGGCCGACCACCAGATCGCCGCTAACAGTCCAGATCGAGTCCGCGCCGGTGACGCTTACCTCGCCTGTGGAGTCACCCGCATCGCCGATATAGCTCTCGCCACTGCTGACCTGACCGCCATCCGCGATGCTCAGAGAGCCGGCGCCTTCAGCGCCGACAAGCAGACCATTATTCGTCCAGGTGCTGCCCGCGCCGGTGACAATCACCTCGCCTGTCGAGCCAGAGTTGGATCCGACAAAGGCCCAGTCGTTGCTGACCTGACCGCCATCGGCGATGGTCAGCGCGCCGGCGCCTTCAGCGCCGACAAATAGCCAGTAACTTGTGATCCAGCTCGAGCCAGCGCCGGTGACAGTCGC
>NZ_JBKBPF010000035.1:0-811 GCF_046293315.1 Brevundimonas sp.
CATGCGCAGCAGCGCGGGGCGGGCGGCGAGGGAGGGGTAGGGCACCTTCTCCGACCCTGCCGGCATGCCATTCACGAACAGCGTCACCACGTCGGACTTGAGCCGGTGCCGTCCGTGCGTCACAACCACGTGGTGCCAGCGATCCGGCTCCAGGTAGCAGCCCTCCATGTCGCGGCCGCGCCGGTCCGCCGCCACCGCCACGCGCAGGCGGCCCCGCGTGACGGACACACACAGCAGCGGCTCCGCCGCGCCGGCAGGCACATCGGCGGGCAGCAGCTGCAGCAGCACTGCTGGCGCGTCTGTGCTGTACCCGCCTGCATGTGTACTGCCGCCGCCGCCGCCGCCGCCGCCACCGCCGCCGCCGCCGCCGCTGCTGCTGCTGTTGCTGCAGCTGCCTTGCGCGCGTGCGGTGCCGGCGTGGCGGCTGTGTGCGCGCGCCAGGGTGGCGTCGCTGGGCAGGCGGATCCAGCAGGCGAGGGTGTAGCCACTGGCGGGCAGCCAGGCCTTGCCCGGCGGGAGCAGCGGCGCCGCAATCTCCAGCCAGCCCTCCACCGCCTCGCTGGCTACGTGAGACACCGCAGCGCCGCGCGACTGCCGCGGCGACGAGCTGCGCGCGTCCGGCGAAGCGGGGGCAGTGCGGCACGCGGCGGGCGAGGCGAAGCAGAAGCGAAGCGCTGGCAAGTCGGCGCTGCCCTCGCTGTCCAGCCGCCCGGCAGCAATCTCTGCCATGCAGCGCACCAGCGCAGCCCGCCAGGGCAGTGTGGTGGCGGGTGCACTGGGCGCAGGGACTGGCGGCGGGAGGTGGGTGGCT
>NZ_JBKBPF010000036.1:0-803 GCF_046293315.1 Brevundimonas sp.
AGCGACAGCAGCGACAGCAACGACACAGGCAGGCGATGCAAGCAGCGACGCAGCGGTGATGAGGGGTGGGGTTGCGCCGCGCTGCAGGCGCTACGGCGGCCGCACCTGTTCCAGCGTGGGCAGCAGGCAGCGTGCCAGACACACGCGCCACTCCGCGCCGCGCAGCCCCCGTCCGTGCGACACCACCGCAGACGCCAGCGTCTGCAGCGCACAGGTCCGCACCTCGGACCGCGCATCCACCGCCAGAGCTCGCAGCCACCAGGCCAGCGCCGCCCACACGCGGGTACGGGGGACGCCACTCTCCCCCTCCCGCCGCGCCGCCGCCGCCGCCGCCTCGGCCTCAGCCGCGCTGGCAGTGGCCGCCGCCGCCACCGCCGCCAGGCTGGCCTGATCGGGGGAGCTCACTCCCTGCTGCTCCAACTCCTCAAAGTCCGCCGCCGCCGCCGCCGCCGCCTCCGCCTCCCCGCCACCGTCGCCACCACACTGCGTTAGCGCAAAGTCGCCCACCGCCCACAGCAGACCAATGGCCGTCAAGCTCGCATTCACGTCCGCGGTTTGCCCCGCGAAGGCGGCCACGCAGTGCAGCAGCGCACGCAGGCACCGCGGCGGCATCACGCTCAGCAAGTCATCCACCACCACGCGCAGCGCCTGGAAAGCGGCCTGCACCATGGCCGGGTCGCGGGAGTGCGCACCCCCGTCCCGCCCCCGCTCGTACCCTGACGCGAAGCCCTCCCGTGCGGGGGCACCGGGGGAGGCCAGGGAGTCGGGGGAGTACGTCGTGTGCAGCCCGGGGGACTTGCCGT
>NZ_JBKBPF010000037.1:0-802 GCF_046293315.1 Brevundimonas sp.
GCACGCGTTGCGCCTGGCGGTTAGCAACATGTGAGCGCGCGCATCCGCCACGCAGTGCGTACTCGATGGGAAGTCCGTGTTCGTCGCGGGAACGATGCGTAGCCACTGCGCTTGCCGCTGCTGTCGCAAGCCGCGGGTCGACAATAGCGCGCGCGCTCCCTCGTCGCACACCTGCTCGTGCCAAGTGTCCGTCCAGACTCGCCTCCGCTGCGCTTGCCTCTGCTGCTGCATTCTCAGTACTACCGCCGCTACCGCCACCGCCATCGCCACCGTCAGCGCCGGAGCCAGCGCTGCCAGTGCCACCAACGCCCCCCGGGACGCTGGCAATGTCACCGTCACCACCGCCGCCGCCGCCGCCGCCACCGCCGCCGCCGCCAGCGCCAATGCGCTCCGCAAACTCCAGCTTCGTCCGCAGGCGATGCAGGAGCACATCACGTGGCGGTGAGCCCCACTGGGCACCGCGCTCGGGCATTCGTTGCAGCATTGCAATGACGTTCCTCGACGAACCAAACTCCCTCAGCAGTATTGAGGGAGCCATCGTCATGAGAGTTGAAGGAAACAGCAGCGCCGTGGCGATGAATGTCGGGGGTTCTTTGTCAAGCACCTCTCGGAATGCAGCCACTGCATTCGCCTGGCGGGCGACCCTGCCAACCAACTCTCCGCTGAGCACGTTGGGGTGAGGAGCAATGCGTACACGGAACGTGGAGTCGTTGCATGGCGTCGGGCGCCGATGGCGCGGCAGCCGCATGATGTCGCATGTACTGCACTGGCAGTGGCACCAAGTCGGGACGGCTGCCCAGTC
>NZ_JBKBPF010000038.1:0-793 GCF_046293315.1 Brevundimonas sp.
CAGCACCTCCAGCTCCCGCACCTCCACCAGCTCCCGCGCCCGCTGCGGCGTCATGGCCACCTTCACCTGCAGCACGCGCGCCTCCTCGCCCTCGCCCTCGCCCTCGCCCTCGCCCGCCGCCTCCCTGCCCGCGCCGCTCACCTTGCTGGCGGGGGCCAGCACGCAGGTGGGCAGGCCCGAGGACAGCAGCTGGTTGTCAAGCTGCACGCTGCCAATGGCCGCCTCCACCACCGCGTGCCGCGGCGCCCAGTGCGCGTGCATGTCGACGTCTTGCACGGTCAGGAAGGCTAGCTCAGCGGGGGTGGCGTCCACCAACGACACGCCCACGCTCGCCAGCTGGGCGGTCAGCGTCAGCACGCGCGCAGCGGTGGCGGCGGCGGCGGTGGCGGCGGCGGCGGCGGCGGCGGGAGCAGCGTCGCCCATTGTCTCCGCCGCTGCATCGGACGCTGCAGGCGTGCACAGGGCGGCGGGCACCACCAGCAGGGAAGCCAGCTCGGCTGCTAACGACGCCTGCGGCTCAGCGGTATCGGCCGCGCCACTGGCATCGCCAGCGCCACCCCCGCCGCCCCGCCCCGCCCCCCGCCCCCCCCCCGCGGCGGCAGCATCGGCAGCATGGCTGCGGGAGCCAAAGGTGGCGTGCTGCCAGCCCGACCCCGCGACCGTCAGCGCCTGCGCCGTGACCGCATCGTCGCTCCAGCGCGCCATGGCCTGCAGCATGCGCTGCAGCGCTTGCTCGACGCCGCGTGCGGTGCCCAGCGGCTGCGTGCGAGGCAGCGACGATGCGCGGCGCAGC
>NZ_JBKBPF010000039.1:0-792 GCF_046293315.1 Brevundimonas sp.
CACCGACTGGACACGGGACATGCACACCTTCTGGGAAAAGCGCATGGACGCCCTCGACGATTTGCTCACAAGGATGGACCAATGACTTTCAGCACCCTGATCCGGCAGGGCCATCGCTGGCTCTCGATCTTTTTCACCCTCACCGTCATTGCCAATTTCGTATTGCTCTTTGCCGGCCAGCAGAACGATGTCGTCACCTATCTGCCGCTTTTGCCGCTCTTCCTGCTCATGTTCAGTGGCCTCTACATGTTCTTCCGCCCCTATTTTTCCCGCCGCAAGGCCAGCTAGGAGCATCAGGTGACCGGCAAACCCGTCCTTCTCTCCGGCGGCAATCCGCAGATCGCCAAGGGCTATGGCGAGGAACCGATCCGCGCCTATATCGCCGCCATGCCCGGCTGGAAAAGCGCCGCCGGCCAGCGCATCGACGCCATCATTTCCCGCGCCGTGCCCGGCGTCGTCAAAGCGGTGAAATGGAACTCGCCCTTTTACGGCATGGAAAAGGACCTCTGGTTTCTCAACCTGCATTGCTTCGACAAATATATCAAAGTCACCTTCTTTCAGGGCGCCTCCCTCGATCCGGTGCCCGAGGGCAAGTCCAAATATCCTGCGGTGCGCCACCTCAACATCCGCGAAGGCGACGATTTCGAAGCCCAACTCGCCCAATGGGTCGTGCAGGCCAGTCTCCTGCCCGGCGAAAAGCTCTAGGAGCCCCAAACATGCCCAAGGCCACCGCCCATCTCGACCAGTCCCAGGCCCCGGCAATGATCGACCAGCGCATCGCCGAACTGGGTG
>NZ_JBKBPF010000040.1:0-790 GCF_046293315.1 Brevundimonas sp.
GGCGGCGTGGATCAGGGCGCGGACATGGGCCAGGGTCCGGCCGCGCCAGTCGGCCAGTTCGGCGATGCGGGCGTCGATCAGGGCGGAGGCGTCGATCTGGGTCATGACTACAATTTCTCGCCCGGCAGGCGGGCGGCCTGGGTCAGCCAGGCGGTGAACTGGGCGTCGTCCCAGGCGTCGTCTTCGTGGATGTGGAAATAGCGGACGCTTGGCTGTTTGGACGCGACGGGGGGCGGGGGCGTCAGGGCGCCGCCGTTCAGGAAGGCGACCTTCACATAGCGGTCGAAGCAATGGAGGCTGAGGAACCAGCCGTCCTGATCCGGCGCGCCATACAGGGGCGAGTTCCATTTGACCGCCTTGCGCGCGCCGGGGACGGCGGCGGCGACGAGGTCGTCGATGCGGCGGCCGACGGCGCTTTTCCAGCCGGGCATGGCGGCGATATAGGCCTGGACCGGGGCGTCGCCCTGGCCCTTGGCGATCTGGGGATTGCCGCCGGACAGCAGGACCGGCGCGGGGGGTGTCGGCTGGGTCATGGGGTGCAGAGTAACCCAGGGCGCCGCCGGGTCCAGCCCGTGGCCTTCAGGCCGTCATGGCGGCCCGCTGTTCGCCGTAGATTGGTCGCAGGACGTGGACGCTACAGATGTAGCGAATGTATAGGATCGGTCGTCTTGGCCAGGAGATCGATGTGAAACGGATCGCGACAGCATGGATGGCGGCGGCGCTGATCCTGACGGCGGGGCAGGCGCAGGCGCAAACCTTGGCCCCGGTTCCCGCGCGTTCGGTGGACGCC
>NZ_JBKBPF010000041.1:0-789 GCF_046293315.1 Brevundimonas sp.
CTATGAGCTGGTGCCGCACCCCGAGCTGGCCACCGACCCAGCCCGCCCGCTCGGCTCGCGGTCCGCCGTGCGCAAGAAGCTGGCCATGCTGGAGCAGCTGCAGGACGTGGAGGTGGCCAGCCGCATTGTGCTGGGCGCGCTGCGGCGGCAGGGCACCGTGAACCCGCTGGATTACATGTACCGCGCGCTGGGCGTGCGCATGCGGGAGGTGGAGGGCGCGGCGGAGGAGGATGCGGCAGCGCTGGCCGCCTTGCGCCTGCTGGGCATGCACTCGATGCTGGACCGCGCGGGCGTGGTGACGGCCGCGCGGGCGGCGCACGAGGAGCAGGAGGCAGGGCGCGGGGAGGCGGCCGCAGCGCGCGGCGAGGCGCTGCTGGCGGGGCTGTGGGCGCACTTTGGGCGGCTGTTTGCGGCCGACAAACCGCAGGCGCCCGCTGTCGCCGCCGCCACCGCCGCCGCCACCGCCGCCACCCCTGCTTCCGCTGCCACCTCCGCAGCGATGGCCACCCATTCCGCCGGGCTGCTGGGCAGCGCTGCACAGGAGGTGGGGCTGGCTGCGCTCAGCGTGTTTGGCGGGTTTGGCCTCTTTCGCAAAGGCGCGACCAGTGCGACCAGCGCGTCGTCGGAGTTGCCCATGACAGTGGCGGCGGCGGCCAAGGCACGGCCCGCAGCTGCGCCTTTCGCCAGCGCCACCGCCCCTGACGTGCGGCCGGCGGTGAGCGCCCGAGAGATGCACGCAGAGCTCATGCGCCTGAACTGGGTGCCGGTGCTGTCCGCCCCGCCCTCTCC
>NZ_JBKBPF010000042.1:0-783 GCF_046293315.1 Brevundimonas sp.
CGACGGTGACATCCTGGACCGGATGCGTCTCTATTCGCCCTCGAACACCAACACCAACCGCATCAGCGTCAACAGCTCGCTGATCTATGACTTCAGCGACAACCACCGCTTCCGTCTGTCGTACACTCGCGATTTCGGCGTTCATCGTCAGACCGGCGCCTATTCGTTGCTGAACCCGGCTGGCCTGCCGAACGACGTCTTCGCCGGCTATAACAAAGATGAAGCCATCCTGACCCTGAACGGCGCCGTCTTCCAGAAGCGTGACCGTCGTTCGACCGCTGAGCTGGAGCAGTTCGCGTTCCAGTACGTCGGTGACTTCTTCGACAACGCCCTGACCGTCGACTTCGGCATCCGCGCGCCCTTCTTCTCGCGCACGCTGAAGAACAACTGCTACCAGCAGAACACCTTCGACGCCTACTGCTCGGCCCAGACGCCGTTCGTCGCCCCGACCTCGGGCGCGCCGGTTCGTTTCGAGCGTGAGTACGACGACATCCTGCCGAACGTGAACGTCACCTGGCGTTTCGCCGAGAACCAGCAGGTCTTCGGTTCGTTCTCGCAGAACCTGTCCTCGCCCCGCACCGACGACCTCTACGACCGCCTGCCGGCCAACCCGCAGCCGGAAACCAGCAACAACTACGACCTGGGCTATCGCTACCAGTCGGGTCGTCTGATCGGCGGCGTCTCGGCCTATCGTTCGGACTTTGAGAACTACATCGTCCGCGCCACGACCGATATCCTGGACGCGGATGGCAACCCCAGCGGTGAAACCATCGTCACCAACAT
>NZ_JBKBPF010000043.1:0-775 GCF_046293315.1 Brevundimonas sp.
TGCTGACCGTGGTGTACGGCCTGAGCCCCGACCGCCTGTACGCCACCTACTTTGGCGGCGACGACGCCATGGGCGTGGCCGCCGACTCCGAGGCGCGCGCGCTGTGGCTGCAGTTCCTGCCCGAGTCGCACGTGCTGCCCTTTAGCCGCAAGGACAACTTTTGGGAGATGGGCGACGTGGGCCCCTGCGGCCCCTGCACCGAGATCCACTACGACCGCATCGGCGGCCGCGACGCGTCGGCGATGGTGAACCGGGACGACCCGGACGTGATTGAGATCTGGAACCTGGTGTTCATGCAGTACAGCCGCGAGCCCGACTCCTCGCTGCGCCCGCTGCCGGCCAAGCACGTGGACACGGGCATGGGGTTCGAGCGCCTGGTGTCGGTGCTGCAGGACAAGCGCTCCAACTACGACACGGACATCTTCACGCCCATCCTGGACGCCATCCAGCAGGTGACGGGCGCGCGGGCGTACGGCGGCGCGGTGGGCGCGGCGGACACGGACCGCGTGGACATGGCGTACCGCGTGGTGGCGGACCACATCCGCACCCTGTGCGTGGCCATCGCGGACGGCTCGCTGCCCAGCAACGAGGGCCGCGGCTCCGAGCTGCGCCGCATCCTGCGCCGCGCCGTGCGGTACGGGCAGCAGATGCTGAACGCGCCGCGCGGCTTCTTCTCCGGCCTGGTGCCCATGGTGGCGGCGCACATGCGCGACTGGCTGCCCGGCATCCTGGACAAGGCGGCCTTTGTGCAGGAGGTGCTGGCGGAGGAGGAGGC
>NZ_JBKBPF010000044.1:0-762 GCF_046293315.1 Brevundimonas sp.
TCACCGTCGCCGTTCAGGTCGACGCCGCGGGCCGTGCGGGTGGCCGCGCTGGTGGCGTCGAAGAAGGTGCCCTGCAGTCGCTGGTCGGTCTCCTCGATCAGGCTCGTGCCGCCACCGTTAGCCAGCGTGTACGAGAACTGCGGGTCGATCGTCAGCGTCAGCTTCTCGGTCAGGGTGAAGCGCGACTGGCCCCGGACGTTGAAGCTGTCGGTGGGGTTGATGAAATAGCCGTAGAAGCTGTTGCATCCCGGGTTGGCCGCAGCGTTACCTTGGTCCTGACGGCCAGCGCCGCCGCTCACCAGCGAGCAGTAGTTGGTGTTGCCGCCAGCGATGACGCCGTTGTTAAACTGGTCGACGTTCTTGCGGCCATAGGTGTTGTTGCGATCTTCCTGATAGCGGAAGGCCAGCGACAGGAAGTCGCCGTTGCCGCGGATCGGCTGGTAGATACGGCCGTTGACGGCGCGGCGCTCCAGATCGCCCTCGCGCGCAGCAGCTGCCTCCGCCTCCGCCTCCGCCGCACGCGCACGCTGCGCCTCCGCAGCCTCCTCGCTCGACTGCAGCTTGTCGCGCAGCTCTTCCTCCACCGCCTCCAGCTCGGCAACGCGCTCACGCAGAGCAGCTGCCTCCGCCTCCACCTCCGCCTCGCGCTCGCGCGCCTGCTCTGCTGCCTGCAAGCTGTCCTGCAGCCCCTGCGCGCGCTGCTGCTCTGCCGCCAGCTGCTCGCGCAGCTGGCCGGCCTCGTGCTGGGCGGAATCGAGCTGC
>NZ_JBKBPF010000045.1:0-754 GCF_046293315.1 Brevundimonas sp.
GGAAACGGAGCCGTTCGAGGGGCAACCCGTGCCGGCGCTGTCCGTGGCGACTGCCGAGCCTGCAACAGGAGGTGCGCGCTGCACGCTCGCTGCCGCTTCGCCTGCTGGCTCAAGCACACCTGGCGCGCCTGCACCCGTAGCTGCCATTTTGCTCCTGCTCGTGTCCCATGATGGCACGCGCGCCTCGTTGTGGGCGCTGCGCACGCACGCTGGCGCGCTGCTGGAGCGCACGCAGGAGCTGCGCCTGGGCCCCAAGCTGCCCACAGCGGATGTCGCCGCGCCGGTGCGCTTCCCCGCCGCTGTACCTGCGCGCGCGGCGCCCGCGTTTCTCACGCTGCTAGCGCGTTGGTGGTGGCGGCGGCGGTGGCGGCGGCGGCGGCGGTGGCGGTGGCGGCAGACTGCGACGCTGCACGTCAGTGGTGCGTTTGCGCTGCTGGCGCGCGGGGATGCGAGGGAGGTGCACTTGCTGCGCTGCGAGGTACGTGAACGCGTGACTCGTGCGCGTATCGCTGCCTCTGACTCGCCCCACCTCCCGCCACGCGTGCAGGGCTTGCGCGTCACCCACGCGCTGCAACTGGACCTGCAAGATCCTGTGCATCGCTTGGTGATGGCACCGTCGGGAGCACAGCACTCGGATGGCGCTGCTGCAGGCGCGGACGCTGCCGATGCAGGTTCGTCGCACCTACCGCCGCCAGAGCCACCGCAGTCGCGTCGCTGACGCTGCTGTCCGCGCCGCTTTCCTCGCATGGTCGCT
>NZ_JBKBPF010000046.1:0-751 GCF_046293315.1 Brevundimonas sp.
GGTGGGGGCGGCGATGGGCTCCTCGGGTGGCACCGTCAGCAGCGAGCGCCGGTGTGCGGCACGCGCGGACGCGGCCGGCGACGTGCCCGGCGCACCGGCGGTGTGGATGGGTGCGGCGGGCGCGGCGGGCGCGGTGGGCATGGCGGGCACAGTGGGCGCGGAGGTGACGCCGGCTTTTTGGGTGGCAACAAGTTTGGTGAGCGCAGTCACCGGCGCGGCATGGAGGCTGGCGATGACGAGCGCGGCAGTGGCCACCGCCACCACCGCCACCACCACCGCCACGACGAGAACGCTGAGGGCGGCTCCTTCCGGCATGGTGACCGTGGCGACCGCGAGCGCGGCGGGTTGGGCCGGTTCGGCGGCGGGGCCAGCGTGTCGGGCGGCAGCAAGGCATGGGACTGGCAGGATCCGGCGGCGGGTGAGGGCCGCATGAGCTGGAACATTGGTTCGCTGGCCACCGGCGCAGCTGCCGGCGGCCAGCGCGTGCGCAGCAAGGCGAGGGGGCCCGCTGAGGAGGAGGAGGCTTGATGCCCCCCGTGGTGAGGGCAACGGTGGCGGCGGCGGTGGCGGCGGCGGCGGCGGCGGCGGTGGCGGCGGTGGCGGCGCAGTATTGACCAGCGAGTTGTGTGTTTCGTTTTACAGTAGCCGAAAGGTTGCAACTTCTTGACGTCAAATGAAGTGCACATCATTTCACTTGCGTTCCCTGGCACAGCAAGCACGTTACCTACACAGTTCTGGCGTCGCGCTGCAC
>NZ_JBKBPF010000047.1:0-747 GCF_046293315.1 Brevundimonas sp.
AGGTGGACGCCATGAACGAGCAGACCCCGGACCGCCCCCGGTTCGTCCTCGGTGCCCTCGGGCCCACCACCCGCACCGCCTCGATCTCGCCCGACGTCAACGACCCCGCCGCCCGCAACGTGAGCTACGACCAGCTCGTGGCGGCGTACCTCGAGTCGGCCCGCGGCCTGGTCGAGGGTGGTGCCGACGCCCTGGTGATCGAGACCATCTTCGACACACTGAACGCCAAGGCGGCCATCTTCGCCGTGGAGACCCTCTTCGAGGAGTACGGCCGGCGGTGGCCGGTGATCGTGTCGGGCACCATCACCGATGCGTCCGGGCGCACTCTGTCCGGGCAGGTCACCGAGGCCTTCTGGGCCTCCGTCCGGCACGCCCGGCCTCTGGCCGTCGGCCTCAACTGCGCCCTGGGGGCCAAGGAGATGCGGCCCTACATCGCGGAGCTCTCGCGGCTGGCCGACTCGTTCGTGTCCTGCTACCCGAACGCCGGGCTGCCGAACGCCTTCGGGGAGTACGACGAGGCGGCCGAGGAGACCGCGGCGATCGTGGCCGAGTTCGCGGACCGCGGCTACGTCAACATGGTCGGGGGGTGCTGTGGCACCACCCCGGAGCACATCGGCGCCATCCATCAGGCGGTGGCGCCCCTGCCTGCGCGCGTGCTGGGCAGCGCCGGGCCTTTCTATCGGGAAGCTGCCTGACCCCACGCCAGCGCGGGAATAGCGCACGGCCCCACAATCAGTGCTCCCATCA
>NZ_JBKBPF010000048.1:0-745 GCF_046293315.1 Brevundimonas sp.
TGAAGACCCACGTCCGCGCGGTGCTGACCAAGATGGGGGCGCGCGACCGGACCCAGGCAGTGATCGGCGCCTACGAGGCCGGCTTGGTCACCCCGAGCTCCTGGCCAGGACCCGGGGAGGGCGGCACGGGGCCCTGACCGGGACTGCCTGGGTCCACCCGGGCCACCCGGCCCGGTTAGGCTGGGGGCTCGTTCCGCCCGACGAGCGCTGCTTGCCGACTGCTGCCCGACGACCGCTGCTCCGACCCAGGAGATACCCGACTTGTTCGCCACCCTTTCCGACCGCCTCGCCGACACCTTCAAGAACCTGCGTGGCAAGGGCCGCCTGTCCGAGGCCGACATCGACGCCACCGCGCGCGAGATCCGGATCGCACTCCTCGAGGCCGACGTCGCCCTGCCCGTGGTCAAGGAGTTCGTGGGGGCCGTCAAGGAGCGGGCCCGGGGCGAGGAGGTCAGCGGGGCGCTGAACCCCGCCCAGCAGGTCGTCAAGATCGTCAACGAGGAGCTCGTCACCATCCTCGGCGGCTGCGCTACGCCAAGACCGGCCCGACTGTGATCATGCTGGCCGGTCTCCAGGGCGCCGGCAAGACGACCCTGGCGGCCAAGCTGGCGCTGTGGCTCAAGGACCAGGACAAGACGCCGCTGCTGGTGGCCTGCGACCTGCAGCGACCCAACGCGGTCAACCAGCTCCAGGTCAACGGCGGCCGGGTCGGCGTGCCCGTCTTCGCGCCCGAGCCCGGCAACGG
>NZ_JBKBPF010000049.1:0-741 GCF_046293315.1 Brevundimonas sp.
GGTGCAGCATGCCAGCTGCATGGGCATGGCTGCGGGCACTACGGCGCTGGGCCCTGCGACATACCGCTCGCCCAAAGTGCGACTGCTGGCGGTGGACCCCTTCACACACGTGGAGGGCTACCTGGAGCCGCCGCGCACGCTGTCCACGCGCAACTGCACGCGGTCACAGGTCATGTTCACCATCCCCCCCAACGTGATGCACCTGCTCAGCACCGGCATGCACATGCTGCAGCTGCGCTGCGTATGCATGCAGGACCCAGCGCCGGCGCAGCGCTGGCCGCCCAACGTGCAGTTGGCTTTGAACATGAAGGCCATGCCGGCGATGCAGGTGCCCGCCTCCCCTGCCGCCGCCGCCGCCGCCGCCCCCGCCGCCGTTGCCGCTGTGGCGGCCTCCCGTTGCTCACCGCGGCTGTATTTGCCCTCGCGCAGCAAGCACGCGGGCCGCCACCCCCTGGCGTGTACGTGCCGAAAGTGCGCGACCGGCCTGCGCTCATCACTGGCGGCGCCTGCATGGGCCAGAACCGCCTCGTGATTACGCACGGGATGTGTCCCAAGGTGCGCACCCGCGTCCCCGCCGCTGCGTCGCCGCATCCGGCACCCCTCACCCCGGGGCGCCGCGTGTTGGGCAGACGTATGTGGTGGGAGTGTGCCTGGTGCGGCCCAAGCAGTCCGAGCAGGTGGTGGCGGAGGTGACGGCGGCCAGCACGCTGGCCCACGCGGAGGCGCGCGCTGTGGTGGTGC
>NZ_JBKBPF010000050.1:0-733 GCF_046293315.1 Brevundimonas sp.
TGGATCAGCCGACCCTCGGCGGCGCAGATGGCGCGGGCCTATCCCGCCCAGGCGATGGCGAATGACGTCACCGGCGCCGCATCACTGATGTGTTCGGTGCGGGCGAACGGGACGCTGAGCGACTGTTCCGTGGTGAATGAGACGCCGAACGGCCAGGGCTTCGGCCGGGCGTCGACCACCCTGTCACGGCAGTTCCGGATGAGCCCCCGCACCATCGACGGCCAGACCGTGGACGGCGCCCGGGTCAACTTCACCATCCGCTTCGCCCTGAACTAACCGAACCGCAGCGGGTCGAAGGTCGCGGCGTGGACATCCGCGTCGCGGCCTTCGATCGCATCGGCCACGATCCGCGCGGTCAGCGGCGCCAGCAGCCAACCGTTGCGGCGCGGCGCCAGGGCCAGGTACAGGCCCGCCTCGCCTGACGGCCCCGCCAGCGGCAGGCCATCGGCCGAGGCGCCGCGGATGCCGACGCGGTATTGCGGCTGGTCCCCCGAAGTCGCGCCCACCAGCGCCAGGCCCGCCGCCGTCTGGCGCGCGCCGGCGGGGGCGTTGATGTCCAGCGCCCGCTGGCCCGCCTCCATCGTCGCACCGATCACGGCGCCGCCCGGCGCAGGCGCGACATAGGCCCCCGCGCCGCGCACCACGCGGTCGGTCAGGGCCTGCGGGATGAAGGCGAGCTGCCCCCGGATCGGGTGGACGCCATCGATCAAGGCAGCCGTCGCGGGGGCCAGGC
>NZ_JBKBPF010000051.1:0-733 GCF_046293315.1 Brevundimonas sp.
ACGATGGGGATGAGGTGGGCTTGGCAGGCCAGGCGGCGGGCGTGGTCGGCGGTGAGGTGGAGGTCGTCGCCGTCGGGGTCGAACCCGAGGCCGGCGACGGCGAGATCTCGTTTGAGGTCCTCGAGGGTGATGATGACGTTGATGGTGGTGGCGTCGCCGCCGTGGTCGGGCAGCCGGTCGGGATCGAGGGTGTGGAGGAGGTCGCCGAGGGCCATCGCGAGCAGCCGGGGGCGGGGGACTCGGCGTCCGTCGGCTGCGGTGGCCTGTTTGCGGGGTTGGGCGAACGCCTCGAGGTAGGTGGTCAGGCGGTGGGCGAGGGCGTCGGGGACCAGCCCGGGACAGCCGGGTGGTGCCGTCCCCCAGCCGCTTGAGGGTCAGGCGCTGCTGGTGGTGGGCGTGGGCCTCCTCGTCGGCGAGCTTCTTGGCCTCCCGCTCCTCGGCGCCCTCGGGGTCGAGGTGGTCGAGCACGCGGCGGCCCAGGCGGCGTAGCTGGGTGGGGGTGAGGTGCTTGGCCTCGACCAGCAGCGCCCGCTCGGCCTGGACCACCACATCAGCGTCGGCGTCCTCGGTGATCTGGTCCAGGACACTGGTGATGACACGCGCCTGCTCGACGTGCAGGTCGCCGGCGGCCAGGGCTGCGGCGGTGCGGGTCCACTGGGTGTCCAGGGCGGTCGCGAGGCGGTGGTCGGCGTGCGCGGCACGGGGGTCGAGGTGCTGGTCGGCGGCCAGCCAC
>NZ_JBKBPF010000052.1:0-729 GCF_046293315.1 Brevundimonas sp.
GGCGCCATGGCGTCCTTGGTGCGCCACTCCCTGCCCGCGGACGCCGAGACCGCGGACGCGCTGCTGCTGGCCATGCGCCGACTGCGCGCGCGCACGCCGCCGTCCTACGCGCGCGCGGCACGCCTTGTGCGCGCCGCCACGCAGACCGCCGCGCGCCGCAGGCTGGAAGGCACCCTGCGGTTCGCGCACGCCGATCTGCCGCTGCCCCCGCTGCCGCTCCCCTCCCCCGGATCGCCCGAGGACGGACAAGGCGGGGCCGGGGGCGAGGCGGAGGCGGTGCAGCGGGCCCGGGCGCAGCGCGGCCGCTTCTCCCTGGGCGTGGACGCGGCTGACGTGCTGAAGGAGCGCTCCCCCGCCGCCGCCGCCGCCGCCGCCGCGCCAGAGACAGGCGGCGCGCTGCCTTGGTTCGTGGTGGACTGCCGCGCCGGCAGCAAGGCCACCAACGCGAACGCAGCGCTGCCCCGCCGCGTGGCGGTGGACGCGCGCGCGCTGCGCGACTCTGAGGTCTCGGACCCGGAGCTGAGCCACCTCACCAGCCTCAGCGGCTTTGCGCACCTGTCCGTGGTGGCAGACTCCCCCGACAGCGCAGACATGCTGGCGGTCATGCTGCAGAAGCGCGGGCTGCCCTACGTGGGTGTGGTGCGCGGTGGGTACGCGGCGCTGGCGGAGGAGGCGGGGCGGGTGGCGGGCGTGATCGTGGGCACGTCGCCGCAGTCCTCGCCGCACACG
>NZ_JBKBPF010000053.1:0-728 GCF_046293315.1 Brevundimonas sp.
CGCCGACCTCCCGGCAACCGACGCGAACGCTGCGACGGAGCAGCCCGCTCCCGCACGCAGAGCCAGCCCCGACATCACGGAACACACGGACGAGAACGGCGCCGGTGCCGCGCGCGGGCCGCACTCGCCTGCAGACGAGGATGCCGACGACGGCTCAAGCAGCTCAGGGTTTGTGAGCCTGAGCAAGGATGGGGTGGAGGAGCCGGCTGGCCACGGCGAGCGCGGCCAGGCAAACCCCGCGGGCGAGAACGACATCGACGAGGAGGACGAGCAGGCAGCCAATGGGCATCTGTTCACGTCTGACGGCATGAGGACCGTGGATGACTACTTTGGCCAATCCGGTGCCGCGCCGTCGCATGGTGCGGCCGAGGCGGGTGGGCACGGTGCCAGCGCTCGCATGTACTCCGACTCGAACTCTGCGGCTGCTGGCAGCGGCGGTGGCGGCGGCGGCGGCGGCGGCGGCGGCGGTGGCGACCGCGTGTACGGTGGCACTGGGGTGGTGGGGCTGCAGAACCTGGGCAACACCTGCTTCATGAACAGCGCGCTGCAATGCCTGCTGCACACGCCCCAGCTGGTTCGACACTTCCGCTCCGGCCGCTTCGTGCGGGAGTTGAACCGCAGCAACCCGCTGAGCAGCGGCGGCGAGATGGCGGTGGCGTTCGCGGACCTGGTGGACATGGTGAGCCGGTGCGTCGCTCGTGATCGCGCGCGCTGCACCTCACAGCGGG
>NZ_JBKBPF010000054.1:0-726 GCF_046293315.1 Brevundimonas sp.
TCTCGGCGGCGGGGCCAACGGAGGCAGCGTGGCAGTGCGACACTCGCGTGCTGGACGGCGTGGCAGAGCCGGTGCTGCGCGTGCGCATTGCCGTGCTGTCGGGCAGGCTGCTGCGGCCGCACGCGGGGAGCGAGCCGGGCATGTCGGTTTGCGTGGCCATTGCGCGCCCTGCCCCTGCGGGCAGCCGCTCAGACGCAGCGCTGGCGGTGGCGGGCCGGTGCCAGCTGCCCTCGGCGCCGGAGCTGGTGCCCACGCCGTGTGCGGCCTCGGCGTGGAGCGCCTCCTTCCTGCACGACGCCACCGCGCAGGCGTGGCCGCGCCAGCGCAGCGCAGCGGCACAAGCCGCGGTGGCGGCGGCGGTGGCGGCGGCGGTGGCGGCGGCAACCGAGGCTGCAACGGAGGTCAGAACGGCGCAGCGGCAAGCGCTGCCCGCGACAGCGCACGCAGCGACAGTGTCGGCGCTAGAGGCAGCACGTGGCCACGCGTCGGATGCAGGCCTGCAGTTCCTGCTGCTGCCCGCGCTGCAGCCGACCGCAGCTGCGCCGCGGCTGGCACCGACCGCCGTGCCGTGGGAGGCCAGCGGTGATTGGCTGCAGCTGGACGTGCTGGCTGCCCGTTGGCCAGGTGCAGACTGGACCGCATTGCCCGTGCTTGGGACGGTAGGGGGGCGTCGCTGCTGTCGCCATCGCCGCTGCGGCCACTCGCACGACTGACGCTCGCTGGCCC
>NZ_JBKBPF010000055.1:0-725 GCF_046293315.1 Brevundimonas sp.
CGCCTTCAACTTCCCCTGCGCCGTCTTCTTCTGGAACGCCGCCATCAGCATGGTGGCGGGCAACACGCAGGTGTGGAAGCCGGCGGACTCGCTGACGCTGACCTCGGTGGCGTGCACCAAGATCATCGCGGACGTGCTGGCGGCGGAGAAGCTGCCGGGCGCCATTGCGTCCATGATCGTGGGCTCCGGCCCCACCGTGGGCGAGACGATGATCAGCGACCCGCGCATGGAGCTGGTGTCCTTCACGGGCAGCACCAAGGTGGGCCGGCGCGTGAACGAGGTGGTGGCATCCCGCTTCGGCAAGCGGCTGCTGGAGCTGGGCGGCAACAACGCCATGATTGTGGACAAGGACGTGAACATGGACCTGGCGCTGCGCGCCACCCTGTTCTCCGCGGTGGGCACCGCGGGCCAGCGCTGCACGTCGCTGCGCCGCTTGTACGTGCACGAGGGGGTGTACGAGGAGTTTGTGGATCGCCTGCTCAAGGCGTACCGCACGGTGAAGATTGGCAACCCGTTGGAGGCGGGCGTGCTGTGCGGGCCGCTGCACAACAAGGCCGCCGTGGCGCAGTTTGAGCGCGCGGTGGCGGCGGTGAAGGAGCAGGGCGGCAAGCTGCTGGCGGGCGGCCAGCGCGTGGACGGGCTGGGCAACTTTGTGCAGCCCACGGTGTTTGAGACGCCCACGGGTGCTCCCATGGTGAAGGAGGAGGTGTTTGCGCCCATCCTGC
>NZ_JBKBPF010000056.1:0-710 GCF_046293315.1 Brevundimonas sp.
GGCAGCGCATGGGGCGGCAGCGCAGCCAGTCTCGCATCGCGCGCAACAGCACGCACCGCTTTGCGCCCCCCCGCCCGCTCAATCTCAGCCTCCACGCCGCCGTGCAGCAGGCGGCTAATCTTCTGGAACACCTTCGTCTCCTCCTCCTGCTTCTCGGCGGCCTCCTCCTCCTCCTCCTCGCCCACCGCGCCGCCCAGCGGGATGGGAATGCCCTCCTGCACGCGCGTGGCCGTCAGCGGTAGCGGCAGCAGCAGCGGTAGCGGCAGCAGCGGCGGCGGCGACGACGACCACAACAGCAGTAGCAGTCACAGCAGCAGCATCGGTGGAGGCGGCGGCGGTGGCGGCGGCGGCGGCGGCGACAACAGCAACAACGAGAGCAGCGCGAGCTGCGCACCTGCCCGGGGCGCTGGTAGCGATGCGTGGCCAGTACATGGCTGGCGATGCTGCGGTCGTGCTCCGCATCCAGCTCGTCCAGCACTGCGCGCCAGGGTCAGCGCGAGGGCGAGGGGCGGGGCGGGCCGCGTGACGCACCGATGAACAGCAGGTCAAAGCGGGAGAGGAGCGAGTCGGGCAGCCCCACGTTCTGCTGCGGCTTCTTGGACTTGTCGTACTGCGGCGGCATGTCAGGGCACGCTGGGCTTGTGCACGCAGCGCCACACGGGCGCCCGCACCTGTCCGTACACCGGGTTGGCAGCTGCCACCACCGAGCA
>NZ_JBKBPF010000057.1:0-708 GCF_046293315.1 Brevundimonas sp.
GCTGGCAGCACTGCATGGGCACCTCGCCGCGCTGGCCAGTGGCAGCGGTGCGAGCAGCGATGGCAACACGGGCGCCGAACCCGCCGCCCTGCTGCAAGTGTGCGCGCTGCTGCTGCGGTCCATGACCATGCACGCGCTGCGCTGGGCTGCCGCCACGCCGCTTGCCACGCGCGCCGCCACGCTGGGCCCATGGCTGCGTGCTGCCGTGCGCGTGGCGGCTGACGCGGCGCCAGCCCCAGCCGCGCCGGCTGCAGCCACCGGCAGCCCGGCTGCAGTGGCGGGCGAGTGCATTACCAGCGTACTGTCTGCGCTGCTACTACTGCCGCCGTCTTTGCCCGCGCGCACTGCAGCAGGTGGCGGTGGCGGTGGCGGTGGCGGCGGCGGCGGCGGCAGCAGGGGCAGCAGCGGCGAAGCAAGCGCGACAGGCTCGGAGGAGGCCCCTCACGTGGCCGTTGTGATGCTGGCTCATGCGCTGCTGCAGCAAGTCGTGCCGGCGGCGCTGGCTGCCGCGGCTGAGGACGCGCAGGCGGCGCTGCTCGTGCTGGCTGACGATGCAGAGGCGGGGGAGAAGCCTCTGCGACCGCAGCCGAGGCAGCTGCAGTCGCAGCATGCATCACCGCCGCAGCAAGCTCACAAGGCCCCGCGCGTCACGTTTGGCCCTCTGCCCGCGTCCTTCCCCGCCGCACCGGCTGCCGCCAGTGCCCACCA
>NZ_JBKBPF010000058.1:0-707 GCF_046293315.1 Brevundimonas sp.
CCCACGTCCACGCCCTTCTCCGCCAGCGCGCCCAGCAGCGTCAGCGCCGCCTCCACGTCGTGGAAGGGCAGGGCGCCCAGCGAGGCGGCGGGCAGCGCGGAGGAGAAGACGGCGGCGAGGAAGGTCAGGACGCGCTCGCCCGACAGCACCGCCAGCCGCGAGAACAGGTGGCGCAGCCGCTCGCGCAGCTGGTCAAACTCCTCCATCTCCTCGCTGGGCTGCGCCGCGCCAAAGGCGTAGGACGGCGGGTAGCGCACGCGGCGCAGCACCATGTCCAGCAGCAGGGGCAGCTGCTCCGCCAGCCAGAACGTCCGCCCCGCCGCCGCCGCCGCCGCCGCCGCCTCCGCCGCCCACGACTCCCGCATGCTGCTCACCGCCGCCTGCGCCAACTCCAGCGCGGCCAGGCCCACGGAGCACAGCTCGTGGCCAATGAGCGACCAGGCCAGCGGCATGATGCGGTGCAGCTGGGCGGCGGCGGCCACGGCGGCCTCGCTGGCAAAGCCCTGCTCCTGCCCCACGTGCTTCCAGCACTCCAGCAGCACCATGCCCACGCCCGCCACCAGCTGCGCCAGCGCCAGCGCCGCCGTCTCCTCGTCCTCCGCGGTGGGCACGGTGATGCGCTGCAGCGCGGCGGGCAGGTCCATCATCTGCAGCATCTGCAGCTTGGCCAGCGCCGGCATGCCCTTCTGCGCCAGGTCCAGCAGCAC
>NZ_JBKBPF010000059.1:0-706 GCF_046293315.1 Brevundimonas sp.
CGCTGCCCACCGACACTGTTGACTGGGAGGCCGAGCTGGTCGTGGTCATCGGACGTGAGGCCCGTCAGGTCACCGCTGCCCACGCCTGGCAGTACGTCGCGGGTCTGACGATCGGCCAGGACTACTCCGAACGGACCCGTCAGCTCGTGGCGCCCGCCCCGCAGTTCAGCCTCGGCAAGTCCTTCCCCGGCTTCGCCCCGATCGGCCCCGCCGTGGTGACGCCGGACGAGCTGGACAACCCCGACGACCTGGGGATCGGGTGCAGCATCAACGGTGAGCAGGTTCAGAAGGGTCGCACCGCTGACCTCATCTTCTCCGTGCCGGTGCTGATCGAGCGACTCTCCGCAGTGCTGACGCTTCAGCCGGGCGACCTGATCTTCACCGGCACCCCCAGCGGTGTCGGTGGTGGTCGGACACCGAAGCGGTTCCTCGTGCCCGGCGAGGGGGTCGTCACCTGGATCGAAGGCCTCGGCGAACTGCGTCAGACCTGCGTACCCGGTACCCCCTACGCCACGGCGTCCTCCTAGTCTCGAACTGTCAGTAAGGACTGAACACCATGCCCCTGCACCGACTCACCTCGATCACCGTCGGCGTCCCGAACGTCGAGGAGACTGCCGCCTACTACACCGACTTCGGTCTCACCCCACTGGGAGGGAACGCGTTCGCCACTGCCGACGGCGGGGAGCAGTTCAAGCTGGCGCACGCT
>NZ_JBKBPF010000060.1:0-701 GCF_046293315.1 Brevundimonas sp.
GCGGCACCGGCACCGGCACCGGCACCGGCAGCGGCAGCGGCAGCGGCAGCGGCAGCGGCAGCGGCAGCTCTGCTGGTGGCGCCAGTGGCGCCGTGTCGGCGGGCGGCGACGTGGCCGCGCGAGCGCGCAAGCCGCACTTTGCCCTGCGCGCCGCGCTGCGCACGCTGCGGCACGCGCTGGACGGCTACCTGGTGCCCGCGCACATGCTGGAGGAGGCGCTGCGTGACTTTGATCGCGCGGGCAGCCACCCCATGCTGCCGCTGTACGAGCTGGAGGAGGCGCTGAGCGTGCTGGCCGGCCGCATCCCCTTTGCCCTCTCTGGCCGCCTGCACGCGGTGGCCGATCGCTACCGCCGCGACAATGCGCGTGCGCTGGGCGTGCTCACCGCCGCCTACGAGCTCCGCGGCGTGCCGGGCGGTGGCGGCGGCGGTGGCGGCGGCGGTGGCGGCGACGATGGCGAGGAGAGCGACCGCGCACGGTTCGCGACCTCGCCGCTGGGCTCCCCCGAGCCCGCCGGCCCCGTGCCCGACTTCGCCTCCGTGGCCGCCGCGCTGCGCGCACTGCCCGAGTTCCCCGTGCGCGCGGTGGCGGAGGCGGTGGAGGAGGTGGTGGCGCCGCTGCCCGAGCGCGACCGGCACACGCTGCTGCAGGCCGCCGCGCCGCTGCGCCAGCTGGTGGCGCGCTACAGCGCGGGCGTGCGC
>NZ_JBKBPF010000061.1:0-700 GCF_046293315.1 Brevundimonas sp.
GTCGCCGCCTCGATGTCCTGTAGGTCGCCGTAGAAATTGTGCGCGTTGTGCCAGTTGCGGAACGCCGCCTGGGGCAGCTCCAACCAGGTCCAGCCGCCGTATGGCTGATTGTGCAGGGCGGCCTTCACCTCATTGGCGACCACCGCCTTCTGATTGGCCAGCTTCTCGGACTGGATCACCGGCCGCGCCATGCGGTCAGCCTCGCCCCACAGCATGAACTCCAGCTGGTTCGTCGGCGCCGTCTCCCAGTAACGGGTGAAGTCGAATCGGGTCGAGCCGCCGATCTGGCCGCCCGCCGCGGCGATGCTGTTGAAGAAATCCGGCAGATTTTCCGAGCCCTGGAACATCAGGTGCTCGAACAGATGGGCGAAACCGGTGCGGCCCCGGGGCTCCACGCGAAAGCCCACGCCATAATAGACGCCGACCGTCACCGTCGGAGCCGAGACGTCACGCGCCAGAACCACCCTCAGGCCGTTGTCGAGCTTATAATACTCGGCCTCGACGTGAAACCGGGCGCCCGCAGGCTCGGCCCGGGCCGAGCCTGCGGATGCGGCGACCGACGCCCCGACCAGAAGGAGGACGACGACCAGGCGCAAGGCGATGAGGTTCGGCACGCGGTTCTCCCGATGAGGCAGGACGCTCATCGGGAGGCCGGATCGTGGCGGGATTCTGTCTAATGAGCCCGCTTGATCGAATCCTT
>NZ_JBKBPF010000062.1:0-691 GCF_046293315.1 Brevundimonas sp.
ACGCAGCAGCGTCGATTACTGCTGCTGCTGCTGCTGCTGCTGCAATTGCTACTTCTAGCATGCCCCATGCTGACCCAACGCGCCCCATGCCAAAGCGCCGGCGGTTGTCGTTCCCTCTGCGATCCACCGAAGCCGGATCTGTGATGCAAGGGCGTCCAGTGGAGGCCGCTGCTGCTCCTGCCCACCTTGGTCCGGCTTGCGAATGGTTTGTTGCTGGTGTACCGGAGCCATTCATTGTTTGGCAGCACTTGGAGCAAGCATTGATTACTCCCGCGCGGCACTTGATGTCTTTGTATGGCGGTGGTGGTGGCGGCGGTGGCGGCGGTGGCGGCGGTGGCGGCGGCGGTGGCGGTGGCGGCGGTGGCGGTGGCGGTGGCGGCGGCGGCGGCGGCGGCGCTTCTTCTGGCGCGGAGGCTGATGCCATTGGCCCAATGGCGCATTTGCTGCCAGCTCCGCTCACGAGCGCCCAAGTTGTGCAGAGACCGGATATCGCTGTAGTTGCAGTCGTCGTACTGATGCGTGCACTGCGAGGTGCGGCGGCTGACACATGTGACGCGGACACGCGGCAGCTGCTTGGGCACGTGACGGAGATGGTGCTACCAGCAGCAGAGCACTTGGCCTGCGCTCAGCTGCCAGATTGGCTGGGAAGCGCGGGCGGGTCGGGCTTTGCGTGCCAGCTGGCCTGCGCTTT
>NZ_JBKBPF010000063.1:0-681 GCF_046293315.1 Brevundimonas sp.
GAGACTGCGCTGCTGGAGGAGCGCGCTGAGCGCGAGGCAGCGCTGCTTGCCAACCCGCTGGCGCCCAACGTGGCCAAGCGGGTGGCGAAGGAGGATCGGAAGCGGAAGATTCGCGGCAAGACAAAGAAGGGGCGGCGCGAGAGGGACCCGTACGGCTGTACCGTGGAGCCGGGCGAGCCGCTGCCCGACACGGCCGTCCCACTGGCACGCACGGCGGGCAGGCACGGTCAAGCCGACTTCCGCAGGGCCACGTTTCCGTACCAAGCAGGCGCTCGGAAGTGAGAAAGTCGGCATGTACATTGTCGCGCTGGCAGTCCCTATCGAATCACGTGGCACTTGCGCAGCTGCGGCAGCGGCGGGGGTGGCGGCGGCGGTGGCGGCGGCGGTGGCGGCGGCGGTGGCGACGGCAGCAGCATGAGCAAGGCAGGCAACGCCCGCAAGCCGGACACGCGTACCAATGCATGCACTCGTGCAGTGTCGGACTCGGAGGCGAACAAAATCTCGACAGCGTGCTGAGGGTTGCGCGGATCATAGTCTTCCACATACTCCACTGCATGCAAGCAAGTGTGAGCACAAGCACTGCAGCGACGAGCCATGCATGTGACGCACGCATGCGCACGGGCACGCGGAACTGCAGGGTGCGCTTCGCTCTGCACACGCGCACGTCGCGCAGGTCTGCAT
>NZ_JBKBPF010000064.1:0-675 GCF_046293315.1 Brevundimonas sp.
AGCTTGGCGCGAACCTTTCGCGCCACTTGCTCGCGCAGAGCGTCTGCTTGGGCGGCAGGTGCGGCGGCGGCCGCGGCAGCGGCAGCGTCGCTGCTCGCATCTCCAGTGGCCCCAGCAGCCGCTGCACTTGCGCCTCCTCGCGCTGGGCGACGCAGCTGCGGCGGGGCCGCCAGCCGCGTCTCCTCGCTGGCAAGCAGTTCCGTCTCTGCCGGTAACATGCGCGCATGCAGCGGCGACGCGGGCTGCAGTGGCGGCAGCGCCAGCATCGGCTTTCCAGCACCGCTGTGCTGCTGCCGCTGTTCTTGGCGGTGCTGGTGGTGGCGATGGCGGCGGTGGCGGCGGCGGTGGCGGCGGCGGTGGGCAGGCTCGGAGGCTGCGTCACGCACTCTGTCGCCCACTTCGCCGCCGCCGCGCTGCCGCCGCCGTGCGCGCCCGACCTGCTGCTGTGGCTCCTCCGCAAGCGGCGCCGCCGCCAACTGCCCCGGTGTCAGCGGCAGCCACCGTGTGCACACCACCTCTCCCACGCGCAGCAGCAGCAGGTCCGCCCGCTCCGCGCTGCTGCCTTGCTGCACCAGCACCGTGTCCGGGGGTGCATGCTCCACTCGCATTGCGCGCGCCAGTGCATCGATCGCCTCGCGCGGCAGCAGGCGCAGCACGGGCGCCGTGCACAGGCAC
>NZ_JBKBPF010000065.1:0-656 GCF_046293315.1 Brevundimonas sp.
CACTGGTCTCTCCTAGGTCGCCCCGGAACCACGCGGCGGCATGCCGCGCGCGCTCCAGGCAGTCGTCGAGGTCGTCGCCGTAGGCGTTGACGTGGCCCACCTTGCGGCCCGGCCGCAGGTCCTTGCCGTAGAGGTGCACCCGCAGGTGCGGATCGCGCGCGAGCGCGTGGGGCAGGCCGTCGTAGAGCCGCCCGGTGTCGGCGTCACCACCGAGGATGTTGACCATCACGGTCCATCTCGCCCGCGGCGCCGGTGAGCCCAGCGGCAGGTCCATCACGGCCCGCAGGTGGTTCTCGAACTGACTGGTGACCGCGCCGTCCTGGGTCCAGTGGCCGGTGTTGTGCGGTCGCATGGCCAGCTCGTTGACCAGCACCCGGCCGTCGGTGGTCTCGAACAGCTCGACGGCGAGGATCCCGGTCACGTCCAGCTCTCCGGCGACCCTCAGGCCGATCTGCTGGGCCTGTGCCGCCAGCGCCGGGGACAGGTCCGGGGCGGGCGCGACCACCTCGTGGCAGATGCCGTCGCGCTGCGTGGAGGCGACGACGGGGTACGCCGCGGCCTGGCCGCTCGGGGAGCGGGCCACCAGCACCGACAGCTCCCGCCGGAAGTCGACCAGCTCCTCGGCGAGGATCCGTACGCCCGACGCCGCCGCCGCG
>NZ_JBKBPF010000066.1:0-651 GCF_046293315.1 Brevundimonas sp.
CGCGGCGAGGAAGTGGCGCTGGGCGAAAAACTCTATGAGGAAATCATCGGCCGCTTCTCGCCCGAACTGGCGAGCGAGCTGGGCGACAAGGCGCTCAACGCCGCGCTCAAGCGATTGAAGCTCGAGGATCGTGCTTCGCTGATGGTGGCGATCGCCACCCATCGCCTGCTCGATTCCGAAGTGATGGAGGCGCTGATCCCCGGCTCCACCAGCGGCCAGGAACTGGAAGAAGCCCATCCGCGCCAGCATGCTCCGGTCTCGATCCGCGGCCTGACTCCGGGCATCGCCTACAAGCTGAGCGAATGCTGCCACCCGGTGCCGGGCGACCGCATCGTCGGCATCCGCCGCACCGGCGAGCCGATCGAGGTCCACACCATCGACTGCCGCACGCTGGAGGCGGGCCAGGACGACGACTGGGTCGATTTGAGCTGGGACAGCAAGTCCAAGGGCGGCACCGCCCGGCTGCAGGTCATCGTCAAGAACCAGCCCGGCGCGCTCGCCGCCGTCGCCAATGTGTTCGGCGCGACCAAGGCGAACATCCTCAACCTGCAACTGGTCAATCGCGAAGGCCCCTTCCACACCGACATCATCGACCTGGAAGTGGCCGACGCCCAGCATCTGAG
This sequence comes from Brevundimonas sp., assembly GCF_046293315.1. Taxonomy (GTDB): domain Bacteria; phylum Pseudomonadota; class Alphaproteobacteria; order Caulobacterales; family Caulobacteraceae; genus Brevundimonas. The sequence goes on from NZ_JBKBPF010000066.1 coordinate 624, forward strand.
CCGCATCGTCTCTGCACTCCGTGCCCTC
>NZ_JBKBPF010000067.1:0-650 GCF_046293315.1 Brevundimonas sp.
TGGGCCCCCGCCCATTCCGCGGGCCTCCCGTGCGACCTGCCATGATGGGGCTCACGGGGCCGATGATGCCACAGGGGCCGATGGCCGCCTTTGCGGCGCCAGCAGCGTACCCGCCCAGGGCTGCTGCATTTCAGCACCCAGCCGCTGCCCCGCGGCCTCGCCCCCCGCTGCCACCTCCACCACCAGCACCGGCACCTACCGCCACGCAGCGGCGCCCGCCTGCTCGCTCGCCAGATCCCGCACCACGCCCGCCGCCGCCGCCGCCGCCGCCGCCGCCCCCGAGCACAGCGCCTGCGCCAATCGCGCCCACCTCGCTCTCTCGCCCCTCTGAGGGCCGAAATGAGCCGGAAAAGGCTGCTGCGCAGCAACGCACACAAGAGCTGGCAGAGATGCTTCAGAAGCGAAGGCAGACCTTGACACGGCAGCGAGCGCAGGGCAGCAGCAAGCAAGGCGCGGAGGGCGACCACGCAGGCAGCGGGTCGCCTGGTTGCCGCAAGCGCGCGCATCACCTGCCCACGGGAGCCGCGGACGAGGGCGACGACGGTCGCCCGCTCAAACGTGCCAATAGTGCGTGCGCTGCCGTGCCTGCAGACGCGTTCGCCCGCCTGACGCGCCTGGACAGCGCTGGCGGAGGGTGCGCTGCTGGCCAG
>NZ_JBKBPF010000068.1:0-650 GCF_046293315.1 Brevundimonas sp.
GCCATGCAGGACGGGCGAGGTGCGCCTGGCAAGCGGGTGCGCGCACACAGCGCCCACCAAGTCCCGGCCCTGCGATGAGGCACGCGTGAACGCGCGGCGGCAGCAGCAGCAGCGACAGTAGCGTGTGCGCACGTGCAGTCGGTGCACCACATGCAGCGCATCCACCGGCTGCCCCAGCGCCGCCGCAAACTCTGCCAGCTGCTCTGTCGCCACAATCACGTGCCGCGACGCCCCGCCAGCGCCCGCCTCCATACGGACAGCCACATACTCCAGGTCCTGGTTCACGCACAGCGCGAGGTTGGCGGGGATGGTCCACGGCGTGGTGGTCCAGATCACCATCTCCAGCTGCGGCAGCAGGGGCGCCAGTGCTGCTGCTTGGCCACTGGCAGTTTGGCAGCCAGGTAAGGACACTGGGGGAGCAGGCGCGCATCGGGGCTGGCCGCGCGCACCTGGGCAGTGACTGCATGGGGAAGCCGACATGGATGGCGGTGCTGCGGTGATTGTCCCGATACTCCAGCTCCGCTTCGGCCAGAGCGGTGCGGGTGGAGGGCGACCAGTACACAGGTTTGTGGCCGCGGTGGATCAGGCCGGCCTTGTACATCGCGCCAAACACCTCTGCGCAGCACCAGGGTGAGCGAGGGTGCGCCGCT
>NZ_JBKBPF010000069.1:0-648 GCF_046293315.1 Brevundimonas sp.
GCGTTCGGAATGCTCATGAGCGCGGGCGTAGCATCCCGCGCGCCGCTGCGCAAAACCGGTTCAGCCGCGGGCGTTCTGGCCCCAGCGGCGATACAGATTATAGCCCGACACGCCGACGCAGACGGCGGCGATCACGGCCAGGACCCAGCCGATCATGGTCGTCTCGCGGCCGCCGACCGCCTGATCGCCGGCCAGGCGGAACGCCGCCATGGCCGCGCCGAACGACGCCAGGCCGACCCCGCCCATGACCAGAAAGGCGCCCGTCTCGCTCCAGTCGAATCGGCCGGATGTCGGGGTCGCGTCGGTCTCGTGCCGCAGCACGGGGGCGAAGTCCGAGGCGGTGATGCTTTCGTGCAGGAACAGGCCGTCCTGGTCGGCCCGCTCGGTCTGGCGGCGTTCCCAGACTGGGCGCTGGATGGGCGCCATCTCGACCGCCGGCGGTGCGGTCAGCACCAGCGGCGGCGGCGTCAGTTCGTTGGCCAGCGGCGGAAACGGCGAGGGCGCGCCAGGGGTGAAGCTGGGCGTATGCGGGGCCGGGCCGTCGTCGATGACCGACGAGGATTCGGTGAAGCTGGGCGCCTCGACCGGCGCGCGCCAGGCCGGCGTCGGCGCCGCCTCGACAGCCGAAGGCTCCGGCGGCGCTGCGGG
>NZ_JBKBPF010000070.1:0-644 GCF_046293315.1 Brevundimonas sp.
GTGCGAGTGTGAGAGAGCGCGCGGGTGTGTGTACGTGCGTGCGTGCGCGTGCGTGCGGCACCGTGCTGGAAGGCTTGCACCGTTAGGTCACAGTCAGCATTGTTGCAGCAGCAGCCCACACCACAGTTGTCGCATCACTGGCGCCGGCGCCGCTTGGCAGGCGCGCCGCCGGAGCGCGTCTGCCTCGGCTTGCGCCCGCTGCTGCGAGGAGCATTGGGCGCGGCCGCAGGGACTGCGACGGTGGCGTGCGTCCCGAGTGGTGCGCTGCCGCCACCGCCACCGCCACCGCCGCCGCCGCCGCCACCGCCGTCGCCACCGCCGCCGCCACCGCCGCCTTCAAAGGCTGCTGTCGCTGCCGCCGCTGCCGCCGCTGCTGCCGCCGCCGCTGCCGTTGCCGCCGCCGCCGCCGCCGCCGCCGCAGTCGCTGTCGCTGTCGGCATTGACACCCCCGACATCCCCGAAAACGCCGCCGCCACCGCCGCGTTGCGCTGCACCGCCTCTGAGCGCGCGGCCGCCAGCAGCGTGGGGCCAGACAGCGGCTGCGCCCCGCCGCCCGCCGCGCTGCTCACGGCGTGACGCACGTGACCGACCACGCAGGCGCACACGCAGTGCTCCCGCCACGCGTCACGGACGGGCGTGGCAAA
>NZ_JBKBPF010000071.1:0-641 GCF_046293315.1 Brevundimonas sp.
GCAGCGGTGACGGCGTGCGCGCGGCAGCCGGCGCGGCGGTGCACGCACCCGGTCGGTCACCCCATCGCGCACGAGGTAGCGTGGCGCTTGATCAAACACGCTGCCGATCCACACAGTGGCCACCCCCAGCATCTCATCCCGCGCCATCTCTCGCCGCGCCCACACCTCCACCGCCAGCGGCTGCTCCGCCGCCAGGGCAAGCAGCGCGCGGCGCGTCGCGTTGAACTCAAAGGCGCAGAAGCCATCGCGCAAGTGTGCGGCGCTGGAGGGAGTGGTGCGTACTGCGCAGGGGCGGGCGCAGCGGGTAAGCGAGAATGCTCAGTGGCGGAGGCGATGGTGGCGGCGGCGGTGGCGGCGGCGGTGGCGGCGGGGACACTTACCGGGGCCAGGCGTGCCAAACTGTGGGTAGGTGTACACAGCGTACACGGCCCCGGCGGATGCGCGATCAATCTCACCCACCGATCGCAGGTCAACGGACACTCGGAACCTGCGCGGCACGTCGTCGCTGCAATACTCGCCCTCCGCGTCGCCGTCCGCGCCTGCAAGCGCCCCCGCGCCGCCGCTGCCGCCCCCAGCCTGCGCTGCAGGCGCGAGGTTTCGCGCAGGCGCCGGTCCCGCAGTGGCGGCGGCAGTGGTGGCAG
>NZ_JBKBPF010000072.1:0-640 GCF_046293315.1 Brevundimonas sp.
CTCACGCAGTCCAGCAGAAATTGGCGTCGAACGGGCCTCAAAATCCTCCGCCTTTCCCTTCCCGCATCCTGCAGGAGCAGAAGGAAAGCGCCGCGCTGCGCCGATACTCAAACAAGACTGAACTCCCCCGCACGGGCAACACGCGGACCATCTGGATCGATAAAGTACCGATCAATCTAAACCCGGGCAATGAACAATGTGCAAACCACCGCGCCCAGGGCCGCCCCGTGCCCATCCTGCAACAATCCCGAAAAAGGAAAAGCCCAGCAAACCGAATGGTTCACTGGGCTTTTTTGGTTGCGGGAGCAGGATTTGAACCTGCGACCTTCAGGTTATGAGCCTGACGAGCTACCGGGCTGCTCCATCCCGCGTCAAACACAGCGCCTCGGCGCGGTGTGAGGGCTATATAGGGGGTGCCGCCGCAGACCTCAACCCCCCTTTGCGCCTTTGGTGACGGTTTTTTACAGGCGGGGAAAACGTGCCCGCGTTGCAGCGGATATATCGGCAAATGCCGCTGAACCACTTCCATACAACGATGCACTGGTCTAGGGTCCGCCCGTCCTCCATTAAGCGTCAGACGGATTTTCCTATGCAGTTCAATACCCTTGGCCGTACGGACCTCAAGGTCACCGATATATGC
>NZ_JBKBPF010000073.1:0-640 GCF_046293315.1 Brevundimonas sp.
CGCGCGCTGCGGGGCCGCGACCTCGGGCAGGGCCAGATCGCCGGCCCGCCCGGCGACGGCCAGACGCGGCCGCTGGAAATCGGGCCGCAGCCAGCGCACCCGCCCCGCCCCCTCGTCCCGCGCGCGCTCGATGTTCAAGGCGGCCAGGCGGGCGACGATCTGGGCCGCCTCCAGATCGGCGGGCCAGCCATAGGCCTCGGTCACGGCGCGGTCGATGTCGTCGTGCAGGTCGCGCAGGATCAGCACCAGGCCCCGGTCGCGGACCGAAGCGTCCCGATCGGACAGGGGCGCGCCCGCGCGAACCGCCTCCAGCACATTGTAAAGGCCGGTCAGGGTCAGGTCCGGATGCTGGGCCAGCACCCGCTTGCGCAGAGCGTCCATCTCCTCGGCGGCGACGGCCAGGCGGGCGCGGGCCGCGTCGGTCAGATCAGGGAAGGGAAAAGGGTCAAAGCAGCGGGATTTCACATAGACCGCGTCCTGGTCATAGACGCCGATCCGGCCAGAGTTGGCCAGATACCAGAGCCGATGCGCGTGCGAGCTGAGCAGGGCCAGGTGGGCCGCGTCGCTGCTGGCGATGGCGATCAGCTTGTTGTCCGGCAGGATCGCGGCGTCCAGGAACTGGAACACCCGGTGCTTGGCC
>NZ_JBKBPF010000074.1:0-634 GCF_046293315.1 Brevundimonas sp.
TGCGACACGCCGCGCGCAGCTCGGCTTCCGGTCGCAACTTCTCCGCATTGCTGTTGCGCCAGCCTTGGCCGGTGTAGGCCTGCAACACGTGCTCGTAGTACCGAATGTCGGCCACACAGCGCTTCACGCGGTTGCAGAACGTGCGCCACCGCTTGCCAGTCACGCGGGAGCTAGTGCTACCGGATCTTGCCCTGCCTTTCGCGCTGCTTGTGGCACTGACACCACCTCTGCCGCCACCACCACCACCACCACCGCCGCCGCCGCCGCCGCCGCCGCCACCGCCGCCGCCACCGCCACCGCCACGGCTGCCGCTACCGCCAGCGGCACTATCGCTCCCGTCGCCTCCACCGCTGCCCCGGCGGCTTCTGCCGTTCGTTTTCCCATGATTTCTTGGGCTGCGCCGCCCTTCCGTGCGCGATGAGTGGTCACTGCTGTAGTCCATAGTAAGCAAAGAATGCACGCCCGCATCAGCTGTGCTTGAATCCGTCGGGAATGCGCGCGCCAAGTACTTGTAGTTCATCGGACGCCGCTTGCGGCGAGTGCGTCGCTCCGAGTCAGGGGCGGGCGCCGCACCAGAGCCCGTGGCTGCAGATGGCGATGAGATGGCGCTTCCACCAGGCAAAGGCTGTGCGGT
>NZ_JBKBPF010000075.1:0-632 GCF_046293315.1 Brevundimonas sp.
AGGCAACGTCGCCCGACGCGACGCCGCGCGAGAGCCGGCGTGCGGTGGCAGTCACCAGCTCCTCCTCCGGCGCCAAGCCGGCCACCGTGTCGCACAGGTGCCGCACCAGCCTGGGCAGCGTCCCGCCCCTCACCTGCATTGGCACGTGCGCACACAGTGTGAGCGGGAGCAGGGGCAGGCCCGCACAGTACGCCTCACCTGCGTGACCCTGCCCGCTGGTGTGTCCACTTCATCGAAAAACAGCTCATCAGCTGCAGAGGAGTGCAGCGCGGCGCTGGCCGGCGTGATGGCCGCCGACATCGAGGGCACCGCCGCCGCCACCGCCGCCGCCACCGCCGCCGGCCTGCCTGCCGAAGCGCCGCGTCCCCGCGGTTCGGCGTGCACCGCAGCCTGGACCAGCTTGAGTAATCTGCTGCCGTCGCCCGCGCTGCCATCGGCATCCGTGCGCAGCCAGGCTGTCGTGTCAGCATCGGGATCACCAAAGCGCAGCCGGTAGGCCTCCGCCACCGCCTCACGCTCCAGCAGCATGCCCTCCCACTCCAAGTGGTCCATGATGAGCTGCAGCACCGCCGCGCGCACAGATTCCTGATCGCTGCCGTCCATGGCGCGGCAGCAGTTCGAAATTTGCGCGC
>NZ_JBKBPF010000076.1:0-628 GCF_046293315.1 Brevundimonas sp.
TTGATCAGGGCGCGCGCCAGTTTTCGATTGATCGAGTCCTTCGCCAGCGAGCCGATCAGATAGCCGACCTGGTAGGTGGTCATGACGATGCGCCCTTCTTTGCCTGTGACGGGTGAACGTGCGCTGGGGGGCGAGGTTGCCGGGGGTCCGCGTGTCCAGGAGCCTGAACCGATGTCGTTCTAGGTCCCCGGCTGGACGTAGGGGATGCGGGCGAAGACGCGGCGCTCGTCGCCGCGCGGGTCGTCGGCCATGCGGCTGTCGATGTCGAACAGCATCGTCTGGCGACGCTCCAGCCCATAGGGCGCCCAGCGCGGCAGGCCCGGATGATTGGGGTCGCCCGACCGCGCCAGGGCGATGAAGGCGTCGGCCATGCGGTCGGCCACGGCTTGCGCGCCCGGCCCGCGTGTGTGTGAACCCTCGGCTGCGACATTGTCGAACACCAGCGGGATGTCCGCCGTGTGAAAGGCGCCGCGACGGCCGTTGGGCAGTTCGCCGGGGAAGTCCAGTTGATAGACCCAGGTCGGCGCCCCCTGCTGCGCCCGCGCCTCGGCCTCGATGATCGCGCCGCGCCAGGATCGGGCGGCGGTGGTGGCGCGGATCAGGACCTGGTCGGGCGTCCAGTCGGGAT
>NZ_JBKBPF010000078.1:0-621 GCF_046293315.1 Brevundimonas sp.
GTGCAAGTGCGGGAGTCGGGGGAGCTGACGCTGGGCCGCGGGCTCGCGCCTTGGCTGGGCGGCAGCGGGGCACCGCTGCTGAACGTGACGGACGCGCAGCCGGTGGCGGTGCGCCGCGTGGCGCTGGCCACGGGCAGCTTCGTGCCCGGCGACTTCACCGTGTGCTACCAGCGCGCGGGACGCAGCGCGGCGGACGTGTTCCGCCTGAACGCCAACACGCGGCAGCTGTTTGTGCAGCAGGCGGTGCTGGACTACGAGAGCGTGTCCGAGTACTCGCTGGTGGTGCGCGCCACGGACGGCGGCGGGCTGTGGCACGAGGCCACCAGCACGGTGGCGGTGCTGGATGTGAACGAGCGGCCCACGCTGTACGGCGCGTGGTACGAGGTGGAGGAGAACAGCCCGGAGGGCACGCGCGTGGGCGCGCCGCTGGTGGCCACCGACCCCGACTTTGGGCAGACGCTGACCTACTCCATCACCGGCGGCGACGGCGCCAGCGTGTTCAGCATCGAGGACGGCACTGGGCAGCTGCGCGTGGCGCAGGCGGTGCTGGACTTTGAGACGAAGAGCTCGTACAGCGTGGTGGTGCGCGCCACGGACAATGGGCAGCCGGCGCCACTGTGG
>NZ_JBKBPF010000079.1:0-620 GCF_046293315.1 Brevundimonas sp.
CCCCGCTCCCGCGCAGATCTCGCGCATGGTGACGGAGGCAGACGTAAAGGGCGACGGGCGCATCGACTACGACGAGTTCCTGCGCGCCATGCGCAAGGGCATTGCGGCGGAGGTGGCGGTGGAGCGGGCGCCCCTGCAGTCCGCCGACCTGTCTGTTGTGCTGGAGGAGGAAGAGGAGGACGAAGGCAGCACCTCACGCGCGCCGGCCATCTCCACCGCGGGCATCGACAGCCCCGCCTTCGCCGCCATGCTCACGCCCTCGCAGCGCCACCTGGCTCCGGGCTCTGGCGCGTCGCTGCAAGCGGGCAGCGCGGAAGTGGTTGCGCCGCTGCAGCCCCTGCCTCCTCTGCCGCCGCGACGGCGCCGCCGGATGTGAGCAACGTGGAGTTGGCTGCGGCGGAGGAGGTGGTGACGGAGGTCAGCGCACACTTGCCCGTCCTCGTGTCCGATGCAGTGGCGGCGGCGGAGACGGTGCAGGCGGCGGGCGAGGCCGCGGAGGGCACGACCGATGCGGATGCCACCGCAGCAGCTGGCACGGGCGCGGACGGCGAGGCTGACGCCAGCGGCGAGGCCGACACCGGAGCTGTCGCCACACACACGGATGCAGAGGCGGGCGCAGC
>NZ_JBKBPF010000080.1:0-317 GCF_046293315.1 Brevundimonas sp.
GGGCGCGGCCACGCCCAGGCCGGACGGGGCGATGATCTCTGGATGAGGGATGGCGACGCGGGCGCGGAACGGCCAGCCGGTGGTGGTGACGCGGGCGTGTTTCACCTGCCAGCCCTGGGCCTGAAGGCGGGTGACCTGGGTCTCCAGCCGCTGCTCGACCTGGCGCGTCAGATAGAACCACCAGCCGGTCCAGGCGACCAGCACGATCAGGACGACGGCGAAGGGAACATAGAGGCCCGTGCGGCTGTGGCGGCGTGGCGTGTCGGCGTCGGTCATGAAGGCTCCGGTCAGGCCCTTCTCTTAGAGGACCGGGCGGC
>NZ_JBKBPF010000080.1:327-620 GCF_046293315.1 Brevundimonas sp.
GGATCGGCTCCGAAGGATCAGGTCAGGCAGTATCGCATGGCCGGCGGGGGCGGCGGGCCGAAGGGTGTTTTCGCCCCTGAAAGGCCGATGACGTCAGGAACCAGGGCGCCAGGTCGAACCGGTTTCAGGCCGTCAGATCGGCCAGGGCGGCGGCGCAGGCGCGGGCCGCGTCGTCGGGCGACAGCCCCAGCAGCAGGCCCCTTTGCCCGCCGTTGATCAGCACCCGGTCGAACAGGATGGCGGTTTCATCCATCACGGTGGGGACGGCCTTCCTCTGGCCAAAGGGGCTGACG
>NZ_JBKBPF010000081.1:0-615 GCF_046293315.1 Brevundimonas sp.
TCGTCTCCAAAACCCTCACCAGGGCGTTGAGGGGGAGCACGTCCCGCTCCGCATCGCCTGGCGCATCGAAGGCCCGCGCTTCAACCGACGCCACCCGGTGGGTCGGCTCAACCACATCTTCGCTCAGGGCGTCGATCGCGACGTAGCCCACGACGCCGTCCCGGCGTGATCGGCCCCAGGCCCGTCCGTCCGACACCTCCAGAACGTCGACGATTTCACCGAAAACCAGCTGGTCGATCAGCTCCGCCATGTCGTCGGTCCCGGCGCGCACCGGTGTGGCCGGAACCACGCACTGCATCGGCATGGTGGAGCGGTATCGTTCCGCCTCGAGCACGCCCTCGAACACCAGCGCGGCCAGGTCGGGCCGGGCGAGCGTGACGCGCGGATCGTGGTCGGAAGGCAGGGGCAAGAGGCGGACGTCCGTCGATCAGGAGCGTCATCCCTACACCGCGAAGGCGAAGGGGCGGTTAATATCGATGGTTACTCTGGCCATACCGCGTCCTGAGCATGGCGAAACAGGCCCGAAGAGACTGCGCCTCACCGCCTTCCGGATGGCCGGGGCGGGCGCGTGGATTCCAGGCGAAGATATCCAGATGCGCCCAAGACCCCGTCTTT
>NZ_JBKBPF010000082.1:0-615 GCF_046293315.1 Brevundimonas sp.
GCTGGTGGCGGCGGCGGCGGCGCGACGTTGGTGCGCCGGCAGCGAGGGCACGAGCAGCCGCTGCTGGTGGCAGCGGGCGGCGGCGGCGGCGGCGCCACGCGGTACTGCTGCGGGCACGGCGGTGTGGGCGGCGGGGAGGCGGGCGCGGAGGGTTGCAGCCCAGTTGCGTCCCCCCAGCTGGCTGAGTTCGCGGGCTCGCACGGCGAGCACGGTGATGCGCGAGACGAGACGGGGCTGCCGGCGCACCATGAGGTGCGGCGCCGCGCTCCGCGCTCCTAGCGCCGCGCAGCGGAAGTGCTCACCCCCACCTGCCCCTCAGTTCCTGGAGGCGGGCGAGGTGTCGGGTGCGGATCTGACCGCCATCGCGGCGGGCGGCGGCGGCGGCTCGCAAGCGGTGCGTGACCACGCCGCGACGCTGCCTTTGCTGCCGGCGCAGCAAGAACTGAGTCGACACGCACAGACGGGCGGGGAGGCGGGCGCGGCGGGGTCGTTCCAGATTGCAACGCGCGCGGAACAGGCAGTGCCCGCGCCCGTGCCGGCGCTGCCAGGTCGTGCGCCGGCGCAAGCGCGTGCCTGCGGCGGTGACTGATCTCCCCGCTGCACCCATGCAGGCAG
>NZ_JBKBPF010000083.1:0-611 GCF_046293315.1 Brevundimonas sp.
CGCAGCGGTGCTTGTGCCTACCACCGCCGCTTTCATCGCTACCGCCGCCACCGCCGCCCCCGCCGCCCCCGCCGCCGGGCAGGCGCCCGCTGCGTCAGCCGCGCTTGCTGCGCCCGCCTCGCCGCGCCATCTCTCCAGCCGCGCCGCCACGCTCGTCCCGTCAGTCACGCATCACGCGCGAGTCGCCCCCGGCGGCGCTGCGAGCACGGGCGCTGCTGCTGCAGACGCGGCCGCGCTGCCGGCGCCAGACCGCTCGGCGGCGGCGCTGCCCTCTCATGCCCAGGTGGCGGCCCGTGCGAGCGCCGGTGCAGTGCTCACAGCGTCGGGGGCGCCGGGGGGTGCGGAGCCCGGGCTCGCGGGGCGGCGTGATGTTTGGTGGCTAGCTGCCCACCCCCCGCTGCGCGCGCCCCTGATTGCGCCACTGCACCAGCCGCTGCGCCGGGACACAGTATTGCCGCCCCCGCCGCCGCCGCCGCCCCCGCCGCCCCCGCCGCAGTCACCCGCCGCAGCCAACCGCGCGCTTCCCGTCGCTTGGCGACCACCTTGGCACCCGCTGCCGACGCCTTCGATGCACCTGCCGCCATCGCTGCTGCCGCCGTTGCCGCTGCAGC
>NZ_JBKBPF010000084.1:0-606 GCF_046293315.1 Brevundimonas sp.
CGGCCCGCCCGGCTACTACGACGCGCCGCCGCCGCGCGACGCGGATCGCGACGCCTACGCAGCGCCGCCAGTGGCGCCCCCGCCAGGGCCGCCGGGGTACGGGGCGCCCCCGCCCGACGCGTACAGCAGGGATGGGCGCGGTGGCTACCCCGACCCCTACTATGCCGACAGGCCGCCAGTGATGCCAGGCTACGACGCGCCGCCGCCGCTGCAGCCGCCCACGCGCGGCGATGGGCGTCACTACGATGCACCGCCTCTTCCGCCCCCAGGCTACAGCAGCGGATACCCGGACTATGGGCGTGAGGATGATGCTCGCCGCTGGAGTGGCGGCGGTGGCAGCGGCGGCGGTGGCGGTGGCGGCGGCGGTGGCGGCAGCGGCGGCGGCGGTGGTGGCGGCGGCAGCAACAACGGCGGCCCTGGCCGCGGATACCGACGCAGCCGCAGCCGCAGCCGCGACCGCGACAGGGGCAGCTACTCAGCACGCGAACGCAGCCCCGTGCACGCGCCGCACTACTCTCGCCGCAGCAGATCCCCCGCCAGGCCCGACGCGGGCCGGTACGGCGGCCCAGGCTACGCGCCGCCGCCCCCAGGGCGCGGATACGACTC
>NZ_JBKBPF010000085.1:0-602 GCF_046293315.1 Brevundimonas sp.
GACGCATTCAGTATCGAGGAGGCCTGAGATGGCGACCTGTCCCATCTGCCGCCGCGCGCCGGCGACGCCGAAATACAAGCCGTTCTGTTCCAAGCGGTGCGCCGATATCGACCTGCAACGCTGGTTCACGGGCGGCTACGCCATCCCGGCCGAGCCTGCCGACGACCTGCCCGATGATCCGGGTGAAGAAGTCTGAGATCACCGCTGGACAGGTTTTGAAGGCTCGCATATAGACGCCGCTCTCGCGACGCGACGCGCGCCTGGGTAGCTCAGTTGGTAGAGCAGCGGATTGAAAATCCGCGTGTCGGTGGTTCGAATCCGCCCCCAGGCACCATCTCTCGTTGCAGGCCTCGAATTGGCCTATCGCGGTTATCATCAAAATGTCGCTTTCGGGGCGTTTCCTGCCCGATGCGCGCTCGTGTTTCCCCGTCGAGGGGAAAAGCGTCTGTGCACACTTGACGCTCCGGAACGGGTTCGCCAAAGGGTGCTGGACCGCTTTCTTTCACGAGCGGCCGGAAGCCCGACGGAATATTCCACACGGCGACCGTTCACCCCCTCCCGACCACCTCGGTCGAAGGGAACGTTAGAAGGCGATCCGTCGT
>NZ_JBKBPF010000086.1:0-346 GCF_046293315.1 Brevundimonas sp.
CGAAGCCGGTGTTGATGCCATAGACGGTGCGCCCCTCGGCCAGGATGGCGGCGACAACGGCCGCGCCCTTGTCGACATTGGCCCAGGCGGCGGGGGTCAGGCTGACGGTGAGGGGGCCGTTCAGGGCGGCGCGCAGCTGATTAAGAGTCAGCGGGTCTTGGCCGATGGTGATGTGGGTCATGCGAAGTCCTTTTCCTTCTCCCCTTGGGGGAGAAGGTGGGCGGCGGAGCCGCTCGGATGGGGGGAGGAATCGGAAGCGGAAGAAGCCGGAGCGGTCGCCACGAAACGCCCCCATCCGTCTCGCTCCGCGAGCCACCTTCCCCCGAAATGGGGGAAGGATATCATG
>NZ_JBKBPF010000086.1:356-598 GCF_046293315.1 Brevundimonas sp.
GGCATCCCAATTCATTTCCCTCCCCCCCTGGGGGGTTAGGGTGGGGGGCGCCGCGGCGGGTTTGGGGGCTAGGGGTCAGCGAACGCGCCGGATGACGTTGAGACTGCGGACGCAGCCCCCTCATCCGTCTCGCTCCGCGAGCCACCTTCTCCCCCGAGGGGAGAAGGGTTTTCATGCCAGGCTCGGCAGGTTCAGCCCATGCTCGCGGGCGGCGTCCTTGGCGATCTCATACCCCGCGTCGG
>NZ_JBKBPF010000087.1:0-596 GCF_046293315.1 Brevundimonas sp.
CGCTCGAGGCGACGCCAACGGCCACGGCGTTCGAGATCGCAAGAAATCTGACGCCCAAACGTATGACTGAGTATGGTGCCAACCACCCAGCGTATCGAAGCTTGCTGGACGCTGCGGCAAGCTTTGGCGACGGGCAACCGGCATTTGTGCTGGAGCGCCAGTTAGAAAAGTCAGTCGATGTCCTAGATATTTCAGACTGGCAGAAGGCCAAGCTAAAGGGTCTGAAGTTAATGTCGGTTGGTGACGTTCTGAATGCTACCGAAGACCGTCTAAAGGAAGCGATGTACGTCGGCCCCGTCCGTGCGCGACAGATGCGTAACGCCGCAGTGTCAGCGGTACTCGAGTATTTGTCGGGCTAGCGCCAGCAGCGCTTAGGCCCCCGCCATCTTCCGCAACGCCTCTTCAAACACCCCCGCCGGCTGGCCGCCGGAGATCAGGTATTTGCCCTCCACCACCACGGCGGGCACGGCGTTGACGCCCCGCGCGCGCCACAGGGCCTGGGCCTCGCGCACCGCCTACCCAGAGCGGCCGGAGGGCAGGACGTCGGCGGCCGGGGCGCGGTCGAGACCGGCGGCCTCGGCGGCGGGGGGCAGCGC
>NZ_JBKBPF010000088.1:0-593 GCF_046293315.1 Brevundimonas sp.
GCGTCGCGCGCCGGGTCCCAGGGCAGCACGCGTACGCGGCGAGCCAGCGGGTCGTACTCCTGGAAGTCGCCGCCGGGCGGCCGCAGCTCCAGGCACAGCACAGCGCGCTCCGACGTGCACTCCGCCTGCGTCAGCGCCGAGCCCAGAGTGCTCTGCTGGTCCGTCTGCGCGCGGCGGCGATGGCGCGGGCGTGAGCGGCGGCGCCACGTGCGGCGGCGGCGGCGGCGCAACGCACCGGCTGCAGCGGCGCCAGCGGGATGCTGCGCTTGGCGTCAAACACGCGCAGGCGCGCGCAAGCGAGCGGCACCAGGTAGCCCCACCCCACCCGCACCAGCGCACGCCGCAGCACCGCCTCCAGAGCCTCGCTGCGATTGGCGGGCATGCGGAACACGCCGTCAGCGCCGCCGCCACCGCCGCCGCCACCGCCGCCACCGCCGCCACGGCGAGGCTGCGGTGAGTCCTGCTTCGCGGAGGCCTGCTGCGGTGAGCCTTGCTGCGTGGCGTCGCCGCGCGCAGCAGCGGCTGGTGCCTCTGCCTCCTCCTCCTCCTCCTCCTCCTCCGCCGCCGCATGCAGGCCTGCAGCAACGGCGGCG
>NZ_JBKBPF010000089.1:0-590 GCF_046293315.1 Brevundimonas sp.
AGCAGCGAGAGCGCGTGGCGCTCCTGCCGCTCGTCCAACACGCGCATGCCGCGCGCGCTCATCACTGCGCGAAGGGGGCCACAGGATGTGGTCTGCCTCCAGTGTCAGCAATGTGGCTTGGTGTGCATGGTGCATGGCGCACGCCGTGCGCGCCACGCACCTGCGGGAACATGACGCTGCAGGGCACACTGATCTGCCAATCACCTCGCGGCATGGACGCCTCCACCGGCTGCCAGTGATGCAGCAGGCAAGAAAGCACGTGTGCACGACTGGGGGAGCTGTGCAGTGGCAGCGGTGGCGGCGGCGGTGGCGGCGGCGGTGGCGGCGGCGGTGGCGGCGGCGGTGGCGACGCGGAGTGAGTCGTGGCAGGCGGCGAGCGCGCCGGCGGTGACGTCAGGCACGCACCGGCGCAGCAGCGACTCTGCGTTGGCGGCGCCGTGCAGCCGCTCGGCCAGCACCAGCACCTGCGCGCGCAGCGCCAGCACAGCCCGCGCGCCCGGCTCGCAGTCCCACCCCTCCTCCGCCCGTCCGTCACGCGGTGCCTCGCCCTGCAGCGCCCGCAGCGCCTCCCTCAGCACCGTCACCATACC
>NZ_JBKBPF010000090.1:0-589 GCF_046293315.1 Brevundimonas sp.
GCGGCGGCGAGGGCGGCGGGCGGAGCGACAGCGAGCTGACCAGCGATGCCGGCAGCGACGAGCCCTCACGCAGGCACACACGAGAGCGGCGCGCCAGCCGGGCCAACGCGCCAGCAGCGCCCGCGCCCGCCGTGGCTGCGCCGACGCCCATGCGCCGCTCGCGCTCCGTGCCGTCTGTCACGCCCCGTGTGAAGGGCAACGTTGAGTTTGATGCCTCTGCAGACGTTGCGCCGTTGCGCTCGCGTGGCGGTGGCGGCGGCGGTGGCGGCGGCGGCGGCGGCGGCGGCGGCATGCTGGGCAAGCTTCGCCCCAGCCTGTCACTGCCCCCGGGCACGCCTGGGGCGGCGGCAGGCGGCGGCGGCGCGGACGAGGAGGACGGCACGCTGTCCCCCGAGTCGTTCTCGCAGCTGATGCAGGAGCTGGCGCGCGGCATGCTGGCGCAGAGCAACGGCGCCGCCACGCCGGGCGGGCGCGTGCACCGGCCGCGGCCCATCAACACTGAACGCCGCATGATCGTCATATTCCCGGAGGATGTGCACGCGTGGCTGGGCAGCGCGGGGCTGGGGGACTTTAGCGACGAGCTGGCCAC
>NZ_JBKBPF010000091.1:0-589 GCF_046293315.1 Brevundimonas sp.
GATAGTCGCGCATGTCGATGTCCCATCCTCTCCAAAATCCTCCCCCTGAAGGGGAGGTGGCTGGCCAAAGGCCAGACGGAGGGGTGTGCCCACCAGGGTGACACCCCTCCACCGCCTGCGGCGGTCCCCCTCCCCTTATCCGGGGAGGAAGGGCATTTTACTGGGTGCCTTCGGCGTACCAGGTGCGGAATTCGGCATATTTCGGCATTTCTTCCGAATTGGCCTTGGGGTCGATCACGACATGGACGACGCCCGGCTTGCCGCTGGCATAGGCGCGCGCGATCGCCGGCTTGATGTCCTCCGCGCGGGTCACATATTCGCCGTGGCAGCCAAAGCCCTCGCCGATCTTGTCGAAGCGGACTTCCTTGCTCCAATGGGTGCCGGTTTCTTCCGTGCCCTGGCCGAAGGTGCGCTTGTAGACGCCCACTTCCAGACCCCACTGATTATCCACGCCGACGACGCAGACCAGCGGCAGCTTGGTGCGCACCGCCACTTCCAGTTCGGCGATATGGAACAAGAAGCTGCTGTCGGAAGTCAGCAACAGGCCCGGACGGCTGACGCCGGTGGCCGCCTTGTCCGCCAGCATCGC
>NZ_JBKBPF010000092.1:0-587 GCF_046293315.1 Brevundimonas sp.
CAACGGCTGGACCAAGGGTCGCCTTCGGCGCCGCTAGATCCTCCGGTCTCGGCTTCGCCTCGCCGGAGGATGACGAAAGAGAAGGCGGACAGCGTCTCCATTTTTGGCTACGGGCCACCCACACCCCTCATCCGTCAGGCTTCGCCTGCCACCTTCACCCGCACGGGGAGAAGGGTTCAGCGCTGCGACTCCATCCACCGCACCGCATCGGCGTCACGCGCCGACAGCTCCGGATAATCCGGATCCGAGCCGACATCCGGCACTCGCCGCCACGACCGGGCGCATTTTGGGTGGTTGGCGATGTTGACCACGACCGTCACGGCCTCGCCCCCGGCGACCAGTTCGGCGCCGGACGTGCGGAACACCTCGGCGGCGTCCAGGCCATCGAACGGGGCCAGCAGGTCGGCCGGGGCCGTGACCACCGGCCAGGCGTCCAGGGCGCCGCCGATCAGCTTGTCGCGACGGGCCGCCTCAAGCGATTCATTGACGATTTCGAGCACGGTGTTGACCCCGGCCCAGCGCTCCGCCTCTTCCGTATTCCGCCACTCGCCCGGCGTCTCCGGGATCACCCGTGCGCAGTTCGTCCC
>NZ_JBKBPF010000093.1:0-577 GCF_046293315.1 Brevundimonas sp.
GTGCGCGCCAGCGAGGACAAGGAGGTGGAGGCGCACTGCACCTTCCAGCCCCGCATCTCCGTAGCCTCCCGCCACCTGGCGCAGTCCGTGGTGGCGCGCAAGCTGGCCGGCGGTGATGGGGACGGCACTCGAGGCCGCCGCGCGCGCGCTGGCCTCTACAGCCTGGGCCGCGCCAGCGGGGGCGGCCGACACAGCACGGGCAGCACGGGCAGCGCTGGTGGCGCAGGCGCCGGCGCCGTGAACGGGAGCGGCAGCGGCGGCGGCCGTGAGGGCAGCAATGGTCGAAGGCTCGCCAATGAGCTGCGCGGGACCAGCCTGGATCGCGTGCTGGGGGACATCACTTTGGTGGACTCCGTGTCCGACTCCTCCAAAGACACTGCGCCTGCCCTCGGTGCGCCCGTGCCCGTCCGTACCTCCACCGGCTACGCACAGCGCCACGCCAGCTTTTCGCACGCCAACGGCGCCGCGGCGCGAGCGGGGGGCGCGGGGGGCGTGGGGGGCACTGCTGCCGCCGCCGCCGCCGCCGCTGCGGGAGGCGAGGGCGAGGACGGAGTGGGGGCGGCGAGCCTGGAGCACC
>NZ_JBKBPF010000094.1:0-573 GCF_046293315.1 Brevundimonas sp.
CTCCTGCGCGCGCGCCACCTCAGCGCGCAGGTTGCCCAGCTGCGCCTCCATGTCCGTCACGCGCTCCGCCTGGTACTTGGCGTTGGCCTGCGCGTTGGCCTCCCGCAGGCGCAGCTCGCTCAGCTCCGCGCGCAGCCGGTTGGCCTCCTCCGCCAGCTCCTGCTCCACGCGCCGCTGCTGCTCGCGGAAGTCGCCGTACTCACGCTGCAGCGCCGACAGCGCCCGAGACGGCGTGCTGCCCAGCACCAGCTCGCCGCCGCCGCCACCGCCGCCGCCACCGCCGCCGCCACCGCCGCCGCCACCGCCACCACCGCCGCCACTCGCGGGCGTGGCCACTTGCTTGCGCACCTGGTGGTGCGCCGGCGTAGCCGCGCTGTGCACCTGCAGCTGCCCCTGCAGCACGCCCACCTCGGGCTCGTTCAGCAGCTGGCGGTACATGTCCCGCTGCCGCACGATGGCGTTCACCAGCTCCTGCTGGCGCGCGCGGTCGGATCGCATGCGCGTCAGCTCCTCCTGCGCCACGCGCAGGGCGGCGCGCAGCTCCGACTCGGCCTGCTCGTCCGCCAGCCGCAG
>NZ_JBKBPF010000095.1:0-573 GCF_046293315.1 Brevundimonas sp.
CAATTCTCCCTTGTCATCCCGGCCGGAGCGAAGCGGAGAGCCGGGACGGCGTGTCCTTGATGACACCGCCCGGACAACCGTGAGGCTGGGCCGGGCGACAGGGTGAACCCTTGGCCCGGATCGTCGCGCTGCGCCGTCCGGGCCTGGAACGGTGCGGCGCCGTCCCGTCCCGGATAGCGCCTGACGGCGCTTCCGGGATGACAAGGGGGGTCAGGGGGCGGGGCCGGCGTCATTGCCCTCGGCGCCCGAAAAACAGTGCAACCGGAGTGCAAGGGCCTCGTCGGCGATGGCGCGTTCGGCCTTGCCGGTGAGGGCGTTCAGCTCGGCGACGAGGCGGGTCAGGTCGTCGTCGGGATTACCCTCTCGATCAGGAAAACAGTGCAACGGGGGTGCAAGGTCCGGCTGGAGGGCGGCCTTCTCCGCCTGACGGGCGATGGCGGCCAGACGGGTGGTGAGGCGCACCAGATCGCCGGTGGGGTCCGGTTCGGGCGCGGGCGGCGGCGCGGGCTCTGGTTCTGGCGCCGGTTCGGGCGTGTGGGCCTCGGGAGCGGAAAAACAGTGCAAGGGCCGTGC
>NZ_JBKBPF010000096.1:0-570 GCF_046293315.1 Brevundimonas sp.
TGCAGCTCGGCCAGCACGTTGAACCGGAACTGCATCGACCGCGTGCGGTAACGCTCTGCCAGCTGCGGCGCATGGCGCCATGGCGGGTTGGGATGGGACGCGGCAGCGCAGCACTACAGCGGACACAATCACACCTCTGCCAGCGTGTTTAGGGCCGTCTCCCTCTGGATCCGCTTCAACTTGGCCGCTTTGGCCGCGCGACGGACGGCTCTGTTTGCGCAGCGCAATATATGAGCACAAAGCTGCCGCCGCCGCCGCCGCCGCCGCCGCCGCCACCGCCGCCGCCACCGCTGCCTCGAATGCAATATGCGCTACGGTCACGGCCACGCACTGTGCCTCCGCATCGGCCGCCACCTTCTCGCGCATGGCGGCGACCTCACGCTTCATGTCGTCCACGGACTTGTGCCGCTGCGCAGTGCCACAAAGGGGTGTAAGGTCGGCGTGCGGGCGGTCCTCAAGCAGCGCCGTAACCACTACGCACGTCCATGGTTGAGCGACGCTTTCAAGTGCACGGAGCTTGACCGCGAGCCCGGCGTGTCGCACACAACCTGCCGGGCACGTGCAGAAGCA
>NZ_JBKBPF010000097.1:0-567 GCF_046293315.1 Brevundimonas sp.
CATTGTCACCGGTCGCATGAAAGGTGCAATCGAAGACTACTTCGATCACGCATTCGAGGTTGACGCCACGCTTCGCAAGGCCGGCAAGAACCCGCTTGCCGACCAGTTGGCGACGGCGACGCCCGATGCCGGAAGCATCTCTTTCGTGCGCCAGCAACAGGCCCGTGGCCTTGGACACGCCGTCTGGACTGCGCGTCACATCGTCGGCGACGAACCTTTCGCGGTTCTGTTGCCTGACATGTTGATGGTCGATCACGAGCCTTGCCTCAAATCCATGACGGATCTTTACCAGCGGCACGGTGGCAATGTGGTGGCCGTAGAACGGTGCCTGCCGGAAGAGGCCCACAAATTCGGCATCGTTTCCCTGAGGCAGACGATGGGGGGCGCGCTGGTCGACGGCCTCGTGGAAAAGCCTGCCCCGGGCACGGCGCCGAGCAACCTGTTCATTTCCGGCCGCTACATCCTGCAGCCCGAGATTTTCTCGATCCTTGAGAACCAGACACCGGGTGCTGGCGGCGAGGTACAACTGACCGACGCCATGATCACGCTGATGGCAAATCAGGAGAT
>NZ_JBKBPF010000098.1:0-567 GCF_046293315.1 Brevundimonas sp.
GCTGGCCGCCCTGTCCCAGGCCACCCGCGTCCACAGCCGCTATCTGATCGCGCTGGAGCAGAACGATTTCTCGGCCCTGCCGTCGCGGGTCTTCTCGATCGGCTATGTCCGCGCCTATGCGTCCGAGCTGGGGCTGGACGAGCAACTGGCGATCGAGCGGTTCAAGCGCGAAAGCCCGGACCCCTCGGTGCCGTTGCAGCCGCCGGTCGGCGTGGCCTTTGAAGAGGTCAGGCGTCATTCCCCCCGCGTCATCGCCGCCGTGGCCATACTGGTGCTGGCCGTGGTCGGCTGGAACGTGTTCCAGCGGGTCAGCCTGATCCGCGAGGCGCATCCGTCGGACATCGCCGAAGTGCCCGAAAGCTGGACCCTGGGCGCCGTGCCGGGCCAGACGGCCGAGCAGGGGCTGCGCCTGTCCGGGCCGCTGCCCGCGCCGCCGGACCAGACGGTGCCGGCCTTCTATGTGACCCGCGGCCTGGAAGAGCAGCTGGCCAATGTCGAGGTCAACGGCACGACCGCCGCCCTGACCCCGGTCAGCGTCGCCCCGGTGCAAAAGGCCTTCAACCCGCG
>NZ_JBKBPF010000099.1:0-566 GCF_046293315.1 Brevundimonas sp.
CTCCGCGCCTGGATGGCCGAGGAGCGCGGTCGAGGGCGGTCGGCCCGCTCCCTGGCGCGCGCCCTTTCGGCCGTGAAAGGCTTTACCGCCTGGGCCGCCGATCGCAGCGGCACGGACGCCACCACGGTCCTGTCGGCCCGAGCGCCGAAGTTCCGCCGCAAGCTGCCTCGGCCGCTAAGTGAATCTGGAGCCTCGGAAATTCTGGCCGAGATCGGCTCGGACGCCCGCGAAGACTGGATCGCTGCCCGCGACACGGCGATTGTGACGCTGCTTTACGGTCTTGGCCTGCGCATCTCGGAGGCGCTCGCCCTGACCGGGGCCGACCACCCCCTGCCGCCGACCCTGCGCATCACCGGCAAGGGCGGGAAGACCCGCCTCGTCCCGGTGATTCCCGCCGCGGCCAGGGCGGTTGCCGCCTATGTCGCCCTCTGCCCCTTCGACCTCGCCGCCGATGGCCCGCTCTTTCGCGGCGCGCGGGGCGGGGCGGTCAATCCCCGGCTGATCCAGTCCGCGATGGAGCGCGCCCGCCTGCGCCTGGGCCTGCCTGCCACGGCAACGCCGCACGC
>NZ_JBKBPF010000100.1:0-566 GCF_046293315.1 Brevundimonas sp.
GGGGCGTGAACGGCTGGCGACGGCGTTCGTCTCGATCACCACCCTGGACCGCGATCTGGCCAGGACCATGGAGCCGCGCGCGGCGACGCCGGTCCGGCGACTGGACGCGATCAAGAGCCTCTCCGACGCCGGCGTGTCTGTGGGGGTCGGCTTTGCCCCGGTCATCCCCGGTCTGAACGACCACGAGCTGGAGGCGGTGCTGGAGGCGGCTGCCAAGGCCGGGGCGAGCACGGCCATGTACGTGACCCTGCGCCTGCCGCTGGAGATCAAAGACCTGTTCCGCGAATGGCTGGCAGAGGCCCGACCGGACCGTGCGGCCCGGGTCATGTCGCTGATTCGCCAAACGCGCGGGGGCAAGGATTACGACGCTGACTGGGCCCAGCGGATGAAGGGCGCCGGCCCCGTCGCCGACCTGATCGGGACCCGGTTCAAGGCTGCCGTCAAACGCTATGGACTCGACGGGCCCCGCCACGAGCTGGATACGACGAAGTTCACCGTTCCACACGGGTCAAAAAGCCAGATGGACCTTTTTGAGTAGACCGCGCGAGTACGACTGCGGTGCGCCA
>NZ_JBKBPF010000101.1:0-564 GCF_046293315.1 Brevundimonas sp.
GCGCGCCGCTGCGCCTGCTGCCCCCCCTGATCCTGCACGATCGCTCAGGCGCCAAACACACGCCCCAGGCCGAGGCGATCCTGAGAGGCGAGGCCGATCTGCCCTTCTGATCCGCTGCGGCCTTCGGTCGAAAAATACAGTCTGAATAGTCTGATTAGTCTGAAAACCCCCTGACCTGAGCGTGAGCCGCTCCGCTGCGGCCTTCGGACGAAAAATGCAGTCTGAATAGTCTGATTAGTCTGAAACTCCCTGACCTGGGCGTGAGCCGCACAGCTTGCCACAGGTCGAGAGAGCGACAGGCCGAAGACGGCGGGCGATGCGACGGCCATTGAACCGGCGACGCAATTCGCCGCCAGCCATCGCATCACGCCGCCCGCGCGCCGTGTGCTCGTCTTCTCCCGCAAGGGGAGAAGGGATATGGGAACGCCATGTCCCTACGCCCCCTCTTCGTCACCCAGGTCTATGAAGCCAGCCTCGCCGACGGGCGCGGGTTCGAGGATTTCAACGCCTCGCTGGTCCAGGCCTGTCGCGTGCTGGCGGACGAGGACGCGGGCGGTCGCGCCT
>NZ_JBKBPF010000102.1:0-563 GCF_046293315.1 Brevundimonas sp.
CAGCAGCGCGCTCAGCTCAGCCTGCTGCCGCCGCATCTGCGACGCCACCGACGCGGCAAAGGACTGCTCCCACTCCCCAGAGCGCTCACCCCCCGCTGCCCCACGCATCTCCGCCAGCACACGCAGCCCGTCCCTGATCTGCGTGACCAGCCCGCGCAGGCGGCGCGCTGCCAGCGCCCGGCGCACGCGGTGGCCGTGCAGCAGGGCGAGCAGGCGGTCGCGCTTTGCGAAGAACACGCCAAAGGAGCTAGCGCGCAGCAGCGAGGGGCTGCGGGGGGAGGCAGTCCACCGCTGCCGCTGCAGCGACGGTGGAGAGCGGGAGGGAGAGAAGCCGGACGCGTATTCCGCCGCGGGGTGGCCCGGGGAGTGCACTTGCGCGGCGGCGGCGGCGGCGGTGGCGGCGGCGGCGGCGGTGGCGGCGGCAGGATTGCGCGGGTGGGACGGGGAGGGCGGCGCGCGCGCGGGGAGTGGAGGGGGTGACAAGTGCACGCTTTCGTGGGAGGCGCGGGCCCATGCAGCCCAGGTGGCCGCAGCGCTTGGCGACGGCGGCGCGGCGGCGGAGG
>NZ_JBKBPF010000103.1:0-263 GCF_046293315.1 Brevundimonas sp.
CTCGGCCTGTCGGGCCACGGCAGCCTCCAGCAGCCCGTCATGGCAGCCGCAGTCATACCGCGTGCCGCTGAACCGGAACGCCGTCAGATTGATGGCGTTGCGTGCAATGGCGTCGGTCAGCTGGATCTCACCGCCCGCGCCGCGCGGAATATGGCGCAGCGTGGCAAAGATGCTCGGATCCAGAATGTAGCGCCCGACTGCCGCCAGCAGCGAGGGGGCCAGTCCGGGGCCCGGTTTTTCGACCATGCCGGCAACGGTCATGC
>NZ_JBKBPF010000103.1:273-563 GCF_046293315.1 Brevundimonas sp.
GGGCTTCGCGAGGGTGAATATCCCGTAGCTGCCGGTTTCTTCGGCCCGCACCTCCATCGCCGCGATCATGTGGCCGCCGGTGTAGTTGCTTGCCATCTCGGACAGGCAGGGCGGCCCCAGGATCAGGTCATCGGGCAGGATCACGGCAAAGGGGCCGGGCAGGGTCAGCCCTTCGGCACAAAGAACCGCGTGGCCCAGACCCATCGGGATGGGTTGTTCCGCATAGAGCACCTCGATCCGCTCCGGAACCTCGATCTCTGACAGCGCGGCGCCAAGCTGCGCCTTGCCGC
>NZ_JBKBPF010000104.1:0-562 GCF_046293315.1 Brevundimonas sp.
CGCGACTGGCTGCGCGACGTCCTGCCCCGCCTGGAGCAGTGGACCCCGTTGGAGCGGATCGCGCCCGTGCGTAGCCATGGCGACGGCCCGACCCAGGCCAGCTTCACTGCCTCGACCCTATCGGCCAGTCTGGAGCTGGTGAAGGAAGGCGCCATGGACGTGAAACAGGCCCAGGCCTTCGCCGAGGTCTTCCTGAAGCGGCGCGGGCGCGGCCAACCGCTGGAGCTGACGCCGTGACTCACCCAACCCCGCTCATCCCGGCGAACGCCGGGATCCAGTTCTCTGGCCAAGAGCGCTGCGGTGTGCGGGCGCGCACGGATAGGGCGGTGGGAGCCGCTCAA
Source organism: Brevundimonas sp. (assembly GCF_046293315.1). Taxonomy (GTDB): domain Bacteria; phylum Pseudomonadota; class Alphaproteobacteria; order Caulobacterales; family Caulobacteraceae; genus Brevundimonas. Next base: position 342 of record NZ_JBKBPF010000104.1, read on the forward strand.
ACCTGGGTCCCCGCCTCCGCGGGGATGAGCGGGAAATAGATGTCGGACCTGTCCTTCCAACCCGATCACGCCGAGATCGAGCGCCGCGTCGAGGCCCTCCTGTTCGCGGCCGCCGCGCCCCTGTCGGCCGCCGAACTGACCCGCCGCCTGCCCGAGGGGGCCGATGTCGGCGGCGCCATCTCGGCCCTGCGCGAACGCTATCAGGGCCGGGGGGTCGAGCT
>NZ_JBKBPF010000105.1:0-555 GCF_046293315.1 Brevundimonas sp.
CCCGGCAGTCTTCGCATTTCTTGTAGGCGATCTTGGAGAGACAGGGCAGCGGCGCAATCGGCCCGTCGATCAGCCGCAGCACTTCGCCATACATGATCTCTTCCGGCGCCTTGACCAGTTCATAGCCGCCCATGCGCCCGCGGCGGCTGGACACGAACCCGGCCCGCTTGAGTTCAAGCAGGATCTGTTCGAGAAATTTCTTGGGGATTGCCTGCTCCTGGGCAATCTCTCCGATCATGCGGCTTTCCCCGCGCCCGGCCCGCGCCAGTGAAACCAGCGCACGAAGGGCATATTTGGCCTTCTGCGAAATCATCTCTTCCTCTTGCCGCCCCGCCCCCTTGGCTCCGGCTGAACCGGCGGCACCACGACCTCTACAGCTTCAGTCTCGACGATGCCACCCTTGTCGGCCGCATCGGGGCTTTTCCCCTCATCGGGCTCCACCGGCGGCAAAGTTTCCGCATCCACCGCCACGACAACCGCAGAAAGTGGCTCGGGCTCAGCGGTCGGCGCCTGAAGCACCTGCGGAATGTCGTCGTCCGCCGTCGCGCTTTCGGT
>NZ_JBKBPF010000106.1:0-551 GCF_046293315.1 Brevundimonas sp.
TGTCTATCCCTCTCATGCCTCGGGCGGGCTGCTCGCCACCGCGGCCGACATGGCGCGCTTCGCCGCGGCGGGCATGGCCGGGGCACGGCAGGACGTCCTGACAGCCGATGGCGTGGCCGCGCTGCACCGCCCCGCCGTCGCCGTGGGCGGCCTCTTCGGCCTCGTGGCCGAAGGCTACGGGCCGGGGCATTTCACCGAAACGCTCTCGGACGGGCGGCGCGCGGTCTGGCACGGCGGCCAGGGCTACGGCTGGATGAGCCACATGCACCTGGTGCCCGAGACCGGCGCGGGCATCGTGCTGCTGTCGAACAGCCAGCGCGCCTGGCCGCTCTTTGCCGCCATCCTGCGCGACTGGTCGGAGGGTCTCGGGGTCGAACCGGTCGGCATGGCGCGCATCCTGCTGGCGGAACAGGCGGCGCGCATTGCGATCGCGCTGGCGTTCGCGACGGCGGGGCTGGCGTTCTGGCGGGCCTTCCGCGGCAGCCGTCCCGCACCCGCGCTGCGGCTCGTGGTTGGCGGGGTCGCGGCGGGGCTGATCCTCTGGCCGGCCT
>NZ_JBKBPF010000107.1:0-546 GCF_046293315.1 Brevundimonas sp.
CGCTCTTCCCATTGGCTGTGCGCGCCCTGCGCATGACGCGCTGGCTGGAGAACTTTGCGCGGTTCCGGGAGGTGTATGGCAGCGTGCGCCGCGTGCTGCCTGCGCTGGGTGAGTGCTGGGCGCCTGCAACTGCTGCCGCCGCCGCCGCCGCCGCCGCCTTGGCTCGCATTGGTGCGTTGCTGCCGTGCGCGCGCTGACCGCTGCCTCCGCGGCGCGCAGGGCGGCTAATGCTGGTGCTTTTCTGCTTCATCTACTCCTTCGCCGCCGTGGCCACGGAGCTGTTTGGCGAGCACGTAATGTGCGGCAACCCCAAGCTGATTGACCTGAACTGGCACCAGTGGTGCGAGTTCCTGTCCTTCCGCACCATGCCCGAGGCCACGCTTACTGTGTTTCTGGTGCGTGTCGCCGCCACCGCCGCCGCCACCGCCGCCGCCACCGCCGCCGCCATCGCCGCCAGCGCTGCGGCTACCATCACCGCGGCCTCTGCTGCTGCGATAGCTCACGCGCACGGCGCCGCGCGGCGCAGGCGACGGTGAGCGCACGCTG
>NZ_JBKBPF010000108.1:0-546 GCF_046293315.1 Brevundimonas sp.
CTGCAGGCTGGTCGGTGGTGGCTGGCGGCGCGGCAGCGGGGTCGGCTGCTGTGTCGAGCAATAAGTCGCCACCATCGGCGCCGTCGCCACCACCACCGCCACCACCACCGCCACCGCCACCGCCGCCGCCGCCGCCGCCACCGCCGCCACCACCTTCGCCACCGCCGCCACCACCTCCGCCACCTGCCGCAGCGCTGTCAGCTGCCGGCGCCGGCTCCAGCACACCCCCTGCTGCCGCTGGGTCGTTCACCGCCAGCTGCACGTCCCGAGCCGGCGTGGTGGCGCGGCAGGTGGGGCACGAAACGTAGTTGCGAGCGCCGCGCACGCGACGGAAGCAAGACTTGCTGCGCGGTCGCGGGCTGTGAGGAGCGCACAGCAGCAGCGACAGGCAGCGACAGGCAGCGACAGACAGCGACGGCGAGCGTCGCACCAGAAGATGTGGCCGCACGGCAACACCGCCACTTGTCGAGCCAGCTCCTCCAAGCACACCAAGCAAGTGAGCTCCCCGCTGTCCCGCTCCGCGCCCGCAGCGCCCGCGCCCGCCCG
>NZ_JBKBPF010000109.1:0-544 GCF_046293315.1 Brevundimonas sp.
GATCATGAAGAGGATGATGTCGGCTTCGCGGATGGCCAGCTCTGTCTGCTGGCGCATGCGGTCTTCGAGGCTGCCGTCGCGCACGTCTTCATAGCCCGCCGTGTCCAGCACGCGGAAGGTGAGGTCGGCAATATGCCCCTCGGCCTCGCGACGGTCGCGAGTCACACCGGGGGTATCATCGACCAGCGCGATCTTGCGACCGACAAGGCGATTGAACAGGGTGGACTTGCCCACATTGGGACGACCGACAATGGCTAGCGTGACCGTCATGGCGGTTATCCCTTCGGCGAGGCCGGATTATTCGGCGACGGGCTCGTCGGCGGCAACAGGTTCATCGGCGGCAACAGGTTCATCCGATACAGGAGCGCTTGCGGTGCCCGCGGAGAGCATTTGCGCCATGTAGTAAGCCATGCGGCTGCGCAGTCCCGATGTTGCCATGGGATCGTCAAGCACAGCCTGGAAATTGGCCTCGGCAGCAGCGAAGTCACCGGCCTTGTATTGCGCAAGGCCAAGAATTTCGCGCGCCACGCGACGGAACTGGCTG
>NZ_JBKBPF010000110.1:0-542 GCF_046293315.1 Brevundimonas sp.
GACTCGGTGTACAAGCAGTACCTGCAGGCCACAGAGAAGATTGAGCCACGGCCGCAGTCTGACATTCGCGTGTCGGACCGGCCGCCGGAGGGTGCGCAGGAGGCGGAGGCGGCGGAGGCGAAGGCGGAGGCGGCTGCATCAGCAGGCGTGTCTGCTGCCGCCTCCACCACCACCACCGCCGCCGCCGCCGCCGCCACCGCCACCGCCACCGCCTCTGACGCCAAGGCTGCCGCGGGTGAGGATGACGACGCCGCAAGCCGCAAGCGGCGGCGCAAGAGCCGCTGGGGCGACTCTGGCGACGCTGACGGCGACGGCGCGGATGGCGACACGCGGCAGCGGCGGTCGCGCTGGGCGTCCGACGCGCCCGCGGCGCCGGGGCTGACGCCGGAGCAGCTGAAGCTGGTGCAGCTGCGCATGCAGCTGGAGACGCTGAACCGGCGGCTGCTGACCGTGGCGGTGGACGCGGCGGCCAAGGAGCTGGACCCCAACCGCTCCCCCTCCCCGCCGCCGCAGTACGACGGCCGCGGCAAGCGCGTGAACAC
>NZ_JBKBPF010000111.1:0-272 GCF_046293315.1 Brevundimonas sp.
CACGGCGCCGGTCGATCCGCGCGCGGCGGCCGAGGCGGTGGCGCGGGCGTTTGAAGCGGCCGCATGACGCCGTGGAGCGAGATGATCCAGGCGGCGGCGCGGATGGGCGTGGGGCCTGAGGGGTTCTGGCGGCTGTCGCTGAAGGAATGGCGGATGCTGACGGCCGGGCCGGCGCAGGCCGCGCCGATGGGGCGAGCTGAGCTGGCGTGGCTGGAAGAGCGGTGGCCGGATTAATTTCAATCCTCCCCTGCGAAGCGGGGGAGGGGGACCAT
>NZ_JBKBPF010000111.1:282-541 GCF_046293315.1 Brevundimonas sp.
ATGGGGGGGGGCCGTTTTATTTTCACCCCCCCCCTCCTCGGCGGGGGGGGGGCCCCTGGCCCCCCTGGGGGGGGGGGGCGACTTCAGACGCAGCGGCCGGGGTCGCCCCCTCCACCGCTTCGCGGTCCCCCTCCCCCGTCGCTGCGCGACAGGGGAGGAAAGACATGACCGACGATTTCGAACAGAAGACCGCCGAGGCCGCCGCCGCGCTGGAGGCCCGGCGCGAGCCGGCGGAGCGGGCGGCGGGGGCGATCGAGGC
>NZ_JBKBPF010000112.1:0-540 GCF_046293315.1 Brevundimonas sp.
GCTCAAGCGGCAGAGCACTGGCAGAGGTCCGGGAGCACCGGTGCGGCACTGCCAGTGGCTCCGAGTCGTCGCGCCTCTCCTTCGCGAACATGACTTCAGGCAGCTGCCGTGCTTGCAGCTCCGCCATCGACGGTGCCCCGGACGCTTGTGCAGCCTGAGAGAGGCCAACTTGAAGCAGCGGCACGCACCAGGGATGCAGCGGCAAGGCTTGCAGCGGCAGCGTCAGGCTGGCGGGGAGGTTTGTACACTGCGCGACAACGCTCAGCAGTTCCGCTTCGACTTCGGCATCGTTCACCAAGATTTCGAGGCGATCGCGGTGGTGCGCTCGTACGGCGCCTTGCAGCCAAACACAAGCGCTGGAACCATGTGCGGCACCGTGACCACCGTGACTGCCAGTGCTGCGGCCATCACCGCCGCCGCCGCCACCGCCGCCACCGCCGCCGCCACCGCCGCCGCCACCACCGCCACCACCGCCACCCCCCCCCCCCCCGCCCCATGGCGCCCCCCCCGCCCCAGGGAAAGCGCGGGCAAAAGGGGGCA
>NZ_JBKBPF010000113.1:0-539 GCF_046293315.1 Brevundimonas sp.
GGGGCGGGGTCGGGGTTGGGCAGCACCATCACGCTGCGGCGGAAGGTGTGGCGCATGGCGCACAGCATGGCCACGGACAGCTCCGCGCAGTGCACGGGCGGCACCACGTCCGGCGCTGCCGCCGCCTGCGGCTCGGGCAGCTCGTGCGGCGGGGGCAGCGGCATCGCCTCAAACTCCACGATGAACGTGTCGCGCGAGAGGGTGGGGGCGCCGCCGCCCTCCCCCGGTGCGGCTGCGTCAAAGGCAGCAGCGGCGGCGGCCTCCGCCTCCGCCGCCGCCGCCGCCGCCGCCTCCGCGCTGCCACCCGCCGCCGTCACCATGGCCGCCGCCTCCTCTGCAGCAGCTGCCACCGCCGCGGTCTTCTCCTTCGCGGCGCGCTTGGCCTGCTTCTTGGTCAGCTGCTTCACCTTCTGCTCCTTCTGCTTCTTCTGCTTCTTCTGCTTCTTCTTGGTCTTGGCCGGCGCGGTGGTCATGGCCGGCAGCACGCGGTGCACGCGCGCGACGGGCTGCAGCGCGCGCGCCAGCCTGCCCGCGTCCTG
>NZ_JBKBPF010000114.1:0-537 GCF_046293315.1 Brevundimonas sp.
CGGCGGAGGGAGTGGCAGATGGAACGGATCGGACTGGGAGGATGGGCGTGTCGCGGTCTCCGCCGCGGCAGACGAGGATGCGGACATCTTTGTGGAGTTAAGCAGCGATGAAGACAGCGTATGCAGAGGCAGACGGCGGGCGGCCCATGCCACTGCACGCACGAAGCCGTGAGCGCACCGGCAAGGCCGCCCTGGCTGCAAGGCAACGTCACGATACTGCCAGACCCGAGCGTTCAAGATCAAGCCCAAGGAGTCAAGCCTCGTTGCGGACTGCGGCGTGGAGACCAAAGTACAACTTCACTGTAGCGGCCGAGACGCGCACACCGCAATTGTGCCACGATCATGTGGCTGTAGGCTACGCGAGCTAGTGCAGTGCCGGCATCCAGCATCTCCTTCAACAGGTCCAGCGCGTCCGTGGCGCGCCCCCCATGAACTTGAAGTTGTAGGACACCACGCTGGCTGGCGCCTGCCTGCGTCATCTCCTTCCACACGTCGATCACTGGCAGTGACGGCCCGGCGGCGCCGTGCATCCGCGTT
>NZ_JBKBPF010000115.1:0-535 GCF_046293315.1 Brevundimonas sp.
CGCGCCAGATACACGCATGCCACGCGCGCGGGCAGCGGGTCTGCGCTGACGGCGGCCGGGCCACTGCCGCGGGCGGGCGGCATAGTGAGCGAGAAGCTGCCCCCACGCACGCCAGCACCAAACGGGCAGCGCAGCACCTGGGAGCGCGCGCGCTGAAGCCGGACAGCGGCTCCGCGCTGCTGCCAACATCCATGGCCCACGGCACGATGGGGTGGCGTGCGCCTGCAGCGGGGCGGGGCGGGGCGGGGCGTCCCACCCCCCCCCCCCCCCGCGGGGGGGGGGGGGGGGGGGGGGGGGGGGGGGGGGGGGGGGGGGGGGGGGGGGGGGGGGGGCGAGGTCAGCCGCGTGGGGGCAGACATCAGGGCAAAGTATGTACCGTGCAGGGCCTCGCGGCCCACGGCTGCGTTCAGCATGAGCAGGTAGTCGAGCGTGCTGAGCAGCCCCAGAGCCCAGCGCTCCGTGGCGGGCAGCAGGCTGCTGGGGTCCAGCGGCGGCCGGGGTAACTGCGCTTGGCTGCAGGGCAGCAGGCGCAGCC
>NZ_JBKBPF010000116.1:0-532 GCF_046293315.1 Brevundimonas sp.
TGGCTGGGAGGGCGAACTTGCGGGGCCATTCGCGATTGCACCCGGACCTGCCGCTAGTAGCCTCGGTGGCGGCGACAGCACCACAGAGTCCGCTAGCGACACCGAGTCGGAAAACTCCGCACGACCGGCGGGCGCGCGTGCGCGTGCGCGTGCGCGTGCGTCGGAGCATGCGTACGACGTAGGGGTGCTGGAGCAGAGTAGCGACGGGGACGACACAGCTGCGGGCGGTGCTTGCGGTGGCAGTGGTGAGCAATGCGTTGGCGGCGGCAGCAGCAGTGGCGGCGGTGGCGGCGGCGGTGGCGGCGGCGCTCATGCTGCTGGTGGCGGTGGCAGTGGAACTCGTGGTAGTGCCGGCAGTGCCGGTAGTGCCGGTAGTGCCGGAAGTGCCGGAAGTGCCGGTAGTGCCGGAAGTGCCGGCAGCTCCACCGCAGCTGCGCCTGGTGCGTGGTAGAGCGCTTCGAGAGCGCACTGCATCCCATTGCTGACTTGCTGCTCGCCCGCGCACCAGGCTCTGAGCACATTGCGTGGGTGC
>NZ_JBKBPF010000117.1:0-531 GCF_046293315.1 Brevundimonas sp.
GGCGGCGGAGGTGGTGGTGGTGGCGGTGGTAGTGGTGGTGGCGGTGGTGGCGGTGGCGGTGGTGGCGGTGGTGGCGGCGGCGGTGGCGGCGGCGGTGGCGGCGGCGGTGGCGGCAGCCATGGTGCTGCTAGTAAGCGCATGCGCTTCGACTCGCCGCTCCCCGACAACAAGCGGCTTCGTGCGAACTCAGGGGATGACCACTATTCGCTGGAGCACTATGGCAGCCTGCACGCGGCGCCCGAGTCGCCGCCAGCGGCGGAGCCTGCGCCACGGGACGAGAAGCCAGCCCTCGCGCGTGGCGGCGGCGGCAGAGCGGCTCTCGCGTTCGAGTCCGACTCTGACGTTGAGATCTTGGATGCAGGCAGCGTGCCTTGGCTGCCACCCGCCGGCAGCAGCAGGAGTGTCGGCTCCAGGACTCCCGTTCGTGCGTCGCAGGCAACTGCGGCCACCGCATCTGCTGCCGCCGCTTCACCTCCGGTGCGGCACCGTGCTGCGGGGTCCCCCGCCGGCCCACCCGCCGCCGCAAGGCTT
>NZ_JBKBPF010000118.1:0-529 GCF_046293315.1 Brevundimonas sp.
ACGGGGGCTGAAACCCGAGGTGGTAGCGCAGGAACTGGCGCGCGACACCTGCGCGCGGGTGGGCGGGCTTTCCCTGATCGGGCGGCGCTCGGCGCTTGACCTGCACGACCTGAACGACGAAACCGCCGCCGAGGCCGCCCGGCTGGGCTTGGCCCCCCGCAGCCTGCTGCCGTTTCTGGTGACGTTGGAAATGCTGGTAATCGAGCGCGCCGTGCTGCAAGGGCTGCACGATAGGCTGACGCGGACGGGGCCAGGGACGGTGGATGACCTGTTGCGCCTGCGCTCAGACGTGACCAACGGGCTGGAAGAATATTACGGCACCACGCTGGCCGGCACCCGGTTTGGTGATGAGGTTGCGGTGCAGGGCGAAGAGGTTCTGGGCATCACCGCCCTGTTCGATGCCGTCATCGACCGGCTGGACATGGTGAGCTTTACCCTGACCACGCACGCCGAACAGCGCATGACCATGCTGCAATTCTGGCTGACCGTCGTGTTCGGCGCGACCGAGATCGGCTTTATCGCCTCGGGC
>NZ_JBKBPF010000119.1:0-529 GCF_046293315.1 Brevundimonas sp.
AGGCCGACCTCGAGCGCCGCCGCACGCGTCTTGCGCACCTCCGCGAGCGCGCGGACGAGCTCCGCCGGAGCCTGGAGGACGTCGAGGCGCAGGCGGAGGCCGCCCGCCTCGAGACGGAGCGCGCCGAGGCCGAACGCGCCGAGCTCGCCGACGTCGCCGCGCGCGCTGCCCGGGCCGCGGATGCCGCACGTCAGGATCTCCCAGCCGGCTCGTAGCCGGCATCCGTAGCGTGGGCCGTATGGCGAGCTCCGCGGCGAACGCGTTCGACCCCGACCACACCCCCCTCACCGTCTCGGCGGCAGAGCTGCGCGAGATGCGCAACGAGCTGCAGCGCTTCCTCATGGGGTATCAGTTCGGCCTTCGCGAGATCGAGACGAAGATCGCGATCCTCCGCGAGGAGTTCCTCCTCCTCCACGACTACAACCCGATCGAGCACGTCAAGTCGCGGCTGAAGACTCCCGAATCGGTCGTCGAGAAGGCCGTCCGCAAGAACCTGCCGCTCACCCTCGACGCGATCCGCGAGAACATC
>NZ_JBKBPF010000120.1:0-528 GCF_046293315.1 Brevundimonas sp.
GCTGCTCCCGCGCCGCCCGCACGCCCTCGGGGGGGTACGGCTGCATGTCGAGCACCAGCGGGAACTCGGAGGCGTCATCCAGCTGGGGCGCCGAGGGCAGGCGCGCGGGTGGTGTGAGTGGCGCGGAGCCGGCGGGCGCACCAGCGCGCGGGTGCGGCGCACCTTTTTCTGTTGCATGGTGTCAAAGTCATACTCGAAGCGCTTCAGGTGCACCACCAAGGTGGGCGGCAGCGCGGAGAATGAGACTTGCTTCACGGTGGGTAGCTTCACCTGCTGCGCCCTGTCCGGTGCCTCCTTTCGCTCCTCCGCGCCGCCGTCACGCGTGCCTTCCTCCCGACCCCGCTCCGCCGCCGCCGCCGCCGCCGCCTCCGCCTCCACCGCCCCCACCTCCCACGCGTACTCCACTGTCTCGCCCTGCACGAACGCCTCCAGGGATGCATTCAGGTTTTTCTTGCCCTTCACCGCCACGCTGCAGGGCGACGAGTGAGCGGCGCAACGCAGCGGCGGTCCGTGCGGCTGCAGCGCAGC
>NZ_JBKBPF010000121.1:0-527 GCF_046293315.1 Brevundimonas sp.
TCCGCGTGCTGCGCAGCGTGCAGGGCGCCGCCAACGCCGTGGCGCCAGACGGCACGGCGCTGGCGACGGCGGAGGCAGCGGAGGAGGCGGCGGCGGACGGTGAGGGCGAGGCGGGGGAGGCGGGGGAGGCGGCGGAGGCGGCGGACGGTGCCGCTGCGGCAGCAGAGCCCACCCCTCGCTCGCTGGCGCCCTCCAGCGAGGCGCAGTCACAGACGGACTCGGCGGATCGCGACTGGGAGCGCTGGCGCAGCGCGGCGGGCGAGCTCAAGGTGCGCCGCCGCCGCATGGCATGGGCTGCTCGCTTGCTCACCGCTCCGTGCGTGCGTCGGTCACAGGCGCAAGTGTCGGAGGCGCAGTACTTTGCGCGCAAGCGGCGGTTGGCGCGGCAGCAGCTGGAGCAAGGTGTGCGCCGCGCCGCACGCGCCGAGCCACGCGCGCCGAGCCTCACGCGCCGCCCGCCCGGCAGCCGCACACATGGTGGGGCAGCTGCTGGAGATTTTTGATCGAACGGAAATTTCGTGGCGGTT
>NZ_JBKBPF010000122.1:0-527 GCF_046293315.1 Brevundimonas sp.
GGAGACGGTGGAGGAGATTGAGGCGCTGCGCCGCGCTTTCCTGGACCTGAAGTCGCGGCTGCTGGAGATCAGCGAGGAGAACGTGTCGCGCCTGGTGGTGGAGCTGGAGACGGGGGGCAACATCCGGCTGGAGGACGGCAGCCCCTCCGACGCCTGGTACACCTCCTGCGTGGACCTGCTGCACTCGCGCTTCACGCCCGCCGACTTTGAGCGCTACGGCATTGTGGGCATCAAGGTCAACCGCGTCACGCGCATCCACAACCGCTTCCTGCGCAGCCGCTTCGAGGCGCGCATGGAGGCCATCCTGGCGGAGCACCCCAGGTTGCGTCGCGGCGGCGGCGGTGGTGGTGGCGGCGGCGGTGGTGGTGGCGGCGGTGTTGGCGGTGGCGGCGGCGGTGGCGGCGGCGGTGGCGGCGGACAGAGCAGCCGGGGCGCGGCGCCTTCGCCCGGCGGTGCCGGGGGCGGCAATGGCGGCACTGGCGGCGGGCGCGGGCGCGCGGCGGAGCGAGACAGCGGCGCGCGGCGGG
>NZ_JBKBPF010000123.1:0-526 GCF_046293315.1 Brevundimonas sp.
TGGTGGTGCTCCTGCCGGTCATGGTTCCTCCTCGGGGGCGATCGTGTCATCGAGACGTCGAGTGGGGGACGTCCTTCTCGACACGAACACTCACCTCGGCGGGTGGGCGCCGAGCCACCTCTTCAGCTGGCCTTCTTCGCGGCGGTCTTCTTCGGCGAACTCTTCTTCGCCGCGCTCTTCTTGGCCGGAGCCTTCTTCGCGGTCGCCTTCTTGGCGGCAGCCTTCTTCGCCGCGCCCTTCTTGGCCGGAGCCTTCTTCGCGGGCTTCTTGGCGGTGCTCTTCTCCGAGGTGGCCTCGTCCTCCTCGGTGTCTTCGCCGCGGGCGGTCTTCGCCGCCTGGACCGAGCGCTGCAGCGCGGCGAGCAGGTCGACGACCTCGCCGGAGGACTTGGTCGACGTGGGGGTCCGCTTGACCTCGCCACCCTCCACCTTGGACTTCACCAGGGCCTCGACGGCCCCGGCGTAGTCGTCCTCGAACTCGTCGGCGTCGAAGTCCCCGGCGAGGGTCTCGACGAGCATCTGAGCCA
>NZ_JBKBPF010000124.1:0-526 GCF_046293315.1 Brevundimonas sp.
GGACGGCGCTCGCGCGGGGGCACGCACCTCCTCACACTTGTCGCAAATCACCATGCACTGGCCGTCCATGAAGCCGCGGCAGTGGCAGTAGCGCTTGAGGCCGTCATCCAGGGCGGGCTGCAGCTTGCTGGCCAGCGGCAGCTCCGCAGGGATGGTGCTCGCCTCCTCCAGCAGCTCTTGCAGCCTGGCGGCGGAGGGCGAGGAAGCGGCCAGCGCCTGACGGGCCGAGCGGCGCGTCATGCGGTGGTGGCGGCGGTGGTGGCGGCGGTGGTGGCGGCGGCGGCGGCGGCGGCGGCGGGAGGCACGCACCTGCTCCGTGTCGGCCTGCCAGCGCACGGCGCGGTGCAGCACGCGGCGCAGCAGCGCCACGCCCTCCAGCCCGCCCACCCCCACGCACTTGGCGTCACGCAGCAGGCGGCGCAACGCGGGCACGGTGAGCGTGCCGGACAGCACGTGGCGCGCCTCCTCGCCCCAGATGCGCGCGCACACCACCGCCAGCACAAACTTGCAGAAGTGCGTGCTGCGG
>NZ_JBKBPF010000125.1:0-526 GCF_046293315.1 Brevundimonas sp.
CACCTTCACGCGCAGCTGAGCGGCTTCCGCCGCAAGCTTCAGCATCCGTTCGTCCGAGCCATCGGCGCACGGCCCCGACGCGGGCCGGAGCCCTGCTTCAGGATAACGATCTGTCGTGGAGGATGCAGAACGGTGGATGCTATCGGGCAAACCGCGCCTCGCAGGAAGGTCTCGAATGGATCACTACTGTCACACGGGCCCGTGATTGGCCACTGACATGCTCGTCTGGAGCCCGATTGGGGCCGAGGCTGTGCCGCAACGGCCACGCCAGGCATAGCAAAGCCCGCTGTGATCAAAGATCCGGAAAAGGTTCCTTTAGCGCGGGCACAAATTTTCAGCGGGAATCTTCGGGCGTATCGAGTGTCAGGGAGCGTATTTCCCCGATTGGCCTCACCTCGGCGTAGAGGCCTGCTCCATGACGTCGCACCACATCACCGAGATCCCTGGCGCGCTTGTTCTGGCCAGGAGGATGGTTGCGATCGGATCCCTTGAAGTCCTCACTGGCTTCCATGGTCATTGCCGTCCT
>NZ_JBKBPF010000126.1:0-523 GCF_046293315.1 Brevundimonas sp.
ACGAAGCCATAGCCCTTGGTGCTGTCAAACCACTTCACGCGGCCGATGACCCGCACGACGGGCGCGCTCTCGGGCGATTCCGATTCGGTTTTTGCGGCAGTCTGTGTCATCAACCCAAATTCCCCAACCGCAAAACCTAAAGCCTCGCGAGGAGCTTGTCACGCGATCTTGAGTCAGAAACGCAGGAAGATATGCGACAGCTGCGCGAAATGCGGTCAGAGGCCGGGAGAAGCGCTGGCAGTCCCTAGGGGAATCGAACCCCTCTTTCCAGGTTGAAAACCTGGCGTCCTAACCGATAGACGAAGGGACCGCACCGGCTTGAGAACCGGCGATATAGCGGCTGATGTGTCGGGCCGCAACCTGTTTCAGATGTTGAATGACAGAAGATTTACAGTGTGGCGACGTCAATGATTTCAAGCTGAACGCGCCGCCGCCCGTTCCACTGATCGGCCTTGAGGCGGCCGGCGAGACACACCCGGTCGCCGCGCCGCAAGAGGTCGCCAATCGCAGCATCTGCTGCACG
>NZ_JBKBPF010000127.1:0-519 GCF_046293315.1 Brevundimonas sp.
CCGAGAACATGAACGCGTCATCCGACAATCGCAACCTGTGCGGCGCGCGCGCACCGTCGGCCCGCGCCACGCGCAGCCAGCGCGCACGGCAACGCACCAGCTCTGACTGCCTGTGCTGTACAGGAACACCGCAACGCGCGCGCCCGCCTCCTCCGCCTCGCCCGCGCCTGGCTTTGCGCGCCCTCGGCTGCAAACTAGCACCGGCTCTCCGCGGCTGGTGGCACGCGCATCCAGCACGCGCACGTGTGGTGCAGCAGGGCTGCTGTCGCGCGCCTGTCCGCGTCGCCCGCCACCGCCGCCGCCGCCGCCGCCACCGCCACCGCCACCGGCACCGCCGCCACCGCCACCGCCTCCGCCGCCACCGGCAAACTCTGCCGCCAAGGCCGCGGCAGCGGCGGCAGCCTCGGCCTCCAGGAGCAGGCCCTGCACCACCGCAGCCGCAGAGGCCAGCACGGTGGGGCGCAGCGTACGTCCATGCATCACACGCACGGTGCAGTCGCTGCCGACGAACAGGAAGTG
>NZ_JBKBPF010000128.1:0-519 GCF_046293315.1 Brevundimonas sp.
GGTCTGATCCGCTACCATCACGAACTCTATACGGCGAGCGACGCCGGCTACACCGGCAAGGTATCGGTTCCCGTTCTCTGGGATATGAAGGAAGGGCGCATCGTCAACAACGAGTCCGCCGACATCATCCGCGTTCTGAATTCGGCCTTCGACGAGCTCACCGGCAACCGCCTCGATTTCTATCCGGATGTGTTGCGCGCGGAGATCGATCGCTGGAACAGCCCGATTTACGAGCGCGTCAACAACGGCGTCTATCGCGCCGGTTTTGCGAAGACTCAGAATGCCTATGACGAGGCGGTCGCGAGCCTGTTCGAGATGCTCGACACACTCGAGCACCACCTGACGACCAACCGGTACATCGCCGGTGAATACCTGACCGAGGCCGATATCCGTCTGTTCGTGACACTCGTCCGTTTCGACGCGGCCTATCACGGCGTCTTCAAGTGCAACATCCGCCGGATCGAAGACTATCCGGTGCTGTCCAACTATCTCAGAGAAATCTACCAATGGCCGGGGATC
>NZ_JBKBPF010000129.1:0-518 GCF_046293315.1 Brevundimonas sp.
GGATCGAGGCGATGCGCCAGGCGCTGTCCTCGATGAAGCATCCCCGTTTCGCCCTGAACCCGCAAAGCGATGCCGCGGATGCGCGGCTCATCGTGCTGGACGAGGTGTCGATGGTGGGCGAGGAGATGGCCCGCGACCTGATGAGTTTCGGCAAGCCGATCCTCGTGCTGGGCGATCCCGGTCAGTTGCCGCCGATCAAGGGCGAAGGGGCCTTCACCCGGGACGCCCCCGACGTGATGCTGACCGAGATTCACCGTCAGGCGGCCGAGAGCGCCATCATCCGTCTCGCCACCATGGCACGGATGGGGGAACCCATCGGGTTCGGGGTTTATGACGCCCATGTCGCCAAGCTGCGCAAGGGCGACATCACGCCGGATCAGGCGCTTCGCGGGGGGCAGTTGATCTGCGGCCTGAACGCGACGCGCTTCCAGCTGAACAACGCGATGCGGGCGGCGGCCGGGCTGGGGGAGACATATCTGCCGACCGGCGCGGCGGAAAAGATCATCTGCCTGAAGAAC
>NZ_JBKBPF010000130.1:0-514 GCF_046293315.1 Brevundimonas sp.
GCGGCCGATCGGGATTAAGCGCGGGCTCGGACATGCGGCCCAAACCTAGCCTCGGGTGGTTAACCCCCGGTGTCGCAATGACTCGTCAAGATTGGGGAGAGGTTAGCGATCCTCCCCTGCGCAGCGGGGGAGGGGGACCGCCGCAGGCGGTGGAGGGGGCAAGCCGTAGACGCCGCGCTTGTATCCGCCCCCACCACCATGCTGCGCATGGTCCCCCTCCCCCGTAAACGGGGGAGGATTAAGGCGCGGATGCTCAGCCTTGCCGCCCCTACCCGGCCTCGCCCTGACGGCCTCAGCCACCCTCCCCGGGACGGGGAGGAATTAGAAGCGCTATGCCGCCTGGGCGCCGCGGCGGGCGCGCCAGAAGCGCAGGGTGCGCAGGGCGGCTTCACGGTTCAGGTCGCCGTACATGCGGGCATAGGCGCGGGCCTTGCCCATGGCGTCGCCGTCCTGGTTCAGCAGGACCATGGCGTAGGTCAGGAACAGGGCGCGATCCAGGTCGGCGGCCTTGCAG
>NZ_JBKBPF010000131.1:0-514 GCF_046293315.1 Brevundimonas sp.
GGTGCACTGCCGCTGCTGACACGCGCCTCGCTGGCAGCTGTCACGCTTATCGATCAGGTGAAGCTGTCGCCCGTGCAGCCGCAGCCAGTGCTGCTTCACGCCCCATCCCTAGCCGCCCCTGGAGCACACCGAGCCGCTGACGCCGCAGAGGCCGCGGAAGGTGGCGGTGGTGGAGGCGGTGGCGGCGGCGGCGGCGGCGGCGGCGGTGGTGGTGGTGGTGGTGGTGGTGGTGGTGGTGGTGGTGGTGGTGGTGGTGGCGGCGGCGGTGGCGGCGGCGGCGGCGGCAGGGAAGCAGGCGCTGAGCGCGCCGGGCGTGGTGGTGCGGCGTTTGGTGCCGCTGGCTCGTCAGAGTCTGCGCTGGTGCGCAAGTACCGCAACGTGGAGGCGGTGTTGGAGCCGCCCACAGACCGCTACCTTGCGGAGCTGGGGAAGTGCATTCTCATTGGTGCGCCTCTCCGCCCCGTACCTCCCGCGCGCATCCACGTGGCTGACTGCGCGGCGTGGTGCAGAGCTG
>NZ_JBKBPF010000132.1:0-508 GCF_046293315.1 Brevundimonas sp.
GTCAGCGGCGCGCGACAGCGACAGACACGAATGCGATGACAGCGGCGGCAGCGCAGCGGCGGCGGCGCAGCGGTGGCGGCACAACGGTGGCGGCGCGGCAGCAGCAGCAGCATTCTCACCGGCCGGCGGCTGCGGGTGGGCGACAGCGAGGCCAGCGAGGCGGCGCGGCGGGTCTTCCTGAAGCGCGGCTATGCGGTGGTCGAGCGGCGCGACTTCGAGGTCGCGGGCGTGGCGATCCACAACTATGCGATGGAACGGCGGCTCTAGGATGCGCCTGCTCCTCCCCATTTTATGGGGAGGTGGATCGACGCCGTAGGCGGCGAGACGGAGGGGGCGGCGCTGTCGTCCGACGTCGAGTCGCCCCCTCCACCGCTACGCGGTCCCCCTCCCCGAACAGGTATCAGCAACTTTTTCCCTGACGCTGTCGCTGTTCGCAGCGGCGTTGTTCGCGTTCGTGATCGCGCTGTTCGCGTTCGCGGCGGGCGCGGGTTTCCTCGTCCGAGGTGGT
>NZ_JBKBPF010000133.1:0-506 GCF_046293315.1 Brevundimonas sp.
GAAACGACCGCCATGATCGCCGCCCAGATCATGAAGCGGCTGGACGGCCGCTCGACCCGCTTTGAAATGGCGCTGACGCCCGACGATCTCGGCCGCGTCGACGTCAGCATGGAGGTCGGCGCCGACGGCGCCCTGACCGCGCGCCTGGCCTTCGACAATCCGGCCGCCGCCACCGAGCTTAGGGGCCGCGCCGATGAGCTGCGCCGTCAGCTTCAGGAGGCCGGCTTCCAGCTGTCCCAGGACTCCCTCCAGTTCGCCGAGCGTGACGCCTCGTCCGGGCGCGGCTTTGACCGTCGTCAGGACCGCGCCTTCGCCGGCGCCGCCCGCGTGGCCGCAGACGCCGACATCGCCGCGCCGCCGCCCGGCCGCTGGACCCCACTCACCCTCTCGCCCCAGGGCGTGGACATGAAAGTCTGACCATGGTCTCCGCCGTCTCAGCCCAGGGAGCAGCCGGTCGCGTCAACACCGGCTCGACCATGCTGGCCTCGAATTTCGAGACCTTCCTG
>NZ_JBKBPF010000134.1:0-503 GCF_046293315.1 Brevundimonas sp.
CGAGCGACTTCCCGCGCGCCATCGCAGACTATTCCGCTGCGCGGGCGTTGGAGGAGTTTTCCTTGCTATTCGCCGCCGCCAATCCTGCTGGCACCGCTGCTGCAGCTGTTGAGCCTGCCCGCTCGCCGATTGTGGCTACTTCACAGAAGCAGCAGCAGCACCAGCACGTGAGCGCAGGCGCGGGCCCGCACGCGCCCACCAGCGCGCGAACCAAGGCGGCAGCGCGACCCTCGCACAAGCCGCTGCGCGCGGCGTCGGCACCGGCGCGTCGCGGCCCCGCGCTGTCCACAGTAGAGAGCGCCACCAGCGGCAGCGCGCGGCACGAAAGCGCCGCCAGCGGCAGCGATGGCGGCGGCCGGGACGACAACGATGGCGACAGCAGCAGCAGCGGCGGCGGCGGCGGTGGCGGCGGCGGCGGCGGCGGTGGTGGCGGCAGTGATGACAGCGATGATACAAGCTCAACCGGCGCAGGCTCCGGCACGCGGCCGGGGGGCGACGAAGGT
>NZ_JBKBPF010000135.1:0-505 GCF_046293315.1 Brevundimonas sp.
GGGTGAACCGCTCAGGCGCCGCCGATGGCCAGCGCGACACGGCATGCTGCCGCAACTGCCTGGAGCAGTTTGAGGTGCGCCGCAATCGCGGCTGCCCCGCGTGGCCGGGCCGCAAGCACCAGATCAAGTACACATACAAGGACAATGACCTGCACTACAAGGTGATGGCAGCGTGGTGGGGTCGCGCGCGGCGCACACGCGCTCACGCTCGCGCACACGCACCGCGCGCGTGGGCGGCAGATCCTGCTGAAGCCCTCGCGCGCCCTGGCGCTGACGGCGCAGCTGCAGCGCGACTCCGAGTGGCTGCAGCGCATGGGCATCATGGACTACTCGCTGCTGGTGGGCGTGCACCGCAGCCGCATCCCCGCGCCCGCGCCGCCCGCCCGCTCCCCCGACCAGGACTGCCGGCACCAGTTCCGCACGGAGCTGGGCGGCATGTGCGCCGACAGCGTGGACGGCCCCTGCGTCTACTTCATCGGTGCGCGACCACTGCGCCGCCGCGGCC
>NZ_JBKBPF010000136.1:0-504 GCF_046293315.1 Brevundimonas sp.
GCGGCCGCCAGCGACGCCAGGCGTGCCGAGACGACGGACCCGTCGAAGACGAGGGTGAGCGGGGACCGTGGCGCCAGAGGCGCCGCGAAAGCCCCGCGAACGCCCGCGCCGAAGCTGAAGCCCGTCCCCGAGGCGGCGGTGGCCGCTGTCGGCGACACGCTGCGCGAACAGGGGCTGGCGGTGCCAGCCGTAGGCGGCGGCACGACCTTCCTGCAGGCGAAGACGGCGAACGAGGTGCTGAAGGCGCAGGAACGGCGCATCCGGCTCCAGAAGCTGAAGGGGGAGTTGATCGAGCGGGCCCGCGCGCTGGCGCTGGTGTTCCGCCTGGCGCGCGAGGAACGGGACGCATGGGTGAACTGGCCCGCGCGCGCGGCGGCGCTGATGGCGGCCGAGCTCTCGGCCTCATGCAGCGACGCGACGGGCCAGCAGATCACCGTGGAGCCAGCCGCGATGCAGAAGGTCCTGGAGAAACATGTACGCGCCCACCTCGACGAACTCGCCGAG
>NZ_JBKBPF010000137.1:0-504 GCF_046293315.1 Brevundimonas sp.
TGCCACTGCTCCGGGAAGGCGGCAGCGGCAGCGCTCGACTGCGCCGCCGCGGCGCTCGTCATGCCAGCGCCCATGACGCCGCCATCCGCGCCTGAGCCAGCGGCGGCAGCGCCGGCGGCGGCGGCGGCGGCGGCGGTGCCGACGGGAGCGGAGGCAGCAGCAGCAGCGATGACGGAGGTGCGAGGCGGGCCTGGGGGGGCCGTGCGGCGCTGGTGCAGCGCATCGTGCGCAGTGAGCGCGTAGCGGGTGACGGTGGAGCGGGAGGAGGGCGACAGGCCCGCCAAGTTCCGTTGATCACGCACAAACTCCGCAGGATCCACATCCCGTCGGAACACAGCCACGATGAGCACATCAGCACGCACGGGCAGCTGGAAGGCATACGCGGTGGCAGCCACTTGGTAGGCCGGGTCGGTGCGTACGGTCTTGTCCGGCTGCCGGGCCGCGCACGCAAGCACGCGCAACAACGCGCGCAAGAGCGAGCCACATGGGCGCCATTGTCGCAGC
>NZ_JBKBPF010000138.1:0-229 GCF_046293315.1 Brevundimonas sp.
CTCGAGGGCGCCAGTCGTCCCACCCACTTCCGGGGGGTGCTCACGGTGGTGGCCAAGCTCTTCGGGCTGGTCCGACCCGACGTCGCCGTGTTCGGCGAGAAGGACTACCAGCAGCTGGCCCTGATCCGGAGCATGGCGGCGGACCTCTGCCTGGGCGTCGAGGTGGTGGGGGCTGAGACCGTCCGGGAAGACGACGGCCTGGCGCTGAGCTCGCGGAACCGCTACCTCT
>NZ_JBKBPF010000138.1:239-504 GCF_046293315.1 Brevundimonas sp.
CGGGCGACCGTGCTGAGCCGGAGCCTGATGACTGCTCGCGGGGCCGCCCACGAGGGCCTCGGGCCGGCACTGGCCGCCGCGCGCACCGAGCTGGCTGACGAGCCCGGGGTCGACGTGGACTACCTCGAGATCGTGGCCACCGACCTGACCCCGCTGCCCGCAGAGGTTCCCGCCGGCACCACCGGCCGGATCCTGGTCGCCGCCCGCGTGGGCAGCACCCGGCTCATCGACAACCTGCCGATCACGGTCGGGGTCTCGACTCGGG
>NZ_JBKBPF010000139.1:0-500 GCF_046293315.1 Brevundimonas sp.
CATAACCAATGGCAAGTTTGGCGCACATCTCACGGAAATATGTAGACATCTCTGTCGCCAGATCGATTGTCGCACGTCCCGCCCTGCGTGCAGTCTGATCCATCTTGAGACCATGCTCGTCTGTACCGGTCACCAGCCGGACATCGCGCCCACGGGCACGCTGAAATCGTGCGACGACGTCGGTTGCAATACCTTCGTAGGCATGTCCGATATGCGGGCGGCCATTCGGGTAATTGATCGCGGTGGTAATGTAGTACGGCTCGGTCATGGGCGCGCTAGCTAGCGGGCGCAGCGGATGCGAGCAAGGTGCCGATTTCCATCGCCAGCAAGCCGGGATCAAAGTTGTAGAGCGGTGCCTGGCCCGCCAGCGCCACAAGTTCGTTGTGAGCCCTGATCAGATTTGGAATACGATCCCGCCGCGCTAAAATGGCTTCCGCGGCGACGATCGCGCGCGCAAGTTCGAGGATCGCCTGCATACGCTCCCGTGCTGGTCGCGCCCC
>NZ_JBKBPF010000140.1:0-500 GCF_046293315.1 Brevundimonas sp.
GGTGCGGCGGTCTTGCTCCGCCGCTCAGTCGCGCATGTTTGACGTGGCTGCTGTTGCGGTGGCGGCGGCGGTGGCTGCGGCGGCTGCGGTGGCGGCGGCTGCGGTGGCGGCGGCGGTGGCGGCGGCGGTGGCGGCGGCGGTTGCGGCGGCTGCGGCGCAGGCGCGAGGCGGACTCGGACTTTAAGCACCTCAGCACGCATCGCTGCTTCGTGTTTGGCGCCAAGGCGTGTGGCAAGGTGCGACGCGGCGCTGGCTGCTGCCGCCGCTGCGCCTCGCTGCGCTGCTGCTTGACGCGCGCGCGTGGACGCAGAGCTTCATGCTGGACTCCTTCCTGAACCGCAACGTGGAGAGCCGAGCCTACCAGCCCACCACCTCGCTGCGCCACATTGTGCGCAACCAGCTCATGTCGGAGCATCACCTGGACAACAACAAGTACCTGGTGGTGCGTGCCCTGCGCCCCATGCGCCTGCAGCGTCGCTGAAAGCAGCGCGCCGCAGTTG